>NZ_JACJPI010000061.1 GCF_014695975.1 Leptolyngbya sp. FACHB-321
GTCTCGACTGGTTCGCAAAACCTTGTCATTTTCAAAATCCGTAGAGAATCATATTGGTGCCCTTTGGTATTTCATCCATCACTACAACGCATCATTACTTGTGTAGCACTACCAGAAATAGAATAACCTTACAGCACCTCTCAAAGAGTCTCCGTGCCTATGTGATGATATTTTCAATTGTGCCTATGTGGTGAGATTCTGTGCCTATGTGGTGATATTTCAATTGTGCCTATGTGGTGAGATTCTGTGCCTATATGGTGAGACTCTGCTGAAGTTCACATTGATTCAGAAAATTATTTATGGCTATTTTTATAGTTCGAGCGCGGGTGATTCCAAGCGAAAGAAGTGTCAGTAGAAAGACGAAGGGTGAAGTTTTTGCTCATGCCAGCGAAACAGTAAAACAGGAAACCTGGGAGTCAGCAGTAATTGTTTCAGATCTGATTGAAACGCTGCGAGTCGAAGTTGCGGCACACAGTGATTTTGAGGTCTGGAAACGGAGTGGTAAGCTTTCTGAAAAAGAACTAAAGAAGCTTTGGAACGACCATAGAGCAAATTTGCCCTACAAGAACTTACCTGAACGGCTTGCCCGCTCAGCTTGGCTAACAACTGAAGTAGTCTATGATAGTTGGCTGGCGCTGAGACAAAGTTTGCAGACCCGGTTAGATCGGCTCAAGCGTTGGCTGGATATAGCCAAAAGCGATGTTGAATTGCTTCAACTGTGTGGCTGCGAATTGGAGCAAATGAAAGCCAAGGCACATGAAATCCTTGAAGTAGTCAAAGCTGAGTTTGAGGCAGATCAATCTAAACAGACAGTCAATGCAGTAGGGCAGAAGAGACCCCAGCAAAAACCTGTAGGAGAAAAACAGCGAAGACAGACTTCAGCAAACTCGACTCAGCAGTCTGGGGAAAAAGCGAAAAAAGGAACCAAAAAATCTGCTAAGGGTACTACCGATACGCTTACTGATGCATTATTTGAGAAATACACTGAGTTTGAAGGAAAGGATCTTCTCAGTCAGTGTGCGATCGCTCACATCATCAAGAATGATGACAAGGTTGTCAAGCGACGAGAAAATCGAAGACGATTCACCGAGAAGTTTAATCAGCGAAAAAAACAGCTTGAACGGTTGGAAGTACAGTTGGCTGGTTCTTTACCGAAAGGGCGAGATCTAACTGGCGAAAAGTTTCTGCAAGCTTTGGAAACAGCCACTCAACAGGTTCCTGCTGATGACAACGAATTTCGAGTCTGGCAAGCAAATCTGCTGAGGGTACCTAAAAATGTACCTTACCCTTTATTGTTTCACAGCAACACTGATTTGAACTGGTGCTTGTTAAAGCGAAAGCACCCAATCACTCAGAAAGTTGAGGAGCGGATTTTTGTCCACTTCCAGGGTATGGAAGGAACGTATGTGTTTGAGGTTTGTTGCGATCGCCGTCAACTGCCATTCTTTCAGCAATTCCTCAAGGATCAGGAGGTATTTGAGTCTGATCGAAAGCGGTACTCTGCCACTCCATTTCTCCTTCGTTCAGCAACCTTAATCTGGAAAAAACGAGAAGACAAGGCATTCGATCGTGAAGCCCCGCAAAACAGCGAGAAGCCAAATTCAGAACAGCAACTACAGCAGAACCAACAGCCGTGGGAGCAATATGAACTCTATCTCCACTGTGCAATTGATCATCATCGCCTTACTGCTGAAGGAACGGTACTTATGGTCGCAGAGGCAGTTAAGGACAAGCAACGCTTAATTAAGAGCTATGAGGAGCAGAAGAAAGTACAAGAGTTGGACAAGGAACAGCAAAAGCATTGTGACAACTTACATAACCAACTCAAGCGTCTTGAAAACCCTTTTCCTCGCCCCCAAAGGCGGCTATATAAGGGAAAGTCAAATATTCTTGTCGGTCTTGGCTTTAGCCGTGAAGAACCTGTCACCGCAGTAGTGATCGATACAACGACAGGAAAGCTTATTACTTGTCGCAATACTCGTCAGTTGTTGGGAGAGGATTACCCCCTGCTCAGTGCTTATCGGCTCAAGCAGAGACAGAATGCTCGTCAACGTTATAAGGATCAGGTGAAGGGTCGAGTGCGTCAGATTTCGGAGTCAGAGCAAGGGAAATATCTGGATCGCCTGCTTGCAAAAGCTGTTGTTGCACTGGCGAAAGAATATCAGGCGGGTAGTATCGGTCTGCCAAGGTTGAAAGGATTGCGAGAACGGTTAACGAGCGCGATCGAAGCTACAGCAGAAGAAAAGTTTCCAGGTGATGTGGCGAAGCAGGAGGCTTATACGAAGCAATACAAAAACAACATTCACCACTGGAGCTATAGCAGGCTCTCTGATTACATTCGAGGTAAAGCTGCACAAACGGAAATTGCGATTAAGTTTGGCTATCAGCCAGCAACGGGGCAATTTATTGATCAAGCCAAGGCTGTCGCAATGTCAGCGTTCCATAACCGGAAGCCGCACATCGCATAGATCAAATCTGAACCTTGACAGTAGAATATTTTTTATAGCGCCTCCTCTTCATGTTTGAAGGAACCTCTGTGTGGAGGAAATGGGTGAGTTTTACCATCGCAAGGTGAGTTCTTTCCGACCATAGTTGCTGTAACCCTTCTTAAGCTGCCCTTGCAGATAGGTTTTCCTGTTAGTAAGGGGAAGTTATACGTGTAGAGTTAATCCCTCTATGAAGTATGACACAGGTCGCTCCCATGCATAAGGGTTAGACTCTTGTTACTAAAGCTTCTTTGGTAATAAGGGCGGAGACTTCTTCTTCGGTGTCGTACTTACTTGGTAAGTGCTGTCATCACAGTGACTGAACCGCCCCTCAGAGTTTGGGGTAGCCAAACTCTGGGTGGGTATCCACAAAATCCTTCATTTTCTGGCAAGTCATAGTGGAAGCAAATTTCCCAGTCGGTTTGCCAGAATCTTAAAACCCTTCACAGCAAAAGCTTACAGCGGCTTTAAGTCAAAGAAGGTGGGGTCTATACTTGAAATTAAGACCTTGATTTTGAACCACCTTAAGACCTTCGCCAAAACCATGTGAGAAGACTACGCTGGGAAAGGGTTTGAGAGCGCTGGGTTGCTAATGTCTTCCTAGGCGTTGCTGGATAGAGAGTGGCAGTAAACCGGGTCAAGTGTGAAATGCAACTGTGGTTGCTAATGTCTTCCTAGGCGTTGCTGGATAGAGAGCCGATCTATGATGCCTAAGTAAGCAGGATTCCGTGGTTGCTAATGTCTTCCTAGGCGTTGCTGGATAAAGAGGCTTCGTCCAACTCAAGCTGGTTATTCTTTATGCGAGGGATTTATCTGGTGTGTGAATAGTCATCAAGTCTTTGAAAATTAAAAGTGGATAGAAAGGAGCGCTGCGATCGCACCAACATTGATCGCAAGATTGCATAACTTATGCCATATGAGCATGGCTTTACAGAATTGTGTTATGCTTGCGAATATCCTACGGAAAGAGCTAATTAAAACTGATTTTGTAGAATTAAAAACGACCTGGATTGGAGGGTGTTGCCTGAAACCCCTGAAAACCCCAGGGAGAATAAAATTTCTTGGCAGTAGCTATTTAAAACTGACAAATAGCTCTTTAATGGACAGTACAAATGCACAGGAATGGAGAGTAGGGGAATCGAACCCCTCACCTCTGCGGTGCGATCGCAGCGCTCTACCAACTGAGCTAACTCCCCAGGACACAATTAAATTTGCTTTGCTATCGTACCATTCGCTGGCTCTATCCTGCTTTCGCTGCTACTGAGTCGTAAGCCCGCTGGACGCGATCGAATTCCAGATCAGAGAGACGGTCTACAGCCCAGTTCGCTCGGCGTTGCAGCATATGAAACGGGTAAGTATTGGCAACGCCTACGACCGGAATGCGCGCTCGTTTAGCCGCTTCAATACCCGCAAAGGTGTCTTCAATCGCCAAACATTCTGAGGGTTTGAGGTTAAGTGTCGGATCGGCTTGGTTAAGACGATCGACCGCCAGTAGATAGCTATTGGGTTCTGGCTTACTGGGAAGGCGTTGATCAGCAGCAATAATGACTGAAAAATAGTCGCTTAGTTGGGCACGCTTCAGCACTAGTTCAATTTCGGCTAGTAAGGCACCACTCACGATCGCCATTTTGACCTTGGCAACTCGCAATTTGAAGATGAAATCCTGTAAATCTGGATAGATGGGTAGCGTTTCAAGGTTTTTGATCGCGCTTTGATACGCCATAGACTTACGCGCAATCAGCTTACTGGCATACTCCTCAGTGATTACTCGCCCTCGGTGTTGCAGCAGGTCGATAAGACAGGCACGATCGCTCCGTCCCAGGCAAAACTGGCGAAATTCACCTGGCTTCGGTCGCAGGTTCTCTTCCAACAAAAGCTCATCGATCAGCTTTTCATGGAGTGGTTCATCGTTGATGATAATACCGTTAAAGTCAAAAAGAACCGCTTTCAGCATTGAATGGACAGTGAAGGTTAAGGCGTTTTAGAGCAGATGTTGCTGATATTGGGGACGTAGAGGCAACAGACAAATGGATTGCCATTCATCCTGCTTTTTAGCAAAAGCTTGCAACGCTCGAAAATCTATTCTCTAACAACTAGCAACGAATTGCCAAAATGCCTCAGCTCGAAACCCAGGGGCGATCGCCCACTGCCGCCACATACGTAGGGAGCGAAAACTCCACCGCCTTATAGGGCAAGGGTTTGACACCGCGTGTTACCTGATGGATGAGCCAGCAATCATGCGTTTGGACTGCCTCAAACTGCGCTGCACCCATCCACGCATCGACACTGCCACTTGCAAAAGCCTGAATATAAGGCTCTTCAAAAATTTGGGTCAGCCATTCTGTTTGGCGTAGCACCTTTTGATTACCATCAAGAATCACCACTTCGCCACCTACAGTCAGCAGGCGATAGCACTCACGCAGAATCGCTTGAGAAACAGTAGGAGGCGTTTCGTGGAAGAGTAGCGATGCCGTCACCAGATCAAACGAAGCATCTGGGAAGTGTGTGTGCTCAGCGTTACCGTGTCGCCATTGAATAGCGAGGTTGGCTTGTTCTGCTTTGTGTTCGGCAACGACTAGCATCTGGGGTGACAAATCTAGCCCAATAACCTCAGCTTCAGGAAACGCTTGCTTAAGCAACAACGTGGTGGAACCAGTGCCACAGCCCAAATCTAGAATGCGGCGTGGCTGCGATTGAATGGCATCAAGCAAACTCTGGCGTACCAGAGCTTCACCAGGGGGCAACGCATATTGCGTAATAGGATCATAAGAAACAGCCGCACTGACATTAAGGTAGCCGCCTTCAATACCGTGGAAGTTTTGGCTGCTGTAATAGGTAGGATAAGTGAGAGTACGATCGCTCAAGCGGGTGCTAGCAGCTTGCCAGTCAATGCTTTCGTGAAAGCGCCGCAGCTTGTCTTCATCGATTAGGAAGGTTTTGACAAAGGGAGCAAGGAAGCGCTCGAAGATTGTATCGTTGCGTGCCATATGCGTTACTCAGCTCTTTTCTCAAGTGGGGGCAAAAGGCGGCAATTTTCATACCAGTTTGCTACGAAGTCACACGTAGTTAATCACGTAGCTGTCATCGTCCTTATGTGGTTGTGCCGCAGCACTAGAGCCAGAGGATACGATCGACTGTGGTTGCTTCTGTGCCGTTGCAAAAAGCATTGGTGTTACCCACTTCAGTTTAATGAGTTTTAAAGTTTTGTGAGTGCTGGCGGTTTTGCTAGAGGAAGAGGCTCTTTAGCAGGAGCGGTAAGTGGCAACGACTCGTTCAACAACAACGATCGCTAAGTAAGCAGGCAAAACCAATACGGTCAGGATGAGATCAAAAGCTGGTAGACGCGGCTTTCCAGCAAAATAAAGACTCCTAACCCAATCAAAACGAACGGCACAACACGATGTCCATAGTGGGTCAAGTAGTGGGCTATCACAGCGTGACGGGTGAGATAGTAGGCAATGCCACACCAAACAGCAACCATTATGAGAAAAACACTCAGAATGGCTCCCATTGCTGCCAACGTACTATTAGCAAACAGCGGCACATAAATACTAATGTTGTCTCCACCGTTAGCAACCGTCACCGCTGCCACTTGAAACGTCTGAGGAGGGATATTAAGGAACGATCGCGATCGCCCTAGCCAGCCATTTTTGGCGCTGCTTTCTTCAGTCACCGTTTGCACATCTGTAGCATCAGCTTCACCTGCAAACAGTTGATGGATACCAATGGCAATGGGTAGAAAGCCCAGTAAGCCCAACCAGACGGGCGGGATAATTAAGCCGGTAAGAAAGCCAGGGAGGCTGGCAAGCAGCAGCAGTAAAAAGCCAAGATATTGACCCACCACCACATGATGAGGACGAAACGTTGGACTAATGCGGGAAAAGAACACCATGAGAATCACGATGTCATCAATGTTAGTAGCAGCAAAAGCGGCAACGCTGGCAGTAACCGCTTGAATTAACTCCGTCATGAAGATCTAGCACGATGACACGCCTTCCGGTTTTACCACACAAGTACGCCTCTTGCAGCTAAGTCCTCATCTACACGCCGCGGCTAGATAGTGCAGCCTGGCTAGACGTTAGACAGGCAATGTAAGACAAAATTCAGTGCCCTTATCAGGCGTAGAACTAACCTCAATAGTGCCTTCGTGCTTTTCGACAACAATTTGATAGCAGATTGCCAGTCCCATCCCAGTGCCTTTGCCAACGGCTTTGGTGGTAAAAAACGGCTCAAACAATTTTTGCTGCACGTTGGGGGTCATACCCGTTCCATTATCGGCGATGCAAATTTGGACGTACTGAGGATCAATTAATTGAGTCCGAATGGTAATGGTAGGAGTGGTGCTTGCTAATGCGTTTTCAGCTTGTCTGTCCTGGTTTTCGCTTTCCTCCCTAAGAGCATCGATCGCGTTGCTCAAAAGATTCATAAAAACCTGGTTCAACTGTCCGGCATAACACTCCACCAGCGGTAGGTCACCGTACTGTTTCGCGATATTAATTTCAGGCTCCTTGCCCTGTGCTTTCAGGCGATTGCCCAGAATGATCAGCGTGTTTTCAATGCCTTCATGGAGATTAACGGCTTTGCGATCGGCTTCATCCAAACGAGAAAAGTTGCGTAGCGAGAGCACAATTTCACGAATGCGGTCTGTGCCCATTTTCATAGAACTCAACAATTTAGGCAGATCCTTTCGAAGAAAGTCCAAATCGATCGTTTCAATCGTTGCCTCAATCTCTAGACTAGGGTTAGGCACTTGAGCTTGATAGAGATTCAGTAGGCTCAACAGGTCTTGCGTATACTCCTGCGCTGGGTTGAGGTTGCCATGAATGAAGTTTACCGGATTATTGATTTCGTGAGCGATGCCTGCCACAAGCTGACCTAGACCAGACATTTTCTCAGCCTGAATCATTTGCGTTTGCGTTTGACGTAGTTCCCGCAGCGTTTGCTCTAGCTCGTCTGCTTTCTCTTTAAGTTGTGCTTCAGAGTGCCGTAGCGCCTTTTCTGCATAGTGCTGCTTAGTGATATCACGGCTATAGCCAAGCATTGCAAAAACGGTTCCGTCTGAGTCATGGAGCGGCGTTTTGCGGGTATCCAAGATGCGCAGTAAGCCATCAGCGGTGGTGATTGGCTCATAGTGATGATGAATCTTTTCTCCCGCCAGCGCTGCCTGATCATCTACACGGAAGCCTCGCATATTTGTTTCAAGCGTGCCGAAGATTAGCTCTGGCGAGAAGCCTAGCTCTAGATCGTCCTTACCCAGAACTGCTTCTACATCTTGACCGAGTGCCTCTGCAAAACTGCGATTGACAAGGATGTAACGGAAATTGTGGTCTTTGGCAAAAATCCAATCCTGGGTCGAGTCAAGTACCGTTCGCAAGAGGCGAGATTGGTATTCAGTTTCTTGCAGTGCTTGCAACGCAAGTTCGGCTTGTTTGCGATCGCTTATGTCCAGTTGTAAGCCATCCCAAACGGTAGAACCATCAGCTTGACGCTCTGGGCGAGAGATAGCGTGCAACCACTTGACCTGACCAGACGGCATGACCAAGCGCCCAACCCAATCCCAGGGTTGTAGAGTTTGCTGGGAGGTTGCAACGGAGGCAAAAAACGAATCGCGATCGTCGGGGTGGATGCGCTCCAAAATGACACCAGCATTTTGCTGAACGGCTTCCGGTTCTACTTCATAGAATTCTTTGCAGAAGGCACTCATGTATGGAAAACTCCCCACACCGTCGGCACCCAGACGAAATTGGTAGACCGTACCCGGTAGATTAGCAGCTAAGTTGTGGAAGCGGCTCTCGCTTTGGTACAGGGCAGTTTCCATGTCCTGATGTTCGATCGCAGCGTGTTTGCGCTCGGTAATGTTATGCATGGCAACCACTGCACCCAATTTATTGCCAGCCTCATCAAAAAACGCTCGCCCACTTGCCAGCAAGGTGCGGGGGGTGCCGTGCTTGGGCACAATGACCATCTCAGCCTCGTGAACCTGCTCTCCCTGAAACGCTCGGAATAAGGGGATCGCATGCGTTGGCATAGGCGTAATGCCATCTGCTAGATAAAGGTCAAAGTGCTGTGCCCACTGGTCTGCTGGCAGAGCGACTTCGGGTAAACCGTGAAATGTGCGGGTGGCATGGTTAAATAGCATCAAATCGCCCTTGTCGTCGCAAGCAACGATGCCATCCGTCAGGCTGTCCAGCATGGCTTTGAGGCATTCTTGCTCTTTCTGCAAGTGCGCTGTGACCTGTTGACGCACAACCTCCACCTGCTGATGGTCCGCAATCTCTTGCTGAAGCTTCTGGTTGCTCGACCGTAGCTCAAGCTGGCTCATCACCTGCCGACCGAGCGCCTTCAGGGCATTGATTTGCACATTGGAAAGTGTGCGGGGTTGGTTGTCAATGACGCAGAGTGTACCGAGCGCTAAACCATCAGCAGTATGGAGAGGGATACCTGCGTAGAAGTGGATGTACGGTGCTCCGATCACGAGCGGATGATTGGCAAAGCGGACATCCGCTTTAGTATCGGGCACAACGAAGGGATCTTGTTGCAAAATGGCATGGGCGCAAAAAGCGAGCTCACGCGGCGTTTCACTGATCTCCAGCCCCACTTTTGCTTTGAACCACTGCCGCTTGGCATCAACCAGACTCACAAGGGCGATCGGCGTTTGACAAATGTGGGCTGCCAGTTCCACGAGATCATCGTAACCCGTCTCTGGCTGAGTATCGAGGATTTTGTAACTAAGCAGTTTGGCAAGTCTCTGCACCTCTTGCTCTGGCGCTGTCGCGTTCATAAATGACCTCAAGGCGGCTTATGAGTAGGGAAAGGAACAATACGACTTTAGGTTTTTGGCGTCCCACTGATGACTCGTAGAGACTCGCCGTCTACCCTTGATATGATGTGTTGCTAAACACGTTAAAAGTGAGCAGAAGCGTGCTAACGCACAAAAACTACTAACGATTGAGAAAGGTGTAAAACGTTTGGCATCTAAGCAATGCATAGCGTCACCTACGATGTTGATCGAGGTACGTTCTTTGCTAGAAGTTGCTCTTAGCACCTAATCGTTGATAGGTTACTCGCTCTGTCATGGTCTTCTCAAGGAAAACAACGGTTTTCGTATCATTAAAACTGCTTTGATGCAAGGGCAAGATATAGCAAAATATGATCGCGTTTGCGTAGCTATCTTTCCCCAGATAGTGACCTTGTTAACATCCTTACCATTTCCGTCTTAGCAAACAGATAATCCTTATGTTTAGTAAGACGAAAGTTTGGAAGCGTTGTCTCAGGCAAGAAAGTTACTTCTCTTCAACCGTAAAACTATTCTTCATTAATGACATCCAGCCACTTAGCCATTCAGCAACGCTTCGACGAATTCGTAGCTTGAAAAGGGTCGTAGGTCTTCGATGCCTTCTCCGGCACCAATGAAGCGGATGGGTAAACCAAGCTGCTGGACGATCGCCAACGCAATGCCGCCTTTTGCCGTACCGTCGAGCTTGGTCAGAATGACACCACTGAGTTGGGCAGCCTCGGCAAAGACTTCTGCTTGCCGCAGTCCGTTTTGTCCCAGGGTGGCATCGAGTACCAGCAGTGACTCGACGACTGCATTGGCAGATTTTTTGTCAATGATGCGACGAATCTTGCTGAGTTCGTCCATCAGATTTTTTTTGTTTTGCAAGCGTCCAGCAGTATCAACAAGCAGTAAGTCTGTACCACGCGACTGGGCAGCGGCGATCGCGTCAAAAACAACTGCTGCCGGGTCAGTATTCTGCCCTGGATTGGCAATGACTTCAACGCCACTACGACTGCCCCAGACTTTAACTTGCTCAACGGCGGCGGCTCTAAAGGTATCCGCAGCGGCAATCAGGCACTTGTAGCCAGACTTTTGGGCAATATGGGCTAGTTTGCCGATCGTGGTTGTTTTTCCGGCACCGTTCACGCCTGTAATTAACCAGATATTGAGTACATCGTCTTCTGGCGCAAAGAAGCGAGTTTTTGCATTCTCTAGTGGCGTATCCAGCATCTCTCGCAAGATTTGCTTCAGGTACGTAATGGCAGCGTCGGGCGGCAGCACATCTTGACGGAGCTTACTTTGCAGAGCAGCGATGATTGCATCCGTTGCGGCAACGCCTACATCCGCTTGCAGCAGCACCGACTCAATCTCGATGACAGCATCTTCATTAAGCGGACCCTGCCCCACAATGGAGCGCAGTTGATTGATCAGGCTTCGCCGCGTCTTATCTAACCCTTGACGCAGCCGTTTGAGCCAGGTGATTTCTTCGAGTGAAATCTGGTCAGGTCGTCGTCCCTGGGCAGCTAGAATTTCGGATGACCAGAGGAAGCCTTCATCCAGCACTGTTTCATCTAGCAACGGCTCGACAGGAGCCGTTACTGTACTTACAGGCGCGATCGCAGGCTCTGGTTCGACGATCGCGCTTTGCTTCAGACGCTCCAATCGTTCTTGTCGGTCTGCTTCAGATTGCGCCCAAAATGGCAGTGGTGCGGATGTCTCTGGCTCTAGAGGCTGATCTACAACAGGCTCAATAGCAACAATTGTTTCTGCAACAGGTTCGTCTGGAATGGTTGCAGAGTCTGCAATAGTTGCATCGGCATCAGAAGTTGCTTCAGGGTCAATCGCGGGTTCGGCGGCGATCGTTGCCTCTGGTGAAGCCACCACTTCCGCTGGGGGTGCTTCGGCTTGCTGCCGCTTCTGAATATTTTGATAGGCTGCCTTCGCCCAGTTCAGGTAGTCGTCAGCTACAGCAGGCTCCGCTTCTGCTGTTGTCTCTGCTACAACAGGCTCTGCCGTTGCCTCTGCATCTGACGACACTGGCTCAGATTCTACCGTTGAACCATCTTCAGCCTTGTTAGCGTATCGCCGACGAAACCAATCAAAAGTCATTGCCGTTTCCTCTTAACCCCACTCCTTACTCCCTATGCCCTACGTCTCACTCGCCTTACATAACCTTCTTCTCTGTTTTAAGCTGCTCCACCACTCGACGCAGCACACCGTTGATAAAGCGGTGCCCATCTTCGCCGCTGTAGCGTTTTGCCAGCTCTACAGCTTCATTAGCGGCAACACGATCGGGAATGCCTAAAAAGACAATCTCCGTTACTGCAATGCGAAGGATATCACGATCGATCCATGCCAGCCGCGAAAGTTGCCAATCGACAAGCGCCGTAGAAAGAATCTGGTCAATCTGTTCTCGGTTGGCTTTTAGCTTGCTAATAATTTCGAGCGCGTAGTGGCGCACATCCTGTTGGTTTGCTAATTGAATAAACTCTGGCACATCCATCGCTACGCCCAGACGGTTAATGGCAGTTTGGGCGAGGGCGATCGCCTCATTCACCATAGCTCTGGCGCTCTCAACGTCAACAGCACGGGTTTCACTCGTCAGTAAGCGAGCACTGCCTTGCTGTAGTTCAGCCGATGCTGTTTCCAGGGCATCTTGCGCCTCGCTGGTGAGTGTCCGCACTGCCGCAACGACGACATTCTGAAGCTGCTGCATCTCCAGGCGCTCTGGATTGGATGGCAACTGGCTGACGCTTAACAGTGCCAGTTCACGGGCAATTCGACGAGCTTGCATAAGGAAGGCTTAAGGATCAAGGCTTAAGGATAACGTGATTCAGGACACTAGAGAGCAAAGGGAACAAGCGTTTTCGTCCCCACTTGCCCCTCAGAGAAGTCGGAATAAAGGCAGTTCAACTCTGCATTAGCAACGGGACAAGGGATTCTCTGCGTCACTCGCGCCCTTCATACTTTATCCTTTACCCCTCCCACAGGTCTTCTTCTAAGGTGAGCGCTTGCCGATTTTTGTCTAGGAACGGATCAAGTGGACGCTGTTTCGACGCAGGCAGCGATGCCACTTTTGCCGCTTCTGGAGAAACAATGCCGCCAGAAATCACGACTTTGAATGCATCTTCGATCGGCATAGAGAGATTGATCACAGCATCTTCGGGCACCACTGCATACCAACCTGTCGTCGGATTGGGTGTCGTGGGAATAAACACTCCCAGCATTGGACTCGAAAAATGGGATTGAAACTCGCCTGTGAGCACACCTGTGACAAAGCCGAGTGCCCAGACCCCCTCACGGGGATACTCCACCAGCACAACCCGTCGAAATTTGTTGCCAGAGTCCTTTAAAAGTGTCTCTAGAAGCTGCTTCAGCGTTTTGTAAACGGAGCCTGCCAGTGGAATTGCTTGTAGCACCCGTTCGCCTAAATCCAGGAGCCAGCGTCCGGCAATGTTGCGCGCCATCAAGCCAATGAGCAGAATGCAAAGCAAGGGCACCATCAAGCCCACGGTCAAATTTAAGACATTAACCAAAAGCGGGTTCAACCCATCAAAAGGGTTGAGTTGCTTGGGAATGCGGGTGAGGAAGTTGATCACCCAGTTTGCGATCGTGAGCGTGAGCCAGATTGTGGTCGCTAGGGGAATCACCACCAGCAACCCGGCAATCAGGTCATTTTTGAAGTCTTGCTTGAGGTGTTGGAGCACAAGTCACCCATTCTCCTGCGATTAGCCGTGAAAACGATCGTAACAAGTCGGACAAACTAAACGAACACGCAACTATTGTGATGGGATCAGCGTCAGCGAAGGGGCTGGAACGGCTCCATTAACTAGATTTGCAGAGCAGAGAGACTAAGCTCAACGCAAAACAGAAGATGGACGACTGCGAAGCAACTGCCTGTACACCTTACCAAGAATTGTAACGAATTCTGTAAAGAAACATTGCAGTGCCAGAGTGCTGATGCTGTCTTCTAACCATGCCCAATAGCTTGCAGTGGTTGGCTTGCAATTAGCCATGCAAACGGTCTCACATCAACAGAATACCCTACGTGATTCGGTATCGCACATGACAAATAGTGTTAGCTATTCTGATCCCCGATTTCTTTGATAAATCAGGGATCTGGCTCTATGCAGTTAGGGTAATTGGCTGCGTTGATTTTGGGCAGAGAGGAGATACCGTAATCCAGTCCAACCGATGACAGCATAGCCGAGCGCCAGTACCAGGCTAGCAATGCCGCTCCGTATTCCCGATCGCAGCTTGTTGTCGTTGATCTGGGTTTCGAGTTTGCGCTTATTGTCGCGGATCTGCGTCAATTTCTGATCGCGCTCAGGTGCGATTTGTGCTTCCAGTGCTTTGGGATCAGATTTGAATTTCTGAAGCTCCGCTAGCTTTTGTTTTGCTTGCTCCAACTGTGTGCCCTGAAGCTGGCCGCTCTGAATCAGCTGATCGATTTGACCCGACTGAGCATCAATCTGGGCTCTAAGTTGCTGTACCTGTCCATCAATCTGGCTTTCAGCCCGGCTAGCATCTTGCGTAATCTGTTTCATCTGATCGTCGGCTGCTGCATTAGTGGCATTGACGCTGAGGGGGATAAACAGCAAAAAGAGTAAGGCTAATAAGCTAGACAGTAAGGCAACACCAAGCTTCAAGCCGCGAGACCGCTCTCCAGCAAGGGCAGGCTCTAACGCACTTTCGACCCAGAAGCCGATAAACAGAAAGCCAAAACCCATCATTGGTACAAAGCCACGATCGATCAGTTGAGTCGTCGTGGTAAACAGCCATTGGCTGTCCTGAAATCTGGTCGATGAGAGCACGACTGCACAGTCGAGCAAGTAAAGCACAATCAGGACAATACCGACGCTTTTAAGAATGAGGGCAGTAAGAGGGGAGGCGTTAGATGTTTTCATCGGCTTCTATAGATTTGATCGGCAGTAGGCTAAAACTGCCCTGGCAACCTCTTATAGTAGACTACGGAACTGGATCTCTCGATGGGTCTGAGTGGGTAAAACCTTGAGTAGCTAAAACCATGAACAAAATTGTAGAAGTGCTACCCGATAAGGACGCACTCATTCAGCGATCGCTGGCGATCGTGCTCGACAAAATCCAGGCAGCGATCGCGGAACGGGGACGCTGCACGATCGCCCTTGCAGGCGGCGGCACACCCAGACCACTCTATGAACAGCTTGCCACACACGATCTTGCTTGGGACAACATCCACATCTTTTGGGGTGATGAACGTTATGTGCCAGCCGACCATCCTGACAGCAACGAAGGTATGGCGCGTCACGCCTGGTTAGATCAGGTAGCGTTTCCGCCTGCAAACCTTCACCCGATGCCCACAGCCAACCCTGATCCTGCCGTCTCTGCGAGTCAGCATGAGTCAGAGTTGCAGCAATTCTTTCAGCTTCAGCCTGGTGAGTTTCCCCGGTTCGATATTATCCTGCTGGGCATTGGGGACGACGGACATACCGCGTCACTCTTTCCTCATACAGAAGCTTTGCAGGTTCGTGACCGTCTCGTTACTGTAGGTAACAAAGACGGGCAGCCTCGCATCACCTTTACTGCACCGCTGATCAACCACGCTCGTACTGTCCTATTTATGGTGGCAGGAGCCAGCAAACGCCCTGCACTAGCGCAAATCTTTGCCCCTGTTGCTGATGACAACATCTATCCGGCGCGGCTGATTCAGCCAGAAGGAGAACTTTGGTGGCTGCTGGATCAAGCTGCAGGGCAAGACCTCCGCAGGAGTTGATTCAGCCACAAAAACTAGATGACATTAGCCCTGTTCCACAGTAGAACTAGAATAACGAGATGGCACGTAGCGATCGTCGATCGCTAGTCAGCATAGGGGTTAAAGCTAAAAGCTGATTCAATTGGGTGTTCTGAGGATGGAAATTGATAAAGGGGAAAGAGGTCATGATTGTTTGTCCGAATTGCAATCATCAAAATCCTGATGGCGCAGTTCAGTGTGAAGCCTGCTATACGCCGTTACCTGCAACCATGAGTTGTCCTAACTGCGGTACAACGGTGCAAGCTGATGCTAGTTTTTGTGGTCAGTGTGGTAACGACCTCCGCACTGCTGCCAGCCAACAGTCTGCCGCCATTGCTAGTCCATCGCTGGCTTCAGACACTTCGTCATCAATACCTAGCCTGCTGCCGCTTGATCCTCTGGTACCACCCGATCCCTTAGTCGCTCCACCGCTGCCTCTTCCCAACTCCAGCCCCCCAGCCATGACAGAACCGGTGCAGGCTGCACCTGCTGAATTACCGCCGCCAAGCGCGATCTCAGCCGCTGAGCCGTCCAGCTATGAAGTAGCCTCGTCAGCGCCAGCAGCATCTAACGCTGGTGGATACGTCTCGACGACCCAGCTACAGCAGCAAACAGCACGCCTTTTGCATCTGCAAACCAGTGCCTCGTTAGAACTGCCGCAAAGCCTTACCGTCGTTCATATTGGCAAACCCAACGAGCGGATTCCGCCTGATATTGACGTGTCTGGGTTTCCGGATTCGGAGATTGTGTCTCGCATCCATGCTGATATTCGGGTTGAGGGTGATGCCTACTATATTGAGGATGTCGGTAGCTCCAATGGCACTTACATTAACAATGTGCCGCTGCCAATGGGTAATCGGCATCGACTGCGACCGGGCGATCGCATTTCACTTGGCAAAGGTGACAAGGTGACATTTCTCTTTCAGCTTTCCTAATGTTTCAGCTTTCTTGATGCCTGGTGTTATACGCTAATTTAAGTGATTAGTGTTGCTAGTTCGCTGGATACACGTGTTGTCTGCTTATCGTCACTGCCTTGATTGTCCATTCAACAGAACGTTCACGCTTTACTTCAGATAGTCGTGTATCGTTAGAGAAACTTGCTATCGATCGCGAAGTCTTTGCTTTCGCCACGGTAAACGCCGAGTCTGCTTAAGGCGCATGGCGGAGCAGTTACATTCTTTGGTCGCACTTCTTGCCACAGGTCATTACTCAGACTTTATACTGCTAGTGTGATTACTCTGACCCTTTTGCATCCGATTCAGTCGATTCCGGTTCAGCACTGGACGTTTGAGCATGAACCTGTGATTCGGATCGGACGATCGACCGATAACCATGTTATTCTCTATAGCGCCGTGGTTTCCCGTCACCATGTCGAATTGCGCCGAGGCGATTCGCAGTGGGAAGTCGTGAGCCTGGGTGCGAATGGCACCTATGTTGATGGCAAGCGCATTACGCAAATGCCGATCGATGGCAGTATCGTGTTTCGACTTGCCCGATCGGGACCCAACATTCAGGTTCACGTTGGCGCTTTGCCTGCTACGGCTGCCAAGCTGCAAAGCAATCTGCCAGCACAAAAGATGAAGCCTCCCCTTGGCGGCATTGCTACTGATGAGGCAGGTGAACCAACCCAATCCGGTGAAGCACCACTGACCAATCTTCCGATCCCTGTGACGAGCCAACCTGAAGAGGAGGAACCGCAGTCTGGAGTTTTAACGCAGCGTTCTACAGCGATGGATGTTGAAAACGAGCCAGATCAGGATAGTTTGTCACCAATTAGCTCAGCCAACTGTACGCATCCACGCGCTCAGGGAAATACGCTGTTTTGCCCCGACTGTGGGCAACCATTGCAGGTAATGCAAACAGTGGGTGATTATCAGGTGGTCAAAACTGTACGCCAGGATACGATCGGCGTAACTCAATTAGCTTGGTGCAATGGTCAGAACGTCGTTCTGAGAACACTTAAGCCAGAATGGCAACAGCCCGAAACGGTCGAAGCCTTTACACAGCAAGCAAAACAACTGCTGGCGCTGGAGCATCCAGGGTTACCGCACTTTAGTGATTTTTTCGTCATTGAAGGCAAGCCGTATCTTGTGCGAAGTCGAGTTCACGGACAAAGCTTACAGCAACGGGTGAGTCAGCGAGGTACTCCGACGCAAGCAGAGGTGATCGCGTCGATCGTACAAGTGTGTGACACCCTAGACTATCTGCATCAGCAGTCTCCCTCATTGGTGCATGAGGATTTAAAACCCGAAAATCTAATTCAAAACGCAGCGGTAGGCAACCCTACGATCGTTGGCTTTGTCTCCCTCAAGTCTTTAGCGATAGGCGAACAAACTGCTGCTTCACCCTACACGGCACCTGAACAGCAGCAGGGACAAAAAACGGTTGCAGTTGATTTGTTCGCCCTAGGACCGATCCTGGTCTATTTGCTGACTGGGGAGTCGCCCAGTGCGTTCTACGCCCAGCGAGAGCAAGGGTTCCGCTTCTACCCGGAGTATGTGCCTGGTTTAGGGGCAGAGTTTGTAACGATCGTCCGTCGCCTTACCAGTCCGCAGCCAGAGGAACGTTACGCCTCTGCGAAAGAAGTGGCGGCTGCACTTCTAGACATTTCGGTCACTTCGTAGACGCTCTTAACCTTAATTGCCTTTTAGAACCTTATGGTGCTGTGGCTATTGGTAGGGTAAAGAAAAAGCAGCTACCTTCACCATGAGTGGATTCAAACCGAAGCTGTCCACCCTGATTTTCAACCAGTAGTTGGCAGAGAGACAAGCCCAGCCCAGTGCCCTTGATGTCAGCTCGATCGCGGTGATGTACCCGATAGAAACGCTCAAAGAGATGCGGTTGATCGGCAGCGGGGATACCCAGCCCGCGATCGCGCACCCAAACTTCGACCCAATTAAAGTCTTGCACGGCTGCACCAACTTCGATCGGGCTGCCAGCAGGAGAGTACTTCAGCGCATTCGACAATAGATTAACCAACACCTGCGACACTTGCCAGCGATCGCCCCGCACAAGGGGTAGGTCTGGGCTAAGTTGAAAAATGACCTGATTTGTATGAAAATCTTTCACCACCGCTTCTAGCAGGCTTGGCAAACAGAGGCTTACAGCCTGAGTTTCCAGTGCGCCAGTTTCCAGATTGCGTAGCGCCATCAAATCATGCAGCAAATGCTTTAAGCGGTAGACCTGCTGCTGCACAACATCCAAAAATTCTTCGCGGTGCGCTGCGTCTAGATTGTTTTCTGCCAATAGCGGTAAAGAGCCACCCAGAGCGGTCAATGGCGTTGCTAATTGATGCGTCAGTAAGTGCAGGAGCTGCGTTTGCTGTGCAATCTGCTCTTTCAGCATTTGCTGCTCAACCTGCGCTTGCACCAAACGCTCATCGATCGACTGTGACGCAACAGTGTCTGGCTGGCTCGACGAGAAAAACGGTTGATTGTCTAAAGATGAAGGCATAGGTCGGCTTGAGCTAGAGCAACTTTGAGCCATAGCAGCATTGAGTGTCGGTCAACAGTTAGCAAGCGAAAGATTAGTTAAGTGGAGTACAAAACCAACAACTGACACTGCGACCATCTTAACATTATGTTACGTAACGCGCTTCTACACAGCCGTAACCGCTCTAAAACCAGACTGTGCTTTCCCGCTTGGGAGCATACAGCGTGACGTGTGAACGGTAGAAAAGATTGTCATACTCAAGGAAGTTTAAAAAGTCTTCTAGCAATATCGGAATGGGGTGAAAAAGTGATTAAATGAACCGGGATGACTCTAAGTAGGGTGTCAAATGTAGCTACGTGTCCTGATCAATTTGTTTTCAAAGCGTAGACAAAATTAGTGTACATAGCAGTCTTTAAGCATTTATGCATGGTACGCCGCTCTTGAAGCAGGCAGCGGTCAGACACCAGGCTCAGGAGAGGCTCAAGGCTGAAAGCGACTACAGGGACTGTTCACAAATTAAAAGAGATTGTTAGATCAATCCTTTCAGTCTGGTTGATTGAATCGTTGGATATATCAAGATGGTTAGCTCAGTTCATAAAATCAAGCAACAACTGGTGAGCCTTTCTGCCATGAACGCCGAGCATGAGCGTATTCTCGCTGCGATCGATGTGGGTACAAATTCCATTCACATGGTTGTGGTACGCATTCAGCCTGCTCTACCTGCGTTTACGATTATTGCGCGGGAGAAAACAACGGTACGACTGGGTGCTCGTGACAAGCAAACAGGCAATCTCACCGACGCTGCGATGGCACGGGCAATGGATGCCCTCAAGCGCTGTCAGGAGATTTCCAAAAGCCTGAACGCTGAGCAAACGATCGCGGTCGCTACTAGCGCTATGCGTGAAGCACCCAACGGGCGCAGCTTTTTGCAGCAGATCGAAGCCGAATTAGGGCTGTGGATTAACCTCATTTCGGGTCCTGAAGAAGCGCGTCGGATCTATCTGGGCGTGCTATCGGGCATGGAGTTTAGCGGTCAACCTCATGCCATCATTGATATTGGCGGTGGCTCGACTGAGTTGATTCTGGGTGATGGGCACGAACCCCGCACCCTCAGCAGTACCAAAATTGGTGCAGTGCGGCTTACGGCTGAACAAATCACCACTGACCCGATTAGCAACAGCGAGTTTCAGTCGCTCCAAGCCTACATTCGCGGGATGCTAGAACGTCCGATCGAAGAACTGCAAGCTGGTCTAGAAGTCGGTGAACATCCTCGGCTCGTCGGCACATCAGGCACGATCGAAACCCTGGCAATGATCCATGCCCGCGAAAAAACGGGTGCCGTGCCATCACCACTGAATGGCTATGAGTTTAGCCTTAGAGACTTACGAGAGATTGTCGATCGCTTGCGTCGTCTATCAGTTGCAGAGCGGGCTGAAATTCCGGGCATCAATGAGCGCCGTGCCGAAATTATCTTGGCAGGGGCACTTATTCTTCAAGAAGCGATGACGCTGTTGGGGATGGAGTCGATCGTCATTTGTGAACGATCGTTGCGAGAAGGTGTCATCGTCGATTGGATGCTGACTCATGGACTGATCGAGGATCGCTTGCGCTATCAAGGTTCTGTCCGCCAGCGCAGCGTGCTCGAAACTGCCATCAAATATCAGGTGAAGCTAGACTACGGCGAACAGGTAGCAGACTTTGCGTTGAGCCTGTTCGACCAAACTCAGGGCAGCCTGCACAGTTGGGGACAAGAAGAACGGGAACTGCTGTGGGCAGCCGCCATTCTGCACAACTGTGGGCATCACGTTAGTCATTCCTCTCATCACAAACACTCCTACTACCTGGTTCGTAATAGTGACCTGCTTGGCTATACCGAAACCGAAATCGAGACGATCGCCAACCTTGCTCGCTATCACCGCAAAAGTGCACCTAAGAAAAAGCACGAAAGTTACCGCAATCTAACTAGCAAACGGTATCGTCGCGTGGTTGATCAACTTAGCGCCTTGCTGCGTCTTGCTGTCGCGCTCGATCGTCGCCAGATTGGTGCTATTAAACGTGTCGTCTGCCAACCCCATCCCGAAACGCAGGAATTCTGGCTGCTCATTCAGCCAACGAAGCCCGATGATGATTGCGCCCTAGAACTCTGGAGCCTCGACTATAAAAAAGGTAGCTTTGAAACCGAATTTGGGTTGAAGTTAATACCTGTTTTAGAAGCAACATCGGTAGAGATAGCACCAATAGGAGCATACTAGCGGCTCATTGCTAGTTTTTAGTTAATGAGCCTACTGCTCGAGACTGCCATTAGCCCACGCAACGGACTTAACTAACGCCCACAAATAGGTCATCAAAACTCTTAGCAGGCGCATCCGCTTTAGCCACAATCTCGACAATTTTGTTGCGTGCAGATGGTGAGAAAAGTGCCTCCACACAGGTCTTAGCTACTTTGGTACGAGGAATGCTGCCATCAGATAGGGTGTCAGCAGAGGACATTACGACAGCATCCGTGTTGTCTTCATTCTTTAACCCACCGGGACGGACGATCGTGTAAGTCAAGCCGCTTTTTTGTAGATATTCCTCTGCCTGTTTCTTCCAAACCAAAATGAGAAAAAAGAGGTTCAAAGGATGCAGCAGTTTCGATGTACAGAGAGAGGAAACAAACACAAACTGCTCGATTTGCTTTTGCTTGGCAGCCTCGACTAAATTTTTTGTGCCTTCATAGTCAACTTTGTACGGGGCGGTTGGGTCAAACCCTGGCTTTGCGCCAGTAGCGCAAAGAACAACAGTGCTATCCCCTATGGCACTGGCTAACGTTGTAGGGTCTAAAACATCACCTACGACCAATTCGGCTTCTGTTGGCAAAATGGAGCGGGCAGCGGTTAAATCACGCACCAGAGCACGCACTGGGATACCTCGCGCTACTAGCTCTTTCACAATACGTTGTCCTGTCTGCCCTGTAGCTCCAGCGACAAATGCTTTCATGCTCTTGCTCCTTGTAGTCGTCAACGTGTGCAGTCTAAAAAAGGACTATGACCTGAGAAACCACAGAATAGGGGCTAGAGAACTCGGATTTCATCTATGTCTGGTATGAAATCCAGCACGCCGCTTCCTAGGTAAGCACCTCAGTCCCACAACGGCAACCAAAGTTAAAGCCGCTTCACTGCTGCTAATTTAGTCTAAGACCTGTTCAAGGCAAATTTAGGACGATCGCCCTGCCTTTTGAATCATGTAGTGAGCGCTTCAAGAGTCTCCCCTACGTTCGCTTTGCATCAGGCTCCATACAAGAGTTATCGATCGCTCTATGCCGATAAAGCTAGCGTACAAAGAGACTCATTACCGTAAACTGATGGCAGGCTGTCTCTATAGTAGTGCTATGTTAAAGAATGTGAAGCGTTTTTGCCCCTTTGGTACATGGCGTAATAGCTGTATTGGTTAGCCAGAGCCGTTATTAATCGTCGAGCGTAGCTTTCACTTCTACAAGGGTCTACTTTATACACTGATTGATATTCGATAAACTTTTTGAGAAATCCGTAAAACCTCGGTGAGAGCGTGAGGGCTAAAGGGGCAGTATAGACCCAAGGCATACAGCAATCAACGTCGAGCCGATTATCATGCAGTCACACTCTACTGGATTCTCATCCGCTAAGATCTCTGATGGCTCACTCCACACTACATCGGTCATCCCAGAGACGCATTACCAGATGACAGAGGACTCTACTCAACATCTCACTGAACCGACCCAGTTTCGCACCCATTTTGTGGATTGCATGGAGATGCCCGCCGAAATGCAAACGGTAACTGAGTATTTTGATGCTCATTCCGATTGGTTTCGTAACTGTGCTCAACCAATGGTTGCAGAACCACTAGGTGATAATGGCTATGCCCTGGTGATTGGTCGTTTTGGTTCACATGGTTATCAGGTGGAGCCAAAAATCGGACTGCACTTGCTGCCTGAAGATCATCGAGTCTACCGGATTGAAACCATTCCTATTCCTGGCTATGTCACCCCGGGCTATGACGTTGATTTTCAAGCAGCGATGAAACTGATCGAAGCAGGGGCAGATGCGTCTTCTCCTACAAGCGATCGCACTAGCAAACTTTCTACCCCAGTGACGCGCGTTGAATGGCAGTTAGATCTAACCGTGTCGATTCAATTTCCACGGTTTATTCAGGCATTGCCCAAGTCGTTGGTCCAAAGTACCGGCGATCGCCTACTCCGCCAAATTGTGCGCCAGGTGTCCAACCGTCTCACTCGCAAGGTGCTAGAAGACTTTCATAAAACGCATGGGTTACCTGCTCCCAAACTTGCCAAGCGGTGGTTTTTCCAAAAGTCGGATGACTGCCTGGAAGATCCGTCGGGCGATGAGCATTCGGTTTAGATCGGGTGTAGCTGTCTGCTGGTTTAGTGTTGATTGGTTTAGCGATCGCTTACAGTTAGCCGCTCTACGCCGAGTCGCAACACTGACAAACCCAGGATGATCAAGAACATCACTAAACCGATTGTGCAGGCGTAACTCATTTCCAGGCTCTGAAACGCTTGCTCATAGACGTAATACACGATCGTCTTAGAACTGTTGCGCGGACCACCCTGCGTCATGATGTAGACTTCTTCAAAGACTTTAGTGGCAGAAATAGCAGAAATGACCGCCACCAGTAATAGGTATGGCTGCATCAACGGGACGGTAATATCCCAATGTTTTTTGATGCCATCGGAACCGTCGATCGCCGCCGCCTCATACAAATCTTCAGGGATTGCCTGCAAGCCCGCTAGGTAAATCACCATGTAGTAGCCCAAGCCTTTCCAAATAGTTACAACCATCACGCTGAAGATTGCCCATTTGGGGCTAGTGAGCCAGGGAATGCCTGCTGAGAGACCCAGTAGCTTTAGTAGTTGATTGAGCAAGCCGTTGTCAGCATAGAGCCATTTCCAGGCGATACCTGCTACAACCATTGAAATCACGACGGGGGTATAATATGCCACCCGAAACCAGCGGATGCCGCGTAGCTTTTGGTTCACTAAAATTGCCAAGCCCAACGGTAGCATCACCAGAATGGGAACTACGCCCACCAGATACAGCACCGTGTTGTGAAAAGTCTCCCAAAAGACGCGATCGCCCCACAGACGACGAAAATTCTTCAGCCCAATCCATAGAGGTGGCTGCGTCAAATCAAAGTCGTAGCGCGTAAAACTGAGGTAGAACGCCTGTAGCGCTGGATAAAACACGGTCAGGCTGAGAACTACCAGAGCAGGCAGCAAAAAAAGGTAAGGCGTGAGCCGCTGTAACAGTAGGCTCCGATCCTTCAGCATCCATTTGGGCATTGCGGCGTGAGTGGCAAACGATAAGCAGGTCTAGCTCATCATAAGGGGAATGGGGAGTGGGAAGTAGGGAGTAGGGAAAGGCAAAAGGTAAAAGGCAAAAATAGGGAAGTTTTGAAATTTGAGTTGATGCTGTACTGCTTCCTTTGCTTCCCCTGCTTCCTTTGCTTCCCCTGCCTCCTTTGCTGCAGGCTTCTGCTTCCTTTTCCGCACTAAACCAATGCCTCCAGAGGCTTCCAGGCTTCTAAACCTTTGAGAACGTCAGCAGCAGTAGCTGTCCAACCGACGATGCCGCCTTGAGCACGTACCATTTCGAGGGTAGCTTGCTTGAATTCAGGGAAGTAGCTTTCGGTGCAATCTTCGACCATAAGGCACTCGTAGCCGCGATCGTTAGCTTCGCGCATGGTTGTTTGTACACACACTTCTGTCGTCACGCCTGTGATGAATAGATGGGTAATGCCTTGCGCTTTCAGCATGGACTCCAGATCAGTGGCGTAGAAAGCCCCTTTCCCCGGCTTGTAGATGACTGTTTCGTTGGGCAGTGGAGCGAGTTCGGGAATAATGCCATTGCCAGGTTCGCCTTTGACTAAAATGCGCCCCATCGGTCCTTCACTGCCGATCGTTAACTCGCCTTTACCACGCTTAATTTTGGATGGCGGACAGTCAGAAAGATCAGATTGATGACACTCGATTGTATGAAAAATCGGTAGTTCTAAGGTACGAAACCCTTCAATTAATTGTTTAAGCGTGGGGACGATCGTCCGTAGCAAGCTAACATCGTTTCCTAAAATATCGCCAAAACCACCTAGTTCCATAAAGTCTCGTTGCATATCAATGACAATAAGCGCAACATTCCCAGAAGCAGGCAATTCGTAATCGTAAGGTTGGGCAGAAATTGTAACCATAGTTGTTAGTTCTTGGTTGTTAGTTGTTGGGCAACAATCTGCGATCGACATCTGTTGACTTTAAGTCCTTAGTTCTTCTAACGACTAAAAGCCAACAATTAACAATTTTTTCAGCTAATTGCTGACAGCTAAACGCTGAATGCTTCTAGTGCCCTGCCATGCTTTGACCGATCGACGCAAAATCAGCATCCTCGATCTTACTTTCGTAGGCAAAGGTGCCGCCGCTGATGACAAAAATGCGATCGGAGAGCTTCAGCAACTCATCCAAATCTTCACTCACTAGCAACACAGCAACACCTCGATTACGGGCTTCGAGAATTTGTCCGTGAATGTAGTCCACCATCGCAAAGTCCAGACCAAAGCAGGGGTTAGCGGCAATGAGTAACTTGATGTGATCTTCGGACAGTTCGCGTGCCAGGACAGTTCTTTGAACGTTACCACCAGAAAGGTTGCCGACAGGTGTGTCTGGCGAAGGTGTTTTGATTTTGAAGGAACTGATTAAACCTACTGCCATCTCGCGGATTGCTTTAAAGATGAGCAGGATACCTTTTGCCTGGGGTGAGCGATCGAAGGTACGCAGCGCCAGGTTCTCAGCCACGCTCATATGAGCTACACAGGCATTACGGAGGGGTTCTTCCGGTAGAACAAACACGCGATTCTTGAACATTTCAGCGCGAGTCATCCTGTAGATTTTGCCATCGACCAGCACTTCACCAGCAGTCGCTGGACGCTGACCTGCCAGCACTTCTACCAGTTCGCGCTGACCGTTACCAGAAATCCCTGCGATCCCCACTACTTCACCACTGTGAACGGTCAAATTTACGCCACCAACAGCTTCTAAACCATTATCTTTGTTTGCATGAAGATTTTTGATCTGAAGTACCACAGCAGGATCACTATGAATGGTTTTTTCAACCTTTTGTGGTTCTCGTTTTTCACCCATCATCATCTCCGCCATTTCAGAGACGGTCATGTCTTTTACTCTGCCATTACCTGCAAATTTGCCCTTGCGAAGCACTGTAATTTCATCTGCAAACGCAGTGACTTCGCGGAATTTGTGGCTGATCATTAAAACGCTCAATTTGCCATCTGTCACCTGTTCTCGAATCAAACCCAGCACTTCATCGGCTTCGGCAGGCGTAAGGACAGACGTTGGTTCATCCAGAATGAGAATCTTGCTTTGAAGATACAGTTGCTTAAGGATTTCGAGTTTTTGCTTTTGCCCTGCTGCAAGCTGAGCGATCGTCATTTCAAGAGGCACTTTGAAGGGTGCAGTTTCCATAAACGCGGTCAGCGCTTCAAACTCTTTCTTCCAGTTAATGATGTTGGTGTTGTCAAAACGAGATAAGACCAGGTTCTCAGCCACCGTCATAGCAGGAACGGACGTAAAGTGCTGATACACCATGCCAATGCCATAAGTATGAGCATCACGAGGGCTACTGATTGTCCGCGCTTGACCATCAATCCGCACCTCACCCGTTGTTGGAGTGTAGAAGCCCATAATGCACTTAACGAGCGTACTTTTGCCCGCACCGTTTTCTCCCAGCAGCGCATGAAAGGTTCCAGGCTTCAGCTTCATCGAAACAGCTTCCAACGCTGTGAACGAGCCGAACCGTTTGGTCATACTGACTACTTCCAGGTCAGGCGGACTCATTAGGGCATGGGCGTTGTTTGTTGAAGTACGGGTCAAAGGGTCTGCAACTTCTGTCATGCTGCCTCCTGGAGATGTAAGCTTGCTGATGCTGGATGGATGATGAATAACTCAGTGGGGCACGATCGCCTTAAGTACTAATCGCCTTAGCCATTAATAGTTCCCAGAGCGCCTGGTGCCCCAGACAGCGTTTTCTTGGGGGAGCAGGTGATGATCATAATCAGCAACGTCAAAACATACGGTGCTGCGTTAAACAGGTAACGTCCTTGCTCAATACCGACTGATTGCAATGCGGGACCCACCGCTTGAGCACCGCCAAAAAAGAGAGATGCCCAGAGGCACTGAATGGGATTCCAACGGGCAAAGATCACGAGTGCCACTGCCATCAACCCCTGACCGCTAGAAATACTTTCAGACCATAAACCCGGATAGTAAAGGGAGAGCGATGCACCCCCAATACCAGCGAGAAAGCTACCCGCTACAATGCAGAGCATCCGCACCTTAGAAATGGACATTCCCATCGCCAGCGCTGCATCGGGACTATCGCCAACCGCACGAATGAACAGCCCCCAGCGCGTAGACTTGAAAAACCAGAACATGAGGGGAGCGATCGCCACACCCAGGACAAACAGTGGGCTAATTTTGAGAGCAGACTGCACGGCGGGAATATTGCTCCAGTTACCAAGGTCGATCGTGGGCAGCGGTGGGGCTTTGGGCTGAATAAACGGCTTGCCTAAAAAGAACGCAATCCCACTGCCAAAAATAATCATGGCGATGCCAACTGCGATGTCATTTACCTTTGGCTGTTGCGATAGCCAGGCATGAATGAAGCCCAGCCCCATACCAGCAAGACCTGCCACTAAAACGCCAATCCAGGGAGACAGCGCAGCACCCACCTTATCTTCTAGCAGGTAGGAGACAGCATAGGCGCTCATTGCTCCTGTCAGCAGCGTTCCTTCCAGTCCCAGGTTGATCTTGCCGCTCTTTTCAGTCAGACACTCGCCCAGACTCACAAACAGGAAGGGGGCACTACCCCGCAGCGTACCTGCAAAAATCCCCAGTACTACACCCCATGCGCCTAATGCTTCCGTTGCCATGACAGTACTCCGAACAAGGTTGATGAAATGAGAAAAGGATAAAGGCTAAAATTTTTAGCTTTTAGCTTTCATCCTTTTCTCCTAAAGCGTTGCCGCTGTTGCCGTCGCGGGTGGCGTGCCTTTTAGCTCTGGCTCTTTGAAAAGCTTTAGCCGTCCGTAGAGCGACTCGCTGTAAAGAACGATGATGAACACGATGCCTTGAAAGACCAAAACGGTGGCATCGGGCATGTTGAACGATCGCTGGAGTGCGCCGCCGCTAGCGATGATGCCGCCTAACAAAACCGCAACCAGACCAGCCGCCAGGGGATTGTAACGGGAAACAAAGGCAACCAGAATGCCTGCATAGCCGTAGCCTGCGACGATCGAGGCATTTGCCTGACCCTGAACGGCTGCAACCTCAACCATGCCAGCCAAGCCCGCGCAGGAGCCTGCCAGAAAGCAGATGATAATGGTGAGCTTGCCAACAGGTAGCCCAGCAATACGAGCGGCTTTGACGTTGCCACCGGCAGTACGGGCAGCAAACCCAAAGGTTGTGTGTTGGATCAAGAAGTAGGCGATCGCGCACGCAATGATGCCGTAAATCAAGCCGTAGTGAATCCGAGTTGAGGAAATATTCCCAATCTGGTAAAGCTCTGGAATGGGAAAGCTAGAAGGCTTGTTCAGCGATGCCGGGTCTTTCATCGGACCCTCGACCAGGTGGTTGAGCAGGGCGATCGCGATGTAATTCATCAACAGACTGCTGATGGTTTCGTTGACGGCTCGGTAGTGGCGCAACGCACCAACGATCGCAATCCATATGCCACCAAAGAGAATGCCGCCCAGCGCCATGCCAAGCTGCACCACAAGCGGCGGCAAGCCCAGAAGGTTCTGCACCTGATCGGGTGACGGCAGCACAGTACCGTAGGACAACAAAAGCCCGAAGATGGCAGCGCCAATCCCACCCATGACTAAGGCACCCTCGTTGCCGATCACCATCAGCCCTAGACGAGCAGGCAAAGCCGTACAAAGGGCAGTCAGCATCAACGGTGCAGCGCGTAACAATGTGCCCTGAAAGGAACGCCAGTTGCCAAACGCTGACTTGTAGATTGCGCCATAAACGAGAAAAGGATTTTTGCCACAGATGGCGCAAAAGACCCCAAACAGAACCAGTGCCACTACCAACGCACCCACGGGGATGCAAATCGACTCGGCAGTCGATCGCCAATTAGAACGACTCAGTGCCATCAGTTAACTTACCTTCCCAATAACACCTTCAGCCAACCAATTGATCTCAGTCGGTGCTACATCCGTGACTTTATAGAAGGTGCCTGCTGGAATCTTCACTGCACCCGTGTTGTCCTTGATCGAGCCTTTGTAGACTGCGAGGGACTCATCGACAATCTTCGCTTTCGTCGCGTCAACATCCGTTTTGATGGCGGCTGACACGGCTGGACCAAACGTTGCCAGACTGATGAAATCTTCCTTCAAACCACCAATAACCTGATGCGGAATGCCGCCATTCATCAGAGTTTTGCCTGCTTTAAGCAACTCAACATATTGCTTATGGATTGTTGCCCAGTTGTACATCGTGCCAGTCAGATAGCCCTTAGGAGCCAGCGCTGATTGATCAGAGTGGAGACCAGTCGAAAAAATGCCGCGTTTCTCAGCCGTTTCGATGACTACTTTGGGGCTGTCTACATGTACGCCGACAACATCCACACCCTGGTCTGCTAGAGAGTTAGTGGCTTCTGCCTCTTTCACTGGTAGTGACCAATCGCCTGTAAAGATCACTTGCAACTTGAGATCGGGCTTGATGCTGCGGGCACCTAGGATAAAGCTGTTAATGTTCCGCAAAACCGGATTGATGGGTTTCGCGCCAACGAAACCCAGTTTGCCTGTCTTAGTTGCTTGGGCAGCGATGCGTCCAGCGAGGTATTGCCCCTCGTCGAGCAACGCAAAATAGCTGCCAACGTTGTTTGGCAAACCTTCTTTCCAGAGCGTACCAGAGTGGAGAAACTGCACTTCTGGATAGTCTTTAGCGACAGCTAAGACATGGGGATCGAAATAGCCAAACGAGGTAGGAACAACGACGGTTGCTCCATTCTGGTCAATCATGTTCCGCATGACTTCCTGAACTTCTTTGGTTTCAGGTACGCTTTCCTGCTCCACAATTTTGATGCCGGGAATGCTGGCGATCGCAGCAGCACCCTTTGCCTGCGCCTGATTCCAGCCGTAGTCATCTTTAGGCGCGTTGTAGATAAAGCCGATCACGATCGGCTTGTCGGAAACGGGGCTGGCTGTACCACCGCTACTTGCTTGCGTTTGAGGCGTTTCGGAGGAGCATCCAGTCCATAACTTAGATGTAGCACCAAAGGCAGCAGTTGCCATCAAACCCCGAATCACCTGGCGACGGGGAACATATAAAGATCTCTTCGTGGTCACGTTCTGAATTCTCCTGAGAAACAGTGGTGGCGGGGGCTATGAAGGCGCAACAAACAAAGTGTAGTGAAGGGGCGATCAGGAAGGCTGTAGCAGCAATTAATCAGCTAATAGTAGTGAAGTTGTCTGTCAGCCTATGAGAAAAAAAAAACTCGATATGTGCCAGATTTTACAGTTAGCGGTTCCAGCAGGGTTCGTTAAAGGTGTGTATAAAGTGAGAAGAATGTCATTAGTATGACAAAGCGGAGAGCCGGAAGCTCATAGGATGTGGAAGCGAAAAGCAACGACACTAGAGATTTAAGTGGTCTTTAGGTTTAGTCTGCCAGCACTTTAACAGCCAGAACGACTGCTGGGACCACCTGTAACAAACAGTTGAGAAACTAGCTAAGAACCGTTTTTGAGCCACGATCGCTTTCTTTGCAATTGCACTGACGCACCTGCTAACAGCTCAAGAGTTGTTTACCAAACGGTAAGACATTGAAAAATTGTTTGTTTTGGGGGCGTTTGTTCAGCTATGACTGCTGATGAAGCACTCAGACTTGTCGAAGACATTTTAAGCGACGAAGGTTTGAGCCGCTTGCAGGCGATCGTGCTTCGACAAACGTGGGACGAGCTGTCGTATCAAGAGATTGCCAAAGACGCAGGCTACGAAGTTGGTTATATCAAACAAACTGGCTCCCACCTCTGGCGATCGCTCTCAAACGCTTTAGGAGAGAAGGTTAGCAAGAGTAATCTCCACATCACTTTAAAGCGATATGTGGGGCAGGAGGCAGGAGGCAGAAGGCAAAAGGCAGAAGGCATCGGTCAGTCTTTAGCGGTCAGCAGTCAGCGGTCAGCGGTTAGCATCAACTCAGAACGCTCTAGCGCAGCGGCGCAAAGCGCGACTCAAACCTCAAAACTCTTCCCACTCTCTACTCCCCACTCCCCACTTCCTCACACTGACTGGGGCGAAGCCAGCGATGTCTCGGTTTTTTATGGGCGATCGACTGAGCTGACGACGCTAGAACGGTGGGTAATGACCGATCGATGCCGTCTAATTGGCTTATTTGGGATGGGCGGTATCGGCAAAACGTCCTTGTCTGTACGGTTGGCAACGCAAATTCAGGATGAGTTTGAGTATGTGATCTGGCGATCGCTCCGCAATGCCCCACCTGTTCGCAGTTTGCTGAACGATCTCCTTCAGCTTGTTGCCAATCAAGCAGTGCAAGCCCTCTTGACGGACACCGAAACGCTAGACCAGCAGATCTTGCGGCTCTTGCAGTCTTTAAGGGTGCATCGCTGCCTATTGGTTTTGGATAATGCCGAAACGATTATGCAGGCGGGCGATCGCGAGGGTGGCTATCAGCCAGGGTACGAAGGCTATGGTCAGCTTTTGCGCTGCGTTGGCGAAACCCCACATCAAAGCTGCCTGCTAATTACTAGCCGCGAAAAACCGAAGGGGTTTGCTCCTAGAGAAGGTGATAGCTTGCCAGTGCGATCGCTCCAGCTTTCTGGTTTAACCCCCGCCATTGGACGCGAACTTTTAAGCGTCAAAGGTACGTTTTCTGGTTCTGCGGTCGAATGGCAAACGCTGGTCAACCACTATGCAGGTAATCCCTTAGCGCTGAAAATTGTAGCAACGGCGATCGCCGATTTTTTTGATGGCAATCTCACGCAGTTTCTAGAGTTTTCTCAGCAAGGCAGCTCTGTGTTTGGCGATATTCGAGATTTGCTAGCACGCCAAATCGGTCGCCTGTCAGACCTCGAGCAGCAGGTCATGCTCTGGCTCACCATCAACCGTGAACCCGGGCTTTTTGCCGAACTCCAGTCAGACTGCTTGTCCCTTAGTTCTCCTTCTCACCTGCTTGACACCCTCACTGCACTTGAACGCCGCTCTTTAATTGAGAAAAACGGTAATCGCTTCACACTGCAACCAGTCGTGATGGAGTATATGACCGAGCGACTGATCGAGGGCGTGTATGAGGAGATTAAAGGGATAGAAACTGGGTCATGGGGAGTTGAAGTGATTGGCTCCATCGGTGAAGTAGGCGCTAATCACCTTAGAGAAAGAGAGACAGGAACCGAAAATCAACTCAAAACTCCCTTCAGCTCAAGCTCAGGTCGCAAGCAAAACTCAAAACTTCCCGCCACACCCTTACTCCGCTCTCATGCGTTGATCAAAGCACAGGCAAAAGATTACGTGCGTGAAACGCAGATACGTTTGCTGCTCAAGCCGATCGTTGATCGTCTCCTTACTACCAGCACCCGACTGGAGCTAGACCATTGCCTGATGCAGCTCCTAGAGAAAATGCGAGGCAAACCACCCCAAACGATCGGCTATATCGGTGGCAATGTCATCAATCTGCTCTGCCAGCTTCAGACTGTGCAAGAGGATGGCGCTCAACCCGGCAAGACCTTGCGCGATCGTGACTTTTCCCATCTCACCCTCTGGCAAGCCTACCTGCAAAAAGTAAACCTGCATGGCACCAATTTTTCTTACTCTGATCTCAGTCAGTCTGTTTTTACCGAAACCTTCAGCCAAATTCTAGCGGTTGCCTTTAGCCCTGATGGCAAACTGCTGGCAGCGAGTGATATTAGCTATGAAGTCCATATCTGGCGAGTTGCAGATGGCAAAAAGCTCCTGACTTGTAAAGCTAAAGACGGATGGGCATGGTCGGTTGCTTTTAGTCCCGACAACTGTCTGCTTGCCAGTAGCGCTAACGGCACGATTCACCTGTGGGATCTGCAAACAGGCGAATGCGTGCAGACGCTTAAAGGTTACACCAGCCGCGTCTTTTCTCTAGCGTTTAGCCCCACTGGCACCCATCTTGCCAGCGGTAATGAAGATCCACAGATCCACATTTGGCACGTAGCCACTGGCACACTCACTGCTGTTCTCTCAGACCATACCGACGAAGTGCATTCCGTTGCCTTTAGCCCCGATGGTCGCCTACTTGCTAGCGGCAGCTACGATCGCACCATCAAATTATGGGATGTCTCAGCGTTGGGTAATCAACGGTCGGCGGTAAGCCATCAGCCATCAGCGGTCAGTAGTCAGGGAAATCAAGACCCAGCAGAGCCTTTACTACGCAGTAACAATCCCCTCACTTTTGCGCCCCTTCACCCTTCGCTCCTTACCCTTACGGGACACACTGACTGGATCTGGTCGATCGCCTTCAGCCCAGATGGTCAAGTGTTGGCAAGCAGCAGCAGCGATCGCACCATCAAACTGTGGGATGTCCAAACACAGCACTGCTACAAAACACTCGTTGGGCATGCAGCAGCCGTACGAGCGCTTGCCTTTGCTGCCCCCACTAGTGATCGGGCGGGTACTTGGCTAGTTAGCGGGAGCGACGATCGCACCATCCGCTTATGGAACCATAGCGGCGATTGTCTGCGGGTCTTGCAAGGGCACACCAGTTGGATTTCTGCCGTCGCGTTTAGCCCTGATGGTTGCCTTCTAGCTAGTGGTAGCGAGGATCAGTCCGTGCGGCTTTGGGATAGCCAGACGAACCAATGCCTACGGTTGCTGCAAGGTTATAACAGCGGCGTTTGGTCGATCGCCTTCAGCCCCGATGGTCAAACCCTAGTCAGTGGTGGGCAAGATCGGCTGATTCGACTTTGGAATCTGGCAGGAATCAGGAGGCAGGGAGCAGAGGCGGCAGAGGGGGTAGAGGCGGCGGCGGGAGCAAGGGCGCAACCTACCCACTCGCCTCATACTCTCACCGGACATACCAGTTGGGTCTGGTCAGTTGCCTTTAGCCCAGATGGTCAAGCCATTGCTAGCGGCAGCGAAGATGGCACGGTGCGCCTGTGGGATGTTTCTCAGCTTGGCAGCCAACCGGTAACCAGGAAGAACTTATCTCTTCACTCCCTTATCCCTTCACCGCCTTACTCCTCACCCCTTACCCTTACCGGACATACTCACGCGGTCTGGTCGGTTGCCTTTAGCGCCGATGGTCAAAGTGTCGCTAGCGGTAGCCTGGATGGTACGATTCGCCTCTGGTATCAACCGTTTGGCGCTTGTCATCACAGTTTAAAGGGACACGAGAGCGGAGTCTGCGCGGTTGCTTTTGCGCCTGGGTTCCCTGTAATGGCATCTAAAAAAGCTGCTGTGGCAAGGCACGATCGCCAACTTCTGGCTAGCGGCAGCCAAGACCAGACCATTCGCCTCTGGGCAGTAACAACTCAAGCGCCTGTGCTGGATGCAATAACCGGATCAGCTAGCGTTGCCGTGCTGCCTCTCAACACACTGTATGGTCATACAGGTTGGATTCGCTGTATTGCGTTTAATGCCGATGGCACGCTGTTAGCAAGTGGTGATTCTAACGGCATCGTAATTGTGTGGGAAATCGCAACGGGCGATCGCCTGCACACCTTTCAGGCACACTCGAATCTAGTGCTGGCTGTGACCTTTAGTCCGGATGATCGCGTACTTGCCAGTAGTGGTGGTGATGGCATCATCAAGTGCTGGGATCTTTCAGACATCAACCACCAGCCGCCAGCATTAACTCAAAATACTCCTCATGCCTCTCCCTGCACGACTCTCCCCGCACCTCCCTTGCTCCAAACTTTCTACGGGCATCAAAACTGGGTACGCTTTCTTGCTTACAGCCCTGCTGGTGTGCTGGCAAGTTGTAGTCAGGATGGCACAGTAAAACTATGGGATGAGCAAACGGCAACGTGTTTAGAAACATTGAGGGTGGAGAGACCGTGTGAAAAGGCTGATATTACAGGGGCGACAGGGTTGACTGCCGCTCAGAAAGAGACGTTAAAGCTACTAGGGGCGATCGACCATGCTGCTGCACCAGAACCTCTTGGCAGCAATGCCCCATACCGTTAACCCGTTACCTGATCGCGGCATCACTGACTCCCTTACTGACTCAATGACTGTCTACAACGAACGACAATGAAACGAAGACTTTTGCTGACGATCGCATTGATTGCATTGTGCCTGACGACCTTTATCCTGGCTGTTAACGATCGCCGCCAGTTGGCAACGGCTCAAGATGGTACGCCTACATCCACGTTGGCTCCAGCAGCATTGCGATCGGGGTACGCCTCCACTGCTTGCCTCATACAGCCGACAAAAGGAACGGCACGCGCACGGAGACAAGAAATGTTGCAGCGTCGGGCGCAACTGCTTGCCAGTGGCTCTTTCCCTCTGTCACGCTTTCGGCAAGAGTCTAACAGCGCATCTTTGGTGAACGATAAAGCAATGCCAGGAAGTGATCCAGTTTCTAACGGCTATGCGCCCCGCGAGGAAATTGCCTTTGTTGATCCGACAAACTATGGCGATCGCTATCTCGCTGATGTCAATGGTAAGCCTGCCACTCTGGAGCCGATCGTTGTTCTACACGAAACCGTTGGCACTGCTAGCAGTGCCCTCAACCTTTTTCGGGCGTTCCATCCGAATGATAATGATCAGGTCAGCTATCACGCTTTAATTAAGCTGGATGGCACGGTTGTTTATCTGGTGCCACCCGACAAACGGGCGTATGGCGCAGGTAATTCTGTTTTTATGGGTACGTCTGGGGCTGAAACGGTAAGAACCAATGCCAAGTTTCCCGGATCGGTCAATAATTTTGCTTACCATATCTCTCTCGAAACGCCCTATGACGGCAGCAATAACGGTTATTCGCACAGTGGTTATACGCTAGCCCAGTATCAAGCTCTTAGCTGGTTGGTTGCCAAAACAGGGGTTGCTGACGAGAGAATTACAACGCATAAAGCAGTCGATCGCTCACGATCACGCATCGATCCCCGCAGCTTTAGCGATACCACCTTTTTCTCATTGCTGAACGCACAGCCTCGCAGGGCTGAAATTGCGATTCGTTGTACTCCTCCTGTATAGCGCCTTTAGCCCTTAGCCTTTAGCCCTTAGCCTTCTGCCTTCTAAAACTAGTAGCTCAGGCTGAAATTAAACCCGTCATCCTAAGCATAGGCGTGAGCTGCAAATCTAGTTGAGCGATGAGCAGATTGCTATCGTCGAGTCGCTGCACCTGTTGCATCTGCACCAGCCAGCTTAAAAAGCGCCTAGCCGAAATCAAAGCATCTTCAGTCACGCTGAGAATGTCTACAGCAAAAGGATGAAGGATAAGGGATGAATAGAAGCCTTTGCTCAAAGGAAGCTTCAAGGTTTACGTCTGTCCGACGTTCTCTTCGACTGCTATAGCCCCAAACTAAATTGCGATCGTCATTGGAGTTTTTGGTTCTGTTGATTTTGACACAATCACACAGATTGCTGCCTTATTTCAAAGTGTAAGTATTTGTTGGTTCTTGATAGGGGGTGGGCAACTTAGTTCTATAGAACACCTGCACAACTAAAAAATGTTTGTTCCTCAACCACTATTCAAGGAAGAATTGCAGAATCAGAAACTACAAAACACTGTTAAAACGAAAAGCTCACTTGCTCGTCGCACACTTATTCAAATTGCGACCTGTGTTACGACTGTCATTGTAGGTTCTACAGCCGTTAGCTACTTTCAAAGTGTTTCTACTCTTAAATCTCAAACTTTAGAGCAACTTAAAGCCCATGTGATCGAGCGAGGCCAACGAGAACAAAGCATTTTCTTAATGGCAGAAGATAACCACACTATCTTTAAGGACGAGTGGCTGCGACGGCTGCAAAGTGTCGATCGCTCGAATTTAAACGCCCGTTTTGATCAATTATTTATGCGGTTTCCTGATGATGTCACCCGCAATCGACCAAACCTTTTTGATGGCAAACGGCAAGCTGGGGTCTTTATTGACAAGTCAGTTTTAATCAATGATGATATTCGCCGCCGTGTCGTTACTTCCTACGATTTAATTAATGCTTACGGTCCTCCCTGGCACAACCGCTTTCCAGACCTTTATTTAAACATGCCGGAGAACATTGCTGTTATCTACTGGCCTGACTATCCAACTTGGGCACAGGATGCCCCGGCTGGGTTTGACTTATCAAAAGAGGAATATGTATGGGTAGGCGATGAGAAAAATAATCCAGATAGAAAAACAGTTTGGTCAGGCGCACAACTTGATGGCGTTGCTAAAATCTGGATTCTTTCTTGCGTGACTCCAATCTATATCAACGACAAAATTATCGGCACGCTTGGGCAAGATGTGTTGCTAAGTGATTTGTTTAAGCGAACGATCGAGAAGCATGTTGAGGGAGGGTATAACTTGATCTTTCGCAAAGATGGTCGTTTGATTGCTCATCCAAAATTAATGAAGGAGATTCAGGAACGAAAGGGGGCTTTTAACATTTCGGAATCAGGCGATGCTCAGCTAAAACGTATCTTTGAATCAGTCAAAAATAAAGCGGCTGATCAAGTAATTATCGACAATCCACAAGAGAGTGACTATCTAGCTGTCACGACACTACAGGGTCCTGAGTGGTATTTTGTTACCGTTTTACCAAAGTCACTTTTAGCCGAAGAAGCACTCGCACTTGCTCGCTTTACCTTGCTTTTGGGCATTGGTTCTCTCTTAGTTGTTGTAGCGATCGTCTTTTGGGTTCTACGGCGGCGCATTTCAGATCCCTTAAAAGAAATCACGGCTGCAACCAATCGCGTTGCAACGGGAGATTTTCAGATCATGCTTGATGGCAGTAGCCAAGATGAGCTAGGGCAGTTGGCTCAAGCCTTTAACACGATGGCACAAGAGGTAGCCGCAAGAACCACAGAATTGCAGAGGACTTTAGAGCGACAGTCTATTTCAGTTAATCAAACGACTGCCACGATGGATGAGTTAGATGCCTCTGCTCGTCAAGCCGTTGCCCAAGCCGAAGCGTCTGCCACAGGAGCACGACAGGTTCTCATGTTGATTGACGGGGATGAGCAAGAACAGAATTCCAGAAATGCGTCTAGCCTCAAAGCGAAGGTCGAACAAATTAGTAAGCAAATTTTGCATTTTGAAGAACAAACAACTCAGATTAATACGATTTCAAACCTGGTCAGCGACTTAGCAACTCAGACCAATATGTTGGCGCTTAATGCTGCTGTAGAAGCGGTGCGGGCAGGTGAAAACGGTAAAGGTTTTGCGGTTGTTGCTGCTGAGATTCGGAAACTAGCCGATAGAAGCCACAAAGCAGCCGAGCAAATTAGTGAACTGGTCTTAGGTATTCAAAAAGCAACAAAGGCAACCGTGACTGTATCGGCTCAAGGTCACAAAACAGTTGAAGAGATTGTCGTCGCTGTACAAACGATTACCATCAATAGCCAACAAATTTCTTTTACGGCTAGGCAGCAGGCGATCGCAATTCAGCAAGTTGTCAGTGCGATGAATGCTCTGAAGCAAGCTACCAGTGAACAATAGAATCAAGTCTCTCGGCTCAATGCCTAGAACTCGTAGCTAAGGCTGAAAGTAAACCCTTCATCCTGAGCATCGTTGCCGCGATCGCTGATATCTACAAACGGGATGGCATAGTTAAGCCGAAGATTCAAACGGGGTATTGGTTGCCAGAGTAGCCCCAGACCGATCGCTGCTAAAAACGTTTGCGACGGTAGTGGGTTTGGGTTGCCTGCACGATTCCAGACGGCACCCATGTCAAAAAACGGTGCAAGCTGAATGGTCGGCAAACCTGCTTCGTCACGCAGCACGGTAATCCGGTCTTCGATCGAAAAACGAAAGCCATTGTCACCCGAACGGACATTTTGGCGATAGCCGCGTAGCGATTGCCCACCACCGATGACAAACTGTTGTGATGGCAGCAGGCTATTAGGCGTAAGCTGCAAATCCAGTTGAGCAATGAGCAAATTGCTATTGCCAAGCCGCTGTACCCGTTGCATCTGCGCCAGCCAGCTTAAAAAGCGCCCATCCGGAGTCGGAGCTTCGTTTTCGGTCGCGTTGAGAATGCCCAGTCCCAAACTGAACTGCGATCGCAATGCCCAAGCACCCTGTGGATCACGCTTAACATAATCTTGCCCAAACTTGAGGACGCGCGTTTTGCTATTGCCCTCTGCATCCGGACCCACCCCAAACGGGAAGCCCAAATCATTAAACAAAAACGTCTGCCCGTCCTGAAGCGCAAACCCTAACGAGAGCGCCAACTCTTCGCGTGGCGTACGGAGTAGCGGTTGACGGTAGCTCAATTCATACAGCGATGTCTCACCGCGAATATCTAGCGCTCGAAAGGCAGGATCAACAATGCGGTTTTTGCTGGGCGCGACGCGTAGCTGCACCGTGCCATTCATGGCATTGACGGGCACGCTGTAGTTGAAATCAAAGGCATCTGATCCGCCGCGAGTGGTGCCAAAGTACGAGGCAGATAGCTGGTCACCAATACCTGTCAAATTGCGATAGCTGATGGCTCCACCCAGACGCACCGCACCGACACTAGGTGGTGAGTAATTGTCGGTTTGCAACAGTCCGTCGATCGCCTTTGCCTCTGTCACCTGCACAATCAGGATGCTCTGCCCCAACTGAGTGCCCGCTCGCAGACTAGCCTCCACATTGGTAAACAAGGGATCGGCTTTTAGTAAACGAAGCTGGTCTTCCAACTTGTCGCGGCTAAGAGGCGGGGTTGTGCCAAGCTGAATCCGGTTCCGCACATAGGACTGGCTTAACCGCTGTGTTCCTTCAATCTCAATGCGTTCGAGCGACCCTTCTACTACTTGAATCTGCACAACGCCATCTGTGATGGTCTGGTCAGTCAGAATTGCCCGTGACGTAATGTAACCACGATCGAGGTAAAGCTGGGTAATAGCATCAGCTACCTGTCTGAGTTGCTCCAGGGTAACGGTTTGCCCTTCCAGCGGTTGCGTAAGCGGGTTAAGTTCCGTTGCACCAAGAATTGTGCTGCCAATGACCTTAATGCTAGTGACAGTGATAGTTGGCGCTTGTGGGTTAGGGGATGGTTCTGGCGATGGAGTCGGTGTAGGCGTAGGCGGCAAAACAGGCTGGCTTGGCTCTGGTGCTGTTGGCGTGGGCGCGGGTTGAATCAGGCGATCGCGGTTTGGATCTGGCGCAAGCTGGCTTGGGTCAGGAAGTTGTGGCAGCGGAACCTGACTTGGGCTAGGTACCTGTGCCACTAGTGTTTCAGGGTTTACTACTCCCCCGGGAATACCCTCTGGCGTGACAGCCAGCGCCTGTGGCAGAAAACAGAAAAGACTACCGGCGATCGCCACTCCACACTCAGAACCGAAAAGCCATCGTTGCATAGGTCACTCGTCTTTGAAAAAGCAGGATTTTAATGTCTAGAGAGAAACTCTTAACCGCACAAACGTAACCGATTCATCGAGCAATGATGCAAACTGACCGAAAATAATTGACAGACATCATTTGTTTTTGCTGCCCCATTTTACGAGGTTGGGCGCACAAGACAGGCTAAATTGGTACGACAAGCTTAATGTGACTGTATAGGAAAGGATGGTGAAGTATGCGTTCGGTTAATCGTTCTGCGATCGCGGCTCCCTGGGTAGGCGTACTACTAGGGCTAATGGTTTGCGGTCTGCCAGTAGTAGCAATGGCAGCAGAATTTCAGCCACCTCAACGCGGCGTACCAGGGCGACGAGAAGGTGGTGGCACCCGTAACCCGTTTGCCTGCATTCAGGGTAGCCCGTCACAACTGATTGCCCTGCAGCCAGCGACTAACCTGGGGCTGACAACCGCCGCATACCCCCGCTTTTTCTGGTTTATGCCCAAAAGCAAGGCAAAACTTGCTGAGTTTACCCTGTTTGAGGTGGATGAACGGGGTGAAGACCGCACGTCGCTCTACAAAACCACTTTCAGCATTGATGGTACGGCTGGAGTTGCCAGCCTGTCGCTGCCCAGCAATGCGACGCTCCCCCCGCTCGTTGTCGGTAAGGATTATCGTTGGTCTGTAAGCCTGGTATGTAGCGCCTCCGATCGCTCTAAGGATATCACTGTAGACGGTTGGGTACAGCGAGTTGCAGTCAAAGCTGATTTGGCGAAGCAACTGGCAACCGCAAAACCCAGCGATCGCGTCCGCCTTTATGCCAGCAATGGCATCTGGTTTGACACAGTGACAACGTTGGCAGACCAGCGCTGCACTAACCCCAAAGATGCTGCACTAACCAAGAGTTGGACAGCGTTATTGCAATCAGTACAGCTAGGGACGATCGCCGATCAACCCTTGCTTCAACAGTGCCAGAAGTAGAAGCTTTGCCTTTTGAGTTAATGCTGCTCTTCACGTTCCAGCCCCGATCTTTCACCGGCTTACCTTCCCATGCTTTCCCCCCAGTTGCCGCCTGCACGTAAACCGTTGAAGCGCCGTCAGAATTTATGGTTCGAGCGGATGATGGCGATCGTCGCACTAGCAAATCTGGGGCTGGTATTCTTTGACCTCACCTATATTCCACTCCGCAACTTTTGGCTGCTAGGAAAAATTAAGCTACCGCTATTGCCGACGCTTACCTTACCGTTGCCGCCTGCGCCAGACATCTGCAAACCTCTGGGCGAAAAACCCGATCGAGCAACGCTCATTACAGCTTGCTACGATCGCACCAAAGGCATTGAGGCATACCGCGACACGCAGGCATATCTCGATACCGTCAACCAATTGAAACAGCAACTTCAGCAAAACGGGTTGCAGTCTGCTGCGGTTACCCAAACGTTGAGAAGCCTACGAGAGCAGAGCACGCTCATGGTTTCCGAAAACTGGTTTACTGTTGCCGAAAAAAGCGGCACTCTGGAGAAGGTAAAAGACCGTTTGCGCGATCATCTCTACGTGGAAAATGCCTCAGTTGCTGCTCGTGTGGTTGGCAATAATCCAGCCCAAAGAGCTACGTTTGAGGAGGGCGTGCAGCGCAAGGCGAAGCGATCGACACAAACTGCTTTCAACATCTTTTGGAGTCCAGAGTATCTAGCTCAAGCAGGCGCGCAGCAAGAACTTGACTGGTTTGATACTCACATTCGTCATTTGATTCAAACCAACTATTACCGTTCGATTGAAGAAAACGGTGAGTTTACAAATCAATTCTGGCTGCTGGATGCACCGTTCGTCATTCTGTTTGCGATCGAATTTCTTGCCCGTACCTGGTATATCAGCCGTCAGTTCAAAAGCGTCAGTTGGCGTGATGCTATCTTCTGGCGCTGGTACGATGTCTTGCTGTTCTTTCCGTTTGGCATCTTGTTCTACTCTTGGGCATGGTTACGCATCATTCCTGTTGCTATTCGCCTCCATCAAGCGCGCCTCGTTGATTTAGAGCGGCTCAGAGAGCAAGCAACGCAGGGCTTTGTGGGCGGTATTGCCGAAGAGTTAACCGAGGTTGTCGTGGTGCAGGTACTCAGTCAGGTGCAGCAAGCAATTCGTCAGGGCGAAATTGTGCGCTGGCTGCTACAGCCCAAACCCAATCAAATCACCGTCAATAATGTCGATGAAATTGCTGAACTCATTTCCCTTTTCATCAAGCTGACGGTCTATCAAGTGTTGCCCAAAGTGCAGCCCGATGTCGAGGCACTACTGCGACATAACATTGAAGCCGTACTTAACCAAGCTCCTGCCTATCAAACGCTTAAAACAGTGCCGGGATTGAGTGAAGTGCCGACTCAATTGATTGATCGCCTCATTACCGAAGTGGTGCAAGCAACTTATAGCACTCTAACAACAGCACTGGAAGACCCGATCGGAGCCGAGTTAACTAAACGCCTGGTACAAAACTTTGGGCAAACATTGGGTGATGAAGTGCAACAACAACACGTCACCGATGAATTGAAAAGCCTAGTCAATGATCTTCTCGAAGAATTGAAATTGAACTATGTGAAACGATCGGCAGAAGTCGATGTCGAAACCCTGCTTGAAGAAACCCGCCAACTCCATCAAAGCGCCAGAAAGCATTAATAAAAGAACAAATGCAACCCTGCGCTTTAAAGAGCCATTGATCGCTTCCCGACCTAGATTTTGTAGCTCTTCAAAGAAATCCGATCGCCAACAAAATCTGTCCACTGCGATCGCCCACTACCTGCCAATTCTAGTAGCTACAGTTTTTCAGTCAAGTTTTTAATACATGATTAGCTAACGTCTGCTTACAAATCCATGCCTTCTTGTCCACATCTCTTCTTAAATAAAACTATCTAGACCCCCGACAACCGAAGGAAATCTGAAATTCAAAAGAAATTGATCATTATGAGTACAGTAGTCAACGATCGCTGGAAAAAGCAGAAGGTCAGTGAACACATCGCAGGCTATCTGTTTATGGCTCCCACGATTTTGATTGCGAGCGTTTTTTTGCTTCTACCGATCGGCTACGCCATTGCCTTAGCCTTTCAGAAAGTGCAGCTTTTGGGTGAGGTAAGCTATCGGTTTATTGGGCTGAAAAACTTTGCCCGCATGGCGCAAGATGAGCGCGTGTGGATTGCACTCAAAAACACGGCTGAATATGTGGTGATCGTGGTGCCGTTACAAACTGTGCTTGCTCTGGTGCTTGCCCTGATTCTCAATAGTCAAATTAAGGGGCGATCGTGGTTTCGAGTTGCGTTCTTTCTACCAACAGTGACATCCTCGGCTGTTCTAACGCTCATTTTTATGTGGATCTATAATCGCAACGGCTTGCTCAACGGTATCTTGAGCTTTTTGCAGTTGCCAACGTATAACTGGTTAGGCGATCCAGCCGTTGCCTTAAAAGGCATTATGATCATGAACATCTGGTCAACGGCACCATTATTTATGGTGATTTATTTGGCTGCACTACAGGATATTCCAGAGACACTGTATGAAGCCGCTATGTTGGATGGAGCGAACCGTTGGGAGAAACTTCTGCACATCACATTGCCATTTTTACAGCCTGTCACGTTTTTCGTGATTGTGATGGGTATTATTGGCACCTTTCAGCTTTTTGATCAGTCCTACATTTTTTCCGCTGGTTCTGGTGGTCCTAATAATTCAACTCTGACGATCGTCCTGCTCATGTATCAATACGCTTTCAAAAATCTAGAGATGGGTTATGCTCTAGCGCTAACCTTAGTACTGGCAGTAATCTTAATGCTTTCAACTATTATTCAGCAGGCTTTGTTTAAAGAAGAACGATTGGACTAGGAGAACGGATGAAAAGTAACCGTTGGTTAATCAGCCTCTTATATCTTGTCCTTATCACCTATACGCTAATCACATTACTTCCTTTTGCCTGGGCATTCGCTACCTCGTTTAAGTCGCTAGCAGAGATTTCAGCAGGCGGATTGAGTTTGCTGCCCAAGAACTTTACGCTAGCGAATTATCAAACCATTTTTGTACAAGAACCGCTTTTCGGGCGATGGCTCATGAATAGCGCGATCGTCGCTGTTTGCATTACCTTGCTCAACCTCTTGTTCAACTCAATGGCAGGCTATGCCCTAGCTAGGATTCAATTTCCAGGCAATCAAGTTTGGTTTTTTCTGATCCTTGCCATTCTTATGGTGCCAGGACAAGTGACACTCTTGCCCAAATTTTTAATTCTAAAATCGTTTGGCTGGCTCAATACCTACCAGGGCTTGATTGTGCCATCAGCTGTCAACGCTACGTTTATTTTTATGATGCGCCAGTTTTTTCTTAACTTTCCCAAAGAGTTAGAAGAAGCAGCGGCATTAGATGGACTGGGACGCTTTGGCACCTTTTTTCAAATTGTTCTACCGCTAGCAAAACCTGCTCTAGCCGCACAAACAATTTTTGTTTTTATGGGTTCCTGGAATGAATTTTTGATGCCGTTAGTGATTCTTTCTGATCCCGAAATGTTTACGCTGCCGCTTGGTTTAAATGCCTTCAAAGGGCAATACGTTAGTTATTGGAACTACATCATGGCTGCTTCTATGATTTTTACGCTACCTGCTCTAGCCGTTTATGCCTTTTTTAACCGCTACTTTATTCAAGGCGTGGCATTTACAGGTGGAAAAGGCTAGAGGATGAATGATAAGGGCTGAAGCTTTGAACTAATTTTGCTGCCTTTGCCCTTCTGCCTCACCATTACCCAATCTTTTGTCTATCCTATTGAATGGAGTTAGTTTGATCGCGTTGAAACGTCGCAGTGCGCTATGGCAGGACACAGTAAATGGGCAAACATCAAGCGGCAGAAAGCCAGAGTTGATGCAGTAAAGGGGAAGGTGTTTACGAAAATTTCGCGAGAGATCATTGTGGCGGCGCGGAGTGGGGTGCCCGATCCAGAGGGCAACTTTCAACTGCGGACGGCGATCGACAAAGCCAAAGCCGCAGGGATTCCCAATGACAACATTGATCGGGCGATCGCTAAAGGCGCTGGCAAACTAGGTGCAGATAATGCTGCGCTAGAGGCAATTCGCTACGAAGGCTATGGTCCTGGTGGCGTTGCCATCCTTATTGAAGCGCTGACCGATAACCGGAACCGCACAGCAGCGGACTTGCGGGTTGCCTTTAGCAAAAACGGTGGCAATCTGGGTGAAACTGGCTGTGTGGGTTGGATGTTTGAGCAAAAAGGAGTCGTGGAAGTTTCCTTGGTTCCCATAGAAACTGGACGCAAACGGCGATCGGATACTGTTGTCATCCAGGAAGATGCATTGCTGGAAGCCTTCCTAGACGGTGGCGCAGACACCTATGAACTAATTGAAGCGGAACAGGGTGCTGCCGCCGAGGCTGTAACCGAAGTCAGTAATTTAGAAACCTTGAGCCAAACGCTGAAGGAGAAGCAGTACGCAGTGAGCCGTATTGAGCTGCGCTGGATTCCCAACAACACGCTGGAGGTCACCGATCCTGACCAGGCACGATCGCTCTTGAAACTGATGGATGCGCTAGAAGATCTGGATGATGTGCAGAGCGTCACCGCTAATTTTGAAATGACAGATGAGCTGATGTCTCTCAGCGTTGCGTAAGTCTATGTCCCCATTTGTCGATAAATGCGCGTGCTGTGACCGATGCAGGCTAGGATAACGGTAGGTAGAAAGGAATTCTAGTGATGGTTGAGCGTCCAATTAAAAAGTCTGAGCGTCAGGCAAAACCTGAAGGCGAAAGCAGCGAGAGCGTTGCTCAAGCATTGCCAACTGTGTTGCCAGTGGCGTTGCCAACACGGAATGTCGAGCGCCCAACGCTTAACAAAGATAAAGATAAAACTAAAGACAAGGAAAGCGGCGGCGGCAAAGAGAACGATCGCGGCAAGGGCAGAGGCAGAGGCAAAGGGCGTGATGAGGAGCCGAAGCAGATGGTTAGCCCAGCGCTGCTGCGCGGACCCAAGCCAACAAAGCCTAAGCCACCAGCGCCAGAAGTCGAAGAAGTGTTACCAGAGGCAACTGAGGAAGTTGTTGCTGAAGACGTTGCAGCAGCGGACACACCAGAAGCAGCGTCAAGTGAAAGCGCCTAACTTGCTGGCAATCGTGTAGTAATAGTGGCATTGTAAAAGCAGAGGAACGATCGCTCCTCTGCTTTTACAGTTTATGCGTGTAAGGCTTTGGTCAGACGCTTTGATGTTCGGCTTTCTCCTGTATGCTTACAAGTTCTCAAGATCCAGTAGCGCACATCGATCGCGCTTCAGTTTCGCCCTGGCTCTACTGGCTGCTCTTACCCATCCATCGTTTGTTTTTGAGCCTCTATTTCGGCTCGATCGTCATTCACGGCACCAGACATTTGCCAACACAAGGACCAGTTGTGTTAGCACCCAAGCATTACAGCCGTTGGGACCCGTTTGTGTTGGCAGTGTTGAGCACCGAACCGCTCTGGTTTATGACCAACTCCAATCAATTCTCTGGCGTACAAGGCTGGTTTTTGTGGCGATTAGGTGCCTTTCCAGTAGATGTAAACCACCCAAAAGTTGCTAGTTTTCGTCATGCAATCGTGCTGCTGCAAGCCCGAAAAAAACTGATGCTGTTTCCCGAAGGTGGCATCGTTCGCGATCAGCGTGTGCGTCCACTAAAACCTGGTTTAGCCCGTCTTGTCCTTCAAGCCGAAGCCTCTGCTCTAGAGCCTCTACAGATTCCAATCGTGCCGATTGCCATCCAGTATCAACCCGCTCCAGGCTGGCGATCGCGCATCACTATCACCATTAGTCCACCGCTCTCTACCGCTGACTATCACCAGCGCACTGATAAGCAAACTGCTCAAGCAATCACCACAGCCCTTGAAGCAGCACTGTTAAAGGCACTGGAAGCATAGGCACAAGCAAACTGAGCACTTTCTAGCGCAATGGCTTCACCATCCAGACAGACTGCACTTGAAAGCCAAGCGTGTTGTAAAGACTTAGGGCAGCATGATTCGATTGAAACACTTGCAGCCCGATTTGACGATCGCCCCTTGCAGTTGCCCATGCTTCCGCCTCAAGCATTAAGGCTCTACCAAGCCCTTTGCGCCGATGCTCTGGAAGGACATAGAGTAAAAAAATGTGAGCATGACGATCGCCATGTAGCTGGTCGATCGCCGTTCCCAGCCACAAGCAAGCGATCGGCTGTTGCGAGCGCTTTAAGCCCAAGTTGGACAGGGTATCTGCGCCAGGCTCAGATGTAAGAACCACCCACCAAAGGGGCGTCTCGCGCGACAAGTACTGATCAACAGTCTGTGCCAGATGGGCATAGCTATCGGATGCTTCCATCTCTTGATAGGTGCGCTGCATAAACTGTACCAGCCGAGCACGATCGAGACTGGAACCCAAATGCAGGTCATAACCAACTGGCATGAGATTTGACACAAGCATTGCCATCCAAAAGCGACAACCAACGCGCTCACCCTGCCGTAGTAGGCTTCAAGTTGTTTGAGTCAAAACTTAAACAACCGACTTGTCCTTATTGAAATAAAGCTGGATCATCCGGCAAACCTTTGACCAAAGCTGAAAGTGATGGTGGCAGCCCAGCAAGAGACTCAGCACCAAGCATTGCAGCCTTCGGCTGGCTAACTTCACTAACAGGAGCCGGTGCTGCCATATCAGATGGCAGAAAAATGCGGGCACTAACGGCTGCTAATGCCACAAAAAAGATTAGAAAAATAAAGAGTGGAGCAATGTATTGCCTAAAAAACGCCATGACAGTAGCCGTATGAATAGTATTTAATTCAGTCTGAAAATTCTGAGACTTCACTCAAGATTTGTGAAGTTCCTCTCATTTATCGTAACGCGACATTGTTAATTATCATCAGGCAAATTTACAAAATGCGATCGTGTACCGTTCCAAGGCGCAAATAGGGGTAGTAGCAAAAGACCAGGGAGCGAAGCTGCAAGCGTCAGCAAAAAGAACAGTGCCCAGCCTTCCTGCGTTGCGCCTGCCAGGTAAGAGTTATTCAGGAGTGCTGGGTTTGACTGGATGAACGGCTTCAGCCGTTGCGCTAGCTCACCACTTGCCGGACTCGCCAATAAATCTCTGCCGACTGCCATCAGGCTGGATAACAACGCAAACTGAGTTGCTGAGAAACGTGGATTGCAAAGGCTCATCAAAAAGCCCAGAAAACCAGCCGTACCCAACCCGCCACAGAAATTCTCAACGTTAATCGCCACTACCATCGTCGGATAGTTTTTGCCCACGACTGCCAGAACGTAGTAGCCCACATTGCTGATGGCTTGCAGCGCACCAAAAACCCAGAGTGATCGGTTGATGCCAATTTTGCTCAGCACAGCTCCACCTGCCAGGGTGCCGACGATCGTCGCAATCAGCCCCATTCCCTGCCGAATATTACCAATATCAGCATCAGCAAAGCCAAGTCCCTTTCCACCCAGGAATGGTACTGCCATTTTGACAACCATTGCATCGCCTAGCTTAAAGACGATGATAAAAATCAATGTAAAGAGCGCCTGCTGCCAACCGAGACGACGGAGGAACTCTGCAAATGGCATCACAACTGCCTGCTGAAGCGATTCAGGGGGGCGATCGCGCTCTACTGGTTCTGGTGCCCCAAAGGAGGTGAGGAGTCCTACAACCATTAGCAGCGCCATCAACCCATAAACCCAGGGCCAGGTAAGGCGATCTGCCAGGTTAAAGGCAATCCATCCAGTCAGCAAAAGGGCAATCCGGTAGCCCAAAATTGTCATTGAGGCACCTGCCCCAACCTCTCGCTCCGTCAGTACATCAGCGCGGTATGCATCGATCGCAATGTCTTGCGTAGCACTCAGCAGCGCTATTCCCAAAGCTGTTAGAGCCAGCAGTTGCAGGCTGAACGATCGCTGGTCTGGATTCAGCGTTGCAATCATGCCCATTTGTAGAGCAAGTGCCACAATTCCTATAATCAGCCCTACCTGCGCCAGTACCATCCAGCCACGCCTGCGTCCCAAAAAAGGTGGCACGAAACGATCGAGCAGTGGCGACCAGATAAATTTGAGCGAGTAGGGCAAGCTAACTAAACCAAACCAGCCGATCGTGCGGAGATCTAACCCTGCTTTAGTCATCCAGGCACGAAAGGCATCGTCTGTCAGCGCAAACGGCAACCCAGACGCAAAGCCCAACAGCAAAATTGCTGCTATCTTGCGGCTTTGGAAGACTTGCAGGAACGATTGATCAGGTTTTGCGGCGGCATCTGGCAACTTGGGCAATTGAGTGTACCTCTAGCATTCAGCCATCATGCCATAGCCGCATTGCATCACAGCGCTCTCTAAAGCAGTTCTGTAGGCAATAATCTGTAAAGTAGTTCTGTAGGTAATCAACTGTGTCCCACAGGTAGCTACATTTTTTCGCGCCACACGCCGACTAGACTACCCTGAACATCAATATCCTTTGCAGGCACTTCGATCGCTGGATACGCCTCGGTATCAGGGTTGCCAGGTTGCAATACAACTCTGCTACCCTTGCGATGGAAGTACTTGAGCGTTGTTTGCCCTTCGACTCTAGCAGCGACGATCGTGCCATTCTTCAGTGCTTTGGGGTCAGGAACTGGCTGCATAATCACCACGTCTCCATCATCGATGAGCGCTTCAATCATGCTCTGCCCACGCACTCGCAGTGCAAAAAAGCGAGGATTAAACAGCAGATTAGAAAAATCGAGATGCTCAACGTCTGTTTCGACGAAAGCCTCTACTAAGCCACCTGCTGCAATTGCACCTAAGATGGGCACACCTGGAGAGGATGCCTGAGTGAGGCGAATTGTGCGGGCTTTGCCCTCGTTCCAGTCGATATAGCCCTTTGTCCTTAAGTGTTCTAGACGGCTCTGGACAGGAGCGGGAGACTTTAAGCCCATTGCCTTCATCATCTGCCGAATCGAAGGCGAATGCTGATATTCACGGATGTAGCCCACCAACCAGTCGTAAAGCTCTTGTTGGGGCTCGGTAAGGGTTTCCATAGCCATAATTAAGCGATCGCAGTACTTAGAACACTTGTACCATCAAAATCGCGACCTGTCCAGTAGTTTTTTAGCTCTTGTAGTCCAGGCTTTACTTCACGGAGTTTAAAGTTTCGGCTTTCAAGCTGAGTTGGCAGGCAGATTTCACCAACTCAACTTGAAGTCGATCGTGGTTACTCCTTTACGCTTCAATCACCACGCGCAGGTTGCCGCGTTTTTTAGAGACACGACAGGCAGTGCTAGAACCCGATCGCTCAAACTCTAGATCCAGCAATGTGGGTCCAACCCGAAGGTTTTGGAGCGAGAGGTAGTTAATCGATTCTGGCAGGGCAGGATCAATGATGCGGAGGTAGTTACCTGGCGCATCCGGAACAAGGTTCACAATCATCTGAATAAGCTGGAAAACACTGCCCGTTGCCCATGCCTGGGGCGAACAAGCCACTGGATACTGCACAGGAGCATTATCTTCAATGCGATCGTAGCCGCAGAACAGTTCTGGGGGACGCTGATATGGTTGGCGTTTAGTCATATCTAGAATGCCCTTCGCCACTTCAAGCGCCTGATCGATCAGACCCAGCGATCGCAGCCCGATCGCGGTCAGCGCATTGTCATGGGGCCATACAGAGCCAATGTGGTAGCCCATGGGGTTATAGGCAGGCGACAGGCTGCTGAGAGTGCGGATACCCCAGCCGTTAAACATATCAGGTGCTCGTAGGCGTTCGGCAACGCTATAGGCTTTTTCGGGTGTGAGAATACCTAAGTTGAGGCAGTGCCCCGGATTCGAGGTAATGCTATCGACAGGCTTGCCGTCACCATCTAATGCCAACGCGCAAAAGTCTTGGTCTTCCATCCAAAAATCGTCGTTGAAGCGGTTTTTGAGGTCTCTTGCTTCCTCTTCCCAGCGGTCAGCAAGGTCAATGCGCTTCTTCATCCGGGCGATTTGCGCTAGACGTATTTTGGCAGCGTAGACGTATGCCTGCACTTCGCAAAGGGCGATTGCGCCTTCAGCAAGCTGTCCGCGTCGGTTGATGATGCAGTCGCCAGAATCTTTCCAACCCTGGTTTGCCAGCCCACGTTTAGAGGTGCGGAGATAGCTGAGGTAGCCTGTTTCTTTGCAGTTGCGATCGATCCAATCCATCGCTGCCAGCGCATTTGACCACAGTTGGTCGCGAGTTTCGCGATCGGCAGTCCAGGCAAAGTATTCGGCGTAGAGCATCAGCCACAGTGGAGTGGCATCCACAGTGCCGTAATAAGGCGTGTGCGGAATTTCCTGACAGCGTGCCATTTCACCAAAGCGGATTTCGTGCAGAATTTTCCCTGGCTGCTCATCGCGCCATTCATCGTCCCGCTTGCCTTGATATTGCGCCAGAATGATGAGTGTTTCGCGCGCAATCTGCGGATCGAGCATCAGCACCTGAGACGCGGCAATGATGGAGTCGCGCCCAAAGAGTGTCGAGAACCAGGGCACGCCAGCCGAGAGCGCCTTCCCTTTACCAAAGGATTGCCGCAGCAAATAAATGTCTTGTTCTGCCCGTTCAATAATTTGGTTAAAGGTGCTTTTGTCTGAGCGAATCCGCGTTACCTGTTGCTGCCAGGTTTGCTCTTCCATCAGTTCAGCCGCTTTTGCCTGCGAGAGCGTCACGGGAGCACTGACGACTGAAATCGCGTTGTTGTTGTTGAACATTTGGAGGCGATAGCCCAACTTCAGCGTTTCGTGAGAGCCGATCGTTAACTGCCAAATTGCCGTAAAGCCTTTCACCACGTCGGGCTGTTGATGCACAAAATAGATGCGTGACTCCATCAGTGAACTGTCTAACCCTTTATAGGCAAGCGTTAGTTCTGAAGGCTTTGCTGCTGGTTTAAGTAAGCTATCCATTACAGCCGCCTCTGATTGGTCAGTTGCTGCAAAATCAGGCGGGAGAAGCCGTAATAGTTGACCGTGTTTTTCGCGTCCGTAGCCTCGAATATCAAACAGGTCTTTAAAGTCGGCATCAAAGCTCAGGCTGATTTCAAAGCTGACCGTGTTCGTGGTGTAGTTAGAGACCTCAATTTCTTCAAACAAGCCCCCATTGAGTACCAGTTCACGCTTGATGCCGATCGATTCAGCACGGATGCGATCGTCAATCTGCGGGTTGGCACACAAGACTGACAGAAAAAAGCCTTTATCGGCTGTACTGCTCAAAAGAATGGGCGATCGACCCTCAATTTGTAGCTCTAGACGGCTGAGAAAGCGAGTATCGCAGCAAAACAAGCCCATGCTGGAGCTGCGATCGTTCTCCATGCAGCCGCCAATATTACCCAGAGTATCGGTCAGCAAAAACAGGTCATCGTCTTTTAGGGTCAGAGTCGTGTGAGGACGTTCACTAAGGACACAGGGGGGCCATTCAATAGCGGGTAGTTGGTCAGCGGAGGCAAACGTACGACCGTCGAGTTCAATCAATTCAAGAGTTTCTATTGTCATTCGATCCACAGGTTTCGGGTAACAGGGTAAGGGTTGGGGGGGACAGTGCTCAAGCGCGTTTTTGAGCGTACTGAGGCGATCGGGCAAAGCTGAGACGTGGGACAACGGGCAGGAAACCACTCCAAGGTCAGTTAGAATGCTTGGTCTAGTTTAGGAGCTGATGTTTTGGTGCTGACTAGCCATCTTCAAGGCTACAGAATTTTTGCAGCTTGTGTAGCGATCGTGGCATTCGGAACCCCAAACTCATAACTTCTTGGTAGAACGGCTTTGCAGCTAGGTTATTAACTCATTCATCCTGCACCAATCTGTATAAATGTTGCTTTATGGTTCCACAATGTCAGCTTTCCTCAACATTCAGCAGTGCTGGTGGTGGGCAAGTAAACGTCATAGAGTGACCTTGAGGATGCACGAATGTAAGGTGCAGTGCGTGCAGATGATAGCCACAATCGCCCGGAACTGGCAAAACACCACTGTCGGATGGCGTACAGGTAATGGGCTGCCCACCGATCGCATATAGCGGATCGCCCACCAGTGGATAACCAGCAGCAGCGAGATGAATCCGAATCTGGTGCGGTCTGCCTGTCAAAATGCTGACTTCAACCACTGCTGTTTGGGTGTCGCGCCGTAAGACCTGACAATCACTTTGAGCAAAAGCACCTTGTGGCGACGCAGCATAGACATAGCCCAGAACGGGATGAGGCTGCTTGTCGATCGGCTTAGTGATGGTAAAGCGATCGTCTGGCGGGTTGCCCTGTACCAGCGCTCGGTAAATTTTGTGCATTGAGCGATCGTGTAACGGCTTCAACGTGTTCTCACGCAATTGCTGACTAAGATAAGCACGGGCAGCAGGCGATCGTGCCAGCAACAGTAGCCCAGAGGTGCCCCGTCCCAGTCGATGAATCGGCAGTGGTGTCTCTGCTGGATAGCGCTGCTGCAACTGCCAGAGCAGCGTATGCTCTAAAAAGCCCCCTCCTGGCAACACGGGTAACCCAGACGGCTTTGCTACCACCATCAAATCTGCGTCTTCGTAAAGCACTTCAAACGTCAGCGGCACGTCCGGCTCTTGCCAGGGAGAACGGCGATAGCTCAGTTGTTGACCTGCTAGCAGACGAGTCTCTGCCGTGATTGCTACCTCATCTAGCAAGACTTGTCCTGACTGAATGCGGTCTGCCCACTCAGCCCGACTGGAGTGACGATAGCGCTGAGTATAGTAATCGAGCACGGTTAAGCCTTGCGCTGATTGATCAATCTGCTCTCGATACGTCCAACCGTTATTCACACATTTAGCAAACTGCACAACTCCTGTATTCTGAACTCTGTAGCGCTTTTAATCCAAATCGGCTCATTCTACCGCTTGTCTACAATGCCTGCTTCAGCCCTCAAAAAATAAATGCCCCCAGCCAGAAGCCAGGGGCATGATCAGGGTGCATCTACCACTCCTCTATACCGAATCGCCCCACACGATCCGGAGGAAATTGGAGAATGGGAAGAAGGGATAAGGGATGAAGGATAAAGGATGAGGGATGAAGACTAAAAGGTTTAATTCTGTCTGACTATTGGCTAGCGTCTTGAGTGATCTTCTCTGCCTCCCCTGTCACCGCTGCTCCCCCTGCTGCCTCCGCCTCACCTCTCACCTCTGCTTTCTATTCCTTTCTAACAACTAACAACCTCCTGCCGTGGTTTCTCTCCTACAACTGCAAGCACACCAAACGTTACCTGATGGCGATCGCGCTCACTACTGCTGTCGCCAAAATCTCAACCTCTACAACGCTTCCATGCAAGGGCTAGTGACGCAGGCAGCAGCAGGACGATATTTGCGCGTTGTATCGTTGCCGGATGCGTCAGCAGGAACAAGTCAGGGTGCCGTAGAAGTCTGTTTATGTGAGGACGATTATCCTGGCTGGCTGGCGATCGCTGACCTAGAGCATCTGGATCTTGCTGCTACTCCCTATCAGGCGATTGTCCTTGCCGAAAGGGACATTAGCAGTAGAGTGCAGGGCGCGATCGCCTTTGCTCAGGCTGCGATGGCACAGCCCAACCACTATCTCTGGGGCGGCACTGTGGCACCCAATTATGACTGTTCTGGTTTAATGCAGGCAGCCTTTGCGGCGGTCGGCATCTGGCTACCTAGAGATGCGTATCAGCAAGAGGCGTTTACACACGCGATTGCGCTACCAGATTTACGTCCTGGCGACTTGGTGTTTTTCGGTTCGCCTGCAAAAGCGACTCATGTTGGGCTGTATCTGGGGGATGGCTGCTACCTTCACAGTTCTGGCAAAGATCAGGGACGCAACGGCATTGGCATTGATTGCTTATCGGCTCAAGGCGATCGTGTTAGTCAGACCTACTACGCTCAACTACGCGGGGCAGGACGAGTCGTTGCAAGCTACCAATCTTGCTGTGGCTCATTGCGCTGACTTTTTTTGATACAGTGCTGTCAGTCTTCTCTTAACATCTAGCGGTATTGACTATGAGTACGTCATTGCACCCTGAAGGATTGGCGAGTGCGTCCCGACTTGCCATTAAACCTGAAGTTTCGGTTGTAGTGCCGATTCATAACGAATACGAGAGTTTACCCCATTTAGTGGAGGCGATCGCTGCCAGCCTCAATGCAGCACACCTCCACTACGAAATTATTTGTGTAGATGACGGCTCGACGGATGACTCTGCCGTGTTGCTAAAACAGCTTGCCCAGTCTCGTAACGACTTACGTGCTGTGATTTTGCGTCGTAACTATGGTCAGACGGCAGCAATGGCAGCGGGATTTAGCTGTGCTAGAGGGCAGGTTATTGTCACGCTAGACGGTGACTTGCAAAACGATCCTGCTGATATTCCCGTTATGCTTGCAAAGTTAGAGGACGGCTACGACCTAGTCAGTGGTTGGCGAAAAAACCGACAGGATGCAGCTCTCACTCGCCTATTGCCCTCAAAAATTGCGAATTGGCTTATTGGGTTGGTCACAGGTGTCAAGCTGAATGATTATGGTTGTTCGCTCAAGGCATATCGGGCTGAATTGGTAGCTGATATGAATCTCTATGGCGAATTACATCGGTTTCTACCTGCATTAGCCTTTATTGAAGGAGCCAGGATTACTGAGTTGCCTGTGCGTCATCACGCGCGTCGTTTTGGTAAAAGCAAATATGGGTTAGACCGCACCTTCCGCGTCATTATGGATCTGCTCACCGTTTGGTTTATGCGTAAGTTTTTAACGAAACCAATGCACGTTTTTGGTCTTTTTGGTGTAGGTTCGATCGCCATCGGCACAGCGATCGGGCTTTATCTCACCGTACTTAAAATTGGCTATGGCGTTAGCATTGGCAATCGCCCGTTGCTCATTTTGGCAGTTGTTCTAGTCTTAGCTGGTGTGCAGCTTTTCAGCGTCGGCTTGCTGGCAGAACTGTTGATGCGTACCTATCACGAATCGCAAGGACGACCCATCTATCGCATCCGTGAAACGATCGAACCAGGCAACAACGTTGACAGTTAAGGATCAAGCACAAAAGCAGTTTGAGCCTTTGTAGCAGCGCAGCTCTCAGCAAAACTCTTTCCCTTACCTCAAAAGTATTTGCCGTAGCTTGTGCTGTAGCTTCTTTCCCATTGACTTAGCCAGCCGACGAAAGCATAGAGTAAACCGCACCTACGCAGGTGAAATCTTGGCGTTAGTTGAGCCACGAGCCTAAACACAAATGTCTGTTCGCTTTGTGTAGCAGTTCTTACAGTTTTACAAGCCGCCGCTTTTAGACTTACGAACTGTGTCTATGCCTTACGGTTATTGAGTGTTGTATCCTTCGGCAGATTGGTTAATGAAAGCCATCTTGATATTGTTTACTTGTCAGCAAAAAACTTTGGGTAAACAAACATGAACATTATCGCTTGGATCGTTTTAGGTCTGATTGCTGGTGCAATCGCAAAGGCAATTTATCCTGGTTCTCAAGGTGGTGGCATTCTCGGCACAATGATCCTGGGTATTGTTGGCGCATTTGTTGGTGGTTCTCTGTTTAGCTTGCTAAATACTGGCTCACTTAATTTAGCAGCTGCAAGTCTGAGCATTCCTGGTATTTTTGTTGCTGTCATCGGCGCTATCATTGCTATCTTCCTCTGGGGTTTGGTTACCCGCCGCGCAGCTTAAGCTGGCAGCAGTTGAAAGCGCACGGATTACAAACACTAACGATCACTAGAGCAAGGGCGATCGACAAAGCAAGGGTTACTAGCTAGTAGCTATAAGTGGAACTTAAATGTTGAAGCCACTAGCCTAAATTCTTCTCTAAAATTTGATTTTGCAAGTAACATACAGGTTTAGTTAAGCGTGATACGCGCTTTGACTGAACCTGTTTTAATTTGGTTAACCTTTCTTTAGTAGTGTAACCATTAATGTCTGCCTTAGCTGGCTTTAAATTATTGGCATAGCGTTTCTGGCTGCAATAAGAGCGACAAGGGGAGAGTCCTAAAGCCTGCCTTGGCGCTGCTTGGGTTTAACCTTAAGCATTAAGGAAATACTATAAGAATCGAGAGTTAATAACTCAAAGCCTAACAATTTATAGAACATGACGCTGCCATGTTTATACAGGAGAGATATGACCTTAGGTAGCTTGTATTACTAGCAAGACTCAAGCCTAAGGCTACTAGAACCTAAGGTCATTCTCAGAGCGTAAATGGTGTTTAGCTACGAAGTACTTTACTCTTCAGGTAAAACCCACTGAGGCGGCTCCATCCGCTTCTTCCGAATGGCATTATCTGCCATCTCTAGCATCTGGTCTAACGAAGTTTCGCTAATAAACTTAGCTGCTTTGGCTTTGTATTCGAGGTTGGGACATTTGTCACCCAAAACACACCCACTAATACAGGCTTCAGCACAATTAATTGCCATTTTTTGCTCCAACTCAAAAATAAAATGTTTCTGACTATGGCTACTTAAGGGGTCGTAAGCCTAATGCCAGCGCTCTTGTACTTTGATACCAGCAACTTTTCCATTTTCTATCTTACCTTGATGCCTTTCAACATCACTTGTCTACAGATAGAGTGTTGATCAGTTTGTCAAACAGCTTGATCGCTCGTTCCAAAGTCTCTAACGTTGCCCAGGCAGCTTGAACGGGGAGAAAATTTTATTTGGTAGCACAAATTCTGCTCAAAATTTTCCTGATGAAGCCTGTCGATCGCGACTAAGAAAGCATAGGTTTCTTACAGCGACAATGACTGATCTTTCCCTGTTGGCTGCGGTGATGGCAAAAGCTTCGTCCGAACAGGCCCTCAAGACTCCACCACCGCCAAATGCATCTTTGACCGCCTTTGATTGGCAGACCATCCGCTTACGTGAGGCAGATGCTACCAAGCAAACCTCTCAAAACAAGGCGCTTTTGAAACCGAGCGTACGCCCTGATTCTAACCAGAGCGTTACAGAGTTTGCTCAACCAGCTTCTGTGCTGCCTCGATCGGGAGGACAACTCTACTGGCAACGTTTTGCCGCCATTCGCTCGGGTCGTCTTTACACGCGCCTGCCGATCGATAGTTTCCGAGAGATCTGGCAGCAGACCACTAGCAACCCGACCGATCGACAATGGCGGCAACTGCTTGCAATGGAAGCCAGAGCCGCAACTAGGGGACAGGGCGATCATCGTCTGTCCATTATGGTGGGAGATTCACTAAGCCTTTGGTTTCCCAGCGATCGCCTCCCTGCTAACCAACTCTGGCTCAACCAGGCAATTTCTGGCGAAAATACCAGCGCTATCCTGCGGCGACTATCAACCTTTGCTAGTGCCCGTCCCCAAGCAATTTACGTCATGGCAGGTGTGAACGACCTTAAGCAAGGCGCAACCGATAACGAAATTCTATGGAATTTGCGTCAGATTGTCCGTCGCTTGAAACGGGCACATCCGCAGGCTCAGATCGTAGTGCAGTCGATTTTACCAACCCGTACGGCTGCTGTTCCCGGCAATCGTGTTAGCTGGCTTAATCAACGTTTAGCGACGATCGCGCAACAGGACGGTGCCGCTTTCCTCGATTTGTATACCGCTTTTGCAGATGTAGACGGCAGTTTGCGCGATGACTTGACGACTGATGGGCTACACCTGAATGCGACTGGCTATCAAACCTGGCAGGCAGCCCTTGCCCAGACGGATACACGGCTGGCACGGGGAGGGTAAGCGGTCGAGCTTTTGAGCGTAACGTTTAGTAGCTGTCTCACGATCGCGCTAGTATCTTCACAATTAATCGTGTTCTGTTTAACTCATACACTGCTGTGAAGTATCAATCTGCGATCGCGTTGGTTGGAACGTTTTGCCTCATAACGATCGTCCGACCTGCCTTTGGTGACACGGCTCAGCTAGCGCTAGAGCAGCAGGCTGAGGCTGTTGCCTCACGCCTCGAGGGAGTAATGGATACATCGGCTCAAGCCCTCGTCAACGCCAAAGCTCCTAATGTCAGAATGACCACTTGTCGTGTCCGCTTGCCAGCAACTGAGGCAGAAAGGCAACCCAACTCAATTTTTCTTTATCAAGAGCAGGCGTTAACAAAAAATCTGGCAAGCCCTTATCGGCAGCGCTTTTTGCAGATTAGCCCCAGTGCTTACAGTCAGAGTGTGCGCTCGCTCTCCTTCAAGCCTGCAACACTAACGGACTGGATCAATTTTTGTGGTAAACCAGGGGGCGATCGCACCATTCAGCTCCGCGACCTTGGTACTGCCGTTTGTAGTGTCTTTCTCAAGCCTTCAGGGGATGCTTACGTTGGCAATACTCCGGCAGATGGCTGCCCTGCTAATATTCGAGGCGCAGTCAGAATCAAAAACCATATCGTACTGCAGACAATCGGCATGGATACCTGGGATCGTGGCTTTGATGCTGCTGGTAAGCAGGTTTGGGGCGCAACGGCGGAGTCTTATCAGTTTCGGCGCAGAGAGTAAGTAATCAGGAAAAGCAGAACGGGTCGTAAAGACAGGCAAGCAAGGAAAACGTCCTCAGTTTTGCTGACAGCGTTTGCTTTTTACTGCCGTTTACCGTTTACCTTTCGCTTGCTGGTGCTGACTTGTTAACGTTCCCTTGTTATCAACCTAATGTTATCAACCTAAGTATCTAGGGTACTTTACGCTAGGGAGAGTAATGGCGTTAAGTACTCAGACGTGAACAATTACCTGATTCTCTGGCTATCACTGTTTTTGATAGCAAGGGGAATTACAGGGATTGTGCTTAATCACGTACGGCTACTTCGTAGGGTTTAGCGTGGGCACCTTGTGCTTAACAGTGGAGTGTTCGTATGGCTCAAGGAATAGGAACTAAACTCAGATTGATGGTTGTTGATGATGAACCCGACAACCTGGATCTGCTGTATCGGACGTTTCGACGTGATTTTGAGGTTCTGCAAGCAGAGAGCGCGATCGCAGCGCTGCAAATGCTTGAAGAGCAGGGAGAAATGGCGATCATCATTTCAGACCAACGGATGCCTGAAATGCTGGGAACAGAATTTTTGAGCAAGACAGTTGATCGCTACCCTGATACGATTCGGATTGTGCTGACTGGCTACACCGATGTTGAGGATCTAGTCGAAGCCATCAATACAGGAAAGGTGTTTAAGTACATCACAAAGCCCTGGAACCCTGATCAACTGAAGGGAGTTATCCAGCAAGCTGCTGAAACGTACAAGGTTTTGAAACAGCGCACAAACGAGCTGCGACGGGCACTCCGGCGAGAGTCGTTGTTCAACACAATGACCACAGCTATTCGTGAATCGCTGGATTATCACAGTATGCTGCAAACTACTGCCGATACGTTGGGGCGAACGTTTGCTGCCAGTTGTTGTACACTGCACCCTGTAACAGACGATCGCCTCTCACCAGAAGCATTCATTTATCAGGAAGGCAGTCAAGGTGTTCAGAAAACGCAAGACCAGGCGTTGCAGTCACCTCTGCCCCACCCCACTGACGATTTCTTAATGCAGGCTGTTGTGCAACGTCAGATTCAGACAGCACCCCTGCCTTCTGGAGAGGGATTTCAACTTGTGGTGCCTCTCACCTATCAGCAAGAAGCTCTGGCAGTGCTCTCGCTGTATCGTCGGGCGATCGACCAGCCCTGGTCGCCTGAAGACATCGAACTTATTCAAGGCGTAGCAGAACAGGCAGCACTCGCTCTTTCGCAAGCAAAGCTTTACCAGCGCACCCAAGAACAAGCCGAACAAATGCGGGCAGAACTCGCCGTTGCCCGTCAAATTCAAGGCAACCTCTTACGCCAGAGTCTACCTGATCTCGATGGCATGAAAGTCCAGGCGTGCTGCTTCCCTGCCCGTGAAGTTGGCGGCGACTTTTTTGAGGTATATGCTCATCCGCAGGGCGATATCTGGCTGGCAGTGGGTGATGTCTCTGGCAAGGGTGTACCAGCAGCACTGTTTATGGCAAGTGCAATCTCGGTGTTGCGGCGAGAGCTATCGCAAGAATCACCACCAGAGCCGCATCTCGTCATGCAAAACTTAAATCGCAGCTTGTCTGAAGATCTGGTTAGTACCAACTGTTTTATTACGATGGTGCTGGCTCGCTACAGCCCTTCAACCTGCCAGCTTGTTTACGCAAACGCAGGACATATTTACCCCTTAGTGTGGTCTAGTCGCAATGTTGCTGCACAGCTTGCCGCTGGGGAAGCATCCGCTGTCGAACCGCTCTACCTTAAAGTCCGAGGCGTGCCGTTGGGCATTTTACCCAATTGGAAGGCAGCATCCGGTAATGTGGCGCTCAATCCTGGTGAGGTAATGCTGCTGACCAGCGATGGTATTACAGAGGCAACTGTGGCAACAGCAGGTGGTAACGTCGGCACACCTCAGACGGTCACTGCTATGCTGCAACAGTCTGGATTATGGCAAATGCTGATGCAAGAACACGCCCCCCTTGATTTGAGCCACCTGCTTTCGCGGATTCGATCGCACAATACAATTCAAGAAGACGACCAAACCATACTTTCTCTGGAGGTTCTGTAGTTAATGAGAACTGAGCTTCACGTACCCAGCGACCTAAAGTTTTTGTCAATTGTCGAAAATTGGCTCTTGGGCAGCTTGGAGGTCGAACTTGGCGATCATGTTGACTGGACCCGTCAATCCAATCGTCTACGTCTGGTGCTAGTAGAGGCATATTCCAATGTCGTCCGTCATGCCCATAAAGATCAGCCAGCGCTACCTGTACTTATTCGACTGGAATTGCAAGAGCGTGATATTGCCCTTGAACTTTGGGATCATGGGACAGGCTATGATGTGGCGACCTATACAGAACCCACGCCAGAGCTGATGCAAGAAGGGGGCTACGGCTGGCTTATCCTTAATCGACTAATGGATCGCGTTGAATATCAGCTTCAGGTCGATGGGTTGAATTGCCTGAAGATGGAAGCGAGCTTACCGGAGTCTGTCTAGTCGCTAGGGAAAGGCAAAAGATAAAGGGCAAAAGGCAGACGCAGTGGTTAGTTGCTTAGAAGCGCTAGTGATTAGTCTTAAGGCAGCAGCTCTCAAGCCTTACGTCTCGCCTCAAATCTAAAGATGGTCTAAGCGCAAGCCGTTGCCTGGGGAAAATCAGGTAGACTACTTCTCTGCTGCCTTGGCAGGGATGTTGTAGCTAGTGTTCCTCTAGCAGGTGACGATCGTCATGGTTTGAGAGCCTACATTTAGGAAGTAGGGTTAGGTAGTTCAGTGCTAGCCTGGAACGATCGTTCGGACGAGATCTGATACGCTATCTGTAGACTAGTTAGATGAACTCAACTCCATATGTAGAGCCAGATTGCTAAATTTGCTTGTGCTTATTCATCCTGATTTGCTCATTCTGGACTTGCAATCAAGCTAACTTCGGTGCATCTTTGTAGGGCAGTGCAATGATTGCAGCCCAAAGCAAGAGAGTCGATCGCCTCGGCTCACTCTGCTTCATGTCGCCATTTACTGGTAAGGGGTAACGATTCGTGGTCGAAATTACGCTTGAAACGCTTTGGATACAGGTGCTGGAACGCTTGCAGCTTCAGCTCAGCCGCCCTACCTTTGAAACCTGGATCAAAACAGCGATCGCGGAGCAGTTGGATGACAACTGTCTGGTTATTCGTACACCGAATCCCTTTGCCCGTAACTGGCTTCAAAAGTACTACATCAAAACGATCGCCGAAGTGGTACAGGAAGTGATGGGGCATCCGATTGACATCCACATTACGATCACGCAGGGCGATGATGCCTCTGAGAACCCAGAGATGTTCTGGCCCCTCCCCTCCCACGAAAACGTTACTGAACCATCCCCGCCGGACTCGGCAGCAGCAAACAACGGTGCGCGCAGCGCTCTCAATTCCAAATATGTCTTTTCGCGACTGGTCGTTGGTGCCAATAACCGCATGGCACATGCAGCGTCCTTAGCAGTGGCAGAATCACCTGGACGCGAATTTAACCCGCTCTTTCTTTGCGGTGGTGTAGGGCTGGGCAAAACGCACCTTATGCAGGCGATCGGGCACTATCGGTTGGAAATCTGCCCCTCGTCGCGCATCGTCTACGTCTCCACCGAGCAATTCACCAATGACTTAATTACTGCCATCCGTAAAGACAGTCGTCAAAGCTTTCAGGAGCGTTATCGTGCCGTTGATGTGCTGCTAGTGGATGATATTCAGTTTATTGAAGGCAAAGAATACACACAGGAAGAGTTTTTTCACACCTTCAACACGCTGCACGAGACCGGTAAGCAGGTTGTGCTGGCATCCGATCGCCCACCCAACCAGATTCCCCGCCTTCAGGAGCGGCTCTGCTCTCGCTTTTCGATGGGCTTGATTGCCGACATTCAACCCCCCGATCTGGAAACGCGGATGGCGATTCTGCAAAAAAAAGCAGAGTACGAGAATATGCGCCTGCCCCGCGATGTGATTGAGTACATCGCCTCTAGCTACACCAACAACATTCGCGAGCTAGAAGGGGCGCTCATTCGAGCCGTTGCGTATATTTCTATCTCTGGGCTGCCTATGACCGTGGAAAATATTACCCCAGTGCTGAATCCGCCTGTAGAGAAGGTAGAAGCCTCGCCAGAAGCAGTGATTTTGGCGATCGCCGAAACCTTTGATGTGTCTGTCGAAGATTTGAAAGGCAGCTCTCGTCGTCGAGAAATTAGCGTTGCTCGTCAGATTGGGATGTATCTGATGCGGCACCACACCGACTTGAGCCTGCCCAAGATTGGTGAGGAGTTCGGCGGTAAAGACCACACCACTGTTATGTATAGCTGCGACAAAATTTCTCAGCTTAAAGAGAGTGATCCCAGCATGGCGCAAACGTTACGGCAACTAGGCGATCGCATCAACCACACTAGCCAAATGCGGAAGTGAAATAGCCATCAGCTGTCAGCGGTCAGAGTAGAAATCATGCCGACCATCCATGTTTAGCGCTAGCTCTCAAGCTGAATGCTGATAGCTGACTGCTCCTCCTCAATCTTGCTGGTGGGAAAACTGACGTGCACCGATCGCCGAGAGCACGATCGCCGAGAGCAGCAGCACGGGAACCACATACCAGGGGAATTGAGCAAACGGTAAGTAAGCAGCCGCTCGTAGCCCCAAGCTCGTGTAGGTCAGAGGAAGTAGATACACAACGGCTTTGAGGGCGATCGGTAGCGTTGTAGGGTCAAAAAACGTGGCACCCAAAAACGACATTGGCACAATCACAAAGTTGTTGTAGATGCCGACGCTCTCTAGCGACTTGACATTTAACCCTACAATCACGCCCAGAGCCGAAAAGACCGCACAGTTTAGCACCAGCACTAGCAAAAACAGCGGATTTAGAAAACTCCAGACCTTGCCCGTACAGACAATGGCAACCAGAATAACTGAACCTGCGGTCAGCATCCCTCGTACAATGCCTGCCATCATCTTGCCAACGTGCAGCGCCAACGGGTGCACTGGCATCAACAGCATTTCCTCAAAGGTTTTGGTAAAGAGGCGATCGCCGCAAATAGAAAACGTTGTGCCGCCGAAGCTAATCACCATTGATGACAGGGCCACCATTCCTGGCAGAATAAACTGCAAGTAGTTATCCCCAGCTGATGGCTTCATGGCAGAATCAAGCGTACTGCCTAGCCCTAACCCAAAGCCCACAATATAGATCAAAGGCGACACTAACCCAGAAGCAATGACCTGCACTAACCGCACGCGCAAGTCGAGCCAATCGCCCCAAAAAACAGTGAGGCAATCGTTCCAAAGCGTCTGTAGCGTTGAGTAGGACGTAGGCTTGCTGAATGGTACGCGGGTTTGAAGACTCACAAGTTTAACTGATTGATAGCACTCGTCTATTGTGACACCTTGAATGCGTGTCCAAGAGTACACGATCGCCCTTATAAAACATAGAACCCTCCAACATAAACGTTTGATCCTGCCACTTTCAAGCAAGTGTCCCTGAGTTTGCGTCGCTGCTGCAAAGGTTTACTGGCTCTGCCCCTAGGAAGAGGAACCTTTACTGCCGTGTTTTTATGCTGGTTTCAGTAATAGATAAGGAGATGGTTATGACTAAAAAAATTGAAGATTTTCCACAAGAGATTCAACAAAACTTAGTGGATGGTGCACAACAGATTTTTGTCACCGCTTTCAACAGTGCTGTCAGTGATGGTTTAAGTGAAGATGCTGCCACTGAGGTTGCCTGGAACTCGCTCAAGCCCAATTACGAGCAAGATGCTGATGGCAAATGGCACTTTAAACAAGCGTCAGACACAGGCATCCACAACAAAGCCATCACTACAGGCGGCAACTAAACTATTTCCTGTATAGGAAAGGTCTAGGAGTGCCGTAGGAAGAACAGCGGTTAGATCTGTGCAGTCTGCTCCCAATTAGCGGCATACTGGGGAAGAAGGATACCTCTTTTTAACGCTTTCCAAACCGGGTCAGACGAGTATGAAACGTAAATCCAGGAACTCCGGCTATGACCGGGATGTCGATCGTGAGTACGATCGCGACTACGACGATTTCGATTCCTCAAAGCAGAAACCAGCCAAATCATCGATCGCGGCACTCTTTAACGCCACTGCTCTTGCAGTGCTGGCAGGTGTTTTTATCCTGGGCATTGGGATTGGGCTTGGCTTCAGCTCTGTTTCCAGCTCGGCTTCCGGTAAGATCGTGACTGCCCTTGACTTGAGCCAGCGAGCACCTAGCCCTGAACTCTGTGCTCAGTTCGGTTCTGCTGCCATTACTATGGATACCCGTGTTTTTGTAACACTTGATCCGTTGAATGTTTATGTCTCTCAGCCAAGCACTCAACCAGGCTGTGTTTTGCGTACAAACAACTGGTCAATTCTGGAGCAAAAGGGTTTAGTTAAACCTGATCAGGTGCGGGACTGCAAAAACCGTATGAATACTTTTGGCTTCATTGATGCACTCGAACGAACGCCTCGGATTGATTGCATCTACCAGAACGACGCTGCCAAAAACTTCTTCTTGAACAGTCCTGGTTCTGGCGGTGCCGCTATGCCAGAAAATGAGAAGTACTAAACTTAAGGGTAAAGGCTAGCTTTAAAGTGAAAGGGACGGTAGAGGTTGGACTGCTAAAGTCTACTTTTACCGTCCCTTTTTACGTTGCATACTTTGGGAGCCAATAGATTCTAAGCAAGAAGCTACCGTTTTGTAAGGGCAGCTTTTGCCAAAGTTTTTACCTTCAGCCGCTAAACAGATCGCTGAAACTGTCCCTACAGGTTTTTTATAGAAATCGCCTCAAAATGTTGTGCGGCTTAGAGGCTCAGATCTTGCGTCAAACGCACCTGAATCAACTGATCGGGCTGTATCATGGCAGGTTTAGGCGCAGTAATCAATGTAGCTGCCGCACCCGCTGCCGCACCACCGAGCGCGCCCAAGCCAGTTGAACCACTAATGGCACCCAGCACACCACCTGCTAAAACACCAATACCAGAATTGCGTGCCAGGTCGGTGCCTGCAACCTGACGGCTACCATTTAACGCTTCAGACTGCGCCATCAGCGGCAGAGTACGACCTGTCAAAGCGATCGCCTGCGTAACAAATTGGCTGCCTGCGGTTGTTGTTTCAAAGCGTCCTGTCACCAGACTACCTGCGGGTGCTAGAACATTGCCAGAGACATCACGCAAATCTGCTTGCAGTACCAGCACTTCTTGCTGCGGGCTGTCTGTACGTAAACTCAGCGCTGACTTGCCGGGATAACGCAGGTTCAAGGGTGTGCCAGCAGGCAGCAAAACATTGGGTGCTGTAGGGTTCAGCGCCTGACGAACCCCTGGCGATTGATTCACCAATGCCAACGGTTGACCGCTAACTCTCGCGGCGCTAGAGGTTACTGGCAATGGTTGCCCAAAATTGACGATCGGTGTTGGGGCAGGCTTTGTTGGAGCCTGTCTGACGGTACTGGCATCATAAGTCGGCGAGGCGAGCGCGGGCATAGCAGGTGCTTGTAAGGGTGCAAGCTCCAGTGGTGGTGCCAGGTTAGCTGATGGTGGCTGCCTCACTGTGTTGGCATCATACGCAGTCACCCCTGGTGGTGTAGTTGGTGCCTGCCTGATGGTATCTGCATCATAAGACGCACCTGCTTCTGGTGGTAAAGGCGTAGATGGGGCTACTGTTTGTTGCAGGGGAGGCGAACTTTGCAGGGGTGGCACACTGACGGCAGATGGCGCTGCGCTTAAAGATGGCGTGTAGGGTGCTGCTTCAATACGTGGTCTACTATTGGAAGAGCCTAGAGCAGGCGTGCCAACTTGAATAGGCGGAGGTACGCTGATGCTTGGTTGGTTTGGAGCAATAGCTGGCACGGCAGATACTATCTCCGGAGCGGTTGTAGTTGGAGAGGGTGGCGCGATCAAGTTAGAGGACGGCGCTGGTCTAACACTCTGATTAGTCGGGATTCGATCACTCTGCCTACGATCCAGTGGCGGCACGCTCACACTAGGAACGTCTGCTGAGGGTCGTGCTGCTAGGGATAGGGGTATATTGGCTGCTGTGTCTGACGTAGCAGTTGGCGCTGGTTTTGCAGTGGTCAGAGGACGAGCGGTGTTAGCAGGCTGAATGCGCGACGCCATACTGGTGGTCGATCGTGGCGTTGGGGCAGCAGGCTTTGTAGGGACATTCGCTACTGGTTTTGGTGTAGCTGGCAATGCGGCTGCTAAAGGTGAAACTATTGAAGGCGTGGCTGGTGGTGGTGCCACAGGTGTTGAGGGGTTAGCAACCGGTGACGGCACTGCGATCGCCACACCACCGCTAGTATCAATGCCCATATTGGGGTCAAGAGGGTTCAGTGAAGCAGGTGTTCTTTTTGCTGCGTTTTGAGTCGGTGCAGCGGGTAACGCAGGAGCCAGAGCGATGGGAGCCGCTGGTGCAGCACTCATTGAGCCAGCAGGTTTGCTGTCGTTAGCATCATTCTTAGCATCTGCTGCCGTATTAGTTGTTGCGGATGGATCAGCGCTTTCCGCAGGTGGTGGCGAAGGAAGATTACTCCCAATCGCGGCTGGCTGTTGGCGGGTTGAATTCTTGTCAATCGGTGCAGCGGGTAATGCAGGAGCTAGAGCTACAGGAGCCGTTGGCGCAGCGCTCATTGAGCCAGCAGGTTTGCTGTCGTTAGCATCATTTTTAGCATCTGCTGCCGTATTAGTTATTGCGGATGGATTAGCGCTTTGCGCAGGTGGCGGCGAAGGAAGATTACTTCCGATCGTGGCTGGCTGGCGGATTGGGTCATTGCCAATCGGCACAGAAGCAGACGGTGCTACAGTCGTTGGCTTTGTAGGCGCAATCGACGCAACGGGTTGCAGAGGCTTCACAGCAGACGGGTTAACCGCTGTTGCTACATTGGCAGAAAGCGATTTACTGACGAGAGGACGCACCACCCAGCGCGAGTTGCCTGCCTGCGCCGTGCGGTCGCCAACTTTTTGCAGCTCTACCTGCCCCGGTGCTAACGAAACCCCTGGCGAGATTTCCATCACAATGCGGGTTAGCCCTGGCTCAAACTGAGAGACCCGAATCTGGCGTACTGGACCCGCGTAGGTTTTTTGAGCACTCACGTTGCCGATCGCAGTGTCAGGCAGGTCAACCACAATACGAGCGGGCTGAGCCATCAGGAAGTAACGGGGCGTTGTGCCATCTTTGACCGTGATTTCAAGCTGATTGACGGTTGGGTCAAAGCTCCAGTTTGTGAGCGACGCTGCCTGCACTGAGCAAAGAACCGCGTCTCCTACGATCGTACTTAAAGCAACAATAGTCCCCAAAAGTAACTGTGGCATACCCAACGGCGGCGCGGCTGGTTGCCTTACTTGTAGCTGAGATTCCGAAGGCTGAAATTCCGGCTTAATCTGACTTTGCATCACTTTAGTGCTGAACGCATCTAACAAATTTGGCTGATAGGCTTGGCTTGAGACTGAAGCTAGGCAAGCAGGCATACACGACTGACTGTATACCTATTTAGGGATGACACCTATTACTGCATCCCATGATGGCACTAGGTGTAGAGTTTGCATACTTTATACGTTAAATTTTATTACGACTATTCCTGCTGTACAAGCGCTAGCACGTGGGCACATCGAGCACGGTAGTCTGCTGTCTCTAATACAGGCGTGCTGTCAGCCAACGCACTAGCAAAACCGTCTGTCTGTGCGATCGCCTCACTCAAGTCAAGCCAAGACTTGCAACCACCATAGACAGGGTTGTAGGGAATAATCTGCGGCTGACCCAGCCGATAAACTCGTAGCAGCAGTACCTCGATCGGCTGGTTAGGCTTCCACTTGAGCCGTTCTGCTGCAAAGGCTTCGTTCCAGATGTGGAAGGGGAGCAAGGCTGCTAATGGAGCCGCTTCGCTGACTTGAATACTATCAGTAATCGTTGCCCAAGAGCCAAGCCGAACCGTTTCAGGATGCCAACCCGATGCAACAGGAACGATAGCATTCGTGTACTGTGCCTTCACCAGGTGCGGTTGCTGATGCTCATAGGTGGGGTACAGCAAGATGTGTTGATACGCGATCGTAAACCGCCCTTTTGCCTCACGCAGCCCGCCCTTCCGCAGCAGGACGATCATCTCGCCCTGCTCCAGTGCCGTCACTGCTACCTGCCACTCCTTTAGCCCATACGTTACTGTCGGCAGGCTTTGCTTTGCGATCGTCATTCCACCCTCCTTCATCGCCCGCTCAATTTCCTACTCCGTCCTCCTCAAGTCCAGTCCTATTTCACAAAAATCTTGGCAAGAAATTCTCCTGCCACCATCACAAATGGAAAAACAATCCCTGCCATCCCGATCGAGCCGCCAAACTGCCCCAACAGACTAAGAAGAGTTTTGCTGCTGCTAGCAGCACGTTCATTCATCACCGCTACAAAGCGGGAACTGCCACCAAGCAAAAACGCGCCACCGATCCCTAGCGGAATGCTGAGACCAAACCAATACTTCAGTCGATCGCCCGGTTGAATAGCTCCAATCCCTGGCAAGATCAAAAAACTAAACACCTCAATTACGATCCAGAGGACGAAGCCCCTCATAAAGTCTTTCCGCCACAGGTCGTCAAAAGAAAAGTTGCTCATAAGTGACCCAAGGTTGATGCAAGCATAGAAGCAAGATACTTCAGAAATCGCTTTCTACACAAACTGAGCGCCTTTATGTGGATTACATAGAAGAGTGTGCAGCGTTCTACAAGTGTAAGATTTTTGTCATACAGTACCAGCATCCCCTGCTGCCGCTACTACTGCCTTGAGACAAAAAGTAGCGAGCGCTTAGTACAATCTTCAGCTTTTCTCAATGCTTTTGCGATCGAGCGTTAAGCCAGGTTGACTAGGATAAAGCTAAAGTCGCGATCGCAGCCACAAAAGCACTAGCCATCAGTGGCTGCGATCGCCACCTTGTACCAACTACCAAAGAAAAACAATGACTACTCATGATCTCCTGATGCTAGTGCTGATGCTAAGTCCCGGCATTCTTCTCTCCGTTGCTGTTATGGGAATGTTTGCTGCTGGAGGCTAAGGGGGAGAGGAACGAGGGATGCAGGCTAAAGGATGAGGGCTGAAAGTTCTGAGTTTTCTGTCCGTCTTCTGCTCCGCTGCTTCCCCTGCTCCTTCTATCTCCCTCAGCCTTCTGCCCACTGCTTCCCCTGCTCCTTCTGACCACTGGCTTCCCTTGCTTTACCCCGCCAAGCCAATTTCTCGTAGCCGCTGCTGTAAATACGCTCCGGCAGTGATGCTTGGAAATAGTTGTGCTCCGTTAGCAATGCAACTGGAAAGTGGAGTCAGGTCAACGTCGGGGCGTGGATGCGCGAAAAACGGCATAGAGAAGCGCCGTCGTCGATCGTCCACTGGATTGACGACCCGATGAGTTGTGCTTTTGAGCCGTCCGTTGGTGATCTGCTGGAGCATATCGCCGCTATCGACAATGATCTGTCCTGGTAGTGCCCGAATCGGTCGCCAGGTGCCATCGCGCTGCAATAACTCCAGCCCGTCGTCGGTTGCTTCGCACAAGAGCGTCAGTAAATTAATATCTTCATGCGCTGCTGCACGCAGGCTTGCTGGATGAGCATCTGGGGCGATCGGGGGATAGTGAATTACGCGGAGAATGGTATCACTGTCTCGCATCATGTCACTCAACAGAGACTCTGGTTCGCCTAGATACAGGGCGCAAGCTTTCAGTAACGCCATTGCACACGCCTCTAGTTGGGCATAAAGCTGATTCATCACAGTGGTAAACTGCGATACTTCCAGCGGCGAAAGATTAGCTGGATAACGAGCCGCTAAGGGATGGTCGGGTGGTAGTGATCGACCAACGTGCCAAAACTCTTTGAGATCAGGAACAGGATGATCTTTAGCGTGTTCGCGTCCAAAGGCTGTGAAACCACGCTGCCCCTGCAAGGCTGGCTCTTCATAGCAACGTTTTGCAGACTCCGGCAACGTAAAAAACGCTTGAGCGGCTTCGTAAGCAGACTGGATGAGCGTTGAGTCAACCCCATGATGGGTTACAGCAAAAAAGCCGATGTCTTCCAGGGCACTGCCCAGTTGGTGGATAAAGGCTTGGCGACGATCGTTTTTCTGATCGTCTGCGTAAAAGTCGCGTAAATCCAGGACGGGAATAGTCTGTGTAAGAAGCATTATAACGACGAGAAGCGAACGACCAGAATAGGGTGTAGGGTGTGAAATGTCGCAAGAAGGAGACACACCTTTGGCATCTATTATTTGGCTTATTTTAGTCTACGCACTGCTGGTGGCGATTGGTGGCGTTATCGGCTATGTCAAAGCAAAGAGCAACCAATCACTCATATCAGGTTTAGGTAGCGGGGTTGCACTGGCAATCGCCTGGTACATCAGTCTCCAAAATCCTACGGTTGGTTTGGCGCTGGCAGCCGTCATTGCACTTGCGTTGCTGGTCGTCTTTGCCCTCCGCTTTCGCGCTACTGGCAAGTTTATGCCCGCAGGCTTACTGGCAATTTTGAGTTTGGTTATGACGGTTTTGTTTGTCACTGCCTTTTTCCTACCACAAGCTTGAACGACTACTGTAATCCTTCTGGCACAACACCCGTTTGTTAAGACGAACGGGTGATCGGGTTGCGAAATGAGTCGCGAAAACGTTGTATAGAGGAAAAAGCGCTCTTAGAAAGCCGTTCTATGATGAAGCAGTTGATTCCAGCCCGTTGGCGAGTGCAGTACAAGGTGATCCAGCGATCAACCGCTGATGTCTTCACCGGGCAGCGTTCAAGATTAGTGCCCTTCAGCCCGATGGGTGGCAGCCAGTTACAGCAATTCACGCCACAGGTGACGATCGCCCAACCCATTCCTGCCACGACCCTTTCCGAAAATAAAAAGCATAATTTGGCGTTGGCAGTACAGCGTCTTCAAAACGTCGTCGTGCAGCCTGGAGCTATCTTTTCCTTCTGGCATTTGGTCGGGGAACCGAACCGCGCTAAAGGCTATCTCGAAGGACGGACGATTATTCAAAATCAGCTCAAAGCAGACGTGGGTGGTGGCCTTTGCCAGCTTTCTGGTCTACTGTACGTTTTAAGCTTAAAAGCTGGACTCAAAGTGCTGGAGCGCCACCCCCATTCACAAGATATCTATACTGATGCCACTCGGTTCGCGCCGCTAGGCTCTGATGCCACTGTTGTCTATGGCTACAAAGATTTTCGGTTTAAGCAGACGCTTGCCATGCCAATCTGCCTTCGCTTTGAATTGAGCGATCGAGCAATCCGCGCCATGCTCTGTGCGCCTCTGCCAATTCCAGAGTATGCGATCGACTTTCAGCGGGAGAACGTAGATGGTGGCATTAGGGTGAATGCCGTGCGCTTACTCAATAGCGAGACGAACGTTGAAGTGCTGCATTCTACAGTGTATCAAACGAAGCAAGCCGAACTCGCAGAAGCCTGAATGCTGCAACACTTGGGTCAGCATCATGCACTACAACGAACGGTTACAGAGTCTCTGGATTGATACCCAATTCTTTCAGTTTGGCAGCCAGCTTATCCGATCGTTGCCGTTCCTGTTCTAGCTGGTGTTGAGCCTGCTGGTTCTGCTCTATCAGTTCTAGATAGGTCGCAAACTTCTCCCCATCAGGGCGATAAATTTCTACGCCATCTACCAGCTCAAAGCGGACGTTCAAACGGGGACTGATCCAGCCGATCGGGTTTTCGATCACTTCGAGGAAATCGCCAGCACGCAGCCAACCACTAAAATCACCTTTATCTGGATCGTAGAGGTAATATTCCTCAACGCCATAGCGTTCGTAAAAGCGGAACTTCTTTGCCATTTCTACGAGCGTATTTCCAGGGGAAAGAATTTCAAACGCGACTTGGGGCGGTATGTTTCCTTCTTTCCATTGTTGGTAAGAACCACGTTCGCAAAGCGTCGTCTCTGGCGATTCGCCCTTCGGACGACCAAAAATCACCATCGTATCGGGAGCCGCTTTGATCGTCTTGCTTCCCTCTACGGGATACCAGAGCAAATCGCCTGCTATGAAGACGTTGGGATCATGTTTGAACAGAGCTTCACAGCCCAGCTTGATGTAAACAATCTAGTTAAACTGCTTCGTATTGTCAGCCATTGGTTGCCCATCGCTGTCGGGATAGCTGATGTCTTGGTTGAGTGCAGGCGATCGTGTCATGGCAGCTTATCCGTGCGTGTTCGCAACAGCAAATGGAAGCACCTGATTTAACTTACCACTCCGAAAACCCTCCAGGTCGAGGGTGACGTAGAGAAAGCCAAAGGATTGAAAGGTCGCGACCAGTCTAGGCAAATCTGTAGTCAGGACAAACTCTTTAAGCTGCTCGGCAGGAAGCTCAATCCGAGCGGTATCGCCTTCAGATCGTACTCGGAAGGTGCTCAACCCCATTCGTCGCAATGAGGCTTCGGCTCGACCCACACGCTGTAGTTTGGCGATCGTAATTTCCTCACCATAAGGAAAGCGCGAACTGAGGCACGGTTGGGCAGGCTTATCCCAGCAGGCAAGCCCCAGATGTTTGGCAAGGGCACGCACGTCTGCTTTGGTAATGCCCAGTTCCGCTAGGGGCGATCGGGCACCCCTTTCCTTGGCTGCCTGAATGCCGGGTCGATAGTCAGTGAGGTCATCGGCATTAACACCATCCACCACATAGGGATAGCCGCGCTCCAGTGCCAACGGTTTTAGCGTGTCGTGCAGTTCACTCTTGCAGAAATAACAACGATTGACCGGATTCGCCGTGTAGTTGGGATTATCCATTTCGTGGGTTTGCACCAGTTCATGGACAATACCAATCTCGGCAGCCTGCACATGGGCATCTTCGAGATCTTCTGGCAAGAGAGACGGTGAAACAGCGGTAATGGCAAGGGCACGATCGCCCAGCACATCATATGCCACTTTGGCGACCAGGGTACTGTCAATGCCGCCAGAGTAAGCAATCAGCGCCCGTTCCATTTCTGCAAACAGGCGCTTGAGTGGTTCAAGTTTGTCGATCGACATTGCTAAAAGTCCTTCGCTACAGCAGCAGGGAGCACCCCATTACTACCTTAACGTTTGTGAACAACGATCGTTTTAGTCTAATACCAGTTCAAATGCTGCGACAGAAAAAAGAAATTGAGCAACCACCAGTTAGGGCATCTGGCAGAACTGTGATGCTCCGACTGCTGACACTGATGCCCTTCCTTAGCTAGTCGTTTGGTTAAAGCCAGCGATCGATCGTTAGCCTAACCACTCCGGATTTTGGGCAGTGCCGTCAAACTGACTACTGGTTTTGAATTTTTCGTATTCTCCCTTAGCAGCTGCCTGGGCTGTACGCTGACGCAATGCAGCTACTTGTTCCTGGCTTAACGGCTTAAATGTCCGCGCAGCTTCCAATGCCTGAGCGAGAATGTCCATTTTTTCAAAGCCTGTAATGACCGTTGAAACGGGTAGATTCATGGCGTAATGCAGACACTCGATCGGCGTTACCGTCTTACTTTGAAGAATACTGTTAGCGCCGAGCGCTTTCATCCCCAAAACACCAATGCCATCCTTGAGCAAAACGGGCAAAACCTGCTTCTCAAAGCTGCGAAAGTGAGCGTCCATCACGTTAAGTGGCATTTGCACAGCATCAAAGCGGAAGTTGTTCTGAGCGGCAATTTCAAGCATTCGCAGATGGACAACCGGGTCTTTGTGCCCTGTAAAACCGATATAACGAATCTTGCCTGCTTTTTGTGCCTCTAGCATTGCTTCTTGAGCACCACCCACTGCAAAAATGCGATCGGGGTCTTCCATCCGAATAATTTCGTGATGCTGCATCAAATCAATGCGATCGGTTTGCAGCCGTTTGAGCGACTCATCAATTTGCTGGGCAGCCGCCTTCTTCGTCCGACCATCAATTTTGCTCATCAAAAAGACTTTTTCGCGGTAGCCATTCTGAAGTGCTTTACCCATACGGATTTCGCTGCCGCCGTTGTGATAATCCCAGCAGTTATCCATGAAGTTAATACCGCGATCGATCGCACTCTGAATGAGCTTGATGCTCTCTAGCTCCTCTTTGGGTCTACCAATGTGATGACCACCCAAACCAATTAACGAGACTTTTTCGTTGGTGCGACCAAGGGTGCGATACAGCATTTCGCCCTGTTTCGTTGAACTGGGAGTAGCAGTCGTTTGAGCCAAAAGTGGTTTTAACAAACCCCCAGCTACTACCACACCTGCGGCAGCGACGCTCGAAGTCGAAACAGCCTTCAGCAAATCGCGTCGATTGATTTCCACGAAACTCTCCTGGTTGTAGGGATGGTTAAATCTATTCCCTTCAAAGTGGCAGAGTGGCAGTTGCCCAGCATCTAACGATCGACAGAAATCACGATTGGCAAAAAATGAGCGCGATCGTGCCCTTTAGCCAAAGGCTTCCTGATTAATACAGCTTCGGCTGAGACCCATAAAAGGTGAATGCCTGCTCGTCCCACATCAATTCACAACGAATCAATCTCTAGCCAATTTGACGTGCTGGGTTAGGAGTTGCGCTAAGGCTTTCAAATCAATCGGCTTAGAAATGTAGGCAGTGGAGCCAGCTTCTAGACAAAGGTCACGATCGCCGGTCATCGCCATAGCGGTTTGAGCAATAACGGGAATCGATCGATAGCGAGCGTCGCGCTTGAGTTCTTGCGTCAGAGCTAACCCGTCTTCATGGGGCAAGTTGACATCCATCAAAATCAATGCTGGCAGCGCACGCAATAAGGCTTGTCGCATCTCGTAGCCGTCCTTGACCCATGTCACCTCATAGCCCAAACGGCTGAGGTAGGTCAACACTAATTTGGCATTGTAGTAGTTGTCTTCGACGAGCAGAAGATGATTCGATCGGGACGGTGTTTTAGTTGTTTTAGAGCTGATCTGAGAAATATTGTCGTGGGAAGTGTTGCCAGCCTGTAGTCGCTCTACCACCTTCGAGCCTTTACCTGTCACTGCTGCTTGTACTGCAAAATGAATTTCTGAGCTTGGCTGGGCGATCGATCGCTCAACTGCTTTCTCTTCATTGCATTTAGTTTCACCGGACTTATCTTCACTGGACTTATCTTCACCGGACTTATCTTCACCGGATGCCAGCATAGGAGGCACCAGTGGCAGGACGATCGTAAAGCGTGAACCAAACCCCAAAGTCGAACTGACTTCAACCGAACCACCGTGGAGTTCCGCTAGTTTTTGAGTCAGCGCCAGCCCCAAACCCGTGCCCTCATCACGGTTAGCCTCTGCGTTAACAAGCTGAGAGTAAGGGCGAAACAATAGTTGCTGCTGGTCTTCTGAAATGCCTGTGCCAGTATCCCAAACAGTGAAGCAAAGACCGCCATTGATCGCGCTGACTTGCAGCCCCACACTACCTTTAGAGGTAAACTTAAGCGCGTTTGACAACAGATTAAACAACATTTGCTTCAGCCGTAGCGCGTCGACGACGAGGGTATCAACTTGTGGTGCAATCTCTAGTTTCAGCGTTAGCCCCTTATCGCTTGCTTTCTCCCGCACTAATGTGATCGCCGTTTCACAAACCGCTTTCACGGCAGTGGATTCGCAAAATAGATCGAGCTGATTCGCTTCAATTTTCGAGAGATCCAAAATATCGTTAATCAGCGCCAGTAAATGCTGACCACTGCTTAAAATGATGTTGAGATACTCTTGATGCCGCTTGCTACTGGCGTTAAAGCCCTGTTCGCGCATGAGATGGGTAAAACCCAGAATCGAGCTAAGAGGGGTGCGAATCTCATGGCTAGTGTTTGCCAAAAAATCGCTTTTGAGCTGGCTGGTTTGGTTCAGTTCTCGGTTGCGGGCAACTAATTCTTGCTGCTGCTGCCGCTGAGCCTGGATTAGCTCGACCTGAAGCAGAGCAGAACAGAAGCGATCGCAGCTTTGTTCAAGCAGCCAGGGTCTCAACTGCGCCAAGTAGGACTCTGCTTCACTAAGGCGCTCGTGGGGAGCCGTAGCAACCGGAGCCAAGAGCAGCCAGCCCACAGCAGCCTGACCGTGGCGAACCTGCCAACTGCTAGCAGAAGAATAGGCTTGCCAAGATTGGAGATCGCGATCGCTCAGGGTTTGACCAACGGCAATTGGCAGTGGGGCAGTTGTATGAGAGTCACTAGAGGCGATCGCCCACACGGTAAATGTTGCCGCTGGTGGTTCGTTGGGTGTCGGTCGATCGCTCAAAACGTCTGTAGGCTGCAACGCAAGGGCACACCATTCTCTCAGTGCTGCACTCAGCTCATTCACCAAAATCTGTGCTAAATGCACTCTAGTAGAGTCGATCGTCTCTAGAGGGGAAGTAGCAGCAAGGAAGGTTGAAACGCAGGCATTTAGTTTCAGCCCTAATTGGTTCAAGCATCGTTCAGCTTGCAGTTCTACCGCTAGCTGCTGCCCTGTCCTCGCTCCTTCTAGTGTTGTGGGAGCCACCGTTATTGGGGGAGATAGTGCGCCCTTACCATCCTGTCCCGGCACATCTGAAGGCTGAAGCATAGCTCTCCTAACAATTAACCGACGAGCAGTCGGCAAGCAAGACTCTCAAGGTAAGGCAATGAAATCGAAGAGGGCAAAGAAAGTGAAGCCTCTGCGATCCCGGTGCTACAAGCAGCCAATCTCTTAGATGCCCAATGTTCTACGTAGCTTGAGCAGGTCCACCTAATGCAGTGGGCGATCAATTCGCCTGAAGGCATTAAGTCTGCTGGTCGAATCTTAGGAAATAAGTGCTGTAACAAGATGGCTAGCGGCACAGAAAGGGACGGACTGCAAAAAAGCGTTCTTAAACGATGAGACGGGTTAGCAGACGATAGAACGTAGGGGCGTAACGCTAAAAGATGCAACTGCATTGACCCAAGACCCTCATCATTGCTCAGGAGATTTCTAGCAAGCAAAATACCCGTAGGGGCAGGTTTGATACCAACGTGATCGGCTATTCGCAAAGCTTCTGGCAAAACCTGCTCCCTAAAAGCGGTACATTCTTTCTCAGGAATCTCCTTAACGTAAAAGTAGACATCCCATAAAGCTGGTCTGCCTTCAACGCCGCTACGCTATTGCAACAAGTAGGACAGCAATTGCTTGCAAAGCTACCAATTCACTACAGGTTAACAAACCGTCGCTAACATTAGACACAAAACTCCGTGAAATTACTGTGTAGCTCCCAGTTCGGTACAGCTTCTACGCCCCTGTAGGATGGCATCAAGCTGATGAATCGCTTAAACAGACGCAGCGTATTGCCATTCAAGTCTTACTATGGTGAATAATGCGATCGCCCTGGTACACATGAACCGGGTACGAATGAACTAAATAAACGCCCATGTCACCCCCCAAACTTTCCAAACGAGTCTCGACTGCGCTGATTAATGCCCTCAGTGCTGGTGTTGTGCCACGGGTTGGGCTAGAACACATCGCTGTGGGGCGCGAACGGGAGATACAGGCACTTTTGCAAGACCTTGACAATATTGCAGGGGGTGGAGCAGCCTTTCGTTTTGTGGTGGGGCGCTATGGCGCAGGTAAGAGCTTCACTCTCCAGTTGCTTCGCAATCACGCGATGGAACAAGGCTTTGTCGTTGCCGACGCCGACCTTACTCCAGAACGTCGTTTGGCAGGCAGCAATGGTGCCAGTCTTGCTACGTACCGTGAGCTAATGCACAACTTGGCAACGAAAAGTAGACCCGATGGTGGCGCACTGACGATTATTCTAGAGCGTTGGATTGCCGGTATACAGACGCAGGTAGCTCAAGAAACGGGCAAAAAACCAAACGACGATGGGTTTGACAGTCAGGTCGAAGCAAAAATTCGCGAAGTGGTCAAAGATGTCGCTGATTTAGTGAATGGCTTTGAATTCGCCAACGTCATTATTGCCTACTGGTCGGGCTATCGCACGGATGATGACACCAAGAAAACAGCGGCACTCCGTTGGTTGCGGGGCGAGTTTGCGACCAAAACGGAAGCGCGGGCGGCTTTAGGCGTACGGGTGATTATTGATGACGAAACCTGGTACGACTACATCAAGCTCGTAGCTCGATTCGTGTCAGATTTGGGTTATAAAGGCTTGCTCATCTTTCTGGATGAAGCCATTCATTTGTACAAAATCAACACAACGATCGCCCGTCAGAATAACTACGACAAGTTGCTGGCAATGTTTAACGATGCCATGCAGGGGCGAGTTGGTCACCTGGGCACAGTGATCGGCGGCACACCGCAATTGCTGGAAGATCCACGTCGAGGGCTTTACAGCGATCCAGCTTGGCAGCGTCGTACTGCCAAAAGTCGTTTTGTCAAAGCTGGCGTTCAGGATATGTCGGGTCCTGCTATTTGGCTAGAACCGCTTACGAAAGAAGATATTCTACAACTACTGCAACGCCTGACGGAAATTTATGCGGCTCATCATACCAGCCAGCCGCAGCTTACCCAACGAGAGCTTCAGGATTTTCTAGGAGCCGTCACTAATCGCGTGGGTGCAGAAACTCTCCTGACACCGGGCGAAGTCGTGCGCGATTTCATTGGGGTGTTAAATATCTTGCAGCAGAACCCGCAAATGACACTCAATCAGATTGTACACAGTGCCAGTTTTCAGCCATCGAAAGCGCATAAAGATGTGTCGATCGACGAAACCAGTGAGTTTGCTGAATTTACGGTTTAAAGCGTGCAAACTCAAGACGCTTTGTGCGTAAAGAGGCTCGGGCTTAGTCATAACCAGGCTTAGTCACATGACTCTGAGCTTAGAATGAGCTTTTTAAACCAGAGCCTTTCTTGTAATTGCTATGTCTTCCTCCTATCACCGTCTTGCGCCCTTTATTCAAGCCTATATCTACAATCAGGGCTGGGCTGATCTGCGCCCCGTGCAGCTTGAGGCGTGTCGCGTCATCTTTGAAACTGACGCGCATCTGTTGATTGCAGCCGGTACCGCTTCTGGCAAGACCGAAGCCGCCTTTTTGCCTGTGCTGACGCTGTTGCATGATGACCCACCGACCAGTATCGGTGCCATTTACATTGGACCGATCAAAGCGCTGATTAATGATCAGTTCGATCGCCTCTCCGATCTTCTGAAGCAAGCGGATATTCCGGTTTCGGCATGGCATGGTGATATTGCCCAAAGCCGGAAAAAGCAAGTGCTTCGGCAGCCTAGAGGCATTCTTCAAATTACGCCCGAATCATTAGAAAGCTTGTTAATCAACAAGAGTACCGAACTCGATCGGCTGTTTGGTGACTTGCACTTTATCATTATTGACGAAATTCATGCGTTTATCGGCTCCGATCGTGGGGCGCAAATTCTTTGCCAGTTGTCTCGTCTGGCTCAGATTACGCAAAACCAGCCACGACGGATTGGGCTATCTGCCACGCTAGGCGATTACGGTATGGCAGAAGACTGGTTGCGAGCAGGCACCGATCGTCTTGTCACCACACCCCATCTGCCAGCAGTGCCACGTAAAATTCAACTGGCGCTAGAGCACTTCCACACAGCCAGTCTTGTTGTGCGGGCACGCGGTGATACACGAGATGAAGCTTTTAGCCCGTATCAGCGTCACCTTTTTGAGCAAAGCCAGGGTCGCAAATGCCTGATCTTTGCCAACGGACGGTCTGAAACCGAAAACGTTATCGCCTCACTGCGACAAATTGCCCAGGCTAAAGGATCTCCCGACATCTATCACGTTCATCACGGCAGCATTGCGGCACCGCTAAGGGAAGCAGCAGAAAACGCCATGCGCGATCCGACTAGTCCTACCGTGACAGCGGCAACCGTCACCTTTGAGATGGGGATTGATCTGGGGCAGCTCGATCGCGTGATTCAACTTGAAGCACCACCCTCGGTTGCCAGTTTTCTACAACGATTGGGGCGATCGGGTCGGCGGGGTAGCCCTGCCGATATGCGGTTTGTTTGCGCTGAAGACAAGCCGACGGGTGGTGAATCGCTCCCCGAACTCATTCCCTGGCAGTTGCTTCAGTGCATCGCCGTCATTCAGCTTTATTTAGAAGAGAAGTGGATTGAGCCGATCGCCCCACTGCACTATCCCTTTAGCCTCCTGTATCAGCAAACGATGAGCACTCTAGTTGCGTTGGGTGAACTCTCTCCCGCAGCCCTGGCGCAGCGCGTCCTGACCTTGCCGCCCTTTCGTGCCATCACTCAGGATGATTTCCGCCAGGTGCTGCGCCATCTGATTGAGCTTGACCACATCCAGCGCACTAAGGAAAACGGACTGATTATCGGGCTAACCGCCGAACGGATTGTGAAAAGCTTCAAGTTTTACGCGATCTTCCCCGACACGGAAGATTACGCCGTATGGAGTGACGGCATTGAACTGGGTACGGTTGTTGTGCCGCCAGCCGTTGGCGATCGCCTTTCCCTCGCTGGACGCACCTGGGAAGTGACTGAAGTAAACAGCAGCCGTAAGGTGCTTCAGGTGAAGCCTGCGCTCGGCGTTTCTACCGTTTCCTGGCGCGGCAGCAGCGGCAACATCCATACCCGTGTGCTGCAACGAATGCGACAGGCGTTACTAGAAGAGACTGAATACCTCTATCTTCAGCCTGGTGCCAAAGCTCGGTTAGCCGCAGCACGCAAACTCGCTCAGAAAGAAGGATTAGAGAGCAGTCACCTCTTTCCTCTGGAAGGGAATGCCTGCTGCATTTTGCCCTGGGCTGGCACGATCGCAGTTCGCACCCTAGAACGTTTTTTGCGTCTCCATTGCCGCGATGCACTCAAGATCAAAGGTGTAGTGGGACGATCGCCCTATTTTCTGGTCGTCAATATGGGCAAATGCAGCACCGTTAGCCTGTATCACGAACTTAAATCTCTGAACGATCGTCGGCTCAGCGCGATCGAGCTACTAGGCGAAGAAGAGGCACCCAAACTGCAAAAATATGACGAATTCATACCGACCGATCTCCTGCGTCGAGCGTTTGCAAGCGACCAACTAGATGTCACAGCCCTGGGAAGCCTTATCAACGATTGGTAGCCAGCATTGCAGCACAACTGGAACTGCGCGATCAGATTCCCAATGCTGTCTGGTGCTTGTGCACCAACTGAGACAATTGCCTCTAGTCCAGAGAGTCTGCAAAACCGCTTAGAGATAAAATTGCGATCGCTCTGTGAACGGTACAGACTCTAGAGCCTTTAAAGGGCTTGACCAGCTACTAGATGAGACCTTCAGCAGATTGTATTGTCCTGGGCTTTGGAAGAAAATTACGATAGCTTTACAAAGCTGTTAACCAGCCCAAGTGTTTCGTCGCTGAAACCGCAAGCTGCTTCTCGAAAGCCCCACAGGAGATCCGCAATGTTAGAGCTACACCAGTTTGAACTATCCCACTATGTTGAGAAGGTGCGGCTAATCCTCGACTATAAGGGGTTGGCGTACCGCAAGGTGGAAGTCACACCCGGCATTGGTCAGATCGATTTGTACCGTTTGTCTGGGCAGCGGCAAGTACCTGTATTGCAAGACGGTAGCCAGATTATTGCTGATTCAACCGCGATCGCCGAGTATTTAGAACGGCAGTACCCCGATCGCCCCATCATTCCTACCGAACCAAAACTCCGTGGCTTAACGCTGTTAATGGAACAATGGGCAGATGAGTCGATCGGCTTGAATGCTCGCAAAGTGCTGATTGGCGCGCTGAACCAGGATCAGAGCTTTCGCGCTGCCCTTTTGCCTAGCTCCGTCCCAGATGTAGTCAGGAGTTTAGTCGGTGCGGTTCCAGGAGAGTTTTTGAGCATTTTGGGACAGGGCGTTGGCTTCGGACCCGATGCAATCAAAACAGCAACTGAAGCGATCAAACGTGATCTAGCATCGCTCTGCTTTCTTTTGCACGATCAGCCTTACCTAGTGACTGACCACCCCACACTTGCAGATTTTGCTGTGGCTGGGATGAGTATGTACCTGAAGTTTCCAACGGGAGACTTTCTCGAAATTCCTGACGCTTTGAAAGGTAAAGGCGTACCAGGTATTGCCGATGTTGGTACATTTGAGCCGTTCTTTAGCTGGCGTGATCGCCTATATGCTGAGTACCGTAAACCGCTCGTTGGCTCCTCGTCTTCAGCGCGCTCGCCCAATGCCATCAACATTGATTAAGTGTTTAACAGCGCTGGCTGAACGGGCGATCGACTTACTTGAATCTGGTGTTTATCCAACGTTATTACCCGGTGCCAAAGCTTCCCAAGCTTGAGGCTATGAATCACACTTAGGGCTGATGGGGCTGACTATTGAAGGTATGTCCTTTTTTAGGCGGTAAACTACAGCCCTATCAAACGTCCAATGCCAAGACCTAACAGGTAGAGAATGGCAACCACAACAACCTGGATCAAGTATGTGATCAGCAGCGATTGATAGAAGGCTCGATCGCGCCGTTGAAACAGGTCATGCCACAGAAACCATTTGTCTTGAATGTAAGCGGCTGTAAATACTATTCCTACAAGCAGAATTATCCAGGGCGAGATGCCCACAAAGCCTACATAGAGAGCGATCGCGATCAGTCCTATCCCTAACAGTGGTTTGATGTACTGCATCGATTAGTCAAACGTCAGTTAAACGTTACTCCCTTAAAGAGTTTAAAGGCTCCGGATTCTTTAAGCATTCGGGCTGCTTGGTCGAATGTTTACTTCTTGCAAAAGCTCAGGCAGTAGGTCGATCGCCATTGGTGCAACTATTGTAAACTCTTATGAAGCAGTGATTCAGGCAAAACGCTCATGTCTCGTCGTGGTTTTCTCAAGCTGATGCTTACAGTTTGTCTAGCTGCTTTTGCCACCTTCAGTTCAGCGATGGCAGCGTCTGCAATGGGCGGTTCACAGCCTCCTCTTAATGAAGCCGCGCCCGCCTTTACTCTCTCTACCAATACAGGCGATGGCACGGTTTCTCTGGCTGACTATAAGGGTAAATGGGTTGTGGTCTACTTTTATCCCAAAGATTTTACCTCTAGCTGCACACTGGAAGCACGTCGGTTTCAGCAAGATTTGCCGAAATATAACGATCGCAATACCCAAATTCTTGGCATCAGTGCCGACTCAGTTGATTCTCACGCCGAATTCTGCGATTCTGAAGGGCTAAAATTTCCGCTCCTGGCTGATACAGATGGCTCTGTCAGCAAACGCTATGGGTCATGGATGGGCATCGTCGCCCTGCGTCACACGTATGTCATTGATCCAGAAGGCATTCTCCGTGCAACGTTCACTGGGGTCAATCCAGCGATTCATAGTACTGAGGTGCTGGCAAAACTCGATGAGCTTCAGGCAAACGCCTAGAAATTGCTACATCATGCAGAAATCGGAGCGCTTGAGCGGGTTTATGAGCCATAGTCCTGCTAAAAACTCAAGCGACCGCAAGTTTAACCTGATGGCTGCGATCGAGTGAGAAGTCTAAAGGATGTAATTTAAGGTGAGTGCCTTGCTTACCGAAGTGCTGTGGATGTACCACAATGACGGGTGCAAGGCTTCAACCCATTTGGGCGATCGTACTTTTGATCGCCGTCACATCCTCTGTTCCCGCTTATGACTGACACCTGGAATCGGCATCACGTTCTCTCTCTGGCAGATTTTACTCCCGACGAGTACGATACTGTACTGCAAACTGCCAACAGCTTTCGCGAGGTGCTGTCGCGCCGGACAAAAAAGGTGCCTACGCTGCAAGGACAGGTCGTTGCCAATCTGTTTTTTGAATCGTCTACCCGCACGCGGAGCAGCTTTGAGCTAGCCGCCAAGCGTCTTTCTGCCGATACCCTCAACTTTGCGCCCGGCTCCTCGTCCCTCACAAAAGGCGAAACAATTCTGGATACTGCCAAAACCTATCTGGCAATGGGCACCGATATGATGGTAATTCGTCACCGCGAAGCTGGAGTACCTCAGGCGATCGCCAACGAAATGGATCGGCTCGGCGTTAAAGTTGGTGTACTGAATGCGGGTGATGGGCAGCATGAGCATCCATCACAAGCGCTTTTAGACCTCTTTACCATCACCACACTTCTAGATCCGAATCAACCGCAGTTGTCCTTGCTAAAAGACAAGAAAATTGCGATCGTTGGCGATATTCTGCACTCCCGTGTCGCCCGCTCTAACCTTTGGAGTCTTACTGCTAGCGGTGCCGAAGTGCATTTAGCAGGACCACCAACATTAGTACCACAACTCTTTGCGGACTTTGTCAAGGAGCCTACGGATGAAGGCTTAGGGCTTAAGGCTAGCAGTAAGCAGCCTGATTCATCTTCCAGCCTTAATCCTTTAGCTTTTTCCCGCAAGCTCTTCCTCCATTGGTCGTTAGAACCCGCTCTCCGTAATGCTGATTTTGTGATGACGCTGCGGCTGCAAAAAGAGCGCATGACTAGCCATCTGTTGCCTAGCTTGCGGGAATATCACCAGCAGTTTGGCATTACGCGCGATCGTCTGAAGCTCTGTAATCCTGATGTGAAACTGCTCCATCCCGGTCCCGTTAATCGTGGTGTCGAAATCAGCTCTGACCTAATGGATGATCCCCAGTTCAGCCTCATTTCACAACAAGTCACTAGCGGTGTCGCAGTACGGATGGCGCTACTCTACCTTATGGGTAGCAGCAAGGTTTAGAGACCATTTTGGAGTGGTGTGAGTTCACCCCTCGCTTTACAAAATATGAAAGCTACTGACTGACTTTTCAGACCCAGTACATTGCCCTGCTGTCACTTGTTGTCTCTAGGGTACAAAAATAAGGTAGGTGAGGCGATCGCGATCGCCTCACCTACCTTAATCCGTTGTATGACACTCAGAGACACAGCACTTAAATGCCAGTTAACTGAGCAATGTTGGTTTATGCGACTGCGAACGGTCTGACGCGCCACTCACTCGGTACGCTAGGGAGCTGATACGACTGCAAATAGCTAGGGCTAAAGCCATTCAGTTGCCAGATGTCCGTTTGCCCCAGCGCTGCGTTGTGCCAGAGGAACTCCGGTGTCCGGTCACCGCCTAAATCAGCCACACCCACGAGCTGCCAATTCACATCCGGCACAGCCGTGACAAAGTAGCCACTCTGTAAACCCGTACTGTTCATCTGCCAAAGCGCATTCTGTCCCGTCGCACGGTTACGCCACACGATGTCAGCCGTGCCGTCCCCATCAATATCAGCGGTGTCAACCACTTGCCAGTTGGTATCCTCCACGCGGGTGAAGAAGAAGGTGCTCTTGGTCGTCAAGCCATTCATCTGCCAGATGGCATTCTCGCCTGTGGCTCGGTTACGCCAGAGGAGGTCAGTCGCCCCGTCACGGTCAAAGTCAGCGGTACTGACAATTTGCCAGTTCACGTCAGCTACAGTCGTGAGGAAGGCAGTCGTTTGGATACTAAAGCCATTCATCTGCCAAATAGCGTTTTGACCCGTGACCTGATTGCGCCACACGAGGTCAGCCGTGCCATCAGCATTGAAGTCGCCCGTATCCATGATGCGCCAGTTCACATCGGCAACCGCGGTGAGGAAGTAGCCCGTTTGGTAGCCAGTGCTGTTCATTTGCCACAGGGCATTCTCACCCGTCACTTGGTTGCGCCACACGATGTCGGCAAAGCCATTACGGTCAAAGTCGGCAGTACTGATAATCTGCCAGTTCAAATCAGCCACGGTGGGCATGTAGTAGCTGTTCTGGAGTGTGAAGTCTTTTAGTTGCCAGACCACGTTCTCACCCGTGCCAGTGGGAGCTGTGCCCGTGGTGCCATTACGCCACAGCAGGTTTGCATCTGCTATATTCAGCGTAATGCTTGTTAAAGCTGAAGACAGTGGTGCACCAGCACCAGGATTACCATTGTCAGTGATGTTAACACTCAACGTCTGGGCTGTAGTATTGTTCAGGCTTGCTCTGTAGGTGAGATTATTACCAGTAATAAAGCTGTTGATGGCTGCTAGGGTACCTGCCAGGGTAAGGTTTGTAGCTGTACCGCCAACAGTGACTCCGTTACCAGTGACAGCAGCAAGGGTTCCTGCCGCAACGCTAAAGGTGGCAGTGAGGGTGCTATCAGCAGCCCCATCATCGGCAAACGTGATACCACTAATGGCACTGGCAGTATTCTTAAGGATGGTTGCGCTAGGGGGAGCGGTAACAGTGGGTGCGTCGTTGACCGCAGCGACCGTAATCGTTTTGTTGACAGCCGTACTGATGCCATTCGCACCATCCGCTACCACAAAACTGACCGTACGATTGGTGGTTGAAGGTGCATCTGAGACATTGCTATAAGCAACCCTTTGGAGTAGTGCTTGGGCGGCAACTGGGGTGGAGGCGTTATTAAAGGTGACAACTAACGGTGTTGTACCGACACCACCAGTAAAGGTGCCAATAGTAGTACCTCCGTAGGTCACGGTGTTACCAGAAACACCAATTTGACCGGGTGCACTGCCCTGATTCAAAATGGTGAGGCGATCGTCAGCCGTTGCCGTGTTGGAGAGGTTTGCTGTCAGAGTACCTGTGTTTAGGTTGGGAGAATCATCATCCCTTACAGTAGCGGTAGGGTCAATCGGCGCCGCAGGACCGTTTTCAGTGTAGGCGAGGGGCGCACCAGGAAGGGTGACGATAGGAGGATCGCTAAAAACACCGAATTGAAGATTGAAAGCAGCATCTACATTAAGGGTTGTCAACCAAGGTGCTGTCGTGATTAATTCACCAAAACTTCTGCTGTTGCTATAAACAAGGTTTCCACCAGGGTAAGTAGTGGGTGCAACACTGCCCATGCTACCAGAATCAAAGTCAGGTGCAGCATCCAAGTATTCTGTAACACTCAAAAAAGCAACATATTGCGAATTTGCAACGACATTAGTACCACCGGTGGTAAATTTGAACTCCTCAAAATCAGGTTGTCCTGTAGTGGCTCGCTGAGGACTCTCGTAAAGTACGGGTCCTGTTGGTCTTGCTCCTGCTCCGTCCCAAGCCATGATGTAAGCACCGAATTTGATTGGCGCTGCAGTTGTATCGTTCAAGTAAAAGGTGAAAGAGGTTACAGTTGTTTCTCCAAAGGGTACAGTGAAGACCTGCCCATAGGTGGCTGAACCATCCTCCCCGAAAGGATTGACTGAAGTACGAGGATTCCAGGCTGAAGTTGTATCAACAATCAGGGCTAGAACGTTCTCGTAGCTTTCCAGGGCTGTATTCTGTAAGGCAAAAGAAGATTCAATTTCCCCTGTGGACACTTCCAGGTTCCAGTTACCACCTACGGCGCTACTTCCAGTCAAGTCATTCGATGCCGCAACATCTGCTCCTGTTAACTGGCTCAGAATGGAGACAAACGCCTCGCCCAGTTCGCCCTGCGCCGTATTGCAGCCATAAAGCAAAATATCGGCATCATTTGTCAGCGCCTGACTCCACGATTGAATCTGCGCCGCGTACTGAGGCAAGTCTGTCAAGTTCAGTACGCCACTGCCAAAGTTTAGTCCACCTACTTCACCATGAGAAACAATCTGTAGGCTAGAGACGTTGCTGCGTCCCAGCAGTGTATTAGTAATTTGAGTAACGGCATCCTGGGTAGAGTTTAATACATAGACTTCGGTGCCCGGAGATACCCCCGCTATCAACTGCTGATAGTCAGCTACCGCCCCATCAACAAACAAGAGGGATTGGCTAGATTGTCCTAACGCTGGCAATACAGTTGTCAAACTGGTTGTAGCTAACGCTGGTGCAAGATTAGCGGTAGACAGCACATCAGCAGAAGCTGTTGTCAACCGAGGAAGCTCAAAGGTCATCGTTTTTCGCTCCAGAGATGGAGTGCAGGACAACACCAGACTTCGATATAGGCTAGACGACAGCAAAGGAGTCGTACTTGCTTACAGAGATCATCCGGTATGTCTGCACTTTAATTTGTTCTCTAAGATTGTGCCCTACCTTGCAAGCAGAGTAATCATTGCATTTAAACCCCTCAAAATAATTTTTCACAAAAAGTTTACACTCCGTATTGGCACTTAGAGAAGTGACTGAACAATTTAAGATAAACCAATTTTTTCAGTAATGTTACAGAGCAAGTTGGACAATTAGGCTCTATGAGTCTTTAGTCTGTTCTAAAGACTTAGTGTCACATCTCGCATCTTCATGACACGATATGCTGCTAGCTCAAACTGTCCCTCAGCGCTAACTGCTATGTCACCAAGTCCTTCAGTTAAGCACAACTGTTTTAATCGCTTCTAAGATATGTCAATTCGTTAGGCAGAGTTGTCCTACTCTGACACGGACTTTCTATTTTGCCGCTTGGTTCCTGGTCGTAACCTCTTGGCATCTGCCAGACAGGCTCTTACAGGCTCTTCTATTAACCTGGTAACCAAAGACCTTAACAGCAGATTCTGAGTAGCGTTGAAAGCCACTCAGAATCTGCACCATTACGTGTTGAACCTAGTTGAAACACGATCGCTAAACCCGTAGGAATTAGGATCGTCGATTGAATAGAATACTGGTTAACCGATTAACTGAGCAATGTTGGTTTATGCGACTGCGAACGGTCTGACGCGCCACTCACTCGGTACGCTAGGGAGCTGATACGACTGCAAATAGCTAGGGCTAAAGCCATTCAGTTGCCAGATGTCCGTTTGCCCCAGCGCTGCGTTGTGCCAGAGGAACTCCGGTGTCCGGTCACCGCCTAAATCAGCCACACCCACGAGCTGCCAATTCACATCCGGCACAGCCGTGACAAAGTAGCCACTCTGTAAACCCGTACTGTTCATCTGCCAAAGCGCATTCTGTCCCGTCGCACGGTTACGCCACACGATGTCAGCCGTGCCGTCCCCATCAATATCAGCGGTGTCAACCACTTGCCAGTTGGTATCCTCCACGCGGGTGAAGAAGAAGGTGCTCTTGGTCGTCAAGCCATTCATCTGCCAGATGGCATTCTCGCCTGTGGCTCGGTTACGCCAGAGGAGGTCAGTCGCCCCGTCACGGTCAAAGTCAGCGGTACTGACAATTTGCCAGTTCACGTCAGCTACAGTCGTGAGGAAGGCAGTCGTTTGGATACTAAAGCCATTCATCTGCCAAATAGCGTTTTGACCCGTGACCTGATTGCGCCACACGAGGTCAGCCGTGCCATCAGCATTGAAGTCGCCCGTATCCATGATGCGCCAGTTCACATCGGCAACCGCGGTGAGGAAGTAGCCCGTTTGGTAGCCAGTGCTGTTCATTTGCCACAGGGCATTCTCACCCGTCACTTGGTTGCGCCACACGATGTCGGCAAAGCCATTACGGTCAAAGTCGGCAGTACTGATAATCTGCCAGTTCAAATCAGCCACGGTGGGCATGTAGTAGCTGTTCTGGAGTGTGAAGTCTTTTAGTTGCCAGACCACGTTCTCACCCGTGCCAGTGGGAGCTGTGCCCGTGGTGCCATTGCGCCAGAGGAGTGTGGCAGCATCATCATTATTGATCGTGCCTGTGCCTGTACCTGTCGCGATCGTTCCATTGGTCAGAGCCGTGAGATTGACCAGGAAGGTTTCGTTGGCTTCAATGAGACTGTCGCCCTTGCCTAGCACAGTGATGGTTTGGCTCGTGGTACCGGGGGCAAAGGTGAGGACACCAGACGTGGCTGTATAGTCATTGTCTGCAAGTGTTGCGGTACCGTTGGCAGTCGCATAGCTGATGGTGACCGTTTCATCGGTGGCATTAGAAAGGCTGGCAGTAAAGGCATACGGTGTAGTGCCAATGTTGCCTTCAGTTTGACTAACGCTGTTGATGCTGATCGTGGGGCGGGTATCTTCATTGACGATCGTGCCAGTGCCAATGTTATTGCCAAGGCTACCGCCATTGCTGGCAAGGGTGCCATTGCTGGCATTGCTTAATGCGACGCTAAAGGTCTGATCTGCTTCAAACTTGGTGTCACCATTGACTAGTACGGTAATGGTTTTGCTGGTTTCACCAGGGGCAAAGCTGAGGGTGCCAGTAGCAGCAACATAGTCACTGTCAGCCATTGTAGCTGTGCCATCAGCGGTAGTGTAGTTGACGGCAACGGTTTGGGTACTGGCATTAGAAAGGCTGACTGTAAAGCTATAGGCAGTCGTGCCGCTGTTGCCTTCGGTCTGGCTGACGTTGCCAATACTAATGGTCGGCTGGCTGTCATCATTGGTGATGGTGCTGCTAGCAGTGGATGTACTGCCAAGATTAACGGCACCAGAAATAGTCGCCGCGCCCGTTAGAGAGAGTTGGAAGGTTTCATCAGGCTCAAATTTAGTGTCACCCGTGGCATTAACCGTGATGGTTTTGCTATATTCACCAGGGGCAAAGTTGACCGTGCCCGTAGCGGCGGTGTAGTCGCCATCAGCAACAGTCGCCGTGCCATCCTGAGTCGTGTAGTTGATGTTGATCGCCTCAAAACTGGAGTTCGAGAGCGTGACTGTGAACCCATAAGCGGTAGCACCGCTGTTGCCTTCAGCCTGGATGAGCGTAGGTATGATATTCGCCACAGGTATGCTGTCATCGTTAACGATCGTGCCGCTGACGCTGTTACTGCCAGCACCGATCACGCCGTTGATGGCATCTGAGAGATTCACCAAGAAGGCTTCGGTGTTCTCATACTTGTCATCAGGGTTGACGTTGACAGTGAAGGTTTTGCTGGTTTCACCTGCGGCAAAGATGAGCGTGCCAGATGCGGCTGTATAGTCATTATCTGCAAGCGTGGCGGTGCCGTCAGCCGTGGCATAGTTCACGCGCACTTCCTGGGTGCTGGTGTCGTTCAGGCTGACGGTGAAGGTATAAGGAGGAGTGGGGCCTGGGGTGGTATCTTCGCTCTGGCTGACAGACGTGATGCTGATTATGGGCTGGGGCTTGACGGTAATTGTAAAGGTTTGCACAACGGAGGTGTCAGTACCATCGTTTGTAGTGCCACCGCTGTCACGCACACTGACGCTGATCGTCGCGGTCGTGGCAGTGGCGAGATTGGTGGCAGGTGTGTAGATGAGGTTGCCAGCGTTGTCGATCGTCGGTGGGACGGCAAAGATATCCGCGTTGTCTACGGTGACGACATACGCCTGCACGGTTTGACTCACTTCGTCAGCAGGTCCGGGGTTGAAGCCTGTTGCCCAGTTGGAGATCGTTTGCTCCCCGGCTCCGGCTGTAATGGTCTGGTCCGAGCCTTTGGTAAATGACGGTGCATCATTTACAGCAGTTATGTTGAGACTAATGTTTGTCGTGCCTGAAGGCAGGGAGCCACCTGTGCCTGTATTACCGTTGTCATTGATGCTGACACTCAGCGTTTGAGTCGCTACAGAGTCGGGGACTGGAATGTAAGTGAGACTGTTAGCTGCAATGAAGCTGTTGATAGCGGTGATGGTGCCGCTGATGGTGCGGCTTGTGGCAGTGCCGCCTACAGTAACTTCACCTCCAGAAGTCGCAGCCAGAGTGCCTGCACCAACAGTGAAGGTGGCGGTGACACTGCCGCTACTTGCGTCTACATCAGCAAACGTAATACCTGCTAGTACGCTAACGCTGTCTTCAATGACAGTGATCGCCGCCGGAGCCGTAACAGTAGGTGCATCGTTTACCGCTGTTACATTCAATGCCACGTTAGTCACAGCCGAAGACAGTGCCCCACCGCCAGTACTGCTGTTGTCATTGATGCTGACACTGAGTGTTTGGGAGGCAGTAGCATTCGAGTCTGTGATGTAGGTGAGGTTGTTACCGGTAATAAAGCTGTTAATGGCTGCAAGAGTGCCGCTGAGTGTGCGATTCGTAGCTGTACCGCCGACTGTCACGCCACCACCAGAGGTTGCTCCCAGAGTGCCAGTACCAACGGTTAAAGTCGCAGTTACGATGCCGTTGCCAGCATCTGGATCGGCGAACGAAATGCCTGAGAGAGTGGTAGTGACATCTTCAGTTACAGCGATCGCGGCAGAAGCGATGACAGTGGGTGCATCGTTTACAGCCGTAATACTGATGTTACGAGTTGTGGTACCAAAGTTGTTGTTAAAACTGCCATCATTGGCGGTAAAGGTAGCTATGCGGGTAGCTGTGCTGGGATTATCACTGTTGTTCTGGTAAGTGATGGTGCGCAAGGCAGTTTGATAGTTTGCTAGAGTGCTGTCTCCCGTCAGAGCGAGGGTACCTGTTATCGCATTAAAACTGCCTGTAATTCCCAGTTGATCAGTAAACGCCAGCAAATCTTCACCGTTAACGTAGCCGCTGGTGAGTTGAACGGTAGCTCCCACTAAGTTGTTGTTGTCTATATCGTCGAGCGTGATGGCGGGATCAATTGCTTTCGCTACCTGGTTCTCGATGTAAGTTAATGGAGCACCACTACTAAGCGTAGGCGGAGCGTTGGAACCGACAATAATGTTATCAATAAACCAACCGAGTCCTCCGGCAAAAGAACCGGCGCTAAAGCCCCAACGCAATTGGATATTCTGACCCACGGCAGCACCTGGTAGGTTAACAACAACTGTTGAAAAAGTGCTTAAAGACCCAAACCAGGCTTGCCGTATACCAAACGGACTACTTTCGGCCCCATTCAGATTTCCTACATAGCCGCCCTGCACAAAGCTGCCTCCAGCAGACAGGATGTCAGTAAAAGCGCCACCGTTAATCGAAATATCTAAAACGCCACCGTCAAAGCTACCATCCGTTCCATAACGGTGGTCAAAGGTCAACGGGGTCGTTGAAGGCAGGTTAAAGACAGGTGAAGTCAGGTAATTGGTACTGGTGGAGCCGAAATCCGTGGTAAAGGCACTATTGGGCGCTGAACTACTACTTGAGTTAACTGTTGTCCAAACTGGAACTGCACCAGTACTAGCAACTGTCCATCCAGACGGTAATGTACCAGCAGAAACAGCATCAAAATTTTGACTGAAAAAGATAGGTAATACCATTTGGTAAGACCGTATGCTATCAGCACTGAATACTAGGGCAGACTCAATACTTCCTATATGAACTTCCAGATCCCAATTGCCGCCAAGGATTACATTCCCCGTTAAACCATCTGACGCAGCAACGTCAGCTCCGGTTAACTGGCTGAGGATGCTGGTAAAGGCTTTGCCTAGTTCCCCCTGCGCCACGTTGCAGCCATACAGCAAAATGTCGGCATCATCTGTTAGCGCCTTGCCCCAACTCTGCAACTGCGCGGCATACTCCGGCAGGTCGCTCAAGTTCAGCTTGCCAGTGCCAAAGTCCAATCCGCCTGCTTCGCCGTGGGAGACGATGTGAAGGCTAGAGATGCCGTTTCGCCCTAGAAGCGTATTCGTAATTTGGGTGACGGCATCCTGGCTAGAGTCCAGGATATGCACTTCTGTGCCCGAAGACGCTCCTGCTACCAGGGTTTGATAATCTGCGACCCCGCCATCCACAAACAGCAGCGATCGGCTTGACTGATTCGGGCGATTCACACCTAGCGGGTCAACTAACCCACCGACCTCAGGCTGAAGCAACAAGGGTATCGAAAGAGCAGAATCAGCCGTGGAGAGAGCCGACAACGAAGTAGTTTGAGCAGGCATGGGTAAAATCCAGGGTGACTGGTGGCGGAATTAAGTAGATCATGAGATTTTCCTCTACTTGTAGAATCCGTTTAATTACGGTCATTTGCCAAAACCGTAACGCCTTATACAGTAGTTACACTCTCGCTTTTAATAGATAAGGGACTCGCACAGGTTTGAGCGTCCCTTATCACTCATAACGTGGGTAAAACCACCTTTCGAAGTCCCTACCATCTAGCAGCAACGATTACGCCTTCATACCCAAAAACAAACCACAGCAATACTTTCATGGTGGCTAGTTAGTTCACAACTAACTAGCCACCATGAAAGAAACCTGATCGCTTCAGCAGTAGTATTACGGGGATGGTCGGAACAACGTCGCGCTGTTCTTCCTAGATGCCAGCACCGTCCAAAAATTCTTCGATTACCTTGTCACGGATGCGGCAACTACGAGAAGTCTCCTCAGCAGACACCTCAGGCTGGTTAGCAACATACGAGCCGTTGCCGTTTGTACTACCATTACTGCCACCATTAGCTGTTGCAGCAACTGCCGAAACCAGCACCCGCGATTCGTTCAAAGGCTGCTTTGTGTGCAGGCGTTGAATTTGTTGTTCTAGCGATTCAATGCGATCGACTAGCGCGCGAATAACCTGTGCTTCGGAGTCCGGTAAGCGCCCATGCTCAAGTGGATCAACCCGTTCGCCCGATCGATGCACAATGCGACCCGGTACGCCAACGACTGTGCAATCTGAAGGGACTGCCCGTAGTACCACTGAGCCTGCCCCAATGCGAACGCGATCGCCAATTTGAATATTACCCAGCACTTTGGCACCCGCGCCAACCACGACATTCTCCCCTAAGGTTGGATGCCGCTTACCGCCCTCTTTCCCGGTACCACCGAGAGTCACGCCCTGGTAAATTAGCGCATAGTTACCAATAATCGCCGTTTCCCCAATCACAACACCCATGCCGTGATCAATAAAAACGCCTCGCCCAATCTGTGCCCCAGGGTGAATTTCAATGCCTGTCAAAAACCGTGCTAGTTGAGAAAGCAAACGGGGAAAGAACGGCAAGCCCAACCGATGCAGCCCATGCGAAAAGCGGTGAAACACTAGCGCCTGCAAGCCTGGATAGCAGAACAAAACCTCTAACCAATTGCGAGCAGCCGGGTCACGCTCAAAGATAATGCGAAAATCGGTAAGAAGGTTAGTTAGCACGAGAGACAAACCCTGCGGCAGAACAAATCACTATCTATCTTAACGTCTGAATGACTTGAATCAACGAGTGTCGTGGTAGCCAACATGGCATACTCTTTAACAGAACGTGTCTCATGCGATTCATGTCTCGTTCACCCTAACCGTCACCGTCACTGATGACCGAGCATTTAGACCCATTAAACGTTGCTTATCAAGCGTTTGGGCATTTCGAGCATGGGTTGGCAACTGGAGAGTGGCAAGGGTTTATCAATATGCTCTCCGATGATTTTACGTTCTGGTTTCCTGTCGGACCTTACCACGGGTTAAATGTGGGCAAGGAGCGGGCGATCGCCTTCCTCCAGTATGTTTCAGAGAGTTTCAGTGAGGGTCTGACGCTCACGCTTGACCGTGTTACTAGCAATGAAACAACCGTTGTGTTTGAGTTTCGGGATGAGGGCTTGTTGTTAGGGCAACCCTACAAAAACCGAGTGGCAGTCTCGTTTGACGTACGGGGCGATCGTCTTTGCGCCTACCGAGAATACTTTGGCAGCGATGGTAAATCAAACTAGTGCAGATCACAAACTCTAGGATTAGAAAAAAGGCTACCGTCTAGATTGAAGAAAGCCTTTACAATAAGTGGGATTTTAGCCCTAGACTCAACAACGCCATGCCACGTCGCAACGATCTCCACAAAATTCTGCTGATTGGCTCCGGTCCCATTGTGATTGGGCAAGCCTGCGAGTTTGACTATTCGGGCACACAAGCTTGCAAAGCTTTACGGGACGAGGGTTATGAAGTCGTCTTGGTAAACTCCAATCCGGCGACGATTATGACTGACCCGGAAACGGCCGATCGCACCTATATTGAGCCGCTAACCCCAGAAATTGTCGCGAAGATTATTGATAAAGAGCGCCCTGATGCCCTGCTACCGACAATGGGCGGACAGACCGCACTCAACCTGGCGGTGTCGCTCGCAAAAAATGGCACACTCGAAAAGTATGGCGTAGAGCTAATTGGGGCGAAATTGCCTGCGATCGAGATGGCAGAAGATCGAAAGCTCTTTAAAGAAGCGATGGCGCGAATTGGTGTGGCTGTCTGTCCCTCTGGCTTAGCCACGACATTAGACGAAGCACGACAAATTGGGCATGAAATCGGTAGCTATCCCTTGATCATCCGCCCTGCCTTTACGATGGGTGGTTCGGGTGGTGGTATTGCCTATAACCAGGAAGAATTTGAAGAAATTTCGCAGTCGGGTCTTGATGCCAGTCCAGTTTCCCAGATCTTGATCGAAAAATCGCTGCTCGGCTGGAAGGAGTACGAACTCGAAGTCATGCGTGATCTGGCAGATAACGTGGTGATCATCTGCTCGATCGAAAACCTTGATCCCATGGGCGTTCACACTGGCGACTCGATTACCGTTGCGCCAGCCCAAACCTTAACTGACAAGGAATATCAGCGCTTACGCGATGCCTCGATCAAAATCATCCGCGAAATTGGCGTCGAAACAGGTGGCTCCAACATCCAGTTTTCCGTCAATCCCGATAATGGCGATGTGGTGGTGATTGAGATGAACCCCCGTGTGTCGCGTAGTTCCGCGCTGGCATCCAAAGCAACAGGTTTTCCGATCGCCAAAATGGCGGCAAAACTTGCGGTTGGCTACACGCTAGACGAAATCCCCAACGACATCACCAAGAAAACGCCTGCCAGCTTTGAACCCACGATCGACTACGTTGTTACCAAAATTCCCCGCTTTGCCTTCGAGAAATTTCCCGGCTCGACGTCGACCCTCACAACTCAGATGAAATCTGTGGGCGAGGCAATGGCGATCGGGCGTACGTTTCAGGAATCATTTCAAAAAGCGCTGCGCTCCATGGAAACGGGACGAGCAGGCTGGGGCTGCGATCGCAACGACAAGGTGCCGAGTCTAGAGCAAATTCGCGCTGGCTTGCGGACTCCAAATCCAGAGCGCATTTTCACCATTCACCATGCCTTTCAGGCTGGCATGACGGTCGATGAGGTATACGAGCTAACGGCGATCGATCCCTGGTTTCTAGACAAGCTGTATGCACTGCTAGATACCGAAAAAAGACTGAAGCGCACTGCCCTCAGCAGTCTGACCAAAGAGCAGCTTTTTGACATCAAGCGGCAGGGCTTTAGCGATCGTCAGATTGCTTTCGCTACTAAAACCACTGAGGACGAAGTTCGCACCTATCGCCAGTCGCTGAACGTGATCCCTGTTTACAAAACGGTCGATACCTGCGCGGCTGAATTTGAAGCACTCACGCCCTACTATTACTCCACCTACGAAGAGGGCGAAAACGAAATTCTTCCCTCTGACCGACGTAAGGTGATGATTTTAGGCGGTGGTCCCAATCGTATTGGTCAGGGCATTGAGTTTGACTACTGCTGCTGTCATGCATCGTTTTCCCTGGGCGACGATGGCTTCGAGACAATCATGGTCAACTCCAACCCCGAAACGGTTTCGACCGACTACGACACCAGCGATCGCCTCTACTTTGAGCCGCTGACAAAAGAAGATGTCCTCAATATCATCGAAGCCGAAAAGCCTGAAGGGGTAATTATCCAGTTTGGTGGACAAACGCCGCTGAAGCTGGCAGTACCCCTGCAAAAGTACCTGAGCAGTGAGGAGTGCTCTGTTGCAACCAAAATCTGGGGCACCTCGCCTGACGCGATCGACATTGCTGAAGACCGAGAGCGCTTTGAGAAAATTCTGCGCGAACTCGATATTAAACAACCTGCTAACGGACTTGCCCGCAGCTATGGCGAATCGCTAGAAGTTGCTCGTCGCGTTAACTATCCTGTTGTTGTGCGTCCCAGTTACGTGCTGGGCGGGCGCGGGATGGAAATCGTTTACTCCGATACCGAGCTACAGCGCTACATGACGGCAGCAGTTTTGGTGGAACCTGATCATCCCATTCTTATTGACAAGTACCTGGAAAATGCAGTGGAGGTGGATGTAGACGCGATCGCCGACCAGGAAGGTAACGTCGTCATTGGCGGCATTATGGAACATATTGAGGAAGCGGGGATTCACTCAGGCGACTCAGCTTGCTCACTGCCGTCTGTTTTTCTGAGTGAAACTGTGTTAACTCAAATTCGCACCTGGACGGTAGCACTGGCAAAGGCACTAAAGGTGGTTGGGCTGATGAATATTCAGTACGCGGTGCAGGGCGAACAGGTTTACATTCTGGAAGCAAATCCTCGGGCGTCCCGGACTGTGCCGTTTGTGTCCAAGGCGATTGGTGTACCCCTGGCAAAAATGGCAGCCCGTGTGATGTCTGGTAAATCTCTGGCAGAACTAGGCTACACGGAAGAAGTCATTCCCAAACATATTGCTGTCAAGGAAGCCGTACTGCCCTTTGAAAAGTTTCCCGGCACCGACACGATTCTCGGTCCCGAAATGCGCTCTACAGGCGAAGTGATGGGCATTGATGACAACTTTGGTACTGCCTTTGCCAAAGCTGAACTGGGAGCAGGGCAGCGTTTACCGCAGAGCGGCACTGTCTTTGTTTCCACCAGCGATCGTGACAAAGCGGCTGTAGTAACTGTTGTCAAAGACTTACTGGAACTTGGCTTCCATATTGTCGCTACTGAAGGCACCCGCAAAGCGCTACGCGAACACGGGGTGACTGTTGACCTAGTGCTGAAGTTGCACGAAGGTCGCCCGAACGTCATGGATGCGATTAAAAATGAGAAGATTCAACTCATTATTAACACGCCCTCAGGTGAAGAAGCCAAGGCAGATGGTCGCTTGATTCGCCGCACTGCTTTGTCCTACAAAATTCCGATCGTGACAACGATCGCTGGGGCTAAAGCAACGACTGCCGCTATTCGATCGCTCCAGTCCCAATCGCTATCTGTGAAAGCACTACAGGACTACATCCATTAGCACGACTGACTCAGTTAGGAGCCCCATTGCAACTCTTAGCTGAGTTAGTACGTCAGCAAACATCTCTGTGTCTATCTAGCAAACGATTTAATTAAGAAGCTTAAATCTTCTTAACATTGAAGTGCTTAAGAGAAGATGAACTTTTCTTGTGTTGGGCGCTCTAGGAGTGCATTTTGTTTAATGGGATGCAGTTACAAAGCACTATCCTAGGTACTCTTGTCTCACTCACCGCATCGTACAAGTTAGCCAAGCTTAAAAGTAATACGTCCGTAGGTATATACGTCTTCTCTCATGAATGTTACATTTGTTAATACGTTGCATCAGCAATTCTGATATGAAGTTCGTGGTGTAAGACCTGTTCATTCTTTAGTGCAGTCATGTATGTGAAGACCCTGCTTCACTCTTGTTTGAAACCTTCTCCTACGCTCAATCACCTTTAAAACCTGCTCTTAACGTTAAAGAGCAAAGGCTGTCCGGTTCGGACTGGGACCGCTCAACATCGTTTATCTTTTCTACCCTCTCGCATAGTTGTACCGGCTGCTGACTCCAGCCTCTATCCACTGTCGTTTTTTCCATAGCGCTATGAAGACTGCACAAACATCAACCGACTTGGTACGCGCTTACTTAAGAGAAATTGGTCGTGTTCCCCTGCTGACTCATGAGCAAGAAATTCTCTATGGCAAACAGGTACAGCGCTTATCCTCACTATACGAAGTAAAAGAAACGCTGACTCAGCAGCTAGATCGTGAGCCATCGTTAACTGAGTGGACTCAAAAAGTCGATCTTTCTGAAGCTGAACTACAGCACGCGATCGCCGAAGGCGAGAACGCTAAACGCAAGATGGTCGAAGCAAACCTGCGTCTGGTTGTCTCAGTTGCGAAAAAGTACACCAAGCGCAACGTTGACTTGCTGGATCTAATTCAGGAAGGCACGATCGGGATGCAGCGTGGTGTTGAAAAGTTTGATCCCACTAAGGGCTATCGCTTCTCAACTTACGCCTACTGGTGGATTCGTCAGGCAATCACGCGCGCGATCGCTGAGAAGGGTCGCACAATTCGCCTACCGATCCATATCACTGAAAAGCTCAACAAGATTAAGAAAGCACAGCGTCAGCTTTCGCAACAGTTGGGACGAGCTGCCACTGCATCTGAACTTGCCAGCGAACTGGAGCTAACTCCTCGCCAGGTACGAGAGTATTTAGAGCGATCACGCCAACCCCTCTCCCTTGATCTGCGAGTGGGTGACAACCAGGATACAGAGCTAGGCGAATTGCTGGAAGACACAGGCGCTTCACCAGAAGACTTTGCATTGCAATCGTCGTTGCGTGCGGACTTAGAGACGCTAATGGCAGATCTAACGCCTCAGCAGCGAGAAGTGTTAGCGCTTCGGTTTGGGCTAGAAGATGGACAGGCGCTTACTCTGGCAAAGATTGGCGATCGTCTCAGCATCAGTCGTGAACGGGTGCGCCAAATTGAACGTGAAGCCTTGACCAAACTACGCAAGCGCAAAGCGGCGATCGGCGAGTACTTAGCGAGCTAGTAGCGTTAACAAAACGTCCTACCATGCCTTTACTCCTGACCTTTCTCATGGTTTTGCTTAAGAGAATGGTCAGGGGTAATAGGGACTGATGCGGTCTTCACTAGGCAAGCTATTAGTTACTAAAGCGTTACAAATCAAAAGACTTTATGGCTTAAAACATTTTCTTTGGATGCTGTTGCAAAGCCTGACATCGACTTTTTAGCGTTCCTAATCATCTGGAGTCTATAACTACTCGTACGATCACCGTGGGGCGTACTTCACTCAGGCATAGTGGTCGTTTCCTATCTCAAGTGACGCTCATAACTGAGTGCGATCAAGGTGGCTCCAGTTCAAGTTTAGGATAGCTCTGGGAATGATTGTGTCATCGAGTCCTGTCGATCGCGCGACGTTCATAGTGTAGAACGCAGCGAATGGAGGAAAATAAAGTACAAGTTCCTGGTGCATAAGTATGACCTGTTGTCTTAACCCAGACTGCCAGCAGCCTCAAAATGCCGACGATGTCGAGTTCTGTCTCAGTTGCGGTACAAAACTGACAGTGCTGCTGCGGGGACGTTACCGCGTTATGCGACCGATCGGACAGGGTGGTTTTGGCAGAACGTATCTGGCGCTGGACGACGATCGACTCAAAGCACGCTGTGTTATCAAGCAATTTTCGCCCCAGATTCAAGGCACAAAATCGCTTGAAAAGGCAGTCAAACTTTTTGAGCAAGAAGCAGTGCGGCTCTATGAATTGGGCGAACATCCTCAAATTCCAGCGCTGTTAGCATATTTTGAGCACGACAAACGCCTTTATCTGGTGCAGCAGTTTATTGAAGGCAATACGCTACTGCAAGAACTTTCTCAGAACGGTGTGTTTATCGAGCAGCGCATTCGTGAAGTGCTGGCTGGCATCTTGCCCATTCTCAAATTTGTCCATGATCATCAAGTTATTCATCGGGACATCACCCCATCCAACATCATTCGCCGCAAGTTTGATAACAAGCTGGTGCTAATTGACTTTGGCGTTGCTAAACTGCTGTCTGTTGAAGCCAGCAATCAACCAGGCACTAAGATTGGCACCGAAGGCTACGCACCGATCGAACAACTGCGGAGCGGCAAAGCATACCCTGCCAGCGATATTTATAGTCTGGGTGCTACCTGTCTGTTTTTGATGACTCAGGTGAAACCAGAAGATTTGTACGATCCGCTAGAGGGGCGCTGGCTTTGGCGAGAACGCTTGCGCGAAAAAGGGCGGGCAATCAGCGAACCGATCGCTCAAATCCTGGACAAAATGTTGAAGGATTTGGTTAGTGAACGCTATCCCTCCGCTGCTGCTGTCATGAAAGATCTACGAACTGCCCTGTCTAGTCCTCCGCTTGTGGCTAGCTCAGTTGGCGGTGCCGTTCGATCATCTGGGGTGACAAATGCCTCTTCTCCGTCGTCAAGCGCAAGTCGGTCTGCGAACCGGTCGCCTGTTAGCCAACCTTCTGTTATTCAACCTTCTGTGGGTCAGCCGAACCTGAGTCGACCCAACGTGAGTCAGCCTGGTGCAAATCAAGTCCATGCAGCAGGTGCGCTACCCTCCAAACCGCCTGTCTCTAGAGCGCCTGTCTCTAAAGCACCCCTCTCAAGGCAACCTGTATCAGGTTCACAACAATGGCATTGCCTGCATACCTTGACTGGGCATTCTCGCTGGGTGACAGCCGTTGCCATTAGTGCCGATGGAAGCACGATCGCCAGTGGCGGTTTAGACGACAGCATTAAAGTCTGGGATCGTTCTACAGGCGAACTCTTGCGAACCCTGACTGGGCACCACAAGCCCATTAATTGCTTAAGCATTAGCCCGGATGCTCAAACGTTAATTAGCGGCAGTGATGACGACACGGTTCGTCTCTGGCACTTAGCAAGTGGTAATTTACTGCGCTCGCTGACCGGGCATACCAGGGATGTAAGCTCAGTTGTCATTAGCACCGACGGGCAACTGCTTGCTAGCGGTAGTGAAGACCGCACAGTGCGGCTGTGGAATCTGGCTACAGGTGAAATGCTACGTGCCTTTTCTGGTTTAGCCGGTATGGTGCGATCGGTTGCTCTTAGCCCCAATGGTCAGTTTCTTGTTAGCGGTGGGTTGGATAACCAGATTAAGCTTTGGAGCCTGAAAACGAATGAGCCAGTTCGCACACTGCCGAATGGACACTTTAACTCGGTGAATGCAGTCGTGATTGCGCCAGATGGCAAAACGCTTGTTAGCGCCAGCAAAGATAAAACCATTAAGGTATGGGATCTGACGGCAGGTGCTGTAGTGCGTAACCTGGCAGGGCATATGGACTCGGTGAACGCGATCGCTATGAGCGGCGATGGTAAGCTCCTTGCCAGTGGCAGTAGCGACACAACTATCCGGCTCTGGAACCTGGAAACAGGCACTCTTAGTGGCAGCTTAACCGAACATATCAGTGCCGTTAATGCGGTTGCTCTCACAGCAGACGGCAAGTTTTTGGTTAGTGGCAGCTCGGATAGCAAGGTGAAAGTATGGCAGTTGGGGTAAGGGATGAAAGAGAAGGGATGAATGCTAAAGGCTAAGTTTTTCTTTACTTCCCCTCTTTACCCAGGTTAAAACGGTTGGACAAACAGTATTAGCTGTTACAAAATGTGCTTGACTATCTACGCCTTTAGAGAGATCTTTCCCGATCTCAGGCGCAGGGGTGATAGTCTACTGCCTTAATTATGGGTAGTCTGAAGGAATATCCTTCTACCAGTACCCTTATGGACTCTGCCCAGTACCCGTTTGGGAAGATTCACTACTTGTTTAGGAAGGCTGACCATGCAAACTGGCAGCGGCAGGAAAGTAAGCGGCACATTCTGCGATCGCAGCTAGGCTTTACTGACGTTGTTTCTACTCGCCCTAAGCCCTGTGTCGGTTGTGCAAATTATCATGGGATGGCATATGGCTACAGCCGTGAATCGCGTACGCCGCTGATTTGTGGCTTTCATCCCTACGGTTGGCAAAGTGAAAGCGCCTGTCCTGATTGGTGTAGTGTTTAGGCTGCATACAGCGCTTTGCTCGACTCGCATCTAGCTGCCCAACAGGAAATAGACGGAGCCATCGTCCGATACATACTGCGCCCTTGATCACAATTTGATCTGCAACTTTGTAGCGTTTGGGTTAAGCACTACCGCTTGCAGGCATGGTGCCGGCTAATCTCAAAACACAATAGAAGAAAGTGTGTCTGCTACGACCATTTCATCGGCTGACTTTCTCCTTTGGTGGCGGTACGATACCAACGCGGTGCAGGTTTGTATCGATCGCCTTGAGCAGCTCGAAATCTTGTTCTGGCAAGGGGGGGCGTGTAGCTTCGCCGTCTGCTGGAGTCTGTTCCAGAAAGGCAAATGCCTGCCGAAACTGGTGCGGTTCTGCCTGAATGGGAGCGTCAAAGTGGCAGGGAATGATGCGTTGCATGGGCCAGCTAGCTACATGGTCAGCCCAGTCGAGCGTCTCTTGTGGTGCGCGATTAAGGATGAGGGTTTGCAAAATCGGTGCCACGAAAAGTCGTCCATCACCCTGTAGGGCATGGAACGATTGCAGCCAGTCCTTCTCCCACTGAAACGGGAACAGTCCAAAATAGCCTTTTTGGGAACGGTCTGTAGCTTTAAAGGCGTTGTAGATCGTTTGGCTAGCAGTCCTGACTGCCAGGACGCTGGGGCGAAAATAAAGCGTAAAGAGGGCAATGCGATGCCATCCTTTGCGGCGGTTAGCAGGACTATCTACCACCTCATCATCAGCGCTATCTCTCGCGTGGAACAGCAGTGGATAGGGGTCAAGCTGCACGATCGCAGGCGGTTCGATAGGAATAGAAACGATGGTATCGGTGACAAGCAGAGTGCGCGATCGTCGGTGAAAAAACGCGACTTCGGCAAACCGCCCTGGACCCAGCGCGATCGGACCCAAAATGGCGTAGTCAAATTCAGCCGCAAACGGCGCTTGGCTGCTGTCATCTGGCAAGATGTGCGTCCGTTTAGCAGGCAACCCTAGCCAGCTTAACGGTAGATTCAGTGGAAAGCTCCATTGATGCGGTGCGACGAAAACGTGCGCATTTTGAAACTGCCTGGCAAAGGGACCAACAAAAACCTTGTGCTCAACCCCCGAAATAGTCGGCAAAATAATGTACTTTACATCGCCGTATTGAGCTACCAGCTCATTAACTAGCCGTAGGCATTCAGGCGTAGGTGCAATGGGGGCATACACCAACAGCCCGCCTCCATCTAGCTTCACCACCGTCATCCGAATGGGTACTACGACGTAAAAGATGCCCTGGATCTGGTCAAAAGTCCATGCTGTCCCTGGCACAACTTCTGTTCGCAGCGTGCGTCGCTGGCTACGTGGGTAAAGCGGCACAGTAAGCCAAAATCGCCACAACCAATCGCTAGAGCGCTGCTCTTGCTGCCGTTCCTGTCTGTCAATCGTGGTTTTACTCACGCCACGATGCCTCCTATGCCAATGCTTGCGCCGTTTAAATGCGATCGCTGAAGCTAAAGTTTAGCAAATCGTTCAGCGTGCCATGAAGGAGACTGACTGCACTTAAGTCAACTTATTGATCTGTTAGTCATTCTCCTTAGGTAAGCTCATTCAGAATAGTGCCAAGACCGCGATAGATAAAAGCCAACTCATCGTCAGTGATGCAGTAGGGCGGCATGAGATACAGCACATTACCCAAGGGACGAAGGAGCAAACCTTGCGCGATCGATCGATGGCGAATGTCGATCGACAGTTGGCTCAGGTAGCCCGGTTGATCGGTAATGATGTCCATGGCGGCGATCGTTCCCGTCACTCGTAGATTGGTCAGCCGGGGATGATCGCTTAAGGCGGCTAAATGCTGTCTGTGCTTGGCTTCCATCTGCTGAAACGCGGGTTCATGCTCTACCATTAGTTCGAGCGATGCCAACCCTGCGGCGCACCCTAAAGGATTGGCAGCATAGCTATGCCCGTGGTAAAGCGTTTGTAGCGGATCGTCACTATAAAAAGCGTTGTAAATTGCCTCGGAACAGACCGTGACTGAGAGGGGTAAAAAACCGCCTGTAATGCCTTTTGACAGGCAAAGAATGTCTGGTTCCACTCTGGTTTTGGTGCAGGCAAACCAGTCACCTGTACGACCAAAACCCGTCATTACTTCATCAAAAATCAGGAGGGTATTATGCGCATATGCTAACTCCTGCAACTGCTGGAGAAACTGCGATCGCCCCATCCGCATTCCAGAAGCACCCTGAACCAGCGGCTCGATGATAATGCCTGCATAGCGATCGCCCGACTCGCTCAGTTTTTGTGCAATCTCATCAAGAATTGTCTGCTCCGTTGCCGTGGCAAGCGCAGCATCAGAGTGAGCAATGGGATAGGGTACAAATTCCACCTCGAACAACAAGGGCGCAAACGCTTGGGAGAAGAGCGATCGTGCCCCCACTGCCATTGCACCAAACGTATCGCCGTGATACGCACCTTCAAACGCCAGAAAGGTTGATCGCGGTTGCCCCTGATTCGTCCAATACTGATACGCCATCTTCAGCGCCACTTCAACTGCTGTAGAGCCATTGTCAGAATAGAACACACGGCTCAAGGATGAGGGCAGTCGGCTAACCAACTTTTCGGCAAGCTGCTCCGCTGGATCATGGGTGAAACCAGCAAAGATCACGTGCTCTAGATGTTTGGCTTGCTGAAAAATCGCTTCAGCGATTTTAGGATGGGCATGACCATGAAGATTGACCCACCAGCTCGAAATGCAATCGAGAATTCGTTCCCCAGTTTCTAGCTCAAGCCATGCCCCTTGTGCAGCTTTCACCTTCAACGGCTCAGGAGCAGTTTTTGCCTGGGTATAGGGATACCAGATGTTTGGATGCATAAGTTTATGGACTACGGCGATCGCCTAAGCCGTTTCCTCATTACTCACAAACCCGTCTGACTGGCTGGCTTGAGGGTTTTCTAATGCTGCTTTGAGCGTCTGCCAGGTCAGCGTCGCGCATTTAATCCGTACAGGAAATTGCGACACACCTTGCATCACGTTCAGCTTGCGAAACTCAGTCGGGAACTCGTCCTTACCCTGCATCATGGTATGAAAGTGTTGCACCATCGCCAATGCTTCCTCCAAGGTGCGTCCCTGCATTGCTTCTGCCATCAAGTCTGCCGATGCCATCGCGATCGCGCAACCTTCTCCCTCAAATTTGACCGTTTCAATGCGATCACCCGTTGCATCAAGCTGCACCGTAAGCTCGATTGTGTCACCACAAGAAGGATTGTGCCCGCGCTGACGACGATCAACCGGCTCAGTTGTACCGCGATGCCGAGGCTTCTTGTAGCGTTCCAGAATGACTTGCTGGTATAGATCGCGCAGATTGCCAAGAGAAGACATGAGTCAAATTTTTAAACATTATTCATCCTTCTTCATCCTATCAGCGTCTTTTGTTAGTGGGGGCATCCAGGCAAGGAAGGCAAAATTCAGAAGGTAGAGGAAGGAGGACAGGAATAGAGCGTCTAGGGTTAAGAATCAGCAACCAGCGTTTAGCTGCCAAAACTCAGCACCCTTCTACCCCTTCACTTCTTTACCCTTCTAAATCTGCCTCTCGTACCGCCCGTGCTGTTGCTTCGCCCGCACGATCGCTCATTAAGCGCTGTTGGTCGTAACCCAGCACCAGTTCCCAGGCATCTGCAGGATAGCGATCGACTAGGGGCAACGCTACTTCATCCATCATCCAGCGACCATGAAGCTGATCAACTTTGATGTGTAGTGTCCAGTAGCTCATAGCATTGTCCGACAAGCCAAGACGTTGAGCAGCCGCATAATAAGGGTTAAAGCCAGCAGGAACCGAAAGCTCGCCATAGAGTAAGCCACCGGCATAGCGGAGAAAATCACGTTTGCGTTCAGACAGTAAGAAACTGTGATTGATGATTGCCAGCACTTCCCACGGCACCGCGTCAAAGTAAGCTTCTGGTTCAGTACTCATCCCTAAGTCAGAAAGCATGGTGGCAAAGTAGGTAGAATGCTTGCGTGCTAATTTGCCAGCGCCATATTCTTCTACTACCAGGCGAGTCAGAACGCTGTGAACCTCGTTTGCAACACCGCCCAGCATCCGAGAAAGCTGACTAGCTTCAATCAAACCGTCCAGCGAGGCAATCTCTAACAGCTTGCGGTAACCTGCAAGGGTCATTTCGTCTCGAAAGTAGCGCCCCGTAGCGGAAAGCTCAGGATCAAGGTCAGCAGCAACTCGATCGCGCAGAGCACTGACAACATCCAATTGCTTTAAGCTATCCACATCCAACTGAGACAGTTCCCAACTTTGCCAAGCCGCTTCAATCTGGTTGCGGATCGTTTGCAAATAGAGCGATCGCTCATTCTCATAGTTACTTAGCGCGTCGTACCAGAAGAACTTGAGACGGTTGATGCGGTAAAGCACGCGCTGCAAAAACCGATGCGCCTCATTGGAATTGTAAACGTCACCATAAGCCGCTACTAACGCCGCTGCCACTGCCTTCTCGAAAGACTCGCGCGTGGGCAGCAATTGCTCCAGGTTTTCATCAAGAGCAGGAGTGTTGAGTAGAGTAAGAAATAGCTGTTCGGCTTCGTCGTAGTCGGGTGCAGTTGCACGTGTCAGTGGATGATGCATAACTGCTGACGTTAAACGGTCTGACATTTCGCGGTCTGACATCTCTTGGTAACGGCGCATAAGGTTCGTTGAAGTTTTTCCTGAATACCCCTTTATCGTGATGGTTTGTTACATAAACTTCATCTACTTGAGTAGTAGATTTAATCGTCTACATACGTATCTAGAGAGAGAATATCTTACCTGGTAAAGGCGTGGAAGGGTGGGAAGGTGAAAGAGTAGGAAGGTGGAAGAGTGGGAAGGCGGGAAGGTAAAAGGGTGAAAGGGTAGAAAGGTGGAAGGGGCGTTAGCGTTGCCATATTTCTACTAATTCTTCACTCCTTCACCTCTTTACTCCCTCATCCCCTTACCTCTTCACCTCAAGTCGATCGCCCGGTTTCTGCCTCAAATACCAGACCAAGGCAGTAAATAAGGCAATGCCTACGCTGTACTTCAGCACATCTGGTACCGCAGGATTGGGTGAGAAAAACCCTTCAATGATGCCAGCAATGACTAGCATGGGCACAATGCCATAGATCAATTGAACAGCCTGAATACCATAGAGCTTGAGCGCCTCCGATCGCTTATAAACACCTGGAAACAGTAGCGCTCTAGCAAGCAAGAAACCAGCGCCACCCGCAAGAAAGATGGCAGGCAGTTCTAACGCTCCATGGGGAAACACAAACGCCCAGAACGGCAAGGCAAGGTTGTTTTGCCCGACTAACGTGCCGATCGTGCCAATCAGGGTGCCGTTGAGAAGCATGGCATAGGTAGTAAATAGCCCTCCTGTCATGCCGCCTGCGACTGCCGCAAACGAAACCTTGATGTTGTTGATCATGATGTTAGTAGAGGCAAACGGCTCAATACCAACGATCGACCCCATCCAAAGCTCACCACGATCGCGTACCTGCTCGATCATTGCGGCTGGCACCACTAGCGCTAAAAAGGCAGGATCACGCCATGCTAACCACCACGACACTAAGCCTGCGATGACGAATAAGCCTGCTGCTAGAGCAATGTAACCTCGTGACTGCTGTACAACGGCTGGAAACCCCCAGCGATAGAACAACCAGAGGGCTTGCCATTCTTGACGGCGCGACCCTTGATAGATTTGGGTATAGCTACGGGTTGCCAGCGTCTGTAAATCTTGCACAATAAGGTCGCCTACTTCATGAGTGCGGGCGCGTGCCAGGTCAGCAGCGGTCGATCGATACAAGCTAGCAAGTTGCCGGATTTCGTTGGCATCCAGTGCTTTTAAGCCTTGCTTTTCTGCTTTTTTGAGCAGGGTATCCAGTTCACCCCAACTGGGTTGCCGCCGCGCCAGCCAGCGCTGAATGTTCATAATCTGTGATATTTTCTGGGACCGTAGAAAGATCGTTTAGAATCGCGTCAACATCTAATGCTCTGAATAGCCAAAGTGTAGCTCATGGCTTCTCCTTCTAATTCGCCTAGTTCCGTCCAGCCGCTTAGTGTGGGTAATGTTGTTAGCGCTGGGTTTCAGCTTTACAGCACTCACGCCAAGCAATATTTGACGATCGCCCTTTTTGCAACGCTATGGATTCTGCTGCCGTTTGCTGCGGTCATCCCGGTCGTTCTATTTTTTGTGTCAGTGCAGAACTACTACGCCACACTGGGCTTGATCATTCCTGCCTTGATTGTGCTGCTTCTGTATGCCACTGCCAAGTACCTGACCAACTTAGCGTTGATCGCACGTCTGGCGTTTGGTGAACTGACCAACCAGCCCGAATCCTTGAAGGATGCTCGTCGTTATGTGCGATCGCGTCAGTGGAGTTTTCTCATCGCGTCACTGCTACTGGGCTTGATTGGCATGGGTGTTGCCATTGTCTTTTACCTGGTGCTGGCGATCGCCGTTGTGGGTTTGTTAAGCGCAGCGGGTGGGTTGTCGCTTTTCTCGAACCCATCACCAGAAGCACTAGCGGCAAACGGTGGTACATTCGTGCTAATCGGTCTCCTGTTTCTCCTCCTCTTGCTGGCATTTTTGGTCTTTCTGTTCTGGTTTGCTGCCCGCTTTGTGGCGGCTGAAGTCCCTTTAGCAGTGGAACCTGGAGTTACCGCAACGAAAACAATCGATCGCATGTGGTCACTGACAAAAGGCAGTGCCTGGCGAATTGCTCTCATTTTGTTCATCACGTCTTTGGTGACAATGCCCATTCAACTGCTGGTACAGATTGGGATTAGTGCCACCAATGCGATGATTGAAGCCGCTGGTTTTACGCCTGGTGATCCTAGCTATACCGCGCTGTCTCTTGTAATCACGTATGTTTTGAGCTTCGCCGTTTCGATCGTCGTCATACCACTGTGGCAGACCATCAAAGCGGTCATATATTACGATCTGCGGAGTCGCCGTGAAGGCTTGGGCTTACAGTTGCGCGATCGCGGTACACACGATCGCGGCACATTGAACTAATCACCCCATGCGTTTCTTCAACCGAGTTTCGTTATCCACACCAGAAAGCATCGAGCTAGAGTTTACGCTGGCAGGTATCGGCAATCGCACGCTGGCATTAGCGATTGACTACCAAATTTTGGGTCTGTTGCTGGTTGGCTTCTGGGTGGTTTGGAGCGTGTTTAGCCTTGGACTGATGAGCTATCTGAGCCAAGCCAATTTCAGCTACGCCTCAGCTCCACTCTGGCTACTGGCGATCGCGCTACTGATCAGTTTCTTCCTCTTTACAGGCTACTTCGCTTTTTTTGAGGTCATTTGGCAAGGGCAAACCCCCGGCAAACGCATGACCAAAATTCGCGTTATCCGCGATGATGGTAGACCGATTGGGCTAGCGCAAGCCGCAATGCGTGCTTTATTGCGACCACTAGATGACCTTTTCTTCATTGGCGTTTTCTTCATTCTCTTGGGCAAGCAAGAAAAACGACTGGGCGATTGGGCAGCCGGAACGCTCGTCGTACAGGAACAACGGGGCGATCGCAAAGCCACGCTGACCATTTCTGACCCAGCAAAGCAACTGGCGATCGATCTACCCAAGCTGGCAGATCTGAACCAACTACTGCCGGATGACTTTGCCGTTGTCCGCGCCTACCTGCAACGACGACGCACGATGGAAACCCAAGCCAAAAACGACCTGAGCATGAATCTGGCACGGCAGCTTCGGACGGTCATTGCGCTCGAAACTATTCCCCCCAACACTACGCCTGACCAATTTCTCGAAGCCGTCTATGAGGCGTATCAGCAGATGGCAGGGAGGGGATTTAGCGATCGAGGTTAGCCAGAATTGGTAATGCAGTCGGTGCAACCATCGGTTAGACAGTGCTGCGTAGACCCATCGATTGGTGATAGTAGCAAGATGCGAGTCACAGGCTGCAAATTACAGACCGGAGCGATCTACGCTAGTGTAGAAATTGCTCCCTTGCCCGATCGTGTGTTGTGTTTCTAAGCCGCTCCCCTGCTTCCTTACTCCTCACTGCTTGCTTGTTAATTCCCCTAACAAGCTGTGCAAACAGTTCGCTCGGTGAATCGCTGGAACAATCCTTTGCTGCTGACCCTAAACTAGAAGAAAATGCGTCTTCTCAACCAACTGAAACCCCAACGGTAAGCGCAACACCTCCCTTTCAACCATCTATTCAGGGCAGCGAAACACCTACACCAACGTTGAGTCCGTCCCCGTCGGTCACGCCTCAGACAAACGGTAGCCAAGCTAGCATCCCTCCCTTCTCAGACAGTACAGTGGTTGGTGCGTCTGGCAATTCTGATGGCAGTATTGATACCACCACTGCGTCTAACAACTCAAATGGTGGGCAAGCGACAGGGACAGATGGCGCCATCGCCTTTAGTGACCTGACGAAAGCGCCTAAAGCGCTACAACAATATGTGTCGGATTTGGCACAACTGGGCGTTCTCACACCAGCAAGCAGCAGCAGCAAAGCCAACCAGGCAAAAGAAAAAACACTGTTTGAACCCAATAGCGTGATCACTCGTCGTGATTACGTGCGCTGGCTAGTAGCGGCAAACAATCGGCTCTATGCTGCCCAACCTGCTAAACAAATTCGCCTCAGTACTGATGCTGCCCAACCTGCCTTTCAGGACGTGCCTCGCCAAGACCCTGACTTTTCAGCCATTCAGGGATTAGCAGAAGCAGGCTTGATTCCCAGCCCGTTAACAGGTGATAGCACGACTGTCACCTTTCGTCCCGATGCGCCGCTCACCCGTGAAGCGCTCATTCTCTGGAAAGTACCGGCGGATACTCGTCAAGCACTGCCAACTGCTAGTCTGGATGCCATTAAGCAAACCTGGGGCTTTCAAGATGCTGCCCGCATCGACCCTAAAGCGATGCGAGCGGTGTTAGCCGATTTCCAAAACGGCGATTTAGCCAATCTTCGGCGTGCGTTTGGTTACACCACATTGTTGCAACCCAAGAAGGCTGTCACTCGTGCCGAAGCTGCTGCTGCGCTCTGGTATTTTGGCTTTCAGGGTGATGGGCAGTCGGCTCAGGATGCACTTAAGATACCTTCCAAGCCTTAAGAGCGTTTGAACCAATGACCGTATGGAGCAGCCGTCATCCCGTCTGTAACATCCTATGAATCGCGTCGGGTTGGTCTTCACAGTTCCCTACAATGATTTTAGAGCAGTCGCTATCTGGGCAAGGGCAGGCTAAAGGGGTGTTCCCTGAGCTAGAGTAATGCCTCCATAGACCCTTGAATGCCCACAACCTGTTTAGCGATCGCCCTAGCAAACGATACGAGAGTGCCGAAGCAGTATGCCCAAAACCGTTGCCGATGTGATGACCCGTGACCCCATCACTGTCACACCTGAGACACCGCTTACAGACGTTATTCGGACAATTTCCGATCGGAAGATCAGCGGTTTACCTGTTGTTGACAACACAGGCAAACTTGTTGGGGTCATTTCTGAAACTGACCTTATGTGGCGCGAAACCGGAGTAAAACAGCCGCCTTATATCATGCTGCTAGACAGTGTGATCTATCTAGAGAACCCCGGACAATACGAGCGCGACTTGCATAAGGCATTGGGGCAAACCGTTAAGGAAGTCATGAGCCAAAAGCCGATTACTGTCACTCCTGAAAAATCGCTACGGGAAGCCGCACAACTCATGCACGACCATAAAATTCATCGTCTGCCAGTGCTGGATGCTAAAGGGCAAGTGGTTGGCATTCTTACCCGTGGTGACGTGATTCGGGTTATGGCAGCAGAGCAGGACGGCTAGGGGACGGTTTTGAGTTAGTTTGCTTCTGAGCATTCACTACTGACTCCTCATTCGGTCCTCCTCACCCATAAATCATTATTAAAAAACGAGATTGATCAGCATGAGTATTACACCTGAATCGGTTGGCGTGTTGTTGGAGTCGTCGGATTTTGGCGATCGCTTGCGAGCAGTGAACCAAATCAGACAATTGGAACCGTCGATCGGCTTTAAGTTAATTCAGGTTGCCATTCAAGATAGCAACCCGCGTGTACGCTACGCAGCAGTCAGTCAATTGTCTACGCTGGGACAGCAAGATTTGCCTCAGGTGGCAACCATCCTACGCGAGCGCCTGCGTGACGAAGAAACAGACGTGCAGGCAGCCGCTGCTGATTCGATCGGGGCACTCCAGTTAACTGAGGTGTTTGATGATCTGCAACAGCTTTATCACACGACCTCTGAATGGTTGGTGAAGTTCAGCATTGTAGCGACGTTAGGCGAACTGGGCGACAATCGGGCGTTTGGTTTGTTAGAAGAAGCGCTGAAGTCTGATAACGAGCTACTGCAAACGGCAGCGATCGGCTCTTTAGGCGAATTAGGCGACGATCGCGCCATTCAACTGCTCATCCCGTTTGCAACTAATCCCGATTGGCAAATCCGCTATCGAGTCGTGCAGGCACTCGCCCACCTGGATCATGCGACGGGTCAAGCCACTTTAGAAACACTGGCTCAAGACGACATGGAGCAGGTCGCCCAGGAAGCCCGCAACTACCTCAAAAAGTAGAACCTCAAAATAGGCAAAAAAAGGGCGTTGCTTGCAACGCCCCATCTACACAGTGATCAAAACACCGAGGCATCGGAACGTAAGGCTGCTTAATTAATCAGTTTTAGACGACCAGTACTGATTTGATCGAAAATGCGGTTGATTTTGTTGCGTTCGCTATCCAGAAGTTTTTGTTCAGCCAGCAGAATGGAGGTGAGTTGCAGATGATCCTGCCGACTTATTTCACCAGCCGCAAGAATGTGATCAACCAGTTGATAAAGTGTTGCCTTTGGCTGACCTTGAATGCTCCGCATGATGCTCCCTTTTTAACCCAGTGCGTTTTTAGGGTTCTGAATTATAGGATGCTGAATTAAATATCTGTAGACCTCACAAGCTGTAGGGGCATCACAATGCCGCGCCTTCATGTGAAGAATGTAACTCTATTTAATTCGTGTCTTTAATCCGTGTCCCTTAGTAGTTGCTAGTAGATTGATTATTCCCACCGCTAAGCCTCTTGTAGCAATAGTTCTATGGAGACTGTGCGATCATAGGGGTCAGCATGATGAAGCATTAATGAAGTTATGGCAATGCTCCGCCACCGCGTTTTCTCACCTGTTTGCTAAGGTAAGCGGGTAGCAACTACTTTAGGATGTTTAGCCATGCAGGTTTATCGGCTCTCGGCGCTCTCTGACAATTACATCTTTTTGCTGCATGAGCCAGAGCAAAACATTGCAGCTGTTGTCGATCCGGCTGAAGCAAGCCCTGTGCTAGAACGCTTGAAAGAGCTGGGCGCAACGCTAGTGGCAGTCTTCAATACGCACCACCATTCAGATCATGTGGGCGGCAACACTAGACTCTTGCAGCAGTTTCCTGAGGCTATCGTTTATGGTGGGGCAGAAGACCGGGGCAGAATACCCGGACAAACAATCTTTTTGCAGGAGGGCGATCGTGTCTCTTTTGCTAACCGCAGCGCCGAAGTATTCTTTGTACCCGGTCATACTCGCGCTCACATTGCCTACTACTTTGCGCCCACTACAGTGGACGAACCAGGCGAGCTTTTTTGTGGCGATACGCTGTTTGCAGGTGGGTGCGGCAGGCTGTTTGAAGGCACGCCAACGCAAATGGTCGATTCCCTGAGTAAACTCCGCGCCTTACCAGACAAAACGCGCATGTGGTGCGCCCATGAATACACGTTGAAGAACCTGGAGTTTGCTCTGACAGTCGATCGCGCAAATATAGCGTTACAAGAGCGGTTAGCAGCGGTGAGAACTGCTCGTAGTCATAACGAAGCCACTATTCCGTCAAATTTAGGTGTAGAGAAGCGCACCAATCCCTTTTTGCGGTGGGATGATCTGGGGCTACGAGGTATTGTTAACGCTGAGAATGACATCCAGACCTTCGCCCGTTTACGAGGCATGAAGGAGCGCTTCTAAACACCAGCCTCCCAACGTTCTGAAAGAACTAGGTAGCCACGGCAAGCGCAAGCGCTTGAGCGATCGCCTAATCGAAGTAAAACAACGTCACGATCTTGCGCTGGTCTTCGGCTTCATGACAGGTTGTGAGGAGAGTTTGGCTGTCATGAAAGGCGAAACAAATAAGCTGTTGACAGCGCGAGATGATTTCAGAGTTGCAGAGTGCGCTTGCTTCTGCCAAAGACAGGGTATTGTTGCCAGGATTTTCCACCAGATGCATGACTTGCTCTAACTGTTCGCGCGATTCACGCGGCTGGCGTTCCATGCTTTGCGGCAAAATTACCGTTAGCAGCGCTGGGTCTGCCCGCATCGCACCTCGAATTGCCGCCTGATTTGTGCCTGTAGCACCAGACGTAATTAAGCGGTTGCCCTCTAACACCAGAGCGTAGCTCATCATTTCAATCAAGTTCTGATGCGTAATGGGAACGTGACGAGAGCCTAGCAGCGCAATGCGCTTCGCGCCTGTTTGCTGAATGGTCGCCAGTTCTTGTAAAAAATCGTCTACCTTGGGCAGGTCTATGGACTGACTCAACGATGCTATCAACCTGAACAACTTAAATATATTAGCAGACGGCGCTAGTGTTGCAGCGCCTCAACACCGTTGATCAGATTGAGGAAGGTTGTTTCAGCATGCTAAAAGCCACAACACAGCGTTAGCTATCAGCTGTGTCACCCTAGCAAGCGCTCACTAATAGGTCGCTAAGACGATTACTCCGTGGGGCAGTAAAGAAGTGATTATAAGCTGGTGATAGCGCTCTGGTGCTGCAACCGTCACTATCATAGATTGCCTAACAACTTACCCAAAGCACGATCGAATGTCTTCGATCTGGTTATGGTCGCTTTAGGAGTTGTCTACGCTCAAATATTAGTAGAGAGCCATAAGTGAAAACGTCATTACTTTAGGGCTACTTCTTTTTCAGCACGTAGAAAACAAATTCATCATCCAAGATGCCATTTTGAATGAGCGTTTCTTCAATTTGAAGAAGCACTTTAACCCAAGACCGAGCAACCTCATCGTGGTTTGATCGTTTAACTCTGGATAACCCTAACGAGATTATAATAACTGAATAACTTTGTCCGTAATATTCAGCCATTTCAGCCATTTGACTGAATAGCTGAAACTCTATTGTATAGAAGCTGAAACACTGATTAGAGGTTAAACCACTAAACTTTTGAGTCCGAATTAGCGGATACATATAAGAAAGAAATAGAACTGGCAAATATATGGCAGTTCTATCGGTGAGGCGCTTATTATAAACGTCGCTACCCCTGGAGTGCTACAGTAGTCATGTTTAGTCACAATGGTAACGCCCCAACTCAGATTGCTTATAGTTGATGCCTCTTAAATTTATTTATGTAATATTCAGTCAATCTCGTTTTTTAGCAGTAATGAAATGTTTAGTCTTTTGATAGAGTCTCAGCTCGATCCACCCAAATATAGCTCCCACCAGTAAAGCTAATATAATGCAGAGGACAGATAGTATCCAAGTAGATACCCGTGGTGTCGATAGCTTGATTATTAGCAGCAGCACAGGTACGTGCAGCAAGTACGTACCGTAAGAATAATTACCCAGTTTTACTAAAAAAGACTTAGCGCTCAAATCTCTTACCGTAGCCTGAGCCGCAGCAAAAGTCACCAGAGATCCACAACCAATCGCTAGTCCTGAGAAAACCAGGAGCGGGTCGGAGCTAAAACGAGCAATACACAAACTGACAAGCGAAACTGGCAACAATAACCAACGGTACGGGATGATGTAAGAATAGAGCTGATAAGAAACAATACCAGCAATAAAGGACAGATTCATGAGTGAGAAAGGAATAATATTCCAAGTTGGCAGTGGTTGTGTTAGAAGTGAACCCACAGTAAAGTAGCCTACTAAAATAATCAGCCCCCAGAAAGCTAGAGCTAAGTTAAATAGTAAACGGGAACGTAGAAGAGAGAGTGCTGCCAGCATTAGGTAGAAGAAAATTTCATATATCAGGGACCACTCGACCCCAAGTGGGTAGGGTAAAACACCAAGCGGCAGTAGGATTAGTGATCGCCAATCAAGAGCTATTGGTTCTTTAAAGATTACAAAGTGCGCGGCAGCAAAAAGACAAGTTGCACCCCAGAAAGCTGGGTAAATCCGCAAAAAGCGTTGTACCAAGAATTGAGTAGTGGTAGATCGCTCCAAGGTGGGCATGAGCACGAAACCGCTAATGGCAAAGAATAGGAAGACGCTGTAGCCAAGCACTCTCTCATTGAAAAGAAGCAGGAAAGCTTCGGAGCGATTTCCGTTGACTTTGATGTAGTACCCGCTGTGAAGGATAACAACATTCAATGCCGCAAAGAAGCGTAAAGCTTGAAGAAGGTTAAAGCGAGTACGATGTTGAGGCACTACTTAATTCCAATTATAAAGACAAGCAAGTTTAGCAATACTCAGTACTATTTAACTAATTCAAGCCGGAGCCGTAGGCAAACAACGAAACGAACCACCTGACTGTAGCAACACCAAACTACCTAAACGGTGGACGATCGCAGGATGCGCTCCAGCTGTAACCCACTCTATGCTGCTAGCAGTAAGTAATGTGCAGACGTTTGTAATGAGCTGGAAAGTTGGACAGAAAGTAGTGTGCGATCGATATATAAAGCAAGCAGCGGACTGCTACATCCGCACCATTGACCTCCATCAAAGCGTCACTATTGTTTGCCCAAGTACGAACACTATTGTTTGCGGTCAGCGTCAAAATCTGGAGCGTTTAGGCTGGCGAACCATTCTGTAAGACAATGTAACGTTTTAACTTGCTGTTGCTTGCTCCCTTAACTCTGCTGATCGCTGTTGGATTTCTGCGATCGCAAAAATAGCCTGAAAAGGTAGACCAACCTTTTGGTAAAGCTCCGCGCCACCCTGCTGACGATCGACCAGCGAAATTACACCGTTCACCTGATAGCCCGCTTGCTGTAAGCGTTCTACCGCTTTGAGTGCAGATTGCCCAGTGGTAACAACGTCTTCCAACACTGTAATCGCGCTATCTTCCGGCAAGCCAGGACCTTCAATATAGGCGCGAGTGCCATGCCCCTTTGCTTCTTTGCGGATGATTAGGGCAGGCAGCGATCGCCCCTCATAGGCAGCCACTACGCTGACAGCCGTCACAATAGGGTCGGCTCCTAACGTTAACCCAGCCACCGCTTGCGTTCCCTCGGGCAGCAACGGCAGCAACAAACGACCCACCGCCAAACCGCCCTGGGGATGAAGCGTAATTTGCTTGCCGTTAATGTAGTAGGTTGCCCGTTGACCGGAGGTGAGTAAAAAGTCTCCTTCTTGATAAGCAACCTGACAAAATAAATCCAAAAGTTGCTGGCGCAAGGTACTTAGATCAACGGTCGCAATCGACTGCGGCGCATCGGTTAATGATCGATCAATTTTGGTCATAGATTTGCGTAAACTCAGTAGAATTGATGCAGACTAGGGCATAAGTTTGGGTAGACTGCAATCAATAGATTAGCAAGTGCGGTGATAGCAATCGGATACAAAGCGTCTGAGCCTAACCGTTTTGAGTCACCAACTGATTTTGAGTTACCAGCTTAACGATCAGCCATCCGAGTCTTAGCTTAGTTTTAAGCGCAAATATCCACAGATCAAACTATTGAGGAGTGATTTTATGGGCATCAGCTACAAGAGTACAATTATTGGGCTCGCAGTCATAGCACTCTCTACTGTTACTGCTTCAGCCGTGAGTGCACAGCAAGACTTCGACCTTCCTACTACTGGGGTGCCCAACAACATACCTGATCAATTAAGCGACATACAGTTTTCCAACGATCGCGACTATTTCCGCAATCGCTCCATTCCCAGACAGGTAAGCTATATCTTTGGTCCTGGCATTCTCATCCGCAATTCTTTCCCAGAGAATGAAATTGCTCGTGATGGCAAAGCAATCTTTGACTTCTACCAGGATCTGTTGGCGCGTCAGATGTCAAGCCGTCCTGTGGTTCGTACGCCTGATCTGCCCAACCAATTTAATCTATCCATTCGAGAACTGCCAGTTGAAACGGCGCTGCCGCCAGCAACGACTTTTTCTCCTATCGACTCTACTCCACCGAGACCAACGCCACTGCAAACAAGACCCCAAGTGCCCGCACTCTGGTAGGTTACGCTTGAACCACGATCGTTTGTTGTAAGGCTCTTGGGTAATAAGCTATAGGGACGCAGAGTGAGGAAAGCCTTCGCTCTGCGTCCCTATGTGTTTAGGTCTATACGTTTGATGCTGAACTTGCGGATCCAGGGTGCAGGGGTCGAACCTGCCTGGGGCGAATTATGAGTTCGCTGCCTAAACCGCTCGGCCAACCCTGGGTGCCATTATTGTACCTCGATTTTTTTGACTTGCCTCAGCCGTTCCTGGTTTACGCTTTGGTTCTCTGAGAAGGACAGGGTCAATGCCTCTATCTTCAAAGTTTTACTGCAAAATTCTAGTCGTTTAAAAATTTTATGCTGCATCATGAGCGTCTGTGTCTAGAATTAGAGCGATTGCCATTAACGTATTAGCTAGCGCTCTTACCCTCAGCTCATTGCCCTCAGCCTACCCAACACCAGCTCATGAAACTGAATTCTACCGTAGCACTGACCTTGATTCTTCTGGTGTCGATGGTTGCCGCCGGATTAATCAGCGCTTCGTGGGGCACTGCGCTAGGGCGAGAAGCACTCAAAGGCATTACGCAACCAGATACTCGCCCCACGAACAACAAGGCTGGGGGGCAAACAGGTGCTGCTCGGCGAGAAGGACTCACTGTTTTGCCAGAAAACACAATTATTACTAATGTTAAAGCCCGCATGAATGGCAGTGCGGCGAAAGGCTCAAAGGTTAGCCCGCCTGAACCGCCCGCTGCAAAAGCACCGATCGTTCAAGGTGCGGTGCCGCAGTTTCCACTGACCACTAAAAGCCAGGAAGTTGTACTAGAAGTTAAATCGGCGCGTCAACAGGGAGAGCTTTTTGTCTTGACGGTTAGCCTTCGCAATGAAGGTCAGCAGCCAGTACAGTTTGTCTACGATGCGTTGACGATCACGGATGAGAAAGGGCAAACCCTTAAAGCCACGACTGATGGCTTGCCTGCGGAACTGCCAGCGTCTAGCGGTGCTTTTCCTGGCACGATTAGCATTCCTGCTACGTCCCTTGAAGGGGTAAAAAACGTCGCTCTTTCCCTCAGCAGCTATCCTGACAAGCAGCTTCAGCTTCAGTTACCGAATGTACCGATTGTTCGGTAGAAGTTTCTCGCTCCATACCCCTCTAGGAGAGATCCTTCGACCGTGCTACACCTGATAGGCTGCTTGCCCCTTAGCTTTGTCGTTCATCGTTTCGTCATCCCGATCGGGTTAATTACCCCCCCTACGACGAATTTCACCTGGTCAGATATAGTGGCGCGTCTTTCAGCAGTGCTGCTGCTGATTGCTATCAATGCGTTCTTTGTAGCGGCTGAGTTTTCAATGGTTTCTGTGCGACGATCGCGCATTAATCAGCTTGTCGATGCCGGTGATCTTCAGGCACGCACTGTACAGAACCTACAGCAAAGTATTGAGCGCTTACTGTCTACAACCCAACTGGGTATTACGCTTTCAAGTTTGGCGCTAGGCTGGATTGGGGAGAGTGCGATGGCAGGCCTGGTTTCCAATTCGTTGAGCCAGCTACCGCTAGCAGAAAACAATCGGCATGTGCTCACTCATTCGATCGCCATCCCCATCACGTTTTTGCTGCTTGCTTACCTGCAAATTGTGCTGGGTGAGTTGTGCCCTAAGGCTGTCGCACTCCTGTATTCAGAGCAACTGGCGCGGTCTCTTGCGGCTCCTAGTCTGGCGATCGCCCGCATCTTTCACCCGTTTATCTGGATTTTGAACCAATCGACTCGGCTGCTGCTACGGTTGGGCGGCATTCAATATACCGGACAGGGCTGGTCAAATCAGGTGACGCCGGAAGAACTTCAACTCATCATTGCCATGTCGAGCGAGTCCACTGGGTTGGAAGCGGAAGAGCGGCAGTTGTTACGCAATGTCTTTGAGTTTGGCGATGTGTCAGCAGGTGAAGTCATGGTGCCGCGTACTAGTATTGCTGCCATTCCCTACGATGCCACACTCAAGATGTTTCTCGAAGAAGTTGCCGAGTCAGGTCACTCGCATTATCCAGTAGTGGGTGAGTCACTGGACGATGTGCGCGGACTGCTTCATTTTCGGGAGTTAGCTGCTCCACTCGCGCAGGAAGCACTCAACCTGGACAGCCCTATTCGAGACTGGTTGCGTCCCGCTCGGTTTGTACCAGAATATATGCTGCTGAGTGAGCTACTACCGCTGATGCAACGATCGCGCCAGCCAATGGTGATGGTCGTTGATGAATATGGTGGTACAGCAGGTTTGGTGACGATCGAAGACCTAATTGCCGAAATCTTGGGCGATACGGCTGAACTTGACAATGATGATACAGCAAGCATTCAGATTTTGGATGAGCGAACGTTCCTAGTCCAGGCGCAAATCGACCTAGAGGAAGTCAATGAGGCGTTAAATCTGGAATTGCCGTTAGCCGATGATTACCAGACGCTTGGCGGCTTTGTCCTTTTTCAGCTCCAAAAAATTCCACAGCTTGGCGAAAACTTGCACTACGGCGATGCTGAGTTCACCATCATCTCGGCTGAAGGTCCTCGTTTACACCAAATCCAAATTCATCGCTTGGGAGTCGCTGAGACTAATCTAAGCGACTTTACTGCCACTGAGGCGGAGGATAGTGAACATGCGCACTCTCTAGCTTCAGAAGAACGACCCGAAGAACCGGATCATTCGCTGTTTCTTTAACTCATGGCGACATTCGGTCGTAGCGCCGTCTGTCGTGTTCTGTTAAGGCAGACTTGACTAACTACGATTAACTACTTGCCGTGAGGAAGCGCGTAAAAGTCTCTACCTTCACCGAACGCAAAACGGAGCGATTGGCTTAACGTCTTGCTGCTCTGAGTCACAAAAACGATCACAGACAGGAAGACTAGACCACTCGACAGCCCAAACAGCCCGCGGTAGCCAATTTGTTCAGCAAAGAGCCCCAGTGCTGGACCGGCGATCGCAATGCCGAGATCAAAACCACCGACGCATAGAGAAAAAACTCGTCCCCGTTCGTGCGCCTCCGAGCGATCAGCAACCAGCGCAATCATCAGCGGCAAAAAGATACCGATACCTGCCCCTTCGAGCAGCCCAGCCAGCAGAAAAACACCCGTACTGCGAGCAGACCACAACAGCAGCATTGTCACGGCATATAGCAGCAGACCAAGCGTAATAAACCGCCCCCGCCCGTGGCGGTCGGAGGCACGCCCTGTTAACAGCCGGACGCTAAAGCTTGCGACGGCTGCTGCCGTATAGAATAGCCCCGCATTAAGGTTGACCCCAGCTTCTTGAATGAATAGCGGCACGAATGTACTCAAAACGCCAAACGCCATCCCTGCAAGCATCAATGTCAGCGTGGGCGTTCGCAGCCGTGGACTCCACAGCAAGCGCCAAAGGGTTGTTTTGCTTGTGCTTGCTATCGGTTGCGCAACAGGTACAGGTGCTTGAATCCATAGGGCGCCTACAAACCCCATAACCCCTAATCCAGTTGATAGCAAAAAGAGCGGCGTATACCCTGCCCACTCTTGCAAAAAGCCACCGATCGCAGGTCCAATTGCCACTCCAACTGGATTCACCAGGCTCATGTAGCCAATCACCTCACCCCGGTTTAACGGTGGCGATAGATCCACAACTAGCGTACTGTAAGCGGTAGTGAAGGCTGCAATGCTGAGTCCATGAAACGCCCGAACCGCAATCAGGAGTGGCATCGATTGGGTTGCCAGATAGCCAAGCGGTGCGATCGCCGCCGCAACTAGACCAATCAATAACACCACCTGACGACCCCGGCGATCGGCTAACTGTCCTAGCCACGGACGAAACAACAGCAGCCCAACCGCAAACGCTCCCATCACTACACCGATCTGAGACTTTGTGCCGCCAACATCACGAATGTAAAGCGGTAGCGTTGGCAGTAACGCTGCCAAACTTGCCCAGAACAGTAACCCAACGGCAAACAAGAGCAACAGGTTGCGGCGGGTTGCTGGCTCTAGAGTGCTAAAAACTTTCAAGACTTGTCCTCTATCTAACGAATCTGATGGGCTGGCAACTCTTTCCTAAGCCTTACCCGTATTGCCTTCACTCTAATCGTTTGGGCATTCAAGCAAGCGGATGAAGGTGAGGGCGCTTTGCCAGTCAACCAGCTACAAACTCACCTTAAATAAGATGAGTTTTATCTAGCCAGCAGCGAAGGAAAGATGTTACTCAATAGCTGGGCGTAATTACTGATAAGCTGCCTTTCGACTTCGCGTTCAACGTTTCGGCTAAACTCAACGCCGAAGCTTGAGCACTCAGGTCGAAAGCTCACGTCGAAGTCTCAATGCTCTCCGTTCTATATGTAAGTTGGTTGAGCGCAGTCAAAACCTGGTCTCTAAGCAATGCTTAATTTAGCCCTCCTACTTAGCGCCGCGTTTAACGTCAACGCTTAACCTCTCCTCTCTATGATGAAGATTTCTAACAATATAGCTACACCAGTAGGTCTCTTGCAGCCGTGAAATTTAGCTTGAAGTTTGACTTAGAGAACGCTCGATTCAGTGTTGATACCAGCCAGCATCCGTACCACATTTCCAAACGATTTAAGCCAACGGTTTAAAAAGAAATAGGGGCACATTTTCATGCGCCCCTATCCCAAAAAACTTGTTAAGGCTCCCCGCAACGCCGTCTTACCTCAGTTTTTGACCTGGTTAAAACACCAGGTGGGTACCAATGTGCTGTGACTTAAAGTTTCCGAGTACAAGCCCGGTATACTGCCGCCCAGCGGTCGGTTCCCATGTTCAAAAGGAATAGATCAAAAAACGTTATTGGCAGTCACCAACGTCGCAGAAGAACCTTTCATTATTTTAACGGCTAAAACGGCAAACTGCCTACATCCCTCGATCGCCGTTTCAACTTTTGCCCTCAAAATGGCGCTGCTACAGATTCAAACAACGATACAGAAGCAGTTCTACCTCCTAAGACTAATCTGTGATTCTTGCACATAAACCGGCTCCTGCTGCCATCAAAACGGCAGCGATCGCGAACGAAGTGTTGATATTGTCCCTAAGCAACAGTGCTGAAACGGTGGCTCCAGCAAAGGGTGACAGAGCAAAGTAGGCACCGGCACGCGGCGCACCCAGATGTCGCAACGCCATGACAAAGCAAACCAGCGTTAGCCCACTGGTAAAGAAGCCAACGACTAAAACGCTACATAGGACGGGTAGCGCTGGTAGCTGTTGTCCCAGCAACAGGGCGATCGCCACATTCACGCTGCCAGCGAGACCTGCTTTCAGCATGGCGACCTGGATGGGATCTTTCGTCGCGACTTTGCTAGTGAAATTGCTATCCAGCGCCCAGTGAAAGCAGGTTCCCAGAATCAGCAGTGCGCCCCACGTCATCCCTACTCCCGAGTGCTCGGCACGAGCCAGCACAATGCCTCCCGCTACGATCGCCACAATGCCCAGAAAAACCTGCCACTGCCAGCGCTCCCCAAACAGCGTCCATGCCAACACTGCTGTGAAGACACATTCAAAGTTCAGCAGCAAAGAGGCTGCCGCTGCCGTTGTGTTTACTAAGCCCAACGTTAGCAGCACAGGTGCAATGACACCGCCAGTCAAGATGGAAGCTGCTAGCCAGCCCCAGTCGCGCTGCTGCAAGCGATCGGAGGTGTCAGTCTGCTGACGAAGGAGATAAGTGCGAACTATATAAATGGGCAAAAGCCCCAACCCACCGCCCAAAAAGAGCAGACCTGCCAGCATCCATGGCTGCACATTGTTAAGAAACAGCTTTGCTAGAGGCGTAGTGCCACCAAACAGGAGTGCTGTAGCAATGCCAAAGCCAATACCTGGCAAAGATGCCCGAACTTTAGACTGGGTCACAAATGCACCTAAGCAGGTAACACCAGAAAGGATACCTCGATCGCACCATAGAATGTCTCTAGGCTGTGCTCGCCCTGGTCATTGACACCATGACCCTGCCCGGAGTAGAGGCGCGAAAGGCGATAGCGATGATAGTTACCCAACAAGGCGGGCAAGGTGATGTAGTGTACTTCGTCACCGTTAAACAAATCCCGATCGAGGTCAGGCAGACTGTACCAGGGACACTTCATCAACTCATGGTGAGCGTTGTGGTAGCCAAAGTTTAGCAAGAGCAAATTGAGCCACCGATAGCGCAACGACACTACGTTTGAGAAGGTATTTGCCTGTTCGTGGGCACGATCACGCTTTGGAATCTCGCTGCCAACGGGAAACACCTCATAGGTATGTTGAAACGCATCGACAAACCGCAGGACGGTCAGCATTCCGATATACGCAAAAAAGTAGAGCAACAGCGCTTTCGGTGACACGATCACCAACAGTGTGAACAGTCCGCCCCGGATCAGCAAAGTAAAAGTGTTCCGCCAGCGCTCATCTTTACGCTCCTCGTCCCAAAACGGTGCAATGATCGAGCGGAGACGCAACAAAAATGCTAGTGCGGGAAAGTAGAGCCATTCCAATGCCAGCAGCAGCGATCGCACCGGCGCAGGCATTCCTTGCAAAAACGTCACCAGGTCAAAGCGGCAAAAATCAACTCGATTGACATGATGGGCAATATGCAGCCGTGCCAAGTCCTCAAAACGGGCATAGCAACCGCCATTGAGCCAGAGCATCAGGTTACCAAAAGCAACATTCCACGCCTTGCTTTCAAAAATAGCGCTGTGCATGAAGTCGTGCGCCAAATATGCCGAACAAAGCAGACTGTGAGTCAAAAAGACTACTCCTACAGCATTTAGCCAGCCGTTTGGCAGCAGCAACAGTGCAATACCGCCCACATAGCTCACCAGCGTGTAAGCGATCGCTAGCGTATTCCACAGCGGCTTTTTTTGATGCAAATAGCGGTTAACGTCGATCGCGACAGTAGTCATAACGTGTTGGAACCCCTGATTTTTCTCATATTTCTACAAAGAACCCAAAACGCTTTAGAAAAGCACACTTGAGCAGTCTAAAGGCTTAGTTCGTTTGAAAGCCTAGTGCGTTGGAGTACAGACGATCGCACGCCAATCGCTTTGAAGCTTCTGCTGATCAATTCATCATCTTAACTAACCAGCTTTGAGCTGTCTGTAGAACCTGTAACTAGAATCGAGTGTCATCCTTTAAGCAAAGTAAGATAACAGTTGGTTTTGATCTTAAAGTCATTCCAGCAGCCTTAATCCGTGCAGCATTAAACGACAATGGCTTCCCCCCTCGATCGCCCGATTATTTTTGAGTTGGTTGTTCGCTCAACGCACCCAGCCATTTTGGAAGGGCTAGACGTTTGGCTGCGTTTGGGGCTGCTGTCGGATGAAACGGTGCGGCAGCTTTGCGAGGATCATCTCACCTGTCTACTGTCCGAGTCAGTTGCAGTGCGATCGGGCGACAAGACGTTTGCCATCGCCAATGATTTTGCGACGGAAGCAGTACCCGAGCCAGTGGGGGCAAGTGCGGCAAAAGAGCGATCGCCCAATGTGGTCGCACGCAGTATCCAGTCATTTATGGCAGAGGTCAGCGTCATCTGGCTGCTGTTCCTGGGCGTTTTTATGGTGGTGGTGTCATCAGGGGTGCTGGCAGCAACCCAGTGGCGCAACTTCTCTCCAGTCGCACAATACGGGCTTTTGTTTGCTTATACGCTGGCTTTTTGGGCGGCGAGTGTTTGGACGGGGCGACAACCCAATTTGCATTTGACAGCACGGATGCTCCAGGTCGCGACGCTGCTGATTATTCCAGTCAACTTTTGGACGATGGACGGGTTCCGCTTGTGGCAAAGCGGGCTGGGTTGGGTGGCGGCAGCGATCGCAGCATTAGTGCTAACAGGCATTACGGTGCAACTGCTGAGAGCGGAAGTAGGGAGCCGAGGTGCGGACTCTGGGCTGCGAGTATGGCTACCTTTAGGAGTAGTGATCGCGCTCAGTTGGTTGCATTGGGGCTGGGGTTGGACAGGTTTTCCACTTGTAGCAACGTACGTGGGGACGATCGGGGCAACGATCGCACTGGTTTATCAAGAGCGAGAGCTAGGAGCCGGGCTTCGACATAAGCGTTCAGCCGAACGTGGGCAGGACTCAGAGCCAGCAGCAATATCTGACAGTTCTGTATCTGGTAGTGCTGATAGTAGGGAATCTCAAACACAGGAAGCACTGGAGTCTTCAAACACTCCCTCACCCCTTCACTCTTCCACCCCTTCCTCCTCACCCTCCCTCACCCTTTCCACCATCACGATCGCGATTGCCACACTGCTACTGCTTGGTCGTGCCGTTTTTGCAGCAGGAGTGTCGATCGACCGTTTGGGGTTAGCGATCGGCATTTGTGGCTGGTTACTGTGCTGGCTAGGACGACGGGATGCAAGTCGCCTCAGTTGGCAACGTGGCGGGACAGGGCTCCTGCTAGCAGGCTGGTTGATCGCAGTGACCGTGACACCACCCTGGCAGGCGATCGCAATTAGTGGCTTGAGCCTATGGCTACTGGGCGATCGACTGTGGCGATCGGGGCAGGGGCAATATTTGACAGCAGGGTGGCTAGTGGGGCTGCAAGCTGTTTGGTTGCTGTGGCGCGTCATTTCACCTGACTGGCAGCAGCGCCTCATTGCCACGAGCGTCCGTTTCGCGGGATCGGAGGCGATGCCGATCTCACTGCTGGGTCTGTGGTTTTTTCCCTATCTAGTACTGACCGTGTGGCTGGCGTTTCGCCTACGTCGCTGGCATCAAGCAGCTTTAGCACAACGGGCAGAACTGCTGGCGCTGATCCTCGGTGTTGCCCTGGCAGCAGTGAGTTTTGGCAATGGGCTGACGCGATCGTGCAACTTAGCGCTATCGACTCTCGCTCTTATCAGCGTTTTGCGAGGACGCACCCGTCCTGAATTACCCCTGGTTTATCTGACTCATGCCACTGGTGTGGCAGCGATCGCCGCTCTTATTCACGTATGCTTCCCTAATCTGAACCTCAATACCTGGGCCGGTCTGTTGCTCATTGGCATGGTTGTGGAATGGGGGGTTAGTCTCATCCTGCCATCGCCACCTGCTACCCGGCACTCGGCACCCGATACTCCCTCCACGGTGCCGCAGTCCCTTACTGCCAAGCAGCTCTGGCAGCAAAGCACCTGGCACCTGGGACTTGTATTGTCAGCTAGCAGCTACCTGCTGTTGCGAAATGCCTTCTTGACCGATGGCATGACAGGGGGACTGATGTGGTTAATCACGCCGATCGCGCTGACTGTACTGGGTAGTCGCAGAGGGTTGGCACAGCAACGGCTGGCAAGCGGGTTTAGCGTCGTAGCGCTCTTTCTGGTGCAGGTACTCCTGTTTGATTCGGCCCCAGAACGGCTGATCGGTCTGGGAACAGCTACCGTACTGCTGTTGATTAACACGCATCAACTACGGCAGTTGGCAGTGGCCGTTGTTACGGTGGGCTTTGGATTAGCGTTTGCTGCCGTTGCGATCTATGAAGCATTGACGGATCAGCTTACGATCGAGTTGAGCATTAACCTGCTGGCGATCGCCGTTCTCCTCCTCTGGCTCTTGTGGGGTTGGTTGCAGCGCCGCACTACCGTCCTGGCAACTCTTTATCGAAAGGCAACTGACAGATGGGCGATCGCAGTGGCTGTTGGAACTTTGCTCCTGCTTACGCTCTGTCATTTGGTCATTTACGGCGGGCTGGAAGAACCTGATTGGCAGTACCTTTCTGTAGCTGTGCTGCTGCTAGTGGCAACAGGCTACCGCACCTGGAGGCAACCTCAGAATGCTAGCTTCTACGCGATCGCCTGGAGCCTGGAGCTTGTTGTTACAGGTAGCTTGGCGCTCACGGGGAAAGCATTGGATGCTGTCGCGATCACGAACCTGGCACTCGGACTGGGAACGCAACTGCTGGGGGATTGGTGGCTCGTTCGCCGAGGCGTTCCAGGGGCCGCAATTCAGCGGTCAGCGATCGACAGTCAGCCCTCTGTTGCTTCCACTCCTTCATCCCTTGACCCCTCCATTCCCTCACCTTTTTCTAGCTGGCATATTATCCCCCTCCTCTATGCGCTCGTTGGCTTGCTGATCCAACACCGCTCTTTCACTGCTACGACGGGTCTTTTTACCCTGGCAGCCGCACTAGTGGGCATTGGTGTCGGGCGACGAAAGCCCTTTAGGTTATTGGTGTATCTGTCGCTATTGTTTAGTTCGATCGCCGCTTATGAATTGCTCGTTTACCAGCTTTTGCAGGCAGAGGGAGGCAGGGCGGGCGACGGCATTGTGTTACTTGCAGGTCTAGCTGCCGCGATCGCGATCGCCAATCGGCTACTGCAACGGTGGCTCATTCCCTACCTGCGGCTGACGGCTCAAGAAGTTGCGGCGATCGCGCATTTGCATTGGGGCTTTGGCAGCGCACTTCTACCCACAGCGATTGCTAGTTCGCTCAGTGCTTCTGGTGCATGGCTGTGGATTAGCGTTACGGCTACCCTAGCAGCCTATGCGCTAGTCATGGGTAACGAGCGGTGGCAAGGGGAGAGGGGAGAAGAGAGACGGGAGTACAGTATTCAATCCGTGCGTGAAGCAAGCGTTGATGAGGCAGGAAGCCCCCTTCACTCCTTTACCCCATCACCCCATCACCCTTCCACCCCTTCACTTCTTACCTGGACTTACGCAGGCATCATTGAGGCGCTCGCGGCTCTTGCTTACCTGCTCCATCAGTTGTTGCCTGAGTCGGTACTGCTGGCGTGGGGAGGGGCAATCGCGGCTGGCGTGGCATTCGGGCTGTACCAGCTTCCCTGGCAACGTTGGGGTTGGCAGCGCGAACCGTGGCGACGATCGATGGCGCTTTTGCCTGTTGCTGTGTCGCTCTTGACGGCTGGAATGGCTACTATTCAGAGCTTGTTGATTGCTGCCGCGTTTTACGCGTGGCTGGCAAAAGTAACGCGACAAGTGCGCTTGAGCTACCTCGGTGTGGTGCTGGCAGATTGGGCGCTTTTACGCTGGCTTAACCAGATTGGTGCAACAGAGTCACTCTGGTACGCGGCAGTGTTCAGCGCATCATTGCTGTACTTGACGCAGATTGATCCAGCGTTGCGCTCGTCCAACGAACGCGAAAGACGACATTTGCTACGAAGTTTGGCAGCGGCGCTAGTTTGCCTGACAGCGTTTTATCAAGCAGAGGTAGGTATTGCGGGTGCGCCACTGCTGTTACCAGGCATTCTTAGCATTGCGATCGCGCTTGGGTTTATTTTGGCGGGCTTGCGACTCCGTATCCGAGCCTTTCTCTTCGTTGGCACGGCTGTTTTTATGATTCAGGTGCTCCGACAAGTCGCACGGTTTGCCAGCGAATCGCTGCCGTTATGGTCAATGGGCATCGTTCTAGGCATCGCGTTTATCTGGATTGCCGCCACGTTTGAAGCCCGCCGCACCCAAATTTCAACCTTGATGAACTATTGGTCTACAGAACTAGAAGCCTGGGACTGAAACATGAATGTTATTAGAGGGACAACCCCAGCTTGATGCCTAGTGCCGTGTGCACAACCAATAAGCCGATCGCCACAGTGCCTAGATAGGCATGAAGCATCCGCAAGCCAGATTTGTCGCCCCAAAAGCCAGCTAGCGAGAGGCTGCTATTCGTTGCCAGTAGACCGATCGCTGCCGTGCCTGTCCAAAAGTGAGGGCTTTCGAGAATGGGCTTGTGCTGCATGACCAGCGACAACACACCGCCTGTGTAACCTAAAGCCAGAAACAAAAACATCAGGGGCGCTAGCTTGCGATGGTCAGCACGTTTTTTGGCAGCCACTTCTTTATCGGCAGCAAGCCGTCCGCGCCACCCTGCATAGGCAACATAGCTGCCCATAACGAAGATCACAATACCCATCATGGCAGGATGTCCCCATTGGGTGATGGGTGCTGGAATGCCCAGGCTACGAAACCAGTCAGCAATCGGCTCTAGCAGTTCACTTAGGCTTGTCATAGTTATCACTTATCCACGGTGTCAAACGATGCGGTGTTCCGGTTTAGATTACTTTACATCTTGACCGACCTCTTGACCGACCGTTGTAGTTTGGCTGATCTTTGGCTAACCACGATCGCTGTAATGATGCTCCAGCGAACTGATTCGACGCATCCCTACGGTATCTGGTGACTGCAGCAGGATACTGTTAGAAACGTGACCAATGATTTGCGTCTCATCTGGTTCATCGGGTATCCTCACACCATCAAGACTGACAGGCAAGCAATGCGATTTTGGCGACGGCTCATTCACTTACTACAGAAGGCTTTCAGCGATGAGAGCTTTTCAAAGATGCTGCAAAGCTTTGAAGGGTTTATCTCAAAAGTGCTGTCGATTGCCATGATCTTTGTGATCCTGCTGGCAGTTTACGATCTTCTGCTTTTTCTGGTTACAGATGTTTTTACCACTGAGCCATACGGTCGCCTTGGCACGGCACTTTTTACCATTTTTGGTTTATTTCTCAACGTTCTCATTGCACTAGAGATTCTCGAAAACATTACAGCTTACCTGAAACATCATGCCATTCAGGTCGAGTTAGTGATTGCAACATCACTGGTGGCAGTCTCTAGAAAAATCATTATTCTGGATTTGGAGAAGCTTGCTGGTTTGGAGGTGATCGCGCTGGCATTTACTGTGCTATCGCTGGCAATCAGCTATTGGCTTGTGCGTGGTGTAAACCGTCGCTCACGACACCATGACTCTAATGATTGAGAGGGTCAGACGGGGCTGGAGTGTAGGGTAGAAGGTGTATGACGTTGGTGATGGCATATGACTCAGTTTTTTCAATTTGAAGCCGATTTTGTGGAATCGCTCCGCTGTGTGCCGATGCAGGTGCGCCTTAAGCTCGATACCTGCGGTGTGAAGTTGAAACTGGCACAGTGGAATCAATTTAACCAGGACGATCGCCGATCGCTCATTGCTTTACCCTGCAACTCTGAAGCCGAAGTGCAAGCCTACCGCCATTTTTTGCAAAAGCTGATTCAAGAGCGAACAGGTACAGTGGCAACTGACTTGGCGATCGATCCTGCACCCGCATGGCTCGATGAGTCTACGATTCCAACTAGCGTGCAGGAAAAAGCTCAGGAAAATAGTGCTGCGATCGCGATCGACCAGTGGGCAGCACTTGCCCCTGTCCAGCGCTTTGCACTCATCAAGCTCAGCCGCTCTAGCCACGAAAACGCAAACTTTCTGCCTGCGTTAAAAGAATTTCATGTGGTTTAAGCAGCGATGGAAAAGCCTAACGTTTTGGCTTTCTTAGTGTGTGATTTTGCCTCGATCACACCCATTACAGAAAGCAGTTAAATGTTGAGTCAGAGCGATCGCTATGCCGTCCAATCCTGGCACTTTACGAAAGTCGCCTACATTTCGAGTTAACAAGACTAAATTATGAGATATCGCGATTGCGGTAATTCTCAAATCCATCGTGGAAACACGAATTCCTTGCTGTCGTAAGCCATCAAAAACTGCAATAGCTTTGGCATCAAACGGTAAAACTGGAGCCATAGCAAAACCATCAAGGATCTCTAGAAGCAAAGCATAACCACGGGCTAAATCAACATTTGTTTGGGCACGGTTAATGAATCTATGATCGCCAAGCACTTGCTCGTGGAAACTAACAGCCGACAGTGCAAAATCATCAGGTTCGAATTGTTGGATACGAGCTATTAAACGAGCAAACTCCAGGCTTCGGCGTTGCTGTAGAAAGCTAATATGATCGGTATCAAGCAAATACTTCATGGTTACTGGTCGCTTTCATCATTCGGCTTGTCAGCCTGACGAAAGGTGCGCCCATATTCTAGGGCTTCACGAAAAGCTGCTTCATCAGAAACTGAGCCAATGAGTTTTTCTAACCAGTTTTTAGAGTTTGGCTTTTCTTCAAGCTTGTGCTGAAGGTCGGAAACGGCTGCTTCAAGTGTTAACAGGCGTTGCTCAAGCGTTGTTTCGTCTAACACAGCTTTCTTTCCTTCTATCAATAAGCCACTGCATCTAAGGCTGATTTGAGTATAGCGCCGAGACCGAGACAACGGAGCTGCCTGCTGCTTTGGATCGCCCTCGCCCGATCGCACTCACTACAGAAAGCATAGAACGTTACTCAAAGGGCTACTTGAATCAATGTTTTTGTAAGCTTACTAATACTACGCTGAAGCTTTTTGTAAGGCTCTATATATCTCTACCGAAGCTATCCTACAAGTCTCTGTATAGCTTCACGCAGGCGGCAAAGTTCTCTTAGTCACAATCGCCCCTCACCACTCATCCTCACCTTACCCCGATCGCTCATAATGGAGAGTTTGGCAAACAAGATGGAACAAGCATGACTGAGATGTTAAGTCGTCATATCGTGCAAAGCAAAATTGCGCTCGCGTTTGCTGCGTCTGGAGTTCCAATAGACACAGCGCGAGACATCGCCTTTCATATAACCGATTGGCGTAGAGACTTGGAAGCAATGACGAAAATCTGGGAGCAAGCCGATCAACTGAGTGACGACGAAATCACGGAGCTTGTTTATACGTTTCTGGTTCATGTACCCGAACACGTAGCAGCGGCTGCCAAACTAAGCGATTGTGGCTCCGTCCGAGACATTTTTGACGTAGGTGTCTGCAACCCTGATACTTGAAAGTTGCAAAAGTCGTAACCAGAACTTCTGCTGTGATCTGTGCAGGAACGATCTACGCTGGAAAGAGCAGCAGAAAGGAACGCCAATGGTAACGACATCGCCCATCATCTACCCAGAATCAGACGGACTGCCAATGGCAGAGAACACGATCCAGTTTGAGTGGATTGTGTACATCAAAAAAGGACTGGATTGGCTGTTTATTGACGACCCATCGGTTTTCGTTGCAGGCGATTTGCTCTGGTATCCCGTTGAAGGCGATAACAAGCTGCGACAGGCACCCGATGCTATGGTCGTGTTTGACCGACCCAAAGGCGATCGCGCCAGCTACCAGCAATGGCTCGAAGACGATACACCACCGCACGTTGTTTTTGAGGTGATTGCGCCCGGTCACACCATCCCCGAAATGACCCGCAAATTTCAGTTTTACGAGCGCTATGGTGTAGAGGAATACTACATTTACGACCCCGATCGCGCCAGCCTGGGTGGGTTTCTGCGTCAGGACGATCGCCTGGAAGCGATCGAATCAATGGAAGCCTGGGTTAGCCCTCGGTTAAACGTCTGTTTTGGCTTAACACCGGAAGGCGATCTTGTACTGATTCGTCCTAATGGACAGCCCTTTGAGACCTACGAGCAAATTGCAGAGCGAGCAGAACAAGAGCGATCGCGGGCAGACCACGAACGCCAACGCGCTGATCAAGAGCGCCAACGTGCCGATGCTGCCGAACGTCGCGCCCAGCAAGCAGAGGCTGAAGTGCAGCGGCTCAAAGCGCAACTACAGGCGCTCGGACATAACCCTAATGATGCGACGAGTTAAGGATTTATCACCATGCAAATGTTAGACCGACCATTAGACCGCGCTGCCAATGATCAATTGACGATCGCCGGACGCACCTTTAAATCACGCTTGATGACAGGTACTGGCAAATATCGCAACTTTGACGAAATGCGCCAGAGCATCGCCGCCAGCGAATGCGAAATTGTCACCGTTGCCGTGCGGCGTGTGCAAACCAATGCTCCCGGTCATGAAGGGCTGGCGGACGCGCTGGATTGGACAAAAATCTGGATGTTGCCCAATACCGCAGGTTGCCAAACCGCAGACGAAGCAGTGCGCGTGGCTCGTCTGGGGCGCGAAATGGCAAAACTGCTGGGTCAAGAAGACAACAACTTCGTCAAGCTGGAAGTCATTCCCGACTCCAAGTATCTGCTGCCCGACCCGATCGGCACCCTCGAAGCGGCTGAAAAGCTCGTTAAAGAAGGCTTTGCCGTGCTGCCTTACATCAACGCCGATCCCATTCTGGCAAAGCGTTTAGAAGACGTGGGTTGTGTGACCGTCATGCCGCTTGGTTCGCCGATCGGCTCTGGGCAAGGGCTAAATAATGCCGCCAATATTCGGATCATTATCGAGAATGCCACGGTGCCAGTCGTGGTCGATGCTGGGATTGGGGTGCCCAGTGAAGCCGCACAGGCAATGGAACTGGGAGCCGATGCGCTGCTAATTAACACCGCGATCGCCCAGGCGCAAAATCCGGCTGGCATGGCACGCGCGATGCATTTAGCCGCGATCGCTGGACGACTGGCTTATCAAGCAGGGCGTATTCCCATCAAAACCTACGCCAGCCCAAGCTCGCCAACAACGGGGACAGTAAGTTAAGCAATGTTGCAATCGGTGTTGTTTGCAAAGAATTTAGCCTAATCGCTGAATCTTTTTGTTGGCTGTGTGAGTTATCCCTGATTTTTTGTTACAATTCTTGAAATATCTGAGGATTAACTTATGCGTTACACCGTTGAAGAAGGTGGTCGGTTAAATAATTTTGCGATTGAGCCAAAAATGTATCAGGCGGAGCCGCCCACCCAAAATCAAAAGCGTAACTACCTCATTCTGAGTGTTGGAGCAGTCGCGTTAATTGGTGGACTTCTTTTTGTAGCGGCATCTGTGTCGTAATTGCAATCTTTTTGACATCAGTTTTTTGGTGGTTTTTAAGAAAAAAACTCTCTAGAATGAACGATGGAATTGAACCGGGCAGCTTGCTAAATGTAAGCGCCCGGTTTTTTTTTGGGCAACTGGCTGGCTTATGGAATGTCAGCCAATCATCCTGAGCGAAGCCCAAGCCGCTGAAAAGAGTTGTATTCGCTCCAATCACAGACGGCTTCGTACGACCCGGCGTACTATCTGCAATGCAACTCGCTGACTGCTCTCTAACGGCTCCTCCTGCTGGCGATCGCGCACTTCAGGTTTTCTCGGGACAAAACCAAACGGCATACTTGCGCTTGAAGCTGGCACTCAGCCTTGGTCTGCGCCGACAAATTTTTCTGGCAGTCTGCGATGACCTGGCACTGCGTAACCGAATTGCGGCTCGCCTCTATGCAGAACTGGCGTACCCATCGCCCAAGCTGCTGGCAACTGATGCTGTGCCAGCACCACAAGACGACTCGGCTAGCGTCATCTCACCTCTAGATCATCGCCTGTCGGTGATTGCCGACGAACACGATGCCTCCAGACTGCCAAGAGCGTCGCGACCATCGCGGTTGCTCTATCCTCGGTTGGTGAGCCTGAACCTCAACCTGAGTGAACCGAACCCAATGGTACAGATTGCGGAGTGGTTGGCTGAGTATCCACCACCAAAGGGTTGCCAGCCACGATTGCGATCGCCCGGCTTCCAAATTTTGGGCGTTGAGCGCCTTACTCGTCAGCCCGCTCCCGTGCAAAAGCGGTTTTTGCATTCGCTCCAGCAGATCGAGCATTACCTCTCTTGTTTAGAGTCACCGCTCCTGCTCTGGTTGCCGCGCCCCTGGCTCAACGCAGTGCAGCAGTCTGCTCCTGACTTCTGGAACTGGCACACTGCTCTGTTTGAATTTGAGGGCGATCCAACCCCTGTGCGATCTGTTGCCGTGCGGCTAGTGACTAACAATGCAGCACCAGCTCAGACGCAGAGCTTTAGTAGTGAGCCAAGTGACCCTTCTTATCACGTCAGTAACGCCACGACAGAGGCGTTTACCACAACACCCGCCGCAGACCTATCATTACAAGAACCGTCCAAAGAAAATCTGTGGGATATTCTCAGCCATGATCTAGCGCTGCTGGATGCACCGAAGCCATTAGCATCAGAACAAGAGGTATCCGAGCAAGAAGCATCTGAGCAAGAGGTGTTATCACGATCGCAACCGCTAGCACCGACCGATCCCGACCCAGCCGCAGTGCCAGTGATCGCAACTGTTGACAGTGAGGCTGCGATCACCCAACCAACGAATCCAACAAACGAGGCAGCCAAACTCCTGCCAGTGACTCCTGCGGTCGCTAACTCTATAGCAGTACATTCTGCGGCAAGCGTCCTACCAGTTGTAGCGCTCACTGATACGCCGACACAGCCACCGACTGTCAGTGCTGATACTCCCGATCAAAGTCAGGCAGCACTGGCATTAGCAGATCTTATTCTGGCAGTGATGGCTGAAGAAGTGGGCAAAACGCCTTCTAGTCAAAATGCCATCATCATTCAGACCTTGCAGCAGATTGAGCAACTGCATTTGCAACAGGCTCCAAAAGCAACGCTGTTAGCGGCATACCAAAATCTGGGCAATCTTTGCCGCGATCGCATTGAGCAGGGGGAAGCCTCTTCACAACACTTGCTGCTCACAGTTTGTGTGTATGAGCAAACGCTGCCGTGGCTGGACGATGCTTCGCTGCTGTGGTCAGATGTGCTGAATGACATTGGCAACCTGTATTGGATGCTATCGCGGCAAGAGTCTGTAGTAGACGAAAGCCTGACGTATCTGGATCAGGCGATCGCCGCGTATCAGCAAGCCTTGGCAAAAACCAATCCCGACACACGCCCCCACAACTACGCCATGATTCAGAACAACATTGGTTCTGCATATGGTGATATGGCACGGTTTCGTACACCAGCCGAAAGTTTGGAGCAGTCTGTTGCAGCCTATGAGTTAGCGCTACGCTATCGCCCACTGCAAGACGACCCAGCACGCTATGCCGCCACGCAAAATAATCTCGGTACGGCTTACTGGAATTTGGCACAGTATCAGCAACCCGTGCGACGGCTTAAGCAAGCGATCGCTGCCTATTTCGAGGCATTGCGCTACTACAGCCCCACCTGCGAACCCATGCACTACGCCATGATCCAAAACAATCTCGGCACAGCGTACTGGAATCTGGCGCAGCAACCCCAAGTAAATCTTGGTGTAGGGACAGCAACAGGCAAAAGTCTTTCCGCAGCAGACCTGTTGGAACGGGCGATCGCTGCTTACTGTGCCGCACTGGTTTATCGCACCCTGGATGTTGCCCCTGCTGCCTATGCCGCGACACAAAACAATCTTGGTACGGCGTACTGGCAACTTGCTACCCTCTTAGAGAGCCAGCCTGACCAACGCTATGAGCAATTGCAGCAGGCGATCGTAGCCTACAAAGCGGCGATCGCTGCTGTGGAATACTTGGCAACCGCCAGCACCTCTTTCCCCTCACTTTCCTTTGACCCTGCTGCCACCCACAACAACCTGGGACTCGCCTACTACCAACTTGCGATCGCTAAACATCACCGTGACAGCACTGCCCAGCGCACTACCAACCTGGAAGCTGCCCTACACCATCATCTTCAGGCACTACAGGCTTGGCAAACCCAACCAGACCTTTACAAAACCGTGTTTAGCTACGTCATCCAAACTATACGTGCCTTCCACAGCGAATTTGGCTCCAAAGGGCAATCCCTAGCGCTATCTAAAGTGCCTGCAAATTTGTTGCCTGACGTGTTGAGGCAGCTTTAGAGGAGAGGGGTAGAAGGCAGAAGGCAGAAGGCAGAAGGTGAAAGGGTAAAACAGTAAAAGGGTAAAGGCTCAAGGCTAAAAGTTTAGTCATCACAGCTTTCCTCCTCTCTGCTCCCCTCGCCGCCTTTGCTCCCCCTTATCCCTTATCCAGATGCTGAGCCAACGCTCGTGCTCATACAACTGTTCAAACAAGGCTTTTCAGACAGGGCTGCGGTTGCCAAAACGCTTGCCTAGCAAGTCTTAGCTCCGGTACAGGTTTGTGGTCTTAGTGCTTCGCACACGCTACACGAACAGTATTGGCTGGCGTGTGCTTGACGTTGGCAGGAGTGCTCAAGCGGCTGACAAAAGTCGTCCAGTGTCCACTATATAGGTGTGGTGTCGAGGCGCGCTACGCTGGTGTTCCTAGCTGAGACCGCTACTTCAAAACCAGGTTCAGCTTTTCTTGTATCAATTTCTGTTCGTCGAACTCATGTGGTACTAGAAGCAAAAACGTAACGCTAAAAAAAGTGTCTATGCTTTTGTCTACCAGGCGTCGCTTTAATGCTCCGCAGCTTTGGGCTGAGAGGCTTCGTACTGCGCGGTGAAAGGAATCTCACCAGGAGCAGAACTCAGGCTCAGCGTGCCATTGAGGGTTTGCTCGGCGATCGTTCCTTGTACTTTCACGGTGCCCTGGCATTTTGGTAAGTAACTTGCCTCTCCTTGTAGTGTCAGTCGTTGGTTCTCCCAGTTTCCAGTCATGGAGGGGCGTTCCGTTGCCCGTTTGCCCAACGTTTCGATCGTGTCTGCCACCAATAGCGAACCTGTCAGGTAAATGCCAGACTGTTGCACCAGAAGCACAAGCTGATCGGACTTCAAGCATCCTGGTAAGTCTTGAGCGGGAATCTGGTAGCGCCCGTCAATTTTTTGAGCCGCTTTGAGGTTCGCTTCGCCGTATGCCGTGACGACACTGAACAAGGTAACGACAGACGTGATCGCGACAGCGTAGAAAGTCAACGATTTGAGATTGAAATGATTTCCCATCGGTCAGCGCTTAATGATTAACTTTGCAGGTCGTTGTCTGTAGGTAGTGAGAAGGTAAAAAGCAACTTAAAATCTGCCCTTACCCCTCATCGATCATCTTCGATTCCTCATCCGTTTCTCCCTTACTTATCGCCGAAGTGATTACTGCTGGCTCGTTCAGCCCTCTCCCAGTAGCGGTGTTAAGCACGGATGATAGGTGTGCCGTCACTTGACTATAGCGGCGGGTGATGAGCAAGGATGAGTGACACTGTACTGCTAATTGATCGGCATAAAAGCCCAGCGTTTGACGTTCCAGACCCCATTCACGGCTGGCTCCGGCGATCGTTAAGTCTACTTTAGCCGAGGCTTCTACAACAGCAGCGATCGGGTTATTTGACTCAATTTGTGGCGTGTGAATGCGATCGCGCACTGAAGAGGGTAACTGCTCCATCAGCGTCCGAAACTCGTAGGTGCGATCGTTGGCTTGATGTCCCTGGGTAAGGCTGAGAATTGTCAGAGAGGAGTTTTTGCTGTTCACAAGAATGCGTAAGGCAATTTCTAGCCCTAAGTCATTGTGCAAATCAGAAACGTATGGCACCAGTAAGTGTTCTAGCTTGCTGTGCTGACGGTCAACAAAAACAGCGACATCTGTACGCGCAGTACTGAGGATTTGCCCCACGCGCCCCCCCAGCCGATTACGGCTAAAGGCAGGACGGTGCCAGCCCATTAAAATGAGATCGGCACGATCGCTGTCTGCAATTCTGGCTGTTTCTTGGGCGACATCGGTTGCAACCCGAACGATCGGACGCACTAAGGGTCGTACTAACGGTGGCTCGAGGCTTGCTATGAGTGCTGCTAATTGCCGTTCGCGTTCAGCAATGAGTCGCTCTGCCTCGGCTGGAGTGCCACCAAACGCATATTCTTCATCAAGCTGGATCAGGCTCAGGGGATAAATGGCAGCGGGTGCTAGCTGCAAGGATTGGTCAGTGCCACCCAGCGCGATCGTCACTGCCAATTCAACCAAACCTTTTTGGCTATTGGGATTGGCAATAGGCACGATAATTCGGTACGCTGGCTCGATTTCATCCGTAGTCGATTCAACAACATCCTTGCGGATCAACCGTTTAGGATACGTCCACTCCAGCAGCGGCGAGGTCATGAAGGTTGTCACCAACGCCATAATCACCAGCATTGTAAACAGCAGTGGCGAGATGACATTCAGGCTTAACCCAATGTTTAGCACAATGAGTTCGGTCAAGCCGCGTGTATTCATCAGCCAGCCTAGCGCTGAGGCTTCTCGCTTTTCAATTCCAGAAACCCTAGCTGCAAAGTACGTGCCACAATATTTGCCTACGATCGCCACCAGGACAACTAAACCGCACAGCAGCCATAAAAACGGCGTATTGAGCAAGCCGATTTGAGTCCGCAGCCCACTGTAGGCAAAGAAAACGGGTAGGAGAAACGTCAGGACAAAATCTTCAGTCTTTTGCGCCAGTTCGCGCGTTAGCCCCGGATGTTTGGGCATGACTGCGCCAATCAAGAAGGCACCAAAAATCAGGTGAATGCCAATCAGCTCTGTAACTAAGGCAGAAAGCACAACACCCATATAAATAACCGCCAGAACGAACTGATTCAGCCGTCCACTGCGATCGTAATAGGCGGCAAACGTTTTCAGAAACTTCCGCCCCACCGTCACCATAAACGCAATGTAGACAAGTGACAGCACAATAGTAGGAATCGCTCCTGCCATGCTGTTTGTGCGCGTCACCGCGATCGCCAGCGCCAGCAGACACCATGCTGTTACGTCATCGACTGCCGCACACGTTAATGCCATCGTCCCCAGCCGCGTGTTCTGGAGGTTATTCTCGGTAATAATTCGCGCTAGCACCGGAAACGCCGTAATGGACATTGCCGCACCTAAAAAAAGCGCAAACGCTGTAAACGAGACGACCCCACTTGAAACCAGAGGGTAGAGCAGCAGCGCCAGCAGCGATCCCAGCGAAAACGGCACCAAAATGCTGACATGAGAGACCAGCACCGCTATATCGAGATGGCTTCGTAGATACTTAGGGTCAAGCTCCAGCCCAATCAAAAACATGAAAAAGATCAGCCCAATCTGAGCCAGCACATTCAGAAAGGGAATCGTTTCGGGTGGAAAAAGCGCAGTCGCCAAACTGGGTGCTAGCAATCCGAGTAGGGACGGTCCTAGCATCACTCCAGCGACAATCTCACCAATAACTAACGGCTGCTTAAGGCGACGAAAACCTAACCCAACGACACGGGAAAGACCGATGACAATAAGGATTTCGATTAGAACATGGACGATAATATCGAATTTCATTGGAGTGGTAGAAGAAGGGGAAGAGTCGTGAGGAGGAGAGAAGAAGTGAGGCAGGCGTTGCTGTGCTACTACGCCAACACGTTTTGAGTGATAGCGTTTCCTTTAGAAGCAGCCCCACCTCCTTCCCCTTCGATCGCTTCACTTTTTAACAAGAAAATAACTGTGGCTGACCCGTTTGAACGTTGCTGTAGTGCTGTTTTTGTGGCTCTCTTCACTTGGTTAATTCCCTGAACGGCTAGACACTGACCCCATTACCCTTTACTTTTTGCCCCAACGTTACTATCGGCATTTGGCAGTTGCAAGGCCCGTCCGCGCCACGTCCAGCCCCAGCCAGTTTCGGTCTTGATAATTGAAACAATTGCGATCGCTGCCACAAGCACACCGCCCATACCTGTGAGCCACCAATAACGGGGCGGCATAGCAGTCACACGCTCAATGGAGCGACGCAGGTCGTACTGTAACCCGATCGCAACCAGGGCAAGCACGATCGCCAGCAGGTTCACGAGACTGAACCCAATGGTGCCACTTTGATAGAGTGCGGCAACTAACGCTAACCAGGGCAGCACACAAACCCAGACCATGATTGTGGCTGAAAAAAGGCTCGTAGAAAGCTGACGACGGGAACCTAGATGCCAGTTTTTAGTCCAGCCTTCCCAAACCGCAGCTAGCGATCGATACATACGCACCGATGCCAGCTCTGCACCAGCGGCATAGTAGAGCGTCAGCCCTTTCTGCTTGACACGTCGCCCCAGTTCAACATCTTCCACTGCTTGATCGGCAACTGCCTGGTGTCCACCGAGTTGCTCGTATGCAGTGCGCCGAAACAGCATAAACATTCCGGCTGCAAAAGCTGCCTCAGCGTCAGGGTCATTCACTTCATTAAAGTCGAATCCGGCAATGAGTAAACTCATCATCCACGGTTGCACCAACCATTCTGCAAGGCAACCACAAACAATCTCAGGACAAAGGGTTAGTAAATCAATCTGCTTTTGTTGTACCGTTTTCACTGCCGCAGCGATCGCCCCTCGCTTGAGCCTCACATCCGCATCCAGAAACAACAAGAACTCTCCGGTCGCCTGCGTCGCTGCCTGAACACACGCCCAGTTTTTGCCTGACCAGATTTCGTTTTCGGGTCGCGGTTTGCCCACTAGCACCCGTAAGCGCGAATCATTAAGAGTTTGCTGAAGCGTTTGGACGATCGTTAGCGTGGCATCACTCGACTGGTCATCAACCACCCACACGTCCAACGGTTCTGCGGTTATCGCGTTTTGTAAAACAGACCGCACACAGGCTTCAATATTTTCTGCCTCGTTGTAAGCAGGGATGATAACTGAAACGGTAGAAACTGTGGCTGAGTCATCTAGTGGTACAACGCTGACGGGATCGACTGCGATCGCCAGTTTAGGAGCGGTTTCAGCAATGCGACGTAATCTGGCTGAGTAAGTCATCACCCCGATCAGAGCGATCACTGTCACTGCAAGTAATATCAAAGGTTTAACAACGGTAGGTTCTGTCCAGCTTAAAGATTAAGTTGATTTGGGGCATGATCCAAGGGACGGCTTTTCGATGTACGACTTCTCTAAAGTGCCTGCTTGGGCTGCCTTACCAATCTGGGTCCAGCAGTCAACCCAAGTGTACCGCAGGGCTTCAAGAAACCACCTCACTGCTTTTCTTTTCAGGAAGATTTGGTTTCTTTAAAAAAGATTTAGATTCCTTGCTTATAATTTGTACAGACATCTTCGTATTGCTTCAACAGTTGCAAGCAATCAGCTCCTTTACTCCCTTTGAACGATGCCCCGGATACTCGTCATCGACGACGACCCTGCAATTTCAGAACTCGTCGCGGTAAATCTCGAAATGGCTGGTTATGACGTGAGCCAAGCGGCTGATGGCATCAAGGGTCAAGCAATGGCTTTGCAGCTTCAGCCCGATCTCGTCATGCTGGACCTTATGCTGCCTAAAGTCGATGGGTTCACAGTCTGTCAGCGTTTGCGCCGTGATGAACGCACCTCTGATATCCCTGTTTTAATGCTGACTGCTCTGAGTCAGACGCAGAATAAAGTAGAAGGCTTTAACGCCGGTGCCGATGATTACCTCACCAAGCCCTTTGAAGTAGAGGAAATGCTGGCACGGGTGCGGGCACTCTTGCGTCGAACTGATCGGATTCCCCAAGCCGCCAAGCACAGCGAGATTCTAAATTACGGTCCCCTAACTCTTGTGCCAGAGCGTTTTGAGGCGATTTGGTTCGACCAAACGGTAAAGTTGACTCACCTTGAATTTGAGCTACTGCACTGCCTGCTGCAACGGCATGGACAGACCGTTTCACCTAGCGAGATCCTTAAAGAAGTCTGGGGGTACGACCCCAATGACGACATTGAAACAATTCGGGTCCATGTCCGTCATCTAAGAACAAAGCTGGAACCTGACCCACGTCGTCCCAGCTACATTAAGACTGTGTATGGTGCAGGCTACTGTCTCGAGCTGCCTGCTACTGGACAAGCGTCGGAGAGCGAAGCCTCATTAGCCGGTTAGTGTGTTGACTCAACCCTATCGCTTTGGTTGGTTTGATTGGTTTTGTCTCTGGTATCCACCCGGTTGGCTTATTCTGTTTAATCGTCATTGGCAGCATTACAAGCCTGATGTCAATGGCTGGAACTGGCTAGAATACTTGCTCTTTTTGCTTCCAGGTGGTTTTTATCTCGCTCTGGTAAGCCGTTGGTTGCGGCTACAAGTCAAACGATTGCTGGGTCGATCGCTCGTCTCAACGCCCGTCACACCTGACCCAGCCTATCAAGCAGCGTTTCAGCGCGAGATTTTGACACCGATCGTCACTCGTTACTTTCGCGCCACGTTACACTGCGTTGAAAATTTGCCTGCAAACGGTCCACTCATCGTCGCCATGAACCATGCAGGGATGTGCTTTCCGTGGGATTTTGTCAGTCTGGGCTACTTGTTAAGCCAGCAGCGTGATTGGTTTGTACAGCCGCTAGCGCATCCTATCTTTTTTGACCATCCTTGGCTGATCTGGTGGCTACCGAGCGGATGGGCACACGTGCTAGGTGGTGTGCGGGCAGAACGGCACAGTTTTGAGGCAGCACTACAGAACAGTGATACCAAAAAAAACAGTTTGTTGTACGCGCCAGAAAGTTGGCGGGGCTTAAGCAAAGGTTGGTGGCGGCGCTATCAATTGGCAACGTTTGACCCTAGTTTTTTGCGGTTGAGTTTGCGCGATCGCGTGCCTGTACTGCCAGTAGCCTGCATTGGCAGTGAGGCGCTGCATCCACTAGCGACCAACCTGCCTTGGTTAGCCCGTCGTACTGGCTTGCCGCTGTTTCCACTATCGCCATTGATGCTGGCATTTATACTCTTTCCCTCAATGGGTGTTTGGGCAATGCGATCACGCTTGCAGTACTATGTGCAGCCGCTTGAGCAACCCTGGGAGTCTGTCAAGCAGGGAGAGAAGCAAACCCAAACGCGCACGTACCGCATGGCAGAGGCAATGCGATCGCGCTTACAAACCGTTATTGATCACCTGCGGTAAGGACTTGCCGACTTTAACCATAGTTGCCGTGCGGCAGGCTTAGGGTAAAGCAACTACCCTGATTGAGTTCAGACCTAACAGTTAGATCGCCACCATGCAGTTGAGCCAGCTTGCGAGCAAGTGCCAGACCTAAGCCTGTGCCCTGGTACTTTTTGTTTAAGCCGCTATCAAGCTGTTGAAACGGTTGAAACAGAGTCGGAATGTCGTGAGGGGCAATGCCAATGCCCGTATCGGCAACATGAAAAAGGATAAAGGCTGGTGGCTGATTACCTAAGCCGGACTTGCTACTCCTTGGCTCTGCACTCTGGGTCTTCTCAACGGTAAGCGTCACTGTCCCTTGTTCGGTAAACTTGACGGCATTTGCCAACAGATTGACAAGAATTTGCTTCAGGCGACGACTATCGACAGTACAGGTTGTGACCTCAGGGGCGATCGCCAAACTCACCTGCAAGCCCCGATCGTCCGCTTGCTCTCGAATAAAAGCAAGACAAGCGGTACAAATTTCTTCAATAAAAACCTCTTCCAGCAATAGCTCATCTCGTCCTGCTTCGATTTTTGACAGATCGAGGAGATCGTTGATGAGCAACAGTAGGTGATCACCACACGCACTAATGTTCTCAAGATACTGTTGCTGCTTGGCAGTAAGGGGACCAAAAATCTGCTTAAGGAGCAAGCTAGAAAACCCTAAAATGCCAGTCAGGGGTGTCCGCAGTTCGTGACTCATATTGGCAAGAAATTCGCTCTTCGACCGATTGGCAGAGTCAGAGAACCGTTTTTCTAGCTCTAGCTCATGAGTGCGCTCCTGAACCAGTTGCTCTAAGCGCTCGTAGCTTTGAGCATTGTAGAGGGCGATCGCCGCCTGATCGCCAATTTGCTGCAACAGGTGAATTTCGTTCTCTGTAAACTCTCGTTTTGCCGTGGTGTTCAGGCAAAGCCCCCCAAAAAGTTGATCCCGAATCAAAATTGGCACAGCTAGAACTGAGCAAATTTGATAGTCACGGGTCTGCATCAGCCTGGCAGGAGTCTGTTCAAGCGTTGCCAAATCGGGTGTGTAAAAGACACGCTGGACGTAGAAGTCAGAATGAGGATCGAGCAGGTCTGACCAGTCCGCTACAGGAAAGGTAGTGGCAATCCTTGAGGGTTCCTGGGTGTTCAGCCGCCATTCATCCAAAATCTGAATTTGCTCGTCTTTAATTTCAAAAATAAAGGCGCGATCGACCGCAAAGCTAGTGCCCGTCAAGCGGGTTATTTCTTTCAAAATATACGTTGGATCAAGGCTAGAGTTGATAATGCGGGCAATCTGGTTGAGTAGCTTCTCTTTCTGCGCTTGCTGCTGCACCTGGTGAAAGAGCTGTGACTGATGAATTGCGATCGCACATTGGTCAACGATCGCCTTCACCATCGACACTTCATCCGCTGTCCACGTGCGATCGCGATCGCATTGATACAAAGACAACTCACCTAAAAATTCTTGCTGATGCATCAAGGGCACGAGCAAAAAAGCATGAATGTTGTACTGTGCCGCAAGTGTTTGAAGCTCTGACCCTGGAGACTGAGGAATTTTGTTGATCACCACAAGCTCACCTTGCCTCAAAGCTTTAGCATGATGCCCAAAGACATTGCAGGGCTTACCGAGCAACAGTTTCCAGTCTTGGGGTGCGTCGCTGATGGTGCGGACGATCATCTCACCGCTCTCAGAGGGGCGAACGACAAGGCAACAGGTAGGGGAGAGAGCCTCTTTGACCATATCAACCGTCGTTTGCAGCACATCATGCAACACCAGGGTTCCACGCATTGCCTGCACAATGCGATTAATAATGGTTTCTCGTTTTGCGTGCTGCTGAATTTGCGCCATTGCCGCTTGCTGCTGTCGATGTAGCTCAAACTCACGGAGCGATCGCTCCAGCACTGTTGGCAGACGAAACAGGCGATCTTTGAGCACATAGTCAGTCATGCCTGCTTTGATGCATGCGACTGCTGCCTCCTCACCAAGACTGCCAGTCACTAAAATCAGCGGAATTTGCTGGTCTGACTGCTGAAGTAACGCCAATACCTCATACGCCGTAAACCCTTTCAGCCGATAGTCTGACAGCACCACATCCCACAAGTGGTTTTCCAACAACTGCTGGCATCCTGCCAGCGTATCAGTTGTTTTGTACGTCAGCTCAATGTCTCCCGCTGTCATAGCCAGGATAACTAATTCAGCATCCACTGGCTCATCTTCTACAATCAGCACACGCAGAGTTGATGGCATAATTAACCCTGGTTGAAGCGTTGGTTGCTGACCATCAGACATAACAAACATTTCAAAAGGGAAATAAAGGGGACTTATTCAGTAACATCCAATAAAGCCCAACATCCCGCGTAACGGTTAAAAATTGCTGAAAATCCAGAGGCTTGACAATATAGCTATTAACCCCTAAATCGTAGCAAGTATTAAGGTCACTGTCTTCCTGCGAGGAGGTCATGACGACAATAATAAGTTGCTGTGTGCGGGGATGGCTGCGTAAAGTTTGTAAGACGCGGATACCGCTAATTTTGGGTAGCTTTAGGTCTAGCAGAACAAAGCGTGGCAGTGGACGTAGCGGTATGCCTTCTTGACCCAGTAAGTAGTGAAGCGCTTGTTCGCCATCGGCGACCACATCAAGCTGATTCACCAAGTTATAGTTGCGAAACGCAAGCCGAATCAACTCCACATCGTTGGGGTCGTCTTCTACTAGCAAAATACGAGTTGGTTCGATCTGCGAGATGCCCTCACGTATCTGCGTCATGTTTGTCAGTCATTTGAACATGCTTAACGCGATCGCTCCGCACTCTCTATAATACTCTAGAGGCGAAATATTAAATAGCTTGTGTTAATTAGCGTTGATTGCTGTAGTCGGATTGTTAAGACAGGTTGGCTCTTTAACCCTCGCACTGGCTATGACTATAAGCAGCGTGCAACCGATTACCATTGCAACGCTTTATCCTGCTTACAGAGCTAAGGATCGTAAATTTAATCAATCGCAAACTGTACGGGCGGGTTTTAGCAGACCAAACGGTAGCCTGCAATAGCTTTGACAGCAAAACCCGCCCCTACCAAAGATCGAACTTATTTAATTCCCATTTCTAAGGTGTTGATGGATGATCGCCCAATTTGAAATAGAAGGTCGTCCCTTGACCCGGCTGACTTTCTACCCAAATGGTGCCATTGTGGCGATGAATGATGCGCTGCACGATCGCCAACCCAATGCCAGTACCCTCAAACTCTGACCGTGAATGTAAGCGCTGGAAGGCTCCAAACAATTGGTCGGCATACTCCATCTGAAAGCCAACGCCACGATCGCGTACAAAGATGGTGCCGTCTGCTAAAGCAGCAACTTCAATGGGGGCAGGGTGCGGACGGCTAAATTTGATGGCGTTATCCAGCAGGTTGACAAACACCTGATGAAGCAGGGTCGCATCGCCTTTAACCGTGGGTAAGTCGCCAATGATGAACTGTATGGCGTCATTACCAGTAATGGCAGTGTCGCTGGCAGGGTGGTGTGACAATTGTGCTAAGACATTGGCTACCAGTTGATTGAGGTTGACAGGAATAGCTGCCATCTGTCGCCGTCCTACCCGCGAGAGGGTCAGCAGACCGTCGATTAGCAGACCCATTTGGTGACTGCTGTCTTGAAGGATTTGCAAATAGTGGATGGCTGTTGGGTCGGTCAGATGTCCATTTTGCAGCAGGCGATCGCGTAGGGCAGCAACAAAGCCACTGATGTGCCGAAGGGGGGCACGCAGATCGTGGGAGACAGAGTAAGAGAAGGATTCTAACTCGCGATTGACGCTTTCAAGCTCAACGGTGCGATCGCTCAACGCCTGACGCGCTGCCACTAATTCTGTAATGTCGCGGGAACTACCAATCAATGCGTAAACTTCACCATTCGGCTTTTTGAGTGGAATCTTGTAGGTATCAAAATAGAAGGTGCCTAGAGATGTGGTGTAGTGTTCCTGAAAATGTAGGGTTTCACCAGAGGTAAAGACCCGCTGGTTTTGTTCAGCAAAAGTGGTAGCTAGTTCGGGTTCGTAACACTCAAAGATCGTTTTACCCACCATCTGATTCTGATTTTCACAGCCGCCTAACCAAGCATTTCGGTCATTGCAGAAGAGCGTTTGCATGGTGTCACGCTCGATGACAAAAATGTAGTCGGGTAGAGTATTGATGAAGGTTACGAGTTCAGCCGTACGTTGCTCAACGAGTGCCTCTAGTACAAGATTTTGCTGCTCTAAAGTCTGGTTCAACTGTTGGATTTTCTGCTCTGCCTGCTTGCGATCGGTTATGTCAAGCACGACCCCAATCATACGGTTGACCTGACCTGAAGCGTCATAAAGACCTCGCCCTCTACCAACGATCCAGCGACAGTCTTCATTAGGATAAATCACGCGGTATTCCGCTTCGTAGTCAGCCCTGGTTGCTAATGCCTGTGTCAGTGCTTCCTCAACATGGCTGATGTCATCAGGATGAACGCGATTGCGCCACGCCTGATAACTTGCCTGCACCTCACCCGGCACGAAGCCCAACAAACGTGCGTGATTATCGTTCCAGATGACCTCATTTCTAGCTACGTGCCAGTCCCAGCTACCAATACGGTTAAAGTCTAGAGCAAGTTTAAAGAACTCCTCGTTTTCTCGTAGGGCAATCTCGGTACGCTGACGATCGGTTAACACTGCCAGGTAGTTGGCAAGGCTCGTTAGCCACTGCAAGAAGTCATCTTTCGTTGATACCGCTTCAGGATGTGCCAGGCTTAAAACTCCAATAATGGTTTGGTTGACTGTCATCGGCACACAGATAAAGGTCTTGATTTCCAACTGACCGAGCAATCGATGGGTATCAAACTTGTTGGGTTCTTGAGGATTGTAGGTTTCCACCAGCATTTGCCCCGTTTCCACTACGGTTCTAGATGATGCTTGGGTGACGGGCACTTCGATCGGTTTACCATCTGGCAGTAGGGGAATGCCCTCCGTCCCTTCAAAAACCATGACTTGACGAGCCGCATCGTACAGTTCGATCGCAACAATCGGGAAGGCTGTCGCCGCGCTAATTTCCTTCACAATGTCTTGAAAGGCAGCTTTGAGCGATTGCGCCTTAAGAGTGATTTCCGAAATTTTGTGCAGCGTTAGTACTTCTCGGTTACGAGCATGAAGGGCAGCTTCCGTCTGTTTGCGATCGGTAACATCGACACCAATGCCCCATGACAGCCAACCAGGCACGGGAAAGCAATCAGCAATATTTGACCAGGCAACCGTTTTTACGCTGCCATCGCTACAGGTCATTTCCCATTCCCAGTCGCGGTAGTTGTTGCCCCGCTTTGCCCAGGTAGCAACCATCTGTTGACGGTAGGTTGCCTCTGGATAGAGCAGCGTCATTGCCTGGGGATTGCCAATTATTTCTGCTGCGCTATAGCCCGTTACCCGCTCGCACTCATGGTTCCAGATGCTCATATTGTTCTGATCATCAAAGGCACTTAGCATCACGGGCATATTTTGCAGAATTAACCGCAACCGTTCTTCGCTCTCCCGCAGCATCATGTCTGCTTGCTGCTGGAGACGGAACGATCGTCGTGACAGCCCATATAACACCAAGGTGGTAACGCTGACAAAAAGCAAACCTTTGATGCTTTGAAAAGAGGTTAGCGAGTCTGGGTGCAAAACGAGCGTACCTAGCCAAAAATCAGAGCCAAGAATCCACAAAGCAGCAATGATGAAATAAGCACTTGCTAGCTTCAGCGGTAGCCACGTCAGCGATCGACGCTGTAAGCCCGTAGAACGGCGACGTTTGAAATGGACGCTTTCATCGTGCATGGGACTATGCCAAATACGATAGCCGACACACGTATTATGAGCATTGGGCTACCCATTCTGATCCTTATCGAGGCTAATAGGAGGATAAAGTTTTGAGTCTTAAGTTAGTTTGACCACTGACCATACTTCTAACCCTCTGCCCTCTGCCCTCTGCCTTCTACCCTCTGCTCTCTAATTCTGGTTCCGCGTCTGTCGTGCTAATTCTAAGAGTTGTCCCCAACGTTTTTGCAGTTGCTTGGGCGTACACTTCAGCACTTTGATAATATCTTGATCGGTTGCCTGTGCTTGCTTGAGGGTCAGGAGTTGCTGCTGATCGGACGACAGTTGACTCAGAAAGCGCTGCCAGTGCTGGGTTGATAGCCCGAGATTTTGGTCGATGTCGGCACCCAGCCATTGGTGCACCAGCTTCCAATTTTGAGAAAGGGTGAACTTTTCAACGTGATATTTGAAGCGCTGTTGCAGGTAGTCGCGCTCACGGGCAGACAGCCCTAACACATCGTCAATTTCTGGAGCAGAGAGGTCTTGCAGCTTGAGCGTCAGGTAGTTTACGCAATCGGTCTGCCCCTGGGCGTCTAAATACTGCATGAGTTCAGCAATCACCCGATCGCGCAAGACAGCCTCAGACGGTGCATCAACGGCATCAGCAACCATACGTTCGCGTAACTGATGTGCCAACGGCGAACGGTTATGTGCTTCTGCTTCCTCACCTTTGGGTGACTCTAGTGCCTGTTCAATGTCGATCGACATTTCTAGCGGTTGTCGTTGCCCAAACCGTTGAGCACGCAGCACGACTAATTGCTGGCTATGTCCATTTGGTAAAGAGATTCGGCGCTTGGCGTATTGTTCGGTAAACGCCATGTATTCCGCTAGCTCTAGCCGTGTGCGAGGCTGGTAGTCTTCTGGTAGTGCATTTTCGCGCCGAAATGCCTTAAGCGACTCAGTGTAAAACCCTTGCAAAAAGTCTTCGACTAGGCTGTAACGTGCCTGAAAACCAAGCTGCAAGCGACTAGGGGCAATGTGGCGATACACCATCGAGCCAAGCGTGCTGTGCAAGTCTACACGTCCCCGCCGGGAGCCAAGCTGATAGTAATTCAGGCATTTTTGCAGGCGATGGCGGGCAAGTGAGAGCTGCCACGATCTCACCCTGCCGGAGGTTTGAATGCGTCCACTTTTATGGCAGATGCGATCGACCTCGGTGGCAATCCGGCTGGCGAGTTGCTCAATGTTGCTACCAGTCGTACTGACCTCAGCATAAAGCTCCTGCGACAAAATTCTTGTCAGCGTGGGGATGTCCAAAAAGTCGCCGGTTGTTCTAGCGTTTGCCATTGGCTCGTAAGCCGACTCATCCCGAACATCAAGCGGTTGCTGGGCGATCGCGGTAGGGGCATCGGTAGGGGCTACATCCGTTAGGTCTGCCGTCGGGGGGCGAGAAGGAGTTGAGTCGAGGTTCATGGCTCTGGTAATGCACAGGGACGAGAACAATAGATCAGGGAACGAGACGTTTTGAGTAGCGCTTTGCGCCGCTATGCTAGGGAGTCTTAAGTTGATTCAGTCAAGGCAACACTCAACTCTGAAAATTCCTCCCGTTCGATTCAGCACTGCCATCTACACATAGAAAATGAGCCGCTACGGTTTAAGGCAGGTCAGGCTGGGTCACTTTTTCAGATGGTTATCCGGATGCTTAGAAATTGTACTGAGAGTAACGCGCCAACGATCGCGCTTGATTTAGCCTACACCCATCAGCCGTTAATGGTTAGGGGGGTGCGATCGCCCTTGTAGAAACCTCATCAAAATCTGCTGCCAGTAGTAGACAGTTAGACCAGTGGATTTAACTTGCTTCCACTGCCCATGCTGCCGCTGCCTCCCATCCTAGACCGCGCCGCACAATTATCGGTTCCTCAGTTGTCAGATCCAAAATCGTTGAAGCTTGATTACCTGGTTCGACATCACTATCAATAACCAAATCAACCAGCTTTTCTAAACTGTCAAAGAGTTCAAAGCGCGAAACATTCGATTCGGTCGCAGCATGGCTGGACTCAGACGGGTCAATGAAATGGGCAGAGGTTGAAATAACGGGATTACCCAGCGCATTGAGCAACGCCAAACAAATGGGGTGGTCAGGCACGCGAATGCCTGTTGTCTTCCGTTTGGGGTGCATGACCAGTTTGGGCACCAGCTTGGTCGTTGGCAGCAAAAAGGTATAGGGTCCTGGGATGAGCCGTCGCATGAGCCGATACGCCGGATCATTCACTACCGCATACTGAGCAATATCAGAAAGTGATGGGCAAAGAAACGTTAGCGGTTTGTCGTTGGAGAATTGCTTAATCTGCCTCACTCTCTGAATCGCACTCTTAGAGTTGAGGTCACAGCCGATCGCGTATACAGTGTCGGTGGGATACAGCATGACCGCCCCATCCCGTAGCGCTGCCACAATTTGGTCAACGACCCGCGTCTGGGGATTTTCAGGATGAAGCGTGAACAGGGTAGACATGGAGGGGAAAAGAGATGAAGGATAAGGGATGAGGGATGAAAGAGTTTTGAGTTTGAAGAGAGTTTGAAGAGCGGTCAGCGGTCAGCTTTTTAGCCTTTGTCCTTTAGCCTTTAAGCGATTAGCCAACTTTTAGAGAAGCAAGCGACGCGGTACTTTTTAGCCTTTAGCCTTTAGCCTTCTGCCTTCTGCCCCTGCCTGCTAACAACTAACCACTGACCTTCTGAATCAATGCCTAAAATTGCCTACTTAGACTGTCCGACTGGCATTGCAGGTGATATGTGCCTGGGTGCCTTGGTGGATGCGGGTGTGCCACTAGACTATTTACTGGCAATGCTGAGTCGCCTTGGCATTGAAAAGGAATATCACTTATGGGCAGAAGACGTGCAGCGTAACGGGCAGCGGGCAACGAAAGTCCATGTGGACTTAAGCCTGAATGTTTTTGCTCATCATGAAACGGACGATCGCGCCCATACCAAGACAGAGCATTCTGCCAAGCCCCACCTTCACTCTGCCACAGAACAGTCTGCTGCAACTGAAACAGACGTGATTCACGCGCACTCACACGACAGCGACCCTACCCGCAGTCGGCATAGCCATAGCCACGAAACTCATACTCACGGTCAGACTTCTACTGCGACCGATCGCCCTCATGACCTTGTGCGCCACCTGCCTGAAGTTGAACGTCTGATTCTAGCCGCCGCACTGCCAGCTAGAGCCGAGGCGTGGAGTTTGGCAGTGTTCCGTAAGCTTGCAGAGGCAGAAGGCGCAATCCACGGCGTGCCGCCGGAACAAGTCCACTTTCATGAAGTCGGGGCTACGGATGCGATCGTCGATATTGTCGGCACCTGTCTGGGGCTGGATTGGTTGGGCATCGATCACCTTTACTGTTCTCCCCTACCTACGGGTGGTGGCACCATTCGAGCCGCACACGGTCGTTTGCCTGTGCCTGCGCCTGCTGTGCTCAAGCTGTTTGAGTTGCGTCAGGTGCCCATCTACAGCAACGGCATTGAGCGCGAGATGGTTACTCCAACGGGAGCGGCGATCGCCACCACGTTAGCCACTCAGTTTGGTGCGCCGCCTGCCATGACGCTGCTCCGCGTAGGCTTAGGTGCAGGTTCGATCAGCCTGCCGTTGCCAAACATTTTGCGCTTGTGGATTGGGGAAGAGAAGGGAGAGGCGGGAGCAAGGGAGGCAGGGGAAGTAAGGTCAGCAGGGGCAGCAGAGGATCAAAAAAAATTCAAAACTCAAAACTCAAAACCCTCTAGCAATGCGGCGCAACGCGCTACTCAAACTTCTCAAACGATCGCTTTGCTAGAAACGCAAATCGACGATCTCAACCCACAGGCGATCGGCTATATCTATGAGGCGCTGTTTGCTGTGGGTGCAGTGGATGTGTTTACCCAGGCGATCGGGATGAAGAAGGCACGACCCGGTGTGCTGCTAACAGTGGTATGCCATCCGGAGGGCGTGTCTGCCTGTGAAGACGTGATCTTTCGGGAAACAACGACGTTGGGCATTCGGCGATCGCTCCAGCAGCGCACGATCCTCCACCGCAAAATGCAAACTGTGGAGACTGTCTATGGTGCTGTACAAGTCAAAGTGGCATGGCGCGATCATGCCGACACTCACCCGATTAACGTACAGCCTGAATATGAAGACTGTGCTGCGATTGCACGACAGCAGCAGCTTCCTTGGCGGGAAGTTCATCGCCTCGTTTTACAGAACTGGTACCAGCAGCATAGTGGAGCCTCAAAGCAACTTTTCTAATGAAGTGACGCTGATTGCCCATTCAAAGCTCTTCCAAACACAGCTGTCTACATTACCCGCACTCGGAACTTTATGGATAGACGCAGGCTCAAAAGGCATAGCTCTCAAATCTCTCCTCACACGATCGAATCACTGCATGAAATTTGCTTACTTTGTTAGCAGTATGAAGCCTTTGCTGGCAGTTGTACTTGCCACTAGCGTGCTGTCACTAAGTTCCCGTAGTTTCGCTCAGTCACCTCCAATGAGTCTGCAGCGATCGACTGTGCTGGCACAGGCAAGTACATCTGGTGCTGTTTGTTCAGCACAGTTAGGTGGCGCGATCGATCGCATTGCCAATCGTCCCGCCCTGGCAAACGTTCGTTGGGGCATTCTGGTGCAAACCCTGGATAATCCCACTCGTCGTCAAACGCTGTTTGCCCGTAACGCAGCTACGCTACTCATCCCAGCCTCTAACGTCAAGATCCTGACGACAGCAGCAGCACTTACTGCTCTTGGTGCCAACTATCGCTTTCGTACGGCTGTCTTGGGCGATCGCACCCAGCCTAATCTGAGCCAATCAACACTACGGATTGTTGGGCACGGCGATCCCACTTTAACGACGCCGCAACTCAAAACCCTTGCGCAGCAGTTGAGTCAGCAAGGTGTGCAGCAGGTAGAGCAGTTGATTGGCGACGATACGTACTTTCGCGGCGCTGCCACCAATCCCTATTGGGATGCAGACGATACGACACAGGGTTATGGTGCGCCAGTCAACAGCCTGATGCTGAACCAAAATGCGATCGGCGTCACTTTGTTTCCGCAGCGAGTCGGGCAACCATTGCGTGTGCAGTGGGATGATCCAACGGACGCACGTACATGGCGTACCAGCAATCAGACGGTAACTGTCTCGGCTAACGGAAGTGAGTTTGTAGATGCCGCCCGTGCCTCGAACCAGGCACTCATGCGGCTGACTGGGCAACTGCGAGTGGGGTCAGAAGCAGAAACAATTGCCGTATCAGTGCCCAATCCAGGCAACTATTTAATCGACAAGTTTCGTACAGTGCTGGCAGCAGCCAATATCGTTGTGCAGCGATCAACCGTTGTGAAAATGACACCCGCCCCGCCTGGTTTAGTCGAGCTAGCGGCGGTTGAGTCACCCCCTTTGGCGCAATTGCTTGTTGAAACGAATCGTGAAAGCAACAACATTTACGCCGAAACGCTGCTGAAAACGCTAGGAGTGACACAGACCGCCAATAACCAGGATGCAACCACCAGCGGTATTGCTGCTATCAAAGCAACCTTGACTCCTCTAGGTGTAAATGCGGCTGGGTACAGCATGGTCGATGGCTCAGGTTTGGCAAGCCGCAATCGTGCTAGTTCGGAAGCACTGGTGCAAACCCTCCAGGCAATGGCACAACGTCCCGATGCAGCAGTGTATCGCAACTCACTCGCGATCGCTGGTGTTAACGGAACGCTCAAAAATCGCTTTCGCAATACAGCAGCACAAGGCAAACTACAAGGCAAAACGGGCACAATCGGAGGTGTTGTGGCGCTCTCTGGCTACCTTACGCCACCCAACCATCCCGATCTCGCCTTCAGTGTTTTAACTAACCATGCTGGCACCTCAACCGCTACCGTGAGAGGTGCTGTGGATGAAATTGTGCTGGTACTGACACGGTTACGATCGTGCTAATACGCGCCTATGGCAAAAGAATGAGGGATGAATCGAAGCTCTGGCATAAAGGAGGTTTCAAGGTTTATGTCTGTCTTAGCGTTCTCTTCGACGGGCACTACCTAGTTGGCAGCTTGCTCATCACTCTCAAAGACCATCTGCGATAACAAGATAATCCCTACTTCCGTATCGGTTGGCTTACCAATGCCGAGAAAGCGACCATCTTCATGGTGAACGCGTAACGGTTGTTGCAATGGATCGACCGCGTAAACCTGAGTACTGTCTGCATCCTTGTGTTTCCCCGTCTCCCCATCTTCTACGCTCTCCCAGCGATCGTCAGCCGTAGGATAAATCGTAATGCGCTGCCCCTGACACCAGCGACGGGCGATCGTTGCCGAGAGCGTAATTGCACTTAAATGCCTTAGCGCTTCCACTGGCTCAATGGGCTGAAAGCTATCTTGCTCTTGCTGTGCTTCCAATACTTCCAGTGTCAGGCTGTCTGCCAGATCAAAGCCGCTGCTGCTAGTGCGTGTAAGGGCGGCTAGTGCGCCACCCGTTTTCAAGACGGTACCTAGATCACGGGCGATCGACCGAATATACGTACCGGGACCACAGGCAATCGCTAAATCTAGTTCGGGGAAGTCGCCCGATCGCCAGTCCAGCACTTCCAGGCTAAACACTTGCACTGCGCGAGATTTGACTGCGATCGGTTCGCCTGCCCTCGCCAAATCATACAGCCGCTTACCCTTTACCTGAATGGCACTGTAGTTGGGTGGAACTTGCTGGATAGTGCCCTGAAACTGCTGAAGCGCTGTTTCCACTGTCGTCAAATCGAGCGCTGCAACGGGATGAGCCAGCAATACTTCACCTTCTAAGTCATCGGTCGTTGTGCTCACTCCCAAGCGCACGGTGGCTCGGTATGCCTTATCCTGCCGGAGAAATTGCAGCAGACGGGTCGCTTTACCAAGGGCGATCGGCAACACTCCGATCGCGGCTGGATCGAGTGTGCCTGCGTGTCCAACGCGCTTCATCTGTAAAAGCCGCCGCACTTTGGCAACGCAGTCGTGAGACGTAAACCCCGCAGGTTTATTGAGATTAAGAAAACCATGCATAGCAGGGAAAGCTGATTGGGTCTTGTTCATGAATAATTGAGAGCGGCTATGGTTCCCCCATCGAGTTGCTACACGACCGTACACTTATATCCAGCCTAGCTTTTGAAGGGGACGATCGCTCTTTTTTGCAACGAGCTTCACGCTTCGATCACTCAAAGGGTGACGGTTGTTACGTAGCACCAGGTAGTTACCCTGCCTCTCATAACCGCAGTTGCCAGACGATTGTCATTAATCGACAGCAAAATCGCATCACATGAGGGGTGTCACCCATTAAAGGAAAGTACGTGTTCTTGGTCAAAATCAGGATCGCATCTACCCTCACTGGCAGGAAACGTTTTGACCAAGATTGTCCCCGTCCAACTCGATAACGGCACCGTGCTTTACATTGAAGCGCAGGATGAAACTGAAACGTCCGCGATCGCGCCACAGGTTCCCATTGAAGAAGGCGAGCAGCGGCGAGGCGGCGCAAAAGGTCTGGGCGATCCTAGAATGCCGTTTCGTCCTAGCCCGACCCAATCAATGGAAATGGTGCAAAACACCATCCGCACCTACACCGTTTATTGCCTGAATGCCTTCAAAAACTGCGCCGCAGCGAACGTTGATGAAGTTACGCTAGAGTTTGGTGTTAATCTCAGCGCCGACGCTGGTATTCCTTACATTGCTAGCGGCAAAGCCCAAAGCAATCTTAAAATCACCGTCAAGTGCTCGTACAACAAACCAGGCAGCGAAGAAGGCAACGGTGCAGCGATCGCGCCAGTAATGACAAGCAATGGGCAGTCATTGGTGGGGAATGGGCAATAAGCAAAAGGCAAAAGGCTGAAGGCTAAAAGCTAAAAGCTAAAGCTTTCCTACCCTTCAACTCTCCTCACTCCTTACCTCCCTCTCCTCACCGCCTCTACACGACAAAACTTGTCTCCTCTCCCTGTGCCGCTTGCCAACTGCGGGCATCAAAGTACAGGTCTTCTAACGAGATGCTGTAAAGGGATTCTTTCAGCTTTTGGTGAAGCCGATTCCAGACGGTAAACGTGACCCAATCTTCTGCCTGTGAGCCGTCGGGGGAGTGCCGGGGAAGCGGGTCAATGCTTTCACCAACCGCTTCTAGAATTTGTCCTAACGAAATGCTGGCGGGCGATCGGGCGAGCTGATAGCCACCCTGTACACCACGTATGGACTGCACCAAGCCTGCGCGACGTAGTTCAATCAGCAGTTTTTCGAGGTAAGGAGCGGGTAGATCCTGACGTTGCGCGATCGCCTTCACTGACGCTGGACCATAGGCTGGCTGCAATGTCAGGTCGAGGAGGGCTTTGACGCTGTAATGTCCGCGAGTGGTTAATTTCATTGTGAGAACAGGGCAGCAGGCAGAGGAGATATTGCCGACGATCGCTTTGACATTGCCCCAGTAATAGCCATTGGATAATGACCATAAACGATTGCTGTAGGGTAAAGGGGTTTTCCACTCAAGCTGATCATTTAACGTTGAGCGATCGCAAACGTTGGAAATGGGTAGGAATGGTGGGCGCAGCAGCATTCTAAGCGTAACAGGTGCTTTTGCAGCCGCGACTTCAGCAATTGGCTTACTCCAATACTGGAAACTCAGGCAAACTTGAGGTTGTTCCTTGTTTACGGTTTGTTCATGCCCATCCGCCAATCCAAGCTGTTGTCCTGGTTACCTGCTTTAAACTATCAGGTTTGGGTGCTGGCGGCAGGACGGCTGCTCTCTCAGACGGGATCAGGCTTCACGCTGTTCTACGCACCGATCTTTTTCGTCAATCAAGTGGGCTTGTCGGCGACGCAGGTGGGTGTTGGTTTGGGTAGTGCGTCAATTTCAGGAGTAGTCGGTCGTTTGTTAGGCGGCTCGTTTGCCGACTCGCCGTTTTGGGGACGACGACGAACGCTCCTGCTATCGGCAATTGTGTCAGCGATCGCTTCCATTGTGCTTGCTATTTCTCACAATTTTCTTGTGTTTGTAGCTGGCAATCTGCTGATGGGGTTGGGGATAGGACTGTACTGGCCCGCTAACGAGGCAATGGTCGCTGATTTGACGACACCTGCACAGCGCAATGAGGCATTTGCCTTAACGCGCCTTAGCGATAGCTTGGGCTTAGGTCTAGGCGTTGTGCTCGGTGGGCTATTGGTTGGCACAACGGGCGCGTATCGAGCCTTGTTTGTCATTGATGCGATCTCGTTTGTGGTGCTGTTTGCTGTGGTGTATTGGGCGATTGCCGAATCGCATAAACCGACAGGCGACCATAAAGCCATCAGAGATTGGCAGCAAGCCTTACGCGATCGCCGTTTGCTGACCTATGCCGTTGCGAATGTGCTGTTTACAACCTATCTAATGCAGATCAACAGCACGATGCCGCTGTACTTCACCAATTTTCTTTCTAATCTACCCACTGGTTTCTCGCCACCGACCTTGAGCGCCCTTTTTACCTGGCACATGGTTGTGGCTGTTGTCTGCCAGTTACCCGCCGTGCAAGTACTCAACCGCTTTAGCCGCGCTCAGGGTTTGATCTTATCCGCCATATTATGGGGCGCAGGGTTTGGGCTGGTGTGGGTAACGGGGGTTGTCTCTTCGCATCATCTGCTGTGGGCAATCCTGGCTCTGGGTATGCTGGCGCTGGCAACGGTTGCCTATATGCCATCAGCCTCATCGATTACGGTTGAGATGGCACCAGAATCGCTGCGAGGCGTATATTTGGCGGTCAATTCGCAGTGCTGGGCGATCGGCGCGTTCATTGGTCCACCGCTCGGTGGCTGGGCACTGGATCAGTCAACGCCTGTTGCCCACGGCTTATGGATTGGGTTAGCGTTCAGTGTCAGCATCACGATTCTGGTTTTGCAACGGCTCGATCGCATGATGAAACAACTCAAGCAGTGAGTTCCCCTTCTTTAAGAAGTCGGGAATCTGCTCAGCGTCGTCGCTCTTGGAGTTTCTGATACACCGCTCTCAGATCTACATTGTGGTGTGCCAGTGCCACAAGGCTGTGGTAGAACAAATCCGCCACTTCACCTGCGATCGCGTCGGGGTCATCATCCTTGCATGCCATTACGACTTCTACCGCTTCTTCGCCAATTTTTTTGAGAATTTTGTTATCCCCATCTGCCAACAGCTTAGAGGTGTAGGAACTGTCGGACGGGCGATCGCGGCGATCGCAAATGACATCAAAAACCTGCGACAGCATATCCGCTGGCGGTGGGACGATCGAATCATTCACGCGATGAAAGCAGCTCCGTTCTCCGGTATGACACGCGCTGTCACCCAATTGCTCAACACTAACAAGCAGCGCATCACTATCGCAGTCGTAACGAATGGCGTGCATTTTCTGAAAGTGCCCAGAGGTTTCGCCTTTATGCCAGAATGCCTGACGCGATCGACTCCAGAACCAGGTTTCGCCCGTGTCTAACGTTTTCTGCAACGCTTCCCGATTCATCCATGCCATCATCAACACGGTGCCGTCCAGGTAATCTTGTACAATTGCCGGAACCAACCCGCGATCGTCGTAACGGATCGCTTCCACCGGAATCGCTTGCTGTAAATTCATTGCCTCAATCGTCCTAGAGTCGGTGTCTTCATCTTACCGACTGGCGGTAGCTTCCCAATCATGCACGTCAAAATTCCACCTATTAAGTGCCAGGGCATTAAAACAAAGCTTGTGCCCTTTATCCTAAGTCAAATTCAATGGGTCGAAGCAGCACAATCGAAGTGGATTGAACCGTTTCTAGGGTCGGGTGTTGTGGCATTTAATCTAGCACCCAAATGTGCCCTTTTGACTGATACGAATCAGCATCTTATTGCGTTTTATCAAGGCATTCAAACTGGCGATATTGATCGAAAAATAGTAGCCGAATTTTTACAAGATCAGGGCAATAAGCTTCTTACAATGGGAGCAAATTACTATTACGAAGTGCGCGATCGCTTCAATCAATCGGCTTCCTCCCTGGACTTCCTCTTCCTGAATCGCTCCTGTTTTAATGGCGTGATGCGGTTTAACAGCAAGGGGGGATTCAACGTTCCGTTTTGTCGCAAACCGCAGCGCTTTTCGCAAAGCTACATCACTAAAATTGCCAATCAAGTTGATTGGGTTGCGAAACAAATAGCAGGCAAAGATTGGGAATTTCGAGTCGCAGATTGGCAGCAAACGCTTGCCGAAGCGCAACTAAGTGATTTTGTCTACCTTGATCCGCCGTATATCGGTCGCCATACTGATTACTACAACGCTTGGAAGCAAGCAGATGCGGAAAAACTAGCGGTTGTAACAAAGCAACTGCCCTGCGGTTTTGCAGTATCCATGTGGTTTGAAAATCAGTACCGTCGGAACAGCCATATTCAGGAATGCTGGTCGGATTTAGAAAGACGCGTTTGCCAGCATTTCTATCACGTCGGGTCTAAAGAAACGTTGCGTGGGGCGATCGCAGAAGCCCTACTCATCAAGCCCGGTTTTTCTGCAAATCTTGATGCACTAGCTGACCAATTCCCTGCCAACTTACTCCAATAATCAATCCTATGCCCGAAACTGTCATGACTAGGACTGCTGCTCCCACTCCAACATTTATCGGACCCATTAGCTTCACTAGAAAGCATCCAATTGTATATCCAGTATATGAACCGACTAAAGTTTCTAGAAAAAACTCTAAGCCAGCTAAGCATCCCTTCTTGATCGAACGTTGATGGAGTGTGGCGAGCACACTGGATATTAATCCTACAAAAAAAGCAATTGTTCCGAAGAATGGAAAAGGGACAGCCAAATATTTTACTGATAGAAAATCTTCGACAGCAAACCAAATCCACAACCATGTGCCTGTTACTACAACTGCCCCAGGTATCTGAACCTTCCAGAAGCGCCAAAAATGATCCATTCTTTGTCAAGAGAAACGTCAAGCGATCGTGATCGCAGCATCACTCTATCCCAGCTAGAATTAAAGTAATCCAGTTGCACAGGCCCTTGTTCGGTCGTCAGTACCACTCATCATTACTTAGACATGACTCGATGATGTGCCGCTAGACGATGAATCCATGGTATATCGGTCAATGTGCTGTCAGAGTACTCTACAAGGGTAGAAAACTGGAGGCATACCATACGATCACAGGGCATTGCTCCAAATTCTCCCCAAACAAGGCTTCCTTAACACACCTTTGTGACACCAACAGCTAAGATAGAATTGTTAAGGCTTCTTTACTAGACTTGGCACGAGTTTTTGAAAAAGCTTTTTTGGGAAAGCTGTTTGGGAACGATACTTGAAGAAGTGCTTAACACTGTTGCCGAATGCTGAATAGTAGGCTCAACAGCAGCTCACTTAAGCGTTCTCATCCCACGTTCAGCGCTCATAGCTCCCAACCTCCCGTCCCACGTCCCTCTCGATATTCTCTCCCTACGGAACCCGTTATGACTCTTCCTATTCGCAACGTTGCGATCATTGCTCACGTTGACCACGGTAAAACAACTCTTGTCGATGCGCTACTGAAACAAGCAGGTACCTTCCGTGAAGGCGAAGAGGTTCCAGACTGCGTGATGGACTCTAACGACCTGGAGCGGGAGCGGGGCATTACCATTTTGTCGAAAAACACAGCGGTACGCTACAAAGACACGCTGATTAATATTGTTGATACACCTGGTCACGCTGACTTTGGCGGCGAAGTCGAGCGGGTGCTGGGTATGGTCGATGGCTGTCTGCTGATTGTGGATGCCAACGAAGGTCCTATGCCACAGACGCGCTTTGTGCTGAAAAAAGCTTTGGAGAAGGGCTTGCGTCCGATCGTATTAGTGAACAAGATCGATCGCGAACGAGCTAATCCTCACACTGCCGTTGATAAAGTGCTGGATCTCTTTCTGGAACTGGGTGCGGATGACGATCAGTGCGAGTTCCCCTACCTGTTCGCATCTGGGTTGGCTGGCTTTGCCAAAGACCACCTTGAAGATGAGTCCACGGACATGAAACCGCTGTTTGATGCGTTTTTGCGCCATGTTCCACCTCCAGTTGGCGACCCGGAGAAGCCCTTGCAGCTCCAGGTGACAACGCTTGACTATTCCGATTACCTCGGTCGCATTATTATTGGCAAAATCCACAACGGTACGATCCGGGCGGGTCAGCAAGCAGCGTTGGTAACAGAAAGTGGCGCGATCGTCAAAGCCAAAGTCTCTAAACTTATGGGCTTTGAGGGCTTGAAGCGCATTGAGATCGAATCAGCTTCCGCAGGCAATCTTGTTGCTGTAGCAGGTTTTGCGAACGCGAACATTGGCGAAACGATTACTGATCCAGGTGATCCCCAGGCACTACCGCTGATCAAAGTTGATGAACCCACGTTGCAAATGACCTTCTCTGTTAACGATTCACCATTTGCAGGGCAGGAAGGCAAGTTAGTCACGTCACGCCAGGTGCGCGATCGTCTCTTCCGTGAACTGGAAACCAACGTCGCGCTTCGCGTCGAAGAAACTGATTCACCCGATAAGTTCCTGGTGTCTGGTCGGGGTGAGCTTCACCTGGGCATCTTGATCGAAACTATGCGTCGCGAAGGCTACGAGTTTCAAGTGTCGCAGCCGCAGGTCATCTATCGCGAAGTTAATGGTCAGCCGCGCGAGCCGTTTGAAACCCTTGTACTGGATGTACCTGAAGAAGCCGTTGGTAGCTGTATTGAGCGGCTTGGTCAACGCAAAGGCGAAATGCAGGATATGCAGGTAGGCGTGGCAAACCGGACGCAACTGGAATTTGTTGTTCCTGCACGTGGGTTGATTGGTTTCCGGGGCGAATTTATGCGCCTGACTCGTGGTGCTGGCATCATGAACCACAGTTTCCTGGAGTATCGTGCCATTAGCGGCGAGATTGAAACGCGGCGTAACGGTGTGCTGATTTCCTTTGAGGAAGGGGTTTCTACCGTTTATGCAATGCAGAACGCGGAAGACCGGGGTGTTTTCTTCATCACTCCTGGCACCCGCGTTTATAAGGGCATGATTGTGGGTGAACACAACCGCAACCAGGATTTGGAACTGAATATCTGCAAGAGTAAGCAGTTGACGAACCACCGTGCCTCTGGTGGTGAAGAACTGGTACAACTCCAAGCGCCTGTCGAGATGAGCCTTGAGCGCGCTCTGGAATATATCGGTTCTGATGAGCTGCTTGAAATCACGCCGCAGTCAATCCGCTTACGGAAGGTCGATAAAGCGAAAAAGATGGCAGGCAGAAAATAAGGTAAAAGCGCCTGTTTAAAGCTGCTTAAAAACACGAAAGGGCTAAAGAGAATTAACTCTTTAGCCCTTTCGTGTTTTTAACGTTTAGCTTAAGCGTGGTTGAATTCCCGATTAGACGATCGCGCTGGGTCAAAGCCCTCATTTCGCACTCGTCGCCTCAGATCGCCTGCATCCGGTGACACCCTCACAGCATCATCAGGGCTAATTTTACCTAGCAACACGAGGTCGCAGAGTGCCTGGTTCATCACCTGCATCCCCTGAGTCGTGTCCGTTTCCATAAGTTGGAAGGCATCCGTTTCTTGACCCTTCAGTAAGTAATCTTGCATCGCTGGCGTGTTGATCAAGATTTCGTGAACAGCCGTACGTCGCCCATCGGTTGTGGGGATCAACTGCTGTGCCACGATCGATATTAACGATTCAGTAATTTGTACTCGCATAGCTGGCTGCTCATCGGGGTTATAGATGTTGAGCAGACGATTGAGAGTATTAATTGCACTTCGAGTGTGAAGCGTGCCCAAAACTAAATGCCCTGTCTGAGCCGCCTTAAGAGCAGTCTCCACTGTCGTGCGATCGCGCATTTCCCCAATCAGAATTACATCAGGATCTTCCCGCAGCACTGCCCGTAGCGCCTGGTGAAACTCATGAGTATGTAACCCCACTTCCCGCTGGCTAATCAAGCACTTCTGAGACGGGTGAACATACTCAATTGGGTCTTCAATGGTGACGACGTGCCGCGTCATCGTTTCATTCAAGTGGCGTAGCATTGCCGCCAGAGTCGTTGACTTACCAGAACCCGTTGGGCCAGTAACGAGAATCAAGCCTTGCGGTTGACTGACTAGATCTTTAAGTACTTCTGGCAACCCCAAGCTCAAAATTGACGGCACCTCTAGTGAGATCAAGCGCAACACGATCGCGCCACCGGTCAACGTTTCAAAGCAATTAACCCGACAGCGCAAAAAACCTGGATAAAAAATGGCAGTATCCAGTTCCTTACTCTGTTCAAATTCTGCCTGCTGCTTGTCCGATAAAATTTCTCCTAAGTATTGCTTGAACAGTTCAGGTGTGACTTTCTGTTGATCTCGCGGCTGCACCATCTGCCCCCGGATACGAAAGCGTGGCAATTCACCGATGCGAATGTGAATGTCAGATGCCTGTCTAGCATGAGCATCTCGAACCATCTGTTCGATGGAATTAGTCACTTTAGTGCGACTTGGTACAGCCATCGCAAGGGGCGGCGGCGGTGGTGCAGTGGATGGTTGATCCTGGGGGCGAGGTGCAGGTAAGCCGGACATTAGTATTTCTCTGGTAGGTCTTTTTTGATCAAAGCTATTCAATTGACACAGACTAGTTCGATTAATAGCAGAATGGGTAAGCTAGCTTTAAGTCGTTACTAGTTCGCTGAACACAACTAGAAGTGTATCGACACGCCTGACAAATATCCACTTATTGTATCGAGTAACCTTACACTGAGCTGCTTTTTTAGGACTTCGATCGCTCGACAGTTTCACCCGATCGCAAATCAAACGTAACAACACCTGGGTTTAACCGTCACAAAAGCCGTTCTAAAGGTCTATTTTGATGGCAAAACGTCCTAGATAGCTTTAGGGGTTTATTAGGAAAGCGCACTTTGAAATAATTTGCATATTCTAAGGGGGGATAGGAGATGCGCTAAGTGTTTCAAATCACAAGTTAGGGCTGCTCAGGCAAACCTCTCTAACCCTGCGCTTGCTTTGCCAGACGCTTAAGCTTTTATTCTTCGTTCAACTTTTGTGTGTCTAGCGTAGCAATTTTAATGAGCATTGCAAAACGAATCGCTGACTGGCTGGAAATTCACTGGGTAACACCGGCTTACAGTGGCTGGCTGCTAGGAGGGCTATCGCTCTTCTTCTTCATTTCAGCGACAAATACGTTAGCGGGCTGGCTGTATGTTATCAGCGGCATCAGTTTTGCCCTGTTGTCGATCGCAGCCATTTTGCCTGAACGAATGCTGCGCCGTATCCAGCTTCAGCGATGTCCCATCGCTCCGGTTACAGTGGGGGATCAGCTAACGGTTGAACTGGTAGTAGCAAATAAGACAAAGCAGCCAAAGCTCCTGATTCAGATTCAAGATCAGTTGCCCTTTGTATTAGCACCACCTGTGTCAGCCGCGATCGAAGTAATTGCGCCACACAGCAGTTATCACTGGGTTTACCAGCAAACAGTGGAGCGACGCGGCATTTATCGTTGGCATACTGTCAATTTGAGAACAGCTGCCCCATTAGGACTTTTTTGGTGCCGGCGATCGCAAACAGCCGCCGCGATCGCCGTGGTTTATCCCACGGTTCTACCTCTGACTCAATGCCCCTTAGTTGATGCGATCGGTCGTGATGCCAGCTTGCAGTTTACCCACGATCGCCATGCCCAAAATGCCAGCGAAGGACTAACGCGATCGCTCCGTCCTTACCGTTGGGGCGATCCCATTCGTTTTGTTCACTGGCGTACGAGCGCTCGCTACGGTGAACTGCGGGTACGCGAGCTAGAAACATTTATCAGTGGTCAGGAACTTATTATTTGTCTCGATAGCGCTATGTCCTGGCAACCGGAGCTTGATCCCTCCAATTCGATCGAGCCGTTTGAGCAAGCGGTTGTTGCGGCTGCGTCCCTCTACTTTTATGCAACACGCCACAATTTCAGCGTCAGGCTGTGGACGGCAGGCACCGGCCTCGTTCAGGGGAGCCAAGCCGTCCTCGAAACGCTGGCAGCCGTTCAAGCGGGTGAAGACGTTCGTGCAGAGCAGTTGCCCGATGCTCCCTTGCTTTGGCTGACGCAGAATCCAGTTGGGTTAACAACCTTGCCTCCTGGCAGTCGCTGGCTCTTGTGGACAATGGCTCAACTAGAACCAACGGTCGCCAGTAGTCCTGGTCTTTTGATCCAACCAGACGCACCCTTGCAGCTACAGCTTCAGAGGACGGTGGAGAAGCAGTTGCAGGCAGAGTAAAAAGCACTATGATCAAGTCAGCACGGCACTGAACCATTAGCTATCACTAAGCAGGTCACCCTAATTAAACGTAGGATGTGTAAAGCCTGCGGTATGGCTTCACTAAAGGGCGTAACCGTAACGCATCAAATCCTTGAACAGCATGGGTTACGCTATTGCTAACCCATCTTACGAAAAGCCCTGTTTACTTATGACCATTTACTTAGTAGAAGCTTAAACTGCCAGTGAGCTGACGATCGGCTCGGCATGGCATCCAACCATGCCAAGATTTCTTCATGCAAAAGCGTAATTGAAGCAATGTACGTACTTATTGGTGGTGCAGGGTTAGTTGGCTTAGGTTTGGCGCAACGATTAGTAGACCTGGGGCACACCGTAGCACTGATTGATATTGATCCGAATGCCTGCCGTTATGCCCGCGAACAGCTTGGCGTGATGGCGTTTGAAGGCAGTGCGGTTAATACAGAAGTGCTGCTCGAAGCCGGTATTCGTAAGGCAGATGCACTGGCAGCCGTATTGCGAAACGATGCTCTAAATCTGGCAATGATTATGCTGGCAAAGCACAACGGCGTGCACCACATCCTTGCCAGAATGCGGCATCGAGACTTCACAGAGCCCTACCGCATTGCTGGAGCAACGCACGTTGTTAACGCGATCGACCTAGCGGTTTCAACGATGGCAAATGCGATCGAATATCCCCAGGTGGAATCAATGATGCATTTTGAGCAAGGACAGATTGAGGTGCTGAAGCTAGCCGTGCCAGAAAACTGCAATGTGGTTGATCGCAGCGTGGCAGAAATCGCGCAAGATCGGCGCTTTCCGTCCGGTTCACTGATTATCGGCTATCAACCACATCCACACATGGCACTGGCAATTCCTAACGGCAACACAGTGCTGGAAGCAGGTTCAACCATCCTAGTAGTGACTAAACCTGGCTCCATGCGTGAGATGATTGACTTTATCGAAGGTTAGTGTGGGCGATCGCAGCGCTTCTTAATTGCCGCTGCACATCTAAGTAGGAGGGCTAAATTAAGCACCACTTGGAGACCGGGTTTCGACTGCGCTCAACCCGCTCACACAAAAGAGATTGAGACTTCGGCGTGAGCTTTCGACCGGAGCGCTCAAGCCGAAGGGCGCTTAGTCGAACGTGAAGTCTCAATGTGTCTGACAAATAATTACACCTAGCTACTTATCTAACCTGAGTTCGGGATAAGAACTGGGACAAGAAAGGGGCAAACCCGATAGGCTGAAAATGCAAAATCTCATGCCTGGTTTGCCCTCATGCTTAGTCTAGAAGCACTTTTTTGC
>NZ_JACJPI010000062.1 GCF_014695975.1 Leptolyngbya sp. FACHB-321
GCAAAAAAGTGCTTCTAGACTAAGCATGAGGGCAAACCAGGCATGAGATTTTGCATTTTCAGCCTATCGGGTTTGCCCCTTTCTTGTCCCAGTTCTTATCCCGAACTCAGGTTAGCTAGCAAGCCATAATAATTCTGTGGCGTTCTATTCACCCTACACCACCCGTCTAGGTCTTTGGGTCTTTAGGTAAATTTTTCATGGAAATGCGGTGACAGCATTGCCCTGATCGGTTGACCACCTCGCAAGTGACGCTCTACAACCGCAGGCACCTCTTCTGGCTGCACCCGACAATACCAAACGTTATCAGGTAAGACCAGCACCATTGGTCCATTACCGCATTGTCCCAGGCAACCCGTTTGTTTAGCTGTGTAGTCAGGTACTGGATGCGTTTGAAAGGCAGTCAATACCTTAGCGGCACCTTGGCTAAGGCAAGTGCGATTCTGGCAGATCAGCACGCACTTCTGGTTAGCTGATGATTTCGTAAGAGGCGATGAGGGCAGCATCGGCTTGCATAAAGATGAAACAAATGGGGTAACAAGAATGGTCAGCACGATCGTCTAATCTTGACTGAGTAATTAAACTCTTGCACTTTCAAAAGCCTCAAGTATAATCACAGCAAACATTGTGAGGCTTTTAGGACATGAATAAGGGTGAACTCATTGATCAAATTGCGGCAAAAGCTGATGTCACCAAGAAAGATGCTGACTCTGTACTAACAGCCATTCTAGAAGTAATCCTTGATGCAGTGGCAGCTGGTGATAAAGTGACGCTGGTTGGCTTTGGCACTTTTGAAGCCCGCGATCGACAAGCACGGGAAGGTCGTAACCCTTCGACTGGCAAGCCAATTCAGATTCCGGCAACCAGAGTACCGGCGTTCAGCGCTGGTAAGGTCTTCAAAGAGAAGGTGCTTGAGAAGGTTTAAAGAACAACGTGCATTGAAGGTAGAAGGCTCTGCTGCTCATACGATAGCAGAGCCGCTTTTGCGGATATGTTCGATTGCATCTGGTTTGACTCATCGCTTTCAGTCGTTTTTCCCAACTTGAGCTTAACCAGCATTCGTTGCCAGCCGTTCAACCGCAGACAATTTAATTGGTTGAGGCTGGTTTTGCTGGAACCTTCGGAGGAAACTCCGCATCTTTCACATCACCAAGCGCTCCCATAACTTTTGGCTCACCCTGATTATAGGAAACCAACACTGCCCCAGCATTACCTGATTGCAGCACTAACGTCTTTTTGGCTTGCCAGTTTTTTTGTTCCCCTTTCTTAAGAATGCCTTCAAACTCTACTTTGCCGTCTGCGATCACCTGAAGCCACGATTCTTCGCCAATAAGCTTAACTGCCACTTGCACTGGTTTAGTCGTTCCATCTGCTGCAAGATTAGGGGCTGCTAACGTCTGGCTGGCTGACGTGATTGGGGTAGGCGATGGATTGGCAGACCCCTGAGAAGACAGTGCAGGAGCGGACGACACTTTTACATCAGGCTGCGGTACAGCGCTTACAGACTTAGGCTCGACTGCCACCGGCTGCGAATTTTGAAGTCTTGTTTCAGCTTGAGGGCGACTTAATACAGCGGCTAGACCAACCCCCAGTAAGAGTACAGCCCCTGTGCCTAGCAACACGAAGGGAAGGTTTGAACGTTCTGCTCGATCGCGCCCCTCATGGGGCTCAGGGAGCGATTCCACTCTAGGTTTTTCAATGCTATCGAGACGTTCTGGCTCTGGTGCTTTCCGTTCGACTACAAATGATGGCTGCGGTGTAAAGTTTTTTGCTAATGCCGTACCATCTAGCCCAATCGCGTCTGCATAACGGCGAATAAATCCCTGCACAAAAACTGGTTCTGGTAGCCGCTCAACGTTTCCCAGCTCCAGGGCTTGCAGAAGGCGCAATGGAATGTAGGTTTTGACTGCGATCTCATCTAAAGAAATAGCTTGTTCCTGACGCTCTCGCTGGAGATAGTCACCAATAGTTTTGAGTTGCTCCACCTGAGCGGTATCGAACTCCTTCATGGCTCTTTCCTACAATCCTTTAAAACTCACGTTAGCTCTGATGTTAATACAGTCTATTAGCACTGCGTAAACCGCAGTCATGGTGAGATAGATGCAGACTTTAGCACTGGCAGTATGATACGGAAAGATATGAAGAAATGCAAAGAGGACGCAAGGAAACGCAAACCTTACTGCTCAGGGTGCGAGTGGCATTGCAACTAAAGAAAGACCTGAAAAGGCTGATAACCAGAGAGAATTGACACTCGGAAGCGTACTTGCCTGAATGCCAAGCTTTATGAAGATTGACTACGTCTGCTTTAGTGTCAAAAATGCGATCGCGACTCGTGACTGGTTCATACAAAACTTAGGCTTTCGCTCTGTAGGCAGCGGTATGAGTGACGATCAGGCGATCGAGATTGTTAATGCTGGCAGCATTTACTTCGTCTTCTGTGCGGCTCGCAATGAAGCTAGTGCGGTTGCTACTTTCTTACAACACCATCCGCCCGGTGTGTCTGAACTGGCATTTTGCGTGCCATCGATCGAGACAACGCTCAACCATGCCTTGCAGCAGGGAGCAAGACTACTCAAACCACTGCAAACTGAGGTGCAGACACATGGTAGCTTGCGATGGGCAACGCTGGCTGGCTGGGGTGACTTGACCCATACCTTTGTAGAGCGTGTTGGTAGAACGTCACTCCTGCCTCAGGCTGTGATGCGTCATGATGTGCTCCTGCCTCAGCCGTTTGCAAGAGACGAGGCGTCTGCGCTTACTGAAACAGCCGATGCACACTACAGTTTCTTTTCCAGCATGGATCATGTTGTGCTCAATGTGGCAAGGGGCGATTTGGAACGGGCGGTTGCCTGGTACGAGCGAGTTTTAGGCTTTCAACCCCAGCAGGGCTTTGAGATTCAAACTGCTTATTCTGCCCTTTGTAGTCGCGTCCTGCGCCATCCGTCAGGCGGGGTTCAGTTGCCAATTAACGAACCAGCCTCCTCCAACTCACAGATTCAAGAATTTCTAGATCTGAATCGCGGCTCTGGCGTACAGCATATTGCGTTGGAAACCACTGATCTGCTGGGAACGATCGCTCACCTAAGACAGAAGGGCTTGCCGCTGCTTCACGTGCCTGCAGCCTACTATGCTCAGTTACGACAGCGACCTGGCTTGACACTGACGCCCGCGATCGTCCATCAGCTTGAGGAGCAGCAAATTTTAGCTGATTGGCAGGACAAAGCAGAGTCAGCAGTGTTGCTTCAGACCTTTACGCAACCCATTTTTGACGAACCAACGTTCTTCTTTGAGTTGATTCAACGACAGGCAATTCGACTAGCCGATAGCACGGACGATCGCTCTCAGCGGGCACAAGGGTTTGGTGAAGGTAATTTTCGTGCTTTGTTTGAGGCGATCGAGCGCGAACAGATGAAACGAGGCAGTTTAAAGCGTTAGCCCTAGCGTAGAAAACTGCTGACCAGCCAAAGGACAAAAAACGTGACTATGCTCACAAACGCATTCAACGTCAGACGAAAGCTACCAAGAAGGCTAGCAATTTGCGTTGGCAAGAGTGCGTTGAGCGCGCCTCCCACCAAAAAGCCAACGAATAGCCCCGTTAAGCCCAGTAAGACCGTTCTGCCCAGCTTACGCTCTTTGCGATAGAGAAAATAAAAGGTGGCACCCATCCCTAAAATTAATGCTAACTGCACTACATTGGCAGTCGGCGTTAGGACAACCCAGGCGCTGAGTGCTGTCAACACCCCAGCGGGTATCAGCACGTCAGTTCGGCTAGGCGTATCAATTAATCGCTGAAGCCACGCGGAACCCTGGCTTGCAGGTGCGGATGGTGGGGTTGATGGTGGTGGCACCACTTTTTCGGGAAAGCGAATACGATCGGGCACTTTAATCTTGCCTTCCTGCCGTAAGCGCAACCGATCCATTAAAACGGCATCATAGGCAGCTTCGATGCTTTCTAGCTGCTTGCGATCGCCCTGATGTTGAGCAAACAACCGATTACGAGCATCTTGAATTTCCTCAAAGCTAGAAGCCTCTGTCACCCCAAGCTGTTCGTACGAATTTTGGCTACTCATTGTCTGCGTCTCCACCTCTGTTCCAAGCTAACTCAGTCTGATACCTGTTCACAAGCCTTTTAAGAATCGATCGTAAAACCTTGGTGCTGTTTAGCCTGGATGTCGATCGTCCGACTGTTTTCCCTGTTTTTCAGCAAAATGCCGATTGCCCAAGACATACCAGCAAGGTTGAGCCATACTATTGCTGGTAAAAGTACTGATCAGACGATGTATGCTCTGTAATAGCAACTATAGAAAAAATAATAGCTATAGGGAGAAAGCTACATAACAGCTTTATCGAAAACCGCATCCAGGGGCATCCTTAACCATCAAGCAGTTTACTAACTATTGTCTAGAATTGTGGCTACACGCTTGATTTAGCATAATTGTTTGTTAGCGTTGTGTCGCGATCGTTTTGAGATACGTCACGGCTGCTTTCCCGATCCAGTTTCATTTCTCCTCCAAACGCAAGGTTATGGCTATGGCTCCAGCCAAGATTCTCGTAGTTGATGACGATCCTGCAATCCGGAACCTCATTCATCGCTTCTTAACTAAGCAAAACTATCAGATGGAATCAGCCGAGGATGGCAAAACTGCGCTGGCATCCTTTGAGCAATTTCATCCGGATCTTGTGATTTTGGATGTGAACTTGCCCGATGCCAATGGTTACAACCTCTGCCAGGAGATGCAAAGCCGCACTAATGTCTTCATCCTCATGCTAACAAGTCGTACAGATGAGGCGGATAAAATTAAGGGCTTCTCGCAAGGTGCTGATGATTATATTACCAAGCCGTTTAGCCTAGGAGAGTTAGGTGTGCGGGTGGGGGCAATCCTAAAGCGTCAACGTCCCGTCACGTCAGCAGAACAGCAGTGCCTCCTGTTTGACAAGCTGCTGATCGATCCGGTGCGGCGTGAAGTAAAGTTTAACGACGATGTGATTCCGCTAACGGCGCTGGAATTTGATTTGCTTCATTTCCTTGCAAGCCATCCCGGTCGAGTGTGGCGGCGAGCAGAGCTAATTCAAGAAGTCTGGGATTATGAGTATGTGGGCGACCAACGGGTTGTTGATGTGCACATTGGTCAGATTCGGAAAAAAATTGAGATTGATACTAGCCAGCCAGCTTTAATTCAGACTGTACGAGGTGTTGGCTACAAGTTTGAGGCACCTGGAGAAGGGAAGCCAGAAATCAGCACATCGTAAAGGATTACAGGTAGGGTTATGACTAATGTGGCGATAACGGCTGCTAAGAAGATTTTAATAGTTGAGGATGACCAAGCGATCCGCACGTTGATTCAGCGCTTTCTCAGTAGTAAGCAGGGCTATCAAGTGGAATCGGTTGGTGATAGCAAGGGCGCGATCGCGAGCTTCAAGGCGTTTGACCCCGATTTAGTCATTCTGGATATCAACTTGCCAGATGGTAATGGCTATCAACTCTGCCGTGATATGCAAGCCGCTACCAATGTTTGTGTGCTGATGCTTACCAGCTCAACGGATCAAGCTGCCAAGCTCAAACTGTTGTCTGGGGGCGCAGACGACTATATGACCAAGCCGTTTGATTTGGAAGAACTAGCGGTACGGGTGGAAGTGGTACTGCGGCGAGTGCGGGATCGGACATCGTTACAGGAGAAGCCGCTGCTCTTTGGCAACTTGACGATCGACCCACTCAGGCGTGAAGTAAAGCTCAACAATGAATTTGTGCGCTTAACAGCCTTAGAATTTAATTTGCTTCACTTTTTGGCAAGTAACCCTGGTCGTGTGTGGACACGCATTCAACTAATTCGTGAAGTTTGGGGACATGAATTTGTTGGTGATCCGCGTGTGGTGGATGTACACATTGGGCAAATTCGTAGCCATCTCGAAGCAGATACGAGCCAACCAACGCTGATTCATACTGTACGAGGCGTTGGTTACAAGTTTGAATCAACTGACATTGCCATATCAGCTGCTAGCGATTAATTCTCTGCTAGCAGCTAACCCTGCCAATGCTGTCTTTTACCATGTCGGATCGGCATAAAGGTTCACTGTGAGACGCGATCGCTCAAGCGGTACGGCACTGATGCAGCTACAGACTGATTCTCCATCGTCAAGCTCTACCTCACAAGCGTGGCAAGAACCCATTAAACAGCCTGTAGGGATAAAGACTCCAGCACGAGCTGCTACTTTCAGCAAGGGTTCACCCGGCTCGGCATCAATGGTTACATCGTCAGGCAGAAAGTGAATACAAACGCTCATCAGTGAAGACCCTCGAAAACAAAAACGTTTGAGCAAGGCTTAAGGCAGCGAATCACGATAATCCTTCTGGATTCTAACGCTCGACTCTACTAGCGCGATCGGCGACTGCTTCATTCATGCTGCAACTTCTGGCTTCAAGCAAACGAGAGTGCCTTTTTCTTGCTCATCTGTTATGGAGTAGGTGCTTCCACACGATCAAATGTGTCAAAGGCTTTGTCTCCAGGCATTGCTCATGCTATACTCATTTACCGTACCCGGACGCATAGCTCAGTTGGTTAGAGCACCACGTTGACATCGTGGGGGTCACTGGTTCGAGTCCAGTTGTGTCCATATGTTGTTGTACAGTAACTAATTGTTTGTCATTGGTCTGCCCGACTAATGGTAGTTAAGTGCACAAGCTGCTTTACAGCTTGTGCACTTGTGATGAGGGCGGCTGCCTACTGAGCCTCACTGCCGTTGCCTTGTTCAGCTTCTGACTTTTTGCCGAGTAGTAGATAGGTTTTCATCGTACCCTTCCCTTTCACCGCAATCAGCCCACGCTCCTCAAAGCGATACTGACCTTGGAGCTGTTGATAGATCGCTTCGGTGACTTGAATACTGTCTGCTGGCGTATGCGACTGCATCCGGCTTGCCACGTTGACTGTATCGCCCCAGAGGTCATAGGAAAACTTTTTGGTGCCTATGACTCCTGCAACCACAGGTCCCATGTTGATGCCGATGCATAAACGGAGTGGTTCTCCCTGCGGTGTGCGGAATTCCTTAATCGCTTGCTGCATCTCGAGCGCGATGTTCGCGATCGCTTCAGCATGATCAAGACGGGGACTGGGCACACCTCCCACAATTAAATAAGCATCGCCAATGGTTTTAATTTTTTCTAAACCGTACTTCTCGGTCAATTGATCGAAGGTTGAGAAGATGCGGTTTAACAACGACACCAACTCCGGAGCCGATATTTGGCTTGCTAGGGCGGTAAAGCCAACTAAGTCAGCAAATAGAACTGTTGCGGCAGCAAAACTGTCAGCAATGATGCCATTCTCTAGCTTCAGTCGCGCCAGTATTGGTTGCGGTAGAACATTCAACAGCAAGCGTTGAGTTTGCTCTTGCTGATAGTGGAGGGCATCTTCAATCGTTTTGCGCTGGGTAATGTCATGAATAAAAACCGAGAGACCACCATAGACGGGAAAGGTTCGCACCTCCAGCCACACTGCCAGCGGTTCCGAAAACTTTTCAAAGCTGATGCTGCTTTGCTGCTTGAGTGCTTGATGATACTCCTCCCCAAAGGCTGGACCTAATACTGTCGTTAAAGTTTCCCCAATCGGGTTGCCCAGCAGTGCTTCGGGTTGTTGCTGCAAGATCTCTCCTGCTCTGCGATTAACAAAAGTGCATCGCCCCTGCTGATCCAGCGCGAGAAAACCATCTGTTATACCCTCCAGCAAGTCCACGACCTGCTGATCAGATGCCCGCAGCTTGGCTTCTGCTTGCTGGTAGCGCTGCTGTTGGCGTTCTAACTTAGTGATGGTCAGCCGTAACTCCATTTGAGCGATCGCCTGGCGACCCAGTGCTTGCAACGCTTGCTGCTGCTCTGGTGTTAGCTCGCGGGGTGTTCGATCAAGCACGCAGAGGGTGCCTAGGGGATAACCATCGGGAGTCACTAAAGGCGTACCCGCATAAAAGCGAATGTTGGGATCGGACTTAACTAAAGGATTCGTTGCAAAGCGAGTGTCCTCTAGCATATCCGGTACAATCATCAGCTTCTCGGGCTGAAGGATGGCATGAGCGCAGAAGGCAATCTCTCTGGGTGCTTCTGTGACAGGTAACCCGACTGTTGACTTAAACCACTGCCGATGGGCATCCGTGAGGCTTAACAAAGAAATCGGGCTACCACAAATGTATGCTGCCAACGCTGTTAGATCATCGAACGCCTTCTCAGGTAACGTATCGAGAATGTCGTATTGCTGTAGTGCGTTAAGTCGGGCTGCTTCATTCGCTGGCATAGCGGGAGCAGTCGAAACGGGTTGAGCTGAAGGGGTCTCCAGTGAGGGGTTCGCTGTCTGAGGACGTAAGCTGAACCTGCTAGCTAGCAGCTTAACGCGCTCAACCATCCGTTTAGTCATCCGATCGTTCCGCTCCATTTTAGGTTCAGTAGCCGTCTTGAGGCGTTGAAGACTTCCTTAGTATGCCCAGTGCTTTGAGCCAGCTCACTGCGCGGTGGAAATACTGACAAAATGTGGTTCATAGGTATGAATTGCCTCTTCAACCACTGCTTTGACTGCATCTTAATCACTCAATCGCTTTTTAGCCAGGGACAAGCAAGCAACCAGAGGGATCAAGTACAGGCTGACACTAGAAAAACTTGAATGTCAGCTCAGTGTTCTAGCATTGCTCAATGGCATTTATGGCAACGCTACGTGGATGACTACGATCGACAACCTAGTCACGACTCAACTGCACTAGCTATTCTGTGCTGCTGGTTTAGGTTTGTGCGTAGAAGCAACGTTGAGTTCCTTAAGTTGCTTGCCATCCACACTGGAGGGTGCGCCTGTAAGCAAACAACGCGCCTGCTGGGTTTTGGGGAAGGCGATCGCGTCACGAATCGATTCTTCACCTGTGAGTAGCATTGCCCAGCGATCGAGTCCGTAGGCGATACCACCGTGGGGCGGGGCACCGTATTCAAAGGCTTCGAGCAAAAAGCCAAACTTATTGTGTGCTTCTTCTTCAGAGAGACCAATCAGTTCAAACACTTGTGCTTGAATGTCCGGTTGGTGAATCCGTACACTGCCGCCGCCGACCTCAAAGCCGTTGTAGACCAGATCGTATGCCTGAGAGCGAGCCGTTTTTAGGTCATCAAGATCATTAAGGTTGGGTGCGGTAAAGGGATGGTGTAGGGCTTCCAGGCGCTTTTCGTCAGCATTCCACTCAAACATGGGGAAGTCTGTCACCCACAGCAAGTTGATTTTGGTAGGGTCAATCAGATTCAGTTCGCGAGCCAGCACCTGACGCAGGCGATCGAGGGTTTTGTTTACTGTAGCGGTGTCTCCGGCACCAAACAGCAGCAGATGTCCCGCTTTTGCGCCTGTACGAGTCAGAATTTCTTGCTTTTGGGCATCGGTAAGGTTGTCTTTGATGGCACCGATCGTATCGATTTCGCCATCATCCCGCACGCGAATGTATGCCAAGCCTCGCGCACCAGCTTCAGCGGCTTCCTTAAACAAATCGCCACCAGGCTTGATTCGCACGTTGGAAATCAGGTCGTTGCCGCCGGGGATCGGTAGAATTTTGACGATGCCACCTTTTGACACGGCATCGGCAAAGACTTTGAAGCCAGAGTCTTTCACAATGTCTGAGACGTTGACCAACTCCAGCCCATAGCGCGTGTCAGGCTTATCGGAACCGTAGCGATCCATTGCCTCGGCGTAGGTGAGCCGGGGGAACGGACGAGGGATTTCAATATCTTTAAGCGTCTTGAGCAGATGGGAAACCAAGCCTTCGTTCAAGTTGAGAATTTCTTCCTGAGACATGAAGCTCATTTCCATGTCAAGTTGGGTAAATTCGGGCTGACGATCGGCTCTCAAGTCTTCATCGCGAAAGCAGCGGGCAATTTGATAATAGCGATCGCATCCCGACACCATCAATAGTTGCTTAAATAGCTGTGGCGATTGCGGCAGCGCGTACCATTCACCTGCGTTAACTCGTGAGGGGACGAGGTAATCGCGGGCACCTTCGGGGGTCGATCGCGTCAAAATGGGTGTTTCAACTTCAATGAAGCCTTCTGCATCTTCCAGGTAACGACGAATGGTTTTGTTCAAAGCATGGCGCAATTGCAGGTTTTGGCTCATCCGTTCGCGTCGCAAATCGAGGTAGCGATACTTGAGACGCAACTCTTCGCGCACCGTTTCGTTTTCAGCCATAGATACCTGAAAAGGCAATTGCTTGCGAACCGCATTCAGAATTTCGATGTGATCGGCATAAATTTCGACTTCGCCTGTCCCTAACCGTGGATTGAGAGAGTCATCAGGGCGTTTGGTGACTCGACCTGAAATCTGCACTACGTACTCGTTTCGCAGATCGCCTGCTTGCTGATAAGAGTTGGGGGTACGTTCGGGATCGCTGACGATTTGGATGATGCCGCTGCGATCGCGCAGATCCACAAAGATGACGCCGCCATGATCACGACGGCGATCGACCCATCCACAGAGAGAAACTGTCGCTCCAATGTGCTCGGCTCGGAGTTGACCACAGTAATGGGTTCGCATGGCGGGTGAAAGTCTGCTGAAGTGGGGAAGATGAGTTTAGTTTAACGACTTGCGGAGACGGTCAATGACTCTTCGCGATCGTTCTTCGATATTAAAAACCTCATCATTATGCCCCATCTAGGCGGCACTGTGAGTGAGCACGATCGAGTGCATTCGTCCGGCTGACGGCTTGTGGTTGCATCAAGCCTACGTGAAGCCTACGAAAATGACTGAGTGCAAGCAGTAGTCAAGCAAACCCGTAGAGCATTGAAACCCTATGAGACTGCAATCATGCAAAGTATCACGACTGGGCTGGAGGCTTTTGGCAGCGCTTTATGCCAGCCTTTTGCTGCTTATTCTACTGTTGGCATACACAGGCAATTTACCGCCGCAGCTTAACCGCATCCCGTTTTACGACAAAGTGGGACATCTGGTGTTGTATGGCATCGCCACTTACTTAGGGCATCGTGTGTTGCAGTATCGGGGCATCCGGCTGGGAACGATCGCGCTGCCGCTGTTTCCTTTCCTCTTTGCGATCGGGGCACTGACCGAAGAGTTGCTACAGGTGTTCTCACCGAATCGCACGTTGGATGCCATAGATCTGATCGCCAGTTTTTTGGGCATCATCTTGGGCTACTGGCTAGCAGAAAAAGGACGCTGAAACCGGCTAGGTCAACCTGGACAGATCGTCATACTTCTATAACAGAAGGGATATAGGGTGTAGGAAAGGCAAGTGAGCACCACTACAATTCTCTTCCCGCAGGATGGCGCAAAAACTCATCCCCTCCCCTTTAATAAGATGTGTTCAACGATGGGATGGTTGGGACGTTATTCGGTAACGTTCTCACTAACGGCAGGGCTGCCCATCGACGTATCGAGGAAACATGAATGTTGCTACAAGACAAACGCACTGGTTCGCTGATTGAAGTGGTTGAGATTGTTGATTTGGTCAATCCAGCGAAGGACAAGATTTCAGGGCGTGTGCAGTCGGGTCAGGAAGAGCAAGACCAGGAACCGATCGCCAAAGATACACTGATTTTTCCATCGGGAGAAGATCTGCCACGTTGTTGGGTAGAGGCTGACTATCGGGAACATGAGACACCGGGAAGCGTTCCTCATTAAATGAGTAAGGCATCACTGAAGCGATTGCAGGATTGAGGCGATTGTAGTGTGTTTACTCAGACTCATGCTTTTGACTTATTGCTTGTGGCTCAGAGGGCATTAACTGAACTGACTGCTTCCAGCGATCGTTTCTTTCGATGCTCCTAAGAAGTAAGCAATACTCTAGAGCTAGGAGTCTTACCCCAACTGCATTCCTAAACTTTGCATGTTTAAACGTTCTCGCTGGCACCGTTCTGTCAGGTTAGCAATTGTCTTTTTTCTAACGATAAGCATCGCGAGTTGGGCAGTTCGTGCGCCTGCTCAGAATAATTTGATGGTGCCGACCAACCTGCCGCGATCGCTCGATCGCACGGTTAACTGTGAACTACTGGTGGCTGGTGGTGGCGTTGCAGGCGTTGCAACGGCGTACGAAGCACTGCAAGCTGGGCGCACCGTCTGTCTGACGGAACTGACGGACTGGGTTGGTGGGCAACTGACATCGCAAGGCACCTCTGCCCTGGATGAGGCAAAGAAACAGCGAGCGCTGTTGTTTTACTCACGAGGCTACAACGATCTGCGTCAGCGGATTGAACGTAAGTATGGCAAGCTCAATCCGGGTGAATGCTGGGTTAGCGTCTCGTGCTTTTTACCAAATGACGCAGAGCAAATTTTGACCGAGATGCTGCAAGACGCAGCAAAGAAAGGTAAGGGCACGCTGCAATGGTTTCCCTCTACGGTGATCAAAAGCCTAGATGTAAGCGCTGATGGCAAGCTGATTCAAGCAGCGATCGCCATTCAGCACCGTCCGGCACTGGGCACACCACCACTGAATACAGAGCCGCTCTCGCAGACGATCGAAGATGCCTATCGCTACCAAGATTCGCCACGTCTAACCAAGCAAATCATTCGCTTTGTGCCCCGTGGAGAACGCTGGATTGTGGTCGATGCCACTGAAACAGGTGAACTCATCGCGCTGGCAGATGTGCCTTATCGGGTTGGGCTTGATCCCCGTACCTACCTGAATCCTTCATCGCCTACAGAAACAGGTGATCCTTACTGCCTGCAAGGCTTCACCTACACCTTTGCGATGGAGCAAACGGCAACGGAGCAGCCTCAGCAAAAGCCCCCCTTTTACGAGCAGTACGAGCCTTACTACGGCTACGATGCTGACTACCGCAAAGCTGACTTCAACTTTGTCTTCACCTACCGTCGCATTTGGAGTCCTAAACCGGGGCCCCGCATCAAGGCTGGACCGTTAACGGTGACAGCGCCTACCCCTGGTGATATCTCGATGCAGAACTGGGTGTGGGGCAACGATTACCGTCCAGGCACGGCAGCAGACAATCTGATTTACAGCCGGGATCAGCTTCAGCAAACAGGACAGCTTTCTCCCGGTAACTGGATGGGCGGTTTGCGAACCGATGCCCTCCGCAAAGGCGAAGAACTGGCGTTGGGCTACTACTACTGGCTGGCTGCAGGCACTACTGATTCGCAACTAGGTGCAGGCTTTAAGAAACCCGCGCCCAACCACCGTTTGCTAACTGGCTTTGATGCACCAATGGGCACGGCACACGGTTTATCTAAATATCCTTATATGCGAGAAGGGCGACGACTGATCGGTCGGTCATCCACGGGCTATCCCAACGGTTTTAGCGTGAACGAGATTGATGTCTCGCGTGCAGACTATAGGCAGGAGTATTACCGGAACTTGCCTGCATCGCTGTATCGATCGCTCTGGATTGCTCTTGCTGGGCTGGAAACAGGGAAAGTGATTGTAAACGATATTTCACCAGAGCAGGTTACTCGTCGATCGCGGTCTACCATCTACCCTGATTCGGTTGGTATCTCCCAGTATGCGATCGACTTCCATCCCTGTATGCAAGATTCGCCGCCCGAAAGATCAGGTAACATCGAGCGTCCGGGTGTGCGGCAGGCACATGGACAGTCCTATCCGGGGCAGATTCCACTACGAGCGATGATTCCGCAAAGACTTGACAATCTTTTAGTTGCCAGCAAAAGCATTGCTACTAGTTTTGTTGCGGCTGCCGCTTATCGAGTCCATTCGTTTGAATGGTCAGTTGGTGTTGCTGCCGGAACCACTGCAGACTTTGTGCTTTCGCAAGGCATTTATCCCTACCAGCTTGTGGATGATCGCTCTGGCACTACGCCAAAGCTCCAAACGTTGCAAAAGCGGCTGAACCAAAACGGTAATCCGACTGCGTTTCCGAATACGTCTATCTTTAACGAAAAGTGGGAAGACTGGAGGGTTTGGTAGCGATCGTACCTGGTTAACGCTCGATCACAGCGTGTTACTCAAACGTTTTATTAAACGCCTTATTCAAAGCGATCAGCCAAACTAGCTGTCTGCACAGGCGATCGATCCCCCGCTATCAGTAGCCCTAGCTGAGCGATCGTAGTCGTTCGAGCATTCAGAATCGCGAGAAATTGACCTTCGTACAGTACTGCAATGCGATCGCTCATTGCCATCACTTCTTCTAATTCAGTAGAGATGTAGAGGATTGCCGCACCACGATCGCACTCTGCCAAGAGCGCTTTCTGCACATACTCGGTTGCACCAACATCTAAGCCACGGGTGGGCTGCATGGCAACAATCAAGGCTGGTTCCCCTGCCAGTTCTCGCGCTAGCACTACTTTTTGCTGGTTGCCGCCCGAAAGCTGGTTCACCTGTAAGTTGCCGCTCGTTGCCCGAATATCGAAGGCTTGAATGGCATGGTTCGCGTGTGTATCGATCGTCGCTCGTTGCAACAGCCAGTGGCGACAGAAGGGCAATCGCTGAAAGGCTTTGAGGATCAGATTACGCGCAATACTAAAGCGCATGACCAGACCCATTTGCTGGCGATCCTCGGGAATGTAGCCGAGCTTGAGTTGCTTCACTCGCTGTGGCGCTGTCCAGTGAGTAATGTCGATGCCGTTGAGTGTGATACTGCCTTGAGTGACAGAGCGCAAACCCGCGATCGCATCCGCCAGTTCGCGCTGACCATTGCCATCAACACCCGCCACACCCAGAATTTCCCCTGCCCTCAATTGCAACGAAACACCTTTTAAGGCTGCCAGGGCGCGATCGTCACTGACGTGTAAATTTTGAATCTCTAACACAGGGCGATCGTCGGCCGTTGACTGAACGCTACTAGCAGTTCTGTCTACCTGCAACAGCACCTCGCGGCCCACCATCAGGCGTGCCAGATCCTGGCGGGTTGCGCCATCTGTAGTTGTAGTAGCAACGACCTGCCCCCGCCGTAAGACTGTCACAGCATCACACAAACTCAGCACTTCTTCGAGCTTGTGGCTGATGAAAATAATTGTGTGCCCCTTCGCAGATAGCTGACGCAACACAGTAAAAAACGTTTTGATTTCTGGTGGCGTTAAGACTGCCGTTGGCTCATCTAAAATCAGCAGCTTTGCCTGACGGTATAACGCTTTTAGAATTTCGACCCGCTGCTGTGCGCCGACTGGCAAATCGCTCACTTTAGCAAAGGGATCGATCGCTAGACCATAGGCTTCTGCCATTGCCGCGATCGTCTGCGCTTTCTGCCGCAGGTTTAGACGTAATGCTGTTCCTGTACCCAGAATGATATTTTCAGCCACTGACAACTGTGGTACCAGCATAAAGTGCTGGTGAATCATGCCAATCCCCTGCTGAATCGCCACTGTAGGCGATGTGATACTGACGGGCTGCCCACTGAGATAAATCTGCCCTGCATCTGGACGATACAGCCCGCTCAGAATATTCATCAGAGTCGTCTTGCCTGCACCATTTTCGCCCAGCAGGGCATGAATGCCGCCCGTTTGAATTTCTAGATTGATGCCATCATTCGCCGTAAAGTTGCCAAAGCGTTTGGTGATGTTTTCGAGGCGGAGGTAGGGCGATGAGGAGTGAAGGGTGAAGGGTGAGGAATGCATAGGGTTAAGAGCAGACGGTAAAAGGTCGAAGGCAAACTAAACTCAAAACTTCCTCTACTTCTCCTGCATCACCATATCCCCCAAACCTCGTCTCGCTCCTCTTTATGCTCCTTTAACACACCGAGTATCTTTACCAGCTTCCGAGCAGCTTTCAAAGGTGATCTTTTTCGCCAGGATTGCCTCTTGGGTTGCCTTCACTTTATCTTGTAGCGCTTGAGGAACAGAAGCGCCATATTTGCCAAGGTACAAAACATCTGGTTCTTCTAAACCTAACGAATAAAGCTGACCTTTAAGTTCGTTTTTAGATGAGAGAGCCGCAAGTTTGCCGATCGCCAGATCAATCCGCTTGACGGCACTGGTAAGAATCGTTTTGGGTGTAACGTCAAATTGATCAACGGTGTTGCCGATTGTGTAGGCTCCCTTCTCTTCAGCCGTCTTCAGTGCCGTTGGTGCTGCATTGTCGAGCCACGGGTAAACCACATCGGCTCCTGCAGAAACGAGCGCATTCACAGCTTCTTTGGCTTTTGCAGCATCGTTCCAGTCACCTGTAAAGGTAGAGGCAATCTGAATCGCTGGATTCACTGATTTTGCGCCTAGCGTATAGCCACGTAGCTCTTCTTGGGTCGCCAAAAATTCCTGTCCAGCAATGTAAGCGAGCTTGCCCGACTTGCTGACCGAAGCAGCGAGGATGCCGCAGAGATAGCTAACTTGCAGGTTGTCGAGCCGTAGCGAAGCCACATTGGTGCCAGTAGCAGCACCATTAACAACAACAAAAAATGTTTTTGGAAACTGAGCGGCAACCTGCTTGGCAGCAGCATCAAACTGTCCACCATGTGCGTAGACGAGATTGAAACCACGCCGTGCAAAATCAGACAATGCCTCTGCCTGATCTGCTTGCCCAACCTTTTCAACGTAGGCGGTTTCGGCTCCCAATTTAGACTTAATTTCTTCTAGTCCGGTATAGCCTGCCTGGTTCCAGGCTTTGTCAGTGATGATGCCTGGTAAAACCATTGCTGCCTTAAACCCAGCCGCAGCCGCGTTGGGCGATGCTGGCGTAGAGGGTAATGTAGGGTTGTTGGTGCTTGGAGGGCTGGCACAGGCATTGAATAACACGCTGCTGCCCAGTGCGGCTGAACCATAAATCAGAAACTGACGGCGATCGAACCGAGTCATGTCTACACTCCTCTTAAACGGTTGTTGAGTTGTGGATGCTAAATGGAAAACGGGAGCGGCTTGTCTTAGCAGGGCAATTGGCGCTGGCTTGAAACCACCGTTTTGAAAATACCGTTTTTGGAGCTACCTGAAGTTCTAACGCTACTTCATAGCCTGCGCGATCGCGTCCTAACCAGTCATTAAACGGCTTTTACACCAACAAATTGTACTCCCTGGCACATTTGGATGGCTTGAAAACGGGAAAGCTCTGCCAGGAAACGGTTTGGTTTAGAAAGCATCGCGCTAATGAGCTGCCCTTCAAACACAACAAAGGGGTTGGCGATTGCCAACCCCTCTACTTCAAAGCTCAATTAAGCGTGCATAGCAGACTTATGCGCCAGGTTTGCCTTTTTCCAACGCCTTTTGATATAAGTCATCCGTGCTTGCACCTGTGGAGCCAGATACCGATGAACCCACATCCTTTGCCATGTCCTTGTATGCATCAGGATTGCCTGTAGAGTCGAGCGTGGAAGCTGTTTCGTCAGGTTTAGGGATAGCAAAGTTGGGTGCGGTTGCTGCCTCAGCCGCCGCTGCGCCTGCTTCAGTACTATCAATCGGGCTAGTGCTGAACTGCTTCGACGCTTCGTAGTCAGCCTCTACATTTGCAGTAGGGGCTTTGCGATCGCCCTCTTGAATCTCCTCAACTGTTTGTTGAGCATCATAATTTTCAGATGTAGAGGCATTATTAACAGCTTCAGACATATAAGACTCCTTGTTAGAACTATTTAAGTAATGTGGCTACAGTAACAAAGCGATCGCTCCTTAGCTGAACCCCTTTGGGTAGATTCTGCTTCTCACTCCCACGAGAGACTTAGATTTACCCTTCTAAAGGTTGAACCTCAGCCTTTGGAAGGGCGATAGAGATTGTAAAGTTCGATACACCATTAGGAGAAAGCATGCACATGGAGTATTTTTATGTCTCAATCTGCCAGTCAAAATGTGTCATCATCCGCTTATCTTCCTGAGCATGCTCAGGGTGCTCTTAACGCTTACAACAAGTTAGATGTTGATGCCAAGCTAGCGTTGCTGTACCTGGTGTACAAAAAAATGGGAGACTCGGTGACTCCTGCTGCTCCTGCTGCAACGGAGCCAGAGTTAGCACCCCTGCTGATGGATGATTTCTATCGCTTGTCTCACGATCAACAGCTTGATGTGATGCGAGAGATTGTCAACGGCGCAGATACAGATTACTCCCATGCGTATGGTGCGTTGAAAGAAAATAATCAGCTTATGGTTTGGTACGCTTGGGCACAAGCAATGGGTCAAAGCGTCATTGGTATGCCAGATAACTATCAGGCTGAACAGTCCGTTACCGCTGCTCTTGGACAGATTGAAGGGCTAGATTTCGAAGATCAAATTTCGCTCCTGCGTGAGATCGCTAGCGGCATGGGCTACAGCAATATTCAAGCGATTCCGACCCAGGCAGAAACAGGTAAAACTGCCAGTCTCTAAAACCGCTGTAGTGTACGCCACCAACTAACGTGTGAGCTGGGGCACAGCGATGCTATGCCCTAACAGAGTGTGTTTGCTGCACTTAGAGCAAATTTAGTACGAGGCTATCTATTAGCCTACGTAAAATTAATTATTGAAATTCCTTGCATGCTGCTCATGGGCGCTGCCTCTATCCCTTGCCGATGCAGCAAAGGCGATCGCGGCATTTTGCCCACCGAAACCAAAGCTGAGGCAGAGAACGGCATTCACAAAATAGGGCTGCGGCTGCATCACAAAATTGAGCGAGAACTCTGGTTGCTTTAAACCGACACAAGGCGGCAATAGTTGGTGCTTCAATGCCATCAGGCAAAAGGCAGCGCCGATCGCCCCTGATGCGCCAAGCGTGTGACCAGTGGCTCCCTTCGTAGAACTAACTGGCACCTTTGGAAAAAGAGTCTGGATCAGATGTGCCTCATTGCGATCGTTCAGCGTGGTTGCCGTACCGTGAGCATGAATATAGTTAATCGCCGCTGCATTAAGGTTAGCTCGCTGTAAGCATTGTTGAATAGCAGCGATCGCCATACGACCTCCTGGCTCTGGTGTACTGACATGGTAGCCATCTGCCGTTAACCCAGCGCCCAAAATATGACCATAGATAGCAGCCTTACGCTGCGTTGCCCGATCGGCTGCTTCTAATACCAGGATGGCTCCGCCTTCAGCCAGCACCAATCCCTCTCGACTGCGATCAAAGGGATATGCTCCAGTCTGTGCGGACGCTCCCATTTGCGCGAAACCTGCCAGCGTAAGGGGCGTAATCGGCGTTTCGATCGCACCTGCAAGTACACATTCATACCGTCCGGTACGAATTAGCTCAAAGCCTTGGGCGATCGCCCAGAGTCCGGTTGCACAAGCTGCCATCGGCGCTTGCACACTAGCTGTCGTCTGCACATATTGGGCAGCAGCGATCGCAGCGGCATGAGGCAGCGTCTCATGCCAGTTTGAGGGGTTAAAAGATGGGTAGCTGGCATCAGTTACCCTAGTCGTTTCTTGCTCCCAGCGTGCTCGTATTAGGCGCTCCCACTGTGCCTGGTTGCCTCGGCTCGAACCGACCACAATCGCACAATCATTCAATGGCGGCAGCAAGCCAGCATCCTTGAGCGCTGCTGCTGCTACCCGCTGCGTTAACTCAATTAAAGCGGTGGGTTGGTTTCCGATAAGCGCTAGTGGGCAGGGTGCAAACGTGGGGAAGGGTTGCTGTTGCTGAATACCCGACTCGCCTGCAAGTAAACGCTTCCAGGTTTCGTCTAGCGAACCCAACGCCGAAGCTAGACCGATGCCAGTCACCACAACGTCCATAGTTTTGGGAAGGCTAAGGGCTGAAGGATAAAATTGCTTCCCTCACTTCAGCCTTTACCTTTCCGCCATTATCCTTTTCTAACCTAAGACTTTGCGTCAGTCTTCAGGTTCTCCAGCCCTTTCACTATCTTCGCAGATTCAATGCGATCGCCCTGCTGAATTTTATCTACCGTCTCCATGCCCTGCGTCACATAACCGAACACAGCATAGTTGCCATCCAAAAAGTTGATGTCAGCCAGGGTGATGTAAAACTGTGAGGAAGCAGAATCAGGGGGCTGCGATCGTGCCATTGCCAGGGCACCCCGCTTATGAGTTAGCTTTGGCTTCGCAGTGATGCCAGCCTCTGCAAACGTTTTGCTATACACCGGAGCTTTTGCTCCTACAGGTAAAATCTCTAGCGGCACATAACGCGGTTGACTGGTCGCTGGATCGATAAAGCTACCAGTACCCAATTGTTCGGGCGGGAAGTTCGGGTTTTTACTCTGCGGATCGCCACCTTGCACAACAAAGGGCTGCGGTTCACGCACGACTCGGTGAAAGACTAACCCGTTGTAAACACCACGCTGCACTAGGTCTACAAAGTTCCCTGCCGTGATCGGCGCATTGGTACCGTCAATTTCAGCCGTAATGGTACTGCCCTTAACGACGAGTGCTACTGTTGCCGTCCCATTCAGCCGGGGAAGCCCCGCCGTCTGAGGGCTGCTTGCCGGAGTCGCTGGGGTCGATGCTGTTTGTGTTGGCGAAGGGCTAGCAGCAGACGATTGCGCTCCTCCCTGGGGCGAACATCCACCTAAGACGATCGCGCTGGTGACGACCATCAAAACAAGCCACTGTCGCAAAGTCCTGAGCATATCAATTCACCTAATCTGAACCAAAACAACCAATTATGACATGAGCCATCGAAGCCTTTCCCTACAATCCTTCGAGGGGCACACTTAAAAAGCGAGCGAGTTCGGCTCCCTCATTTTCTAGCTGTGAAAGCGATAGCGGCTGACCGACTCTTGTAAGCGGTACATCACGCTTGCCCTTTACTCGCAAAGACAGCGTGCGCTTGGGGTTTAAGCCTTCTCGCAAATCTACCCTTACTGCCTGCACATCAGCAATCTTACAGATCAGCTCAATTTTGCGATTCTTGCCAGGGAAGCCCCAGCGAAAAATCTTTACTTCCCCTTTTTGCTTATCAAATTCGTTGTAGCCGCCGCCGACATCCCAAACGATTGTTAGCCATAGATAGAGGCTAAAAAGGGTGCCAGCCAGCCCGTAAAACCCCATGGCAATACCTTGTGGGATAAAGACTAGCTGGGTCGGATCAGAAAACGGCAGCAAATTGACATGGAGATAACTTGAAATGCCAGACAGTAGAAAGCCTAGCGCTCCAGCAGAAACAATCACCGCCCACCAGTAATTGCTGAATCGGCGTGAACCAATTACTGGTTGACGCAAGACACTTGTTTCAGAAGCAGTGGTTTGTGCAGTCATATTTAGCCACAACGATCGCAGATCCCTATCTTAACGGATGTGGGTTACTGTCTCCGCTTACAGTGGCCTTCAGTGCTGCAACACATTCCTTAAGACACTTGACAGTAAAGCGAAGGACAAAAATTAACTTTTATTTAATTTTGTGTCAAACTTCTACAGTTTCTTTGTATCGAAAGGCGACAAAGCTAACGCGATCGCTCATAACCAAGCTTGTAATAAGTATAATTGCCTACTGATTTGCCAGTATTGATGATGTTAAGCGAGTCTTTGGAGGGATCGAGTAACAACTTCAAACCACTAAACGTTCGATTGTCAAGGGTATGTAGCGATAATCAGGTCGAGTTAATTTATCTGAGATTGTACGTGTCGCTTTGTTAAATTTCTGATTTCTCCTATTATGTATAGACATATGAATTCACTCCCTCTCTGGAAACATTGTGATGGAGAGTCTGCAATTTTAGTAAAGCTAGAGGATTTGACCCTATGACTATAGCTGTCGGGCGCGCGCCAGCGAATCGAGGGGCGTTTGACGTTCTCGACGATTGGCTGAAACGCGATCGCTTCGTCTTTGTCGGTTGGTCTGGGTTACTGCTG
>NZ_JACJPI010000063.1 GCF_014695975.1 Leptolyngbya sp. FACHB-321
TCTCACGCGTTACTCACCCGTCCGCCACTAAGTCCCGAAGGACTCCGTTCGACTTGCATGTGTTAAGCAGACCGCCAGCGTTCATCCTGAGCCAGGATCAAACTCTCCATGTTAAGAGTCTGTTTTCGGCTCCCAAACAGCACGCGACTGTTTGGCTTCCTGTTATCTCATGTCTTAAGTCTTGCTCAAGACTAATTTTTACTAACGAGGTTTGGTGTTTAACTTGGCTTTCAAACTATTTGGTTTTCCAGGTCCGTGGTGTCTCGGGGTGACCGCAACACTTACTCAGTATAACCAGACAATGTGCATTTTGTGGTCAAGGCAACCGTACAAATTAGCGGTACTTGTACTACTGCTGCTAGACGGTTCGCTGTCAGGTGGCGTAGTGCGTTTCCCCTTAGCACTCCCTCACTCTAGCGAACCTAGAGCGATTGTGTGCGCCTGAAACTGTACTAGTCGATCTCGAAGTTCTATGACCGGCTGAAGGATGGTTATTTGACCAGCCTGAACGTTGTCGGCTTGATTGCCCTAAAACATACTAAGAACATCTGTTATGTAACCTGCATGTTGAGGTGGAAGGGCAAAATTCGACACCTCGCTCTGCGCCGCGTTACGGGTTAAGTCTGGGTGAGTAGGCGGCATTTACTATGCTCTGAGAGGGAAGTAACTATAAAGCAGAAGCTTTCGTCTCCCTTGTAACCGGTGCCGTCAGTCGGTAAGCATAAACATAAACGATAGGTCTGCCTTCAGTCAGAGTTAGGACAGAGAGTGTGTGATTACGCTTGAGTCTACTTCGTTCTTCTAACGCTGCTTCTGCTGGGTCCGATAGGGGCTTTTTCTTTGCCTGGAGCAAGAGTCGTAGGCTGGTCAGTGTCCAGCGGCTAGGGTGCTAAGTGCATGAAAAAGTCTTTCATATGAACCGAGACACAGCTCTGCTCTCTTTCCCTCAGTGCAGCCTCCATGTTACCAATGCGCCTTATCGAAGCAAAGCTGCCATGAAGTGCAATGAGGCTGAAACTATGACCGGGTAATGGGTTGTTTCAGCCTCTGACTTCGGTCTCATTGCCTCTGGTAACAGCTTCGCTTCAATGAGACCAGCCAGAGCCAGAGCAAGCTCCGAGGCGATCACTTTAGTTAGTTGCACCCCGGAGCAGCAGTGCAATTGCGCCGGCGGTTTGGTTAGCTGCGGGTGGTCGCAGAAGGGCCGCTTTAAGGTCAACGGCTTACTGCTTTGCTCAAACTCAGCCCGGCTAAGGCTTCTAGGTCATCTGGCACCTTTTTGCCTTAATGTCGGCTCAAGCCCATCGCGAACACCACCAATTATGCGACTTGAGCAAGCGGCAAGACGAGCCGCACCACTGTTTGCTGACCAGGGATACTTTCAAGCACAAAGACTCCCCCCTGTAACTCAACCAAACGTTTCACAATCACCAGGCCTAAGCCAAAGCCCTGCTGGTCAGACAGTTTTCGTTCAAACTGCATATAGGCTCCCATACTAGCAATTTGCTCGGTGGTCATACCCCTACCGTTATCAACGATATGTAGTGCAAAAGTTTCATCCTTAACAAGACTCACAATCCGAATCAGCGTACCGGGCTGCGAAAATTTGATGGCATTATCCAGCAGTTCCTCAACAATCTTTTTCAGTCTAATTTCCGAAATTTGGACGGCGGCATCTTCCAGTTCTAGCTCTAAATCAGCTTCCCTATCAGCTCGCTGCATCTTCTGAAGCGCCAGTTCTGTAATCACTGCTCTAGCAGAGTAAATCTGCTTGGTGCGAGCAGATTTGGCCCGTTCTGGTGCTTCTTTTTCAGCCAGCTCTAACTGGGCATAAAGCAGAAAATTTTGCACAAGCCGATACAAACTTTGTGAGGATTGATGAATGTTTTCTGCAATCTCTACAATCTCATCCTGCTCCATGAGAGCGGATGCATCCATAAGCAAGCGGGAAGAAGCGGTAATCGCATTCAAAGGACCGGTTAACTCTTGTGGGAGTGCCAGGGTAATGCTACTCCGCAATTCACTCAATTTTTGCTGCAGCTTTTGGTCTAGGGTGGCTTGTTTCTGCATGCGAGTCGTAACTGCCTTCAGCAGATCCGATCGTGTAAATGGCTTAGATAAATAGTCATCTGCACCCAACCCCATGCCTTCTCGGAAGTCGTCTTGCCCTACTTTTGCCGTCAAAAAGATCAAAGGAATTGCTGCGGTTGCTGGATTCTGGCGTAATTCTGTCAACACCCCATAACCATCAAGCTCAGGCATCATGACATCACAAATGATTAGTTCTGGCGACATTTCTTGTGCTAGCTGCACCCCCACCCGACCATTTTCTGCCCCAATGGCATAAAATGTTTCTTCTTCCAGAATGTCGAGGATAATTTCTCGCACATCTTGCTCATCTTCAATCACTAGCACTTTTCGCATTGGTTCTATCCTACTTTCAGGCTAGTTATGATGGGTTGGCAAGGTCACAGTAAAGGTTGTACCTTTACCGACTGTACTGGTGACTGTAATACTACCACCGTGCGAATCAACGGCTCGTTTAACAATTGATAGCCCCAGCCCAGTACCAGAAATGTTACCGACATTAGTCGCTCGGTAGAACGAAGCAAAAAGTTTTTTTAGATCGGGAGCGGGAATGCCAATACCAGCATCTTGAATTTGAAAAATAGCTGTATCGGCTGCATAAGACAAAGTAAACGTCACTTCGCCACCTTCCGGCGAATACTTGAGCGCATTTGATAGGAGGTTAATCAGAATATGCTGTAAGAGCTTCTCGTCCATCACGGCTTCCTGGGAAGGGTAATTTGCCAAAAAGTTAATTTGGTGCTTACTCCCTGCAGTCAGTTGTAAATCTTCAACCAAATGACGACAAAACTTTTCTAAGTCAAGGGGGGTTGCCTGAAACTCTACTTTCTTAGCATCGGAACGACCAAGGAACAAGACATCTTGCAGTAGCCGATTTAAGTAATCAACAGCAGTTTGAATGCGCCGAAAGTACGCTTGCTTCTTTTCGTCAGTCCATTTATGACCGTAATGCTCCAATGATTCTGCTGCAGCCAGAATCGTTGTTAAAGGTGTGCGAAATTCATGGGATGCGGTGTTAATAAAAAGAGATTTCAGGTCATTTAATTCTTTTTCTTTTGTGAGTGCCTTACGCATTTCTCGCTCTGCTTGCTTACGCTCGGTGATATTGCGAGTGACACCCCGGTAGCCTTGCAACTTACCCTGTACATCAAGTATGGGCGAGCCACTACTTTCGCAGTCAATCAAGCGACCGTCTTTATGAATGAGTTGATTTTCTAGAGAGGAGAATGGCTCTTGTTGAGTCATAAAGTAATGCATCACCGTGTTGTGACGCTTCGCCTCATCAGCAGCCATATAGTTTTCTAGGGTTTTGCCGATGACTTCCTTGGGCTCATAGCCTAAAATTTGGCTGACTTTGGGGCTGACGTAGATAAAAGAAGAGTTCAGATCACTTTCCCAAACCCAGTCATTGATTTGTTCAACGAGGTTGCGGAATCGCTCCTTAGTCTGTCGCAAGGCCTCTTCTGTCCGCTTTCGTATCTCTGTAATTCGACCTAAGACAGTGAGATTATTCCGCAGTTCAAGTTGTTTAACAACCAAACGCCCTAGAATTTGCAGTGCTTTAATTTGATCGTCACTTAGTTCTCGGGGTTGTAAATCGATCACACACAGTGATCCCACTGCATGACCATTAGAGGTGATCAAAGGTGAACCAGCATAGAACCGTACGTGCGGTTCAGCTGCAACGAGCGGATGATTGGCAAAGCGCTGATCAGCAAGAAGATCAGGCACTACAAGGACGTCTGATTGCAAAATCGTGTGAGAGCAGAATGCGATGTCTCGTGTGGTTTCTACCAGTTCTACGCCTACTTTTGCCTTGAACCACTGGCGTTTTTCATCAATTAAACCAATTAGCGAAATCGGCGTACCGCAAATATAAGCGGCTAGATGAGAAAGGTTATCAAAATCTGGCTCGGGTGCCGTATCAAGAATTTTATAAGCGTAAAGCTCATGGAGCCTTTCTAATTCCTTGTCTGGCAATGGGGCTGTCATAAGCACTCAACTTGAATTGGCACGCCTACTGAACTGCTAGAGCCGCCGCACAACTCTAGCAGTAGCGCCTTGGCTTCGTTTGCGCTACGGACACCAAAGGGTCGTTAAGGCTGGAAGGCTCAGACATGCAAGCTTGCAGCAGTCTCAAACGAAGCCCGAGCCGGTCACTGGCTTGGTGCCGCTAACAGACCCTCTACAAGTTCAAAACGCGCTGGCACCCTGATGACTATAGCGGTTGAAAGGCTTGCACAGCAACCGTTGTGCTCGAAAGCACCAGCGCGAGTGTGGCGAGGAGACTCAGGAGAAGACTTGGCTTTGCCTGGTGTTTACCTGGGTTGCTGGAGGATTCTGTGTGACCGTCTTGGGGCTTATAGACAGCCTCCACCGCCAAGCTAAAGGACAGTGGACGTGAGCTGGGCATTAGGGTGTGATTGGCTAAGCACTTTCTCAGAAAACGTGATTCCAGCTAAAGCGTCTTGAGTTTTGGCTAGTTGCGGGTTCTGCAAACGCGTAAGTAGCTTAAAAAGTAGAACTGCCACTATGTAAGGTTTCCAAGGATTGTGCCGGTTTTGAGCGAGTGCAGCAGAAGCAATAGAGACAGAGCTGGCTCGGTCAACTTTGATGGGCTGATACAAGCAAGCGATGATGGGGTTATTTGCACAACCCCCGTAAGCCTAAAAATGGCGAAAAAGTCAGTCCCAATCAACCAGCGGAAAGTCAGCCACAAAGGTCAAGCATATTGCTGGAACGGGTGATTGAAGCGAACGTGTCACCAGGGTAATTAGAACTAAACCGAAGCCTGAAGCAGCCTGAATTTGTTGACCAGTAAAAGCAAATGGGAGAATACGGCAAAACTTATAGTACGGAATGATTACTTCCAATTCCTTACCCTGTATCAGTTCCAGCCTAATTGCACTTCATGGCAGCTGCGCTTCAATCACCCCGGCAAGACTGAAACTCTTGACTAATAAAAGTTTGGACTACTTTTGGACAGTGTACTAATCAAAAATCAGTAGTACACAGCTTCTTTTGATACGGTTTCAACGGCTGAAAGCTCCCTTCTCTCATACCACTTCTGCATATTGCCGCAGCAGTGCCGATGCTAAGTCTTTCTTCAGTAGATTCTCTGTAGCTCAATCTGGATAGGATTTTCCAGCCCCTCTTGCACTTTTTTGGCTATATGTCGGCTCAACTCTACATAGACATAGTAAAGGGCTTAGCCGAGCCTAAACTTGACTACCTTACTACTGACCAGTTTTTGCAACACAGCTAGCTGAACAGCTTGAGGCATGGCTAAAGCAAGTATGGCAAAATAATATTCCTGCTTTTGTAAGTTTTGCTACTGGTTTGCAAGCGAGAATTTCTGATGTTGTCTTTTCTGTGGTTACCTGAGTAGAGCTAAGCAAGAGTGAAGTTTACTTACTCATAGGAATCACTGATGCAAACAAAAGCTTGACAGTAAAGACCTCTGTTTTCTATGTGTTCATTGTTTATCCAACTACGGTAAAACCACTTGCAGTAGTTAGGCAGATTCGTTGTGCTTTTTAACACATAAAATATCTTTTGGGGTTAAACAACAGTTGATGCTGTACCTCGCCAGACGAGTTTCTCTAAAGCCTAGTAGCGGTTTTGACCAAGAAAAGGGAAAGGTAAATTAAAAGTCTTCTGTGAAGCTGCTGGGTAAAAGACCGTAAGAATACGGATGAATCAATCTTAATAAGACTCTGCAATGAGGCTTTAAAGATTTACATCATCAGAATAACTAATCGACTAAACTTTCTTGTTGAAGTTCAAGAGGCAAATTCTTAATATGTCTATTAAGATTAAGTTCAGTGGTTGTTGATAGGTTTGAGCGACTGTAAAAGTTGTTAAAACGATAAGAAGCTTAAGTAGAAAATGGCATCAATATAAGGTAGCTTGAACAAATTTTCACAAGTTGCAAACTTGAGCATAGCTCTAGGAATTTGTCTAATGATGATGAGAGATCTGCATTATATTGCAAGAAATTGAAGTCAGATTACTAGGTTAGTGAACCTTAATCGTGTCGAAGTTTTTTACAACCTTAAATTGCCATAGACAAGTATGAAAAAATTTGCCAGCTCAAGTTAAGCTGGCAAAGACGTTCACTCAATGATCAGATGACTAAAGTGATTTTAATTGCAGATGATGAACCGCAGCTACGTCTGTTAGTAAGGATTACTTTGGAAGATGATGACTATGCTATTTATGAAGCAGAAGATGGTCAACAAGCCCTAGAACTAGCAGAGAAAGTAAGTCCAGATCTGTTTTTATTAGATAACATGATGCCCGGATACAGCGGCATTGAAGTTTGTCAGCGACTTCGTATGAATCCTAAATTCATTCATCATCCAATCATTATGCTGACTGCAAAATCACAACAGCATGACATTGCTGCAGGTAAAACAGCCGGTGTAGACCACTATTTAATCAAACCATTTAGTCCTTTGGAACTGATGCATTTAGTAGAGGAAGTGCTTTCATGAATACTGGCCGCCTTGAGAAGGATAGGTTTCTTCCTGAAGCCAACACTGATGTACAACAGCAGTTAGATGCCGCTAATTCTCAGCTAGCAATTTATGCCCGTGATCTGAAGCGTCTTGCTATGGCCGAAAGCGAGAAGTCTCAGAAGTTGCTTCTTGCTAACCAACAATTACAAGCGTTTGCCAAAGATTTGAAGCTAGCTGTAGTAGCAGAAAAGCAAAAAACGGCGGAGTTAGAGGTTGCTTATTGTGAACTTATCTTCCGACTCACTCGTGCCTCGAAGTATAAAGATGAGGAAACTGGTGCTCATATTCAACGTCTCAGTCACTATGCTAAAGCAATGGCTTTGCATTTAGGTTGGAGCGAAGTGGAAGCCGAAATGCTCTTCCAAGCGGCGCCCATGCACGATGTTGGCAAAATTGCCGTCCCTGATGCCATTCTGCTCAAACAGGGGGCACTCTCCACCGAGGAATGGGAAACGATGAAGCAACACCCAAAGTTTGGAGCAAGTTTGCTAGAAGGATTAGATTCACCTTTAGCACAGATGAGCCGAGATATTGCGCTGACTCATCACGAGCGTTGGAATGGCACAGGTTACCCAAATGGATTGAGGGAAGAAGAGATTCCTGTAGTTGGTCGTATCATCATCCTCGCCGATCAATATGATGCTCTGCGTAGCCAACGTCCCTATAAACCTGGATTTGAACACGATAAAACTTGTGACATTCTCCTCAATGGCGATGGACGGACCCAGCCTGAACATTTTGATCCGCAAATCATAGAGGCATTTCGCGCTATCCATCCCAAATTCGCTGCGATTTATGAGCGTATTTCGGATGACGAGTTGTGCACTGCTTGAGGTCGCTTTGTTCATTAGCCTCATTTTTGGGGTAAAGACTCTAACCATTTCTCTACCAATTTGAACTTTAACTGGGTGCAAAGCTTCATTGCTGGATCGAAGCATGGCACTTCTTCTACCAGCTTTATGTAAGGTTGGAGCTCATCATTGCAATGATGCCTATATCAGTGATGCAACGTTCATCGAAGCTGTGGTCCAATTTGTCTTTACGCTCTAAGGGCGCGATCGTCACGGCAATTCCAGTCATCTGCTTAGTCACCTCGCTGACTACTTTTGCTTTGCTGCAACGTCACCTTGATCAAGCGGAGCAATGGGTAAAACACACTCAGGAAGTGCGCTTGAATGCAGAACAGGCGCTCCGACGCTTAGTAGAGGCTGAAACCGGTGTACGCGGTTATGACTTGACTCATAAAGAAGAATATTTACAGCCTTACACGCAGGCACAGTTTTTAATTCCTGGCACTTTAGCTGATCTCGCTCAGTTAGTGAGTGATAACCCTAAGCAGAAAGATCGTCTCAAACAGATTCAAGTTCTGGTTGAACAGCAGCTGGTGCTGATGCAAAACGACTTAGAACTCATTCAAGCTGCTAAGGGCAAAGCGCGGAATGTAGCTAAATTAACGCCGCTCCTGGATCAAAGAAAAGCAGGAATGAATGTCATTCGGCAACGTGTGGATGAGTTTACTCAGGTAGAAGATCAACTATTACGGGAACGTAGCCAAAGGCTACAGAACAAAAGGAGCATCACGATCGCAGTGCTTTGGGTCGCAAGCTTGATTGGCGTAGCGGGTGGGTTTGCCGCTCATTCTCTTTACAGTGTGGGCATTGTCCGACGTATTCGTCAATTGCAAGATAATGCTCACAAAATGGCGCAGGGGGAACCTTTGACCGCTTTGATTCTTGGACAAGATGAAGTGAGTCAGCTGGACCAGGTGCTGCACACTACCGCTGAGAAAATTGCTGAACGGCAAGCCCAACTGCATGAAGCCAATGTTTTGCTGGCGGCAGCCGCTCGTAAGGAAAAGGCACTGATTGATAATTCACGCGATGTGATTTGCTCAATCAACGCAGAGGGCAAGTTTGTGGATCTTAGTCCTGCCTGCCTACTGCTGTGGGGTTACAGTGCCGAAGAGCTGGTCGGTCGCCCTTACCTTGACTTCGTTGTACCCGAAGACGTTCAGAAGACGATTGCAGTTGCCATTGACGTGATGGCTGGTCATGTCGTCTCAGGCTTTGAGAACCGCTATCAACGTAAAGATGGGTCGTGGATCGATCTTCTATGGTCTGCAAGTTGGTCAGACTCTGAACAATTAATGTTCTGTGTAGCACGAGATATGACTGAGCGGAAGGAAGTCGAACGATTGAAAAATGACTTTATTTCTACAGTAAATCACGAATTACGCACGCCTTTAACAAGCTTACGTGGCTTTACCGAACTGCTACTCCACAAACAATCTTCACCAGAAAAACAGCGCCAATATCTGACCATCATTTCTAATGAAACTATACGCCTCACCAATCTCATTACTAACTTTCTCGATATTCAACGTATTGAATCAGGACAGCAGACCTACTATTTTGAGCCTGTAGATCTTGCATCGTTGCTGCATGAAAGCATTTCGCTGTTTGCCCCTAACCATCACGAGCATGCTTTTAACGTTGTAGTACCTGACTTACTGTCACCTGTTAAGGCAGATGCTGATTGCATTCGTCAAGTTCTTGCTAATTTGATGTCCAATGCCATCAAATACTCTCCTGCAGGAGGAACAATCACAATTTCTGCTCATGAAGAGGAAACGGCTATTCGTGTTTGTGTCGCCGACCAAGGACTTGGGATGACGCCAGAGGCAAGGGCGAAACTCTTCACCAAGTTTTACCGCGTTGACAGTACGGCGACTCGCAAGATTGGTGGAACAGGGCTAGGATTAACCTTAGTCAAGTCCATTGTTGAAGCTCATAATGGCAACATTACCGTTGAAAGTGAGCCTGAGAAAGGTAGTACTTTTTCTTTCACTTTGCCTAAAGTGCTAGAGCCGGTGCCCTTGGTGTTTCAAGAGCCAGTCTTTGCAACAACCATTGATGTCTTGCTTGTGGAAGATCATGAAAACTTTGCCAAACTCCTTCAAGATCAGTTTGAGTCAGCAGGTTTCAATGTCGTCTCCACTGCCTTTGCTGAGCAGGCTCTACAGTTGCTGGAGCAGCGCTCTCCTCGCTTGATTGTGCTAGACATTCATCTAGCAGGCAAGTTAGACGGTTGGGACTTCTTGATTGCGCTACGAAGTAGAAGTAATCCTAAATTGCTGTCTACCCCAGTTTTAATCATCACCCTTTCATCGGAGCCAAACATCAGGGGGCTTGCTTTTAGAGGAGCAGACTACCTACCTAAATCAGTTGTAGCTGAGAGACTACTACAAACTGTAGAATATCATTTGCCTCAGCTCGCAGGAAAAACTGTGTTGGTTGCTGATGATGATGCCGCTTTTCGTCAGCAGGTCATTGAAATTATCAAGTTAGAAAAAGACGTGCGTTGCCTAGAAGCTGTGAACGGTAGAGAAGCATTAGAGTGTATCCATCAACAAATGCCCGATCTACTCATTCTTGATCTATTAATGCCCGAAACCGATGGTTTTGAAGTATTGAAGCAACTGAGAATGAATAAAAATGCCTTTGACTTACCTGTCATTGTCGTCACGGGTGCTACTTTAGCGGCTGAAGAGAAGAAGTATCTCAAGAACAGGATGGGAATTTTAGTTAATAAGCAGAAAGCCACGCTCGAGGCCTTGACCCAACTTGTCGAACAAACCCTTGGTAGCCTGAGGTAAGAGTGAAGAAAGTTGTTTTTGTCGATGACGATTACCAGTTGCAGCAACTGGTGTCTGCAACGCTAAGTGACACTTATAAAGTTGTTGGAGTGCAGGATGCGGATGAATTTCAGAAGAAATTTACTGCTTTACAGCCTGACCTAGTGATTCTTGATGTTGCTTTGAAACGGTTGGAACCATATGCTGGTTTCAGATTATTAGAGTGGCTGAAAACAAATTGCTCTCATGTTTCCATCATTTGCTTTAGTGGTTTTCCAAATCGAGACGATATGAAAAGAGCTCAAGCCTTGGGAGCGGATTGGTGCATCCGCAAACCCTGTTCGATGTCTGAGCTAAAAGCGGTTGTTGAAGCAGTGGTTCGGTAATTGCAAACCTTAAAACATGGCTCTCCTACATACAAGGGATAAAGGTTCTAACCGTTATGCGGCGTGGGATACAGCGACGCACCTTTGTCCAATTTCACCCGCTTACATCTATTAGGCGTTCCCGTAGCAATCGGACCAAAACCAATGTGAAGCCTGAAAGCACCGCTGAGCTCAGTTTACGCTGTTTAACATCTCAGTTCAATCAAAGTAAGAAATCGAACCACTGATAACCTTACTCAATTGCTTGATTCGGCTCGGTCCGTTGCGGGTGGCAGCAGCGGCCCCAATACAGAGCCTCACTGCGACAGATGCTCTGTAACTCAATCTGGATAAGGCTTTTCAGTCTATCTTGCACTTTTTTATCCTAGCCGCGTCCCAGTTTGCATCTTTGCCGACTTCAAGCATTTTCGGCAAGGTTAAAAGCGTTAACGTCTAGCATCACCTGCACCCACATTCAATGATCACGAACGGGTTCATGGAGAGGTGTCGGGTCTATGTCGGGGTTAGACCGCACTCGACGCGAGCGCGACTCCTCGTAATAAATGAGTGGTCGCCCCGCGACAATGGCACGTCCTGTCCGCCTCATGCCCAACTTCTCAAGCACGCGCACGGAGGTAACATTCGGCTCATCCACATCCGCCTTCACCAGTGGCACGGCAAGACTTGCTAAGGCGTAACGCAACACCGCACCAGCAGCCTCTGTCGCGTAGCCTTTGCCCCAGAAGCCAGGCTGAACACCATAGATAAGGCTAGGGGCTTCCCCTTCTGAGCGCAAGCAACCAGCAAAGCCAATCAGACATCGACCTTCGCGCGCGAAGGCGAGCCAGAGTCCGTACCCACATCGTTCAAAGTTCACGAGACTGGCCTCGATCAACGAGCACGCGTCAGCCCGCGAGATGATCCGGTCATCGAACAGGAAGTGCCGCACGCGAGCGTCAGTCCAAAGACCATAAGCAAGTTCAATGTCCTCCATCCGACAAGGTCGAAGTCGTAAGCGAGTGGTTTCCAGTTCACATTTCATCGTGATCAGGTAGCGGGCTAGCGGCTTTCGTTTCACTGGACGGCGATCATGTTTGCGTGATGACCAAGGGCGTAAATCCTGTCCCGAGTGCCAGCCCTTCTAGATCTATCAGACTGGGTATTGACCGTATTCCCGTGCTCAGATTCACATTCATAATTTTGGTCAGCGCTTCAGGCTTGCGTGGAGGCGTCGCTTTAGATGAGCGTCGCGGCTTTAAAGGTGAACCAACTAGGATGCTCTCCTTGGACTTTTTGGAATTTATTAAAGGCACACTTGAAAGCCATGCATGGTCTGATAGTAAACACCGGGTCGGAGACCTATTCGTGCAATTTAGTATCATCCTACGTTTTTATCTAATTTTAAGAGGCTCAAATCCGCACTCCTTCGTTCTGGAAGTACCACTCAAGGCTGGAAAGTAGCTCTAAACAGGTGAATCCTGAACCCCCCTTCTAGAGAACCTTTGAAGCTTATCGTGATACCAAATTGCATGAATGGATCTCCGACCCGCACAAGGGCTGGAACAATCGAGCCGAGCACTCCCATCAACCGACACGAGTGCGAGCACGACGCAGGCGGCGAGGCAAAGCCCCAAGGCAAGCGTTGCGCTTGCCTTGGGGCTTTTAGACTCATGCGAGATCACTTCCACCCGAAACAACACCCACTGACCGCACGACGCTAGCGCCAAGAACGGCACCAACGCTTTCAAGCTTGGCGAGCAGTCGCTGGGCTAAAAGCGGCTGCGTCAATCGAGCGCACCTGACGCTTGAGGGCTTGTTGTGTTTAATTTTGCCTATCGCCGGTTAAGTTGACAATACCCTTTAGACTTCGGAGCTAGCCTCTACTTGCTGCTAGCAATGCCTTTGTCTCTGACTCGCCTGCCCGTTTTAGCTGACGCGTGAGTCGCAAAGACAGCAAACTTAAGATGCCAAGATGACCCAGGAAGGCAGTGAAGGCGATCGTCAGTGGGACACCTTGCTGAAACACTCTAAAGGCACCGATGGAGAACAGCCACGCTAGCGGTATTTCAGAGGAGGAAAACTGCAAGACAGTAAGCGCGACTGGCGGCAGAACCACCACAGCGGCAACCGTGCCTGCTGCCCAGACTGCCCGTTTCGGCGACTTCATAAACATCATTAGCTGAGCAATCGCAGCACAAATAAGTGTGAACGTACTGCCCAGAATAATCGTTACTAACCCTTGCAGCGGGGAACTGTTAGGACGGCTCCAACTAAGCACCCAAGGAGTGACAACAATGGCTGTGATCAGTAGGTTAAGCGTGATCGCCACCAGCGCTGGACTCTTCTCACTCCACAGCAGGTCTTTGACAATCGAGCGGCTCCAAAACTGTCTGGCGCTGGTCACTCGCTCCCGCCGATACCGTGCCCAGTCGATTAGCATCTGCCGCTGCGGGGTAAGCGCTGCAACCAGCACCATGAACCATAGCAAATTGCAAAAGCCCAGCCAGATTAAATAATTAAAAGGGCGATGGTAGTTTGTAAGATCCCGGAAGACAAACCCAAGCAGCCAAACTTCTAAGCAAAGCGTCAGGCCGTAACTCTGTCTTTTGCTTAACAGCGTCAGATCAGGATGACGGAAGCGACGGTTGACTGCTTGCCACAACCCGTAAGTGCCCGCTCCCAACGTCAGCAATGCAAAGGCAAGCGCAGCGGTACGGCTGCCGTTAATTAAGAAGTAAAACCATTGCAGGCGCAGAGTCGGATTTGACCAAGAAGATTCCCACGATGCCCAAGAGTGCCACAGTTGGAAGAAGAGTGTATAGCTCATCCAAATCACCACTGCTCCTGCCCAACCCTGCACGCCACCCAGCAGCGCATACAGCAAGGCGGCAGTGTAGCAAAAGGCGCATACAGCCATCGTTAAAAGATAGAAACTGAGAACATCGCTAATCGGCACTCCCGCCGCGATCGCTACTAACCCATGTAATGGCAACGCCAACAGCACTGCTAAATAAGGTACAGCGGGTACGCCCAAAAGCTTACCAAGCAGGATCTTCTGGCTAGTTTGTGGGCTTAAGCGAATGAAATTCAGCGTGCCTCGGCGCTCTTCCTTCCCTAAGTCACCAATGAGCAAATACACCCCTGCAACCAGCAGCACAAACGGCAAGATCCAGGAGATTGCCTGAAACACATCGAACCACCAGCGTTGCCAATTCACTATGGGATTACCCAGCGAATCGTAAAGACACTTAAAAGGAGAGCTCTCTCCACCTGTGCAGTAGGGGTCGAGGATGTGGTCATACGGTCTGAACGGTCTCGGCAGTACGCTCCAAAAATACAGCAGCACGAAGAGCTGAGTTATAAGTGACCCCTGAACAGTCAGAAGAACATTACGGTGCTTCAAGCGTCCTTTGAGTTCCCGGAAGACCTGGGGATTCCAATCGCTGAATTTATGTAGCCAGTTAAGTGTCATACAGATGAATGCTCCAGGTTAAAAGGCGATGACGGTCTAGAAAGCACGACGGCTGTCTTTAGAGGAATAATGCTATCTGGGCTGTCGGTAGAGAAAACTGTTTATGAAATGGGCTTCATACCATTGAAACTGTCAATGTGCTGGGGGGATGCTTTAGAGAGTCCGTTACTGATGCGAGTATGCCCCCTTCAATCAAACGGTTACGTGTTCAATGACGTAGCGGTGGCAGGTGAAAGCGCTGAATGCAACCTCGCCACAAGCCAAACGACCCTACGGCTAACATGACCAACAGAAAGCTGAAGAAAGAACTTGGCTTGAAGGACGCGATTAACACTGTGTCATAGACATTTGCTGGTAAACCTAAGTACCTTGCGTAGAAGCTAAACAGCCAGAGCAAAAAGTAGATGATGCAGGGAATCGGTAAGACGTAAAGGGCTTGCGCTTGGGCTCCCCAACCTAAGGCATGAAACGTTGCAAAAGTATAGACAAAGCTACAAGAAGTGGCTGCAAGTGCGTATACGTTAGCGATCGTCAGCAGGGACAGCCCTGCATTAACAGCCGCCCAAAAATGAAGCGGGACGGCAAGCGCGATCGCTGCGTACAACAAGATTGGCACACCCAACAGCTTACCGAGCAAAATGCTTTGAGCAGACTCTGGGCTTAAGCGCACAAAGGCTAGAGTGCCTCGCCGTTCCTCCTTGGCAATATCCCCCACCAATAGGTAGCTGCCCAAGAACAACAGCAGCAGTAGTGCAAGCCAGGTCGTCGTATTGAAAATGTCGAACCACCAAAGGCGCCACATCATTGGACTCGCGCTCGTTTCAGCAGAAGCTGCGCCAAGACGCCGCCAGTGGTAGCCCACAATCAGAAGCTGAGTCACTAGTGATAGAGCCAGCGTTACCAGCACATGACGCCGTGTGACACGTCCTTTGATTTCCCGCAGGAGTTGGGGATTGCGATCGCTCAGTTGCGTCAGCCAGTGAGTCAGCATTGAGGTCAAGGATTAAAAGACAAAGAAGAACGTTTCGAGCTGAGATTGAATGTTCTATTGACTTCTGACTGCTAAAGCCACTGTTACGACATTTGCTGATGCCCCATTTTGAGAAAGATACTTTCCAGGCTTTCTTGCGTACGGTGAAAATCAGTGAGCGGAATGCCGGCGGTAATGAGCGATCGCAGTAGAGCAGCCGATGCCTGCACGTCACCCGAAAAGTGAACACAAAGGCTCTGAGCCTCTGCCAACACTTCGATGCCTTCAACTTGTGGACAGTTGGTTAACTCTGCCTTCAGTGCGCCCAGATTCGTTCAAACTGCTTGGTTAGCCCACGGGTAGAGATCGCAAGTTGTTGGGGCATGAGAGAGAGGGGTAAGGAGTGAGGAGAGACGGAGAGGCTGGAAGGTCATGACTGACTGCTAGCTGCTGCCTGCCACCGTGCTCAAAGTTACTCGCTAGCCTAGCTTCTCCCTACACGCTTTGGCAGTAGCATTTCAGAAACTGAAACGAAAACGTCAAGGAATACTTCTTTAAGCCATAGCTGGGTGCCGCGAAACGAAGGAGTAGTCATGATCAGGCGTTCAACTTGGTATCGTGCCGAGATAAGTGTAAAAGTTTATCATATGGGTTCTAAAACCCTACACAGAAGAGCTTTCAGCGTTTGGCTCAAAGCAAGGCTAATTTTGTTGGTTAGTTGCACCCCGGAGCAACGGTGCCACGAAGGAATCGGACTTGCAGGCGCTGCAAAGGGGCAAAAAGACCGCTGTACTACTCCTTTTTGAGCCAAAAAAGTCCAATCTTAGTCCAAAGCCACTAGTACACTCCTTAAAAGCGGTTCGCTACGACCGCTCACAGCCCCTCTTTTACGTGGCGATCGCGGTCAGCTCCCGGTGCATCATTATCTCTTGGTCGAGACAGCCTAACAGCCACAGACGATCGCCGCGCGGCGGATTCAGCACCCTTTTCAACGCCCTGCCCTGGCACCACTTGCCAGCAGGCAAGTTATATAATTGCCTCTGGTAGCAGCTTCGCTTCAAGAGTACCGCCATGGAATCACCAAACAGACCCAACAACGCTGATCCGCTGCTGTTTCGCTACGTCGCCACGGCTGAAGAGAGCAACCAACCATCGATTACCGTGGTGCTCAGTGTTCAGGGTGCACTCATCGGCGGGCAGATCATTAGCGCGGCGCTTTATGCTGAGGCGCTGAAACCTGGCGCTGACGTCAAAGACGCTGCCACGGTGTTTGCGCTGCTGCAGCAAGACATCCTCGCTGAAAGGGGACGGTACATTCACCTGCAAAACCCCTGGATTGTTTCGGTTGCGGGTCAGATTCCCTTTAATCCTGGGTCCGTCTGGCGGTGCCGGTTAGATGCGGTTGATGGCTTCTTCTTCGGACCGGTTCGGTAGAGACCGGTTGAGCCTTCTAGGGCGCACACTGGCACCAGTGCTTAGGCAGACGATCACCTGGGGTGTGCGTTGCGATCCGTCAAGGGTGTGTAAGCCTAAAACCCAGAAATTTCCGTTAGCCCAAATCCAGCCCTGCCACGATCGCATCCCGGTCGATCACCTGCCTAGTGCTGTGGAAGGTGTAGTGCTCATGCAGATGGATGGGCGGGAAACGAGTCCTGCAACGGCTGTCTGATCTGGGTGCGAAAGGATTGTGAAGCCTTACCGGAAGCCGCTGAAACGATAATTTATCCCGCCATGATTCGGCTCATGGTCAGGCGCTTGGCGTAATTTGCTACACACCTCCCCCTTTTTAAACAGCCTCTTAGAGGCTATGGTATGCTGCCGTACTAATCAACTGACAATGAGCACCAACTAACTGATGGCATTATTTGACCTATTAAGCAGCTAGGTAGTTTTTTAATATACAGCTTTCCATTGTTGCTCATTGCTAAAATCCACATTAGAAGAGTATCGATTAAATGCAGGAAATGTTTTTATAAGATGGTCAAATAGCGTTGTTTCTATCTCCGTCAAGTCTGCTTCAAAAAAATCTTCATCATCCCTTCTTTCGGCAGCAGGAGTATAAAGACGGAATCTAAAATTATCGCGCATCAAGTCCCGTCCAGCATCGGTAGCTGCTGTCGCATATAGCCTATTTACCTTCCTAGATTCGCGTATACAATCTATGTAATTAGCAAGACATAAAAGAATACAAGTATTCGTAACCATACCTCCATTTTCCCCAACAATTACACTGATATAGAGATAATCCTCTTGCTCTTGTGGACGTTCTTTCCACGAGATAATACTGGAAGCCTTTAACTCTCTTTCAAGCGTACTGCCTCTAGAAAAGCTGCTAAAAATATTTAAATTAGGAAACAGGATAATAAAAAAACCAACGATTCTTCCGTTCTTATTTAGCATTTTTCTGAAGGAATTAGGGTCTCGAGTGTGCCACGATTCCAAAAGCTTTGTGGAAAGATGATCCTGAGCATTGAAGTATTTTCTTCCCATAGCTTGCAATATAGGAATTTCCTCTCTCGTGACTTTATGCAATTCGTATCTATATTCTCCAGACAAGTCACCGAATAGTTTAGGCTGCCTGGCCGAGTACAAGGGGCTGCCAATTGAGATGTAAATTTTGGCAACTAAGCTAGGAGCCTGATTGTAAAACAAGATGATCAGATGAGAGCGCTTAGACTCAGGATCGGCATCTTTAAGAAACTCTTTGTAATTTCTATAAATCTCCTTGAGGTGTGCTGTTACACAAGCAATAGAGTCCTTTCTATCATGAAATAGTTCGTGTGCAATTTGTTTAACTGAATAACCAACCAAAATTCGATCTAGAACGTCTCGCCTCAAATTTGGGAGACGTTCATATACAGCTGTAATGTCGTCTTGCAAATTTGTCATAGAGCCTGAATTGGGAACCAATAAATTTTGGTATAAAGAACTACACTTTGGCAATTTTGAGATGATTAACAATCTCCTTTCCCTGAGAATTTTTGCTCATTTTTTCTTTTAATCTAACCACACCTAGAGAGCGAGGTTTGCATATAAAGAAGTTACATCTCTCAAGAGGAATGGAGACATGCCCTTAGGTCAATCAACGATTGCAGCAATTGTAGGTGGAGAACTGGCTAGTTTGGCTATAGATCTCTATGAGGAAAGCACAGGCAAGCAAGTTTCTAGGACAACAAAACGACTTATTAAGGCAGGAACAGCTTTGGTCACAGGAGAGGCAACTGCCGCATTGACGATCGATGCCCCTGGAGCAGTTGGCACCCTGGCAGTATCCGGCACATATATGGTGACTGATGCTAGTTTGGCAAGCCAATTAGTTGGAGAAATCGGAGCTTCTGATGATTGGTCTAGTTCTCAAACAACTTGATGACAATCATTTGGGTCTTCTGATAATTTCGCTTTTCTATAAACGCCTCGTAAGGAAAAATACCATGTTGCCAATCACGCTGAAAAGAGCGTCTACCGTTTGCTTAAGCCCTGACTTGAGGGATCACATTCAGTTTGCGACAAAAGAACGAAATGACACGAAACCTCAATGGCATGAAGTTGTTTGCAGGTACGGACCTTGCTGGAACTGCTCCTGCCCAGGGTTTCAAGGGGTCGGTGGGGATGGCTATGCTTGCACAAGATGTCCCCACACCTGGAATGATCACGGCCCTGGTTAATTGAGCGCTCGTCCCTGCATTCCCTTCTTCCTACTGGAAAAAGGGAATGCAGGGACGATTCAATACCACTTTTCTAAAGGGCGATTCAGATTCAGCATGAGTCCAGAAGGTTGTTATTCAGAGAGACAAAACTTTTATGTTTGCTGAAACTAATGCAGAGGGCCTTACCACAAGCGCTAAACCAGGGCTCTGGAATCAAGGTTCATGCTGGTTGACATCGGTCTCGCTGGCAGGTTTGAGCGCTGAGTCTTGCCGGTCGCTACTACTAGTTGAGGTAGGCTAGGACTCGCGTGTGAAGTGTTTGAGCCAGCCTCTACAACTAAACCACAGCGAGCTGCTACCCATGCCCAGTAAACACAAGGCTAAGGGGTAAACGAACCCACGGTTATCCTGCTTCAGTTTCAGAGACGGCATGGCAGCGTCTTGCACAAACGTATTGACCTGGTTTGCAGCGTCTTGTGTCGAACTAAAACCACGATTGATCGGAAAGGAGAAGCGTCCATCTGCTGTATGCAGCACCAACTGACCAAACCGACCATGGTGTTGCACGTCGGCTTTCTCTAACCGCTCTAAGGGCAACGGTATGGCAGTTTCCTGAGACAAACTGGAGACCACGAGTTTGCATCGCCCAAAGGCTTGACGGCGATCGCATTCGAGGGTTGTCAATTGGGGCTGGCACAGAAGCATAAGGCCACAAACCATGAGCACCACTTCCATGAGGGTAAGTCCCAATAAGCTTTGGTGCGCGGCGGTAAGACCCTGAAATTCAAAGGAGGTCGCTTTCCGTTGCAAGTTTCTCGTCATGTTCCCAGAACATCCCTATGTGTTTTCGCTCAAGCCGCCGCCAGCGCAGTGCCTTTAGCTCGGTTAGCTACAGCTGAGTACGACCGTGTTCCAGGTTTGCCGGCTCAGCCCTAGTTACTTTTGGGCTGAGTTTGAGCAGCGGAAAAAGGGGGTGAGCCGACATAGGGGTGTAATCAGGATAGCTGCAATTTAGTGCCACCAACTTTTGAAACCTTTATCCACTGGAACTTCCAGAATCCACTCTTCCATCAAGAATCCTTCCTAAGAGATCACGTAGAAACAGGCGTTTCAAGCGCTCGTGGCACTGAATTACACGCATCCTGATTACACCCCTTTTATGCCTCTTTGCGGCTGCGGCTCACTGCAGATCCAACAGCGAACTCAGTAAACGCAGGAAAGACTCAAGGGAGCGGAGGAGTTCCCCTTATCAGTGTTGCTCTCAATCGCTCACACCTTGCACTTGACTTTGCAGTTCAAACAACAAGAGTTCCCAATCACCCTTAGGGTAGTGCTACACAAGTAATGATGCGTTGTAGTGATGGATGAAATACCAAAGGGCACCAATATGATTCTCTACGGATTTTGAAAATGACAAGGTTTTGCGAACCAGTCGAGAC
>NZ_JACJPI010000064.1 GCF_014695975.1 Leptolyngbya sp. FACHB-321
TCTCACGCGTTACTCACCCGTCCGCCACTAAGTCCCGAAGGACTCCGTTCGACTTGCATGTGTTAAGCAGACCGCCAGCGTTCATCCTGAGCCAGGATCAAACTCTCCATGTTGTAAAAACAAGAAGAACCCTTAAGGCTCAAATCTAAGCAAACACATTAGCCAAAACTAATGCCCTTACCTTTCGTTATCTCATTCCTAAGAATAAATTCCTAGAAAACACTTTCTTTCACAAAGATTAAGTGCTATTCTGGCTTCCAAACTATTTAATTCTCTAGGTTCAGGCGGCCTCGGCTCGCTTCACTTTCGCTGCGCTTGCCTCACCGCTTATCTAACATAACAACAGAAGAAGGAAACGTCAAGCAGGAAAAAAAAGAAATTGGGAATGTAGGAAAGTATCGCAGAAGGGGAAACTGGGGCTGAAGCTAACGCTCTAAAGCTACGCTGCTAAACTATTGTCCAGAAAGTTAAGCCGTATGGAGTTAAGTAGGCTTGTGAGAGTGAAGGCAGTATTACCTCCGTGGCTTGTTTTGGAGCCACTTCTGCAAGGGTGGCTTCTAGAAGATATTGGTCGGGGCGATCGCACGACTTCGTCTCTCTTTAGTGACCCACCTCCCATTGGTGAAGCGGCATGGATTGCGAAAGAGGATGGTGTGGTTGTTGGACTACCGATCGCTGCCAGAGTTTTCCAGCTTCTAGATGAACGCGTTAGCTTTGATGCAAAGGTACTTGAGGGAGCAGGAGCCAAAAAGGGACAGACGATCGCTGCGATGCGAGGATCGATGGAAGCTTTGCTCACAGGTGAACGGGTAGCACTGAATCTGGCAATGCGTCTAAGCGGTATTGCAACGTTGACACGCAGGTATGTGGAACAGATTGCAGATTTACCAACGCGATTGGTTGATACGCGTAAGACGACACCAGGATTACGCGTACTGGAAAAATATGCAACGCAGGTGGGCGGAGCTGTTAATCACCGAATGGGGCTGGATGACAGTGTGATGATTAAGGATAATCACATTGCAGCAGCGGGCGGTATTGAAGCGGCGATCGCACTTGTTCGCGCTGGGATGCCTTACCCACTGACGCTAGAAGTAGAAACGGAGAGTTTAGAACAGGTAAAAGAAGCTCTGCAGCATGGAGCAGACATTATTATGCTGGACAATATGCCGTTAGAGATGATGCAAGAAGCAGTGCAAATCATTCGACAGACGAGCAATCGCATCAAAATTGAAGCATCTGGAAATATTACTCTGAAAACTATTCGCTCGGTTGCTGAAACTGGGGTCGACTACATTTCGAGTAGTGCCCCAGTAACCCAATCAACGTGGCTGGATCTTAGTATGAGATTACTCGATCGCTAATCTTCCTGGATAAGTACTGTTTACAGTCCTGTTGGGAGCCCAGTTGGTTTTCCTTTAATACTGGTGACAATTCTACCCCAGCCTGCTTCACCGCCCTGATCCCAAAAAATACGCTGCATGGTGTCGTAAGTGTAGGGATCAAAAGCGCCACCAATGCCAATGTCGTAGTTATCGCTAGCGCCGTGGCGAATACCATAGGGATCATGCACTAGCCATACTTTCTTCGCAGGATCATGTCCAACAATGATGCAGATATGCCCGTCGTATTTGTAGGCAAAGCCAGCCGCGATTGGTATGTTTGCTTTTAGGGATAGCAGTACATCCTTTGATGAAAGGGTATAGCTGAAATACGACTCGATACCTAAATCTTTGAGTGCCCTGGTCTGAGCATCATGATCAGTGGTGTCTCCGTACTTAGCAACCAACCGCATATAAATTGATTCTGGCTCTGGCAATCCCTGCTCCTTTGCTCTATTGGTTAGCTCCCCTTTAAGCAAATAATTTGCCAGCATTGTGTTACTTGTCGTGTTGCATTGCCGCCAGTCGTACCAAATCTCTCCGGCTCTAGCAATTTCTTCATTTCCTAGCTGGCTGGCATAAGGAACATTGAGCTTCACAGCCTGAGTCGCTTCTTCGCCCTCAACTCGAATGTGCGGATCGTAAGCGTAGACAGCTTCCAGCTTGGTTTTGCCGTCCTTAGCCGTCATTGGCGACGCCAGCTTTAGAAAGAGATGTTGGTTGCGATCGGGAGAAAACTCAGTGACATAAAAAGTGCTGCCCTTAGTCACAAGAATCTTCTCGGAGTCAGTCAAATCGCTTGCTCCTAAGACTCGCTTTTTGAGAAAGGTATTAGCTTCGACGGTTGCTTTTGGCATGATGGTAGACCCTGAGTGGGGGCGGAGGATAGCTTGAAAGGTAGTTAAGAGAGTTAAAACTCTCGTTCTTGCGCTGAGGTTTAAAACAATTGGGGACAGCAGCTTTGCGGAAGTTCAGATCCTTATTAGGCTACCAAAAAGTTATATTTAATTTTTAGACAGATTTAAAAAGGTTTTTAAGTTAGAAGCATCAATCGCAAGATTGGCGGAACGAGCAAAGAAAGCCGTTTTTAAGATGCCCCATTTCTCTTACGACACAACAAGCGGATAACGCAACAGAGCATCAATATTCCTCTAAGCGAAGAGGCTAGGCTATGGCTGGATGATCGCAGTATCAACTTAGAGGCAACGAATTGGGTTGTTTCTCACTACAGTCATGAACTCCCAGGAATATAGACACTGAAATAATGAGAAGAACGGTACTAGTGCAGGGCAAAGCTCTTGGAATGCGGGGAAATGGGTATAGGCGCTGCAACTGGGGGTCTAACCAGAGTACGCTGATGGAATACGGTTGCGGTCTAGGACTAAAACCACATTTTTTGCTGTGAATTTCTCGCTATGATTTCTACGATCGCTCAACTGAAAAATCGCTTTGGGCAAGCCTTAATAGCCGCCTTTGGTGCTGATTATGGGTCTGTTGATCCAATTTTGGTGCCTGCAAGTAACCCTAAGTTTGGGGATTATCAGGCGAATGTGTCGTTGTCGTTAGCAAAGCCGTTGGGTAAAGCTCCACGAGCGATCGCCGAGCAGCTTGTACAACAGCTTGATCTAGCTGATTTATGTGAGCCGCCCACCGTAGCCGGACCAGGCTTCATTAACCTAACCCTTAGAACGAGCTACCTAGAGGCGCAGATCAAAGCTATTCAGTCTGATCCCCGTCTAGGAGTGGCAGCGATTGACCAGCCGCAGCGTGTCATTGTCGATTATCCCAGCCCCAACATTGCCAAAGAGATGCACGTAGGACACTTGCGTCCTGCGATCGTTGGAGACTGCCTTGCCCGTATTCTTGAGTTTATAGGACATGATGTCCAACGCATTAGTCATATTGGCGACTGGGGCACGCCATTCGGGATGCTAATTGCCTACTTACGGGAAGCATACCCAGCAGCGTTAACAGCTAGTGAATCCTTAGATTTAGGTGATCTGTCCACGTTTTATCGGCAGGCAAAAAAGCGGTTTGATGACGACGAGAACTTTCGTGAGGCAGCACGTCTGTCTGTTGTCGAGCTTCAGGCGGGCGAGGCAGAAACCCTGCAAGCATGGAAGATTGTATGTGAATTATCCAGCCGTTCTTACCGCGTTATCTACGACCTGATGGGCATTGCACATGTCCTTGAGCGGGGAGAATCATTTTACAATCCCTTGCTAGAAAGTGTGATCGAAGATTTGAGGGCAACTGGGTTACTGGTCGAGGATAACGGAGCGCAATGCGTGTTTCTGGAAGGTTTTACAAATAAGGAAGGTAAACCGCTACCGCTGATTGTACAAAAGTCAGATGGTGGCTACAACTATGCAACAACCGACCTAGCAGCCATTCGTTATCGGGTGAAGGAAGATAAGGCACAGCGGGTCATTTACCCTGTGGGCATGGAGCAGACGAATCACTTTACCCAAATTTTTCAGGTAGGACGACGGGCTGGCTGGATCACGGAGGCAGTGGAGTTCATTCACGCGCCGTTTGGTTTAGTGCTAGGAGAGGATAACAAGAAGCTAAAGACCCGATCGGGTGAAGCAGCGCGTCTTCAAGATTTGCTGGATGAAGCGATCGTTCGTGCTCGTGCTGACTTAGAAGCGCGCCTTCAAGCAGAAGAGCGGCAAGAAAGCGAGGCATTTATTGCCCACGCTGCACAAGTAACTGGCATTAGCGCCATTAAGTACGCTGACCTGAGCCAGAACCGCACTAGCAACTACATTTTTAGCTACGACAGGATGCTTGCCCTACAAGGCAACACGGCTCCTTATATGCTCTATGCGTATGTGCGAGTACAGGGCGTTAGCCGCAAGGGACAAATTGATTTTGAGGCATTGGGCACGGATGCCAAGATTTTGCTGCAAGACGAAACAGAATTAGTGCTGGCAAAACACCTACTGCAACTAGACGAGGTTTTGGCGCAGATTGATGAAGATCTCCTGCCCAATCGGCTCTGCCAATACCTCTTTGAGCTGAGTCAGAAGTTCAATCGGTTTTATGAGCAGTGCCCCATTCTTGATGCAGAAGAACCATTACGAACCTCGCGGCTCATTCTGGCTGACTTGACGGCACGATCGCTCAAGCTAGGGCTGGCTCTACTGGGCATTCCTGTACTGGAACGAATGTAAGCAACTGTTGGAACTTTGGCTTTACATTGGCCAGCATTTGTCCTCAGGCTGTTTGGGAAACAGCTTGAGGACAAGAAAGCAAACTGGCTTACGGGTAAATCAGAATCTTGTAGGTTTCAGGTCCCGGTGAGATGGCTTGCTCGACAGCCGTTGCTAGATCTTTAAGCGGATAGCGATCGCTCACCAATGCATCGACATCAATCCGCTTATGGAACACGATATCTGCTGCTAATGCTTGCACCCGATAGGACGAACTGTAGCTACCCATCAAGTCGATTTCGCGCCGATAAAGAATGTTTGGATTGATCGGAATCTCTAATTCATCCGGAAATTCGGCAAAGAACAGAATTTTGCCACCTTTGCGAGTGCAGTCGAGTGCCTGAAAGAAGGCTTTGTCGCTGGGTACTGCCAGAAGGCTAGTATCAACGCCCATACCTTGAGTTAGCGCCTGAATTTTGGTCGTTAGCTCAGGATCACGGGCATCAAAGGCAGCATCGGCACCAACGCTGAGCGCTTTTTCAATACGTGTCGGCAATAAGTCAGTGGCGATCGCTCGTGCCCCAAAATATTTCACCAGCATGATAAACATCAGCCCGATCGGACCCGCACCTGTAACCAAGACCGTCTGACCAGGCGCGATTTGAGCTTTTTTGACAGCTTTTAAGCAGCAGTTAGTTGGCTCGACAAAGCTAGCTTGCTCGAACGTTACGTCGTCAGGAATTTTTACTAGACCGCCACTGCGGACAATATGCCCTGGCACGTTGACATACTCAGCAAAGCCACCACCACTAGGTGCAAAACCTGCTGTTGTGGTGATGTTTTTATAAACATCGCACATCGAAAAGTTGTCATTCAGACAATAGGCGCAGTGCATACAGGGAATATGATGCAACACGACCACGCGATCGCCGACCTGCCAATTATGCACATCAGCCCCTACAGCAGCGATCGTTCCAGCGGTCTCATGCCCAAAAATGCGCGGCGGATTGTAAAGGGGATAACGAATTTTTTTGATATCTGACTGACACAAGCCCACAACCTGCACTTGCACCAGCACTTCATCCGCTGCGACTGCTGGAACCGGAATCTCCTCGTAGCTCAGTTGGTTTACGCCCCGAAATACTTGCGCCTTCATGGTCTACCTCAAAACCCTCAATGCAGACTCTACCACTGCTAAGACCTTACCCGTCTTACTACTACAGAAATAAAGTGCTTGCCTCTTAGATTTCAGCAATCGCAACATTGAGCAGCGCGTTGGGTAGCAGATAGTGCAGTGATCAAAGCCATCAACTGGCTTGGGGCATTAACCAGCAACAGTGTCAATCAAACTCCAATGGCGATTATCGGCGATCGCCTGGCTCACCAATTCGTACATCCGCCGACAGTGGTTATTAGTTTGCAGCGGCAGTTCTTCATTTTTAATCACAAAGCTCATGCGAACTTCGCGATCGGTCGCCAGCGTCTTATCAACCAGCACCTCAACAGTGACCAGTTGTGTAAAGGCAACATTGCCCGGTACTTCACGCGCCATCAAGTAGTCGCCGGTTTCGTAAATAATATCGAAATTACAGGATTCCAAAGTCTCGCTCAGCAGGCGTTGGACGTTTCCTACAGATGCCGCAACTGTAAACAGGCAAGTATAACGAGCCATAACTAACCCCGGACACGTGACATTAGAACTTCGCTATCATATCGTTCATCTAGCATAACAAGCCTTATCTTCAGGTTTTGGCAGACTGGAAATACCCTTCTGACCAGTAAAAACGTGTCAAGCAAGGCTAAAAACCAATGTCATAACCAGGTGCGTATGAGAGTCGAATATCCATAGACTACTACTTAGGGTCTGCGCTGTAAAATACTATGCAAGGTAAGTTGATTGTCTTTGAAGGTGTAGAAGGCTGTGGCAAAACGACCCAACTGCGTCGATCGCAGCAATGGCTGGTAGACAGCGGTTGGCAAGCACTGCTACAAGCGAAAGGCTGCCTTCAGCACCTCGTTACCACCCGCGAACCAGGTGGGACGGCACTCGGCTTGCAAGTACGCCAACTGTTGCTGGAGCCATCGACAGAAGTCATGCAAAGCCGTGCCGAATTGCTCCTTTATGCGGCTGACCGTGCCCAACACGTCGAGGGATACCTCAAACCGCAGTTACATCAGGGAGCACTGCTTTTGTGTGATCGCTACACTGACTCAACGATCGCGTATCAGGGCTACGGGCGCGGCATTGACCTCAATCTCATTGCTCAACTTAACGCGATCGCCACCGACGGGCTAGAAAGCGACCTTACCCTTTGGCTCGACCTGGATGCAGCTATAGGGTTAGCCAGAACCCGTCAACGCGGCACTATTGATCGCATTGAGCAAGCCGACCTCTCCTTTCACCAGCGTGTCCAGCGAGGCTTTACCGAGCTAGCCGCACGCTATCCCCAACGCATCACCCGCATTGATGCCAGTCAGACAGAAGCGAACGTTGCTGAACAAATCCAGAAGGTCTTGAGTCGGCAGTTTGCAAAGTGGTATGGGTTAGAAAGTAGGAAGGGTGAGGGCTAAAAAGTTTTTGAGCCTTTATCCTTTAGCCGTTAGCCTTTCCCTCATGTCTCCCTTTGCGCCACTGATTGAACAAACCCACGCGGTCGAGCTACTGACTCAAGCAGTCGCTAAAGATCGGCTGGCACCCGCCTATCTCTTTGCAGGCGCACCTGGCATTGGGCGGCAACTAGCGGCTGAGTGTTTTTTAACGCTTTTATTTAGTGGAGGCAAAGGAGCGATCGCCCCTACAGAAGCCTTACGGCAACGCCTTCAGCAACGGAACCATCCCGATTTGCTGTGGGTTGCGCCCACCTACTTGCATCAGGGGAAGCGACTATCGATCGTAGAAGCAGCAGACGCGGGTCTCAAGCCTAAAACACCACCCGTCGTACGGTTAGAACAAATACGCGAAATTGCCCGTTTTCTCTCGCGTGCACCTCTGGAAGCATCGCGAGCGGTCGTAGTCATCGACCATGCCGAAACAATGGCAGAAGGAGCCGCCAATGGGCTGCTAAAAACGCTAGAAGAACCGGGACAGGCAACGCTCATTCTGATTGCTCCTAGTACAGAGTCATTGTTGCCCACACTTGTATCCCGCTGTCAGCGCATTCCGTTCTATCGCTTGAGCGTCGGTGGCATGGCGCAGGTATTGGAGCGATCAAGACAGTCTGAAATTCTCCAACATCCAGAAGTCTTGCAGCTTGCTCAAGGCAGCCCTGGCGCAGCGATCGCCCACTGGCAGCAACTTCAGGCAATGCCAGCAGACCTCCTGCAAGCCATCACCCAACCGCCACGCACCGTTCGAGAGGCGCTCAGCCTTGCCCGTGATATTGACAAAGCATTGGAAGCAGAGGCGCAGCGCTGGCTGATTGATTACCTGCAACAAACATACTGGCAACAAAGCTGCACGAGCGGCCACCAGCTACCAAATGCGGCACCCATCAGCCTGCTAGAAAAAGCACGACAGTATCTCATGCGAAACGTACAGCCACGCTTGGTGTGGGAAGTAACTCTGATGGGCATGGTGCGCTAGCTCAATAGCCAGAAGGGTTGCTGTAGCGCACGCCATATTGAGGATCAACGACCACTTGCCGCTCAGTGCTAGAAGATGGAGCCTGATAACGCACGCCATATTGAGGATCAATTACTACCTGTGGTTCGGGACGAACCGTCGGAATGACGGTGCGGATATTGTAATAAGGCGCTGGGTAAGACACCCTTGGATAAGCTTGTGAAGGGTAAGCTTGCCCAGGATAGGACTGTTCAGGGTAATACTGTTCAGAGGCCTTGGGAGTAGTGACGATCGTCGGGTTGACTAAGGTTGAATTGCGAATGGAACCATTAATCACCGTTGGATTCAGCAAGACTGAATTGTCAACGCTGCCATGCTGCGGAAATCTAGGTTGCCGATAGGTGTAGCCACCAGAGGGATAAACGACAGACGGGTAATAAGTTGGAGTGCCAATTTGTATCGAAAGCCCAAACCCTGAAACAGGATGAATTGGCTGCCGAAACGGATAGTAGCCCGAACCATGAAACGAGCGCACAGGCGGAAATGTAATCGTCTTCCCTGGCGTAGCGTAACCGTTACTCGGCACGCGCAGCCCTGGTTTGGCACTGACAGCAGACGACCATGCAGCGATCGCCACAACGCTTAGTAAAAGCGATGCGCCTAGGAGAGAAGGCTTTCGGGAGTATATTCCAGACAAGGACTGTATACGCCAAAGCGTTAAAGGTGTTTTAGCCATTGTTTTTACCATAAAGGGAGGAAAAATTGAGGTAAGCAATGACACCCTCATTGCCTGGTATGACGCACGCAGAAGCAAGTTGTTAGCTGAAATCCCTTGCCCTATAGGACTACTTTCTAGCTTAACTTGTTCCGATAGAATGGAAAGGGTCTGTTGTTTTAGGCGACCACCTTATTCAGTTCACACTGTTGTCATAGCGTTCGACTATTGTGAGTTTAGATTCTCTCGATACCGCCAGAGCAGATTATCAGGCTGGGAAAGCTGCCTTCGAGCGTGGCGAATACCGCAAAGCAGTGCAGTTTTTAGAGTCTGCTAAAACGCTGGTCAATGTCACCTCTCGCTTTGGTGGCGAAGTACAAATTTGGCTAGTGACCGCTTACGAAGCGATGGGGCAGCGCTCGGACGCACTTGCTCTTTGTCGTGAAGTCAGCCGACACCCTGATTTACAAATCCGCAAACAAGGCAGCCGCCTGCTTTACATTCTGGAAGCGCCTCGGCTTACCGCTCGTCCAGAATGGTTGACCCAGATTCCCGATCTCACTGCGCTGGGTGACGGTGATGAGCGCGATCGTCTAACGGCTGCAACGATCGCCCCTACTAAACAATCTGAGAAACCAGCGTTTCAGCTTGAAAATGTAATTGATCCCCAGCGAGTGAACACGAAGGATAATCGCTTTATTTGGGTTGCTTTGGGGGCTGGAGTGCTGGTGCTAGGCGGACTGGTGTGGTTCATGTAACAGCACAATCATTTCCTCATAATCTTCGCGTATGCTGAGTTCTCGTAAGCCTTCGTTTCCACGATCGAACCGCCATGCCGCTAATCAGTAGTGACGCGCCAAACCAGAGGCTCCACTCCCAACAGTCGCCATTTCAGCGAACCAGACAGCTTTCGACACAAATTATCCAGCGATCGCGATCGCTCTGGTTAATGCTACTGCTCTCGCTGCTGCTATCTGGGTGTGTACGATACGACGTTGGTGTGCGGTTCGACAGCTCCAATGGGGGTGAATTTGTGCAGCACATCCAGATTGAGGAACGGCTGAAACAATTTAGTGGCGGTACGGCACAACAATGGTTAGCGCTCATTAAAGAGCGAACTCAACGGCTGGGCGGACGGCTCGAGCAACTGCCAGATGATGATCTGCTAGTCACGATTCCGTTTACGAGCAGTGGGGAATTGCAAACCAAATTCAACCAGTTTTTTAGCCCTCTGGAGAACGACAGCCCAACTGTAGCAGCCGCGATCGCCCTGCCGCCTGTTGCCTCTCGCTTTACTATTGCCACCAGCAACTTGCTGTTAGTCGAGCGCAATCATCTTCGCTATGACCTAGATCTGCGATCACTCGGCGTACTTTCATCCAGTGGTAGTGTACTACTCAGCCCTGCGTCCCTGCTTGGCTTGGAGTTTCGGCTGCATACGCCGTGGGGTGCTAAAAGCACCGGGTCTGCTATCAATCAGCCAGACAGTGAGCGATCGGGGAAAACGCTAGTTTGGCAGCTCGTCCCTGGTGCCTTGAACCATCTAGAAGTTGTCTTTTGGTTACCTAGCCCATTAGGATTTGGCACCCTAGCGATCGTCCTTTTGGTTGTAGTTGGCAGGTATTTGAAGTATCCACCATCAGACACTTTTAGCCATCAGGCATCAGCTTTTAGCCCTAAAGCCAATGCTGATAGCTGACTGCTAACTGCTGACCGCTTAAACCACTGCGTATGATAATCAGCGCTTTGAGACTGCCCAGTTAAAGCGAATCCAGAGGTAAAGACTGTCCTGTAATCGAACCAGGATGAGCCATTTTGTGGCAAGTTGGGTTGTACACTTCTGCTAAAACCTTTGTGAGAGGGTTTGCGATGCGCCGTTCAACCAAACTTCAACGTCTACTTGTTTTCGGTCTCATCGGTCCGATCGTGGGGTTGAACGTCTGGCTGCTGACCCAGGTGTATCGTTACTTTGAACATCTCATTACGCTACTGGCGATCGCGGCAATTCTCGCCTTCTTATTGAACTATTCAGTACGTTTTTTTGAACGTGCCCGGATGACTCGCACCCAGGCAGTGACAGTAGTCTTGCTAGCGACCTTCACGCTACTTGTGATTCTGGGTGTAACGCTAGTACCGCTCTTGATCGAGCAAGCTACCCAGCTGCTTGAACGCATTCCTGCCTGGTTAGAGGCAAGCCGCAACAATCTACAATCTCTCGACAGTTGGGCAAAGGCACGCAACCTACCCCTAGATTTGCAGGGCATCACGGGACGCATTAGTGGTCAGATCGAAAGCCAGCTTCAGACGTTGGCAGCACAGGCACTTAGTTTTGCCCTCGGTACTGTCAGCGGTTTAATTGACGGCACGCTAGTGCTGGTGCTGGCGTTTTATATGCTGCTCTATGGCGATCGCCTGTGGAATGGTCTGATTCAGTTTCTTCCCCCCCATATCGGCATTCCGCTAGGCATCTCACTACGACTCAACTTCCAGAATTTTTTTATTAGCCAACTGCTGTTAGCTGTTTTTATGACCGCAGTGTTGATCCCAATTTTTTTGGTGCTTAAGGTGCCCTTTGCACTCCTCTTTGCACTAGTGATTGGCATTGCCGAACTCATCCCCTTTATCGGTGCGACCTTGGGCATCGGTCTAGTCACTCTATTGCTGTTGCTGCAAGATGTGGGTTTAGCAGCCTGGGTTGGCGTTTCTGCCACAATTATGCAGCAAGTTCGTGATAACGTTCTCGCACCACGGATGATGGGCAGCTTCACCGGACTCAACCCGATCGTCATTCTGATTGCGCTCCTGGTAGGGCTTCAGGTGGCTGGCTTTTTAGGTGTGGTGGTCGCTGTGCCAATCGCAGGTACGATCAAAGGCACGCTAGACGCCATGTATGGCACCAAACAGACCGCAGGCGTGGCGACAGAAATCGTACCAAGAAATTTATAGAGTCAGGAGTAGACTGCAACTTGAGCACTCAGCCAAGCGAGAGTGGAGAGTAGGAGTGGCGGCAAACTTAGCGCCTCGCATCCCATCTGAAATCGCAAAACAATCGATCGACTGCAACATTTTGCCCCTGCCTCTGCTACAAATTTGAGTAGCCGATCGAGACGTAGCTGTTCAGAACAGCTATTCTCTAGGCAGAAGTAAGTGATCTGCAAGTGTAGGACGTTAATATGCGACAAATTAACTTTGTCATTATCTTCGTTATTTGTCTGGCTTTAGTGCTATTCGGCATCGAAAATACCGACCCAGCTGTGATTCGGATTGTTAAAGGGATTGAACTGCAAGCGCCGCTCTCCGTCGAACTAATCCTGGCAATGGGCATTGGGGCAGTGCTGGCTTGGGTTTTTAGCGTGTGGACTCAGCTTCAGCGGGCGCTCGACTCTAAGAAGGATGTGCGAGTTAAGGATGTTCGAATCCAGGAGCTTGAAGAAAACGTTGAACGCTACAAAGCAGAACTTGAAGAACAACAGCGGCTTTTGCCTGCCGCCGCGCACTCCACTCAAGGCAACGAAGCGGAAGTCTATGCCCAGTAGAAGCTAACAAGTTTTGAGTTTTGAGTTTAAGCTTCATCTTCATAGCTCAAGACTCTGAACTTAGCGCTCATAACGTTTCCTTGCCTCGACCCCTGTGCGTTAGCATACAAAAAATGATTTCTGACCTGATCATGCCGCTGAGTCTTTGGAGCCTCTGGGTGCCCTTGCTCCTGCTTGCGTTTATTGTGCTGGCAGCTCTCTGGTTTGCTCGAATTCCTCTTCGGTAGGTGCCTGCATGACCCTTTCTCTCGCACAGGACGCGATCGCCTTTCTTATTGACCTGGCAGAACGGGGCGAAATTGATCCGTGGGATGTCAAAGTGATTGAGGTGATCGATCGCTTTCTCAGCACTCTGACACCCCTTAACAGCGGGCGTGAACTGTATGAAGCAACCTTGTCTCAGTCGGGACAAGCATTTTTGTATGCCTCTATGCTGGTGCTGCTTAAAGCAGATAGCCTCTCTCAGCCAGAGCCAGTGGCACCACAACCAGAGCCAGAGGAAGACGTAGACCTTGACGCAGATGGGTTAGCGGGTGGTGCCTTGCCAGCCAACCTGGAGCGCCAAATTCGTCGTCGTGCGGTTGCCCAGCCGCCTCAGCGACGGCGAGTCACGCTGAAAGAGCTGATTGACCAGCTACGCACGATCGCCACTGCTCTAGACGAGAAAACGCCGCGTGTACGTCGTCCCCGTCCGCAATCGCGCAATCAGGCGGTACGGGCGATCGCTCAACTTGCCCACCAGGAAAATTTGTCAGAGATGGCAGTAGCGCTGGAGCAATTTTTTATAGACCAGTGGCAGACAATCGCCCAAGGTGAGAGCTGGCTCGATTTCGACTTACTTTTAGAGCTATGGTCTCAGGCAAGCGAGTACAAAGTCGGAATTCCTCATGATCCTCATGCAGGCAACGCGACGCACGATCGAGTTGGCATCTTTTGGGCATTGCTGCTGCTGTCGGCGCAATCAAAAGTCGAACTGGCACAAGAGGAATTTTATCAGGATCTCAAAATTCAGCTTCTCTCTGAGCAAGCATTATCTGAACTGGCAGATTGGTCAGCGCGTGCGTCACCTGATTAAGTTTGTTAACATTGCGGTTGACACAAGCTTGATGGAACGGAAAACGCGCAATCGCTTTTGCTAAGTGGTATCCGCGCTTTCGTTATAAAACTTAACTATAGATGTGATGAAGTAGTTATCTAGTTTTAATAGGGCTTCACAAAGAGTCATTCTTTTACATTGACTCGTTCTGAAGATCGCCTAGCATCAGCACAGGGCTGCCTCTTCCGCCAGCTTATCCAAGCATTAGGCGTAATTAGCTAACATTTAGTGGCGAAGGTTTGGGGAGATGAACGATCTATGAAAGCTATGATTCTAGCAGCCGGTAAGGGAACGCGCGTCCGTCCCATTACCTACACCATTCCAAAACCAATGATTCCGATTTTGCAGAAACCCGTTATGGAGTTTTTGCTGGAACTGCTGCGGCAGCACGGATTCGACGAAATTATGGTTAACGTGAGCCATCTGGCAAGCGAAATTGAAAGCTACTTCCGTGATGGGCAGCACTTTGGCGTGCAGATTGCCTACTCCTTTGAGGGGCGCATTGTTGATGGCGAACTGGTTGGTGAGGCGATCGGCTCGGCGGGTGGCATGCGGCGCATTCAAGATTTCTCCCCGTTTTTTGACGATACGTTCGTCGTGTTGTGTGGTGATGCACTGATTGATCTTGACTTAACTGCTGCTGTGAAGTGGCACCGCGAAAAGGGTTCGATCGCCACGATCGTCATGAAAACGGTGCCCCAAGAAGAAGTACCGAGCTACGGGGTGGTCGTGACGGATGATGAGGGTAGGGTCAAAGCGTTTCAAGAAAAACCTTCCGTTGAAGAAGCCCTCAGCAACTGCATCAACACGGGCATCTATATCTTTGAACCCGAAATTTTTGATTACATTCCTTCGGGTGTGGAATTTGACATCGGTGGAGAACTATTCCCTAAGTTGGTAGAAAAAGGTGCGCCCTTTTACGGTGTACCGATGGACTTTGAATGGGTAGACATTGGCAAAACACCTGACTATTGGCGAGCGATCCGCAGCGTCTTAAATGGTGAAGTCAAAAACGTTGAGATCCCTGGTCGCCAGGTGGCACCAGGCATTTACACGGGCTTAAATGTGTCGGTCAACTGGGACAAGGTGGATATTCAGGGTCCCGTTTATATTGGCGGGATGACGCATATTGAGGACGGTGCCACCATTATTGGACCGACCATGATTGGTCCAAACTGCTGGATTTGTAGCGGGGCAACGGTTGATAACAGCGTTATTTTTGAATATGCCCGTCTGGGTCCTGGTGTGCGGCTGGTAGACAAGCTAGTGTTTGGTCGCTACTGCGTTGATAAAACAGGCGCAACGATCGACGTACAGGCAGCCTCCCTCGACTGGCTGATTACGGATGCTCGTCAGGTGTTACCGTCTCATCCACCAGCGGAACGACAGGCGATCGCTGAACTCCTGAACACTGACGGCAAAATCATTGGTGTTTGAGCGATCGCGATCATTTAGTGCTGGGTAGCAAGAATGCCACAAGAAGTTCTTTCTACCCAGCCTGTTGGATTCTACCCAGCCTGTTTGTCAGCAAGTTGCTCTCTAAGTTGAGCTGGAGCGATTGCGCCATATTCGGTAATGATGGCGCTAATCAAGGCGGCTGGCGTGACATCAAAGGCAGGATTGTAGAACTCTGCACCTGCTGGACACAGAATTGTCTCGCCCACGGTATGGATTTCGCTGGGATTGCGTTCTTCAATCGGAATCTCACTACCATCGGTGATCGCGAAGTCGATCGTGGATAACGGTGCTGCAACAAAGAAGGGAATGTTGTGTGCCTTTGCCACTAGCGCAACGCTATAGGTGCCGATTTTGTTAGCAGCATCACCGTTTGCCGCAATACGATCGGCTCCCACGACAACCGCATCAATCATGCCTCGTTGCATACAGTGGGCTGCCATATTGTCAGTAATCACCGTGACGGGAATACCTTCTTGCACACATTCCCAGGCTGTCAGCTTCGCACCCTGCAAGCGTGGACGAGTTTCATCGGCATAGACTCGCTCTAAGCGTCCATCACGCCATGCCGAGCGCACCACACCGAGCGCTGTGCCATAGCCTGCGGTTGCCAGCGCGCCTGCATTGCAATGGGTGAGGATGCGTAGTTTTTTCGGGTTGGTCGGCAGCGCTTTGAGTCCATGATCACCAATTTGGTGGCAGGTTTGTATGTCATCAGCATTGATTGCTTTTGCTGTGTCTAGCAGCGTTTGCTTTAAGTGATCCACTGAACCCAGTGTTTGCCGCGCTGTTTTAACCATGCGATCGATCGCCCAAAACAGGTTCACTGCGGTAGGACGAGTTGCCCGTAGCCGTTCTGCCACTGGCTCTAGTTGAGCTAGAAACTCGCTACGATCGCTCGTTTGGATATCTCGCGCACCAAGATACACACCATAGGCAGCCGCTACGCCGATCGCTGGAGCGCCACGCACAATCATGGTTTCGATCGCCCGTGCCATATCCTCGTAGCGGTTAATCTCCACGACTGTATATTCATTTGGCAAGCGGGTTTGGTCGATCAACAACACGTGACCTTGCAGCGTGGTCGCTGGCGACTGATCACGCCAAAGAACGGGATAGACCTGATTGTTACTGTTAGAAGACATAAAGATGAAGGACTTGGAGCCAAACGCAACGGTAATCTCTCAGTCATACTACTAAATGCCTGCATTCACCAGCAGTTGATTCAACTCAAATCGCTGCGATCGCCTGTCTTGTTCCAATGCCTAGGAAGACATTACCACTACGCCTTTAGCAGTCTGCTTCGATCGAGTTGTTAGGTTGACCAGTAACCTTCTTAATAACTACCAGCATCACGGTTTAACCAATAGTTTTCCATAGCTTGCTTAATCAGAGGGTTTTAAGTGTCGCTAGATGCGAGTTTCCACCAAAGCAAGTCGCATTGATTATGCAGGCTGTTGCATTGCCATTGCAGGCGATCGCATGAACATGTGAACCAGTTAATGATCAATGGCAAGTGCTTCACTATTGATTGTTGTGGTTCCACTACTAGTTTTTGTTTAGCAGCGCTTGAATATAACCAGCCAACTTGCCAAAGCGCGCCTTCAAGAACCATATAAAAGCTAGACCAAGAAAGCAAACTTGTTGATTACGTTTAGTTATTGGGGTACAAGAAATGGATGACCGAGCAAATAGCCGACAAAATCGGCTAGTAACAGCACACCCAAAATAAAAAAAGCAACTTTCATAATTTTCTTTATCCAGCGACTCACGTGCAGATTGATCCGAGTGAGTAACGGCTGTGCTTGGTCATGTTTGAACAAGAAAATACTGAACAACGTGAGCGGTATGCCGACGTAAATAATGTTGTATAAGCCGAGCGCCGTAATGACAAGTAATGTGGGCGGCGCGGCTTTCGTCAACGCCGCAATGGCACCAAGGTATGGGGCGGCGGTTGAAAACTCCAAAAACGTCAGCCCGACACCAAGGCTAAATGTCGCCACTGGATTAATTTTTTTCGGTTTTCTCGTTAAACTGGTGTCCGCCTCTGTTTTCATCCTTACAGCAGCGATAAGTAAAGCGACGGCAGCAACAAACTGAATAGCGTAAGCCCACCAGCTCGTCGTATATATGATTCGGTTGATGATAGCTGAGAGGGTAGCACCTAGACCGAAATAGACGAGTAAACCTAACGTCCAATTAGTAACAAAGACGGCAAAGATATAGCTTGCTGTTCGCTTCTCGGGTCGTTTCGTTGAAAGTAAGTACAGCGTCATTAAAATAATTGACGGATTTAAACTATCAACTACAGCCAGAATGAGAAATGAAAGAGTAAGTTGTATGCTCATGTTCCCACTTCAGTTAAGCAAGACTTAGCGAAGCTTCATCTAAATAGGTAGATTGACAGCAGGCACACTATACATTAGCCATAGTCTGGGTAAATAGACAGCAAAGTTCCGTATATCTTCCAAACTCTGTATAGCCTATGAGTAACTTGTTGTAATCGCGCTTCTCTCATAGGGTGCGTTGCTGTCAAGTAAACGCACCGTCAGCTTCCATATCGACTTGCATCCAGGTCAAAATTAATGATTACCTGCAATGTAGGTCTTCGGTAGTTAGGCATGGAACCATTCAATCAACTTGTAGTGTAAGAATGCTCAATAGTGGGTTACGTTTGCTTATCAGCAACGCACCTTACAAGATCGACGATCTCACTGTGTTTAACTAGGCTAGTCAGTCAATTGCTCTGTCCACGATTAAAAAGAGCTTCCGCTTGAAGAAAATCGTCAGCAAATTGTATGATTCGCTGATTAAAATCTAGCTCACCCTTACTATCACGGCTAGTCCAGTATCTACCTTGAAGTCGAACAGCAGGTCTTCCAGTAATATCAAGCGAGGTGGAACCATAATGCATTCTGCTGCGATACTCAAAACGACTATCAGGTCGATTCAGATACATGTAATTGAGAGATGCACTGACTCTATCATCGGAAATCATAGCGAGAGACGACTTAGACCTAGATTCATTAGTCAGCATAACAACTGAAACAGTAGTTGCAGATTGACGAATAACTAAGTAAGCGACCTTGATTGGTGGAGACGATCCCGTTGTAGGGTCAATCCAAAACGATTCTAAAGTTCCCTTCCATGTACCCCGCAGATCGCGTGGAACTTGCGGAAGCTTTTGGACAAAGGGAAGATGCCAAGCCCAGTGCTCCCAGATGGTAAGAGCAGTCCCCGCTATAAAGACTGCTGCGGCGAAAAAACGGAGCCATTGTAGATCTAGTGTTCCACCAGTAAACCATATTCCAGCAGCGAAGACGGTAACGACTATCGCTGCAACAACTTGAACAAGGACGCGTCGATTCATGAAGCGTAGCCTAAATAATTCCAAGCTGCATGTGCGAATTCCCTTCCATCACTTCGTTTCCATTTCTGTGCATCATGGAAAAGGTAAAAGCATTCATTGACCTCAATCCATCGATTGTTGCCGCTCGTTAATTCTCCACCCTGAAGGCTCTGCCAAATATGCACTAGCACACCTTGAACTACATCTGTCCAAGTTTTGAGGGAAAAGACTTCATCTGGACAGTTATACACCAAACATTCAATGAAATAAGACGGCAGTTCTTGGTAAATGCTTTTAACAACCATTGCATTTTCAACCCGCTTAAAGATGCGGACTGCCTTCTTATAAGCATTACCAGTACGTGTATTTTTAGTCCTACCGTTTTGTAGCTGTTGAGCAGGATAGTTAACTATTTCTTTGCCAGCTTTAGTGAATATCTTCGTTCCCTGCCAATAGTGATTTAAAGATGAATAATAGCGGTAGGTGAAGCAGGGAACTACATCTGCATCTACCCTGGCTGAACTAGAGTTGATTTGGATAGCAGTTGAACCGGATGTATCAACTTGTCCTGGAAATTTTTTTTCCAAAGCAGCTACAAGCTCAGATCTCAATTTGTTAGGTGTCCATATACCTTGATATGAGCTACTAGGTTTATAAATTCCTTGCTCAGACTCTTCCCAATAAAGTGCTTCTGTACACTCTACAGCTATATCAACATCACTGTCAGATCGAACATTAGTGTTGTTAGCGTATGATCCTTTTGCATATACGCTTAGTGTGCACTTTTCAAATGTCCCATGTGCGTCAATCGCTTGACGAATCATTCGCTCTGTACGCTCTTGCTTGTTTTGTTCACTGTCACTTGATGGTTTGGTCCAGCTACTCAAGGTATCTTCAAGATTCATTTGTCTGAGTCTGTACTTGAATGGAAATCTATATATTTGAACAAACGTTTTTGGCCGTATCTAGATATTTGCACACCTAACTCTTGATTAGACAGACTCCATCGATCTATCTATCCTTGACGAGGGATATAGACAGATTGTGGCAGCCTATTTACCCTTATTGGGCGTTTAGACTGACACCTCGCTGTCTAAGATCTCTTTTGAGGCAGTTAGACGGCAGTTTGTCTGCATATTAACTATATGGATGGAATAAGGCTAAAACCTTTAGATTCTTTTTGGGTGTGGCGATGAGCACAAGCCTGATCGCCCCTTTCGCAACTAAACAGAGCGATCATAAGACCCAATTCTTTCAAACTTTAACGTCAAAGCTTTGACGTAAGCCACAAATGCTTGCAACACATACACGTTTCTTGATTTTCGATAAGTGTTCAAGGTTTTAAGCTTCAGCTTTATTGAATATCTATAAGTTTTGCTTAATTCAAGTCAGCGTTGCTTGATTTCAGGTTTGTATTTTTTGCATTTTGTTCAGGTTTCTCGATGTTGGGTATGCATTTGTTGATTGCAACTATAAAAAAGTGGCTAATCAATGAATTTACGGATGCATCGCACCTGAAGCAGACAAAAATCCGTAGTTTTTCTGGCGATGACTCTCTTTGCTGGCAGGCATCTTGGCGTTATCCAACCTATCCTTAAAGAGGTTCATCTATGGCACGTTTAAAGCGCAGTTCAGCCAGTGTTGATAAAGCCGAGCGTCGCATTGCAGGCTTAAAATCCATTAATCCAGCGCTTGATTTAGGTAAAGGGTTAACTGTTGAAGCCTTCATAGAATTGATTGAAACCACTCGCCGACGGGTTGCTGCTTACAACACAACGCTTTCTCTACTGGATGCCGATCGTGCCGCCATGTTAGAAGCCGAAAAGACCTTGATGGCACTTTCTGAAAAGATGTTGCTGGGCGTTGCTTTTGAGTATGGCAAAGATAGCGCTGAGTATGAAATGGCAGGTGGTGTTCGCAAAAGTCAGCGCAAGCGCCCCGTTCGTAGAATCGGCGAAAAAGTGGCTGTATAAGGAGATTTCTAGCCAACAAAAGACCCCTAGGGGTAGGTTTGATACCAACGTGAATCGGTTACTAGCAAAGATTCTGGCAAAACCTACCCCCTACAAGCGGTACAAGCTCCTAAGTCGATCGCCTGCACGATAAGAAGACTGCGATCGCACTTCAATCTCTACGCTTGTGCTAAACAGTTGAGTTTGGCGATCGCAACAAAACTCCTCCCTGCCAACTGGTTACGGTATAGTAATGGCGCTGTTTGAGAGTAGTTGAGGGCACCATTGACACTGCACAAACCGATTCAAAATGCTGACGCTGACCCGCACGATCGACAAGGGTTTGCTCACTTCATGCTGAAGGAAATTTACGAGCAGCCAGACGTAGTGCGTCAATGTTTGGCTGCATATCTTAAGCCTGGTTGGGATAGCGATCAAGATGCAGCTTTGTCCTCCAGCCCCTTTAATCTGGCGTTGCCAGATGAGTTATTCGCTACTGTGTCAGAGATTCAGCTTGTGGCGTGTGGCACCAGTCGTCATGCAAGCTTGGTTGCGCAGTATTGGTTTGAGCAACTTGCGGGCATTCCCACCAGAGTCCGATCGGCATCCGAATTTGTCTCCGCACCCTTCCCGTTAGCTAGAAACACGCTGACGATCGCAGTCACACAATCTGGCGAAACGGCAGATACATTAGCGGCGATCGCGACGGCAAAACGTCGATCGTCGCCAGCAGAAAGCTCGTTGCAATCCTGGTTACTAGGCATCACCAACCAGTCAGAAAGTTCGCTGGCAAAAGCGGTTGATTACACCCTGCCAACGCTGGCGGGTGCAGAGGTTGGGGTCGCTGCCACCAAGACCTTTATGGCTCAACTGGTTGTGTTTTGCTGTTTAGCGTTGGAGTTTGCCGTTCGTCGGCAGGTGCTCTCACCGCAGCAGTTAGCGCCCACGATCGCCGCTTTGCGAGCATTGCCTGACCAGATCGAAACAACGCTTCAGCAACAGCACGAACCCATTCAGACCATTGCCCAAACCTTTGCAAACGTTAAAGACTGCATCGTTTTGGGTCGCGGCATTAATCATGCGATCGCGCTGGAAGGCGCACTCAAACTCAAAGAAACGACCTACATCCATGCCGAAGGGTATGCAGGTGGCGAATTTATGCACGGACCAATCGCGCTGCTAGATGCAACAGTGCCAGTGATTGCGATCGCGCCTGCTGGCAGCGTTTATGACTCAATGCTTGCTAATACACAGAAGGCAAAAGCAAACGGCGCACCCTTAATTGGCATTACGACTGTTAACGAGCCAGCCGATCGCACTGTGTTTGATCATCCACTGACCGTACCCAAGATTGACGAACCGCTGTCTCCCTTTCTTACCGTGGTGCCGCTGCAATTGCTGGCATACACGATCGCGGTACAACGTGGCTTGGATGTTGATCGACCGAGAAATATCACAAAAACGCTCATCCGTTGAGTGGGCGCGATTGGGTTCTCTGGGCTGATGTTTGCCCACCAGAAATTCGTCACAATAGCTGAAGTTGCCTGAGTCATGGACAGCGAAGACGAACGCTAGGAGAGGAAGACGCGCTTGGATACCTTCATCAGTTTGCTGCTAGGCGTGAGCTTGAGTGCTGCCTGTGGATTCAGGGTTTTTGTACCGTTGCTAGTCGTCAGTGCAGCCGCGATCATCGGGCATTTAGACTTACCCTCAAATGTGGCATGGGTTGGCACCGATCATGCACTGATTGCGTTTGCAGTTGCCAGTAGTCTAGAAATCGCTGGTTACTATATTCCCTGGTTTGATCATTTACTCGATACCGTTGCCACACCCTTAGCCATTGTTGCGGGCACTGTCGTCACGGCAGCAACAGCGCCAGATATGAGTCCGTTAGCGCAATGGACGCTAGCCGCGATCGCCGGTGGCGGTGCTGCCGGGCTCACAAAAGGCTTGCTCAACCTCTTACGCATCGGCTCGACTGCTACATCCGGTGGCTTGACGAATCCCATTCTTTCGACGCTCGAACTGATTGCCGCCCTTGGCTTGTCAGCACTGGCGATTGCCCTTCCTGTAGTGGCTGGCGTTGTTGTCCTTGGGGTACTGCCGTTTGTTACCTATCGGCTCTGGCGTTTCCTCTTCAAACGTCAGCCTCAACCCCCCACGATCGACGAAGCCGTGCCCTAAGGATCGTCCAGGTTGAGAGGCGTAGTACGTTCTGCTGAAGCGGCTTGCGCCACCGCTTGCATCGTGGCAAGGGGCACTTGATAGAAATACTGACGACGGAACTGTTCTTCCTTTACCGCGATCGCAAATTGCTCCACGGCTGCCGTTAATGCAGTATCGGTGCTGAAGTGCGACGGCTGCTCTTGCCAGGAAACGTAAAACGCATTGTCGCTAAAACGCAGCGTAAACCCCAGCAGTTCCAAAGTTTGAAAGCCGAGTTTGAGGGCGCGATCGCCAATGCCCAGCTTCTCTAAGAGCTGGATGCGAGTAGCAGATTGCCCAGTGCGGCTAAGGTATTTGGCAATGCCAACCAGTTGTTGCCAGAGCATCTGCGGTTCTGTTTGCGGTGGTGCAGCGTAGGCGATCGCCAGCGATCGTTGTTCCTGTTTAGCGCGACGAAACCAGACCTGCAACTCCGCCCAGCTTGTAGGGCATTGGGAGAGGATGAGGGGAGGAGAGAGAGGAGAGGCGTGAGTAGGCACATCGTTCAAACCCCGCCAATCTAGTAGCCATCCTTCATTCGCTACATTAGCCGCTGTTAATGCGGCTGACTCACAGGGACGCACGGCAATGAGGCGGATTTCGTAACGCTTTTGGTAAGTATTAAAATCCAGTTCAACGATCGCATCGCACCTGCCTCTGGGCACCTCATCCTGGTAATGCTCCCACCAAAGACCCGGAAAGCCGTGCTGAGTCGAGTCATCCCGAAGCTCAAATTCAGTTTTGATGTAGCGGACTTTCCCACCTTTCCAGTCTTTAATATTTTGATTTCGCACCTGCTCAAACCAGCAGTTTTGAATCAATAGTTTGGGCGCTGGGTTGCCCATCCCACAGGGTTCCAATAGCTTTAATGCTTGAAAAAGCTCCTTGCCCAAGGCGGCGATCGTCACTGTCAAATCAGCCTGAAGTGATGGGCGCGCCATCTCAGCCATCTGCCGCGCCTGTTGATTGAGCGCTTCTGTGAAAAGCGGAATGTTTTCTACGGGCAGGCTTAAACCCGCTGCATAGGGATGCCCACCAAACCGATGCAGCAGATGCGCTTGGTCTTGCACCAATTGATAAAGGTCAATATTGTTAACTGAACGCGCAGAGCCACGAGCGAGAGGAGAGGATGAAGGATGAGGGATGAGGGATAAAGGATGAAGGGTTGAGTTCTGCTGTTGACTGCTAACGGCTGACGGCTCAACTGCCTCCTGCCCTCTGCCTTCTGCCTCCTGCCTTCTGCCTCCTGCCTCCTGCCTTTCTTCCAATTCCGTATTCAACAAAATTGTGGGTCGTCCATACTCCTGAGCAATTTGACCAGCAACGAGACCCAAAACGCCAAGCTGCCACTGGTCGTCTGCCAACACAATGACGCGGGTAGTTGAGAGATCAAGTTGGGCAAGTCGGGCTTTGACGTGCTGAATGACTTCTTTTTGCAGTGCTTTACGGCGTGTGTTGGCAAGTTCTGTGGCTTCTGCCAAATGATTGCAGAGCGTAGCATCCTGGCTGGTCAGAAGTTCGACGCAGAAGTGGGCATCACCTTGAATGCGGCTCACCGCGTTAATCCGAGGTCCCAGACCAAAGGAAATATCGGTGGGTCGATCGCCATTGCGTTTGCACAATGCCAACAATCTAGACAGCCCCGGCCGCGTTGCAGTTGCTGGATTAGACTGCTTTTGCAGTTGCTCAATGCCGCGCTGTGCGAGATAGCGACAGTCGCCTTTCAGTTCAACTAAATCGGCAATGAGACCGATCGCCACCAGGTCGAGCAATGATGCCAACGGCTTTTGTGGAATGTCGGGCAGCGTTTCGTAAAGTGCCTCGACAAGCTTGTAAGCTACTGCCACACCGGAGAGAGTTACCAGCGGGTGATCCGTCGGTAAGTGACGAGGATTGACGATCGCCCTAACAGGCGGTCGCACAGCCGACAGCGTATGGTGATCCGTCACAATCACATCCATTCCCAGGCTGCGAGCGTATTCAATCTCCGTCAGATTGGTGCTGCCTGTATCGCAAGTAACGATAAGACGGCAGTGCTTCGCATACAGCGTGTCAATGCCCTGCTGCGACAAGCCATGCGATTCAGTCAGGCGGTTGGGAATGTAGTAAAACAGCGTTTGCTGCTGCTCAAAAAACTGCCCCAACCCATCCCACAGCACCGCCGTTGCGGTAACGCCATCCGCATCGAAGTCACCCCAGATGGCGATCGATTCCTGGTTGAGACGCGCCTGCTGCAACCGCTCCACTGCCCACTGCATTTCCTGCCCAAAGTCAAATGGGCTAGCAGGCTGATAGCAATCTGGGTTGAGAAAGCCTGCTAGTCGATCGGGGTCTTGAATGCCACGTTGCCACAATAGTTGAGCCACATGCGGCGCAGCCACATTGGATGCAGACAGGTTCGCAGCTTGATTGACTGCCTGCACAAACCAGTCTGGCAGCGGCGCGATCGGTTGAACTAGCCATGCAGCAGAATCCGTCATTGACTTGCACCAGTGAAGCGTAGCGGTACCCTTGTACCATCTTACTCGGCAATCCTCGCTGAGCAGACTGACATCACCTGAACTCGCGTCTGCTGGCTCTTAAACTCTTTAGGAGCTTTCTGAGCAAGAATATACCGCTTGTAGGGGGCAGGTTTTGCCAGAAGCTTTGCTCATAGCCGATCACGTTGGTGTCAAACCTGCCCCTACAGGTCTTTTGTTGGTTAGAAATCGACTTAACGCAGTTTCGCGATCGCGACCCGCTCTACCAGAACCCGATTGGTCAGTAAATCTTGCACCGTGGCAACAAGCGATCGTTGCTCATTCACTTCAAACTGTACGGTGACGCGATCGACCCCAACTTGCCCCGGTGGGTTGAGCCGCGCAATGCAAACGGCTTCATGCTGGCTTTCAAGCGAACGATAAGTTTCTCGTTGTAGCAAGGGGGTGCTGGTCATTCTACCCTGGGCATCGTAAGTCATCTCTGACTGGGCGATCGTAGCAACTTCGCCAATATCTAGCCGAATTTCCGTTTGTCCATTACTGGCAACTTGTAGCGTCAACGGCTCTAACCGTTGGCATGGGTAGCGACTGCCCTGCTTAAAAAGAGGCACATAGGTATGGGTGCCAGCAGAGGGTTCCCAAAGACGAATGGCATACGTGTGGTGTAGATAGTCGTCAAGGCTCGCTAGTTGGCTGACGGCAAGCGCCCCATGCGCGATCGCCTCAAACGGTTGATCGAGCCGGACGCGCTGCCGCCCAAAGTAAGACAACACAAGCTGCTGCACGGCAGGAATCAAGCAACTGCCGCCCACCAGCAAAACCTGTTCAATCTCCGCTTTGCGAATGCCATTGCTGATCGCGATCGCTAGCACTGCATCCAAGGCCTGCCGTACTTGCTCCAAGAGCTGTCGCGCTTCCAGGATAGACTCGAAGCGATCGCGATTCAGCTCCATGTCGTAGGACATAAACGTCTCTTCATCCAACCAGCTTTCTTTCGCAGACTCCACGCTGGATAAACGAATTTTGAGCCGTTCAGCCAGTTCCAGCAAATTTTGCCAACCGACAGCGCCGACAGCACTACGCGATGAGCCAATTTGGTGCAGATAATCCTCAGCAATCCAAAGATCAATATCTTCACCACCGAGGTAAGCGTCAGACTTTGCCAGGATTTCGGCACATTGCACTGGCACCGCATCTGTTACCCTCTGCGTTGGGGTGACAATCGTTCGTACCAGGCTGAGATCAAGCGTACCGCCGCCAAAGTCAACCACCAGCACCAGTGCACCAGGATGCTGTACGGCATACCCCAACGCTGCCGCAGTCGCTTCATCGACAAGTTGCACGTCTGTAATGTCTAACTGCGCCGCTAGCTCCCGAAACCAGCCGAGATAACGCTCAAAAGCACCGATCGGCACCGTAAAAATTGCCTGAGTCGGTTGAATCTGCTGCTGTTGAAGCTGTTGCCAGATGACCTGCAAAAATCGCTCTGACACAGACTCCGCGCTGTATGACTGTCCATCAAGTAGACGCGCTGGCGGTTGAAAATCAGCAACCAGTTCACGCTTGAACGCCTTGAATAAACGCTCTGGTTGCGCTAGACCCAACCGCTGCGATCGCACCTGCTCCCCCAAAAGCAGCGTTTCCGCATCTTTGACAAATACCAGCGTCGGCACCACCGGCACGTCTTGCACATCTCCTGATGGCGTAGTTAGCTTGAACAGCCGCGAAAGACCCGGAAACCTTAGCGTTTTCGGTGCCTGTGTATCTGGCTCCAAAAGGCTGACCACTGTATTGCTAGTGCCAAAGTCGATCGCGATCGCGGTCATGGAGGAGTGGTTAGTTGTTGGTTTTTAGGAGATTTCTAGCAAACAAAATACCCGTAGGGGCAGGTTTGATATCAACGTGATCGGCTATGAGCAAAGCTTCTGGCAAAACCTGCCCCCTACAAGTGGTACATTCTTTCTCACAAATCTCCTTAGTTGTTAGAAGGGAATCAGATTGAGGGAGTTGAAAGTAGGGTTAGACAGGCAAGCAATTCCCAACTCAAAACTCATATCTTCCTCTATTCCCCTCCTGGCAACGTTCGGCTGACCTTTGCAGGGCTGAGGATGCGATCGCCTTGGGTATAGCCAACAAAACGAACATAGACTGGTTCACCCGTAGACATATCCTCCGCATCCGGTTGGTGCAGTTGCGGATTAAACGACACTTGCTCCCAGGCAGAGCCGATCGGTTCGACGTGCCAGGTTTGCAGTAGGTTTTCTAAGGGTGTAAACAGTGCGTTGAAGTTGCGGGCAGGCAAATCGGGTTTGTGCTCTGCCATCTTGCGAGCGCTGGGATAGTGGGTCAGTAGGGGTTGCAGTTGAGCAAAGGTATTGTCCTGGAAGTCTACATTAAGCTGCGTTTTTTGCTGCCGAAGTTCGGCGCGTAACCGTTGACACTGTTGTTGTAGCGCAACAATTTCGGCATTGGCGATCGAGGTTGCATCAGAGGTTACTGTAGGCAGTGTTGCTGACGTTTTAGTGCCCGTACCAACCAGGCTAAGTGTGAAGCATATGGTGACGAAGGTCAGCACAACGCCAAACCAAAAAAGCTCGGGATCATCAGTCATAGCCTTGACTCACTTGCTCTAACGTTATTCATGCTGTTGCAACGGTTGGATAAGGTCTACAGCTAAGGCATCCTCGCTCTCGTCATAGCTCGGCAGTAGCTCGCGCGACTCGACCGTACCCAACGCTTGCTCGATCGCGCTTGTTGCCGTTATGCAGCTTGTACCAGAGGCATTCAGCACCGTTTCAACAATTTTGCCGTCTTTGCCAATGCGGTACTCGATTTTCTGATACTCAGCCATGCGCCCTTGACTCCCTTTGCGGTTGTTGTTTACCTTCTCGCCCCTTCCATTGTGATTAAGCGCTCGTAGGATGGCAACCGTGACCATGCAGCGCTAAAACAGAAAACTAATTACACAAAGAAAAATAACCCGAATGGGTACCATCAATACTTTGCCTCATCGCTTAGGCTGTCTCCTAGTCAGGTGAAAACTTGTTCTTTAGAGGAAGCTTATGCCATCACCACAACACGGCTTTAGTGTTCGCAACGGAGACAACACACCTCAGGGTGCTTTTGCAAAGACGGGCAAATTCGGCAGGATGTTTCCGGAGCTGCCCGCGTTTACACCACCGATCGACAACCTGGTAGCACTGGGCAATGCCATGAGCGACGATCGCACCGATCCATCCGAGCCACTGAGAGATCATCCCGATGGCGATAACCGCAATGTGCCTGCTGGCTTTACGTACTTGGGGCAGTTTGTTGATCATGACCTGACTTTTGACCCCACGTCGCTAAAAGAGAAGCAGGTGGATCCTCAAGCCGTTGTCAACTTCCGCACACCTGCACTCGATCTGGATAGCGTGTATGGCTCTGGTCCTGATGATCAACCGTACCTGTTTCAGCTTAAGGACAAAGAGAAGTTCCTCATTGGCAAGAATGAGGAGAGCAGCGATGCCAATGGCGTAATCGTCGTCAAGGGTGATCACGATCTGCCTCGTGCCCCCAGCACAGTCGCTTTATTGGGTGATCCTCGCAATGACGAGAACTTGCTAGTGGCGCAAACTCACCTGGCGATCCTGAAGTTCCACAACAAGATTGTTGATGGACTTAGAGACGGCTCGATTCCCCGCAAAGCTGAGATCAGCAAGACGATCTTTGAAGAAGCCAGACAACTAGTGGTGTGGCACTATCAATGGATTGTGGTGTTTGACTTCCTCGATCGCATTCTTGACTCCAATCAGGTCAACAAAGTGCTGGATGAGGGTCGCAAGTTTTACAAGTTCAACACCTTTCCGTTTATCCCAGTAGAGTTCTCGGTGGCAGCGTACCGTTTGGGTCACAGCATGATCCGCAGTTCCTACGACTACAACCGCGTCTTTACCTTCAAGGATATTGCTGCCGATAGCTTTGCCCCAGCCTCGCTCGGTCTGCTGTTCAACTTTACGGGCAAATCTAGACGTATGCCACCTGATGGTCCAGGGCTAGAAACGCTCTTGCCCACCAACTGGATTATTGATTGGAGACGCTTCTTTGAGATTGACCCAGCCGTGCCAGTGAACCACTCTCGCAAGCTTGATCCCTTCCTCGTCAATCCGCTGAAGGACATCCCCAATATCCCAGATGTACCGAATATGAAGAAACCGACATCGCTAGCGGTGCGAAACCTGCTGCGGGGACGCAATATGGGGCTACCCTCTGGGCAAAGCGTGGCACGCTTTATGAAGCTCAAACCCTTGAGTTCAAGCGAGATTGCGTCGGGTTCTGATGGTGCTGTTGCGAAGCAGTTTTGCTTCGATAAGGAAACACCGCTCTGGTACTACATCCTTAAAGAAGCGCACGTGCAGCAAAAGGGCTTGCGTCTGGGCGAAGTAGGTAGCCGCATTGTGGCAGAGGTCTTCTTAGGTCTCTTGGAGGGCGATAGCGATTCCTTCTTTGTGCGGAATCGCAACTGGAAACCCACGTTGACTGCTAAAGTGCCAGGGACGTTTACGTTTGCAGACCTGATCCGGTTTACGAAAGACATTAGCCCGATCGACGGTCTCGAAGCCCCGGTTTCTCCTCCCGCAGGCTAACGTCACGATCGCCCTGGTGATGGCGTTCTCCAATGACCACGAAGCGGGCTAGAGTTACCTTTAGTCCGTTTTGCGCTTTTAGATGCAGTAGAGCGATCGTCTGAGGCGCAGCCGTAACGCATCAATCGATGAGTCGAGCTATCTCCGAGATGAGTCGAGCTATTTCTGGACTAAGCCGAGCTACCTCTGAGCTGAGTCGAGCTACCTCTGAGCTGAGTCGAGCTAGCTTCAGGGTAGCTTGAGCAATGTCTGAACTAGGTCGAGTGAGTTTTAAGCTGAGTCGGGCGATCGCTGCTATGAGTCGAGCTATAGGTTCGCTCAGTCAGGCTATCTTTGATCTGGGTTGAGCTTGTTTTAAGCTCGGTCAGCCTATAGGTGAGATAGCTTGAGCTGTGCTTGGCTCAGGTTTAGCGCGTCTGTTGCCCATTGCTTTGAATCTTTCACCAAGTTGATCAGCAACGCTCTTTAAGCCGGGTGCGTGTTTGGCAGCAGTTTTCACATAGTCATACACCAGCAGACTGCTTGCCATTGATTCGCTGCCGACTGCCATCAGGGTGTCGTCTACCTTTTCAGATAATTGCTCTAGCAGGTTCAGCACTTCCGTTAGCGCGATCGTCAACTGGTAATCGCGACTAAATTCGGCAACGTTAAAGCTGGCAGGCACAACGTCAGCGTTGTTTTGGGTCACGTTCAAACTATTGCTGACGAAGGCTAAACTCTTGTCGCCCATTTTGACCCGCTTGCGGCGTTCGTCGGGTGTCAGGCTAATCAAGAACGGCATATTGGCATCGAGTAACGCGATCGCGGCTTTGATTTCCTGCAATTTCTCTGGTGAAATCGACGCGCTAATATTTTCGTAAGGCATGAGAAGCTCTCCAAGTAGTAAATGCGGCGGGACGAATGGTGTTTGCGGCACCGATTGTCCACTCAACCTGTGCATTTAGAATTCCCGCTCAGAGAAATTTAGAACAGCTTTGCGTCAGCATAATGGATACCTCAAATGCTTGGTTTTTCAAAGAATGAGGTGCAGGGTATCGCTATTGCTAGCGCTGATACGGGAATTGCCTATGTCATTAGAGAGTAGTGCATATGGATCGTGGTTCAACAGCAGTAATTCCTACCGGACTGTAGCGGACAAAATCAGCAGCATTGAAGGTCAAAATGTGTGCAATCTGATGAATACGCATGACCGCAACAAGTCTTGCATCATGTACCTGAACACCTGAAACATCAAATTGGGAAACCAACCGATACCATTCTGGGTACACACCAGCGTCATCTGGTAGAACAGAGAATAGTTGTGTCAGTAGACGAAGGAATTGATCGGCATCCTTGGGTGTACGCCCAAAGCCGTTGCGTGTGACTGGACGAGTCGTAACATTCCAGAATTCGATACAGTTTTGGGTTGAAACTCTCAGGTCGTGTCCATTCAGCCTTAGGTGATCAATTGCCTGATGAACGATCGCATGAGATGGGTCTGTGGGATCGATAAATCGGAGTAGAATATTGGTGTCGAGCAAATAGGTCATGGTCAAGGATGGTCGCCGTAAATACCTTCTCGGCTAACCGCATAGTCTGATAGCGGAGCAGAGTCTGAAAGGCGAGTAGCGACAAACAGTTCGGTCAGTTGTTTAGATAATTGATCAAAATACTCTGTATCTAACGACTGGGGTTGTAAGGAGTGCTTCACAGTGCGATCGCTCAATTGCTGCACAAATGCCTGTAACTCCGCCAGCGTATCATTTGGCAAGACCTGAATCGTGTCGATAATTTGCTGTCGTTGCGATGAGGTGCTGTCCATAGGGCATTCCAGACAATAGCGATGTACTCAATTGTAGACAATGGCTCGATCGGGAGGAAACAGCGATCGTCGTTAGGGTGCTGGGGGAAGTTGAAGCTGTAGTGTGTGTAAAGCTTGCGGCATGGCTTTGCTAAAAGCGATAGCCGTAATGCATCACAAGCCCTGGAGTCAATGCGTTACGCTGCGCTTTTCTGGGATGTCGGAACGGCTTTACACATCCTACAAACTAAAATTTCGGGGGAATGGGCACTGGATTACCCCGAAAATCCAGCGTTTTGAGGGATACCATTTGCCCGATGCACTCTGGCAGTGTGCTCAGTTTATTGCGGCTGAGGTCGAGGGATTGCAGGTTGGTCAACTGCCCGATGCACTCTGGCAGGGTGCTCAGTCCGTTGTTGTACAGGTTGAGAGTTTGTAGGTTGGTCAACTGCGCAATGCTCTCTGGCAGCGTGCTCAGTTCATTGTCATAGAGGTTGAGGGTTTGTAGGTTGGTCAACTGCCCGATGGACTTTGGCAGTGTGCTCAGCTCATTGCTGCTGATGTCGATGGATTGCAGGTTCGTCAACTGCCCGATGACTGCTGGCAATGTGCTTAGCTGGTTGCCTTTCCACTCTTCTGCTTCTTTATCCCATTTGCCCAGGATGAGGGTTTTGAGCTGAGTCAACCTGCCAATTTGGGGCGGCAGTTCTTTCAGGTTATTGCCAGCTAGGTCGAGGGTTTCCCACTTCTCTTGCTGAGCGCGATCGATCAGTTGCAGCAGTTCGTCGCGGGTCATGGATTTTATAGAGCCGAAAGATATTGACCCTTACTGTAACAGCGGTCAGCGCGATCGCCCATCCTCATGCCATTCTTCAGTAGCCGTAGGTTGGGTTGAGGCAACGAAACCCAACACCTGTTAACTGGGATGACAACCATTCGCTGCCAGTTGAGCGAACGAAACTCAAGCATTATTCTCTAGCAATCCAACCAGGAAAGCCGATACTCTCGTTGGCACCCCAATCCTCTGCATACACGCCCTCTCGGACAAATCGATGGAAGCTGGAATATGCCCAATCTTTTGGTGCTTCAACCAAACCATGTTTCACGGGGTTGTAGTGAATATAATCGACATGTCGAATCAAATCCGATTCATCTTGAATCTGATGCTCCCAAAAGCGTCGCTGCCAAATAGCTTGCTCCCCTTTACTGTGACGAGATTTTGAGCATTGTCGTTTGTATTGAGCAGGGCAATGGCGGCTGAATTCGCTTTTGATCAACCTCCAGCGAGTAGAAAAGTTTGCATCCTCTTCGGGTAATGTCCAGAGGCAGTGCAGATGGTCAGGAAGGACGACAATGGCATCAATGGTGAAAGGATGTTTGGCTTTGACGGTGCGAAAAGCGGTACGCAGTAAAGCGATCGTTTGAGCCTCACAAAAGATATGTTGACGTTGATGGGTAACAACTGTGAAGAAGTAGGTGGCACCGGGAGTTTTGGTGCGACGGTAGTGCATGAATTGCTCTGTAACGGATGGGTTTAGGATGGGCTACAGAAGCTTGGATGTAACAGGGGCATGTGTTGGGTTTCGTTCCTCAACCCAACCTACGTGGGGGCGGTCGTGCTGAAGCTACTGCATTCTATAGCCGAGCAAGCCTGCAACCTGGTTGAGCTATCTCTGAGATGGGATGAGCAAGCTCTGAGATTAGTTGAGTGGTTAAATTACCTGAATGAGCTATATCAAAGCTCAGTCGAGTGAGCAAAACGATCGCTCAAGCAAGGATTGAACTCGGTCGAGTAGTCTTTGAACTAAGTCGAGTAGTCTTTGAGATAGGTCGAGCGATCGCTGAACTGGCTCAAGTTAACGCACCAGTCGGTCAGCCTATGCGATCGCTGGGTCAAGTGCGATCCTCGCTTACGTGGTGTGTAACAGGTTGGGCTTCGCTACTGCTATCCTCTCACCGCTGAAATGCTATCCTTTGCACAGCATTCCTCACCTGCACCTCGCAGAGCAAAACTCATGGATACTCCTAACCAGATCTTGATTTTGTTTGCTCATCCAGCGCTCGAAAAATCGCGGATCAATCGGCAGTTGATTCGAGCCGTACAGGGTTTGGAATCCGTCACCATTCGTGATCTCTACGAGGTTTATCCCAACTTTCATATCGATGTCAAAGCAGAACAAGACCTGCTGCTGACACATGATGTGATTGTGTTTCAGCATCCGTTTTATTGGTATAGCAGTCCGGCGATGCTGAAGGAGTGGCAAGATCTAGTGCTGGAACATGGCTTTGCCTATGGGCATGGCGGCACGGCTTTACGCGGTAAAAAATTCCTCACTGCCATCACAACGGGTGGGGACAAAGAAGCTTACTGCCAGAAGGGGTATAACCGTTTTACCATTCGTGAACTGCTGGTGCCCTTTGAGCAAACAGCAGGTCTATGCGGTATGGAGTATCTACCACCGTTTGTTGTGCAGGGAACACATCGCCTGCAAGAACGCCATCAAATCGACCAGCACGCCGCAGACTACCGCGCGGTCATTACGGCACTACGGGACGACACGATCAATTGGGAACAGCTACGGCAACGAAAGCATTTGAACCCGAAACTCGATTGGCTGCTGAAACAACCAGAGGTGACACACTATGCATGACGAAGGTTTCCTCTTTCAAGTCTTTATCTACCTGGTAGCGGCTGTCGCATCGGTGCCGATCGCCAAACGGCTAGGACTTGGTTCTGTGCTGGGCTATCTGATTGCAGGCGTGATCATTGGTCCGTTTGTGCTGAAGTTTGTCGGCGGCGAGGACGAAGATGTCATGCATTTCGCTGAATTTGGCGTAGTCATGATGCTGTTTTTGGTGGGGTTAGAACTGCAACCCTCGCTGCTGTGGCGGCTACGGCTCCCAATTTTGGGTTTGGGCGGCTTGCAGGTGCTAGTAACGTCGCTGGTGCTTGCCGCGATCGGCTTTGTGGCAGGGCTTCCCTGGCAAACAGCGCTTGCAGTAGGTTTGATTCTGGCGCAATCGTCTACAGCGATCGTCCTGCAAACTCTGAACGAAAAAGGACTCACGAAAACACAAGCCGGACAGTCTGCCTTCTCGGTGCTGCTGTTTCAGGATATTGCGGTCATTCCCATCCTGGCGCTCTTGCCGCTACTGGCGGCACCCGCAATCACGGCTATGAGTGCGATCGCCGATCGGGTGCTTTTAGTCGCAGCAGAGCAATCAGGCGGAGCGAGTGCAGGGTTACCCGCGTGGCAACAAGCGCTGCTAGTCATTGGCACAGTCGGCGGCATTATCCTGGGCGGACGGTTTCTCACGCGCCCGCTTTTTCGCTTTATTGCCACCACACAGCAGCGCGAAATTTTTACCGCCACGGCATTGCTCTTAGTGGTTGGCATTGCGCTAGCGATGCAGCAGGTCGGGCTGTCTCCTGCATTGGGAACCTTTGTCGCAGGGGTTGTGCTGGCTGAAAACGAGTATCGCCATGAATTAGAAAGCGATATTGAGCCGTTTAAAGGCTTGTTGTTGGGGCTGTTTTTTATCTCCGTTGGAGCCAGCATCGACTTTAATCTCTTGATGCAGCAACCGCTGTTGATTCTGTGCCTGGTGCTGGTGCTGGCGATCGTCAAATTTGCCGTGTTGTTTGGGCTAGGGCGCGTCTTCCGGCTAGAAATGAGCCAAAGTCTGCTGTTTGGTTGTGCGCTGGCGCAAGGCGGCGAGTTTGGCTTTGTGCTGTTTTCCTTCGCAACTCAAAACAAAGTCCTTACCGAAGACGTAACCGGACCATTAGTGGTCGTTGTCGCGCTTTCGATGGCGCTCACCCCGTTGATCATGATCATTAACGATCGACTGATTCAACCACGCTTCGTTGCTGCCGAAATTGAAGCAGAAGCGGATGAAATTGATGATGGCGAAACCCCTGTAATCATTGCTGGCTTTGGGCGCTTTGGGCAGATTGTGGGTCGGTTGCTTATTGCTAATGGGTTTGAAGCCACCGTCCTCGATCACAGCCCGACTCAAATTGAACTGCTGCGACGGTTTGGCTTCAAGGTCTTTTATGGCGATGCCTCCCGGCTTGATTTACTTCATGCAGCAGGCGCACGGCACGCACGGCTTTTTGTAGTTGCCATTGACGATCGCGACCGATCGCTCCATGTGGTAGATCTGGTGCGAAAGCATTTTCCTCATCTCAAAATTCTGGCACGCGCGATCGATCGTCGTCATGCCTATGAGTTCATTCGGCGCGGTGTCGAAGTCGTACAGCGCGAAACCTTTGACTCTGCCCTTGAAATGGGAGAAGCAGCCCTCAAACTCCTCGGTACTCGTGCCTACAAGGCACACCGTTCTGCCCGCATCTTTAAAGCGCATGATGAGCAAGCCCTGTGGGAAATGGCAACTCTGGAAGACGACACCCGGTTTGCCCGAGGGCAACAACTCCGGCAAGACCTTGAACGAGTGCTACGAGCAGACGATCGAGGCATGACCCACGATCTTGATGGAGCCTGGGATACGACTGCTTTGCAGAAGGAAGTTTGAAGAAAGGTGGAAGGCAAAGGGCAGAAGGCAGAAGGTAAAAGAGAGTGTGGGGAATGGAGTAAAACTTTTAGCTTTCATCCTTTATCCTTTCCCTCTCCCCTCATCCTTTCTCCAACCCTCTCTCTCGACCTAGCAGCGCGACGCTTAACGTAACGATCGCCACTCCTGTTATTTGCAAGCCATTCAGCGTTTCCTGGATCATCAACCAGGCAAGCACAACCGTCAGCGCGGGATTGCTAGCACCAATGATGGAAGCAGAGGTGGCACCAATCATGCGAATGCCAATATTGTTGAGCAAATGTCCCGCAAAGGTGACGATCGCAGACAGCAAACCACCAATCCAGAGTGGGAGCCAGGGCAACGCTGTGCCATGTTCCTGCCAAAACAACAGGCTGACTCCTGACAAAACCAGCGTGATCAAAAAACTGAGCCAGGTGAAGGGTACAGGATGGAACGTTTCAAAGCTCTTTTGGGCAACCACCGTGTAAAGAGCGTACGTAAGGCCCGAGGCAACCCCCGTCAGAATGCCAATTAACGTTGTCTGCTCAACCGCAGCGCTCGTGTGCGGCAAGGTGAGGATGCCGCCTAACAGCACAAGCCCCATCACGCTCCAACGAAAAGGGGTCGGGCGATCGCCAAACAAACGCCACGAAAAAAGCGCTGTAAAGACGGGATATGCAAAGAACAGCGTAATCGCAATGCCTACCGGAATCAGCCCCATCGACACGTAGAGCAGCGCCAGGTAGAGAAACATCAGCACACCACCGGCGATCGCCCGTTGCAAAGTGGGGCGTTGCTCCAAGTAGCGTAACTGCCCAATCTCTTTCCAGGTCGGTGGATACAACGTAACAGCCAGGACTGCCATCAGCGGCACTGCCAGCAGCATCCGCATAAACATTAGCAGAAACGAATTGGGCAACGTCGGCGCAACAAAGCCGCCCGTAGGGAACACACCCAAAACGGTTTGTTCGTTAAAGAGCACTCTGACAACGACGTTTTGAATACAAAAAAAGGCTGACGACAGTAGAACGATTAAAAAACCCAGCACTGGCAAAAGTTATGAAGAACAGCCCAAACTGACTCAAACCCATTGCACACAATGGTTCAGAGGGTTCCTCTAGACGGTGATGGAAACCCTCGTTGAGCCTGCTTAAGGCTAACGTATCGCTTGCGTTGCCTGCTGCGTAGTGAGGATTAAAAAGCCTCTCTCAGGCCTCAAACGCCGCATGATTACAAACCAGGCAGTCGACATCACGCCACCAATGAAAGCAACGGTTCTCAAGCATTACCAAACCGAAATGCCAACAGTGAAGGACGTAAACACAAATAGGCGAGCGGTCCCAACAGGGGCACCCACACTGCTAGATGAAAGAGTTGAGAATTGGGTGTCAGCCCACGTCGCGCCATATCATCCTGTAACAGGGTTGGGTAGGGAAACAATACACAGAAGAGACAGAAAGCAAGACTCATCCCATGCACAAACCGATTCGTTAAAAACTCCTGAGCAAAACCAGCCCAATCGCCCCATACAATGGCGTAAAGCATCAGAATCAGTGTGCTAATGCTTAGAACGATGCCAGTCGTCTGCGAATCTAATACAGCAAGCCACGGATCTTTTTCACCCGAAAAGGATTGATTAGGCTGACGCAATGCCAGGTATGGAATGAGAGCAAATACACCAGTAGCGATCGAAGCAAGCATAAACATCCACGCAGGTAAAGACTGCATTCTCCCGTCTGCGAAAATAAGACAGCTATAGATTAAGAGCCAAATACCCACCAGGCTAAACAGCGACAGGATAACTGGATTAATTGAAGGAAGTTTTCCTGCTAGTAGCGATTGAAGGGGCTGAAGCGTATCAGCCTGCAAGGGCGGTGCCAAAAAGAGCAAGTAAAGGATAAAACCCAGCCAAATTAACCAGAGCGTCAGCGAGCGAACCATGATGTGTGCCTCATTGCCTTACGCTTGATTGTTAAGGATGGAGATTTGCCAAACATACCCCTAAAGTTAGATCGGTAGGGCTTTGGAAGGCGATCGACGTCTTTTGGCATAAGCGCCAGAAGTACTTCGCTTAAGGACGCAGAGAATGAGTAAGGCAGGCATTGCACCTACCTTAACGATGTGAAGATGCCTTCAAAGCTCATGTGAATAAGTTTTAGGGAAATTGGGATTGAGCGATCGCACTCAAGCTGCAATTGTTGCAGTTAAACGGGGGCTGCCAATTTGTAAGCAAGCTCACCTAAGGTTTGCATCTGCATACCAACTACGCTTTTTCTCAGAGATAGCAGTGATTCTACGACGACTACTTAGGCTGCCATGTCGAGAAGCTTGCAAGATGTCCCCAATAAGCGCCCAAGCCAATAAATGCAAAGATGAGCGCTGCCACAAGTAACACAATGCTTCCAATCGTTCGCAAGAGCCGGTTTTCCTTGAGATGGAGGGCTGGTGCAGAAAAAATGCCTCCTAAGCCAACTAAAACAAACCCAACGCCTGTCAGCAAAGGGGTTTTTGTTAATCCCAGGTTGATGATGCGAACGCCAATGAGCAGCGATACAAGCCCTGCAAAGAAGCCATAAACGCCCAGAGTAAAGAGATCCCAACCCATTGCCAGCGTGAGTGAAGTTGCGGCAAAGAGAATGCCAAATAAGACAGTTGTTTCGCCAAAGGCAATATTGAAGCTGCCAATAATGGGCCAAGTCAACGTCATATGTAAGCCAGTGACTAACGCGATCGCACCGACGACACCAAAGCCAGGCACCCAGCGTTTCTGATTTGCCTCACCCAGCCCAAAGTAGACATAGGCAGCTAACAGGGCGAGTCCAGCCGCTAAGTTAATGAGCATGAGTGTAAGGTAATCGACAAACATGAGACTGCCTCCAAATGAATGTTTAGTTTTACCGGAACTTAGACAACTGAAGCAAAATGCTTATTGCCTTTTTGTACGTCAGTTTAGGCTTCCTGAAGCCCTACAACAACAGCATCTATCCACTAACCTCAGAATCTTGCCAAGACTTCGCAACCCTATCACCTTCAAACGCTCATCAGGCTAACTTTGTAATGACTGTTTAACCTGTATCAGGTGCTGCCTTTATTCCCCAGTGATGCTCAAGAGCAGTCGCCGCCGCCACTATCACTGCCACAGCCACCACCGCCCCAACCACCATCGCTGCCGAAGTTAGGGCTTCCATCTGAATACCCGACCGTAGCATTGCTGTAGTCAACGGTTGCTCGATAACCAAGCTTGTGTAGCAGCAATTGCAGGCGATCCACAGAAGCCACTGCAATTACCCCAAACGTAATAAAAAGTGCGCTCAAAAAACTGATGCTGCTTACTTGGGGGTTTTGTTCCTTCATTAGTACAGCCATGATTGAGGCGCTAACAATGGCTAAAAGCGCATAGGTGACCCAAAACTTAAGCGTTAAGAATGGAAAGAATGCAATCAGACTAATGATGAAAAAACTAGCGCCTAAGAATGTCAGGCTATCGAACTGCGGATTATCCCTATTCAGAAGAGCTATACCAATAACCAGAACCGCACTGACGAAAAACATGAAGAGCGCAGACTTAAGATGACTTGCTTTAGAATTCGATTGGGTTTCTGAGTTCATATTGATTAACCTCGATCGCGCCCTTTCATCAAACGCTAGCCTTTATTCTCGCACAGACCTTTAAATGAAATTTTTGGGCATCGACTTGGGTTGGAGCTTCGGGGCAAGTGGGTTATGCTGCCTCGATTGGCAGGCTGGCAGGCTAGAACTGGTAGATTTGCGACGAGAGGACGACACCGCAGCCATTCTTGCCTGGGTAGATGCCTGCGTAGCACCCGATGAATCTGGCGTGATTGCGGTTGATGCGCCAACGCTGATCCCCAATGCAACCGGAATGCGGCTGTGCGATCGCCTCACGCACAAGCATTTTGGTCGCTACCATGCGGGTTCCTATCCTGCCAATTTGGGCTTGCCTTTTGCGGCACGTACCGTTGCCTTTGGTTTGAGCCTGGAAGCAAAGGGATTCCACCATGCACCTACGATCGCACCGCAGCAGTCTGGGCGACACCAGATTGAGGTCTTTCCTCATCCCGCGATCGTCCATCTCTTTGGGCTAGAGCGAATCTTGAAATACAAAAAAGGCAAATTGGCAGACCGACGAGTGGAGCTAGCTCGGTTGCAGCAGTATCTGTGCGATCGACTTCCAGCCTTTGAACCAGCACTCGATATAAACCAAAGCAAACCCTTGCCAAACGAAATCCCGCTTAAAGGAACAGCTTTGAAAGCGTTGGAAGATCAATTGGATAGTCTCATATGTGCTTACGTCGCCGCGCACTGGTGGTACTGGGGTCTAGAGCGCAACATAGCCCTCGGCAACCTCACCGAAGGCTACATCATTGTTCCAAACCTAGTTACAGCGTCCTAATCAGGCGAAGTAGAGCCGGGATAAGGCAGGAGGCAGAGGGCAGAAAGAAAGAGGAATGAGGAATGTGGATTCCCTTCTACCTCCTGCTTCTACCTTAAGAGATTTCTGAGAGAGAATGTACCGCTTGTAGGGAGCAGGTTTTGCCAGAAGCTTGGCTCATAGCCGATCACGTTGGTATCAAACCTGCCCCTACAGGTCTTTTATTTGCTAGAAATCGCCTTGAGAACCACAAACTTGTCTCTCGTTCAAACAAGAACTGTTACATCGTTCAATAATCAACAACTAACACTAACAACTAACAACCTCTTAGCTTACTGGAGGCACCTGCGGCAACGCCGGGTCTTGATCTAAATTGCCCATGTTGGGAATATCGACCTCGCCCGTCGTTAGAAAGCGGAACGTTTCTTGATACAGGCTTTGCCAGAAGCGGTTGCTCATATTCTGGCTAACTTCTGTCGGGTCAACCATCGGATGTGGCACCAGATCCATAGCGCGGTAGAGATAGTAGCGGTTGCCGTCCTGCTCTGCGCCTGTCTTTTCGTAAAAGTCTTGATTTGTTTTGACGTCTGCTGCGTCTTCGTTTTCGGTCAGCACCATGAAAATGGGCACTTTTTTGAGCAAGTTGAGCGATGCAGGACTCATGACTACACCGCCGCCAAAGCGATCGGCTGCCGTAAAGCAACCCACTGGAAACAGCAGATTTGGATCCCAGCCCATTTCTTTAATGTCGAGCGGACCCGTGAGGTTGACGTATTGCCGCCGTTGCTCGTCATACACTCTTAATAAAGGCGCATAGACTACAGCCTTCCGCACGCGATCGGGCTTTGCTGCCGCCAATGCCAACGCTACGGCTCCACCTACCGATAAACCCACGGTATAGACCGCTCCAGGGATCGACGCGATATCTGCCAGCCGAGCCTTTGCGTGGGTCAGGTACTCCAAATGGGACGAGGTGAAGTATTCATCGAAATCGGGATCGTCGTAGGTCTCGATCGACTGCACAATATCCAATAGGCGTGGCTCGATGCTTACTAACCGCTTGACTAATGCGGCTTGCTGCAACGGGTTCGGTTGGGCGGCAACATTAGGATTGCTAGCAAGGTTAGCAAAGTAAGTCTGTAACACTGGATCTTGTGCCACTTTTGCCTTCAGCGGCACGGCAATTTCGGGCTTGAGGTCAACTTGCGCCCAGTTTCTAGCAGGATTAAGCAGCGAATGCCCAAAGATTGACGGCTGGTAGACATTGAACCCGTTTTGGAACAAGTAATCCGCCAAGCGCCACATTTGATGCGGTTTGGCGCTGAACCCATGAAACAGCATCACCGTACCGAGAATGGGTTTCCCAGGCTCATGAAATAAGTAGTAGGGATAAGCACCCTCGCGTCGATCGGGGTGGCTAGCAAGGCTAGTAATGTAAGCAGCGATCGCCTGCTTTGCCTGGTCAAGTTGCGTTGCTGTAGGGGTTACAGATGGCATTATGCAAAATACTCCTGGGGGCTAGACGGATAAACCGGGTTGCTTGAGAAACGCTAACGCTTCAGGCATAGACTCACGATCGAGTCCTTTATCAGGACAAACTACCCTTCGCCTTGACGTTAAGAAGCTAAAAGAAGCTAAGCGTTTGGAACGGGTATTGTGTTGCCTGCATAGTTACAACTACAAACCTCGCCCAGATTATTCCGCACATCAGAAGATATTGCAATTGCTGCACGCGACGGTTCCCATGTCCCATTAAACCGCTCTGCCATTTCCTACTAAAATTCCCCGCTCTCAGTAAATGCTCTGGCTCACAATTGCCAAAGCCTCCACTAACAGCGGGGAAGCTATTTTACGAACGGTTCTGTGCCCTGCTCTCTAGGCGTTCAAGACATAGCTTGAATAATATAATCAAAGTAGGGCATGGCTTCTGCCGCATCATCTGTCGAAAGTAGCTCTAGAGAAGCCGCTTTCAGGCAGCGAATGGCTTCTGCCATACCAGGAACAGGTACACCCAGAGCGTTGTACATTTCTCGTGCACCGACCAGACCAATCGCTTCGATCGGTTGCTTATCTCCTGCTAGAACACCATACGTCACCAGACGCAGGTACCAGCCATAATCACGCAGGCACAGGGCACGCTGCTTGTCGCCATAGGCATTGCCGCCAGGAGCGATAAAGTCTGGGCGCTTTTTCCAAAGTTGCTTACTGGCTTGCTGCACAATTTTTTTCTCATTTTCCGATAGCGTTGCCGCAATGCGGGTACGCTGCTCGCCCGTTTGAAAAAATCCTTGCAAGCCCTGAAGCTCACCCGTGGTGGGATAACGCAGTTCATCGTCGGCTTGCAGAATGACTTGGCTAACTACACTCATAATTATGGTTGTGTCTCTGCGGATATCTCTTTGTAGTTTAACGACTCAAGGGGACACAGCGAAAGGGTAGAGAAAAAACCCTGAGCACAGTTTTACAATAGTTAACATTTGCGTTAGAGAAGAAGGAGCCGGAAGTGGGGGTGAAAAAGGCGATCGCGCCCCCTTTCGTCCCCTTGGTTTCAGCAGAATAGTGTTGCTCTACCGCCATCCACTCATCTAAGACTTCGTGGAGCCCGCCTTGCTGAGAGAGTTGATAGTATGGAGGCTTACAGTAATTTTGAAGCATCGTTCACACTGAAGGCGACAGAATGTGTGGTCTTCATCATGCTGTGCCCCTTTTACAACGAGGTCGTGTGTCTTTAACTTCCCTGCCGTCTGAAGATAACTTAGCTGCACCAGTGGAGCCTTGGCAGCAAGGACAGGTCGTTGACGTGACCATTACTGACCTGAGCGATAGCGGTGATGGTGTCGGTCGATCGCATGAGCGCGTGGTTTTTGTGCCCGACACAGTGACAGGCGATCAGGTGCGCGTACGACTGTTGCGCGTCAAGCCCCAGTATGCTCATGGCAAGCTGCTAGAGGTGCTGGAACCCTCGCCTCATCGCATTCGCGCTCGCTGCATCGTGGCAGACAAGTGTGGCGGCTGCCAGTGGCAGCACGTTGATTACCCCTACCAACTTGCTGCCAAACACAATCAGGTTGTGCAGACATTAGAACGCATTGGTAAGTTTAGCCAACCGTTAGTCTCTCCCATTCTGGCAGCAGAGGCAGATTTGGGCTATCGCAACAAGGCGACTTACCCACTGGCGCGATCGCAAGCGGGACAAATTCAGGCAGGCTATTACCAGAAAGGCAGTCATCACATTGTTAACCTCAACCAGTGCCCGATTCAGGATGCCCGGCTGAATCCCCTTCTAGCAGAGGTAAAGCAAGATCTGTACGATCGCGGCTGGGGCATTTATGACGAAAAACTCCATCGGGGCAAGGTGCGCCATCTAGCACTCCGCATTGGACGACGTACAGGCGAAATGCTGCTGACGCTGGTGGTGAAAGACAAGAACCTATCAGGACTTGAGGAACAGGCAGAGGCATGGCTGGCACGCTATTCCAAGCTTGCAGGTGTGTCGCTGAACGTAAACCCCGATCGCACCAATGCCATCTTTGGGCGCGAGACTGTTTGCGTTGCCGGGCAACCCTACCTGCACGAAACCTTTGCGGGGTTGACCTTTCAACTGCGACCCGACACCTTCTTCCAGATCCACACCGAGCAGGCAGAAGCGTTACTGCAAACGATCATCGACGAGTTGCAACTGCAAGGGCATGAGCTGTTGCTGGATGCCTACTGTGGTATCGGGACATTTACCCTGCCGCTAGCAGCACGAGTTCGGCAGGCGATTGGGCTAGAGGTGCAGCCCGAAGCGGTTGAGCAAGCCAGACTTAGCGCCAGCTTGAACCAGTTAGAGAATGTCACCTTTATCGAAGGAGCCGTGGAAACGCTGCTGCCTCAATTGGATGCAAAACCTGATATTGTGCTGCTTGATCCGCCCCGCCGAGGCTGTGATGCTGCGGTGATTGAAGCACTTACTCAGTTGGCACCCGATCGCATCGTCTATATCAGTTGCAATCCTGCTACGCTTGCTCGTGACCTAAAACTACTCTGCCAGGACAACCAATATCGGTTAGCGCGAGTGCAGCCCGTTGATTTCTTTCCTCAAACGCCCCATGTTGAGTGCGTCGCCTTTTTGGTACGGTAAGGGCGGTGGAGCGTGATGACGAGCGGGGGAAGGATGAAAATTAGTGAACTGATCGAGAAACTGAGTGCCATCAGCGGTCAGCCGTTGCAATCGGCAGTCAGTGAAGATGCGGAGCTGACGGGTGTTGCTGCGGTCGATGACGCGATCACAGGGCAAATTAGTTACATCGAAGGCGCAAAGTTTGCAGCACAGATCAAAACGACGGCTGCCAGTGCGCTCATTTTGCCCAAAGATGCAGCACTCCAGGCAGCAGCCAGTGATCGTAACATTGCCTGGATCGAAGCACCCGAACCACGGCTGATGTTTGCTCAGGCGATCGCGCTGTTTTACCAACCGTTTCGTCTTGCGCCATCAATTCACCCTAGCGCTGTGATTGATCCGTCAGTGCAACTGGGAGCGGATGTGGCGATCGGCGCTCATGTTGTGCTTCAGCCAGGCGTACGCGTTGGCGATCGAGTCTGCATTCACCCTAATGTGGTGGTCTATCCAGAGTCACAGCTTGGCGATCGTACGGTTCTCCATGCCAACTGTGTGATTCACGAACGTACCCAGATTGGTGCAGACTGTGTGATTCATGCGGGTGCAGTCATTGGCTCTGAGGGCTTTGGCTTCGTGCCGACTCGTGATGGCTGGTACAAAATGGAGCAGTCGGGCTACGTGGTTTTAGAAGATGGCGTAGAAGTTGGCTGCAACTCTACCGTCGATCGTCCGGCAGTCGGCGAAACCCGCATTGGACGCAGTACTAAACTGGATAATTTGGTGCATATTGGTCATGGTTGCCAGATTGGGCAAGCGTGCGCGATCGCCGCTCAGGTGGGTCTAGCAGGAGGGGTAGAAGTTGGCGATCGCGCAATTCTAGCTGGGCAAGTTGGCGCTGCAAACAACGCAAAGATTGGCGCAGGCGCGATCGCAACGTCCAAGACAGGCGTACATGGCACCGTTGATGCAGGGCAAGTCGTCTCTGGTTACCCCGCTGTTGATCACAAAATTTATCTTAAGTCTTCTGCCATCTACAGTCGCTTGCCGGAAATGTATCAGACTTTAAAGCGGTTGCAGCGACGGTTGGAAGGGGACGATCGTCCGAAGTCATAAGACGCCCCTTGTAGAAGCAAACCATGCAAAGCTCAAGAGCATGAGATGACCCAATCGAGCGCTAGCCATTAAGACTTACCACAGTCGAGCGTCATTCCATGTGACTAAGAACAGTTCACTGCCCTCTGTTCATCGCCCAGCACAGGCACTGGATAGCAAATATTTCTCTAGCGAAGGTAACATCGCTCACTTTTATCTTTCCGGCTGGAGAAAGAGATAAAGTACATCCTTAGCTCTGTCCCTCCTACTGTTTAGCTAGCGCCTGCTAACACCACTCAGCTTCAAAACATCCATAAACGTAGCGCAGTAGGTCGGCAACCCAAACGTTTCTGGACTAACGACATGGCGATGGGTGAAGTGCCGATAATGCATGGAGAAACGATCCCAGTCTGCCATCTTGATGCGGAAGAGGGCAATGAAGAGGTTTGCCAGCTTCGGTGTAAGAGGAATGCGAAAGTAAAGGCGCTTGTTAAGGTAAAGGCAGGTTTCTTCGATCGCCTGATTCACTGTCACCATTTGATTGCCCAACACAAGCTGGCGACGTTCGCCCTCAGCAGGCGGATGATCAATTAAATGACGCACGATCTGGGCAATATCTTTGCCGTGGATAAAGTGAAAACTACCCTCTGCTTTCAGGAATCGCAGTAGCCACGCCCAGTTAGCAACCTGTACAACGCCAGACGAAACGTGTGATTGCGGTTTGTTAGCATCACCACCTAGCAGGAGCGTCGGAAACAATGTGGTAATACGGGGTGCAATTTTGAGTTTAGGAAACTGTTGAAAGCAGGCGTACTTAGAGCGGATATAGTCTGTGCCAATGCTCTCCGCTTCTTTAAGCGGTTGATTGTTGCGATCGAGAATGCTGGCAGTCGCAAAATAGATTGCTTGCTGACACACCTCTGGGTCAAGCAGGCTCAGAAGGCGAAGCGTTTTCACCACATTGGTTTCGTAAACCTCTTGCGCCCCTCCCCACGCAGTCGCAATCAGCACAGCGCAGTCGATCGTCTTCAGCAAGTCGCTGAACTGCTCAATATCGCGCAAATCTGCCTGTAAAATGTTGATACCAGGGCGAGCGCGATAGTCAAACTTCAGCTTCTCTGGATTTCGCACCAGCAAAAAAAGCTCGTGGTTAGTTTCCTGAATCAGAGCTTCAACTACATAGTGACCAATACAGCCACTTGCACCAGTCACAAAAATCCGCTTAAGCGTCATCGGGGTTAAGCATGAACGGCTAACAATTGATCAGCCTGTTTGCCAATTTCAAAGAAGAAGGCAGCATTTTCTTCAGGCGTGTTCGGTAGAATACCATGCCCTAGATTCAGGATGTGCTTTCTATTGCCAGCTTTACGGATTGTGTCAAGAATACGATCGCGGATAAAGTCCTTGGAGCCAAAGAGAACACCCGGATCAAGGTTGCCCTGCACAATCATTTCTTTGCCTAATCTAGTCCGCGCATCTGCCATGTCCACCGTCCAATCAACGGTTAAAATGTCGGCTCCAGACTGCGCCATGCGCTCTAGCAGTCCGCCGCTCTCACTCACCAACAAAATCAGTGGCGTGTCAGGATGGGTTTCCTTAATCTGGCGAAAGACTTGCTGTTGATAGGGTAGCGCAAAGGTTTCGTAATCTTGAGGACTCAACTGCCCTGCCCACGAGTCAAACATTTGCACAACTTGTGCGCCACAGTCGATTTGGTAGCGGGCATAAACGGCGATCGCATCCGCTAATTTTGCCAGCAGTTGATGCAGAACCGTTGGGTTGGAAAACGCCATGTGCTTGATGATGGAGTAGGTTTTCGACCCTTTCCCCTCAACGGCATAGGCTGCCAGCGTCCAAGGCGCACCCACAAAGCCCAAGACGGTAGACTGGTTGCCTACTTCTGCCCGTAGCGCTTGCAAAATTGGCTTAATGAAGGGTAAGGAGGCTTCCGGTTCCAATGCGTGCAGTGCGTTAATCTGTGCTTCGGTACGAATGGGGTCAGCAATGATTGGACCTTTGCCTTCAGCAATATCCATCTCGATGCCCAGACCAGGTAGAGGAGTTACGATGTCTGAAAACAAAATAACACCATCGGGACGAAAGGCTCTCCAAGGCTGCAACGAAATCTCGATCGCGACTTCGGGAATTTCTGAGCGCTCGCGAAAGGATGGATACTTCTCTCGCAGGTCCCGATAGGCTTTCATGTAACGTCCTGCTTGCCGCATCATCCACACAGGCGGGCGGTCTAACGCTTCGCCGCGAGCTGCTCGCAGCAAGTAGGGAACCTCGGTTAACCCGGTCATTTAAGCTTGTCCTAGCACTTTAGTTGCATTCGTTAGCTTATCATCCTGAGAACACCGTTTGGACGATCGTTCCGAGTTCTTAGTATGAAGTCGTCACAAGACATAGAATGAGCAAAAAGTACGACGGCTCAACGAGTGCTTTAGCAAATTAATCAGTAGGCACGATCGAGCATAACGCGACAGAGTTTGTTAATATGTTTTACTGATGGTGTGCTGGTGTAGCTCAGTTGGTAGAGCAGCTGATTTGTAATCAGCCGGTCGCAAGTTCGAGTCTTGTCACCAGCTTATTGATCAACATGTTTATACGTCGAAAGATCGTAATTCACAGCTTACTGCTGCTATTAGTGCAATGAGGCATCCCGTGGTCCCTCATTGCACCAAATGTTGTAGCCAAACGCAAGTGGAGCAATGAAACGCTGGTTTAAGCGGTCTGCCACCCTTATATAAGTTATTCTCCAGCTCTAGTGACTGAAGCTGAAGCATAGATTTGACTTATAGCCCAGGTAGAGACAACTAACGGACGATCGCTAATTTCTCCCTCAATGACCTTCAATTCTTAGTTAGCACAAAGCTCTGTCAAACGGTGGGAAGCCCATATACATTCTCTATCGTAAGAGATGCCTGGTGCATTGCCTGACCCCTCTATGGAAAGACGCAAGCTTCTAACAACTCGCACTAAGCTCAAAGAGTGGACTGAAAAGTCCAAGCAAGATGTTCATTTACTGCTGACCCTTGTACGCTTAACAGCTACGGGGTCAGCGTTCCTGATGCTATACCTAGCTAAACAAAAGCCCCTGCTTATGCAGGGGCTTCACCATTAGAGATTGAAAGTGATTCAAGAACTAAGCAATTAGTAGGAAGCACTCCGACGGGTCACAGCATAGTAGATGAACAGCGCTACAATCGCGCCCAGTACCGCTACTGCAATGCCACCAATGCTCAACCCAGCTGATGTTAACGCCAGTGTTCCAGTGGTCAAGAAGCTGAAAAGACTACCACCGACGAACGCACCAACAATACCCAGAATCATGGTGCCCAAGATGCCGCCACCCTGATGCCCAGGGAAAAGAGCCTTTGCGATTGCGCCTGCAATTAAACCTAAAACGATCCAAGCCAAGATATTCATGATGTCAACTCCAGTTGAATAGTGGTCTGAAAAACCTTTGTCATGCTCTTAAGTTAACAGGTGCCCTACAGTAGCTGTCCCTATCTAGAGCAGGATTCTATATCAAGCGGAAGGAAGAGAAATAGTCTCTAAAACCTCTGCCCTGAGTTGCAAGGAGAACAAATAAGGGTTGCTGTTAGTTGCCAGCTGTGTTTAAAGTGGTAAATCGAGATTTAAATCAAGTAAAAACAAGGTTAGTAAGCCTTCTGGCTCTGGAATAAGGGCAACATGACTAGCAATGCCCAGTGTATCGCTGTGACGGTAAGACTCTGGCAAGAGCCGCAGCGTTGGTAAGGGAATGTCGATCAAGGTCGGAAGTAATGTTACCGGGATGCCACGCAATTCATTAGCAGCATTGCGAACGACAACAAGATAGCCAGTTTGAGCTGTGTCCATGTTGCTAGTTTGAAACAAGTGTCGCTCTAAATCGAACACAGTTACTTCGCGATCGCCCACATGGGCAATGCCAACACTATTTAAGCCACTGCTGTGAACAGGTGTCTGCTTCAGAATCTTATCAACCGATTCGATGCGAATTGCCAAATTGAGATGCCCAATTTTGCAGGCGATCGCTTTCAGGGTAGGCACTGCTACGGTTGTCTTTGCTTGCCGAATGTCAGTCGTAGACGCATTCACTGAATGATGATTCATGGTTAGTTCCTCTAATTCACGTTGCTACAGCCATTGCAGGTTGCTCAACAGGCTTTAAGATCTGGGTGAGCATGGCAAGAAATTCACGCTCAATATAGGGCTTGGTTGTATAGGTGCTGGCTCCCAGGTGCATGGCTAACTGTCGATGTTTATCACTGCCACGAGAGGTCAACATAGCAACTGGGATGGCTGTAAGTGAGGCATCTTGACGGCGCTGAGTGAGAAATTCAAAGCCGTTCATGTTCGGCATTTCAATGTCGCAAATAACTAGTTGAATGGTTGTATTTTGCTGAAGTTGCTCGATCGCCTCCCGACCATCGCGCGCTTGCAAAACCCGATAGCCTGCTTTCTGCAACGTCAACGCCAGGGTTTGGCGCAGTGCAATCGAGTCATCCACAATCAAAAGTGTGGGTGTTTTGGCTGAGACAAGAGCGGGCTTCGGCTCGGTAGCGCCTGTACGAGACGTTACTATGGGCAAAGCGGTAGACGACGGAGCAGGACTGGTCAATTGGGTGCTAGCGGTAATTTGACTAAACAAGGCAACACCGTCAATCACCGGAACCAGGCTTCCATCGCCTAAAATGGTGCAGCCGTAGATATAGCTTGGTGGTGCGATCGCGGCTCCAAAGGGTTTGATGACCAACTCTTGCTCTGTCACCAGGCGATCGATTTCGAGCGCTAGCATTTGATCACCCTGACGCAGCAGGAGTAGCGGGGCTGCCCACGTCTCTGGTGTTGGCACAGCTACTAACGCTTGGCTAGGAAGGCTTTCGGGTAAAGGATAGGCGTAATCTAACAAACCAGATAAGGGTTGGACGGGCACGAGTTGATCACGCCAATGGAGAAACGATTGTCCATTGGACTGCTTAATTTGACCAGCTTTGGGAATCAAGATCTCTTCGATACTGTCGGATGGCAATGCTATGGCTGTTGACCCAACCAGACAAACCAGTAGCTTAGCGATCGTGAGCGTGAGTGGAATCCGCAGCGTAAACGTGGTTCCTTGTCCAGGCTCAGAAGCGACAGTGACAGTACCCTTAAGTGCTTGCAGTTGAGCACATACCACATTTAACCCAACGCCCCGACCGGATAAATCACTGACCTCGCTAGCAGTAGAAAAGCCTGGTTCAAAAAGCAAATTCAAAAGACGGTCATTGGACATACCAGCAGCTTGTTTTGCTGTGAAGTAGCCCATTGCGATCGCCTGCTGACGAATCTTTTCCAGGTTAATACCGCGTCCATCATCCCGCATCTCAATGATGGTTTGGCTTCCACGGTGGTACGCCCGAATCTCGATCCGACCTTGTTCTAGCTTGCCCTGTTGTAACCGTATTTCAGGCGGCTCAATACCATGATCAAATGCATTGCGGAGCAAGTGCAGTAAAGGATCTTGGAGTTTTTCTAGCACTGCCTTGTCAATTAAAACACCAGTACCACTTAGCTTTAGATTAGTTGGTTTGCCATGTTTGGTCGCTAAATCACGCAAGGTGCGTGGAAACCGATTGAGTACTTCGCTGAGAGGCAGCATTCTTGCCCACATCAGGTCATCACGTAGGTGATTAAGTTTCTGACGTTGCCCTTCTAACGTTTGATTGGATTGACCGCTCAACAGCACAATGTCACCAACCGTTTCTTCCAATTGGGCAATCTCTTCCAATGTGGCTTGCAGAAGTAGATGGAGGTCGCTGTAGCTATCGAGTTCAAGTGAATCAAAGTCTGCGGAATAAAACCCACGCTGTTGGCTGGTAGGCTGAGTGGTTAACTGTGCTATGCCGTTAGTCACGCCAGTTGTAATACCATTTCTCGCTTGAGAGCGACTCCAGGGGCTATGACGATCGGGCGCTATCAACATCTGATCGGATAGATCGCGCAACTGAGTTCCCATAGACTGAAACTTGGCAAACCGACGCAACAATTCCTGAACCGCCGTTTGTAGCTGTTCGTTTTGCAGCGATAGCCCGTTACGGTTAATGGCAAGTTCACCAACGAGGTTATTCATCCGCTCCAGGCGATCGAGATTCACTCGTACAGAAAGCTGATTGACGGCTTCGGAAAGTACAACTGCCCCGGCTGCTGGCTTCTGATACTGCTTGTAATTCGCTGGAATCGAACTGGCGGCTGCTATCTCCGTCTTTACAGGACTAGCGGCAGGCGACATAGAGAGGGGTGGGATTGCCTCAACTGTTGGCAAGTGATCGAAGTCTTGTGTAATTGATTCCATCAAAGCTTGAACACGATCGCCTTTAGTCTGAGATATTGCCTCAGATTCTGGTTGCAAATCTCCTACTACTGGTAGAACTGCATCAGCACTTTCACCAACTGCTAAATCACCAAAAATAGCATCAAGCGCGAGTACGGCAGCAAGTGGATCAGTTAAATGATTTGGCTCCGCTGGAGCGGAGGGTAGCTCGATTGGCGCGATCGCCTCATTTTCAAGCCCATGATTGACAAACATCTGCTCTATGAGCGCCGTGGGCATCACTGGGAGGTCTTTCCCATTCGGTGTGTCGACCTCAAGTTCATTGACATCGAAAGAGTCTAGAAAAGCGAATTCGGTTGCAGCCGGAGGATCACTCCACACGGCATCTAAGGTAGAGCCTGCTGTAAAGTCAACGTCAGGCTGGGTAACCGCTGTCTCGCCCCAAAGCTCATCCAGTATTGACAAATTAGCAATGTCTTCTAGCCCAGCGTCTAAAGCGACATCATCTGAAACAAGGTTGAGGTCGTCAAGGACTGTAGGCAATGGATATGTTGAGATAGGAGCCGCGATCGCAAACTGGGTTAGGGCTGGGGATGGCGTTCCACCTTGAGTGCGATCGCCTGCCAAGACCTCTAGTTGGGCAACCTGAAAATCTGCCAATGCCAGTGGAGCAATGTCCAACGCTCGATCAGGATGGGCTGCTAGCGCTGCCAAAACGGTTGTAGCGATCGAGCCAAAGCCCGGTAGGGTTAATAGTTCTGCAATGCCTGCAAACACTTCTGCTTGGGCGTGAAGTTCGGCTGCCATCTCATTATTTTGACGACGAGCTAACACCCGTTTCATCCGTTCCATGCCCTCTGCCACATCCACCTCAAAAATGGATGCAGCAATATCTACCCCCAACTCAATGGAGCTAGGTAAGTTGGCACTGGCTCCCAAAAAGTTGTGCAGTTGTGCTTCAAGCTGAGCAAAGACAGGCTCTGCAAGGGCGATCGTTTGTTCGGCATCAGGTTCTTCTCCCGTAGCAATGGCTTCTAACAGCGGCAGGCGGAGACAGTCATACGCTTGTAGTAAACCGCTTTCGAGTGCGTCATCAATCTCCAACTCATCGTGGTGTAACGCTTTGAAGATATCTTCAAGACGGTGAGCCACCATTTTGATCGTTTCCAGCTCAACACAGGAAGCACCCCCTTTGATGGAATGAGCAGCCCGCATCATGTTGTGTATCTTTGCTGTGCTGCGCTCTTGCCTGAGGGTTAGCAGTTCTGTTTCGATTACTTGCAGTAGCTCAGGCGCTTCCTGAATGAAAAACTGGTACGCCTGATCGCGAATATCAGAGTCGATCGCCATAATCTTGCGGGGGATGAAGGGAAGAACGGACTGGGAGTGGGGAGTAGGGAGTGGGCTTCGACGTGAGCGCTCAGCCGAACGGGAGTAGGGAAAGGGCGTAGACAATTCCTCAGTCTTTACGCCCTAAACTGTTTGGCAACTCAAGCCTTTAGTTCACTTTGAACTGACCCACGTTAGCTTGTAGCGCTTGAGCTACTGCCAAGAGGTCTTTGAACGAAGTGGATACCTCAGCGGCTCCGGTGGATGTTTTGTTAGCGCTGGCTGCGACATCGTTCATGGTTTGGGACACGGCTTCAGATGCCTGAGACTGGGTTACGGTTGCCTGAGCGATCGCTTCCACCAGGGCGCTAATCTGGGCGCTAGCGGCAGTGATTTTGTTCAGACTCTGCCGTGTTTCATCCACCAACTTGGTTCCAGTCACAACCTGCTCTGTACCTGCTTCCATCGCAGCAACCACATCGTTGGTTTCTGTTTGAATGTCAGCAACTAGCTTTTCAATATCGGCAGTGGCTGCGGCAGATTGACGTGCCAGCGATCGCACTTCATCAGCAACGACTGCAAAACCACGACCTTCTTCACCAGCACGGGCAGCTTCAATGGATGCATTCAACGCCAGAAGGTTGGTCTGAGCAGCAAACGAACCAATGAGGTTCACGACTTTAGAAATCTTCTGGGACGATTCACCCAACCGCTTCACCTTCTTAGACGTTTCTGCCACTGTTTCTCGGATAGCGATGATGCCATCAACGGTGCGGTTCATAGCGGCATCACCCTCTTCTACCGTTTTAGCCGCTTGTTGTACGGTTGCTTCGGCTTGCTCAGCGTTAGCAGCAACGGCTTGGATGGAGAGAGACATTTCTTGAATGCGATCGAGCGCAATCGTAATTTCCTTTACCTGCTGCAACGCTTCACTTGATAGCACTTGTACCGAATCTTCACTGCTTCCAGCAGTTGTCGCTACTTGCTGGGCGGCTGTTTGCACCTGGGTTACAATTTTCCGCAAGCTACCAACTGTAGCGTTGTAAGAGTCGGCGATCGTCCCGATTTCATCTTCTGTCACTTTGGCGCGAGTTGTCAGGTCACCTCTACTCACTGGGTCAACTTCAATAAGCAATTCCATGGCGCGTTTTTGGAGTGCTTCCTTGCCTTGCCGTTGTTGGATAGCCTCTTGACCCCGTAGTTCTTCCTGATAGCGGGCTGCTTCTAGGTTGGTTTCAATACTGACTGTCATCTGATTCAATTCGCGGGCAAGAATGCCAATCTCGTCTTGACGGTCCGTTGCTTCTAGCCGCACACCTGAATTCCCTTCTCCCACCTGTTGGGCAAAGCGAGCCAACCGCTTCAACGGACGCGAGAACGTGCCAGCAACGCTAACCGCAAACAAACCTGCTAATGCCAGAGAGCCAACACCAATACCATGACCAATCAACTGCTGCTTCTGCAATACCTGATTAACTTTGTTCTCAGGGTCGCCAACATACAAAATACCGATCGGCTTAGCTTGGGCTGGGTTTAGCGTTCGGCGATGGTCGTATAACGGCTTGTAGAGCGTGAGGTAGGTATCGCCGACAATGTTTGCCCGACCCGTAAAGGTTTTTCCTTGAGTAAGCACCTGATCTGCGACTTCTCGTGAAGCACGAGTGCCGATGGCACGGGTATTTTTGTCGCTATAAGGCACATTGGTATTGACGCGCCAATCTTGAGCAAACAGGGTAGCAGTGGCAACACCAGCAGTCTGTTTAACGCGATCCACTATACCGAAGTCACGATTCAAAACTCGACCGACAATCGCACTACCAACAACGCGCCCCTTCACTGATAAGGGGTGAACTGCCATCGCAACCAAACCGATCTTGCCCTGGTCAATGTCGTAGGTGCCTTCTGGTGAAGGCTGTTTAGCTTCTGCCAAGCCTTTTGTGTCTTGCGATCGCACATTAATTGCGGCTTGCTCTGCCAGCCCTAGACGTTTGAGTTGGTCGCTCTTTAACAGCTCTACGCCATCTAACAGTTTGTTGCGGCTCAACGCCTCTTTGAAGATGGATAGATCAGCGAGTGATGCTCCGACTGGCACTGTCACGGGGCGGAAAGTCGCCGGTGCTGGAGCACTACCGTCTTTGGGCAAGGCTGGATAGCTAGCAAAATTTTCTGCCAGAATTTGGTTGTTTTGAGCAATGACTCGCCCTTGAGCGTCGGTCAGCACAATAAAGCTTTGTTGCTCCCCCGCTTCCAGGATGTTTGCATCAGCGATGAAGTATTGCAGCCGCGATCGATTAGCAGCAACCTCCTTAGGATTGCTCAAATCAATGGCCGCTGTTTCCACCAGGTGACCGATCGTATTCGCACCAACTTTACTGTCTTCTTGAGCGCTACGGATGCCCTCATCCAACGTATCCATACCGCGTTGCAACCCTGCTTGCAACCCATTAATTAGGTCATCTTGAGCAATCCGACCAATACCCTCTGTCACAATTACGGCAGGCACTGCCGCCGCCGCTACCAACAGCAACGTCAGTTTTAGCCGAATACTAAGGTTATCCCAACTTTGATTGAACTGCCGCCACCAAACAGCAGGCACCTTAGCATTTGGTGATACCTCTGCTGACTCTAGTGGCTGAAGCTGGGAGGTGAGGAGTGAGTCATCTAACGATGTTGGCACTTTGCCGTTAGAAGCAGAGGGAGTTGGGCGTTGATCTAGCATGAGCTATTGTCCTTAAAATTCAATAATGGTAGAGAGGCTGTCTTGAAGTTTTAGTTGAGCTAGTTGGAGAAAGATTGAACGATCGCATTACCCTCTAAAACCAGGGCAAGTTCTGCCTGAGCGTTCAACCAGTGACCTCGTAGAAATGGTGCTAAAGCGGGTGAAATTGCAGAGGCAGGAGGCGATTGAATTAAATCTGGATTACACCATTCCATGTCTTCTACTCGGTGAACCACCAAGCCCAGCATTTTTCCAGCCTGAATTTGGCTGCTAGTTTGTCGGGTCGTCGTTGAAGGGTGAATCACGACAGCCGTGTAAGTGGAACCGCTCAATGCCTGCTGGTGCAAGGGTGTTAATCCGATCAAGTGACCCAAATCCACCATCCACAAAATCTCGCCACGCCAGTTGTGCACACCCATCACACAGGCGGACAAATGTGGAATTGGGATAATCTGCCCGATCGCAATGGTTAGCACTTCGGTCAATTGGTTCACAGGCAATAACGCTGTAGTGGCTGGTTCCAGATGAAACCGTAAAAACTGTTGACCCACACCTTTAGTTGTTTCGTCAGGCTGGTTGAGCGGATCGAGAAAGCGGGTTGTTTCGAGTAGAGACTCAGGTAGCATGGTTATCCTTAGAGCACCAAATACAGGGTGGCTTTAGCCTTTAACTAATTGCTTAACTGTGCGAACGAGTTCTTCTTGGTCGATCGGTTTTGTGATGTAAGCATCAGCTCCTTGCTTCATGCCCCAAAACTTGTCCATGTCAGTGCTTTTAGTTGAACACATCACAACCGGAATCTTGTTAGTAAGAACATCAGCTTTTAACTCACGGCAAAGCTCAAAACCGCTGCAACCTGGCAAAACCACATCCAAAATAATGACATCTGGCTTAATATTGCCAACTTTGGTTAATGCCTCTTCGCCACTACTAGCCGTCGCAACGTTGAAACCACCCCGTTGCAGGCAAGCGGTGAGAATCTCCATCTCGGTCGAAGAATCTTCAACAACTAAAACAGTACTCATGGAATTTATCCCCTTAAAAGACTAGCGACCGCGCTTAAACCGACGACATCAACCTGAAACACACAACCAACCGAAACAAAGCCGAAACACAACGCGGAATCACACGACTAACCAACTATCAGAGAACTGTTTTGCTGCAAGTGCTTGAGGTGCTTGTGAGCCACCGCCAACACGGTTTCAGCATTCACTGGTTTGCCAAGAAAATCAGACGCGCCGACCATCTTGGCACGCACTCGATCGACGATGCCGTCATTGCCCGTAAGGATGACGATCGGCGTATCGCGGAAAGCAGACACCTTCCGCAACTGGCTACAAATTTCATAGCCATTGGTGTTTGGCATCACCAGATCGAGAAAGATCAAATCGGGTTTGCGGATTAACAGCGTGGCGATCGCCCGTAGCGAGTCCTGCACCCCTATAAAGCGATACCCAGACTGAGTGAGGATTGTTTCCATCACACGGCAAACAGCCGGACTATCATCCACACAAGCAACCAGCAAGCCTTCCATTGCCGTTGTAGAGGCACCCACCGTAGAAATGGGTGTTGCGGCAGTCGGGAGACCCGCAAACGGTACAGGAAAATCAGGAACATCTACAAGTTTGACAAAGCCAGCTTGAATGTAGGGTAAGAGAGAACGGGTAACCTCTGCGACATCGCGTTGCCGCTTAACAGCTAAATCTCTCAGCGTGCGCTTACCGTTTAATAAGGTCGCGAGGGTTTGATACGAAGCTGCCGAAATTTGCTGCTGTAGTCGCTCTGGCTGTTGAATGATGGGCGCTTGATTGGGTGAGCGATCGGCAACCTTTGCTTGCTGCCAGAGTTGCCATTTTTGTTGCACGTCGGCAATTAGCCTTTCAGCATCAAACAAGATTAAGGGCGTAAAAACAGAATTGCTCGACTCAACTAAATAGATGATTTCATTTGCCTGAGTGACATCAAATAGCACTTCAGAAACAATAGACCAGACCACCTTCGAGGCTTGCTCACGGGTAAATTTTTGTTGATCCACCCAAGAGCACAACGCCTGGTACTCCCAACAAACCTTCATGGCTTCTATCGCAGGGCTAGCAAGATCGCTCATGGATTTGAACTGAGCGACATCAAGTTGGGGGCAGTAAGCGGTTAGATTTCGCATCCACCGTCTCACTGGATGGGTTCCGCCAGTAGCATACAAAATACGACCTAGGTAAAAGTAAAACGTCCAGACACTTCCTAAGGGGCTCTTTAGCGACAGTTGCCCACTAAAACGAATAGTCCTCAAGCCATCAAAAAATTGAACCTGCTTTGAAGCATTGAATTCGGTAATGGAAATGTGATCTGGAGATGTTTTACCGTTAGCCATACTCGTTCCTTCTTGTCGGAAATCTTGCTGCTGGTGCTGCGATGACAACTGACCCATGCTCTGCTGCTGTTGCTGCCTGGTTAAACCCGTTACAGTGCTTGTTATTGCGGGGGTGGATGTAGCCATGATTTCAATCACACGCCTTGAAATGGGGTATTGAGGCGCTTGATTACAAAATTAGACGGACAAGGTGAGGAACTCGGAAAGACGGACAAGGTTATTTGCCTTTGGGCATAATCGAGCCGTTCCTAAAAAAGGGATGCCAGAACTAAACACCACCCAAACTACCCAGGTTCTTCGGCAACCAGTGAAGATGGCACCTTTCTTCGTTACGGCTTGAGGCTGTTTGGGCACCTTTAGAAGGTTGCAGCCCATCTTGCAGCCCTCACAAAAGTGCGCTGATACTAAGGGTCAGTTTCATGAACTGCCTTTGTTGCTGCCTATGTGATGATTGTTGCGGACGATCGCTCTCAGGGTTCATGCAACGGCATTCAGCTATAGGATCCTTCTAAACCTCAAGCAACGTTTGCAATGAGAATTCTGTTAGTGGATGATGATGAGCACCTTGCCGAATTACTCAGAACAACTCTGACTGAGCAACATTATGTCGTTGATACGGCTGCCGATGGTCAAGCAGGATGGGCACTAGCCGAAAGTCTGACGTATGACTTGATTTTGCTGGATGTAATGCTGCCAAAACTAGATGGCATTAGTTTTTGCCGCCAGTTGCGTGCCCTGGGCAAACAAGTGCCCGTACTGTTGCTGACGGCTAGAGACACCAGTAACGACAAAGTGATGGGTTTGGATGCAGGCGCTGATGATTACCTGGTGAAGCCGCTCTGCCTGCAAGAGCTAGCGGCAAGAATGCGGGCGTTACTGCGGCGGGGATCAGTTGTCACCGCTTCGGTGCTGGAGTGGGGCAGATTGCGTCTTGACCCTAGTAGTTGCGAAGTGACCTACGATCGCGCACCGTTACGCCTCACGCCCAAAGAATATGCGTTGCTAGAACTATTCTTGCGGAATAATCAGCGAGTCTACAGCCGTAGTGCGATTTTGGATCAGCTCTGGTCGTTGGATGACGATCCACCAGGGGAGGATACTGTGAAGACCCACATCAAGGGACTACGGCAGCGGTTGAAAGCAGTTGGAGCCGCCGATTTAGTCGAGACAGTTTATGGTTTAGGGTATCGCCTAAATCAGTCATATGCTCAAACGTCTGCCCAGTCTTCAACACCAGCCTTAGCAGCACCAAATGACCAGCGGCAGCAACAGACTCAGGCTGCAGTGGCAAAAATTTGGCAGCGTGCTCAAGGCAAGGTGCTCGATCGCATCGCTGTTTTAGAACAGGCAGCCCAGGCGCTACAGATGAATCAGCTTGACAGCGCACTGCACGATCAGGCACTGCAAGAAGCTCACAAGCTTGCAGGGTCTTTAGGCACCTTTGGTGCTGACGAGGGTTCTCAGCTAGCACGACAAATCGAGACGCTTTTGCAAGCTAAAGAAGCGCTAAAAAAAGCACAGTCAATCGATTTATTAGCACTGATAGCCCGTTTACGAGCATCGGTAGACAGTGTACCTTCCCAGCCCCTAGAGCCGAGCAGCGAAACGACAGTGGAGGCACTTACAACGCCAGCAAAAATGCAGCCGCCCAGCGAGCCGTGTCAAGGAACAGAGGCAAGCATTTTCGCGATCGATGATGATCCTTTAATCCTAACGGTACTGCAAACAGTACTAGAACCCTGGGGCTTTCAAGTCACCCCGCTGGACGAGCCGCAGCGCTTTTGGGAAATGCTGCCCACCGTCGCACCCGATCTCGTCATCCTCGACATTGAAATGCCTAAGATTGACGGCATCAAACTATGCAGCACACTTCGTAACAATACTCGTTGGGGTTGGGTACCCGTGCTGTTTCTTACCGCCAAAACGGATGCTGCTACGCTCCATCAAATCTTTGAGGCTGGAGCCGATGATTATGTAGGCAAACCGATCGTGGCTCCAGAGTTAGTTGCCCGCATTTGCAATCGCTTGAAGCGCACTCGTAGGCTACGGCATGAGAGCAACAGCCCTTAAGATAAGGCAATAAGCAGCGATGGCACGTTTAAACGAATCAGCCGCAATCCTTCGTTAGCAGTCAGCGATCAGTTAGCTATTTTTCGTCAACCGCTGATCGTTCGCTCAAAATTATGTTCACTCCAGTGAGAACTGCTGTAATACCAATTCCCTTTTGACACGCTACAAATCAAGACTCTTCTGCCTGCGGCATTCCCTTTTGAATTGTTATTGGCCTTCCCAAGTTCCTCACAGTTTGAGTTTAGATTTAAACAAGTTAGGTCTGCCTTGAACCACCAACACTGGCAGACAAAAAGCTTGTAGGTCGTCTGGAACTTCGCAGCCGATTGCATATGCTAGCTTCATTCAAACCGCCCAAAGTAGCCTTCTAGCTCTTATAGCAATATCACCAAGGTCTAGCAAAACGTCCATGACCCAGGCTCCCCTACCAACCAATGAGTTAGCAAGACTAGCAGCATTGCATCAGTGCCATATTCTTAATACACCTGCTGAGTCTGCATTCGATGATATCACTCGTCTCGCTGCTCATATTTGTGGCGTTCCCATAGCGATGGTGAGTTTAGTTGACGCTGATCGGCAATGGTTTAAGTCAAAAGTAGGCATAGAAGTTAATGAAACGCCACGTGAAATAGCGTTTTGTGCCCATGCTATTTTACAACGAGAGATTTTGATTGTTCCCGATGCTGCTACGGACGAACGATTCACCGCTAATCTCCTGGTTACGGCTGAGCCTCATGTCCGCTTTTATGCAGGTGTGCCCTTAATTACCTTAGAAGGTCATGCACTGGGAACACTTTGTGTGATCGATCGCGTGCCACGCACACTTAGCCCAGAGCAAATTGAAGGATTGGAGATCCTGGCACGCCAAGTAGTGAAGCAACTTGAGTTACGCCGCAATCTTGACGCTTTAGAACGATCGGCGGTTGAGTCAAAACAAACAGTACGAAAACGCATTGGCTTCGCTAGCAGTGTTATTAGCTTTGCAGGTATTACAGCCGCGTTAATGGCACTCAGTGCAATATTTTATCAGAGCGCGATCGACTTCCAGCAGCAGCCCCGGTCGCAAGCGTTGCATTCTGATTCAACCGTTCGGTTTCTTGCTGCCACGTGCTTGGGTTTTGTCATTCTCTCTTTGCTTTTCTACCTAGGCTACGCTGAACTCCAAAAACGTTACCACGCAGAGGAGACGCTGGAGCAAGAGCGTGATTTTACCGCTGCTGTTTTGGATACAGTCGGTGCGTTAGTGCTTGTTCTTGATGCTAAAGGTCGCATTGTACGGTTCAACCGAAACTGTGAGCAGACGACCGGTCATGCCTTCGCCGAAATCAGACACAGACTTTTTTGGGATATTCTTTTGCTGCCGCAAGATGTGGAGCCTGTGAAAGCAGTTTTTGCAGATTTAAAAGCAGGGCAGTTTCCCAATGCCCATGAAAACGCTTGGATGACGAAGGCGGGTGAACAGCGGCTCATTGCCTGGTCGAATACAGCGCTGTTGGACGATAATGGTGCCGTCGAGTACGTCATAGGCACAGGGATTGATATTACTGAACGCAAGCAGGCAGAAAACGCCCTTCGCAAAAGTGAGGCAACCAATCGTGCGCTGGTTGAAGCCATTCCAGATTTAATGATTCGGATGACGAAAGATGGCACGTATCTAGATTTTATTCCTGCTAAAAGTTTCACAGTATTAAAACCACATAATGAGATGCGGGGCAGAAACATTCACGAGGTCATGCCACCCGACATCGCGCAGCAACGCATCCATTACACGCAGAAAGCATTACAAACTGGTGAGACGCAAGTCTATGAATTTCAGCTACTCCGAGATGACAAAGCCTGTACTGAAGAAGCTCGCATTGTAGTAAGCGGGGAGGATGAAGTGCTGGTCATGGTTCGTGATATCAGCGATCGCAAACAAGCAGAAGAAGCACTGTTTCAACTAGCGGCGATCGTCGAATCCTCTTGTGATGCCATCATCGGTGTAGCGCTAGACGGCAAAATTACAAGCTGGAATGCCGGTGCTACGAAAATCTATGGCTACTCGGCTGAAGAAACCAGAGGGCAATCAGCGATCGTGCTTCTAGCCGTCGCAACTCACTCAAAGGAATGGCTAGAAATGATTGCTGATGAAAATCCAGCGCAGTACTTAAACTATTGCGAAACGCAACATAGCCGCAAAGATGGCAAGTGGATTGATGTCGCGTTGACGATCTCTCCCGTTCGGGATGCAGCAGGCAACAGAACTGGGGCTTCGATTATTGCCCGCGATATTAGCGATCGCCGCGCCATGGAACGTATGAAGGATGAATTTATTTCGGTCGTGAGCCATGAATTGAGAACACCCTTAACGTCGCTTAAAGGCTCACTTAGCCTGCTGCAAACCGGACAAATCGGTAGCCTCTCTGCTAAAGGACAACGGATGCTAGAGATTGCTTTCAATAGCGCCGATCGCCTCGGTGTCCTCATTAACAACATCCTTGATCTGGAGCGGCTAGGCTCTAGTCAATCTCTGCTTACCAAGCAAACCTTTGATGTTACTGATCTAATGCAACAAGTCGTTAGTGAGATGCAATTAAGCGCTGAAAAAGCAAATATTGCCGTCTCTATTGCCTCGGCATCCACTCAACTGCATGCCGATCGCGATCGCCTGGTACAGGTTCTCACAAATCTACTTAGTAACGCCATCAAATTCTCCCCACCTGGTACAACAGTTTGGCTAACGGCTGCCTTAACTCAAGAGACAAGCGAAAAGTCAGAGCCAGGGGTGGGCGCTCCAAACCTTGCTGTGACGGTTCAGCCGAGCCATCCGAGCACAAGTAACCTAGCCCTCAACCCTCAACACACCCAGACCCAGCACACCCAGAGCCTAACACCCGGCACCCTACTGCTTACCGTTAAAGACCAGGGACGCGGTATCCCAACCGACAAACTAGAGGTAATCTTCGAGCGTTTTCAACAGGTTGATGCGTCGGATGCTCGTCAGAGAGGTGGTACGGGCTTAGGTCTGACAATCTGCCGGAGCATAGTCGAGCAACACGGTGGGCAGATTTGGGCAGAGAGTGTATTGGGTGAAGGGAGTACGTTCTACGTAACGTTGCCAATAGACATCGCAATGCCGCGATCGACCACCTTACTTCAGGGGCAAACTGAAGTTGAAGTTAAACGCTAGCGCTTTTGACACACCGTAAGCAAAAGCAGTTTTTCATTGACTATAAAGTATTACAAATTATTAGCGAGGTGATGAGTCGTGACAGTTAAACGAGTTTTGATTATTGATGACGAAGATGATATTCGAGAGGTCGCCCAAACCAGCTTAGAAATTATGGGAGGGTGGAACGTTTTCACAGCCGCCTCTAGCCACGAAGGCATTACAATGGCTGAAGCAGAACAGCCAGACGCAATCTTGCTTGATGTGATGCTGCCTGATATGGATGGTCCTGCTACTTTTCAAAAACTGCAAGCCAATCCCACAACAGCTCAAATTCCAGTTATTCTACTAACGGCTAAAGCCCAAGCCTCTGACCAGCGCTACTTTGCTGACTTAGGTGTTATGGCTGTATTAACTAAACCATTTGATCCTGTTACCTTAGCTGACCAGGTTGCAGAAGCACTTGCTTGGAATGTATGATCCCTTGCTGGTATCTATGATCACCCAACGCATCTATGACCAGCTAACGTTAGAATCTTCTCAAGTTCTTCACCTTGCAGGGGTAAATTCACGGTTGAACGATGCGTTGTCCCTGCTCCTACCTTTCAGCATCGTTTGAAGTGAATGGTTCTTTAGCCAAATTGCAAGATGCAAGAACAGAGTACAAGTTTCCCCCCTCATAGTGCAGCCTGCGGACCTCCCGTTGCTCCAAGGCCAAGTAGCGATGATATCGCCGCTTTGGTGAGCTATGAACTCCGCACTCCGCTTACCTCCATTCGGGCAGCACTCGGTTTGTTGATGACCGGGATGCTAGGCACTTTGCCCGAGCGAGGGCAACGCATGTTAGAGATTGCATTAAGCAATACTGACCGCTTAATGCATCTCGTTGAGGTATTAGAGCGTGAACCAGAGGTAGCCAACAGTTTGACAGTTCCGCCAGCAGTAGAGAATGCCCCTGATCCAAATATACAGAGGCTTTTACCTTTAAGCCTTTGGCGACGTCAAGCTTACTACGACAGTCTGACTGGCTTACCCACCCAAGCATTGTTTCTCAGTTGGCTCAACCAGTCTTTTGCACCACTCTCAACCGTAAACCAGCCACAAACGCCACCGCTCATTGCCGTGCTTCTGGTTGATCTGGATCGGTTTCAGGTGATCAACGACAGTTTGGGCTATGACATGGGAGACCAATTGCTGATGAAGATTGCCGATCGTTTAGCTGCTGCTCTCCCAGCAACAGGCGCGATCGCTCGCTTGCAAGCAGACAAGTTTGCGATTTTACTGCGAGATGTTGCTGCTATGGACCTAGCAGTGGCGGCAGCAGACGATATCCAGCAAGCGCTCACTGCCCCGTTTAACCTGAATAATCAGGAAGTTTTTGTGACAGCTAGCATAGGCATTGCCTGGAATCAAACAGTCTACGATCGTGCCGAACATCTCCTGCATGATGCTGATACAGCCATGTACCAAGCCAAAGCACTGGGTAAAGCCCGTTGTGAAATTTTTGATGTTGGCGTGCGACTGGAAGCAACCTCTCGTTTACGCCTCGAAACAGATCTCCGACTTGCTCTAGAGCGCCAGGAATTTAAACTTTACTATCAGCCGATCGTCTCCATTGCGACTCAACAAATCACTGGCTTTGAGGCATTGATACGCTGGCAGCATCCAGAAAACGGACTGGTATCACCATTGAAATTTATTGCTTTGGCTGAAGAAACTGGTTTAATTAACCCGATTGGTCAATGGGTGTTGCGCGAAGCGTGTCGGCAGCTCTGCCTTTGGCAAGCACAAACCCCGATGGAACCACCCCTAACCGTTAGCGTGAACCTTTCAGCCCAGCAATTCTCGCAACCTGATTTGGTTGAACAGGTGCAACAAAGCCTTGCAGAAACCGGACTAGATCCACGTAGCCTCAGGTTAGAAATCACCGAAAGCGCCATTATGGCGAATCCTGAAACTGCTGCCAGGATGTTGCAACAGATCAAAGCTCTAGGTGTTCAGCTCTATATCGATGATTTTGGCACTGGCTATTCTTCGCTGGCTTATCTACACCGCTTCCCCATTGACACGTTGAAGATTGATCGATCGTTTGTTAACCGCGTCGATGTTGATCTGGAGCAACTGGAAATTGTCCGTACAATCATTCAGCTTGCCTGGAACCTCGGTATTAATGTGATTGCTGAGGGTGTAGAAACATCCAAACAACTAATGCAGCTCAAGGCGCTTAGATGTGATTACGCTCAAGGCTTTTTCTTCTCAAAACCGCTTGATAGTGAAGCTGCTGGTGCCTTTATCAAGCAAAGCTTATCACCCCAGGCTGATGCCGTTTAGATAGCTATCAGCGAACTCTAAGGACGGAGCTTAGAACCGAATAATTACCACCTTATGTAGGAGAAATGCCTCTCTTTCCAAGTTCCTCACCTTTTAGCTTTAGATTCAAAGTAATGCAGTTGTTGGTTTGCCCTCAACCCAACAGCATTCCCCTTGAATCAGTTAATGCTTAGGATGAGCTACAACGATGGAACCTTTGCTAATCAACGAAAAACTTGTTTCACTCTTTAATTTTTGGGCTGATGGCAAATTGCAAAGCGGCATGCGTTGCTCAAACGAATTATTTCGTCAGGTACGCACTTTCGCGTTTGATCAGCGTCAGAGAGTTTACTCGTTGGGCTGGGCGTTAGCAGAGCGAGGCATCCAAGTTGTTATTACCTGGTCGCATCGGGGGTATGGGCTTTGGATTTGCCTCCGTGTACCTCAGACGCTACCGAAGCCTGTGCAAAGAACCCAACCAGGCAGTCGTACAGTGCCTGTTACAAAGCTTGTGGCTACCAAACCGCACCAGATGCGCTCTAAGTATGGGAATGTAAAAAAACGTTCCCTGGCACAGGTAGTTTAGGCGATCGACCAACCATTTCTGGTAACTTAAGGCTGGCTTAGTTGTGCTTGCACAGGGCTGAGTAGGCTGTCACCCGCTGAAAAAGTTCTCTAAAGCAGATTTTGTTGTTTTGCTTCACTGGTAAGTAGGAAGGCTAAATTAAGCACCACTGAGAGATTGGGTTTCGACAGCGCTCAACCCACCAACACCCAGGACTGAGAGCATTTCGACTTCGCTCAATGCGTCTTATGGATAATTACGCCTAGCTACTTAGTACAACCTTAAAGATCGATCATTCATATATGAAACTGGGTACGTTAAATGAGGCTGAATCGCCTACAGTATTGGATAGAAGGGACTGATGCGTAAGTCAACGAGTGAAAATCGCTCTCAATCTAAGACGATTTCAACTAAATGTTTTCTGCTAACGACCCTTCCCTTCCTGGTGGTGTTTATGTTTGCAGCCGCGGATAACAGCGGCTCCAATACCGTGCCTGTTAGAGTAGACCGATGGCTAGAAATTCAGCAGATGGCTGGTCCAGTTACTCTATATCGAGGACAATCCTCTCAACCAGCGCGGGTCGGTCTGCGGCTACAGGCAGTTGGCGATGGAATTAAGACTGGGAGCAAAGCAAAGGTGGTGTTAGCTGCCGATACAGGTATTGGCACCATTAGCGTTTCGGAACAGACCAGCCTACGCATTCAAACATTGCAAGTGGCTCCTGGAAACGGACGCATCACGCGGCTCCAGGTGACGGGTGGGCAAGTGCGCTTGAAGGTGCGACCCTTTACTAATCCTGGCTCTCGCCTAGAGATTCAAACTCCAGCCGGTGTGAGCGGTGTACGAGGCACTGAGTTCGGCGTGAGTATTCAGCCCGATGGCAAAACTGGGCTGGCGACGTTGAGCGGCAGTGTCGTCAGTAATGCACTAGGGAAAGCGATCGCGGTGAATGGAGGGTTCCAGAATTTAGTGGTTGCAGGCGAACCACCGTCTCCTGCGGTGCCCTTGCGAAACGATACCAGCTTAAAAATTGAGATTCGCAAGGAAATTAAAGGCAATGTGCGCTGGGCGCGTCTCATCGGTCAAATCGACTTTGTGAATGGGTTGACGATCGCAGGGCAGCCACAAGTTACTGATCGCAATGGTCGGTTTGACCTGACCTTACCCATTGCCTCCCAAGCACGGGTGCAGGCAGTCGTAACAACGCCGTTAGGCAAAAAGCAGGTGTATGACCTGGCAACCTGGTAAGTTAGGCTGGCGGCTACTTCCCGGTACCGCTACGGCTCTTGTCGTCGCACTGCTGTTTAAGTTGAGCGCCTGGTATCCCCTAGAGCAGCTTTCCTATCAAGCCTTGTTTCGCCTTCGGGGACCAACTGCCTGGGATGAGCGAGTGGTGGTAGTGACGATCGACAATGCCAGTTTAAAGGCGCTGGGTCGGTTTCCCTGGTCGCGTCAACGCTATGCTCAACTGCTGAAGGCGTTAACCAAAGCAGAGGCAAGTGTGGTTGCCTTTGATATGTTGTGGTCTGAGCCGAGTGCTGAAGATACGCAACTGGCGAGTGCGATGCAGCAGCATGGGCGCGTGGTAGTGGCTCAAGCGTGGGATCACACTGGCGTACGATTAGTGCCAACCCCACTCTTGCAGGAATCAGCGATCGCGGTTGGGCACATCCGCAAACATGAGAACTTAGGTAATCTAACCCAGCAGGTTGATCTTCAGATTGGTGAGCATACAGCGCTAGGCATCGCAGCGGTGCAGTCCTACGGGCTAGTCCAAGCCCCAGTGAACTTACCCGACCTTAAGCAGCCGTTTTGGATTAACTGGCCCGGTCCGGTAGAAGAAGCAACGTCCTATTCCTTTATCAAGGTGCTTAAAGGGCAGATTCCATCTCAAGCATTTAAGGACAAAATTGTTCTAGTTGGCTTGACAGCAACAGGGTTTGATCCATTAGATACGCCATTTAATAGCAATCCAGCCACAAGCGGTATTTACCTTCATGCCGCTGTCGTTCATAACCTACTACGACAAAACCCGCTGCACCGTGTTCCAGACTACTGGCTGTTACCCATCCTGCTCTTTGGGGGACCGGGCTTGAGCTTCTTTTTAAGCCATTGGCGGTTCAGGCTCCGGTTCGGTAGTTGGTTGGGCTTGAGTGTAACCTGGGTAGGCTTGAGTGTGCTGTTGCTCTGGGCTGGCTACTGGTTGCCCGTTGCCTTGCCGTTGGCATTGTTCACCGGGACACTGGGCACAACCTTGCTTTGTGAACAACTGAGAATGAGTGCCTTGCTGCAACGGCAGGTCAAACATCTTTGGCAGACCTACACTCCAGAGGTGGTGCTTGACAATACGCGATCGCTGCAACCGACGCCAGCCAACTACTTGCAGCAACCAGTATTAGTCCAGCAGGCAAGCCAACTAGCAGCTTTAGCAGAACAACTGGGGCGATCGCAAGCGGCTCAAGCGGCGATCGCCCGCAGTCTTTCTAGCGGTTTGCTTGCTGCTGATTTAGATGGGCTTGTTTGGTTTTGCAATCCTGTAGCAGCGACTTTGTTGCAGATCCATGTGGGCGATCGTCTTGACGATCATTTGGTGCCTCAGTGGCTCTCTAAGGCTCAATGGAAGGCAGATCTACAAAGCTTGAAAGCACAGCAACCGCTGAGCGTACATGAGTTACATCGCGGTGAGCACTGGTTAGAACTAAAGTTAGAGCCACTGTTTTATCAACCGCTGACTGGAGAAACCGCAGGTCAAATGCAGCCCTTAGATGGTCTGTTGCTGATTCTGAATGACATTACAGAGCGTCGTCTTATTGAACAAATGAAAAGTGAACTGGTTGCGCTAGTCAGTCATGAACTTCGCACACCTCTTACATCGATTCAAGGTGCTTTAAAACTGCTGCAAACTGGGAAGCTGGGCACTCTGCCAGCTAACGGACAGCGGATGCTTGATATAGCCGCCAAAAACACGAACCGCTTGATGCGTTTGACTAACGACCTCCTTGACCTAGAGCGCATTGAGTCAGGGACGGTTAGTTTATCCCAACAGTGCTGCCAGATTGCGGCTCTCTTAGAGCAGGCAGCGGCAGTCATGCAAACAATGGCGGATGAGCAGTCTGTAGTTTTAGCGGTGCATTCCGTCAGTGCAAATGTTTGGGTTGATTCCGATCGCCTACTTCAAGTGCTGATCAATTTGCTGAGTAACGCCATCAAATTCTCCCACCCAGGCGGCAGCATCTGGCTCAACGCTGAGTTCCGGGCCGAAGCACTAGAGCATGGCAGGACGATCGAACTGAAGAGCCAAGGTGCAGAACGATCGCCGCACTTATCTGAAGTGGGTCACAACCCAGCACCTTACCTTCTCATTCGTGTCAAAGATGAGGGGCGAGGCATTCCCGCTGACAAGCTTGAGGCAGTCTTTGAACGTTTTCAGCAGGTAGAAGCGGCAGATGCTCAACAAAAAGGTGGCACAGGCTTAGGGCTAGCAATTTGCCGCACCATTGTGCAGCAGCATGGTGGACACATTTGGGTAGAAAGTGAGTCAGGTCAAGGTTGCACGTTTTGTTTGACCTTACCAAGTCATATTAACCACTGTTAGAGCAGTTGGACAGACTGAAAGCGATCGCTCATAGCCAACAAGATTGGCACCTTAAAGCAGTTTCTTATAGTTTTGGGTTGTCAATTTTGCATCGTTGAGCTTTTTAGCCTGCCCTGTTTTAGCTGTTCATTTTATGCACCTTAAGCTTAATTGCCCATCTATGAGATGACGGTGGTAGGGCTTATTGAGGTTGGGCAATGCGCCGATAGCGCGCTTCAATCAACGAGTAAAAGCTGTAAGCGATCAACCCTAGAGCAACGATGCCTAACAACCAGGCACCATAGGGTTGCTGTGCTAACGCCGCTAAGGCACCGCCTAACCCGATCGCTTCGGTGGCATCGTCATGCAAGGCAGCAAGAACGAGAAAGCTCCCAATGATGCCAAACACAATGCCGCGCGCCGCAATCCCAAATTGCCCCAGCCATTTCGCCCACTTGCGCTCGGTCTCACTCATCTGATGGCGTTGAAAATGACGTTGAAAATCAGCTTTATAGGCTTGATAAAGGTACGAAAGCCCTACCCCAATCACCACTAGCCCTGCCAAACAGACTAACCCTTGCCCCCAGGGTTGAGCGATCAAGCGGGCTGTCCAATCCTGAGTTGCATTACTATTGCCCTTGCCATTGCCCGTGATGAGCTTTACTGCCGTCAACGCCAACCCGATATAAGCGGTTGCGCTAAAAGCGTAGCCAAGACGCTGCACAAGCTGCTTTGCCTTCATTGGCTCACCAGCGTGTTCCGGATCAAAAACGGTTTGGACAACGCGCCAGAGCGCATAACCTATCAACCCGATCGCCACTAAAGCCAGTAGAAATTTCCCAAAAGGCTGGTCGAGGATAGTTTCTAAGGCTCCGCTCGTATCGGTTGTTTTACCCCCAGTTGTAAAGGCTGCCTGTGCTGCCAAGAATCCAACGATCAAGTAGACAATGCCTTTGGCGGCATAACCGCATCGTGCTAGTGGTTCAACCCAGGGCTGGGCGGCTACCTGCCGTGCTGGTTGTTGAAGGTCGGAGAGAGGGGACTTTCGGCGGGACATAAGGATTGTGCTCCAGTGGTGCGATCGATCGCGTGGCTACCGCTTTGCTTGCTCTATTCCTACAGTTTATGCAGCGGGCAAGAAAAGCGAAGGTTGAGTTGCCAAGCGAAAACAACAACGGGGTTTAAGTTCCTCTAACCTTAATCTAAATAGCATCGTCCTCCCTGTACCTTGTGGGAAGTGAGACTACCTCAGCGGCAATATTTTCTGCTCGCAAGCGGACTGCTGCCTCGGTAGTACTGTCACGCGTGATCGCCTCGAGCTGTGGAGGAGCGAATGGCAGGAGGCTAAAGGAGGCAATCGGTTTAGCAGCGATCGTGGCTGTCCTAGAAAATCACTCTAGTCAGGCGCGTTTGACCACTCCTATTCACCCTGCTTCGCCGATGAGTGTAAAAGCAGCCCAGTCAACTGGGTCAGGATAGTCTTTCATAGTGATGAGCATTGCCTGTCGTAGCGCCTGAGCTTTGTCGGGTTGCTGTTGCAGCGTTTGGTAGAAGGTGGTCATTAGTTTAGCGGTTGCGGCATCGGGTACTGCCCACAGGGAAACAATCACGCTGGGAACACCCGCCGCAACAAAGGCACGCGATAACCCAATCACCCCGTCGCCAGTAATTCTTCCCTGTCCGGTATCACAGGCGCTCAGCGTGACCAGTTCAGCTGTTAAGCGCAGGTTAAGGACTTCACTGGTTGTGAGTAAACCATCATCATTGTTGGATGGTGCAAGGGCGATCGCGCCTGGTACTCCTAGACCCTCCAGGGAGGCACTTTGGCTACCGTACTCCAAGAGTCCATGTGTGGCAAAGTGTATTAACCGTGCTGCTGGGAGTTTTTTGAGGATGCTGACTTTGGTTGCTTGGTTGCCTGTAAGCACTTGAGTGCCTAGTAGTTGAGCGATCGCGATCGCTTCCTTTTCTGACTCTGGTAAGGGCGGCAGTGGCTCTGGCGGTTCTCCTGGTGCAGCAGAAACCGATGGCATGGTGGGATTACCGACGACCAGAGTACCGGGTGTCGAGCGTTGGCTAGGTGTTGAGGATAGCAAGAATTGTCCCCTCTCGTTTCCCTGACTCTCCCGTTGCTTGCGGGTCAGCTCTAACACTTGAATGGCTGGCGCAGTAAGGATTGTATGGTTTTCAATCAAGTAGTTGCCGTTCGCATCCTGAAGTGCGACAAAAGGAACCAGAAAGAGAGCTTCTTGAGGGATGAAGACAAGGCGGGCACTGGGGTTACGAGGCAAAAGATCGGCGATCGGCTCAATGAGAAGCTGATGCAGTTTCCGTAGCCCTGGCTGTTGACGACGCTGATCCGTACGTGCGATCGACGAGGACGAGGTTGGCGTAGACTGAAGCGGTTCGACGCTTTCCAGACCACGAACTTTTTGTGCCAGGTCGCGACAGAGCGGTTGTGGTGTCAGACAGCGGGCAAGGCGAACAGCATCCACTAGCGTGACTCCATTTTGCCACAGTGGTTTGAGGTCAACACGCCGAACAGCGACCTCACCCGTTGGCTGCACAACCCAGATCAGGAGTTCAGCTTCTCTAGCACGCTGCTTTCCCTGCACCTTGAAGTCATCATCTGGCACGATCGCATACTCCACTAAGGTGGCGTTTTGCTGGCGCGCTACAGCTTTAATCGCAGCGATCGTAATCGGCTGCACTGCTAGTGCAGCGTTGTTAGCTCCTGGTAGCTGGTTCGGCTCCTGACCGTTCGGCTCGCTTTCATCTCCTGCATCTGCACCCTTTGCACTCTCGCTGCCTCCCCCTGGTAGCCGCTGCGCGAGCAATTCTACAAACGCCCGTGCTCGTCCATGCTCAGTGATTTCTAGTGCTGCTTCGGGCTTTTGGGCAGCCAGTAGAATTTGCTGAAGCAGGTTATAGGTGTAGATTTGGGTGTCAAAAATGGAGGCTTTGTACGTGTCATTGAGTCCAGGGCGGAGAGCATCAAGCAACTGGATAGCTGACCGCAAGCGCTGTTCGGCTTCTGCCAATTTACCAGCACCAAAGAGAGCATGACCCAGGTTGTTGAGTGTCAACCCTTCAAGCTGCGGGTCATTAAGCTGTTGCGCGATCGCCACGCTTTGCTCGTAATAATTAATTGCTTTGGGATAATCCTTTAAATCTTCGTATGCCAGCCCCAAACTACTCAAGGCTTCTGCGGTTCGTTTGCGACTGTTGATCCGCTGCGAGATCGTCAAACTTTCGTTGTAGTAACTGATCGCTCGCTTGTAGTCATTGCGAACATGATAAGCAGTGCCCAAATTGATCAGCGTACTCGCTTGCCCTTCGCGATTACCCGTAGCTTTTGCAAGCGCCAAACTGTTTGTCTGCGCGATGATCGCCTTGTCATGCTGACCGAGATTGGCATACACGCCACCCAAATTGCCTTGAGCAACGCCTTCTCCCGCTCGATCGCCCCGCTGCTGAGCCAGGTTTAAACTTTGCTCATAGGCGATCGTCGCATTTTCATAATCACCCAGTGCTTCAAAAACATTGCCCAGATTGACCAGGACTTGCCCCAAACCTGCACGATCGCCGAGTAACCGCATCAGCTTGCCAGCTTGTCGGTGCGATCGCAGTGCCTGGTTGTAGTTGCCGAGTTCTTTGTACGCAATGCCCAGGTTGCCAAGCGCCTGAGCTTCACCTTGACGGTTGCCCAATGAGTGAGCCAAAGGCAAAAAGGCTTCTAACGCCGCGATCGCGTCCCGATAACGCTCCAAGGCAACATACACTGCACCTAAATTTGCCAGCGCGATCGCTTCTCCTACGCGGTTCTGGAGTGGCTGATAGGCTGTACGTGCCTGCTGCCATAATTTTACCGCTGCTTCAAGTTGCCCTACCTGGTATGCCTGGTTGCCCTGTTGCATCAGGCGATCGACAGCACTAGCATCTATGTTCTTAGAATGCTCCAGTTTGGCAGCGGTTGACGCACTCTGAGCACTCACCCCCAGCGGTAGAGCGATCGCAACCAGTAAAGGAATTGCCCCTAATTCAAGCCATTGTCGCTTCATGCCGTCTCTCTAACCAATGCTGGCGATCAGTACTCAGGGCGCGCTCTCACTCTCCCAGAATCTTGAGAATCTGTGCATCATCTTGGGCGGCTGAAGCACAGGGATTGCTGGCAGTGGTAGAGGCAGTGGTGACTCTGGGCGATCGAGTTTCGGAAACGGAGGATGTTGTATTGGGTGCAGCGGCGATCGTGTTGGGCAGTTCACAACTCGCATCCTGCTTCTGGTTGTTTAATTGCCGCTGAGCGACCTGCCCATCCTCTCCAGCTTGGAACCGTTGCCGCAAACCTGTCAGAGGATCAACGGGTGGAGGGCTGCCCTCGGTAGGAGGAACGGGTGGGGGGTTGCCCTCGGTAGGAGGAACAGGTGGAGGGTTGCCCAGTGAATTACTTCCAGTTGCAACGGTTGGAGCTTGGACTAAAGGCACAAAGGGAATTCCTGGGAACGATCGACCACCATTTGAGTTTTGAGCCGCATCAGTAGCGATCGTGCCTGCTGTACCACTGACATTACTAGGGAACTGGTTAGAGCCCAACGTTAAAGGCAGATACGATTGAAACTTAACTGCGGAACCTGTGTAAAAAATGCCGCTTGGACTATTTGGGACAAATCCAGTTGCAGAAAGGTCTGTCACCTCAAACTGGTTAAGGCGCTGTTGTTGAGGACCAACAATAAATTGTGCTGTTCCATTGCTACCAGGAGCAGTTTCAATAGCGACAAAGCCACTGTTGTTAGTTACTGGCTTACCGCCATGTCGAATTGTAATTTGGCTGCCTGCACCTCCATCACGAGCAAGAATGCTGGCAGTCAGCCCAGTATTATCTTCAACGATCGTGCGCCTACCAGAGGTTGGGTCAACGCTAACGATACCAATGGGGTTGCCTTCACTGTCTTCGTACTTAGGCTGATTCGCTTCATCTCTAACGATGTTTTTGTCAATATTGATGGAGCCATCTGTATTTAAGATGCCGCTAGTCTGCAAAAACTGTTTAATATCTTTGTTTTCTTCAATATCAATATCGACCACAGTCAAAGGCTGAGCAAATAAGCGACTACCAGTAGCCTGAAATAAACCAGGAGTACTAATATCAATTTCAACCGTTGTACTCCCTGACCTGACAGTAGTTGTAATCGTTGCCACTTTAATGTTGCCACCGCTGGTATATAACTTTGTTGAATCTGTCGCTTTGATGTCCCCTGCTTGAATATTACCTGAACTGCTGATCCTCACGGTTGCATCCAGTCTTGCATTAAAACCGTCCATAGTATCGATGTTGCCTGCAATGACATTAGCTCCAGAAATCGTCAGCTTTCTTCCATTAACAAGAAGGCTATCGCCTTGATCCATGACAAAATTACCGACACCATCCTGATCGGAGTCTGCTTTGAATGTAATCGAACTGGAATCATCGCCAGGAATTGTTAGCGCCTTATCAGTCAACGGCTCGATCGTAATGTTGTTTGTTGCCTCCAAAACAATATCGGCAATAGAAGTCATTCCTTCAAGCTCAGATTCATAAATTACCGTTGGCACAGCGTCATCTGCTTGAACCTGACCGTTATCACCCAAAAGATTATTACCAAAGGTACCTGTGGTCACGCCATTATCATCACCGTCACCCGTACCGTTTTTAATGAGAATATTTGCTGGGTCAAGTAACAGAGAGCCAGATTTTCCACTTGGGCTACTTGTATCAACAGTGCCTTGATACACTAAGTTGCTCTTGCCTGATACTTCGACAAAGCCACCATCCCCTGCTTGAGCACCACCCTGCACCCGAATCGTGCCATAGAATTCTGTACGCTGATCTGACCAAACGATCGCTCGTCCCCCATTTCCCGTTTGCAGCGCATCAGCTTGAATAATCGAATCTGGGCTGATGTAGGTTTGTTGTGCCTTGGGAAGGGTGCCTTGTCCTTTATAATCACCACCAATTAGAACGGTGCCCCCACCATTTGTGCCAGATGCATCGATCGTTGCCCCGACTAAGCCCACTTTCTGACCGAAAACATTAACGTTGCCGCCTACAGTGCCCCTGGTAGACACTTGACCAGAGACGATCGCCACTCCTGCATTGGTCGGTATAATGGTTCCTGAACCTGTCAGCGTGACGATGCCATTTTCAACCGTGACTCCTGTAGCACCGCTTAAATTGCCGCCTGTCAAGAGTTCGGGCAAGGTCAAGGGATTAAATGGTTGGGGATTGATGGCGGCTTTGGTGGCAGTGGGCAAGTCAAGGCTGAGTAAGCTGCCAGTTGGAGTGAGGCGAACCAGTTTCTCGCCCGGAATCGCCGCGATCGTTACCTCCCCTTCAGGTGCCGTCAGCGTTCCGGTATTAATGACAATACCGCCTAGCAGCGTCAGGCTTTGCCCTGTGCCGACTGCTAAATTACCTGCATTGACGATCGCTCCGGGCTGCGTCATGGTAAATGCAAAGCTGCTGGGATTGCCAATCAACGTTGCATAATTGTTCGCACCTACGGCATTGAACCAGCGATCGCCAAAGCCAATACCGTTTGCGGTGGTAGCGGTGAATGACCCTGCCACATCCAAACGTGCATTGGCACCAAACACAATGCCTGCTGGGTTTATCAGGTACAGATTGGCGTTGCTACCCGTTACCTGAAGCAGCCCGTTGATCACCGAGGCTTCACCACCTGTCACTCGCCCCAGAACGTTTTGAATGGCAGGATTGGCAAGGAAGCTAGCCACCTGTCCTTGCGTGAGTCCAAACTGCTGGAAACTGTGAAATAGATTGTTACCAGCGGTGGTGCCACCCGTAATGTTAAAGGTGTTGTCAGTCTGACGAACGATCGTCTGTGTACCGTCGATCGCGCTCGTTACCTGTGCTTGACAGGGCAATGCTGCAACCAGCAGTGTTGAAACCAGCAGTAGGCTACCTATTTCTAAACGTGGTTGCATAACCTTAGCCATCCTTAATCTTCAGGAACTTCATTGTTTGCCGTCGCCAGCTTGTCTACGTTGTAGACAACTGACTATTAATCACCTCATGAGGAAATAGTTGCATATCTCGATTGCCACTACTAGCAATGGAGAAAAATCTCAAAGTAGCTTCATGCTTCTGTTTATCTGATCTGTTCATCTAGCGCATATAGCAGTGGTGCAATCAACGGCTGACCGCTTGACCGCTTCCTGTTTGCGGCATTAAATGCTGCAACAGGGGCTTTCATTAAGCACTCAAAGCAGGCGATCGTCCCCTATTAAGTAGCTGGGCGTAATTCTTTATAAACGGCATTTCGACTTCGCGTTCGATGTTTCGGTTAAGCTCAACGTCTGGGCCTAAGCGCTCACGCCGAAGGGCGCTCCGGTCGAAAGCTCACGCCGAAGTCCCAATACTCCCAGTCCTATGTGTCAGCGGGTTGAGCGCAGCCGAAACCCGGTTTCTCAGTGGTGCTTAATTTAGTCCTCCTACTTAGCGGCTTCTTCACTTATTAACTCTTGCTAGAAAAGTAGGGACGGGACTTGTAGCAGCTCTGTAAACAAGCTGTTAAACGATCCTTTTGAAACACCACTGCCCCTTCTCTTACGTCTTCTAGCTCAGTTCGGTTGCCCACGGTACGCGAGGCTGAGCTTTAGGCGGTTTCGTGACTTTGGTAAACAGTTTGCCTGCTTGCTTCAGATCAACGTTGCCACCGCTAATGACGACCCCGATGCGGGCACCGGGCACGTTAACAATTCCCTCTAGCAAGGCGGCAGTCGCCAAGGCTCCCGTGGGCTCAACGACGAGCTTCAGGCGTTCCCACAAAAAGAACATGGAACGGAGAATGGCGGCTTCGGAAACCGTCACCATATCGTGAACGTAATGCAAGACCAGTGGAAAGGTGAGCAGCCCAAGAGACGCAGTGCGGGCACCATCAGCGATCGTGTCTGGGTTTTCCACCGTTTGTAGCGTTTTGGCATAGAACGATCGTGTGGCATCATCAGCCCGTTTCGGCTCCACGCCAATGACACGACACGAGGGTGATAGGGCATGAGCGGCGATCGCGCAACCCGATAACAAACCACCACCGCCACAGCAAACCAGCAACAAATCCAGCGCTCCCACTTCTTCAATGAGTTCCTTTGCGGCAGTGCCCTGTCCCGCAATCACATAAGGATGGTCGAAGGGCGGAATCAGCGTAAGTCCTCGATCGCCTGCTAATTGCTGACCCAACGCTTCCCGCGATTCAGTCGAGCGATTGTAAGTGACAACTTCGGCACTATAGCCGCGTGTTGCTGCCAGTTTGACGGTGGGCGCATCCTCTGGCATAACGATCGTCGTAGGGATGTCAAGCAGTTGACCCGATAGCGCGATCGCCTGAGCATGGTTCCCTGATGAAAACGCTAGCACCCCGCGCCGACGCTGCTCTTCTGGCAACTGCACCATCGCGTTGTATGCCCCTCGAAACTTAAAGGCTCCAATGCGCTGAAAGTTCTCACACTTAAAAAAGACTTGACTACCGGTTTGACGATCGATTGTCGTTGAAGTCATGACCGGGGTGCGATGCGCCTGCCCCTTGAGGCGATCGGCTGCGGCTGCAACATCGGCATACGTTACGGGCAGAATGGCATCGGTGCTTGCTTCTAAGCGCTCTGGCTGTGTGTCTGGCTGCATAGAATCTGCCATAGCAATACGGTTAAAGACCACTCTTACACCTTACACAAAGCACCCGACATACTTCAGCAACGGCAACGGTTAGCTCCTGTCCATTAGCCCTACAAGCTCAATGCCCTGCTTTAAATTGATTGTTGTTATTCCAAAGCTTCTCGTTCTAGCAATGCCCGTTTGCGCTCAATGCCCCAGCGATACCCGCTCAACGCACCATTGCTGCGAACCACCCGATGGCAGGGGACAACAACTGCAAGCGTATTCGCAGCACAGGCAGCCGCAACGGCTCGAACGGCTGTGGGATGCTCAATTTGCTTAGCGACTTCGGTATAACTCATGGTTGTGCCAGATGGAATTGCCTGCAACGCTTGCCATACGCGCTGTTGAAACGCGGTGCCCTGAATATCTAGCGGCAGATCAAGTCCGCGATCAGGGGTTTCAATCAAGGCAAGCACCTGTGTAACCCAGTGAGAAAAAGCCGGATCAGATGCTTGTAATTGTGCCTTGGGAAAGCGAGCCTGCAACTGTTCTGTCAAGATTTCTGGTGTGTCGCCAAAGTTGATCGCGCAAATGCCTCGGTCGGTTGCTGCAATCAAAACCAAACCCAAAGACGATCGCTCGATCGCAAACCGAATCGCCACGTCTGTTGCCCCTGCTTTGTATTGGCTGGGTGCCATGCCTAGCATACTGGTTGCTCCCCCATAAACCTGACTGCTCGAACTAAACCCAGCGTCGTAAATAGCTTGAGTCACAGAGCGACCTTTTTGCAAGTCATCACGTAGGCACTGTTGACGTTGAGCGATCGCATACGCTTTGGGTGTTACGCCCACGATCGCTTTGAACAACCGTTGCAGGTAATAGGGGCTGAGTCCCGCAACTATCGCCAACTCGCTTAATGACAGTGATGTTTCGGACGTTTCAATCAGGTTACAGAGATGGGTCACCAATTTTACTTGTGCCTCGTGAGGTGATGTAGCGTTTGGCTGGCACCGCTTGCACGGACGAAAACCTGCTTCCTCTGCCTCAGAACAGGTTTGAAAAAAGCGGACATGCTCACGCTTCGGCAGCCGTGACGCACAGGCCGGGCGGCAATACACACCCGTTGTTGTTACCGCATAGAGAAACGCGCCCTCCGCCTGCTGATCGCGCATCAAGACTGCATCCCAGCGCAGTGCCTCAGTCGAAAATGGTTCAGCGATCGTGGGTCGCATAATGTAAGTTCCTCAACATTAACTGACCTTACGCTACAAAAGGCGCAAACAACCTTTAACCATGATGTTACTCATGGGGCAGGCAGCCCGCTATCAGATTCTTGCGGTCTCATTCAACTACATCATTCAGCACTTCATGCAGGACAACACTTGCCAAATGCTTGCAGCAACTTAAGCGAGCCTTTAAGGCGAGTTTTACGTCATCAACTCACGGTAGTTAAAGGACTCGCACCTCCAGACTCTTGTGGGTAAGAAGATAGGGGACAAAAGCAACTCTTTCAGCGTTTTAAGTATGTACTTTCAGCGTTTTAAGTATACAAATGTCAAGCAAGCTGTATCAATCTAACTCACTGTATCGAAGCGTAAATTGCTGAAGGGGGCAACTTTTCACAGGGAATAGTAAACCATTACCGGTTGAACCTACGTTTAAAGCTATGGCTAGCTACCCTTCCACACTGATCCCTGAAGGTTGTGAACTGTTTTATGACGAAGTAGTTGCTTTACGCAGGCGAGTGGCAGAGCTAGAACATACAGAAGAAACATTGCAGCGATCGCTCAAAGATCTCGCAGATGTCAAATTTGCCCTTGACCAGTCTTCCATCGTAGCGATCACTGACCCAGCGGGCGTAATTACTTACATTAACAATAAGTTCTGCCAAATTTCAAAGTATGCTCCCTGGGAACTAATTGGAAAAACGCATCAAGTAATTAATTCTGGCTATCATCCCAAAGAGTTTTTTATGGAAATGTGGAGAACTATTACAAAGGGGCAAGTCTGGCAAGGTGAGGTTAAAAATCGCGCTAAGGATGGGTCTTATTACTGGGTAGACACCACCATCGTGCCGTTTCTGAGCAAGCCAGGAGAACCCTATCAGTATGTGGCAATTCGCAACGACATTACTGCGTTTAAAGAGACGAAAGAAGCACTACAACAATTGAACGAGCAGTTGGAAGTCAGAGTCGAGCAACGTACAGCAGAACTACAAGCCTCTCAACAAATTCTGAAACAACAAGCTGATGATGTGTCTCAAACGTTGCAAGCACTGCAGCAAACCCAGACGCAACTGATCCAGAGTGAAAAGATGTCTAGCTTGGGGCAATTAGTTGCAGGCGTTGCTCACGAAATCAACAATCCCGTTAATTTTATCTATGGCAATCTAGTTCATGCTGATGAATATACTCAGGATTTGTTGCGTCTTATGGAACTGTACCAGCAGTACCATCCTCAGCCTCATCCTGCCGTTCAAGCAGAATTAGAAGCAGTTGACCTGAACTTTCTAATTGACGATCTCCCCAAGCTCTTGAGTTCAATGCGAGTGGGCGCTGATCGCATTCAAAAAATTGTTTTGTCGCTGCGAAACTTCTCCCGCATGGATGAAGCGGAAATGAAAGAAGTTAATTTGCATGACGGCATTGATAGTACATTAATGATTTTGCAAAGTCGGCTCAAAGCGAAAAGCGATCGACCCAGCATTAACGTCGTCAAGGAATATGGGAACTTACCTGGCATTGAATGCTATCCCGGACAATTAAACCAGGTATTTATGAACATCTTGAGTAATGCGATCGATGCCGTAGACGAGTGGTTAGAGCATTGTCTTGAGCATCCTGAAACCTACACCCCCACCATTACGATCCAGACCAAGTTGCTGAATGATAACCAAGTACAGATCGCGATCGCGGATAATGGCTTCGGTATTCCTGAGGCAGCGCAACGTCGCTTATTTGATCCTTTCTACACGACCAAGCCAGTTGGCAAGGGAACAGGCATGGGCTTATCAATTAGCTATCAAATCGTGACTGAAAAACATCAAGGCACATTGAAATGCAAATCTAACCCAAATCAGGGTTCCCAGTTTATTGTCACAATTCCACTGGGTCAAACGGTAAGCGGCACCTAGAGCCAAGCCTGAGAGTTAACCAGGAAGTAGAACAATTGAGGTGAGAAGCGATGACACACCCACTCTTCACCTCAATGGCTACGGCAGCAACATCTACTTAAACCAGAGCGATTACTATTACAAGCCGTTTCTTCCTAGTTCCCGTGGCAGAAAAAATGTGACGTACAGTAGTTGAAACAAGGCGTTACAGCCTTACCTTTCACTCTTTGGTTGATTCTCAATACGAAGCCTTAAGCATCGCAGGTGCAACCTGTATGACCACAACCTTGCCCAGCAGGATGACCATTGGCACACGCTTCGCCACAGTAGGCTTTGTCATCTTTCATCACTGCATCAGCAACGGAAACAACGCACAGGCAGTTGTCGCAAGCACATTTCATTTGGGTCACAGTAGCCATAGTTTCCACCTTGTTTGGTATACCGATCACCATAACATATGAGCAACTATTCAGATATTAGTTAAAGTGTTCTTTTACACTGTGCCTTGTTGCTGTTGCTTCGTTGCTCCGAACCAGCACTCAGGCTGCCAGCAGTTGGCTGATTTCCTGTGGGGCAAGGTGTGGATGCACAACACCACCATCTTTAAACCAAATCACTCGATTCGTTCGGCGCGCTACATCTGCTTCGTGTGTCACCATCACAACGGTCATACCACTAGCGTTTAGCTCAGTAAAGATATTGAGAATTTCTACAGTAGTGTGCGAGTCTAAAGCACCTGTTGGTTCATCTGCCAGCAGTAGCACAGGACGGTTGACGATCGCCCGTGCAATCGCGACCCGTTGCTGTTGACCACCTGATAGCTCAAACGGTTTGTTGTTCATGCGGTTTGCCAACCCAACGCGGGTCAGTGCTTCGACAGCACGATCGCGGCGTTCACGCTCGGCTACACTGGCATACACCATCGGCAGCATGACGTTTTCGATCGCCGATAGCTGCGGCAACAGATGAAACTGTTGAAACACAAACCCCAGCTTACGATTCCGCACATGAGCCAGAGCCGTATCGTCTAGTTGGGCAACGTCTTCACCATCGAGATAGTAGCGCCCACGTGTCGGTCGATCGAGGCAACCAATCACGTTCATCATGGTGGACTTACCTGAACCAGATGCCCCCATAATGGCGCAGTATTCGCCCTGTTCGACAACTAGATCAACGCCCGCAAGCGCCTGCACTTCTGTTTCGCCAGAACCGTAGATTTTGTAAATGTCTTCGAGGCGAATGATGGTGGAAGTAGGCATGGGGAGGGGGAGAGGAGTGAAGGGGTAGGAGGGTCAGAAAGGTAGGGGGAGAGGGGTGAAGGGGTAGTAAGGATGCAGGGGAAGCAGAGGGAGAAAGGATAAAGTATGAAGGATGAAAGAGTAGTTGGAGTTAGCTCTGGCTTCTGGCTTTATCGACGTTTCGGCTGAATTCAACGTTGCAACCTGATGCTCTAAGAAACCGGATTTATGGCTCTTAACTCCTAATCCCGCTCTTTAGCCTTTAGCCTTCCGCCTTCTGCCTTTTGCCTTTTGCCTTCTATCAAGTGCTTCTCAACGCGACGATCGGGTCGAGTTTCGCGGCTTGGCGGGCAGGAACGACACCAAAGAATAAGCCGATACCGCCGGAGACACCGACTGCAAGGGCGATCGCAACGGGTGAAACGCTTGCTTTGAGGGGAGTAACGGCACCAACGGCGAGAATACCGCCGACGCCGATCGTGGTGCCTAGTAAACCACCAGCCGCCGAGAGCAGTACTGCTTCAATAATGAACTGAATCAGGATGTCTTGCTGCGAGGCACCGATCGCCTTGCGTAAGCCAATTTCTTGGGTACGCTCCGTGACAGAGACAAGCATAATATTCATAATGCCAATGCCGCCGACCAGTAGAGAAATACCTGCGATCGCTGCCAGCATTGCCGTTAGCCCGCCTGTAATGGTGCCTACAATACGCAGCACGTCCTTTTGCGTTTGCACCGTAAAGTCATCTTGATCAGTAATTTTGTGCCGCAGCCGCAGTAAGTTTGACACCTGAAATTCGGCTGCTCCCACGCTGGCTTTATCTTTGGCAGAGAGCGAGATAAAACTTAAGTCCAAGCCATAGGGGGAATTGCGTCCCGTCAGGCGGCTTGCTTGAGTAGTCAGCGGTATGTATGCCGCATCATCCTGGTTGCTGCCCAAAAACGCACCTTTTGCCTGCAACACACCAATTACCTGAAAACTGATGCCGCCAATGCGAAGCTGCTGTCCGATCGGGTCTTTGTTGCCAAAGAAACGAGTAGCCATATCAGCTCCTAGCGCCACGACCTGCTTGCTACCATCCACATCTTGCTGCGTCAAAAAGCGTCCTTTTGCCATGTCAAAGCTCCGCACTACCAGAAACTCTGGTGTCGTACCCACGACCAAGGAATTGCTGTTGAGATTACGATAGACCACTGGCAACTGGCTCTGGCGTTGAGCAGCCACTTCTGCCACAGAAGGTACTTGAGCCGCGATCGCCTTTGCATCCTCCCAAACCAACGTGCGCGGCATATCATAGCTTCGATTCCTGGCTTCGCCGCTACCCGGTGTAACAAACAAGACGTTGGGTCCCAGCGATTCAAACTGTTCTGATGCCAGCTTTTGGGCACCCTGCCCAATGCCGACCATCGCAATCACCGACGCATTGCCAATAATGATGCCCAGCATCGTCAACGTACTACGTAACTTATTTGCAGTCAGCGTTTTGACTGCCATTTTGCCGCTTTCGAGTAAGTCCATTGGAAGAACGAATGAAGGGGTGAGGAGAGAGGAGTGAGGAGGAAAGAGGGAGGGGGTAGAAGGCAGAAGGCAGAGGGCAGAAGGCAGAACTAATAAGCAAAACTTCCTCTGCTTCCCCTGCTCACCTGCCTCCCCGCGCCCTAATTCTTCTGGTTCACACCCTTCGTAATGTTTTCCAGCTTCTGACCTTCGGGTAGTTCGACAAAAACCTGATTGCCAGCCTGAATGCCGCTAAGGATTTGGGTTTCGTTACCGATCGTGGAACCAACTGTCACCAATTGGAACCTGGGCTTGTTTTGGGCATCAGGGACAAGTACACCTGTTTGTCCTTTATCTGTGACGATCGCCACGGTAGGTACAATTAGTGCTTGCGGGATAGGCTTGCCAAAGAAGGTAAGGTCAATATCCTTCATGCCCGATCGCAGTAAGTCTTTACCAGAATTTAGCCCGACCCAGACAGCAAACGTCACAACACCTCGTTGCGAAGCGTCTTCTTCAGCTTTGGGAGAAATCCGCTGTACAGTGCCCTTAAACGATTGGTCAGGATATGCCCCTGCCCGAATTTCAACCGTTTGCCCCAGCCGAATCTGAGCAATGTCCACTTCAGGCACCTTAGCTTTGATCTCCAGGTCACTGGCAAGGTTGGCGACGTAGGTCGCTGAAGACGTGCTAGAGGCAAAGCTAGTCGGTGCAACAAACGCACCCACTTCTGCGCCCGTCTGTGTGATGACACCATCAAACGGAGCCACAATCACCGCATCCTCTAGCTGAACACCAATCCGATCGAGACTCGCCTGAGCGGCTGCCACTTGCGCTGCTGCTTGCTGAACTTCTTGAATGCGAGAACCGTTTCGTTGCTGATTAAGTTGCTGCACGAGGTTGTTGTAGCCCGCTTGAGCCTGCTCCACATTTGCTCTGGCGCTCCGTTCTTCGTTCAGCACTTCATCAAGTCGATCACGACTAATCGCGCCTTCGGCTGAAAGTGCCTGGTTGCGCTGCGATCGCTGCAAAGCCAGATCTAGCCGTGTTTGGGCAGCGGCAATTTGCGCCCTTGCCTGGGTAGCGCTTGCTTCTGCCTGGCTGATCGCTTCGGGGCGGCTACCTGCACGTAACAAGGAGAGATTTGCTTGTGCTTTGGCAAGTTCTGCCTGCGCCTGAGCACGATCGGCTTGTAGTTCTCTTGTTTCCATTCGTGCTATAACCTGCCCTTTTCTAACGCGATCGCCCCGCTGCACCAGCAACGCTTCTAGCCGCCCCGCCGTTTTCGGGTTCAAGTTCAGTTCTTTCACTGCCTGCACTTCACCGCTGGCAGTAATGCGCGCCGTAATATCTTTTGCTTGTACAGGTACAGTCAGTTGGCTGATGGACTGCTTAGGAGCGGCATTGCGTGCCAGTGGCACAGCTACCGCAGAAACGCCAACAACACCCGCTACTACCAGTCCTATTAGCCAGGGAGTGCTTTTGGCTTTACCAACAAGAGGAAGTTGCATAGGGAAAGAGAATCTGTAGATAGAGCGTGAACAGAGCAATGAGAGAATCAAAAATAAAGCCGTTGTCTATTGAAGCAGCGGGGCACATAAAGTTCGGGCGCTAACCAACCTGGGTAGGGCTATCTGTTGCTGTTGGCATCACCTGAGACGTATGCTGCTGCTCCCATCGCTCCATCATGAGCGGCAGTTCTTGCTCTAGAAAGGCATGAACCGCGTGCATTTCTTCAAGACGTTGGCGCAATGGCGGTGCGCTGTCATCAATCAACTTCAACCCCTGTTCAGCAATTTGACGAAACGTTTTGATCTGCGTGATGCGTTGCTTCGTCAACTCAGCCCAGGCATTGGGCTTAATGCGAAAATAATCTCGCCGCTTGCCAGGCAGACTGGTGCGTTCAATTAACCCCAGTTGCGTAAGTAGACGTGTCATGGTGCTAATTGAGCCTTTGCTCGCTTGCAAAACAGTGGCTAATTCACCCGGCGATTGGTGTGGCGGGTTAGAAATGAGCAACCAGCCTAGAATGCGCCCTGCCATGCGTGGCAAACCGACTAGCTCAAACGAAAGCCCAACCGTTTCAATGAACTGCTGCTGCTCAAAGGGCGGAAACTCAAACGGCAGAGGTTCAAGCAGTGGCTCAGGTTTCATCAGGCTTGGGTCAGTGTTTGGCAAGGATGCTGCACTCATAGCCACAAGCTAACACATTAAGTTCAGTCATTACTGAACAGTTAGAAATAACTGGCACGTTTTAGAATGCCGCAGCGATCACCAAAGGTCACGCTGCTTCCTATAGGACCCTGATGTAACGACAAGTGAAGACCGTTGTATTGATATTGTCAGGTACTGCAGACGGTTGGTTGTAACCCCCTTCTGTTAGAGGTTTCAGCATCTTTAGATAGATTGCAACGCCTTACTTTTGAGTATGATGAAATCTATTCATCTTGCTGCTAGTCGATCGCCCATGTTAAGACTGAGTTCTCTATGTCCAACGCGTCCGTCCTGGAAGCGTTTGACTTGAGCACTCTTTAGAAAGAACCGAAAGAACTGTCCATTCGATGCTTTTTTTGTAAACATTGCCCAAACCTTTCGGATTAGTCCACCGCTTCGATGCATTCAGTACAATATGCTGACCGATGCCATGGAGCGCTCAGACTGAGTTAAAGCCTATGAGTCCTTCGCCTGACCGTTTCCCCCAATCCTCCAAGCCTCCCTTGCCTGACGAAACTACTCCCACTCCAGAACAGCCCTCTGCTGCTGATCCGACATCAGCGGCTGCCTCTAGGTCTAACGAAGCCAGCATTGATCGCACCTCTACCTCAGGGTCTGATGAGGCATCTGCCACGGCTGCATCTGACACATCGCCGTTAGTACCCAAGCGACCGTTAATGCGTCCCGTGAGCCGTCCACAGCCACCAGCAACACCACCCGTTGCTCAAAAGCCTGTAGAGGTTACGGCTGTGCCATCCAAGCCTGAGGTGCCACCAGTAGTTGAGAGTAGCCCTGCGGCAGCGCCCGAAGCGCTTGCTGGAGATGCCTTGATTCGACAGCAGCCTATTCCACCACCTAGCGAACCGAAGCAATATCGTGCGATCGGGCTAGTGCGGGGTCGGTACACTCCGACTGACGAGCAGTTTACTCGTGGTGCAATGCTGACGAGTGATGGCACAGAAGTGGAAGCGGTGCTACTGGGACGTGTGATGAGCCTGGTGCGAAACCATCTAGATTTAGAACAACAGCATCTCTGGGTCGTTTATCCCCGCACTCGTGAAATGCGGCAGGACTTACACGTACAAATTGTCGGCGTTTGGGAACCAGAGAAGCTAAATAAAGAGGGTGAAGATGCGTCTGAGCTAGAAACCTCGCCTCAAGCAGCACCCGCTAGCAGTACCCCTGAAGACTCAGGGTTTGACGAAAACTACTTCTCGATTCGGGGTGAAGTAGTGTTTTACTCTGCTGAAGAGCAGCAGATTGTGGTGAAAATCCAGCAAGCTCCCCGCAAGACAGCCGATCGTGAAAAAGCCTTCAAACTACGCTTAGACGGTGTTTTAAGCAGCCCTAAAGCACTTGGTTATTTTTGGGATCTTCAGGTCGAACGGCGTGGTGCTGCTCTAGTGGTCACAAGTGGCACTCCGATCGGGTTGGTGCCACCGAAGAAAAAGACTGCCAGTGCCGGATTCAAACGTGCAGGCGATCGTCGTCCGCCACAACGCAAAACACGCCCTGTCGGCGCCAAAAGTGCTGCACCGGCTGGCGCACCGCGTCGGGAGCCATTGCCAAAACCAGTCAAGCGTGCTGAACCAGCCAGCGAAGGCTAATAGAACCAACTTAGTCGATCGCAATTTGTGAACCCCAGGCATCCTGTGGTCGAAATGTTTGGTCGGCTGGTATCGGCGCGACAAACTCTGTCAGCGTAAAGGTTCCGGCTTCAATCCACTGCTTTAACTCCATCGCGACCTGGCGGGAGCGGAACAGGCTGGCAAGCGGCGCGACCCGTACGTTTTTGCCGTCGATCGTCAGCCGTCCTGACTTGAGTTGGGCATAGCTAACCAGCCCAAACGTGGGGCGGACTCGTCGTGGAATTGAGAAATCAACCACAGGTGCCACCAGGTCTTGATCCTGAACGGCACAATGCGCGACCACTTCTTCTTGCAAAACAGGAAACGGTACACCCACACCCAGCATCAGCGATGGACCATAATTCTTGAAATAGCAACCCCGTACCCAGCGGGCATCCATTTGTTTGGCATCACCAATCAGCGCCAGCGTCGCAGCAGGTCCGATCGGTGTGCGGTTAGGTAGCCGTCGCTGCAACGGAAAATGTTGAGTGCCTTCCCAAGCAACATAGCCAATGCCGCCACCTAAAAAAATGCGTGTGCCAATGCCTACAAGTTGAAGATCGGGATCGTTTAGCAACGGCGCGAGCGCACCAGGGTTTGAATAAACGGCATTACCCAGACGAGGCTGAAGTGGTCCAAGATAGGTCGCTAGGGGGCGATCGCCCCCATTCACCCCTACGATAAAGTTTTGATAGAGATTGCGTGGATTGAAGAGATAAAACTGATTAATGGTCTCTCGTGTAATGGTGGTTTCAAATGAGCCACGCGGGTAGCAGTCTGTCACCTGTCCGAGCGCCCGCAGGTGTACTGGCTTCCCTGCAATTAAGTCCTCAATCACATAGCCGCCGCCCTTCTCGCGGATTTCTTCGCCATCGATCGCCTCCCCCACCTGCGTTGCGCCCAGGTAAAGATCGACCGCACCAAAGCCCGAATAGGCAGGCACACTGTCCAACCAGCATTGACGAATTTTGATTGGCGGATCAGTGTGTCCCAGGTTGATCATTGCCCCAGACGACTCCATCGGCTCAAAGGTGCCAGTGGTAATGACATCCACCGCCTTCGCCGCCTGAGTGACACCTACCTCAGCGACACGTGCTTTTAGCTCCTCCACCGTCCACACAACGGCACGCTGCTGGCTGATTTTGTCATTAATTTCGGCAATGGTTCGCATAGGGTCAGCGCTAGTTTCTGCTACACCCTACACCCTACACCGTCCGGCTGAATGCTTACAGGAAAGTCCAAACCCTATCCTATGTGGTTACGTCTTCGCACGTTGAGCTAGCGCTGGAACCCGACCCATTAATCCAGTCATAAGTGCCAGAGCAATGCGTCTAGCTGACTGACTAGTACGCAAAAGCCGCAAACCCAAGCCACGCAGTACAACAAGCGGCAGAATATTGTTTGAAAAAACGCGATTGAGAATATCCGTAAAGCCCAAAATCACTACGTTTTCTAACTTGCGCCAACGTTCGTAGGTTTTTAATACCTGCGCTGCACCAATATCTTTGCCCTGCTGATGCGCTGCCTGGATAATTTGCGCCAGTGCTGCGGCATCACGAATGCCAAGGTTCACGCCCTGCCCACCAACGGGATGACAGCAATGAGCCGCATCACCAATTAACGCTAACCGGGGCAGCACGTAGCGATCGCTCTGCATAAGCTGAACGGGAAACACATAGCGATCGCCCACAAGTGACAGAGAACCCATTTGATCGCCATAGCGCTGTTGCAACGCTGCAAGAAAGGCATCATCATCCAATGCCGCGATCGCGGCAGCTTCAGCTTTAGGAGTCGTCCAGACGATGCGACAGAGATTGTTAGGCAAGGGCAGAATGGCAAAGGGACCATCTAGCTGGAAACGCTCGTAAGCAATATTGTTGTGCGGCTGCTCAGGCTTGATAAAGGCAACGATGCACGCCTGCCAGTACTGCCAGCCATGAGTGCGAATGCCTGCCTGCTGCCGTAGGGGTGATCGTGTGCCATCTGCCGCAACTAGCAGACGAGTCCGCCATTGCTGGGTTGTGCCGTCCTGCATCACGTCTAGCGTCACACCATCATCCTGCACGATCGTCTTAACGAGTGTGGCAGGGCAGAGATATGTCACATTAGAGCTAGCATTTGCAGCCTTTTGTAGCGCCTCTAGCAGTACACGATGCTCTGCCACATACCCTAAGACCTCCGTACCCAGATCCTTTGGCAAGCACTGTACAACTATGGAATTGGCGGCATCAGAAAGTTGAATCTGGTCGATCGGGTTCACGTCAGCACGCATCTGATCCCAGACACCAATGCCGTCGAAAATACGGCTGGACAGAAGGTTAATGTGATAAGCCTGCCCTCTGGCGATCGCAGCAGATTCGGCTTTTGCCTCCAGCAGCGCAATTTGCAAACCAGACTCTTGCAACGCACAGGCTAGCGTCAGACCGACCAAACCGCCGCCCACAATCACAACATCGTAATCAATCCGTTTCTTAGCATCCTCATCCAACGTAGTGACAGGAGCAGGGGATGCACTAGGAATTGATGCTTGTGACTCAGTTGAAGGGGTGACTGTTCGGTGAGAGGTGCTAGAAGGCGCGATCGTGTCTAATTGCTCAAGCGTCATCTTAAAGAAACGTCATAAAGAGACTGAGGCTTCGTTACATTCCTTTATTGTGGCGCGAATCAGCACGGGGAGCAAGGTAGCAGTCAGCGATTAGCTATCAGCAGTCAGCTTTTCAAGGCAATACCAATTTCCTTTTACAGCACAAGCTTAACGGGTTCCCCGTGTTGTCTGTTCTAGTTTAGAGACACGGTTCTCTAGCGCACTGAGCCGATCCTTAGCTTCGATCGCCAGCGTTGCCAGACGATCAATAATTTGGGGATCAGTGGGATCAGTTGGACTGCGTGGAGTTCGGCTAGGCGGTGCACCACGGACGCTGGAAGGATTCTGCCGACTCAGTTGATTTACCTGTGCACGAAGTTGACTAAGCTGCGATCGCAACTGGAAAATATCGGCTTGCAGATTTGCTGCCGACTGAGCAGCAGTGCGTCCCTGCCAGAGCAGTAACGTCAGCAGTGCGATCGCAACCATTAACCCTACACGGCGTAACATTCATCACCTCACGTTGCATCGTTAGAAAACAAGGTTTGGATAAATGTCCAGAACGCCCAGACAAAAACAGAAGCAACCATGAAAAGCATTAGCATCGCCAGTGCTGAGAATGGTGCAATGACGACCATCAGTAGCGCTACGAGCAGGAATAATGTCCAGAGGGGATTTTTCATCTCGCTTCGTTTAGAGATCTACGTTTCTTAGCCTAGCGAGTGAGCTTGCTCATGCCCTCTAGCCTTAGCAGGAGCACAAGCATAAAGTCATTGTTGTGGGGAGCCGTCTACACCCAAGACGGTTAAATCATTGACTAACGTGGGATAGGGGAGCGTTGCTGCAAATAAACCCACAACAGTAAGACAGAGCAACGTTGGCAAAAGCTTAGGTTTAACGAGTTCCATGGTAGTTAGGATGGGAAACACAAAGGAAGAGTTACAAACTATTGCAATTGCTTGACAGCAGTAGTCGTTCTTTCAGTGTGACACATTACTTAGAGTACATAGAGGATCTACATAGGCAGCAAGTGCGATTACGTACGTGACATCAACAAAGGATGATCGCAATTTGCCAGCCTTAACGCTTGCATCACCGTATACGCTCAGTATTGAAATTTGGATTGCCATCCGCTTACATTGCACTATCAGTCTACAAAATCCCTAATAGCTAGGTTTTATAGAAAGCACGGTATGCCAGAGGCTGGGGCAACAATCGTACAACGGTCACAGGTAGCTAAAAGCACACTGATCGAGATCCAGCAGACGATCGCGCTTAGCCTCTCTCGGCAATGCTTAGAACTACTTAAAGATTCTCTTCGTCTGGAGCAAAGTGCAGTATTTTTACGTCATGCCTTACGCAGCGCACCTAATTAGGCGATAAATTAGATCACTCCTATGCAAAAGCCAATGCCGATCCGATCGTACAAAACTGCTTTATGGATCGCCCTTGCTGCCGTCATCGGAGCAGTATGCCTTTACATTCCAATTGCTTTTCTGTCTAATCAAGCGGCTTTGGTGGCGGAACTTAACCACCTGGGTGCTAATGCGGCGTTCTTCTTTGTAGTGGGGTTTGCAATCATTACTACCCTCGGCTTCCCTGGCAATCTCTCAACGATCGCGGGGGGTGCTGTATTTGGGCTGTTTTGGGGCACGCTGTGGTCCTTAATTGGTGCCACGCTAGGAGCCATCGGTGCCTTTTTGCTGGCGCGCTTCTTTGTCCACGATTGGGCAATGCGTCGCTTTGGTCAAAAGCCATTGTTGCAGCGGCTTAACCGCGCGATCGCCCACCGACCCGTCAATTTTATTCTGGCAGTGCGTTTCTCGCCCTTGTCGCCCTTTAGCCTCGTCAACTTTCTGTTTGGCTTAACGCCTGTTGATCTCAAGACTTATGCAATCAGCACCTTCTTTGGCATTATTCCCCTAACGATCGCTCATACCTGGTTGGGGGTAGCTGGTAAAGAGGCATTGAGCGGGGGTGATCGTGTGCCCTTCTTTCTAGCGCTGGGTATGCTGACGCTGCTCTCGGTGCTGCCACTGCTGGTAAAGCAAAAGCCCGTAGTACAAACAGCAAACCATCCCCGTCGAAGCCTGCGACTCTTTAAATAAATGTTGGCTTAAGCTGCTTTGATCAACTGCAAGAAAATCCCTACAGTCATCCGAACATGAAGCGACTCAAAGGCTCCTTAGTTGGTTGGTTGTACTACCGGATTGGTGATTGGCGCGTAGTGTATCGAGTTGATGAGACACAGCAACGCCTTACGGTGCTATTCATTGCTCATCCGAGTGAGGTGTATCAGTAACCAACTTACAAAAGGCGATCGCACTCTCCCATCGCGCCTTAAAATCAGGAAATGCAAAAACCGCGATCGTCCGTCGAAATTCCTGCCTGTGCCTGGAGCCGTCCCATTGGCTTAGGTTGGGAAAAGCCGTATACCGTCCGCTATATCAGCAATCTGGATGATGGTCCCTGGCATGGAATGCCGCTAGGTGGTTTTGGTGCAGGCTGCATTGGGCGATCGCACCGTGGCGACTTCAACCTCTGGCACATCGACGGTGGTGAGCATATCTTCAAGCCGATGCCAGCCTGCCAATTTAGCGTTTTCGAGCAAGTGGGCGATCACACTCAGGCGTATGCCCTTTGCACAGAGCCGCCGGAGGATGGAACATTAGGAGCATGGCAATGGTATCCAGCGAGTGGGGAAGCAGAAGGCAGAAGGCAGAAGGCAGAGGAAGCAGGAGAGGCAAGGGGTGTAGGGGAAGATCAAAACTCAAAACTTTCTAGCAACGCGGCGCGAAGCGCTACTCAAAACTCAAAACTCCCACCTCATACTGGCACTTACCATGCCCTCTACCCACGCAGTTGGTTTGTTTACGAGAATGTCTTTCAGGCAGAGCTAACGTGTGAGCAGTTTTCGCCAATTTGGGCGCATAGCTACCAGGAAAGCAGCTATCCGGTGGCAGTGTTTCAGTGGCGGGCGCATAATCCCACTGATAAACCCATCACCTTGAGCATTATGCTGACCTGGCAAAACATGGTGGGCTGGTTTACCAATGCGCTGAAGTCGCCAGAAGTACAGTTGCGGGACGATGGTAGTCCGTTTTATGACTATCAGCCACGTTTGGGAGACAGTGCAGGAAACTTCAATCGGCTGACGGGTGATGAGCAGCGGCTCGGGGTAGTGATGGGAAAGGATAAAGGCGAAAGTCTAAAGGATAAAAACGTAGAAACTTATCCCTTAGACTCTAGCCTTCAACTTTCAGAGGGCGATGGTCAGTGGGCAATTGCTACTCATCTCAACCCCAACCTCTGCGAAGTTTTCTATCACACACGTTGGAACCCTGCTGGAGATGGTTCTGACCTCTGGCAAACCTTTAGCCAAAATGGCTCTCTACCTGATATCGATAAAGATGATTGTGCGGGGGAGAAAGAACAAATTGGAGCAGCGATCGCCGTTCGCTTTACTCTACAACCGGGGCAAACGCGCCACATTCCCTTTGTGCTGACGTGGGATCTTCCAGTAACGGAGTTTGCTCAGGGCATTGAGTATTTTCGGCGCTACACCGATTTCTTTGGACGCAGTGGACAGAATGCGTGGGCGATCGCTCGGACTGCTCTCAAGCATCATCAAACCTGGCACGAAAAAATTCAGGCATGGCAACAGCCGATTTTAGAGCGAGGTGATCTGCCCGACTGGTTCAAACTAGCGCTGTTCAACGAGCTATATAACCTGACCGATGGCGGGACGCTGTGGAGTGCTGCCGATGAGCGCGATCCCGTTGGTCAATTTGCTGTACTGGAATGCATCGACTATCGCTGGTACGAAAGCCTGGATGTACGACTCTACGGCTCCTTTGCGCTGTTGATGCTGTTCCCCAAGCTCGAAAAAGCGGTGATCCGTGCGTTTGCGAGAGCCATTCCTGCCAGCGACGATCGCACGCGAGTCATTGGCTACTACACGACGATCGGCTCTGAAAGCCCAGCAGCAATCCGCAAAATTCCAGGCGCAACCCCCCATGATTTGGGCGCACCCAACGAACATGTCTGGGAGAAAACCAATTACACCAGCTATCAGGACTGCAACCTCTGGAAAGACCTGCCCAGCGATTTTGTCCTGCAAGTTTACCGCGATTACTTACTCACAGGCGCAACCGATGTGGAGTTTCTCGCCGAATGCTGGGAGGCGATCGTCCAAACTCTCACCTACCTCAAAACCTTCGACTTAGACGGTGATGGCATTCCTGAAAACTCTGGTGCACCCGATCAAACCTTTGATGACTGGAAGCTGCAAGGCGTGAGCGCTTACTGTGGTGGGCTGTGGATTGCGGCGTTGGAGGCAACGATCGCGATCGGGCAAATCTTGGAGGAGGTAGAAGGCAGAGGGCAGGAGGCAGAAGGGCAGAGGGAGCAGGGGGAGGTTCATCCTTCATCCTTTAGCCTTCATCCTTCATCCTTCATCCCTCAATGCCAATCCTGGCTCGACCAATCCCGCTCCGTCTATCAAGAAAAGCTCTGGAACGGTCAGTATTACCGCATTGATAGCAACAGCGGCTCTGATGTCGTCATGGCAGACCAACTCTGCGGTCAGTTTTACGCTCGGCTGCTAGGTCTACCGGATGTGGTGCCAGACGAATGCGCCAGAACGGCATTGCAAAAGGTCTACGATGCCTGCTTCGTCAAGTTCAACGAATATCTTGCATCTGGTGCGCTGAGTGCCCAAACATTTACATCTGTGCAGGAAGCAAGAGCGGCTGAGGAGAGAGGTGTAAGGGCGGAGGAAGCAGGGGAAGCAGAGGGAGAAACTCAAAATTCTTCCCCCACGCCCCACTCCCCACTCCCCATTCCCCAATCGATCGGTGCTGCTAATGGTGTTCGTCCCAATGGTGCTCCCGAAACCCCCAACGCGACCCATCCTCTAGAAGTCTGGACGGGCATCAACTTTGGGCTAGCAGCGTTTCTCGCGCAGATGGACATGACGGATGAAGCGATGCAAATTACCGAAGCGGTGGTGCATCAAATTTATGACAATGGCTTGCAGTTCCGCACACCCGAGGCAATTACTGCCAGTGGTACGTTTCGCGCCTGCCACTACCTGCGGGCGACAGCAATTTGGGCAATTTATGGTGTGTTGAGTGGAGAACTGACAAAAGACTAGGCGATCGCCAGTTCCGCTTGTTCCACCTCGACATCCTCCGCTAACCGTTCGATCGCTCGATCAATGAGATCCAAGCCTTGCTGCACGTTCTCGATCGTGCTCAACTGTCCCCGTAGGTCAGCCGCTCCAGCAAAGCCTTTGGAGTACCAGGTCATGTGTTTGCGTGCCTGACGTACCCCGCGATCGCCCTTATATTCCCACAGCATATATAGATGCTCACGGGCACACTGGAGGCGTTCTACAGGCGTTGGCGTTGGCTTCAGGATGCCAGTCTTCAAAAACTGATCGACTTCGCCTACTAGAAACGGGTAGCCCATCGTTCCGCGCGAACACATCACGCCATCGGCACCCGTTTGCTCCAGGCAGTTTACTGCGGCTTCCACCGAGAAAATGTCACCGTTTGCGATTACAGGAATCGACAAAATTTCCTTCACTTTGGCAATCCATTCCCACTTAGCATTGCCGTTGTAGCCCTGCGATCGCGTGCGTCCGTGAACAGTAATCATCTGTGCGCCTGCAGCTTCCATTCGTTTGGCAAAATCCAGGATCGTGATTTCTTTATCTGTCCAACCAATGCGGGTTTTGACGGTGACAGGCACATCAACGGCTTTGGTAACGGAACGAACGATCGCCTCTGCCGTTTCTGGATCGCGCAAGAGCGAGGAACCACCACCATTTTTGGTAATCTTGTTCACCGGACAACCCATGTTGATGTCTACAGTGTCAGCTCCTTCTGCAACTGCCATTTGTGCCGCTTCGGCAAGAAAGTCGGGACGACAATCAAACAACTGAATGCTAATCGGGCGTTCGTTGGGATCGACCTCCATGATGATGGGCAGCTCTTTTACATAATGCAGCCCTGTTGCGTTAACCATCTCGGTATACATCATCGACTCTGGCGCATGACGACGCACCAATCGTCGAAACACTAGGTCGGTAACGCCCGACAACGGCGACTGCAATACGCGACTGTTGACCTCAAAGTGTCCAATCTTCAGTGGTGTGGCAAGCCGTGCTTTGAGGGTAGGAGAAAGGGAGAGCATTGAACCAACGAACCTGATAAGCATCAAGCTCCATCTTATCGTTGCTGAGTTTGCAAAAACTACTGTGTCTGTTTATCTCCAGTGTCTAGCTGCCTCAGAAGCTAACTGAGACAGAGCATCAGCAATTGCCCTACTGAGCAACGATGGCTACGATCGCCGTTCTTGTTTAGATGCACGATCGTACAGACTGAGCGTAAATCTAAGCACGATCGCGAATATTCTACTTGCTACTTAATTCAAAAACTATCTGAGACCGGGATTATCGCGATGATTTACTCTCCTCTAAGAAAGCAGTTTGGCTCTTTAGACACCGCTGCATAGAATCACTTTTTGACTCGGAAAATTTATTATCAACTTCCCAGGAATTAAGATTATGTAACGTACCATAAAGCAAATTTCCGAGCGTTGGTTGGTGCAAAACAAGCGTTTCTTTTGTGTCCGCAGTCTTGAAATTAACAACAAAAAAATCAGGTAAGGTATGGGGCGAGATCGAAGCAGTGGTGCTGGCTGTTGCCGAGAATCCTTGATAGCAGACGCGATCGCCACTAGCTGCAATTTGAATGTATCTGGAGCCAATGCGATACATTCCTTCCTGAAGGGGCAAAGCTATAACAGGAACAGCCGAGCAGAGAATTGTTAGAGTGGAGCATAACGTACCCCACACTGGGACGAAAGAAATTTTCAAATCAATCGTCTTTCCTAAAAGATTCATCATTAGTTGAAGCCTAGCCAGAAAATCTTCGCTTGCATTATATTCAAGGCACTGTTAAATAAACTTTTATGTATAGAAAGTTTAATAAATTGGTGAACTTGAACAGATAACTTTTAACACTGCAACCAAAACTGAAGCCTATCTAAGCAATGATTAGATGTGCTTCATTCGTCTATCTATTCTAGTTAGGGTCCTTAGACAAATCCTTATGGTCAAAACAATCAATTTAGGCGATTAAGACTAGACCTATCTAGAGATTAGTTTTGAGAGAGAAAATTTAGTAGCTTAGATTACTTTTATTAAAGAGATACATTTACTAAAGCTCGTATTCATTTTATGTTTGCAAGCCTGCTAGTCGCTTCGGCAATGAATTTAAGCGATCGCGAGTTAAAAATCTTGCAACGTGTACCCGTTTCTTGATTTTCGACAAGCATTTATTGATTTTGGGTTTGCATTCGTTGAATTTGCATAAGCATTCATTGATTTTAGGTTCACGTTTCTTGAATTTGCATAAGTTTTACTTAATTCAAGTAAGCATTTCTTGATTTCGGGTTCAGGTTTATTGATTTTGTGTTTGTGTTTCTTGATTTCAGTAACTAAAAAGCGAGAAATCAATCAATTTACGGATGAATCAGAGCCTCAAGCGCTCAAAGCTTGTGATAGTCGGCGCTCAATACGTTTGCTATGACTGGTCACTAGAGATTCTGAGTGTTCACTGACGACCAACTGCGTCATACTGCGAGCTTGCAGCTAGGCAGTAGCGTTAATGGCGAGCGCTGCTGCCAGCAGTGCCAGCAATACAATCCTTTGCCAACACCCCCAAAGCATCTTTGTCAAAAGCACGGCAAAAATTGACCAGTCTACAATGGTGTATCTTCTAGCCTATGGTTTACCCTTTGACGAAACCGTGAGTCAGCCTAGCTAGTAGACAGTCATTCAATCGATCGTATCCTTGCATCAATTGCTAAAACGCTTGCTTTCTAACTACCAACTAATTTCTGGAACCAATCGTCGTTCAAGAGTTCATCGAACGCAACATCTTCCCTTGCCTCCTTGCGGTAGCTGCGATTAAATTCGATCGCTTTTTCCAGGCTTTCTAACGCAAAATCAGCTTCACCAAGAAACGCATGGCTAACGGCACGGTTGTAGTAAGCGCTGGCATAGTCTGGTTTCAAATCAAGTGCCTTGTTGAAACTAGCAATCGCATCTTTATGGCGACCTAGTTGAGCCAGGGCATAACCGCGTTTATCCAGCGCTTTGTATGAATCGGGATTGAAGTGAATGACCTCATCAAACGACGCGATCGCATCTTTATACCGTCCCAACGTTTCCAATGCTAGTCCACGATTCATCCACGCAACAGCATCATCTGGTTTAAACTGCACGGCACGATCGAATACATTAAAGGCATCTTCATGCCGTCGTAAAATGCCCAATGCCACCCCTTTGTTTACCAGAGCTTCGTGATAGTCAGGCTTATTATCTAATGCACTGTCGTAGGAAGCGATCGCGTGTTCATAGCGCTTGAGCCGCGCTAGGCTAATGCCTCGGCTAAACCAGGCTTTATCTTCTTTAGGCTTGAGTTTGAGCATGTGATCAAACGATTCAATCGCAGGTTCGTGGCGCTGGATTTTTTGCAGCACTAGCCCCCGTTGATACCAGATATCGGCATTGTCTGGCTGGAGTTCCACAACTTTGTCATAGCGCAAAATAGCGGCTTCATGATTTCCTTCAGCAAAGAGTTCGTGCCCTTGACTGATGTACTTATTCACATCAATAAAAAGCTCAGGACGGTTTGCTTTCAATAGTTCAAGTTGTCCTACCAAGTCTTGCAGTTTTTGTTGCAGCGTAGCAACCGCTTCTTCAGAAACGGGTGAGGCTTCTGCTAGCTGCTTGAGGATATCATCTTTCTGAGTTTGAGCTTCTGTCTGGAGTGCCGTAAGTTGGGTTGTGAGTTCAGACTGCAATGTTTCGATCGTTTGCAACCCGTCATCTTTTTGTTCTGAAACGGTTGCTTTAAGTTCAGAAATTTGAGCCGTAAATTCGGCTTCTAACGTTTCAAGTTCTGCCAGAATACGATCGCGTTTTTGTTGCGTTTGCTGTTGAGCATCTAACTGAAAACCTGCAATTTGGGGTGCGAGTTCAGTCTTAATCTGTTCTAAATCACTCAAGATCGTTTGCTTTTGATTCTGAGCGTCCGTTTGCAGCGTTGTTAGGGTCTCTGTGAATTCTCGATCAACCGCTTCCAGCTTTTGCATGAGGCGATCGCGCTGTTGTTCAACATCGGTCGTTAAGGCTGAAAGCTGCGGCGAAAAGTCAGCTTGCAGTTGTTCTAGATGTTCGAGAATGCGATCTTTTTGCTGCTGGGCGATCGCTTGCAAATCAACCAGTTGCGCCGTAAATTCCCGTTCCGATGCTTCCAATCGCTGAAGCACTTGCTCCTGCCTCTCTTGCACATCCAGACGAAAATTAGACAGTTGCGGTGTCACATCAGCTTGAAGCTGCTCCAGGTTTTCGAGAATGCGATCTTTTTGTTGATTAGCAATCGCCTGCAGCTCGACTAACTGGGTAGCAAACTCGCGTTCCGAAACCTCCAATCGTTCCAAGACGCCACTTTGCCGTTGTTGAGCCTCAGACTGAAGTTGCTCCAACCGTGGCGAAAAACCAGCTTTTTCTTGTTCTAACTGTTCTAGAATGCGATCGCGCTGCTGCCTTGCAGACAGTTGCAGATCAAGCAATTGATTCCCAAAGTCGCGTTCGGCTCCTGTTAGCTTTTGCAGAATCGCCTGCTGTCGCTCTTGTGCCTCTGCTTGCAGTTGAGACAATTGCGGTGCAAAGTCAGCCGTCAGCGTTTCTAGCCCTTCGAGGCTGCGATCGCGCTGTTGCTTGACGGTCAACTGCAACTCAGCCAATTGCTCGGCAAATGCTCGTTCTGATGCCGCTAAGGCTTGCAGTGTGTACTCTTTTTGCTGCTGCACATCAGACTGTACTGCGTCTAGATGCGGCTTCACATCTGTTTTGAGCTGCTCTAGGTGCCCAATCATAAGCGTTTGCTGGGCAACAGCCGCTGCCTGAAGTTTGGCAAGGTGGGCGGCAAACTCCTGTTCTGACGCTGCCAGTTGTTCGAGTGCGGTAGTCTGCTGCTGCTCAATGTCTGACTGCAAACTCGTAAGCTGTGCTGCAAGAGTGATGCCCAAGTCCTCTAGTGCTTGCTTAGATGTGACAAGCTGCGTTGCCAGATCAGCCAGCATTTTGGTTTTAGACTGCGCCAAGTCAACGATCAAGCTCGACAGTGTATCACGCTCCTTCGCTACGTCTTGCTGAAACTGCTCGGCTTCCTCGGCAACATCATCTGCGATCGTTTCGACTTCCTCCAGAATGGTCTTCGCATTCTCCCTGGTTTTGGTGATCTGGCTTTCAAGTTCTTGCAAACCCTCTAGCTGCTCTTTGGCACGGGTAGCAATCTCTTGAATTACCGCACGACGCAACAACCATAGCGCCGCGATCGTCGCTGCCAACAGCACAATCAAAATGCCCAGCAACACATTGAACAGGGTTGTCATGCGCGCCAGGGAACGATCGCTGCTACTCTGCGATGGTGCTGACGGTGTGTCTGTTTGTAGCTGCGCCAGTGGCAGTGTTTGACTCAGAGATCGTTCAGAGGGGGACGATCGCACAGGTTGCACCGTGGCACCCAGCGAGAGCAACAAGACCGAGAGCGTGATCCCACTTTGGGACAAGAAAGCGAGAACTTCTGGGTGTTGGCGCTTCATCGAGAATCATCCTTAGCTGGCAGTCGATGGTTGCAGTATATCGAAGACGGTGCCGAGCCGTTGCTCGTCTTCATCCAGAGTAATCAAAATTCGGTATGGTAGTCTACCGACAAAGTTTTGCAACGGTCAGCAACTCGCACTCTCATAGCAAAAGGATGAAGGATAAAAGATGTAGTTTGCTTCCACTCTGCGGTAGGATGAATCGAAATCCTTGCTCAAAGGAAGTTTCAAGGTTTAGTCTGTCCTAACGTTCTCTTCGACTGCCATATCAATAAACTCTAAGTCTGTACCAGCGCAGTGTTTAATTACGACAGCAACCCAAGACATTTGTAAAATAAAAAGTAGAGTAGCGCTAACGTACTCCTCTTAGGGGAGTCTTAAAATGGTACAAACTCCTACTAAAAACCTGACGCTAGAAGAGTTTTTACAGTTGCCGGAGACTGAACCCGCTAGCGAGTACCTTGATGGGCTTATCATCCAGAAACCAATGCCACAAGGGGAGCACAGTGCAATTCAGACTGAATTAGCACCTGCAATTAACCTGGTCGTCAAGCCCAACCATATCGCACGGGCTTTTATAGAATTACGCTGTACTTTTGGTGGACGCTCCACCGTACCAGATCTTGCTGTATTTCTGTGGGATAGAATTCCACGCAAGGAAAGTGGTGGAGTCGCCAACGTTTTTCCCCTTGCGCCCGATTGGACGATCGAAATTCTTTCACCTGATCAGAGCCAGACTAAAGTAACCAAGAATATTCTGCATTGCCTCAAGCATGGCACTCAGATGGGATGGCTGATTGATCCAGATGAGCAATCTGTGTTTGTTTACCGACCGGATCAACCGACTACTGTTTATGATGAACCGGGGGCACGCTTACCAGTGCCAACCTTTGCTACTGACTTTAACCTTACGGTAGAAAGGTTATTTAGCTGGTTGATGGAATGAGTTTAGAGATACCTATATTGCGATCGCTTCAAGCTAACGCTCGACACCATTGAACTCACATTGATTTTTCAACTACGTTGCCCTAAACAGAAACTTTAAGGATGAACTAGCGGTTAAGCCTTAGACACTAAATGTAAGCGTGCTTTTTAATCAGTCTTAAGCCTTGCAGTTAGTTGCCAGCAACGACATTAAGCTTGGTGCCCTTCTCGGTAATAACCTTGAGCGGTAGGGTTGATTGCGACTCACGACGCGGAAACTGGATGAACTGCACTCCTGATTGAGCAGGCTGCACAACCATCACGTATTGCTTACCCGTCCATTGCACACGAGTAACGCGATGGGATAGCACCCATACTTCCGCTATTTTGCCAGTGTTAATCTGAGTGACATCCGTCGAGTCATAGCACTTCCAGAGCGTTTCTTCCACCGTCCACAGCCCTGACAAGTAGATGGGTTCCATCCGCAGGCTTAGACCATATTGTGTAAACGAGAAGATCTCTTGCTGCCAAAAGCGCTGAGACAGAGCCTTAAGCTGTGGGCTAGCCCTGTTACCCTCGTAACGAGGCAAACTCTGAAGTTTCTTCGTTTGATCTGCCTGGGTCGGACGTGCCCACGTTTGCGCCTCGCCGCACACTTTAAAGGGAACGTCTGCGACGGGCTGCGCTGCGATCGCGATCGCACCTGCTGGTGGCGCTTTAGTATTTGACACAGGCGGCACTTTCGTATTCGACTGCGCTGTCACTGCCAGCCCAACACCACCGCTAGTCAAAGCGAGCAAACTGCACCAAATGAGCTTCTGAGACAAATAAAACATGACGGCTCGCACTAAAAAAACGGGTGCGCTTAAAGGTAACTACTGGAAGGTGACTATAGAGGTATGACTGCGAGCGACCGTGACGAACTGTGACTGAAATCGTTGCAGTGTGACTAATCGGTGCCGCTCCAGCTCCAAAAGGGGTTGCCGTTACGAACGCCCTTGCGGAGGATAGCGGTTGTAAGCTGGTTGGCATCACTCATGCCCGTCATGTCGAGGATGAGATACACTTTGCCACCATTGAATCTAAGACGCAGGTAAGAGTGAGTCAGATACGCTTCGCCATCATTCTTTACAATGCGGGCAGTAGCTTTACACTTTTGGTAGGCAGGCTTAAGAGTGCCAACCCAGGTCACGCTAAAGTCATCAGCGGCGGCAATAGCAAACCGATCAGCTAACTGGCTCAGATTGGCACTGCCGTTGATCGCATAGCTGCCCTCGCGGTAAGGCTGCGCCTGTTCCAGCAAAGTTACTTTCTCAGGACAACGAACCGTTTGAGGCTCTTGGCGATCAATCGATCGATACACCTGCATCTCAATCTTCCCTGCCTGTGCGGGTGCTGTTGGCACAAGTGCCAAAGCTGCGATCCCAACCCCAACTAGCCACTGCTTCTTCACAACTAACCTACCTTTTTCGCCACAGACTGTTATCTACACTACGAACGAGCGCCCCTCCGGGTGAAGATTTTAGTCGCTAGATCGGTAGACAGTGCTGCTTCACAAGTCACAGTACACTTATCTGTGCCAAATCTGTGATCGATCCCCAGTATTTTCGGAGCAACCAGGAATCTTTTTGAAGCAAATTGGGTTTAGAGGCGGCAACGATCGGGCGAGTTACATGCAAGACGCTGCTGACGTGCCGCTACAACAGTCGCCAGATTAGCGCGTCCGGTCAACGGCAATCGCCAATCCGCCCAAACACCATATGCAAAATCGACGATCGCCCCAATCAGCGGTAGTTTCGTTGCGGCATAGACCCAACCCATGCCCAGCACCTCATAGACGCGGCGAAACACTTCGACATTCTGAATCACTGCGCCATCGGGCAAGACAGCATGGATGCGTCCCATAGCAGTTTCAAAGTCAACGCCGCCATGCGCGGCTGGATTGTAGCGATCGTCAGCAATATCCACAAAGGCAACTAGCCCACGACCGGCATCTCGCTTCTGTAGAAAGTTAACTTCTCGCAGGCATAGCGGACACTCGCCATCGTAGAGCAGCTTGATTTGCCAGGACGGTGCAGCATCTAAAGGCGGAGTATCTTTCAAAGTGTCCTGGTCAATACGGGAGGTCATAGAGCAAGTCTCAACGAAGCAGTTTTGTGAGAATAACAGTTCCCTCTTCCATTATATGAAGAAAAGTAAATGCTCCTCTCAGCAACGGTGAGAAAGATGAGCCGCTTCGTAGAGTTCTTTAAGCAACGACGTACCTTAGAACAGTAATCAGTGTTTCTCTTGCGTCCCTAACCGTTGATCTCTGACTGCTGATCGCTGACCGCTAGCTGTAAACTGGACTCGTTGAATGAGTTGAGCCACTGTGTCTGTTGCAGAGCGCGTGATTGTACCGCTGGATGTGTCGAGTGAGCGTGAGGCGATCGCGCTGGTTGAACAGTTACCGCAAGTTACCTTTTGGAAAGTTGGCTTAGAACTCTTTGTCAGCAGCGGACCCAATATTTTAACGGCACTGAAAGCGCGGCAGAAACGGATCTTTCTCGATCTAAAGTTTCACGATATTCCTAACACCGTGGCAGGTGCCTGCCGTGCAGCAGCGCGTCATGGGGTCGATTTGGTAACGCTACACGCGACCAATGGCAAAGAGGCATTGCAAGCCGCTCAGATGGCAGCAGAGGCAGGCGCAGCAGAGACAGGGATCGATCCCCCGAAGCTGTTGGCAATTACGCTGCTGACCAGTTTGTCAGCGCGATCGCTTGCCTTTGACCTTAAGGTGCCTCTGGAACTACCAGAGTATGTGCTGCACATGGCACTCCTAGCACAGGAGAATGGGTTGGCAGGAGCCGTCTGCTCACCACAAGAAGCTGCGTCACTACGACAGATCTGCGGCAATGATTTTCTGCTGATCTGCCCTGGTGTGCGACCCACATGGGCAGAGGCAAAAGATCAGCGGCGCACCGTTACACCAGCCGCAGCCTTAAAAGCTGGTGCAGATTATCTGGTGATTGGTCGACCCATTACAGCAGCAGCAGATCCCGTGGCAGCGTTCGAGCGCATCTGTGAGGAACTGGCAACGGTAGTAGAGAAGGGATAGAGCCTCAAGGTAATGGAGTGTAAGGTGTAGGTGGCTGTCGATTGGGTAACAGTAGTGAAGCAGAATCGAACGTTCAGGACGATCGCGATCGGGCTTGGCAGCGCTGCACTTTTGGCAGCACCAGCAGGAGCAACAATGAGCGATCGCACCCCACTCCCCACTCCCCACTCTCCACTCCCTACTCCCTACCTCGCCCAGAAATTCACGTGTCCCGCCACGCTGGAACCACTAACAACTGCAATGCTGCGGGATTTACCCGGCTACATTAACCGCTCCACGGTTCGGTTAGTGCCGCGAAAAACCGCACCAACCTATGCAATTATTGCCAGCCAGCCAGATTTTACGCCGTTACCGACCAATGCCAGCGAAGACCAGAGCCTGCCTGATGACAACCTGCATCAAATTTTCTTCACTGTGCTGGAGCGGCAGTATGTAGGCAAGGGTGTCGCAGAGTTTCAGCAGTTTCACTGGCTGTTTTTAGCACGCACTAATGGCGGCTGGCGGCTAGCACTGTTGTTCTCCCAAATTGGCGGTTATCCTGTTGATCGCCAACCCGTCACGCCTCCCCGCGAAAGCAGCCAGAGTGTTACAGCAGACGCAATTCGATCGTGGCTACGCAACTGTGAAGCAGGATCAATCAAGGTCTGATTGATGCAGAAGAGATAAGGCTAAAGGCTAATTTTTTAGATTTCATCCTTTAGCCCTTATCCTTTCCTCCTCACCTCTTACTGCTAAAGCGCAAAACCCTGGATGAGAGTTGTTCCCAGGGTGCCTTCAAAGGTCGGTTTTGTTGTGGTAATGAGCACAGCCACTCGTTTGCCATCGGGTGAGAGTGTCACCTTACGAATGGCATAGTCCATGATATTGGTGCGGAAATTGCTAAGGGAATCGAGCGATCGCTGCTGTCCGTCGTAGCTTACCTCAAGCTGCATCGCGGCTTTGTCCTGGGCACTGGTTTGGCGCAGCCGCAGTTGTAGCCGTGGGCTAGTATCAGTGGGTTTCACCGTCACAGTTTCGGTGCCATCAGCGGCACGTGCGCGTGACAGAATCGGCAAATCCACCCCTGCGACGGGTGGCGTAAGGTTTAAGTCTTGCCGTACTTTCCAGGTTTGCTTCAACAACGCGGTTTCGGCTTCGACGATCTCTGTTGCTGCCTCTTCTTCGCCATAACGTGTTTCGATGCAGCCATTTTCCACACAGCGGTTAGAGGCAACATTCACAAGCTGTAGCGCGGCTTTGGGGATGCCAGCACCCGTATCCCGTGAGCTTTCTAGATAGATGAAATAGTTGCCATCCGTCGAAAAACCCGCCATGCGAGGGGTTGCCTGAAAAGTGGGTACGACTGCTAGCCGAGGCTTGGCTGCTGGCTGAGTCGCGATCGGCGCTTGCGGTTTAACGGCTGGCTCGTTGACTGGTTCGCTAACAGGCGCAGGGTCGATCGCAGGCGCTTGACCCACAGGTTCTGTCTCAGGCAGTGAGCGAACTGGAGAAGTAGCAGACGGTAGCGGTGATGGCGTAGGGAAGCTTTCAGATGGGGTCGCGATCGGGCTGGGCACTTCGGACAACTGCATAGGAGGCGGAGCCTGCGAACACGCAGCTAAAAATACCAATGTCAGAGAGGGAAGCCAGCGACGTGCTTGAGGTTGTTGCCACATAGGAGTAGAGGTGCCAAAGAAACAGGAAACACAGACTATTGGCTTTATGTGTCGCGGTTAGGAGAACTCGCCATGTTTGTGATAGTAAGCAAATACGCTGTGCTTGGAGGCGATTCCGGAGACTGGACTACTACTGGACTCCTACCATTTTACTAAGGACGATTGGCAGAAGCGTCCTCTGCTTCAACCCGTGTTAAAGGAAACTGGGTGCAGAAACACCGCGCTAACGTTTGAACAAAAACAGTGTTGACATAGCCGTCTAGGGAAAATCAGTCATCATAAAAGTAGATTCTGCAATGGATTGAAGGGGGTGTGATGTCACTTCTACCATTTCAAAACGCTAGCTCGGCTCTGCGCTTTGCCGATCGCCATGAAGCAGGCGAAAAACTGGCGCAGGCTGTTTTACAGGAAGTAACACAGCTTGAACTGACAGCAAAGTTTGTCGTTTATGCACTGCCAAAGGGGGGGCTGCCGATCGCGCAACCGATCGCGCAACGGTTAGGTTGCCCGCTAGATGTAATTGTGGCGAAAAAAATTACCCGTCCTGATAATCCCGAACTAGCGATCGGCGCTGTAACAGCCGATGGCTACGTTGTTTGGGATACCCAACGCCATAGCAATGCAGCCGTACCCAATTACAGCGACACGCTAAAGAACCAGCAAGAAACGATCGGATCGCTAACGTCAGCACACCAGGACGACGTGGCGTTACAGGAGGCTCATGCCCATGCCCACGCGCAGCTAGAGGAACTTTCGCCCAATAGCCCTCGATTCAGCGCACACGGCGCGATTGCCCTTTTAGTAGACGATGGTATTGCGACAGGTATGACAATGGCAGCCGCGATCGAAGCCGTGCGAGCACAACAGCCTGCCCAACTTTGGATCTGTGCGCCTGTAGCACCTGCTGAACTCATGCCGTTCTTACATACTTACGGCGATCGTGTCATTATCCTGGCAACGCCTCATCCCTTTTACAGCGTCAGCCGCTTCTACAAAGCCTTTCCTCAAGTGACGATGGCAGAAGCCGCTGCATATCTGCAAGGCACCTAGCAAGACTCAGGCGAATGCAATACCCCTTAAAGAACAAAGGGTTCTTACTGCTATTGAGACAAGGGGTGAAGAAGTGAAGGAACAAAGGGTTCTCACCGCCATCGAGGTTATTGATTGCTCTCAGTTACAACCCCACTCATTTAATTGTCTACCTTCACCCTTCTTCTCTTTACCTTTCCACCCCTTCACCTCTTTACCCTTCTTCTCTCCTGATCCCAAATTCTCCTCAGCCTGGTCGAACCCTAAGCGATTACCCTAGAATTTAGAGGACTCAGGAAAACGACCCCTGTCAAGGGGAATCAGACTCCTAACGAGCATCTACCCACCGCTCTACGCTTTTTTTTTGCAGATTCATGGCAACTGAAGACCAGATCAGCCTGTTTAACCTTCCTACCAGTAGCAGCGCTCCGCCGCCCCCAGACTTTGACCCAGAGCAAATTCCTACGGCTGCCAGAGTACCCATTCCTGCTGGCACCTATGAGACGATGGAGCAGATGCAGGCGCATTGCAATCGCTGCTTTCGTTGTGCGTTAGGGCAGAGCCGCACCAATGCCGTTGTGTCGCGAGGCAGTATGCAGGCTCCCATTATGATTGTGGGCGAAGGACCAGGGCAAAACGAGGACGAGCAGGGCAAGCCGTTTGTTGGCAAATCAGGGCAGTTGCTTGACAAGATTCTGGCATCGGTTAACCTCAGTGCTGAACAGGATGTATTTATTTGCAATGTGGTGAAGTGCCGTCCACCAGAAAATCGTACGCCGACAACGGATGAAGCGGAAGCGTGCAAAGGCTACTTAATGGAACAGATCCGCCTTGTCAATCCAAAGATTATTTTGCTAACCGGTGCTACAGCGTTGAAGGGGCTGCTGGGCATCAAGCAAGGTATTACTAAGGTGCGAGGGCAATGGATTGAACAGGACGATCGCCTGTATATGCCGATTTTTCACCCAGCGTACCTATTGCGTAACCAATCGCGCGAAAGGGGGCAACCAAAATGGCTGATGTGGCAAGACATTCAGGCGGTAAAAACAAGGCTTGAGGAAATTCGGGGAGCATAAATATTAGATCCCCGACTTCTTAAAGAAGTTGGGGATCTAGAGCGTGCGTTCGCGCAACGTTAACGGTTTTGCTTAAACGAGGCGAGCCACTCTCGCACTTGTTCGCCAGCCGCATCACGACCACCTAAACCGAAGGCGATCGCGATCGCTACTGCCACCGCTCCCAACAGCAACCCAAACGCAAGATTGACAATGTTAGGTGCAATGCCCATCTGCTGAAGCGCCATTGCCGAAACCAGCGCAATGATCGCTACCCGTGCCGTTTGCCCCAAAATTCTTGACTGGGGTGTATTGGAGCTACTGATAATGCTGAACGCTAGGTTTGCCAGGTAAAGCCCGATCGCAAACACAATTAGCCCTGCAAGAATTTGACCAAACACGGCGAGTAGTCCCACCACGATGGTTTTCAAGCCGGGGAAGTTCAACACGTCGATCGCTGCCACCGCTGCAAACAGCACAATGCCAACTAGCACAACGACACCAACAATTTCTGACGGTGTGCGTGTGGTTGTGGGTAAGCGTGGGGACGTTGGGTCTTGGAGCGTTGTCGGGTCTCCCAGCGAGGGGCTAGGTGCCGAAGAACGGAAGCCAGGAGTAGAAGGCGTTGATTGAAGACCTAACCAGTTAAAAACGTTGTTAAACCCAATGCCGGTCAAAATGTTCGTGACTAACTCCGCTACAAACTTGCCAATCACGTAGGCTGCAACCAGAATCAGCACCGCCGTAAAGATCTGAGGCAGCGCATTGAGAATTTGGTTCAGCATGGCTGTCGCTGGACCAGAAATCGAGGGAATCTGGAGCGCATCCAGTGCTGCTGTCGCCGTTGGAATGAGAATCAGCACATAGACGATCGTGCCGATAATCCAGGAAAGCGATTGTCCGCCACTGCTACGGCTCAAGCCAAAGCGTGCACCCAGGCGATCGGCTCCTGCTGCCGTCAGCAGGTTTGTGACAATACCGCGCACAATACGGGCAATGACCCAGCCGACCACACCAATCAGCACTGCTTTCAAGATTTTTGGCAGCGCTGCCAAGATCTCATTCAGCAAGTTTTGGACAGGCTGAAGTGGACCTTGCAAATCCAATACGCCCAAAATTAGCGGTAGAAAGAAGAGAAAAATGAGCCAATAAAGGGCAGTGCCCAGCGTTTCACTCAGCGAGAACTGCGTTTCTGTAGGCGCAGGAGCTGTCGTGCCGTACGCTGGCTCTCCGTAGTTTGGCGCTCCATATGTTGGCGCTGGCGTTGCAGGCGGCGGTGGCGGAGCTGTTTGCGAAAGCCGCTCGTCCAACCCAAAGCCCTGTGCAACCCGAGTCACCAGCGTTTTTGCTAGCGTTGCCAGTAACCAGGCGATCGCCACCAAAATGGCAGCCGAACCAAGCTTCGGTAGATAGGAAAAAATCTGATTCAGGAAGTTATTCAGCGGTTGAGAGACCGTTGTTAGATTCAGCGCATCTAAAAAGGCGACGGCTGCTACAACCGCAACGATCCAAAAAACAACGCTGGCAAGCACTTTCTCAATGGGAAACGGTTCACTGCCAGGGCGCTGCCCCATGATTGAAGCCGCAATCCGGTTGTCTATATCGGTTTTCTTAAGCAGACCACCGACTACCTTGCTTAGAATCAAAGCAACGAGCAAACCGACGACAAGAATAAGAATCGCCCCAAGCAGATTTAGCAAGGTGGGACCTAACGACCCCAAGCCAAGTCCTGCTAAAAAGGGGGTAACAGGATTTGTTTCTACGGGTGCAGCCGACGGGGTCTGCGCCACTAAAGCACCTGAAAATATTAGCGTCTGTATCCCGGATACATACCCAAGTTGCTGCAAAATTTCGTTCATGGTTGCCTACATCACTCTCAAATTCGGCAGAAAACGTACAAAGATAACCTTTGGGTTAAGGTAACTGACTAGATGTATACCCCATAATCGTTAACATCTGAAGGCTAATTTGCGATCGCAGTTGTAGCGCAAGGGCTAATCAAACTGAAAGCAATCAAAGATCCAGTGGTAACAAATAACGCAGTGAAGCTAGAACTATCACTTAAGTTAGAGGCAGTCTTTCACGATATGCCTGTTTATTTCATCTGTCTTGATGAATAAGCTTGATGAGTATGAAAGCCTCGAAGAGAAAAAATATGCCTGAGCCGCAGGTCTTTGAACATTCCATTCAAATTGATGCCAGCGCCACCACCGTAGAACGATGCCTGACCGATCGCGCTTTAATGCATCAGTGGCTTAATCCTGCTTTGCGCTGCGAACCGATCGATGAATGGTCAACCGAACTGGGTGGGCGTAGTCGCTTTGTGATCCAAGTCCCCGTTGTGCAGCCTGCACTCAACAGCGTGGTCGTACAACGCGAACCCGGCTTGATTGTGTGGGAGTTCAACGGCTTCTTTAAAGGACGCGATCGCTGGGAATGTAACCCCGAACTGCAAGGCACTCGCCTCCTCAACCGCTTTGAATTTGCGATCCCCAATCCACTCATCCGCTTCGGGTTCAATACCTTCGCCGCCACCTGGACTCGTGACGATATGCAAGCACAGCTACGTCGTCTTAAGCGCGTTGCTGAAACCGTTTATCGGAAAATGTAGAGGGAGTGAGGAGTAGGGAGGCTGGGGGAGCAGAGGAAGCAGAGGAAGTTTTGCTTATTAGTTCTGCCTCCTGCCTTCTGCCTCCTGCCTTCTGCCTCCTGCCTTCTGCCCCCACCTCTTCACTCTTCATCAGCCTCTACCAGAGGGAGCGAACACTGCATCCGCAGGCGTTGAGGTGCTACCTCGTGAGCAGGCGTTTCAGCACCTGTAGGCAACGCTAACACTGTCAGCGTTCCCTGCATCAGCGAAACTAGCATTTGGCTAGTGAGCAAATTTAGCCCTGGTGAAGGGACAGGCGTTGTGGTGTCAGCAGGAGTTTGTAGTAGATCAATGGGTTCACTAAGCGCAGGTGGCAGATCGCTATCAATCCAAATGTGGGCGTATCCCATTTCTGACGACATAGAATCGGATGATATAGAATCTGGCGCTACAGAAACAGAGATCTGAACGCTGCCTTCTTGCATTTGGGCGAGCGTCCCATCAACCAGATGCAGCAACACCCGCTGCAAGCGATGGGGATCGGCAAGAACGTACAGATCCGCCTCAGGCAGTATCACCTGGAGTTGGAGACTGCGATCGACTGCCTGAAGATACGTTAGGTCGTGTATTGTTTGCAGCAGTTCTGCTAGCTGGAGCGGCTGTATTTCCATGTTCAGCCTGCCATGCTCTAGCCTTGCAACATCCAGCACGGTGTCTAAAACTTTGATCATTTTCAGCGCTGACTGATTTGCCTGTGCGATAAATGCCCGCTCCTCTTCAGGGTCATCGCACAAGTCTTCTAGAATAAGTTGCTGCATGCCAATCAGGCCATTGAGCGGTGATCGCAACTCGTGGGAGATACGCGCCAGAAAGCCACCCTTAAACTGACTTATTTCGGTCGCTAACTGATAAGCCACTTGCAGCGATTGCAACTCTGGCTGGTCTGGCTCCATTGGGCAGTCAGGAAGCGCAGCCGATTCAACCACTGACAATCGCGGCGATCGCCAACGGATACTTAAACCCATCCCTAAACCCAATCCCAGCCATATCAGAGCCGTCCAGTCCATGACTTTACAGTGAAAGTGAATGCAGAGTATCGTCTCAGCAAAGCACACTCCTGTACTTTAGAGTGCCTCAATTTAGGTAAAAAGTGAGGGGAAACGCACAGGTGACAGGGTGAGAGGAGTTTTGAGTTTTGAATCGCCTTTAGCCTTTAGCCTTCAGTCCTTAGCCCTCACGCTCCAATCGCACTGCGCCCTGTCGCAAAATTTCCCAATCTTTGCCCGTCCAGCGGATGACCGTTGAAGCTACACCAGAGGGCTGGGGAGCGCGATCGGTTGGCACCAAAGCCTCCTCTTCTGAGGGCAGAAGGGTGAACACCTGCGGAAAGGCAACAGCAATTTCAGCCATTGTTTGCAACGCGGGTTGACCAGAGCGATTAGCGCTAGTGGTGGCGAGGGCACCCGTTTGAGCAAGAATGGCGATCGCAACAGGATGATGAGGCACTCTCACGCCGATCGTCGTTGGTTGCGTTGGGTTCATGGTTGGCGGAACGCGATCGCTAGCGGGCAACACCAGCGTTAAGGCTCCTGGCAAGTACTGCTCGGCAATTTGCTGCCAGTGCTGACGTTCTGCAGGACTACCAGTGACATACAACCACAGTTCAGCGATCGTAGCTGCCATCAGAATCAATGGCTTATCGAGGTTGCGCTGCTTAGCAGCAAACACCAGATCGGCGCGATCGGGGCGGACGCCAAGTGCAGGCACAGTATCCGTCGGGAAACTGACCAGCGACTCGCCAGAGCGAACCTGAGCAACCAGCGTAGACAGTGAGACTTGAGGCATTCTGGACAACCGTTGTTGCAGATGTGTTGTAGATGAGAGCACTATAGCAACAAAGATTCAACGCGACGGAACCGCAATGTTCCTACGTTTAGCACAGAAGAATAAGGCAACGGCAACGTCTTTGGTCGAGCGTTAAAAAGTACTTTTTTCCTAACAAACAATTTCCGAGACGAACGGTGTGTCTGCATGAAGCAAACGTTAGAGCAGAGGGCACTCTATTTCTACAGCCTGTTTATCTTCTGTCCATTACCAAAGATCGGCGGGGTCGCTAGGAGATCCTAAAGCGCTTTTGCATCAAGCTCTGGCTCGATGGCAGAAGCTAATTAATGTTACAAAAGAGTCTAAGTATTTTGCTACGGTTAGATGAACATATTGCAATACCGTGTATGAAAGCAGAACGCTTTAAGAGTCTGCGTAAATACTGTCGAGATGATGCCACTTTTGAAGCGTTGCAACAGTCTCTTTGCGACCTCGAAACCTACCAGCAGCAACTCGAAACGCGACTGGAATCATCACAGCGCCAAAACCATGAGCATTCACAACAAGTTCTGTTTCAGGCATCGCTGCTTGATCAGGTTTGCCATGTGGTGATTGCAACCGATCGCAAGGGGCACATTATTTACTGGAATCGGTATGCTGAAGTACTGTTCCAGTGGCAAGCCGCTACGGTTAGCGGGCAAAACATTTACACCTTGCTCGTTGGCAAAAACGGTCAAAAAGTCGCCCGTAAACTGCTGACGCGCACAACAAAGGCAATCCCGTGGCGAGGTGAGCTGTTGTTGCAGCGCCAAGATGGGAGCCAGTTTTGGGCAGAAGTCATTAATGCTTTACTGCATGGTGCTGACGGACAGCCGAGCGGGTTTGTGGGGATCGCGATCGACATTACGGAACGCAAACAGGCACAAGCACTGCTAGAAATGCAGGCAGAAACGCTACACGCACAGATGCAGTTGTTGGATCTAACCAACGACGCGATGATGACGTTTAGCCTGAATGGCGCGATTTCGTTCTGGAACCGAGGCGCACGTGAGCGCTATGGTTGGACAACCATCGAAGCGCTAGGGCAGAATGTTCACACTCTCCTGCAAACTCAATTTCCTCGATCGCTCAAGCAGATTAAGGCGCAGTTGCTGCAAGAGGGACGTTGGGATGGCGAGATTATGCATACCCATCGCAACGGCACCACAAGCGTTGTAGCAAGCCATTGGGTACTACAACGCGATGAAAACGGTCGTCCACTGGCGATTCTGGAAACAAGTAGCGACCTTACCCAGCATAAACAAACAGAGGCAGCGCTCAAAACCGCGCACGAACAGCTAGAAGCAGACGTAGCCGCACGCACTGCTGAACTGGCACTGGCAAATGCCGCCCTGCAAGCCGAGATTGCTGAACGGCGGCAGGCAGAGACAGCCTTGCAGCAAGCCGAAGCAAAATATCGCAGCATCTTTGAGAATGCGATCGAAGGTATTTTTCAGACCACGCTAGACGGACGGTATCTCAGCGCCAATCCAGCCCTGGCAAAGCTACATGGCTACGACTCGCCCGCTGACCTCATCACGCATTTAAGTGACATTCGACAGCAGCTTTATGTAGAGAGCAATCGACGCGACGAGTTTGTCCGCCTGATGCAAACCAACGGCACCGTAGAGGAGTTTGAATCGCAGGTCTACCGCAAAGACGGCAGTACCATCTGGATTTCCGAAAACGCTCGTGCAGTCTTTAATGCAGAGGGTGAGTTGCTGTATTACGAAGGCACCAGCGAAGACATTACGGAACGCAAACAAGCAGAACTGGCGTTGCAGCAGAGTGAGGCACGGTATCGAGCGATCGTTGAAGACCAGACAGAAATGATCAATCGCTTTTTGCCCGATGGCACCATTACCTTTGTCAATGAAGCTTACTGCCGGGGGTATGGCAAAACTCACGCTGAACTGATTGGGCTAAACCTCATCTCGCTGGTGCCAGAAAGTATGCGGGAATCGCTGCAAGCGAAAATTGCTGCACTGAGCCACGAGCGCCCAGTGATCACAGCCGTTCAGCCCTTCATAACATTGGAGGGTGAATTGCGTTGGTATCAGTGGATCGATCGGATCATTTGTGATCCGCAAGGCAAGGTGGTCGAAATACAGGGAACAGGGCGAGACGTCACCGAACAAAAGAACGCTGAGCAGGCACTGGGGGAAAGTGAAGCAAAAAACAGTGCCCTGCTACATCTGATCCCTGACTTCTGGATTCGGCATCATCGGGATGGCACCAATCTAGACTGCAAAACCGATCGAGCCAGTGAATTGGCACTGCCGCTTGACCAAATCATTGGCAGAAAATTTCAGGAGTATTTACCACAAGAAGTCGCACAGGAACGGCTGGCATATATTGCAGAAACGCTGGCAACAGGCGAAGTACAGACCTTTGAGTACCCAATAGAAATTAATGGTGAATGGCGCGAACAAGAGTCGCGGATGGTGGTTTGTGGCAAGGATGAAGTGCTGGCTATCGAGCGCAATATTACCGAGCGAAAGCGCGCAGAACGGCAGCTTTATCAACAAACAGAGCGTGAGCGGCTGCTCAGTACGATCGCCCTTCGGATTCGACAATCACTTAACCTGGAAGAAATCCTCTATCGGACTGTGGCGGAAGTGCGCCAGTTTTTGCAGACCGATCGCGTACTCATCTACCGCTTTGATGCAACCACTGAAGGCGTGTTAGTAGCAGATTCGGTTGCACCGATATGGGATGTCCATACAGACAGCAATCTTCATCAAGTCTGGTATCGCGATCAGGCGGCGACTTATGAGCAAGGGAGAACGTACGTTGTCAATGATTTTTCACAGCAGGGGGTATCGGCTGACTACCTGAAAATCATGCAGCGGTTGGCGATTAAAGCCAAGCTAGTTGTACCGATCCTGCAAAGTGAGCAGCTTTGGGGCATTTTGGCAGTGCATCAATGCTCTCAAGCCCGCCAGTGGCAACCGTTTGAAATCGCCTTATTAGAGCAACTAGCAATCCAGGTCGCCATTGCCATTCAGCAAGCGCAACTGTTTACCCAGGTGCAGCAGCAGGCACAGCGCGAAAAGCTGCTCAATCAGATCAGCCAGACGCTCAACTCTAGCCTTGATGCCGGCTATATATTGCAAGAGATTGCCAATCTCACTGGCGAAGGCTTCAATGTCGATCGCGTGATGATTCTAACCATTACGAGCGAAGTGGAAGTTAGTCATGAATGGCGGACAAACGATCAGGTGATTTCGGAGCTTAGTTTTAAGGTGCCGCTAACAGACTTTCCTGATCTACTGAATTTAAGCTCTGACTTCCACCAACGTCGCTTCTTCCATGCACCTGATTACAATCGAGTAGCGCTAACCGCTGCCCGTAAACGTCAAATTGAGGAAGCGCAGGTACGCTCCGTACTCTCCTCTCCCATCTTGATTAGTGGTCAGCTTTTTGGGGCTATCTCACTCCATACCACAACCTGCTATCGCACCTTTACAGAAGAAGAAATTCAGCTACTCCAGCGCATTGCTGATCAAGCGGCGATCGCAATCTCTAACGCTCAAAGCTATGAGCGGCTAGAACACCTCGTCCAGCAACGCACGCAGGAACTAGAGCAAGAAAAGCGCCTCTCAGAAGCTGCTAACCGTGCCAAGAGCGAGTTTCTGGCAACGATGAGCCATGAGCTACGGACTCCGCTCAACGCTATTCTGGGCTTATCGCAGCTGTTAGAGCAGCAAATCTTTGGTGAGCTAAACGCTAAGCAAGCTGAATATATCAGCCACATTCACAGCAGTGGGGATCACCTCCTTCTGCTCATCAACGATATTTTAGACCTAGCAAAAGTTGAGTCTGGTCAAGATAACATCAACCCCATTGAAATCAATGTTTTAGAGCTTTGTACTTATTGTCTAACCCTCATGCGCGAACAGGCGTACGATCGCGGCTTGCAGTTACTCAGTCAGTTTGACCATGCCGTTCACATCTGCTTTGCCGATGAGCGTCGCTTGAAGCAAATTCTCATCAACTTGCTCTCGAATGCGATTAAGTTCACGCCAACAGGTACCGTCTCCCTCATCGTTGCCAGACAGTCGCAGGGGGTTGCCTTTACGGTTGCAGACACCGGTATTGGTATTGCTGCTAACCAGATCCCACATCTGTTCATGCCGTTCTCACAGCTTGATAGCCAGCTTAATCGTCAGTATGCCGGTACAGGGCTGGGGTTAGCGCTTTCTCGCAATCTTGCCCGACTGCATGGCGGCGATATTACTGTGACGTCGATCGAGGGTGGAGGTAGCCGCTTTACCCTTTATCTACCAGATGCTCAAACAGCAGCCCCATCTCAGGTTGTGGCATCTGCGTCATCTATGCCCCAGGCACTCTACACCCCGTCTAAGACAGCGCACCGCATTCTCGTTGTAGAAGATGATCCCTGTAGTGCCATCGTGCTTCAAGATTATCTCCACGCACTAGGGCACCAGGTTGAGCATCTGCGGAATAGTGATCGTTTCTTAGAGACAGTGCAGCACTTACAGCCTCGCTTGATTTTACTAGATGTACAGCTCACTAGCGATCGTACGGGTCTAGATTTGCTTGCCGCACTTCGCGCTCAACCAACGCTACAAGACATTCCAGTAATTATGGTGACAGCCATGGCGATGGCAGGCGATCGCGAAACATTCATCACAGCCGGAGCAAACGCTTACCTCAGCAAACCGATCGCCATTCCACAGCTTGAGTTGTTGCTATCACAATATTTGTGCGATCCAACAGAGCAGTTGCTTGAAAAACCTGACAGTTAAATTAGGAAGGCTAAATTAAGCACTACGAAGGGACCGGGTTTCAACTGCGTTCATCCTTTTGCTGTTGACTGTGCGACTACAGCGAAGGCATTTGAGGAATATGAGCTTCAGTTTCAACCAATAGTTTGCCTGCTTGAATTTCCATACGTTTGACTTTAATTGCCATGCCTTCAATCTCGATGTAAGGCTGCGCTAACAGTTGCTTAAACGTTTGTAGAAGGGCGATCGTGAACTCGATTGAAAGAGCTTCTCCAGATTCACAAACAAATGATTCTAAGCGCACAGGCTGCTGACCAGTACGAGGCAGAATTACTACTGCAAACCCAACCTGCCGAGTCGTTTCCCGCTCATGCAGAAGGGCAGTACCATCCAGTCCAATCTTGCCATCAGCCGGTAACGTTACTGCAACAGGTTGCCCAAGTTCTACAGTGACGGGTTCTCCTTCCACATTAAGCTTTAACGAAGGCAAGCGTTGGGTAACAGCTTCTGCCTGCATTGCTCGGTTCAAATCAGCTTCTGTCAAGGCAATCTGAGCCGTTGCATCAAGCGGTTGGTCTAACTTTAGTTGCCCCAGCAGAATGCTAAGCGGATTAAAGGAAAGGCGATCGGTCTGTACCGCCATCTTGTCTACCCGAACATCCTGCACCACAACGCCCCGCCCGTTAATAGAGACAGAATCTGCCTTACCTTGAGCCGCTTTCAAGACATCCGTGCTGACATCAAGGTTTAAGTCTTCTGCCTCTTCTAACTGGCTAGACAAAGCTGCTTGGGCAGCCTGCGAAATGACCTGTTCATCTAAGCGGGGTTCTTTCGACATAGGTCTCAGCTTCTAACACTTCAGTACTGATAGCTTAACGGCTGCTAGAAAACCATAAATCTGTAGCATGGCAGACATCGGGCGCAATAAATCTAGCGTAGGGGAAGTTTGACGCGATCAAAGCCCTTGAAACCATTAAGCGTGCCTTGAACATGGGGATCACGATCGCAATCTCTAGTTCACCGGCGCGTATGGATAGGTCAAAGAACAAAATGAAGCCTCTTTCGATCGAGCCATTTATGCAGCCTGAAACTCGCTCGCAGTTGACTCTTTTGAAAGAGGAAACAATACCTTTTGCTTCATTAGGCTATGCCTGTACATTCGTTCCTCACACAACAAATTATGACGAGCAAGCAAGATTCTAAGAGCCAGCAAAGTGCTTCTAAGGAAACCGAACAAAAGCACCAACAGAGCGGTGCCGCTTCCAAGGCTGTTGCCCCTGATCAAGGTTCTAACAACGACACGCAAGCACTTGACTCTTTACTGGAAACGTTGGGTGGTGATCTGACCTCGATCGACACTGAGGCTGCTCTCGGCGCGATCGACGAGTGGCACGGCACCCTGCAAAAAGCTAAAGAGCCAGCAGTCAAGGAACTTGCGAATGGATTGAAAGAACTGAAGCAACTTCTAAAAGGTGGTAAGGCGACAGGGCATGACATTGGTGAAGTGTTGTCTCACATCGGCGACCAAACCAGCGATATTGCGGCTGAAGCAGATAAGGGCATGAAGACTTCGCTTCAGAAGTTGGGTAAGCAGTTGTCTAAAGCAGGGCAATCGCTTGGCAAAGCCGAAGATAAGGAAGCGGCTGAACAAATTGAGTCGTTGAGCGAAACGCTAGAAAGTGACTTGACTAAGGTTGATACCGATACAGCTATTGGGGCGATCGACCATTGGTACGGCTTACTGCACAAGTCTGATAACGAAAGCTTGCAAGAAATTGCCAATGGGTTGAAGGAACTGAAGCAAACCCTCAAGCGCAAAACTGCCAATGCGTCTGACATTGCCGAAGTCATGACCAAGATTGGGGAACAAACGACCGAAGCGGCTTCAACCGCTCATCGCGGTCTCAAAGGTCCCATCCAGAAATTTGGTAAATTGCTTAGCAGAACAGGCAAGTCGCTAGGGTAAGGCTGACTTGGCAAACCTGCGTAACCTTTAGAAAAGGTTGTCTGAGTGCAGCACAACCTTAAGGACAAAAAGCTTTTTGTTTCTATAAGTTGGTAGCCTGCTTCTCAGCAAGCATTACTGTACCAGATTCAATTTGACACCTTTACGCTTGAACCTAGGGCTTCTTCAAGTTGAAGCTCTGCGCTCAAGAGGAATGTGCCAGATTGGGTCTGGTTCTTCGCTTTAAGAGACAAACATCCTACAGAAAAATCCCCTCAACCTTCGTATTCACTGTCAATTTCAATCTCTAGCGTCTCTTCGTCAATCCGCACATAAAGAATGTTTGGTCGGCAGCAAACCTGGCAGTCTTCTACATACGACTGCTGACTGCCACCGCTGATATCTACAAACGTGGTGTTTTCTTCGCCACAGTAAGCGCAGTAGTATTCTGCCGTGTTCTGCATAGCGTTCCCTTTAGCCTGATACCTCCACCCTACTGCAACAAGGGGAGCACCTCAGCTGATCGCTTAAAATGTTCCTTGGCGCTTGCTAGATGTTTGAGTAACGTGGCTTGTGGTAATGGACCTTGCAAATGGCTCCAGGGAAGCGTTTGCTCTAGTTGCCAATTGGTGTAAACGTAGTAGTCCAGGTTAGGAAGTTTGCCCCGCAGTTCCTTAAAGGCGCGACGGTAGCTGCCTAGTGAATCGCCATAGTGACGGGTCAATTCCAACAACTGTGACAGACGACGATCGCCCCTCGAAAGCAGCGTTTGAATGACCGACCAGTTATAACTTTCAGGACGAAACTCAATACCTTGTGGGCGCAACTGCTTTTGAAGGAATTGCAGCCGCTTTTCAGCCTGAGTATTCACACCAAACCATTGAAACGGTGTGTGCGCTTTGGGCACGAAGGTACTACAACCAAACGTCAGACGCAATCCTGGCACGGTTTTCTTAATGTCTCGCAGCATTGCCACTGTTTCATCGAGGTCTTCTGGTTCCTCACCTGGTACGCCCACCATCCCGTAGAGCTTGAGGTTACTGAGTCCGCCTACTTTGGCGTTCATGGCTGCCTGGATTATTTCGTCGTTGGTCAGCTTTTTGTTGATAATCTGTCGCAGACGATCGCTCCCACTTTCCACGGCGATCGTAATCGAGCGAGTGTCGTGCTTTGTCAGCGTTGCTGCCAGCTTGGGCGTGACGGTATTTGTCCGCACCGAGGCAATGCTGAGTCGCACATGATCGTAGTCGGGACGATTGAGATAATCTAGCAGCGTTTCAAATTCGGGATGTTGGGTGACAGAGGCACCAAGCAAGCCGAGGCGGTCGGTAACAGTCAATCCTTGCGCGATCGCCGGGATTAGCGACTCCTCCACACTTGCCGTCCGAAACGGAAGCGTCAGATAGCTGGCAAGGCAAAAGCGGCACATCTCTGGGCAGCTTCGCACCACTTCGATCATGTAAATGTTTTCCCAAGCTGCTTTCTCGGTGACGACGGTCGATGCCGAGAGGGTATTGCCCCGATAGGTCTGCTTTTCAATCAGCGCTGGAATGTCTGCATCAAGGGGCGCGATCGACGCTAAGGCACCATCAGGGCTGTGATAGGTTGCCATATACAAGCTAGGTACATAAATCCCTGGCACCTGCGCTAGGTGGCGAAGTTGAGTTTGGCGATCGGCATGACGTACCGAGCGATACGCAGTGATAAACTCGCCCAGCAGCAGTTCTCCATCGCCCAGCAAAATGATGTCAAAGAAAGCCGCAAACGGTTCTGGGTTCGCTGTCAGCACAGGACCACCACCAAACACTAGCGGCTGCGCGTCCGATCGCTCAATTGCCCGAATAGGTATTTCTAGCGCTTCTAGCAAATTGAGCACATTCACATAGTCCAATTCCCAAGACAGCGAAAAGCCCAGGAGTTCAGGCTCCGATGGCAACGGCTCCTGTACATCAGTAAACAAGCGGCTCACCTGCACATCAGCCCGTGCTGCTAGAGTTGCCCACACAACCTGATAGCCCAGGCTAGTAATGCCAACGCTGTACTCATTGGGAAACGCAAAGATGGTCGGCACGGCATCAGCCGCAGGCGTTGCCGGAGTGAAAAGCAACCGTTCGGCAGCAAAAGGAGAAGCAGTCATATCTTAAGCAAGAGGAGAGAACGGATTGCAATGTCCTTCCCCTGTTGTAGCTTTTCTTGCACCCTTACCGTTGAACATTTTCTCAGCCCAACGGTTGTCATCGGCTTGAAAACCAAGCAGAGAAGATGCTTGAACCTTTTATCACGCTAGATTAGCCCGCCGTTCAATTTGCTTGCCCTTGAGCAGAAAAGCAAACAAGCTTGCCAGATCTCTGTAGCTAAGTTCCTAAGCACTTTGGATATGGCAGTTCACAGCCTTTCGGCTCATTAAGGTTTCGCTGCATTCGTAAATTAATTGATCGATCGCTGTTTCAGCACCGCAATCAAGAAACCTGAATCTCAAATCAAGAAACCTGAACCTGAAATCAACAAACACAAACCTGAAATCAAGAAACGCTTACTTGAATTAAGTAATACTTATGCAAATTCAAGAAACCTGAATCTGAAATCAATGAATGCTTATCGAAAATCAAGAAATGGGTATACGTTGCTTGATTTTTAACTTACGAAGCACTTAGTTTCGCAGTAGAGGGCGATCGAGCTGATAGTTAATGAAGAGAGATGAACCTAAAAACCAAAAATAATCTAAAGTTGTTAACCTTATTCTTTTTACAAGGCTAATATGCAGACAAAGCAGAACCTCATCACCTCGATCTTTTAAGCTGCGAGGGTTTAACTTAGATCATTCAAATCAAGGATCTAAGACTGCAAGCGTCAGCCTATACCCTTCATATGGGGTGGATAGACAGACTTTGTCAGTCTAATAAATGATTATATCGCTCTATTCTAGGTAGGTCTTAGTAGGGAAGTTATTGATTCGGGCACGATCACAAGTTTGTTAAGGCGTATCCTCAATAGCAGTACCAAAACTTGCTCGTACAGTAACCTAGTAGATTAGGTTAAACATTGATCAAAGATGGCGTAAGTGTGTGTATTAGTTTTGTATGTATTAGTTTAGGGTGCAAAGGAAAGAAATTGTGTCTGACAATAACTCCAGCAGCAAGCAACCGTGGATTATTGCAATTGCATTAGTCGCCATTCCTGCCTTTGCCTCGATCGCTGTAGAGTGGGTCAAAAAGCCACATCAGCCTACACAGCAAGCTTCCACCTCAATTCCAGCACCGTCTGCTACAAACTCACCATCTTCTTCTCCGAAAGAAATTGCTAAAGAATGGCGACAGAAAGCTCGTCAAATATTGCCCCCAAGGTCTGGCAAATTGGATCATGCAAAAGGGCTCGTTAATGTGGAGACATTGGGACTTAACGAACGTAACATAATTATTGAAGCAACCTTTTACAATCCTTATGACACTGATATCGGAGATTGGTCGTATGGGTTTGTATTTCGTAGAATTCAAAAGTCAGATGTATCTGATACCTTCGATTTATTTGTTCAGTCTAACAACAGCTCCTATGTTCTTCACAATTCACGTCAAGAAGGATATCGAGCAGCGAAAGAGGCTGGTAGTGTTCCTAATTTAGATCTATCTCCTCACGGTTCTAATAAGATCAGTGCATATATCAAGGACGGTGAGGCTCTACTCTTTGTTAATGATAAATATATCAAGACTTTAGATGTTTCATCATTGACCGCTAATGGTGATGTTGGAGTTGCGGCTAATTTTAATGTTGAGGGTATACAGGGTAAATCAACTCGTTATCTTGATCTAGTAGTTTACTCACTCAATGCTGTTGAATAGCAATTTCAAATTCCTAGTGAGTGGCACAACATAACAAACCCAATGTATTCGACCGCCGAAAAGTTGTCTGTAAGCGTTCAGGGTTGTCTGCGGCAGGTAATTAGGAACGTTAGACCCTGCTTCCAATTACACATTTTTCTTTCAGTCATATACTTTCCGTTCCCGAAAAAGAGGAGGCTAATTATGACTACAGCTAAAAAGGTTCTTACCATTGCTGCGTCCCAGTTAGGAATATCCGAGAGTCCAGTCGGTACGAACCGTGTTAAGTACAACGAATGGTATGGGATCAACGGTATTCCCTGGTGTGCGACCTTTGTCAGTTGGGTGCTTGATAAAGCTGGATTAACCGAGCTTCGAGGGGTGCAAAACGAACGCGGTGCTGCCTATTGCCCCTATATTGAGAAGTATTATCGCCAGCAAGGGCGATGGCAAAGTATGCCACAGGTTGGTGCAATCGTTTTGTTTGATTGGGATGGTGATGGGACATCCGATCACATTGGTTTTGTGGAACGCGTGATAAACCAAAGTGAAGTAATTACTATCGAAGGCAATACCTCGGCTAGCAACAATAGCAATGGTGGGCAAGTTCAACTCCGATCACGCTATTCATATCAGATTCGCGGCTACGGAATACCTCTCTATCAAGGTGAGAATGGTCCATTGGATCTGAATGAGCTGTCTTATGAGGAACTTGGGGAGCCTCAACTTTATCTCACCTCACCGCTGATTAATGGAGTGATTGTCAAGCACGTTCAACAACGCTTGCTTCAGTTGGGTTATTCAGTTGGAGTAGATGGTCCCGACGGTTGGTATGGAAGTGATACTGAAGCCGCAGTGAAGCTTTTCCAAGAAGCGAAAGGGCTGGAAGCGGACGGTTGGGTTGGTCGGGATACATGGACGGCTCTCTTTAAGGTTTAGCCTATTACGACATTGGAAGGGTGAAACCCACTAGTGAGGTTGCCAAAATCATCTGCCGCCGCTACATAATGCCGTTAGCCGGCCTTGGTCGAGCGCTCGAGCACTAAGTTGCCGTTAGTGTTTCAGCTCTACTGGATATCTAAGTTTTGGCTTGTTTTGTTCTAAACTTTGCTCGTATCATAGGTTTGAGCTATGAAGTTCGAGTGGGATGAGTGACAGATCGCGCTTAGAGCTTTACTCCTTCTGTACCATCACACTAATGTATGCCTTTGAAGCCAGGCGATCGCAGCAATAGTAAACCTTGCCAGGTTCTTAGCCATCAGCTTTCTGATCATCCTTAACTACTAATGGCTTGCTGCTAGAAGGTGCTAGAAAATAATTGTTTGCCCCACCGTCCCAGCGCTAAGCCCACTAGGGAGACACTGCTGAGAATAAGAAAGGTGTTGGGCTTCCCAAACAGTTTGATTAGGTCATTTCTTGCACCCGCGATCGCTTCAGGTAAGGTCATTGCCAAAATGCCCGCGATCGCACCCATGCCTGCGCTACCTAAGATGCTGGACAGGCTCATTGTCTTTGCCCATAGGAACGCGGCTGCTACGCTGATGATGCTTGCGATCGCCAGGCTGGCAAACCCCGGCACCGTCCAAGCCAAAAAAACAACCATCGCAAATGCAGTTGCCAATTGCCCTTCTGGAATGCCAAACACGCTACCCACAAAGGCATTGGCAAGTCCTCCAGCTAAACCACTGCTAAGTGTCCACGTGATCACTGGAGGCAGCATCAAGAGCTTTGCCAAAGTGAGGGCAAAGGCAAACGGCAGCACGATCGCTTGTGCCCAAGACGGCGTGTAAGCGAGTAAAAAGCCAACTAGCAGATACCACAGAAAATTGAGCGCCAGCCAGCTAAACGGAATCATAGTCGTTTTCATGGTGTAGTCTTTAGCGCCCTGCGATCGTAGCAACTGCTTAACGCTCACAAAGATCCCGGTTTTTCGCCTGCCGATGGCTAGCACGGTATTCTTGTAGCCAGTTGCAGCCTTGAGTGAGCAGTTCATCTAGATTAGCGAGGTGCCATTGCTGAATTTTGCCCGTTTCACCAACGGTAAAAAGTGCCTTACCATCTCGGCTAAACTCCACACCGCGCAGTTGCGTTTGACGGGTATCAAATTGTGCCAGTTGTCTACCAGACAGATCCCAGAGGCGGGCAGTGCCATCTTCACCAGCGGTAGCAAGTTGATTACCGTCGGGGCTGAAGCTAATACTAGCAACACTGCCCCAGTGACCATTTAGTTGTGCTAATGGCTTGCCAGAACGATCCCAAAGGCGAGCAGTACCATCTTCGCCAGCCGTAGCAACCTTTGTACCATCAGGGCTAAAGCTCACGTGCAGAATCCAACTGGAGTGCCCTTTAAGTTGGGCGATCGACTGTCCAGATAGATTCCAGAGGCGAGCAGTACCATCTTCGCCAGCAGTGGCGATCGTCTTACCGTCAGGGCTAAAGCTGGTGCTAACCAGCCAGCGATGCCGTCCACGCAGGTAGGCTATTTGCCGTCCCGACACATCCCACAGTTTAGCGGTGCCAGCAGAGCCATCCACGCCCACTGTCATTACATGCTTGCCGTTGGGGCTAACGTCAACGCTCAAAAGCCTGCCCTGGTTGCTTTGCCATGTAGCAACCGCTTTACCAGATGCATCCCAAATTTGCACAGTGCCATCATCCGCTGCGGTGACCAGTTGCTGGGCATTGGGGCTGAAGCTGATGCTTTTGAGCGTGTGCTTGGGACTCTGAAACTGCGCTAACCGTTCTCCAGCGACATCCCAGATCTGGATAGAGCCATTTTCACCCGCGATCGCCACCTGCGAGCGGTCGGCACTAAAGCCTGCACTGCTGGGCACTGGCAGTCCACCAAAGGCTTTAGTTTCTCTCGCTTGCTGCCTTGACCAGTCCCAAAACCGAACGGAACCATCATCGCCAGCGGTCACTAGCATCTGTCCATTAGGGCTAAAATTCACGCTGTTTACAGGTCCCCGATGTCGCCTGAGTACGGTAAGGGGCTGTCCCGTTAGTGTCCAAAGTCGAGTTGTACCATCTGCACCAGCCGTTGCAACATGCTGTCCATCAGGGCTGAAACTAACTTCTAACGCCCTGCCTTGATTAGTCTTCCACTGGCTTTTGCCCTGAATGCGGCTAGGATCAGACAAGTCCCAAAGCTGCACAGCATCATCTGAGCCTGCGGTTGCGAGATACTGACCCTCTGGGCTAAAGCTAAGGCTTAAAACTCTCCCTTTGTGCCCACCTAACTGCGCCAATTGTTTCCCCTGAAAGTCCCATAATCTCGTTGTGCTGTCCATGCCAGCGGTTGCCAGGTAAGGACCTTTGGGGCTGAAGCTGATGTCAAAAACCCAGCCAGCATGACCCTTGAGTTGAGCCAGCGGCTTCCCGGCAATACTCCAGAGCTGAACGATGTTGTCTTCACCAGTGGTGGCAAGCACATTGCTATCGGGGCTAAAGCTTACGCCTAACACACGCCCGCGATGCCCCTTAAACTGTCGCAAGTAGTTGCCAGACAAATCCCAGAGGCGAGCCGTACCATCTTCGCTAGCAGTGGCGATCGCCCGACCATTCGGGCTAAAGGCAAGGCTAAGAATGCGTCCGCTGTGCCCTTTGAATTGAGCCAACTGCTTGCCCTTCAGATCCCACAGACTAGCAGTGCCATCTTCACCTGCAGCGACAATCAGCGCGCCATCAGGGCTAAAGCTGACATCGGCAAGCCAACCCTGACCAAAGTCGATCTGGTTGCGTTCGTGAATGCCGCTCAAAATCGTTTGCAGGGCAAGCAGCGGGCTAGTAACGGGGTAGCTCTGCGAGGAGTGCTTGCTGCTGGCGATCGCCTTGCTGGCAGAGGTTTGGTTGGCGATCGTAGCCAGTTCTCGCCCCGTCTGCATTGCCGCTACAAGCGCCTCGATTTCGCCCATCTGGTTGGCTTGAAACCGTTGCAGGATATCTAGCGCTGTCGTTTCCAGACTCTTAATGTTAAGGCTAATGGTGGTTGCAGTCAAACGGGTTTGGGCACTGAGCGCCTGTTGCTGCGCCTGCTGCCGGATTTGTTCTGCACTCAGAGCTTTTGCCTCGGCAGTTTGAGCGTCATTCTGGGCAAAGGCAACCCGTTTGCGTGCCTCTAAAAGGTTGTTCTGCAACACTGCCAAGTCTGCCCGGGTAGCAATCATAGTCTGCCGGGTCTGCTGCTGCGACTGTTCTGCACTTTTGGCTTTAGCTTCGGCAGATCGCATGTTGTACGTAGTGACTTGCAGCTTTTTCTCTGCCTGCCGAAGCTCGGTCTGGGTTGCCAGCATTTTTTGGTTTGCTTTGGATGCCAGAAAGCCGGACGCGATCGCTAGTGTTAAAGTCCCAGCCAGAACAACAAAGCCTTTATGGATGGTTCGTCTAGCTTGCTTTTGGGCATCTGCCAGCAACCGTGTGACTTCCTTCTCTGCCTCCAGCGCAATTTGTTTATCTAACGCCTGACTGGCAACCAAAAACTGGTAATCATCGTCGCTTAAGCTCTTGTCTACAGCCCACCGTTGCGCCTGTAGCAGCAATGGTCCGCGCAGCAGATGAGCTGCATCCTGACAGTTGGAACCCATCCAGGCATCCAGGGCATCCGCATAAGGGCGATGGCTAGAGAGGATTGCAGTGACCCAATCCTGGTTGAAAACAGAGGCATAGATACGGTTACAAAGGCTGAGGCTACCGTGCTGTTCGGTGACAATACCAGACAGCTTGAGTTCCATGCGTTCAACACTGTCGTCGGCTGACAGTGTTTGACGCTGCAAGATTTTTTGGTAGCAGCCTAGAATACGGTTGGTGCGCTGTGGATTTCGCAGCAGGCGATCGCGGATAGTCTTCAGGTGCGGTGGTTCGTCCTGCGATTCCCAGTTGTGAATGATATGGGTCTGCACCAGTTGCTCTAGCCACCGTGCCTCTTGCCCAGCACCAACGGCAGCCGGAGCAGCATGAATGAGCTTGCAGAGCTTTTGGGTCAAAAACGGTTGCCCACCCGTCCATGCCAGCACTGCTTGCAGCATGGCTTGAGGATTGTTGGCAGTTGACCGCAAGCCTTCGAGCAAGGGCTGTGCTTCGTCAAGCTGAAAGCCACTAAGGGGAATAGCTTTGCCGATGTTGAAGGGGGTACGGCTTTTGTCTTGAATCAGGTCTGAAGGAGTCGCTACACCCAGCAGGGCAAACGTTAGGCGCTGGTAGTCGGGACGATCGGCACGCTTGTTGTAGCAAGTGCGAATCAGCGCGAAGAAATCGTCAATCAAAAAGTCGAGGCTGAGTACGCTGTCAATTTCGTCAATAAAAATGGCGATCGCTCGATCACTGTCTGCCAGCACCACATCTTCTAAAAACGTGCCCAAGCGCTGCACAGGCGGCAGAAAGCTGTGTTCTCGCCACCACAGCCGTAAATCAACAGGATGAACCAGATCCAGGCTGCTTTCCAGCGAGTAGGCAACCCCAGCGTACCATTGCTCTGGGCTGACGTTTCGGTTGCCAATGCCAGACACATCGATCGCGGCACAGACAACACCTTCAGCTTGCAGTCGCCGCATCGTTTGCACACGCAGGCTGGATTTGCCTAGCTGCCGGGAATTAAGCACATAGCAAAATTCGCCTGCTTTTAAGCCTTCATACAGGTCACGATCGGCTTGGCGGGTGACATAGCTGGGCGCATCGAGCGGTAAACTGCCACCAACCTGATATTCATAGCTCAACTCTGCTGTTGCAACCATTACCGCATCTCGATCGTGATACCCTCACCCTGCTTTTACAGCCGCCTCCACCCTTCACTCTTTCACTTCTTCACCCACGTACCTAGTTCTTCAACGTCAGCGAGTTTTGGAGCACTTCTACCGTACCATCTGGACTAAGTGTAAGCGTGACTTCAAATCTTGGCACTGTGCGTTTTGCAGTCGGCTCGGCTGCTGGCATTAGATTAAGGTCAGTTAAATATGTAGCGGCGACTTGCCCGAGCGGCACCACTTGCTGAATCGCACCCTTCGTATCTAACAACAGTCGATAGTGCAACTGAGAAGCTAGCTGCGGCTGTGGTTGCCAGCGCTTTTGCACTTGCTTTTTAATTGCTGCCAGTCGGCGTGATCGTGCCGATGCCTGGTTCATGTCGTCGATCGCGTCCTCCGACAATTTTTCTTCTGGCTCACTCAATAGTAAGAATGGCTTCATTGAGGCAGCGGCACTGGCTTGAGCCGAACCTGCCTGGGTGGAGCTTGCTTGTATCAAATTTGCCTGAGTCGAACGTGCCTGATTCAAGCTGGTTGGTACAGGACTTGCCTGACTTGTCGTCGTTTGAGTTGGATACTGCGGTAGGGCTTTGGGCAAGACGATGCTGTTAGTTTGATCGCCAGTGGCTGGAAAGACCACGATCGGCGTGGAAGAGTTATTGTCGTTCGGCTTCAATGGCATAGGGCACGCAACCCCACAATCAGGGGTAAGGCTGCTGGGAAGGGGTGCAGGCAGAGGCGGCAACGCCACATTAGGCGGCGCAGAGGGCGTAGAGACGGCGGGAGCATTAGATACAGAGGGCAAAGCAACCAAAGGTACTGATGCAGGGGAGGGACGGTCAGGCGTAAATAACGTACCATTTTGTGGCACTGGACTCACAGTAGGAGGCAACGCCCGATCGGGGGGAGCAAGCGAACGTACGCGATCAGCAGGCGACGGACCTGGAGTAGCAGGTACTGGCGGAAACGCATTAGTCAGCACGTTGCCACGTAGCAGCGTTCCACCAGGAGCAGCAATTGCCTCTCGTACTGCCACATTTCTGGGCGAAATTTGCACACCTGATCCTGTCAACACAACTTGCCCTGATGGATTAACGGTGAGACCAGTCGCGTTGGTGGCACTCCCGCCTGTAAGCAATTGAGGCAAGGAAAGCACCGACAGCGTCCAAGCTTCGGCGCGCTCAGTCGGCGTTGGGCGCTGCACGTCTAAACTCAGCATGGCTCCGGGCTGGCTGAGGCGCACCACACTTTGCCCCGGCACTGCTGCCACAATAATCTGTCCCTGTGGAGCAAACAAGCTGCCAGTACTGACAACGGTGCCCCCAAGTAAGGTCAACTGTTGCCCTACGCCGACTGCCAGCCTGCCAGCATTGATAATGGAACCCGGCTGCGCCACGGCAAAAGCATAGCTGCTGGGATTACCGCCTAACGCTTCGTAATTATTGCTACCAGAGGCGTTAAACCAGTTAGCACCGAAACCAATGCCAGTCGCTGTTGTCGCAGCAAAGGAGCCAGCAACGTTCAGGGAGGCATTTGTACCAAACACAATCCCGGCTGGATTCATCAAAAAGAGATTGGCACTGCTGCCACTAACCTGAATTAATCCATCCAGATGCGAGGCATCGCCCCCAGTCACCCGCACCAGAATGTTGCGATTAGCGGGATTGGCAAGAAAGTTTGCCACCTGAGCCTGGGTTAAACCGAACTGAGACAGGCTGTGAAACAAGTTTGTGCCATCTCCCGAAAGAGTGCCGCCACTAATATCAAAGCGGTTGTCAACGGGAGTCACGATCGTGCCTGCATCACCTGGATTCGGCACAATCTGCGCGTGCAGAGGCTCAGCGCCGATCGCGCTACCAACAGCAACCGCTGCCAGCAATGTTGTAATTTTTCTAGCGATTGGTCTCATGATCTCATCTCGTAGAACTTACATCCCGTAGAACTTAGAAGCAGTACTGTCTAAACGTCGATCGCCTCTAGCCAACCTTGATGTAGATGCTCTTGCCCTAGACTACCAACGCTAGCGTATGGACTGGCAGTGCCTCAAGCCAGGTTCACACAAACTTCAAGCATTTTGTGCTGATTTATACTGAGCTAGCCTGTTGAACAGCTATTAAAACGGCTCAATGAGCGGCAAGCCTTAGCCGCGATCGACCCACTGCTGTATCTTTCACTCAACCCCTTACTAAACCTCTACAGAGCTTAGGCAACAAATAACTATTGCCATCACCACTTGGCTTTATGCCATCTTCACCTAACGGTTTAGGAAAGAAAACTAACGGTATCCCTAATGTTCGGCACCTTGTATGAGCAGGCGTTAGGAGTGGCGAACGTTAGGCAGCTAGCAGGCGATCGCGAAAATATTGACGATACAGCTCGTAGCGCAGAGTCACGTTATTTCCATTGAGGTGTACCAGTCCCATGCTATGGAGCTTAAACGCCTGAGATGCTTCCAGACGGACTGGCTCTATAGTGGCAACCGCTTTTGCCAAAGCAGCGGCTAAAGCCGGGTACTGCTCCAGGTTCCACAGGTGTCGCCGCAGGTGGTCGCTGTAGGGTCCAGCTTCGGTCGGCGCAGTGTGGAGCAACTGCTCTAGCGTCATATCCTGCTTAGCAATGTGGTAGAGAGCAACCCGCACTAGATAGGGATGCCCGCCTACTAAAGTCATCAACTGTTGAATGTGCGACGATCGCCAAGATAACCCGTGGCGTGTTGCTAGATCATGCACGTGCTCAGGGCTAAACTCTGGCAGTTCGATCGGCAATCCTACGTTAAACGGCGACTGATTGCTATCTAGCGGTACGTAGACTTCAGTTGAATGGACAACGACCAGACGCAGCTTTTGCCAGACAGCACGGTTTTTTGCCTCTTCGTGCCATGCACGCAGTAAGCCAAAAAAGTCTTCGGCAATATGGCGATGCTCAAACACGCGATCGACTTCATCTAGCCCTAGCACCAGTGGGCAATCCATTTCGCGCAACAGATATTGCTCAAAGTAGGCTTTGCAATTAACCTTGCTGCCAAAGATGTCATCCCAGTAGTCTTTCAGCTTGTTGGGCAACTGTAGCCCTAACCCCACGCTGGCACAAAACCAACGCAGAAACTTGTCTAGATCGGCAAAAACAGCGCGATCGGCAAGCTGAAAACTCAGCGGCAACGTCACATAGTTTTGCTGCTCTCCATGATAGAGAATGCGCGACATCAGCGAGGTTTTGCCCATTTGTCGGGGCGCTTTGATGCGAATTAAGGCTCCCGGTTTAACGATCGTTTCATAGCAGCGTGCCTCGATCGGTGATCGCTCTACATAAAAGGCTGACACCAGATTGACTTGCCCCCAGGGTAGCTCTGGCTCTGCCACAGGTAAGGGCGGTGCATCGGGGTCTTCTACTGCTGTAAAGGACGTGGGTAGTGCCTGAGTCGTCGTCTTGGCAGACAAGGGTTGCGCCTCTGCCAACAGCGTGAGCAGCGTTTGCACCAGCATGGGTGTGTCAAGGGGCGATCGCCATTCCCACTGTTGAAACCCATGCAGATAACCGCGCAAGTTATGGTTTAACGGCAACGCCAGCGAAAAGCCAACCCGCACAGGCAACAGCATTGGCTTGTGGTTAGGATGAGCATCATACGCTTCTCGCGCACGTCGCACTGCCTCTGTTACCATCTCGCTGGCAGCAGACTGAGGAGCTAGCAACAGCACAAAGTAATCGCACTGCTCCAGTACCGCATCCAGATGAGGCAACCAGTCGGGCGATCGATGGCTCTCCTCTAAAATCGAGACGTGGTGCCCCACCGCTTGCAGTCTGTCGTGCAACTGTTGAGCAAACCCCAGACTCCCTTCCTGGTTGCCGTGACTGATTACCACTCTGGAACGCTCACGCAAAGCAGGAGACTGCTTGGAACCACTAGGTTGTTGAGTGGCAGATTGCTGCATCCCAACTGTCTGAGTGTCAGCAGAAAGCTGCGTCCGAGCGGGCAGTGGAGGCGGGGCAACAGGGCTACCAGAACGTGCTAGTTTGTACCCCGCTTCCTCCAAGGTATGAATCACCGTTCTAGAGTTGATTTTGCCTTCTGGCAAGTCTCCGAGCGCTTCTAGATAGCGGTAGAGGCTGCATAGTGCCACCCGTACACCACCGACCCCTTTGCATAGTTCCTTGGCAATCTCTTTAGGACCCAGCCCCAACAGCAACCCACGCAGGTGCTCTTTTTCTGTTGGAGTAAGCTTTTCGCGCTTGGCAGATGCCAGATCCGCATAAAGTCGTCCCAGATCCCAAAGGGTCTCAGCGCGTGCAAAGGTCTCTCCGGTCTGGCTTGGGGCAGGTGTCATGAGGGCTTATGAGACTTCTAACGTAATGCCTAACGATCTGACTAATGGTTCCTAATGGTCGTTAGTTCAATGTAGCGTAGCCTTTCGCTTATTCTTTCTATCTAGAAGAGCAATGACAACAATGCGTCCCCCCGCCATCTGCAATATCGGATGAAGCTGTTCGTCAACGCTACTTTACCCATTGCCACATGTGCAACTGTCTTCTTGGAGGTGTCTAACCATGAATTCCATTCACGAAATTGTGCAGCAGGTCCTGACCACAGGTTATTTATCAGTCAGTGCTGAAGAGCAGCTACGGCGACTTTTGACCAGAGAATACGGTCGGGAAGATTTTTATGCCTTTATGAAACTGCAACAAGCAGCAATGACAGGGCGTGTCAAGCAAGAGTCTCGCGAGATGAGATGCCTGAGCGCATCGAGAGCTTAAGCGCCGCTAGAAGGGACGATCGATGAGCAGCGGTGTATGAGCCATGCGATTGAACCAACCTACCCCGTTGTCTGGAGAAGCTATGCTAACCCATAATTGCAAATCTGATCGCCGCCCCTATAGTCTGCCCACCTACGCCAGAGACGTTAGCCCAGCTGCGGGTTTTATCACTGCACCAGCGATCGGCTTCACTGATCTACCGTCTTCAATGTTGTTGAGTGTACTTGTAGATACCATCCCCAAAGGGTTGCTTGTACTCTCAATTGATCGAACCATTGTCTACTGGAACCAAACTGCGAAGCGGCTCTGTCAAACGCTGCCCAGTAGCCAAAGGTATCAAACGACGTTACCAACCGTTATAGCTGAGTTGTGGAAACAGGTCGTAGAGGCGGAGTCAGCTACGGAACCAGTCGTGCTGGAGTATCAGACATCGGACGATCGCTCGTTTCGATTGACGGCGTGTTGGCTCACAACTAGCGCAGGCGATCACCTGATCGCAGGCTTTAGCAATCAAACGTACATCCTCGTCACGCTAGAAGATCGGGATGAAGTGTTGCAGCAGGACATACAGGCAGAGCAAAAAAAGTTTCACCTCACTAATCGAGAAGCAGAAGTGTGGCTCTTGCTAAAACGAGAATATAGCTACCAGGCGATCGCTACAACGCTCCACATCAGCCTCAACACGGTTAAAACCCACATTCGCAACATTCACGCTAAACGCCACCCTTATCAATCGTTGCCAGCTTAGGACGATCGCCTTCAAGTTGCTTTCAGGTGTTGCCTCGCTTTATGAAACTTGCCCATAAATATGGTGTCGATCGAATCACACCGTTCTGGCTTGTAGTAGTGGCTATTCGCACCAGAGCGATCGAGCAGTGTTATCTGGATTTAATGACTTTGGCGAGAAAGCCTTGGTTAGAGATGCTAAGATTTGAGCGATTGCAATCGAAGGCGATGAACGCCTAATGCGATCGCCCACAACAAACTATTCGCTTCTAGGGTTCCGGTCTTGCGCGAGTGAGATGACTGGTCCGAGAGAAGCAACCGCGTAGACCTGCAAGCAGGTAAAGCGGTCACACGGCGGGAAAAAAGCCCGGGAGAGCCAAGCAACAGAGATTACTGTTGGCGGCTTCCTGGGCTTTGTCGTTTCAGTCGTTTGTTTCACAAGGAGTACATCATGTCTACCGAACCACACTCGATCGATCCAGCCTTGATTACCTGGGATGAAGTCATTCCCGGTGGTGCCTATTGGTCGCGCATCATCAAGCGTGGCACGACGCTTCGCCTTGTTGCGCCAGAAGGTTCCAGGGGCGTTGCGTTTCTTTGCTACAACGCCGACAACACGATCGAACGGTACAATGCTGCCGATACTGCCAAGATTCAGTTCAACGCCTTTTTAAAGAAAGGAATGTTGCTCTACTCCGATATGGGTCGCGTCTTGTTTTCCATCACAGAAGACACGTGTGGGTTGCACGACACATTAGGCGGTTGCAGCAACTTGGCGACTAATTCTAAGTACGGTGAGGGTGATTACAAAAATTCGCGGGATAATTTCTTGCTAGCGCTGATCAAACGCAACCTGGGCAAGAAAGACATTATGCCGAACCTGAACTTGTTTACACGCATTGCAGTTGATCCAAACGGCAATCTCTCCTGGGCAGAGAAAACCGCGCAACCAGGGGATTTTATTGATTTGCGAGCAGAGATGAATGTGTTAGCGGTGCTGTCAAACTGCCCTCATCCCCTTGACCCCAGCCCCACGTATGAGGCAAAGCCAATTCGGGCGATCGTCTGGAACTCTCCCGCCTCCACTGCCGATGATCCCCTTCGGACAAGCAACCCAGAAGCAGTACGTGGGTTTCAAAATACCGATGCATATTTGGGGCAGTTGGTTTAGGGAAGGCAGAAGGCAGAAAAGTTGTTAGAAAAAAGCTGACGGCTGACGGCTGCCCACTAAATCAACTCACAATTCAAATTTAGTAGTTCTTCATTTTGAGGATTAAACGATGGTAGCGACAGCAGTTGAACTTGACCCCAAAACTGCGATTTACAATGAGGTATTGCCTGCTCGCAAACCCTGGGCGAAAGTGCTAACGAAAGGACAAGTGCTGCGGATTGTGGATTTAGGCGGCAATCAGGCAGTCGATTTTTTGGTTTATAACGCGGATGATCCGAGTGAGCGGTACAGTGCCCCAGATACAATTCGGGCACAGGGCAACATTTTTATCACCACCGGCACAAAGCTATATTCCAATGATGGCAATGTGCTGATGACGGTGCTGAACGATACCTGTGGACGGCATGATACGTCGGGTGGTGCATGTAGCTGCGAGAGTAATTCGGTGCGCTTTGGCCTGGATAAGAAATGGCAGCACGCTTGTGTAGAGAACTTTCTCTACGCCATCAAAGATTACGGCTTGGGCAAACAAGATATGACGAGCAACATCAACTTTTTTATGAATGTGCCTATCAGCGAAGACGGCACCCTCGAAATTGTGGATGGTATTTCTGATCCTGGCAGCACAGTCGAGCTACGGGCGGAGATGAATACACTGGTGGCAATTTCCAACTGTCCGCAGATGAACAACCCTTGCAATGGCTACAATCCCACCCCGATTCAGTTAATCATTTGGGATGCGGTGTGAGGCTGTGAAGCTACAGCAACGATGAACAGCCTCACCCAGAATGAGCATGGTTTTGCTTGTAACCTCACGCTTGCGTTTTAAGCGTGGACTGTTCTTGCTCGCAACCAGAAAATTCCTGTTTTGAGCGAGACAATTCCTGCTGAAAACTGAAGCACTGCTGTTCTAAGCTAGATGATTTCTGCTAGAAACAAGAACGTTCTTGTTTTGGAGCTGACAAATTCTATCTGAGATAATAACATTCCTCTTTGCAACCAGAACACTTCTGTTTTGAGGCAGGCGATTCCTATTTGAAATGAGAAAAACTTATCTCTGAATGAGAACGTTCTTGTTCAAAGTAGGAATTGTCTCACTGAAAACCGCAACGATCGCCCTTGAGATAAGAAAATTGCGACTTCAAACTGAAAGGCTCTAAGTTTTTCTTAGAGCCTTTCACATTTACGGTGGAACATTGCTGTTTCAGATAAGCAAACTGGATGCTTATGTTTCACGGTTGCTGTTGGCGATCGCTCACTTCACCGTCGGCGTTTGCTTATGCCACTCAGTTGCTTGTTCGTAAGCATATGCAACTTGCAAAACCTGGTCTTCGCGCAGGACATTACCAACAATTTGCAGACCGATCGGCAAACCTTGGCTGTCAAACCCACAGGGCACGCTGATGCCGGGAAGCCCTGCCAGGTTAACCGGAATCGTCATCAAGTCAATCAGATACATACTGAGCGGGTCAGTTGTTTTGTCGCCTGCTTTAAACGCAGTCGATGGTGCGGTCGGACTTACCAACACATCAACCTGACCAAACGCCTCTTCAAAGTCTTGCTTGATGAGCGTTCGCACTTTTTGTGCTTTGAGATAATACGCATCGTAGTAGCCAGCCGACAGCGCGTAAGTGCCAATCATGATGCGGCGTTTGACCTCTGCACCAAACCCTTCGGCACGAGTGCGAGTGTACATCTCCATTAAGTCTTCAGCATTGGGAACGCGGCTACCGTACTTGACACCATCGTAGCGGGCAAGGTTTGCCGAAGCTTCGGAAGGCGCAATGATGTAGTAAGCGGCAATGCCGTAGCGAAAACGGGGACAGGAGATTTCTTTAACCTCAGCGCCTAGACTTTTAAGCTGGTCGATCGCCCCGTTCACTGCTTTCTCCACATCTGGATCAAGCCCCTCGCCAAACGTTTCTTTAATCACGCCCACTTTCTTACCCTTAAGGTCAGGCGTAAGGTATTGCGTATAGTCAGGTATTTCAACCTTGAGGCTCGTCGAGTCTTGGGGATCATAGCCTGCGATCGCGCCCAGCAAAATGGCAGCATCTTCAACCGACTGGGCAAAGGGACCGATTTGATCAAGCGAAGACGCGAACGCCACCAAGCCATACCGCGACACCAAGCCATAGGTCGGCTTCATGCCCACAATGCCGCAGAATGACGCAGGCTGACGGATCGAGCCACCTGTATCAGAACCAAGAGACACCGTACACTCTCCGGCTGCGACTGCGGCTGCCGAGCCACCCGACGAGCCACCGGGCACTCGTGTGGTATCCCATGGGTTTGCCGTCAGTTGAAACGCCGATGTCTCTGTCGAGCCGCCCATCGCAAACTCATCCAGATTTGTTTTGCCAACGGTCACGGCTCCAGCATCCGCCAGCTTTTGCGTCACTGTCGATTCGTAGGGCGGCACAAAGTTTTCGAGAATGCGTGAGGCACACGTTGTAGGGATGCCTTTGGTGCAGAGGTTGTCTTTAATGCCGATCGGAATCCCCGCCAGCAGCCCGATATCTTCACCGGCTGCAATCTTGGCATCAACCTGTTGCGCCTGTGCTAACGCATGATCTGCTGTGACATGCAAGAAGCTATGCAGCGTTGGCTCCACTGCCTGAATCTGATCGAGTGCCTGTTGAGCCATTTCAACCGCCGATCGCTCTTTGCTGATGAGTTGCTGGTGCAATTCGCGGATCGAAAACCTGCGAATGGATGCCATGCCTTAACCTCGTTCTGACTCTATGTGCAAACTACAGTATACGGTTCAGCGCAAACGCGATCGCGGGGTCGCACTGTGATCGCCTCTTCGATCGCGGTATCTCTTAGCGTGAAGCTAAGCATTTCTGTTTTAGGGACAGATATCGTGTTGACTCTCGCCCGGTGCCTCATAATGAAACGCGCTAATGAGCCGACTGCTTGCATGACTAAGCGCACGATCAAGCGATCGCTAACAGACGGAAAAAGAAGCGGTAAGCCTAAACGATTTGCCGCAGCACTAAGCCATAATGTTGACGGGTTTCAATCCTGTCACCTCATCCACTGCCTTCATGAATTACTGTTCGATCGCCAGCTTTCATCTTGCGCTCTTCATTCCCTTCACGCTGCTTGCAGTCAGCATGAATACGGCTATAGCTAATGCCCAAGCGTCCTTTTACAAACCAATGCCGATCGTTTCTGGCAAGACCCTTACAGATAAGCTGACGAACAAAGATCTTCCCACTGGACAAGGTGGGTTTGCACGTGACTATGTGCTGCCGCTGAAAGAGGGCGATCAAGTGTCGATCGACCTGACCTCCGAAAATTTTGACACGCTCGTCACCCTTATTGGTAACGATGGTTCCACCGTTGCCGAGAATGATGACGGTCCTGACGGCAGCACTAACTCACTGCTTTTTACCCGCATTACCAAAACAGGTAACTACTTCATTCGCGTTCGCGCTTTTGGTGAATTGGCTGGCGGCAATTTCAAGCTCAAGGTAACGCAACTCAAACCGTTATAGCCCCTTTGCATTCCCACCTAGCCCAGCTCACCATCGCCGTGGCTAATCTCTGCTGCTATAATCCCTTTTATCTGGGGCTGTAGCTCAGCAGGATAGAGCGACCGCCTCCTAAGCGGTAGGTCGAGGGTTCGAATCCCGCCAGTCCCGTCAGTCTAAATAGAGTCAAAACCCCTTCTGAAAGGCGTTCTGAAAACAGCTTTGCGAAATAGATCAGCGATTCCTCTAGTATCGATGATCTATTTTTTTGTCAAGATCGGACTTAATTAGACGTTTTTGGGCATAATTTGGGCGTAAGATGGGCATAATACATTTGTATCAACGAGGTGTGTGCCATGTACTCGGAAGAGGCTCGGAAAAAAGCTTCGAAAGGTTCCGTTCAGATCACGGTGAGCCACAGTCGGTTGCAGCTACGGTTTCGTGTTCAAGGAATTAGTAAGCGGTTTAATCTCTCAATGGGTTTATCGGACACTCCGACAAACCGGAAAGCTGCGGAGCAACGAGCACGACAAATTGAGTTAGACATTGCTTCCGGAAATTTTGATCCGACACTCGCAAAGTACAAGCCTGCGTACTCGCTCAGTATTGCCAGTCCCGACCTTACGCCCAAAACTACGCCTAAAGCGACGCTTGATACACTCTGGGAGAAGTTTGTTGAGTACAAGCGCCCTCAATGCAGCCCTTCCACGATGAGGTTGCAGTACAAGACTTTTACAAAGTACTTAAATGAACTCCCTACACATGATCTTGACGAAGCTTCAGTTATTCGTGATCACATACTCAAAAAGATTCCAATTGATTCTGCAAAACGTTTCATTATTCGACTTTCCGCGTGCTGCAACTGGGCAATGAAATCTGGTTGGATTACTGAGAATCCGTTCCAAGGCATGGCCAGCGAGATCAAACTTCCTAAGGGAGAAGGTGGCGAGCTATTCGCGATCAATCCCTTTTCAACTGAAGAGCGGGAAGCGATCCTTGAGGCGCTCCTTGCTAATACTGCCTGTTCGAAGTTCTCTCGGGTAAAGCATTCCCACTACTATCCGTTTGTTTTCTTTCTCTTCAACACGGGTGCTCGCCCATCTGAAGTCATTGCACTTCAGTGGAAGCACATCTCAGATGACTTTCGCTCTATCAGCTTTGTGCAGGCAGTAGTCGAATCCGATGAAGGAGCGGTGTGCAAGCACGGATTGAAAACTCAAGAGCGGCGCAGGTTTCCTTGCAATGAAAAGATGCGGGGGTTTCTGAAAGTGCTTAAGCCAAAAGAGGCCACAGCAGAGACACTCGTTTTCCCAAGCCCTACTGGGAAATGGATTGATTCAAACAACTTTCGGAATCGTATCTGGACTCCTGTCTTAGATAAATTAGCCATTGAGTACCGTAAGCTCTATCAGACAAGGCACACGTTCATTACCCTTGCGCTTGAGAACGGGTTAGATGCAAAGGATGTAGCACGGTTGGTCGGGAACTCACCGGAAATAATCTACCGTCATTATGCCGGGAATAAGCGTGACTTATGTGTTCCAGTCTTTTAGGCGACTAATCTTTTTGTTTTCTGAGCCAAAGAGCCCATTGCTCTGCCACTACAGAAGCTTACGGTGTAAGCACCTTATTCAAGATGTTGCCTGTCTTACAGGTTAGGAATTTCTAGCAATTTGTGCATTAGGAATAGCAATTCTCTTATCAAAATACTAGGTCTCTTATGAACAATAACTCCTTTCTACACCTTCCCAGTCCCTATTTGCTCGCTCCTACAAGTCGATCACAATTGCAGCCAACTTGGCGATCAAATTTTCAGCTGCTGATACAGGTGTTAGAACGCCTGTCAGACCCGGATCTTAACCGACCGCTCTTAGGAACAGATACTGAAAAGAGTTTGCTAATATACCAGCAACTTGTTGTTGGGCAGTTTTTTCGGCAAAACATCAACGCCAAATTCCCCTTTTACAAAGCATCTTCTAAAAGTTTTGAGGCATGGCTTCAACCTGAAGTTACTTTGTGGAAAAAGTTACTGCTAATGCTTGAGGAACTCTCTAGGAGGAAAAATTTTCATAGCGAAGCTCCTGCACTCATTTTCTACAAGCTTATAAAGGAGAGATTGTTGCTGCTGTTCATTGCTCCTCATGGCTACGAAGAGGGTATAGCAGTGAAAGATTTTTTTGCTCAATTACAATCTCAAAACGCTCAGTTACGAAGCTGTGAAAATCCTTTCGATCGCGAGGCTGTCCCGACTACCTGGGAAGTAATCAATCAAGCTGTGAAAATAGCTGATTTAGACGATGCATTTAGAAAAGAAATTTACAGGCCATATGTGCAAGCAAGGCAAAGCTTTGTAACTAGGCTAATCGATGAACGATCTAGGATTTACGTTGGCGACACGCTACAGCGACAGGGCAGAAGAAAGAAGAAGAAAGATAAACCTACCTCTAAAACGACTTCTCCATAAGCTTTTCAGAGGAAAAGTCGTTTTCATGTTGCTCAGACAAACAGCTCTTATCGTTGGGGTAGAAAAGACAACTACGTACTCCAATGGTAAATTTCGTGAAAGGTCGGCGATTGTCAGAGTTAACTGGAATTTCTGCTTCAACCTTTAAGCAATACCGTTTAGGAAGCAAGCAGAGAAATACTCAACCCATTTGGCAGGAAGGCATTCACTGGCAACGGGTTAATCAACGGCTAACACTATATAACTTGCCCTTAATTCTCGACTGGATCGCCAATCGAGCAAACCCTCTGGAACACCAGCGAGCGATCGAAACTTACTTGACTTCGCTCCCCTCTAATCAACCCCAAAAGCGCGGTCGGAGGGTTAGCTGATGAATTCAAAAAGCGAAAGCGATCGCGGGGTGGACTCTCACGATCGCTCAGTTCATCATGAATCGATTCAATCTCATTGTACTCAGCCCTCTGCCAAATCGCTAACGCAAGCCCACTGTAAAGAGTTAGAAGCCAGTGGACTTAGTGAAGAGCAGATCAAAAAAGTAGGTCATTTCTCAGTCGACGCAACGACTGCTAAAAAGCTAATGGGAATCGCCCTGCCAGGGTTAATCTTTCCGTACAATGACCCATTCAATAGACCCTATCTTAAGAAGGATGGCCAACCCTATTACCGATTTAAACCGAACTGGGGAACGCGTAAAACTGAGGAAAGTCCCAAATATCTGAGTCCTACACGTGAGGGTTGCCGTCCTTATTTTTCTCCCCTGTATCCCAACTGGGCGAAAGTGCTCAATTCAACCAAAACTGACCTCTGGGAAACCGAGGGAGAGAAAAAAGCAGACTGTGGCTGTGCTAATGGTTTGCCTGTAATCGCCTTTGCCGGTGTTGACGCTTGGGTTGATCGGTACGATCGCGAAACAGGCCACAAGCTAGACACCTCTCGTTTATTGCCTGAACTAACAGTTATCAACTGGGCAACGCGGCGAGTGAACCAGTGTTTTGATTCAGACATTATCGAGAAAATACCTGTTCAGTTAGCTTTAGCGAAACGAGCTAGAGTACTCAAGCAAGATGGAGCTATCCCTTATCTCATTCTGTTACCAAATGAGGTAGATGGGTCCAAAAACGGGTTGGATGATTTTGTCATCAGACATGGCATTGAGGCACTCAAGGTTTTAGCAAAAGCGGCAAAGCCTACGCCAGTAAAAATAGAAGAACACGAGGTTAAGGATGCACAGGGCAACAAGCAAAAGAAATATTCTTGCTCTCTCACTTTAGAAGAACCGCAAAGCCATCTAAAAGCATTGGTGGCGTGGGCAGTCCTGAAAGAACGGTGGGCGCTTCGACCGGGTATCGGTTGGTACGAATGGCAAGGAACGCACTGGAAAGTAGGGCTATCCGATGAGTTTGAGGCAGACTTGACCCGCTTTATGGATGCTCAGCACTGGCAGAAACGGAGTTCTGGTCTGATGACTTCTGTCGTGAGAGAACTGCGATCGCGACTTCTGGTGCGTGACCAAGATTGGAGTTCCTCCAGCAAAGTCGCCTTTCAAAATGGGACGTTAGAGCTTGATTCGGAGAAATTTATCCCAACGCACAACCCACTTGATCGGCTCACCCGCCTACGTCCTTATGCGTTTGATGCCTTGGCGCAATGTCCAACCTGGCTCAGCTTCCTTGCTGAAGCAATGGAGAGTGATGAGGAACGGGTGCAACTAATCCGGGCGATCTTCCGTTATGCCGTCTTGCCCAGAGCCCGCGATCGTAAAGCTGAAATTGAGAAGTCCTTCGACTTTTTTGGACAGAAGGGGACGGGTAAGGGGACAACACTAGAGGTCTTAACGAGTCTTGTTGGCTCTGAAAATATTGGCCCTGCCAGCGTTGACACATTCAAAAACCCTGTGGGTCATGGGCAGTTAGTTGATAAGGACGTAGCCATTGATTACGATGCGTCGGGGAGTCTAAGCAACACCGGTAACTACAACAAAGTGGTTAGTAATGAGCCTGTGGAAGTGAAAAAGCTGTTTCGAGACACTTGCACAACTCGGTTAGGCGTGGTTGTGATCAGAGCCTATAACGCCTTTATCGAGGTTCCCGATGGTTCTGAAGGACTGGATCGGCGGCTAACGATCATCCCGTTTCGAAAACAACCCAAGGTTATTGATACTGGACTATCCCAAAAGCTGGAGGCAGAATTACCAGGCATCTTTGCCTGGTGTTACTCGATGTCTGCCAGCGAGATGAAACAACGGCTCTTAACAGCGGGTACGATTCAGGCTGTGGCAGCCATGAATATCGAACGCTTTGAAGCCAATAACCCTGAATTTAGATTTCTGTGTACTGTCTTCCCGGAAGGTAAAGCAAGGATCAAAGCGGGGGATGTCTACAGCAGTTATACACACTGGTGTAGAGAAAACCAGCATCAACCCAAAAGCTCAGTTAAATTTGCGCCCGCGATTCAGGCATTAGGGTGTACGCGGTCTAAAGGGAAGCGCCACGGGAATTATTACTACACCATTCCCGCAATGGCTGCTTTTGATGTTGAGGCTCATCTGGGGATAGTTCAGAGACGTTTAGGAGACAGTTGTCGAGACAGCTCAAACCCTTGTACAGAGAGGGAAGGGGATAGTTGGGGACAGTTTAAGCCTCAAAGTTTACAGAATCTTGGTGAAGCAAAATTGAAGGCTAATGGGAATGAGTATGAGCAAAAAGCAAGAATACCTCCCTTTCAAGTGTCCCCAACTATCCCCCAGCCTTGCTCAGAAGGGATTTCAACTGTCTCCCAACTGTCTAAAACTGTCTCTCAACTATCTCAAACTGTCTCAACTACTCCTCAATTGCTAACTACAAAAGCTATTGAAGAAACCACAACTGACGAGCCCGTTAACTGTTCTAGGCCCATAGCTGTGGGTGATCAGGTTCGAAAGCGTCATAGGTATGGATGGGTTGGAACTGTTCAAGCCATCCAAGACACTGTAGCAGAGGTGTTGTGGGTTAATGACTCTCAGCCAACTTTAGTGGAATTATCAGAATTGGAGGTCAAAAGATGACGCATGTCGACAGTATTCACAGCAGCAGCAGCCAAGAATGGTTCACTCCTGCAATCTATGTAGAGGCTGTTCGAAGAGTTTTAAAGAATATTGATTTCGATCCAGCAAGTTGCCCAAAAGCGCAGGCAACAATCAAGGCAGATCGATATAAGACTTTAACTGATAATGGGCTTGAACATCCTTGGGATGGGCGTGTATTCGTCAATCCACCTTATGGCAAAACTGGGTCACAAAGTAACCAGGCAATTTGGAGCCGTAAGATGGTTCAGGAATATGAGGCAGGCAACCTGACTGAAGGCATACTCCTTGTTAATGCTCAAACGGCTGAGAAATGGTTTCAACCTCTTTGGCATTACACTATCTGCTTTACTGATCATCGTATTAAGTTTGTAAGCCCAGTCGGGGAGCCGAAGCAGCCAACTCACGGTAATGCCTTTGTCTATTTTGGTCCTCACACTGATCTGTTTGGTGAAATTTTTAGTCAGTTTGGAAGAATTGTGAAGCCGAAGTAGGGTTCAGACTCATAATTAGCTTTTGCAGAATAAATTGTGCCTAAGAGCTATCCAACTGGGTTTGATAGTGTTCACCTGCCCTCATTTCGAGCCAGGTTCACTGGTTCAGGATGCCTTTCCATCAGGGGTTTCAAGCTATTATCGCCAAAAAGCCTCCGGTCTTACCTAAAAAGGCATTTTTTATAAAGTAGATCTGAGGCCTTGAACTTAGTTGAAAGGCAGTAACGAGCTAAAGTTTACAGTTCTAACAAATTCGGCTCGAGGGTCAAAGTTATGGATAGGCTAGTAAGCATCTAGGGAAAGCGGTAGGCTTTCCGTCTGCGGTAGCGTACTTGCATAAGGGAGAGAGAAGAAACCCATATCTAAGGGCATCAATCTTGGTAATGCTTATAGAGCGATCGCACTTCTTCTCTAAAGCGATCGCGCACTTCTGGCGGCGCTACAATGACACAATTTTTGCCATAGGGTAAAAGCTCTCGGAAAAACCAGAAGGTATTGCTGATGCGCCTTACAACACGACGAACTTGGGGAGCATCTTCCAACCACTCAATCACTTGGTCTTCAGGGCGTGGCTGATAGGCAAAAGCCAATCCGCCGAAGAGGTGAATTTCGACTTCGAGTTCATCTAATTGATCGCGCCACTTGGCACGAGTGGTACTGAGTGCGGCATTGGGAATATGGTCTAAGCGCAAAGTCCAGTTGTGTTGTAAGAACGAAATGTCGCGGTTACTATCCGTTTCTTCGCACCAACATTCTAAATACTGCCGTTTCTCATAAAAGGTGATGCGGGCAAAACTAATATTGAAGGTCAAAAGGCGAGCGGCGGCATCCTGGTAGGTCAGTTGAAAGGGGATCTGGCGACGGATATATTGGTCAATCTCAGTGCGCCAAGGGGCTATGGGCGTGTCCAGAAAACGTTCAATCTCGTTGCGTAACGGCATAGCTAGTTCACTGCGCTCTAAAAGCAAACTAGCCACAAGCTGAGCCGCGTCGGTTTGACCTGTATCAGTTAACGAGCGGATGGCTTGCTGGAGGGCGCGGATACGCATTTCTGACCAGTCGTTGTTGTGACCAATCAATAACTCTCGACGGGCGATCGCTTCCATTAAACGGGAAATATTAGGGCGATCGCCCCATAGCATTCCTTGCTCACGAGCAATTGCTTCTAACTGAGCTTTGTCTTGCTCTGACACCGAAAGCGTCATCGACTGCCCTTTTCGTCCCATTATCACTCCATTTGTACGTACACTTTGTACTTGCCAATCTCTATTGTGACTGCCATCATGAGGATATGGCAATCTTTTGTTTTTTCTTGCGTAAAGGTGGGTTCTCTAAGTTAGAACCAGTCAAACTTTAGAAAAAGCATAAAAGGCTTGTCTTCCCTGTTTGAGACTGAATTTATTGGCGGTCGATTAGCTTGTATAGAGAAACAACATGCCACCAGTGCTACTCGAACCGGGGCAAATTATTCGCGTGCGTTCACGCCAATACCTCGTTGAAGACGTAATCCCTTCTAATTTGTCAGCAGGTGACACCAGAGTTCGTCTAGCCTGTCTTGAGGATGATGCTCAAGGCGCTCCGCTAGAGGTCTTTTGGGAGCGGGAGATTGATGCGCAGGTCTTGGAATCCCCATCTTGGGAAGCGGTTGCCAGTCGCGGCTTTGATAATCCCCGTTACTTTTCGGCTTACCTGCACGCTCTCCAGTGGAATTGTGTCACTGCTACAGACCCGAAGCTGTTTCAGGCTCCCTACCGTGCTGGCATTGAGGTCAAGGCATACCAGCTAGAGCCTTTGCGGAAAGCGCTGAGAATGCCACGAGTGAATCTGTTTATAGCGGATGACGTGGGACTTGGCAAAACAATCGAAGCGGGTCTCATCCTACGCGAAATGCTGCTGCGGCAAAAGATTAAGCGTGTGGTCATTTCCTGTCCTCCGTCAGTAGTGCGGCAGTGGAAGGATGAAATGGAAAGTCGCTTTGGTCTCACGTTTATCGTTTACGATCGCGACTTTGTTGCGGCCAAGCGGCGAGAGCGGGGGTATGGCATCAATCCCTGGAAAGCCCATACACGCTTTATCATTTCCCATTCGCTCCTACGGGACGAAGTCTATGCGGCACCGTTGCGTGACTGGCTACAAGACTTTTCAGCAGGGTCAATGCTGATTTTGGATGAAGCCCATAATGCCGCCCCAGCCAGTGCTTCTCGCTACGCGATCGATTCTCAATTGACCCGCACGATCCGTGATTTGGCACCTCGATTTGAACACAAGCTGTTCCTGTCTGCCACACCCCACAATGGTCACTCCAACAGCTTCGCCGCCCTTTTAGAAATTTTAGACCCACAACGGTTTTGCCGGGGCGTGCCCGTTCGTAGTAAAAAGCTGCTCGATGCAGTAATGGTGAGGCGGCTCAAGCAGGATTTGCGAGAAATTAATAGTGCTGACTTCCCTTTGCGGCAAGTCATTCCTGTCGTTATTCATGGCTTGCCGGATGATGCGCCTGAATTGAAGCTGGCTCGGTTGCTCCAGCAGTACCGTTCCTGCCGCGAAGAGCGGTTGAAGGATGCTCCCAGAGCAACCCAAACAACTGCCATGCTGGTGATGACTTCGCTCCAGAAGCGTCTTTTGTCTTCGATCGAAGCCTTTGCCCGCACGCTGAGAGTGCATCGGAAAGCAACTGAGCGGCAAGCAGAGCAGCACCCGCTTAATCAGGGAGGTTTCACACTGCTGCAAGAGTCTTCCGGTGCGGATGACGAGCGGGCAGACCTGGATGAAGACGAAGTGCTGCATGAAGAAGCCTCTCAAATGGCAAAGGCTACGCAAGCCTCTGGTACAGCCATTTCGCCACAAGAGTTAGACCTGTTGGAGGCAATGACCCAGATTGCTGAGCAAGCGCGTCACCAACCAGATAGCAAAGTTAAAAAGCTGGAGCAATGGCTACGCGAGCATCTTTGTCCTGACCTGGGCACACCGGGGGCAAAGTGGCTGAATCGGCGGGTGCTTATCTTCACTGAGTACACCGATACCAAGCGCTACCTGGAGCAGCAGCTTGGAAGCCTCCTTGCTAACTCGCACCGAGAGCACGACCGCATTGACACGTTCCACGGCGGCATGGGGGAAGAGCGTCGGGAATACATCAAACAGGCTTTTAATACTGACCCTGCTCAACATCCCTTAAGAATTCTGATTGCGACCGATGCGGCACGGGAAGGGGTCAATCTTCAGAATTACTGCGCGGACTTATTCCACTTCGATGTGCCCTGGAACCCTAGCCGGATGGAGCAGCGCAATGGGCGGATTGACCGCAAACTTCAACGGGAAGCAACTGTTCGCTGCCATTACTTCGTGTTGTCACAACGGGTAGAGGATCGGGTGCTCGATGTATTGGTGAAGAAGACTAAGCAGATCCAGGATGAGCTGGGAAGTTTGTCACCAGTCGTTGAGAAGCATGTGACCCAGCTACTGGACAAGGGCATCCGGCAGTCTGAGGTACAGAAGCTAACGGAAGCGATTAATGCAGCCGATCAAGCAGATGAGGAGTCCCAAAATAAGGGTGGTGCGATTAAGGAAGAGTTAGAAGCGATTCGACTACGGCAAGACAAATTACGGCAGCAGCAGGTGGAACTGGAAACCATGCTGAGGGATTCCAAACTCTGGCTAGGGCTGGACGATCGTCATTTCCGCGATACCTTATCCGTTTCCTTAGAGCTAATTGGTGCTGAGCCACTGAAGCCTTTGCAGGCAGCAGCAGCAGTAGATGATGAGGAGCGTAGCCAGTGGTCTGTTCCAGCCTTAGACCAGCAAGCGGGAGCCGATCCAACCTGGGCAACAACACTGGACACGCTACGGGCACCCCGACAAAAGACGCAAAAGCTCTGGGATTGGCGTAAAGAAGCACCGATTCGTCCCGTGGTCTTCCGTGATCCTGGCTCCCTGGATGGCAAAGTCGTTCACCTGCACCTAGAGCATCGCATCGTCCAACGGCTGTTGGGACGCTTTCTCTCTCAGGGATTCCTGCATGACGAGTTGACCCGTGCCTGTGTTTGCCGCACCGATGACCCCATTCCACGGGTGATTATTCTGGGCAGACTGTCACTATATGGCGATCGCGCCGCTCGACTCCATGACGAGATTATCTCGGTGGCGGCGGACTGGATTGATCCAGAAGCGAGAGGGCGAGGGCGGCTGCGTCCCCTAAGTGAAGGTGAGAAAAAAGATGTGCTGCAAATTCTGGAAGATTCGCTGGCCCATCCTCGTTTAAGGGAAGTGCCTCCTGCATTAGTCGATAAGCTCAAAGCCCATACTGCCCGCGATGTCGAGGATTTGTTGTCTCACCTGGAGCGCCGTGCTACAGAACTGACCGATCGCGCTAAACGCAAGCTGGAGCAGCGGGGTGAAAAGGAAGCGGCAGAAATGAAGACGCTGCTGGAGGAGCAACGCGATCGCATTTTGAAGCAGGTCAAACAATACGAAACCCAACAGTTATCCCTCTTCAATGCGGATGAAATGCGGCAAATCAATGCCGATCGCCAACATTGGGAGAAGCGGGTGAGTGAGCTAGGAACAGAGATATTACGTGAACCAGAACGCATTCAGCAGACGTATCAAGTCAAGGCTGAACGCATTGAACCAGTGGGAATTGTGTACTTGTGGCCAGTATCGAATTAGGGGAAAGCTATGGAAGACATGCAGCTGAGGGACTATAAGAAAGCGTTGTGTGCCCACTTTGAGGCCAATTCCTCTTTTGAACTGCGCCGGAGCGAGAAGTGGCAGCAGTTTGCCCAGGAGAATGAAATCCATGAACTAGGGAGGCTCAATGATTGGAAACGAGCTTACGAAGCAGTTTTTCTCGCAAATTCCAGTTCAGAAACAGATACTATCTCTGAAGGTGAAGCCTCATCTGAAGACGTGGCTATAGAAGTTGTCAGCTATCGCCGTTGGGATATTGAAGCCTCCCAAGCCGTCCCAGAGGATTTGGCTTCGTTCACTGAGCTACAGAACCAGGAAGGCCAGTCGGTGGGTGCCCTTTTGCAGTACTCGCCGATACAAAGCCAGGCTCTTATTGACCATTTCCGAAGCTTGAGCCTGCACTCATCAAAACCTTGGCATCAAGGCCAACTTAGCTCTGCGATCGTGGATCAGCTTGGTGCTACTTCATCTCTAGTAGCGACTGGGTTGCAAGCTGGTCAGCTCATGAGGGTGATAGGGCCACCGGAGCTAGTTGCTGGCCTTGCTAACGGCGCTTACAAGATGGTTCAAACGGCGACGGGTTCTATTGGAACGGTTAGTGCCACAGGGGGTAAGTTCGTTGGTCAGCTCCGGTTTGCTCAAGCTTCTACCTTGCCTATTCTGGCTCCAGTTCTAGCATTCCAAGTCCTGCACATGATTGTGGGCACTCAGCAGCTTAACCAAATCAACCAGCGCCTTGCTAATATGGAGCGCACACTACAGGCACTTCATATCAGGCAAGAAGCTCAGATTCTAGGCGAAATACACTACGCCATCAATGTCCTGGATGATATTTTGGAAGAGCGAGTGCAAACAGGCGTTTTTACCGCCGATGCCAGCAATCGCTTGGCTCTCGTTGAAAAAAGTATTCTTTCCATACTAGAGCGAAATCGGCTGCTGGTAGAAAGTTTTAGGGAAAAGGCCAAGCAAGCCAAATCTCGAAATGGCAAAAAGGGTGCACGTAATGCGGCTGAATTACTGAAGTCTGATGGCTCTCAGGCAATTCACGATATGCAGTGCTTAGTGGGTCTCATCGCCGCTGATCTTAAGCTTGAGCAAGCTCTGATCCTCTTGGCTATGCAGAATAATCCGGCCGATGTTGCCCGTCGGCAGGAGCGCATTAGCAGCAAGATGCAAAGCCACCAGCAAGCGATCGCGAATCTTCCCTCGATCGAGGAGATTAAACGTCATGCGCAAGTTTGTCTGCAGTCAATGAAGTGGTGGGAGAAAATTATTGATTTCGGACAAACCTCTGGAGAAGTTCAAAACCCTGAACTTTTAAAACTGCAAGATGTTAAACCCCAGTTTGCAGCCCTTCAGCCGAGTTTGAAAGGGTATGTCTTTTGGAAAGACGAGGAAGGTACCCACGTCTTTGCCATGTCTGGGGATGATCTGCAAATCCAGCCGACTGGTGCCAATGGAAAAGCTCAGAAGGCTTTAGAGGCCAAGATTAAGGACTATATCAGCCCCGGTAAGAGTTATAGATTACTACTGCCTGAGTCAGATATCTCAGTTAGGGTCTCGGTTGAGAGAGAAGTAGAACCGGGCCTGTGGTTCGGCCGGCACCCTAGCCAGATAGGAGAGACAAACTTTCTCCTCCGTCATGTGGATTACGCCACAGTAAATGCCTGAGAGAGCAGAAGTGAAAATGGCAACTGATCTTGATATCCTCCGACACAAAGAATGGCTTGGGCTGCTTCAACCAGTGGGTCTGGTCGTTTCGCCGCCAGCGCTGATTAAGGCGCAGGCGGTGATCGATCGCGGCAAACTGGTCGATTTACAAGAGCGCTTGCAAACAGTTGTTTCAATAGCTCCGATCGCTCGTCATAAAGATGAACCCATTGCCTGGATTGAAAACGTTTCAGCGTTTACTCAGAAAGTTTTAGGTTGGCGCGATCGGGACCTGGTGGGTACGTCTGGGCAGGAGTCTTTACCAGAGGAGCTAGCGGTCGCGTTGCCTAGTTATGGAGAGACGCTCAGACCGACTTATGCCGTGCGCGACCCAGATAGTGAGCAATGGGTTTTGCTGATTCGGGAACTTGCACCTGGGTTGTCTTTTGATGAGGATGATCCGGCGACCGCTACCGGACAGGGTTGGCAAGCCAGTATTCAAGCGAAGTTTGAGCGGTTGCTGCGGGAAACGGGCGTCTATGCCGGGCTGCTAGTAAATGGCACGGAAATCCGGTTGGTCTATGCGCCGAAGGGTGAGTCGTCTGGGCATCTGACTTTCCCGGTGCAGGCAATGACTGAGGTGCCAGGTCGATTGATTTTAGGCGCACTTGATCTGCTGCTCGGCGAAGATCGACTGTTCAATGTACCGGAGAATCAACGCTTGAGCCGACTGTTGGAGGATAGTCGCAGCTATCAGGCGGAGGTCTCTACCAAACTTTCGGGGCAGGTCTTAGATGCGCTGTGGGAACTGTTGCGAGGATTCCAAGCGGCTGATGCAGCAGCTAATGGCAGACTGCTCAGTGTGTTAGCTGAAACTGACCCGCAACATATCTACGGTGGGCTGATTGCTACCTTGATGCGATTGGTTTTTCTGCTGTATGCCGAGGACGAAGGGCTGATGCCTGACGATGAGGTTTATCAGCGCCACTATGCGGTGTCTGGACTTTATGAAAAGCTGCGAGAGGATGCAGGCAACTATCCCGACACGATGGATCAACGATATGGTGCCTGGGCTGCACTGCTGAGTTTGTTTCGATTGGTCTATGACGGCGGTGGAGCCACAGAAGAGTACCTCCCAGCGCGGCACGGGCAATTGTTTGACCCTGATGCCTATCCCTATCTCGAAGGTCGTCTGATCGATTCCAAGTTTGCGACCTACGGCAGACTGGAAGCACCTCGCATCGCGGATGGGGTGGTTTACCGGATGCTGGACAAACTGCTGCTGTTGGATGGCGAGCGGCTGTCGTACCGGGCGCTGGATGTGGAGCAGATTGGCTCGGTGTATGAGGCAATCATGGGCTATGAGGTGCAGATTGCCCACGGTCGATCGCTTGCTGTTCGCCCGAAAGATGTGGTGGTGGATGTGGATAAGCTTCTGGCAGCGAAGCCAACCGATCGCATCACGATACTGAAAAACGCGGAGTGTGACCTGAAAGGGGCAGCCCTGAAGGAGTTAAAGGACGCCACCACCGCAGAAGCTATCGTCGCAGCGATCGATCGTCGGGTGTCGCCCAGAACCCCAAATTTGTTGGCAACTGGCAGTCTGTTTCTGCAACCGGGAGAAGAACGGCGGCGATCGGGGTCTCACTACACGCCTCGGAAGTTGACGCAGCCGATCGTGGAGAAGACGCTGGAGCCTGTGCTGAAGAATTTAGGCGAGCATCCCACACCAGAGCAGTTGTTGGATCTGAAGGTGTGCGATCTGGCGATGGGTTCTGCGGCGTTTTTGGTGGAAGCCTGTCGGCAGTTGGCAGACAAGCTGGTGGAAGCCTGGAACTATCACGGCAAGCCTGCGGATCTGCCAGAGACGGTGGAAGATGTGGTGGTAGCGCGGCGATTGGTGGCGCAGCGGTGTTTGTATGGGGTGGATAAGAACCCGTTTGCGGTGAACCTGGCGCGGTTGTCGCTGTGGTTGGTGACACTGGCAAAAGACTTGCCGTTTACGTTTTTGGATCATGCGCTCAAGTGTGGTGATTCGTTGGTGGGACTGACCAGAGCGGAGATTGGTAGCTTTGGGGCAAGTGCAGCCTATGAGCCAACGTTTTTTGAAGACCACAAGCGGTTGATGAAGCAGTCGGCAACGAAGGCTCTGGTGTACCGACAGCAGATTCAAACGTCGGATACGAGGTCGGATGGAGATGCAGAGGCGAAACAGGCGTTATTGCAAGATGTTGATCGCGCTTTAGAACCAGCTCGGTTAACTGCAAAGATTGCCGTTGCCTCTTTCTTTGCGGGTGACAATGCCAAACAACGGCAGAAACATCGTGAGGAATTTGGCGGTAAGTTAATTGGTTATGAGAAGGGATTGGTGGATGAATCCGAGATTCAATTCATTGCTGCTAAGTTAACAACGGGAACCAAAGCAATACAGCCATTTAACTGGGAATTAGAATTTCCTGAAGTGTTTGAGCGAGAAAATCCAGGGTTTGATGCGATCGTGGGAAACCCACCTTTCCTAGGAGGAAAAAGAATTTCAACTTCCTATGGTGATGAGTATGTAAGCTGGCTCTCTAACCAATACGTAGAGTCAAAAGGTAGCCCAGATTTAGTCGCTTACTTCTTCCGGAAAGCATTTAACTTACTACGTTTGAATGGAGCTTTTGGGTTAATCTCCACAAACACCATTGCTCAAGGGGGCACTCGCAACGCAGGCTTGAAGTTCATTTGCAATAGCGGTGGAACTATCTACAATGCTCAAAAGCGAGTAAAGTGGCCAGGACTCGCTGCGGTAGTAGTTAGTGTCTTGAATGTGTTTAAAGGAACTTATTATGAGGAGAAGACACTTAATGGACGAGTAACAAAATTAATTTCCTCCTTCTTGTTTCACGCTGGCAATAATGATGATCCTGAAGTGTTGAAAACGAACCAAGGGAAAAGTTTTCAAGGCAGCATTGTTTTAGGTATGGGCTTTACTTTTGATGATACAAGCTCTGATGCAACAAGTATTTCGGAAATGCATCGTTTGATTGAGAAGAATCCTCGCAATGCCGAACGTATTTTTCCTTATATAGGTGGTTCTGAAGTCAATAGTAGTCCCACTCAAAGTCATCAACGATATGTTATCAACTTTGGTGAAATGTCGGAAGATGAAGCAAGAAATTGGCCGGATTTAATGGAGATTTTAGAAGAAAAGGTCAAACCTCAAAGAGATGAAATTATTAGAAGAGGTAAACAAATTCATGAATATGATTATTGGAAGTTTTGGGATAAAAGAACAGAAGAGTATCAAGCAATTGCACAACAAGATCGAGTGCTATCTATTTCGAGGGTTGGTAATGCCTTCGCGTTTGCTTTTTTGCCCACTGGGATGGTTTACAACGAAAAGCTAGTTATTTTTTCCTTTGACAAAAATTCTCCTTTTTGTATTTTGCAATCTCGAACTCATGAAGTCTGGACAAGATTCTTTAGTTCAACCCTGAAGGACGATCTGCAATATACTCCCTCAAAATGCTTTGAAACCTTCCCTTTTCCTCCCAACTGGGAAACCAACCCCACCCTCGAATCCGCAGGCAAAACCTACTACGAGTTCCGTGCCGATCTAATGGTGCGCCACAACGAAGGACTCACCACCACCTACAACCGTTTCCACGACCCCGATGAGACAAATCCTGACATCCTCAAACTGCGCGAACTTCATGCCCAGATGGATCGCGCCGTCCTCGATGCCTACGGTTGGACAGACATCCCTACCGGCTGCGAATTCCTGCTCGACTACGACGACGACGACGACGAAGGCACCAGCAAACGCAAGAAACCCTGGCGCTACCGCTGGCCCGAAGAAGTTCATGATGAAGTTCTCGCTCGCCTGCTAAAACTCAACCAGGAACGGGCAGACGAAGAAAAACTAGGTCGCACCCCCCGGCGTAAAGTTGCCGCTAAAAATTCAAAGACTACAAGCGGTGCGGCTGCCTATGATGATTTGCCCTTATTCAACAGTGCAGAGAGCTAATCCTCTTGATTAGGAACAATTTCATTCAAAATTCTGGTGTCAATTCGGGGCAATAGTGGGAAGTCTAAGAAGGCGTGGCAATGTTCTCTGTTCGCTCATTTGTTGTTTCCATCAGTTTCGTTTCAAGATCTTTCCGATCAACTCCTACTTATGCAAATACCTAATGAGCCTGCTTGGCTTGGCTTCCTTAAACACAACGCAGCAAAGCTTCTCAGTACAACGCTACTGATCTGTTTGGCATCACTCTTGACTACGCATACGATCCTTCTTCAGAACTCGTGTACACCACTCCTGGAATGGACAACTATTTCTAAAGAATGTTTGGCCGCGAAACCAGGCCCTTCAAAGAAAAGGCCTGATAACACCCCACCCGCTAAACCACCAGATGGGAGACAAACTAAACCAGGAAAAGTCCCTAATCCTGTAGATAAAAAGACTACCGGAGGAAATGAAGGAGTTTCAGACCTAAACAGGAAGGAGAACAAAGGTCGCAAGACTGATGGTTCTAAAAAAGTAGGCAAAGAGGTAATAGGAGTTGCTGCTGGATCAGCAGCAGTTGTAGGTCTTGCAGTCATAGAAGCACCTGTTATCGTGGCAGCGGGCGTAGGCTTTGCCGTATGGATCGCTGCTAGAACTCTCCTGTCATTAGGCAATTAAGTACTAGAACGAAGAGTCACACTTGAATAACTTAGAGAATCATGATGGATAACCCATTGAGCAATAGTCAAGAATCTACCCTAGAGAAATCAGAGAATCGGCAGGTTAGCTTTCCCACATTCGCAAGCCGGACACTAAAAGCAGGGTTTGCCTTGCTAGTTTTTGGAGCCATCTTCATCGTATTGATCAAATTTAACGCTGGGGGACCTGAAATTCTGCTATTTCCCCCTGATCCAATTCCCTTTGCAGGCGGAGCAATTGTACTCGTTGCGCTGACTCTGCTAGGGGTACCCCTAATACCTGCTGCCACGGCTGGAGTGGCTATTTGGTGGTTGATTCAAGATTTCTTCTTCTAACGAAACCAATTTAGGCACGTAATCATGGATCTCATCGAGATAAAAGGTCTTAGCAAAGGATTTCAAGAGGGGTTATTTCGTAAACAAACGATTCTCCAGAATATTGACCTGACGGTGCGTCAAGGTGATTTTGTTGTCCTGCGTGGTGCAAACGGTGCAGGAAAAAGCACCTTAATCAAAATCATCCTTGGCTTGCAAGACCCCGATAGCGGCAGTGTTCAGCTCTTTGGTGCATCACCACACTCTCCAGAATCTAAGTTGCAGATCGGCACTGTCTTTCAGGAAGTTACGCCACCGAACAGCTTGAAAGTCAGAGAACTGATTGAACTTGTCAGAAGCTACTATCCTAATCCGCTCTCTACCAAGGACGTTCTTGAGACCGTTGGATTGACTGATAAGCAAAATGCCTTTCCCAGCGATTTAGCAGGTGGACAAAAACAGCGACTTTATTTTGCAATAGCACTCGTTGGCAATCCTAAACTGCTGATCTTAGACGAGCCAACCAAAAATTTGGATGTGGAAGGTCAGAAGGTATTTTGGGGTCAGGTTGAACGTTGCAGGAGTAACGGTGTAACCGTCCTTATGGTCACTCATATCCAATCGGAGCAAGATAGGTTACAGGATCTTGCTACCCATATCATCACTCTCGTAGATGGAAAGCTGAATTTCGATAAACAACCCACACAAGCAGCGCCAACAGAGGGTCAAACAAGTGCTCTGTCCCCTTCTCTATCCGCCAATCCTTTTCAGATGCTAATAAAGCAATCTTGGGCAGAAATTCTACAGCTTTTCAGAACTCCGACCTACCTTGCAGGTGTCTTCCTATTTTCAAGTTTGGCTGCGATATTGCCATTTGAGAAAGACATGTCAATGATCCAAAAGGGGCTAATTTTCTTTAGTGCGATTAGCCTCCTCATCTTTTCAGTTGAGCGGTTGGGAAAACGCATTGCCATTGAACGTGTTGAGGGATGGTTAAAGCTTCTTAGGGTGACACCATTACCGCCAAGCATCTACCTTGCTGCCAAACTTGTTATGACAATGCTGGTTCTAATAGCAAGTCTCTCTATTATTTTTGCGATTGGCATCTTCAAGTTTGGCTTACATCAGTCCCTTACCCAATGGCTGGCCCTGAGCGCTGGGCTACTACTCGGAATCATTCCCTTCGCAATTATCGGCATCACTTTAGGTTATGTCATACCCCCTAAAGCCCTTGACTCGATCGCTGGGATTTTAATTCCATTTGGAATTTTCTCTTGTGGTCTAGTTCCTATCCAAGAGCCAAGCTATGTGAAGGATTTAATTGTTTTATCTCCATTCTTTCACTATAGGCAGATTATTCAGTATGGTGCAGGAATGGCTTATGACAAGCATCTTTTGCTTCACGTGCTGTGGCTTATTTTCTATGCCGTTGTTGCAGGATTAATCGCCAAACTCGCGTATCAACGAGATAACGTTGCTCAATGAGATAAAGCTCTCAACATTGCCTAACCGTGGAAAAGTGTTGAGAGCACTCAAGTTTATGCCTACTAAGTGTAAAAACGGCTAAGTGTAAAGACGATTCAGCTCCGTCCGGTTAAGCCGTTATTTTGCCAGTTGAATCAAAAATAGTTCTCTTAGCCAAACAACTTCTCCTAAACACCTACCATGCCAACCAAAATCCACGGTGCCGAATATCCCATCGAGAAAATCTTCTGTGATGACTTTGTATTCTCAATTCCCCTATATCAGCGCCCTTACGCCTGGGAAATTGAGCAGGCAGAAGCTCTACTCGATGATCTGCTGGATTTTTTGGGAGACAGCAACATTCCTATCGATCAACTCAGCCCCTACTTTCTAGGCAGTATTGTTCTCATCAAGTCAAACGATTCTACTAAAGCCGAGGTTGTCGATGGACAGCAGCGCCTGACAACCCTCACCATTCTCCTGTCCGTTTTGCGAGAAGCTGTTCCAGAAGAAGTTGCCAAGGCCTTAACTGCTTATCTGTACGAGAAAGGCAACGTTATTAGAGCAACCCCAAACCGCTATCGGCTGACTCTACGAGATCGAGACGCACAATTTTTTCGTGAGCACATCCAGGACGAGGGAGGGCTTAGCAAATTAGCCAAACTGAAGGATGCTATTCTCCCCGATAGTCAAGCTCGCATCCGCGATAACGCCCTGCATTTACTCAAGCTCTTACAGAAGCTGCCAGAGCATCAGTGTATCCGGTTAACTCAATTCGTTATTACAGGCTGCCTGCTAGTTGTCGTCTCTACCCCCGATATGGACTCGGCCTATCGCATCTTCTCCGTTCTCAATGATCGCGGTTTAGACCTGTCCCATTCTGACATCCTTAAATCCGAAATTATCGGCAGGATCCCCAAAGATCAGCAAGAGCAGTACAACAGGCGTTGGGAAGACACTGAAGTTATGCTAGGGCGCAATAATTTTCAAGGCTTGTTCTCCCACATTCGGATGATTCATCTCAAAGCCAAGCAAAAAGATTCAGTCCTCAAAGAAGTGCGGGACCGCGTTAAGCCCAGTGAAAACCCGATCCACTTTATCGATGCAGTACTGTGCCCAGCAGCCGAAGCTTATGCCGATATTCAAGACTGTTGCTACGAAGGCCACCAGCACGCCGAAGCCATCAACATCTACTTCAAGTACCTGAACCGCATCGATAATGCTGATTGGTTGCCGCCTGCGATCGCCTACCTGTCTAAATATCGCCACCAGCCAGCGCAACTGCTCACGTTTTTCAAAGATCTAGATCGCCTAGCCGCTGGCCTCATGATCCAACGATCCGACATCAACGAGCGGATACGGCGCTACAGTACCCTTCTAGAGTGGATTGAGCACGACCAAGACTTAAGTAGTCCTGATTCGCCCTTAAATCTAGCAGCAGAAGAATGCAAGGCAATTATTCAGCGGTTGAATGGTCCCCTATATCTAGATACTAAGATTCGCCTTTACGTACTCCTTCGCCTCGACACCTACCTTTCTGGTGGCGAAGCCGTTTACACCCTTCCTCGTATTACCGTTGAGCACATTCTTCCTCAGAATCCACCAAAGGACAGTCAGTGGCTAGGCTGGTTCCCTGACAAAGAAGCTCGACAGAACTATGTTCATCGTCTTGGTAACTTAGCGCTTCTATCGGGCTCCAAAAACAGCAGCGCCCAAAACTACGATTTCGACAAAAAGAAAAGCAAATATTTCACCGGCGCAGGGGGCGTTTCTCCCTTTGCTATAACCACTCAGGTGCTGCACACAACAGACTGGACTCCTGCAGTAATTGAACAGCGTCAGACTGAACTCGTAGGCCGATTAAAACAACTCTGGCGATTGGACGAACCCGCCTCCGTGCCTCTGCCTGCGATCGTTGCCTAGTCGCTGTTGTGCCTCACCTCTTTCAACTGCCCCCAACCCGTATCTGCCCCCAACCCATAACTCATAACTCCTCAATGCAGAAAAGGCAGAACATCCATGGTTGCCAATCCTACCCCTCGCAGCGCTACATTCAAAAGCTATCAGCAAGACTTCCACAAAGCCCTTGAAGACGAAATCAAGGCTTTGCGGAGTGCTGGTGGATCGATGACTCCCATTACCGATGGCCACTATCTTGGCAGGCGCAATAGTGAACACCTCTATTCGTTCACTACTGACACCGAAATTCGCTTCCCTGAAGATGCGCCCATCGACGTGCATTATCAGAAGACCAAGTACCCAGGCACCCTAGTCTCTGTGGAGGGCTTTGACCTGCTTGTGGCCTTAGAAGATGACATCGGCGATGACATCAAAAAAGCCAAGCTCAACACTGAACCCTGGTTTTTGCTCAAAGCCCTGCAAGAACGACTTGCAACCGCTAACGTCAGCACTATAGCGAACCGTCACCTAGCCGAGTCCCTGCTGATTGCCAGCCCCAAGGCTGCCCGCACTAGCAATGAACAGTTCAGTCAGTTTGCCCCCCGCATTCAGTCAGAAACCGGACTAAATCTTCACTACAACATCCATCAGGCAGCGGCTGTCACCCATATTCTCCAGCATCCAGTGAGCTTTATCTGGGGACCGCCGGGTACGGGTAAAACCAGCACGCTGGGCCTAGCAGTCGCGTCTCTAGTTCACTCGGGTCAGTCCGTTCTCGTCTTGGCCCACAGCAACGCCGCCGTCGATACTGCGATGAAGAGCGTGGCCAAGTATCTATGCCAGTCCAGCTACTATCGAGAAGGGATGGTGCTACGCTTCGGTATCCCTTCCCCTGACATCTATCGGCAATACCCGATGCTGAATGCTCGCGGCATTGTCAGACAGCAGCACCCCCAACTGATTGAGCAAATCGAAACGCTGGAGAAACAGCGCGAACACCTTACGAAAGAATCCCGTGCCTCTGGTTTAAGCACCCTTATCAAAAACCAGCTTAAAGATCAGCTCGCCCAGATTCGCAAGCAGCTACAGCCTCTCAAAAAGCAGTTACGTGAGTACCAATCGGTTCTCGTTGCGAAGGGCATGGTGGTAGGTTGCACGTTATCGAAGGCAACGATCGCCAAAGAGATCTTCGAGCGCCAGTTTGATGCCGTCATCATTGATGAAGCCAGTATGGCCTACATTCCTCACTGTACTTACGGCGCGACCCTGGCCAAAAAACGTATTGCTATCTTTGGCGATTTTCGTCAGCTTGCCCCTGTCTCTCAAGCTAAAACCAGCAATGCCGAAGAGTTTCTCCAGCGCGACATTTTTGACGAAGCGGGCATTATCGATAGCGTTAGCCGTGGCACTCCAGATGACCGTTTGGTACTGCTTAAGACCCAGTACCGGATGCATCCTTCCATTTCTGCCATCCCCAATGAACTGTTTTATAAAAATCAGTTAGAGGATGGAGAAGGGGTGAGAGAACGGACTGAGGCGATCGTTCATGCTGCTCCTAACCTGGGTCAATCCATCGTCTTTTATGACCTCAGCCGCGCCTCAGCGTTTTGTTTTAGTGAAGATCACCGCAGCCGCTTCAATCTGATTTCGGCCCTCATCGCCGCAGACATCACATACCAGGCTCAAATTGCTGGCACTCAAAGTATTGGCCTTATTACCCCATACAGCGCTCAGGCCCGCCTAATACACCGCATCCTCAGAGAAACTGGTCAAAAAAACGTCAAAGCCGCGACGGTTCATCGCTTTCAGGGTTCTGAGCAAAATGTGATTGTCTTCGACGCCGTTGACAGCCATCAGATGAAAAAAGCAAGCAAGCTGTTGGTCGGTGGTTCCCAGAGTACCGCCGCACGTCTTGCCAACGTAGCCATCAGTCGAGCAGAGGGTAAGTTCATTGGTCTTTTTAATGACGATTTTCTGAAAGTTAAGCTTGACTCATTCAACATCTTCCGCAAATTTATTGACCGACTACGTAGCCGAGCCGAAGTCCGTCCCTTGAGCTTTACGGGCGCTCCCAATACAGAGCTTTGGACTTTTACACTACCAAATGTCAAAGTTTACCCCAATGCTAAGGCAGCCCAAGCAGATATCCATGCCGACCTCAAGGCTGCTGCAAAATCAGTTGCTATTGACTGGCCGATACAGCTCAAGCCCAGCCAACACTTTTACTTAAACGTCGATCGAGGTTTACAAGTATTTGCTCGTGGCCCGGAAGCAGAAGCAATCACAGGGAAAATCTCAAACAGACGGGTGTGGCGCAACGACTCTTTTAGCGACATGGGTATCGTTGGTCTTGACGGGCAGGTTTTGTGGGTTTATACCAACCCTAGAGCAGAAGCACCTGTTTTCAAGGTGGCTTTACCCGAAACGGTTACACTTTTGTACGACTTCCTAGAACTTGTTCCAGACGGTGCTGGCCCTGCTCCTAAACCCATTGAGGACACATTTGGTTCTTGTGAGCTTTGTAACTCGCCTCTATGGCCTCAAATAAATGACTATGGACAGCCTCGTATTATCTGTCCAAAACATCCTTACCAAGGTAGAAACTTCAATACCACAGACGCCACTCAATATGCTCAGATGATGAACCGTGTTTGCAACATTTGCCGTTCTGCTTTCAAAGGGGTACGTAGTGCCTCAAACGGCAGCATTTTCCTAGCCTGTAGCGCCGCTGGTTGTAAGGGGAAAGCCAGCCTCAGGGACTTGATTTGATCAGTCCATACCTAAAGCGGTTACTATCCCGTGCCCCTAAACCTTCTAAAACAAACTCATAACTCGATTCGTTAGGGCTATGAAAAGATCACTGTTATTGAGGAAAGCACCCCGTGAACACATCTGCCAAAATTCGCTCTACTCTGGTTGATGCCCTTCAATCCAACCTGATTGAACCCACTGATCAAAACCTTCAGCGTTATCAGCGTGAAACCAATGGCATAAGCTACTGGCACACCGCCGATTTCTTCTATTACGACAAAGCTTTAGAAGTATGTCTTTCAGATTTATTTGATACCTACACAGATCTGCTTTTTGAGTCAGATGATGTCGATGAGGATACGGTGCTTCGCAGAGTCAATTTCCAAATGGGTAGGCTTCTTATTCAAACAGCTAGAGAAAAAGGCATTGCCCCTCAAGCTTTGCGCAACCAGTTGAACAATTTTGCGACTGTCATCTGGACTCCCATTTGCATCTGGCATAAAAACCTATCCGGCGAAATGAGCTATGCCCTTATGAGCAGTCTGCCAACCGCGCAAGCCGCTCTCTGACTTTGCTTGCCATCCCTCTGGCATACACTAGACGCAGGTGAACCTTAGCCAGGAGCCAGTTATGACTACCACCACCCAAAAGCTCAGCTTCGAGGACTACCTTGCTTACAGCGACGGCACTGACACCCGCTACGAACTCATCGACGGAGCACTCGTCCCTATGAGCTTAGGTACTGGCAAGCATGGAGCCATCATTAGCTTCCTGACACGGCAGTTTGAGGACACCATTACCCAAACTGAGCAGCCCTGGGTGGCGTTACCCGCTTTGGTGGGCATTCGCTCCCCACGCGGTAGACGTTGGGATACCTCCCGCATTCCTGACGTAACGGTTCTGCCTTTGGCGCAGTGGGAAGCGATGGAAAACCGAGAAGCCGTGATTGACTTCAATGAGCCGCCACCGCTTCTGGTGGTTGAAGTCATTAGCCCTTCAACCCAAGCCGATGACTATCGCTCCAAACGCTCCGAATATGGACTCTTGGAAATCCCTGAATATTGGATTGTCGATCCCCTGGAAAACAAAGTAGCCATTTGCCTCCTCGATCACGAGTTTTATGACCTGAGTGAATTTCATGGCGAAACTTTGATTCAGTCTCCTACTTTGCCAGTCTTGAAGCTAACTGCCGCTCAAATTTTGGCAGGCAAACTATAACCGGCACGTCCACTTATCCTCTCTTGCCTCACCTTCAGCTTTGTTGAGACGACATCTTACCGCGTTAGCCTACCCCATAACTAAGGTTGCTCCTGTGCCCACAACCGCCGCTGCCATTCGCGCCACTCTGGTCGATGCCCTACAAATTGACCTCGTGGGACCCACACCAACAGACTCAGAACATGCTGAGGAAGTGTTAACCCAGGCTCCCTCTAAGTGGTATCTCACCGGGTTTCTGGCTCCTTTCGGTGCGAAACCAGACGATCGCTCGGATGATGAAGGTGATGCTGGCTTGGAGGAAGTCGGCGAAAGTGAAACTGGTGAAGATAGCCAGACCCCAGAAAAAGCGCCGGCTCGGAAGGCTTTATTCCCCGCGTCAATGGGGCTGAGCTTTCTCATCACTCCACGAACAAAAGAGCTAAAAGCCACTGTTAGTTGGGGCGACTATATTCCCATTGCACTGGAGGAAGAAAGCCCGGACGTCCAGGAATCAGACGACAAGAAGAAACAAAAGTCGATCAGCTGGCAGCGGATTCCCCAAGCTACCGCTTTCAGCGTCCCAATTGAACCGACCGCAGATGCTTTTGAAATCGATATCCCTGGTGGAAGTGGGTTAACCCTCGTCGTCAATTGTCGTCCGGTTCATGACCACCGGTTTGAGGCTGGTACGCTTTCAGTGTCTACCTTTCTGGTGAACTATCGCCAGATGCAATTTAGCGAGAAAGATACGACCTTTGCTTTTCAAACCTGCCTGACGGTGCACTGTAAAGAAGGCTTTGTGCCACGTTCAGATCTTCGGGGGGTGGATAGCGATGATTGGGATGAAGCAGTTGCCAGCCTCCAGTATCGTCATGACTATGAGTTTGCGGTCGGTCATAACGTTTCAGCAATTGCTCACGTAGATGCAGATAATAGCCAGGGCGCAAAGCCATCGCTTTGCACTCAGGTGTGTACGACCTGGATTCCCACTGCCAGCGTACCCAGGGTGATTGCAGCAACCATTCAAGATGTAAAGCTGGGTATGGAAGCCTTAGCTACGGCAGCAAGTGCTGATGCCATGCGACAGATGCTTAACCCAATGGTGACAGCATATCGCACCTGGATCGCGGCGCAACTCAACACTCCAATTGACCCGCCTGAGGCGGGTAGAGTAGCCCAAGATTTGCTGAACCGTGCCAATCGCGCCTGCACTCGTATCGAAGCAGGACTTCAAGCCCTGGATGACCCGCAGGTGTTAGAAGCCTTTCAGATCGCCAATCGAGTAGTAGCGATCGCCCGACGGCGACAGCTCAGTCAGGATCAAGGTCAACCACCCGCTAGCTTCAAACCACCCGAGTGGCGTCCCTTCCAACTAGCCTTTATACTGCTCAACCTGGTGAGTATCGCTCAGCCTGACCATCCGGAGCGAAACATTGTTGATCTGCTGTTCTTTCCCACGGGCGGCGGGAAGACAGAGGCATACCTGGGGCTGGCAGCCTTTACGTTAGTCCTGCGCCGACTTAAAGATCCGAGCCTCCAATCGGCTGGAATGAGTGTGCTAATGCGCTATACCCTGCGCTTACTCACACTGGACCAGCTAGAGCGAGCCTCCCGCCTAATTTGTGCCCTGGAGTTAGAACGGCAGCAAAACCCAACAAAGTTAGGCCAGTGGCCCTTTGAGATTGGTCTTTGGGTCGGACAAAGCGCTACTCCTAACCGAATGGGTAAACGGGGTGATAAAGATGAATACTCTGCCCGTGAACGCACCATTGCCTTCAAGCGGGATAGCAACAGCAAACCGTCCCCCATCCCTTTAGAACGTTGTCCCTGGTGTGGAGAAAAGTTTTCCACGAATTCTTTTCAACTTCATCCGACAGAAGAAGCTCCGAAAAAGTTAACGGTGGTCTGTGTCAATCGAGACTGTGACTTCCGCAGTCGCAATCCGCTACCGATCCTAGCTGTTGATGAGACGATCTATCGGCGTTTACCCTGCTTCATGATTGCAACGGTCGACAAGTTTGCAGCCTTACCTTGGGTGGGACAAACCGGAGCGCTCTTTGGGCGCGTCACTCACTATAACGACGGTGAAGGATTTTACAGTGCTGGTGACGCCACGATCGCAGGCAGACCCTTAGCAGGCTACTTGCCACCACCTGATCTGGTCATACAGGATGAATTGCACCTTATTTCCGGCCCACTGGGTACGATGGTCGGGCTGTATGAAACGGCGATCGATACACTTTGCTCCCATTCCCATACCGGCAAACTGATTCGTCCCAAAATTATTGCGTCAACCGCAACAGTGCGCCGAGCCAGCCGTCAGATTCAAGCGCTTTTTGGGCGTAGCCATGTCGATATTTTTCCACCCCCCAGTGCTGATCGACATGATTCCTTCTTTGCTAAAACGGCTTTTGATGTGCCTGGACGGCTCTATCTCGGTGTCGCAGCCCAGGGGCGCAGTCTGAAAGTTGTTCTCCTCAGAACTTACCTAGCCTTGCTAGCAGCAGCTTACAAGCAATATGAAGCGCAGGGCAGCACACGCAACGCAAACAATCCGGCTGACCCCTATATGACACTATTAGGGTACTTCAACTCCTTGCGTGAACTGGGAGGAAGCCGTCGTATTGTCGAGGATGAAGTCAGTTCCCGCCTGGCTAAGTACAGCGATCGCTTGCGACAGGGAGAGTTAAGCGGCCCCTTCTTGAGCCGTAAGATCGACGATGAGCCAGAAGAACTGACGTCGCGGGTCAGTACTAATAAGGTGGCAAACACGAAACGTCGGTTAGCACTGCCGTTTCATGAGAAAGAACGGGTCGATGTCGCTCTCGCAACCAACATGATTTCAGTCGGTTTAGACATTGTGCGTCTCGGCTTGATGGTTGTCTTGGGGCAGCCAAAGACGGCAGCTGAGTACATTCAGGCAACGAGCCGCGTTGGTCGAGAGGCTGAGAAGCCCGGTTTAGTGGTCACGTTACTTAATGTTCATCGTCCCCGCGATCGCTCTCACTACGAACGCTTTCAAAGCTGGCATAACAGCTTTTACCGGGCTGTTGAAGCAACGAGTGTGACGCCCTTTTCACCACGAGCACTCGATCGAGGCTTAGCAGGCATCACCGTGGCTTTAGCTCGCTTAATCATTCCTGAAATGACACCTGCCTTGGGCGCTTCGCACGTCGGTAGCCAACGCCAAGCCCTCAATGCCGTAGTAGAAACGATTGCGTGCCGAGCCGAAGCCCACAGCCCTGACCTAGATGCAACTGCATCCAGTGCTCTTCGGCAACAAGTAAGAGCACAAGTGCTTGACTTATTTGATACCTGGCAGCGGCTGGCTGACCGGGACAAGCGGTTGCAATACCAGAAGGAAACGGATCTGGCACCGCCGTTGTTACTGGATGCACTGAGTCCAGATGCTGCTAAGGAGCCGCTGGAACGGCAAAAATTTAAGGCTTACCGCAGTTTGCGCGATGTAGAAGCAACCGTCAATCTCTGGATTCGAGACCCTTACAGCATGGACAACGTGGAGGACGAAGGCACATGAATGGCAAGAAACGCAAAGCCAAACCGAGCGGTGAGTTACGGCAGAGTCAGGTGCTAACAACCTTTGGTCCCGGTTCTATGGTTGATCTACCAGCACGCTCAGTGATTATTTCGGGGTTAACCTACTGGAAAGGCGACCGCCAGTTTATTCGGGAAGACCGGCTGCGGTATAAGGTTTCAAAAAGCTTGCAGCTGCCAGATGGTCATGATATTCAGCTCTATACCCCGCCCCAACAATCTAATGACCCACAGGTGGCTATCACTGGCATTGATGCCTTCGTTTTTCCGACTTGGTTTCTGGCCCAAGTAGACAAGACCTTTGAAAGTAACGGGAAAGTCTACCGCACTCGTCCCTTAGTGACTTGGAGTGCTGTTAAGGGGGGCTTAAAATTTGAAGGGAAGTCAGTGCAATCAGTGCCAGTCCGGTTTGTGCAGGCCTGTACAAATGGACATCTGAGTGATATCAATTGGTACGCCTTCGTCCACGAGGACTTCAATACGACTCACCGTGGGCAACTCTGGTTAGATGAAGGTGGCTCCGGCAATGACTTTGAAGAAATTTTCGTGCGCTGTGAGCAGACTGGTAAGCGCCGTCCGCTTGCTCAGGCGAAACAAAACGAATCCAAAGTGCTTGGTCTCTGCGAAGGCTATCGTCCCTGGCTTGGTTCACGCGGCAAGGAAAATTGTAGGGGTCACAAAATTAACAAGGCTGGTGAGATTGTTGCTACCGACCAACCGGAGTACAGTCGCTTGCTGGTGCGATCAGCTAGCAACGCCTACTTCACGCAAATCCTCAGCGTCATTTCGATGCCCGACCAAGATGCTGAACTCAAACAAGCGGTTGATCGCTTTTATGAAGAGGATTTACAGTACGCCGATGATTTGTCCGATATCCAGAAAGAACTCAAAAAGCCAAAATTTGCCGAGCTGGCAGGGTTTGGAGCCGATGTCGTTTGGGCAGAAATCCAGCGTCGTAAGAGTGGGCTAACAGCTCCTGAAAAGAGCATTAAGCAGGTAGAGTTAGAAGCTTTACTGACCTGTCCTGAGGAAAGGGGCAAAGAAGCACCTGCTGACGACAAAGTGTTTCAAGGCTATACGCGTCGGCTCGATACCCTTGAGCCAAAATGGCAATCAACCATTGACCGCATTGTGCTCGTGCACCGCTTACGAGAGGTTGTGGCACTCATCGGTTTTACTCGTTTTGAAGCCGCCATGCCCAACATTGAAGGGGAAATTGATGACCTGGCTATCAACATTCGCAGGGCAGACCTCGACTTTGAACCGCAATGGGTTCCAGCAGTGGAGAATTTGGGGGAAGGGGTTTTTATTAGTATCAAGAAAGACGCCATTGAGCAATGGCTCAAGCGTCCCGAGGTGCAAGTTCGGGCTGAGCATTTAGAACAGGGGTTCTATAAGTGGCTAGATAGTAGAGGTATCCCTCGTGATAAAGCACGCTTTCCCGGTGCCGCCTATATCATGCTACATTCTCTTTCCCATTTGTTGATTACCGCAGTGTCACTCGATTGTGGTTATGCATCTAGTGCCATTCGTGAACGGATCTATGCCTTTGATGATATCGGTTACGGCATTTTGCTGCACACAGGCACCTCTGGTTCCGAAGGTACCTTAGGTGGATTGGTCGAGGTTGGCAGACACATTGAGTATCATCTGAGCAAAGCCCTAGAATATGGGCGGTTATGCTCCAACGATCCGGTTTGCGCTCAACATCGACCAGATGATCAACAGGAAGATCGCTTCTTACATGGTGCAGCCTGTCACGGGTGCTTATTGATTGCAGAGACATCTTGCGAACGCCGTAATGAAATGTTAGATCGGGCGTTAGTGGTCAACACAGTTGCAGGACTAGGGGCGGCATTCTTCCCTGAGGCATTGCAATGATGTCTCCTTTTCAAAGTTTGAGCCGTCCGGCTCTAAGGGATCTGGCTGACGCTTTTGCGCTAGAGCGGCTTAGCTTTCCGGTTTATCCCTTTACTCTAGCTGGCTATGTTTCAGAAGATCTGGGACCTGTATTAGCTGTAGAGCTGAACAAGCTACGGCAGCAGGGCATGAGTTCAGCCCATATCGCTTATATGCTGAAACTGCTTGCCCATGAACGGACTATCGCGCAGCAAAAACAAGAACAGACAGATTTGGTTTGGACAGGACCGGAAGTACTGGGTGCTGAAAGCAGAGATACGGCTATTGTGGTCCGAGAGTTGTTTAAGAGTGCTCGCCACAGTGTGCTGCTTTCTAGTTTTGCAATCGATCAAGGTTCTAAAGGGCATGAACTCTTTCACCCACTGGTAGACCAGATGGCAGCCAACCCTGAATTGAGTGTACGGATGTTTCTAAACGTCAAACGCCATTACAACGATCGAACTCCAGCCTCTACTTTATTGCGACAATTTTCAGAAAATTTCCGCAGATACGTTTGGCCTGGACAACGGCTGCCAGAAGTTTTTCATGATCCAAGGGCACTCGAACTATCTACCCATAGCAATGCTTGCTTACACGCTAAATGTGTCGTTGTCGATGAGGAGCGCGTCTTCATTACCTCAGCCAATTTCACAGAAGCGGCTCATCAACGCAACATTGAAGCAGGCGTCCTCCTTTCTAATCGAGTTACGGCAAGAGCCATTCGTTCTCAGTTTGAAATGTTGGTCACTCAAAAGATTCTTCAAAGAGTACCAGGGCTTTAAGCTTCAGCTACGTTTCGCAACAGCTTCAACCCAATGAGTATTTGCTTATCCTGCCGAACAAGGCTGTAGGTCTAAAGACGCTCAACACTGGCTTCAGTCTTGGGGTTGGGGCATAGGCTGTGGAACACCACTGAGCATTGTTTATTGGCCGTTAAGGGCAAGATTGCGAGTTTTTCGTACCAAGGTCTTCACCAATTAACCTACTATTCTGCAAGTACCACGGCGTGAACATTCTCGTAAGCCCGACGAATTCTATGAGCTGGTTGAGCACCTCTGCCCCGGCCCGAAGCTGGAACTTTTTACACGAGGGTCTCGACCGATCTGGGAGAGTTGGGGTAACCAGGGTAACCTCTTTGATCGCGTTCCTACTATGAGTGCTTAACCATACTTCCATTAAAGGTTAAGCTTAGACCGCCAGTTAGCCAAAGCTTGCCCTATCTAGCTTTGAACAGTTTCATCGTCAGTGCCCTTGTCATTGTTGACAGAGCCGAGGCAGCCTGGAGAAAACGCAAAATTCTGGAATCAGAGAATTAGTGCATGTAGGCTGGAGAAAAGCTATCCTTTCATCGATGAAATGACACTATGCCCGAACAACCCTACCAACCGATCGGTCTTGCTGAGTTAATTCAACAGGTCAAGCAGGAACTACTTTCAACTGTGCCTGGAAAAGCGAAAGAGGCTCCCATTCTCTTTGTGAGCGGGGTAGAAGTGGAGGCTCAGGTAACCGTTAAGCGAGAGGGCAAAGCCGGTATCAAAATTGATGTCCTCTCGGTAGGCGGCGGCGAGCTAGGTGGCGGCATCAGTCGGGATGATGTCCATAAGGTGAAAGTCACCTTGTCTCCCTTATTTGACAAGGAGCGGCTGCTGGAGTTTTACCAGGCTTTACAGCCTGATCAGGTGCCTGTGGCAGTGAAGCAGAGTTTAGAGGCACTCCTCAAAGGTGAAGAAGGCGAACTGGCAGACCAGTTTTAACCGTCCTCAATAGACAGAGAGGAACGACATGGAACTGCTAGAGCTTTATCTCTCTCCGCTAGATGCCCAACGCTTTCAGGCGATCGCAACCCGTTTACCCATTGGGATTGGTGATGCTGCAACCGAGTGTGTCTTACCATTCTGGGTCGGTGAGCAAGACTGGCGAAGAACCATTATCAAGGTGCTGGAGAGTAGCCAGGGCTTTCGTGCAGAACACTACCCTGAACCTGATGAGCAGGCTTGGCTGAAGCAGGAGGAGTTGCTGTTACCCGATCGCCAAAGCTTTCATGCTGCCTATCTAGAACGAATTGGACAGTCCCTTTACCACTCGCTGTTTCCGCCAGATAGCGAGATCAAGCAAGCCTTCCTACACTCCTTACGATTAGCCGAGCAGCACAACACCGATTTGCATTTGCGACTGAAGTTTGCAGCGGATTCTGTCCAGCGATCGCGCTTGGCAGACTATCCTTGGGAACTGATCCATGATGGTCAGCGGTTTTTACAGCCTCGTCAGGTTATCGTGTCTCGTTACATTGCCTATGAAGCTTTACCACCTGCGCTTCTGCCCCAGAAACAGTTGCGAGTTTTATTGATCGCGCCTCGGGTTGAAGATGCCACTCAGAAATTAGCAAAGCTTTCGGATACTGAACAACAAGCTATTCATCTCGGTCTGAGCAAGGCAAAGGCAGAGGGTTTAGCTGTGCTGGAGTCTCTATCAAAGGCAACCCTCAAGGCACTGAGTGCTGACCTGTCTCAACGGACTGAAACTCAGATGCCACAGGTGCTGCATTTTGATGGTCATGGACTATTCGGTAAGCGATGTGTCAACTCACAGTGTGGGCAAATCCATGCTGGTATCAAGGTCGATCGCTGTCGAAACTGTGGTCAATTACTTACAGAACCGACGGGATTTCTCCTCTTTGAAGATGAGCAGGGTGGACCCGATTACGTCAGTGCTGCGTCACTGGTAGCTTTTCTACCCAAGGGAGTGGCGCTGGTAGTGCTTAGTGCCTGCCAGTCGGGGATGGCAGTTGCTGGGGATTCGGTGTTTAACGGGACGGCACAACAACTGATCGATGCCAGGGTTCCGGCAGTGGTGGCGATGCAATATGGGGTGAGAGTGGATGCAGTCAGTCGGTTTGCGGAGCAGTTTTACCGCATACTAGGGCAGAAGAAGCCCCTGGTAACGGCTCTCAATGAAGGGCGAAAATGGATGGGAGTGGAGGGAAATCAATGGTACCGTCCTGTTCTGTATCTACGTTGGTTGGATAATCAGGGGGGGCAATTGTTTGCCGAGACAGCAACGGTAGAGCCGCTTCAAGTCAAGCTAAGCCGTTTTCAAAGATTCGAAATAGAGCGACTGCAAGTGGAATTGGAGGATCTGGATCAAGACTATGAGAGCGTCAAGGCGCAGTTGCGGGTAGAGCTAGACGCTCCGACGCAAAATAAGTTAGAACGCCAAATTGAGCAGATTGGGCGACAGATGGATACCAAAGAGCAACAGTTATTTCGGCTAAAGCAACAGGATGAGTAACGACCCTCTGCTCGACTTTTATCAAACCGAATTGGATGACCTGGAGCAAGACTACACGAAAGTCAAGGAGCAGCTACGGGTTGAGCAAGATGGTCCGACGCAAAATAAGTTAGAACGCCAAATTGAGCAGATTGGGCGACAGATGGATGAATGTCAACAGAAAATTGATCAACGTCAAGCTGATCGCCAACGCCAGGTAGCCCAGATTGCTCTAGACACATTGATCAGTATTCTTAAAAGCGATGAAGCTCAGCTTGAGTTAATAATCCAGGCGTATCAAAAAACTGTTAGCCATTGGCCCGTTCCAGTGCGCTTGGAGGCAAATACAGTCGAGACCATCATCAACGAGTTGGAAAGAATAGCCCGAGGTCAATCATCCTATACCGCTCGGGACGAATTTATCGCGCACGTTGTCCATCAGACTTCAGCCCCATTCCTGTCTAATGCCCTTAATCAATGGAGTGTTCAATATCGAGCAGGGGTTGACTGGCTCCAACTCCATACACAAATCCAAGCGGCTCAAGACAAGCGCTTAGAGACTGCTGAACCCGCTATCTTAATGTCTATCACCCGCTGTGATGAAGTCTCTACTCAGACTCAAGAGGATGCAACCTATTATCAAATCAATGCGTGGCTGATCGAAGATATTGAGACGTACCGATCGCGAAAAACGGGTTATCACTCTCTGCTGGCTACCAATTCTCTAGAGTCTGCACCCTACCTGTTGGAGGAACTGCTGCCCAAAATAACTCATCTACTGAATCACTTTTTAGCTGAACAGAGGCGTCTCTGCGATTTCTGTGAAAACTATCCCCAGATCCATGTCTTTCTGCCACTGGAACTGATGCACCTGGGTGTCGATCTATGGCCACACTTAAATCCAGAAAACACTAGCCGTCGAGAATATTTAGGACACGACCACATAGTCGTTATTCGTTGCGCCAATCGCTACGATCGCAATTACAGAAAAAGTCCAAGCTGGCTGAAGTTGTGGAAACGACACCAGGGCTTATTGCAAGAGTCTGCCAAGGATGTTTTTGTACTGGGTCATGATCATGACCTGGATGAACTCATGGATGTTCTGGATGCGGCTGTGCAGCCAGCCAGCAACGTTGTAGGATTGCATGTTACTCAGGTACCCCTGAATACAGAGGATCTGTTTTATGAACTTTTAGACTCGGGCTTACCACTCGCGATCTGGCCGCGCCGTAATTTGACAGACAATGCCTATGAAACCGCAATGGCAGATTTGCTAGCGACTTGTTGTTTAGAGAGGTTACCCCATACAGTGAAAGACAAACGATATGAAACTCGTAGACGACAGAATGCCCCAGACTGCCACATCGGACATCATTTGTCCCTCTTGTGGGATGACCCCTATTTAGTGCCTCCTAAATCCGCCTGAGTTCAGAGCCGCATGAGTAACCTACCCGAAGACTGGAAGCTGTTTCAGGGGGATAACCGAGCACCCCATGACGCGATCGGCACCTTGCCCGATGCCCCACCCTGGCGACCCTTTGGCAAAGACCCAAACCCTGGTGTTAGTCGCCGTAAACGTCGGGGTGAAACCTTTCAGTCGCAGTCAGAAGAGGTTGCTATGGTCAATGCGGCACTGTACTTGCGGCGGCCACTGCTGATTACGGGCAAACCGGGTACGGGTAAGTCGTCACTGGCGTATGCCGTGGCTCATGAGCTAAAGCTGGGGGAGGTGCTCTACTGGCCAATTACGACCCGCACCACCCTTAAAGATGGGCTTTATACCTACGATGCTATTGGTCGTTTACAAGAGGTCAAGCAATCGGAAACGAGAGGGGACTATACCGAAGACCCGCAAAAAATCGCGGATTACATTACTCTGGGGCCGCTGGGAACGGCCCTATTGGAGTCATCGCGTCCCCGCGTGCTGATTATTGATGAAATCGACAAAAGTGATATTGACCTGCCCAACGATCTGCTGACGATTTTTGAAGAAGGTCGGTTTGAAATTCCGGAGCTGGGGCGACTAGAAAAAGAGAGTGACGACCCGGAGCAGAAATCAGTCTCCATCACGGTTAAGGTTCGCACGGACTATACGGATGAGACCGAACATACTTACGCTGAGAAGAAGGTCACAATTAAGGGAGGACGAATTACCTGTCAAGAGTTTCCCCTAGTGATCCTTACTAGCAACGGGGAACGCGATTTCCCCCCGGCTTTCTTGCGCCGGTGCTTGCGTCTGAATATGCGCGACCCCGATCGCGTCCAATTAGAACGCATCATTCAAGCCCATCTCGAACATTGCAATCTGTCAGAAAGCCAAGTGAGCGATTTAATTGACCGTTTTCTGAAAAGTCGCGATAAGAGCCGGGAGCAGCTTTCGACCGATCAACTGCTAAATGCCCTATTCATGATTGTCCGCCAGCGCGACTGGGTGGGTGACGAAAAAGAGAGCTTGCTGGATTATCTGTTAGCACCGTTGGATCGCCCCCTAGAGGTTAAATCCAAAGATCGTTCACCTAAGTCTCCAGCCCAATGATTAGTCGCCTGATCACCATCCTGCAGGAATCAGAGTTGCTGCTGAGCGATCAGGAGATTGAGTCTTTTAGTGAGGTGCAACCTTTACTGAACGACGAAGACATTGCAGATGCGCTCTGGTTAGCGTCTAAGATTGGCAGTGCCTATAAGGTCAGCGAGCCAGCCGCTATCAAAGCGGTCAGCGAATCAGATGATGCGATCGCGATTGAGGTGATTGATGATAACACCGTTGTAGTCGCGCCCTCACCCATGGTCTCTGCTTATATGCCCCCGGCGGCGAAGTCTGACAATGGATCGATGGAAACTCCAGAATTGGGCTTACCCATCCAAGTCCAAGCGGCTCCAGCTCTGGCTCATCCTCGTGAGATTAGTCGATCGCTGCGTCCTTTGCTGCGGAAGGTGCCGTCGTTGACGCGATCGGAGCTAGATGAAAGCGCCACTGTGAATCGCATTGCTGAACGAGGCATCTGGTTACCCATTCTTAAGCCTTCACCTGAGCGCTGGTTTGACCTGGAGCTGGTGATTGAGGCTTCCAAGTTTAGCTTTATTTGGCAGGAAACCCTGGATGAATTTCAACAGTTACTGGAAGGACAGGGAGCTTTCCGCAATGTACGCACCTGGACTGTCAAAGAGGCGGCTACGGGGCAACCGCAGTTAGTAGCCAAGCGACAGCAGGGCACAGGTATAGAGCAAGACCAGCCATTACGGAGTCCTAAAGAACTGGTCGATGCCTCTGGACGGCGATTAGTGTTGTTCTTGAGTGATTGTCGTTCTCGCCTGTGGCAGCAGGGGCAAATCCATGACTGGTTGACCCTTTGGAGCCAGCATGGGCCAGCCGCGATCGTGCAACTGCTGCCCGAACGATTGTGGAGCCAAAGCGAACTGGATGTCGGGTTTGCGGTACAGGTGGGCTCCTTGATGCCAGGTGCACCAAATTCAAAGCTGCAAATCAGAGAATTGCCTGCTCGTACCGAAATTGCGCCTGCGGATACGTTAACAGTGCCGCTCGTCACTCTGACTGCAGAGGCGTTGAAGCAGTGGGCGCTAGTGGTTGCGGCGGCCGGGCGGCAGCGATCGCCAGCACGCTTGTTTGACTTGTCCTGGGTCAGCGATCCAGAACGCGATCAAGCGATGGCTGTTATCCAACCGCAATCTGCTAAGGAACGGGTAGAACTTTTTATGGCGACGGCCTCTCTGCTGGCCCAACGGCTAGCCTGCATGATGGCAGCCGTACCCGTAGAACTACCCGTGGTGCATCTAATTCAGCAAGAACTTTTGCCAGAGGTGCAGTCGGTTCATATTGCTGAAGTCTATACCAGTAGTCTGTTAGAAGAAGTTAGGCCAAACCGCGGACGGCTCTAATGGGATATAACCTGCAAGCCAAAATTGAGGGTAAACGCCTGACTCCGAATGCAGCAATCGTCCGCTTCAAAGGCTCAGACAACCTGAAGTTGGATGATATCGAGAAGAAGCGATCGCAACTCCTGACCACTCACTCTCTGAACGTTATTAGCGTTTATGGTCAACCTGGTGAAATCGTTGTCACCGTTGCCCGTCCCCAGCGCCAAACGATTTCTCTACGCGAAGTGTGGGCAAAACGAAAAATCAATCGATCGCCTTCTGGCATCAACCTCAGTTTTGTGATTGGCGTTAAGGAAATCGATGGCGAACTGCTCTACCTCAATCTAAGCAGTAGTTTTGAGAACTTGGAACAGCACGCTCCTCACACGCTGATCGCTGGTGCCACGGGCAGCGGAAAGTCCGTTCTACTGCAAAACCTCCTTCTTGATATTTGTGCTACTAACTCTCCCAAGCTGGCAAGCATCTATTTAATCGATCCCAAAATGGGCGTTGATTACGCCAACATCAGTGACCTACCCCATCTCAAAGAAGGCATCATTATTGAGCAAGAGCGTGCGATTGAGGTTTTGGAGTTTCTCGTTGAGGAGATGGATAACCGATACCGGAAGTTTCTGCCTCACAAAGCAAAATCTTTGCAGGACTACAACTGTAAGGTGCCTGAGCAGGACAGGCTCCCAGTATTGTGGCTAGTACATGATGAGTTTGCTGAATGGATGCTAATCGATGAATATAAAGCTGCTGTCTCCTCTGCCGTGCAGCGCTTAGGTGTGAAGGCAAGAGCAGCAGGAATTTATCTTATCTTTGCAGCACAGCGTCCTGATGCAAACGTTCTTCCAGTACAGCTTAGGGATAATTTAGGCAATCGCCTGATCCTCAGAGTCGAAAGCATTGGCACTTCAGAAATCTCACTTGGACAAAAAGGCGCGGAACACCTTTTAGGCAAAGGACATTTAGCGGCTCGACTCACCAATCAATCTACTCTCATTTATGCTCAAGTCCCATTTCTTTCGGATGAAGACATGACTGCCGTAGCAGAAATCATCAAACAGCAGTGATCAAGCCCCGAAATCTTTACTGACTTATAATTTTGGGCATGAGCAGGCAAGAAAACGTTTCTCCCCAAAAGTCTATTTACCTGGACTATCACGCGACTACACCCACAGATCCACGAGTTGCCAGTTTAATGCTGCGCTACATGATCGAAGAATTCGGCAATGCCAGTAGCGTAGATCATGAGTGGGGAGATCGCGCTGAAGATGCAATTAAACAAGCCGCTAAAAATGTTGCTGCTTTGATTGGAGCCTCACCTAGGGAAATCATTTGGACTTCTGGCGCGACTGAAAGCATCAACCTGGCAATTCAAGGTAGTCTTCCCTCCAACCCTGAAAAGCCTCACCGAATCGCATTGTTACCGCTCGAACACAAAGCGGTTCTTGACACCTGCCAAGCGTTTGAAAAGCGAGGCTGGGCAGAACTGATCTATATTCAAGTCGATTCCAAAGGCAGACTCGACCTTAATCATCTAGAGCAAGTCTGTATGGAGGGGGTGTCCCTGCTCTGCGTCATGGCTGCCAACAATGAAATTGGCAATGTCTATCCCATCCAAAAGATCGGACAGATTGCTCAGCGCTGTGGTATTCCTTTCCTCTGCGATGGCTCTCAGGCAGTGGGCAAAATTCCCATCCAATTTGAGGAGTGGGGCATCACTTATCTAGCTCTTTCCGCCCATAAGCTCTACGGACCCAAAGGAGTTGGAGCCTTGGTTGTTCGCAAGGGTCACTATCTCGAACCTTTGCTGTTTGGCGGTGGTCATCAGCAGGGAATGCGATCGGGCACCTTCAATATTCCTGGCATTGTCGGGTTGGGAGAGGCTTGTCGTTTACGATCGCTGGAGATGGAGGAAGATGAGCGGGCAATAGCTACTAAACGAGACAGGCTCCAGGCTCTCTTATTAGAAAGAACTCCTGAATTAGTGGTGAATGGCGACACTACCCATCGATTAGCTGGTAATCTCCATATCTCTGTTCCTGGTATTCCTAACAGCGCTGTTGTTGCGAGAGTACGCCATCGTCTTGCGATCTCAACAGGTTCAGCATGTTCATCTGGCGTTGAATCACCTTCTCATGTTCTTCAGACACTTCGCTTGCCAGAGGTTATCGTAGATGGAGCACTCCGAATTGGGCTAGGAAAGTTTACTACAGAAGAAGAAATGAATGGTGCTGCTGTAATTCTCTCTGAAGCTGTTGCCCAGATTCAGCAGGTTCTCTACGCCATGTCTTAGATTTTGTTAGTTGTGAGTTCAGTTGCTGTGAACCATTCAACTTTTAGGAAGCCTTGCAAGCCGAATTTCCTAAATTCGAGATTTCATTCGCTTTCAGTTACATCCAGCCTAGAAGCATAATCAACAATGGCAATCGACTGAAATCTTAATAAAAATTAAGATAAAGTGGCGGAATTGTTATGCTTCCAATTTGTGATTACGGAAAAGTTATGCTTCTAAAGGGATCAAAAGCGTTGCGATCGCCTACTGAGGCAATCGAGGTTTCAAAGCTTTTGACGGAAAAGTTATGGTTCTAGGTACGGAAAAGTTATCGTCCTACCGACAGCGAAGATCATTAGCGCTTTCGCATACTGGCTTTTAAAGTTCTATGTTGATTGGATTGGGGTAAAAATTAGGTATTTTTGGGGTAGCTTAGGTCGGAAATTGGGGTAGGATTGGGGTAGAGTTATAGTACAAACGCTCTTTACCCTAGTTGCTGCCCATGTTTCATGCCTGAGTTTTAACATTTTTAGGAGCATGTTTGATTTAGTTATTATTGGGTACTTTAAAGTCAGGTCAGCCTGCGCCTTATAAAGCAGAAAGCCTTGAGTAAGCTCTGTTTAACAACTGAGTAAAAAGAGGAAGCCTATCCACCACTCACTTGGAAAGGCTCCATGAGCAATTTCGACTTGCCAGCTAGGGCAAAGGCTAAAGACGCAAGATTTTCAGCGACAACTCAAAATGGCACGAGACCAAGAGTAAAGAGGCGATCGAAGCCGATTCGGCGCAAGTACGATTTAGATTTTCAGCAAACTGCTGAGTTTGTTGATAAGTGGGGTGCTGCACAGCTAACTGGGCCCAGTCCTGAAACTCTCAAAAAGTACAGGCTTAGTGGTCTGTTAATTGAGGATATTTACTGGGTTCGAATTAACTCCAAAGCCCTACGCTATAACGCAAAGCTTCTAGTCGATTGGCTCCGAAACCATGGGAATCCCCGAGCCCACGAGCAAATAGTTGAACTTTATCTAGCAGCTAGCCCAGCAAACGGACGGAAGACCTAAATCTGCGACTAGCCTCCTCAATGATTGGGGAGGCTAGTTTTTCAAGTAAGCAGTTTTGAGAAAGATTTTTCAAACACTGCTTACCGAGGTTGAGTATTGTGTTTCCAACCAGTTGACTGCTTTATCAGTCTTTTCTCGGCTTGTTAGCTGGCTGTAAGTGCGATCGGACTCTCTAACTGAATGCCCAATCATTTCAGCCAGAGCTTCGTCCTGCTCACGATTGCCATATTTAAGCTGCCATGTGATTGCTATTCGTCGGAAATCATGGGGAGAAGTCCGTTTGGGTTCGCCAAATAGGTGACCTGTGGCTGTGTACATTGTCCGAACGACGACATCTCCCAACCTAGATCCTTCGTAGGGTTCACCAAAGTTTTCAATCGTGCGGAGATTGAGCCTGAGGAAAACCCGCTTGTGATTAAGTTTCACCTTTGGTCGCCAAGTATTCAACCATTCATCTAAATCGTCGGTCAGTATTGGGGGAAGACGGAATTCTCTTTCCCTCCCTGTTTTGCGTCCTGTCTTGTGATCTTCTGGTTTAACGTGAGTTCGGGTTAAGCCGAAGGCTAAAACCCCTACTATGAATAGCTTGAGTTAAGTAGCCAGCCAGTCACCCTTTCTCAATAAGACCTGCTACTGCAAGTATTTGCAACTGTGAGACTTATTGACAAGAACTTGACCGAGAGCGTGGTGGCAAGCCGCAGAAAATCAGGGCTTCTAGCGATTCCTTATCCCGAACTCACGTTGGTTTAAGTTTCATGACATAGCCATCGGGTTCCCTAAATAAAGTTCGGTCCACTTCTAACTCAGAGAGTTAGAAGTGGACCGAACAGGGCAATAAGTCAGAATTGCGATCAGCAAATATCGCTGCCAGTTCTGCATTATGGCTGTTTCAAGACGTTTTGGCCCTGCAATAGATCTACTGTTACCTACCCTCTTCTAGGAGCACAACACCGCCTTAAGTAGCGGGTAACCTTAATACACTGTTCTAAAGTTATGAGCTTCTCTTCAAGTGCCTCTTTTGAAGTTGTCCGTCGAGGCTCTTTTCTATGCTTCTGTGAGAGTTCATTCAGTAGCGATCGAATGACTTCAACCTCCTTAATGTTCTTGTATTTAGTGGTCTGAGATCTTCGGTAATGCTGCCATTTCGCAACGTTGAGAGCAGTTGCACCAAATAAGATTGCCCAACCATAACTGTTACCTCGATCGTTTATGCCCCAAGCGATGAATTCATCTAGCCACTCACGATCTGCAATCAGTTCAATCTTTAGCTCATCAAATGGCCAATCTTCAACATGGTGTAACCATCCTAAGAAACAGAGGATGTGGTACCTATAGGGTTTTGCAGTACTTTCTCGAACAGGTGAATCCTGCCGCTTAGGAATTTCGAGAGCAGTCAAGAATCGATAGAATTTATCCAATTGCTCGCGCAAGCTGGGAGTCAAATCTGATTCTTTAAGGGCATAGGGTTTGGCAGAATATTGCCTTCGACCTTTTCTCTGTTTCGTAAGGTCAAAGCCTAGGTTCTGTTGACATTTCAGCGAAGTTCAATCAGCAAGGCAGCCAGATAAACAAAGCTGAGAAAATTCTTCGCTTTCTTCTCAAAGCGAGAAAAGACGCGGCGAAAGTGCTTGAGCTTGTTGAACCAGCATTCGATTAAATGCCGCTCCTTGTATAAGTGAGTATCCAGTTCACGGGGTTGCTTGCGATTTGAGCGCGATGGAATCACGGCAATTGCCCCACGTTGCTCAATCATGGCGACCATCCCATTGGGATCGTAGCCTTTGTCGGCAATCACGTGCGTCTCGTGCCAGTCTTTGAGCAAGGTGAGGGCCTAGGTGATGTCGTTGACCTCGCCTCCTGTGAGCACAAACGATAACGGTGTTCCTATTCCATCCACCAGCGCATGGAGTTTGGTGCTAAGGCCCCCTCGGCTCCGCCCTAGCGCTTCGCGTTGCTGCCCCCTTTTGCTCTAGCAGCACAAGCATGGGCGCGGAAAATCGTGCTATCCATCAGCAGACTCTGCTTCATTGCCAATATAAATGTTGGGTTGGTAACCTAAAAGCTCAAGCAGTTTGTCCCAGAGAGCGTTGCTCAGTAAAGTTGGGGTTGACATCACGGTTTCGCTTAGTCAACCCAACTTCATACAATAATCAACACAACCGAGGGCGTGTTGCTACTTTTCAAATATCCTCTAAGAGGATGTTTGAAAAGTGAGAGATTATGCTAGCCGCCTAAGCATCAAGCGAATCATCGCCACATAGATGAAGGTTTCTGAGGTGGCTGGCATAATCTCGTAATCTTTCACGACCATATATATGTAACTTGAACCCGAAGAACCATAGGGCTTCGCCCCACCGAAGGTATTCGACTAAGGTCTTGCCGCAGTTAGCAAAGACTTGATATTGTTTGATGTGGCGATTGTGACAGATCTTGAGGCTAGTGGAGTCGATAAAGCTGATATGACCCTACGAACACACCTCAGGACGTTGCTTAAAGGCGGCATCAACACAATTGCGAAAGTTATCAAACTCATCCCACCGTTGCCGCATCCAATTTTTGAGCACAAACTACCAGTGCTCGACCTTATTCAAGTCAGGCGAATCGGGGGAAATACCAAAGTTCACCCCCCTACGGCTTAAAAGTCTGACAAAAGTCATCGACGGTGCAGAAAAGTTCTTCTAAGCTGAACGTAGAGCGGGGAAGGCTGATTGATTTGGCAATTTCAGCATACCTGCCCCACCTTTTCTTATCCAGGACTCTCATTATCTAGCACAGGTGGCGCTTGCGCCCTTTGATTTTCCTACCCCCATCAAATCCAATTTCAAGTGCCGCAGGAGTTGCACTTTCAACCGACTGAGAATCTCAACTGTCGGCACTTGATGCTGCTTGATGCCCTTCCATCACCCGTTTCCATTGCACCAGGTGGGTATAAACTCTCTCCCAGGTACCGTCTAATCACCACGCTCGAAAGTAGTGATAGACCGTCTTCCACTTGAGCACGTCCTTCGGTAGCATTCGCCAGGCATAGCCCGCAGCAATGATGTAAAAAATGAAATTAACGATGGCTCTGGTGTCCACGCTGCAAGGTCGTCCGGCTGGTTTAGCACAAGGTAGCAACGGCCGTAGGCGTTCCCATTGTTCATCACTTGGATCTGTTAAATAAGACAATTTCATTGCTCTCATACCCCTGTCGGTCATTCTTTCTTCTGGCAGCCTACGGGGTGAGAGCTTCTTGTTGCTCCTACGCTATATCTGTGCCTCTCAGACATCCTCTCACTTTGATAGCCGTCTTGACTAGGCGATCGTATAGATATGCTCCAGAATTGGTGTGAAGCTAGCTGCTCGGCAATGCTACAAGTTAGGTAGCCTTGCGGAACTCAATTCAAATCCTCCTCTTAACCCTACGGTGGCATTGCGAAAGCGAAGATTTTGTCGAGGAGTGGGGGCGCAAGGCAAGCCAGCATTCCAACATTTAACCGTCCAATCAGCCGGGTAGGCATAGATTACATCGTTCGTTTTAGCAGCAATTAAACTAGGCTGTAGCAAGGTTGGTGGTACCAGCCCATTGCTGACAACGACATCAAGGTTAATAGCTATCAGCGTGGCTAGAAAGCCTAGCAGAATAAGCGTCAGTGATCGATCAAATCGGTCAGTAGAGAACCCGCTAGAGTGCGGGTGTGACTTCTCATCTAATTGGCTTTGGCAACCTGAGGCATCAAAATGAGACTGAGGAATATCCAGCTTCTCTCGGCCTCTATCGTTAACTCTAGCGAATAGTAGAAGAGACCGCGATTTTGCAGGACGATTTAACCAATGCTCATATAAAAAAGTAGCGATGAAATAGGTGGGTATCAGCAGCAAAACACCGCCACCAAATCGAAAGATCACGTATTTATTCACTAAGAAAATATATAAACTACCCAGAATGGCCGTCGCGAAAATCCACATCTCTCCGCGTGGTTTATCCGCTTTCTGAAATACCCGCCAAATGAGTAGACCGAAGACGATCGTAATGAGTAAAGCTCCGGCCATGACTTTCGGATTCTGGATCAGAGATTCCGTTAAGAAGGAGAAGAATCCACCCGCCACAATCGGCTTTAACTCTGAAGCAATAAGCTGAGATGGAACTCGCCAAGGCAGTTCTACACAAAAGGCCTGAGCAGGGTATAGAAAACAACCAGAGGTTATCAATTGAGCGCTAGCTAACGGCAAAATCAACAAAAGACTCATGCCAGAGCCAATCAGCCATCGTCGCCAGTGCCAATTCCTAGAGACATAAAATAAAAAGGCAATGGGGACGAGAAATAAGCCTGTCAGTTTCAAACTCAGAATACTCAGTGACAAAACCAATGGCAGAATTGTCAGGTCAAGGCTAAAGGCGCGATCGTTGGGTACTTGTTCTTGTTTAGAACAAATCAATAAGGACCAGGCAAAAATACCTGTCATAAAGTTGACTGGCAAATCGTTAGAAAACGATAACAGTGCTGGCTCGTTAGCCATCCATGAAGCTAAATAGAAGACGATTAAGCTAGTTAAAAAAATTGCCAGAAATGTTTCTTCAAATGAAAGGCCTTTTCCCTGTCTTCTGTAGGCGTAAATCAGCAAACAAGTACAGCTACTCAGAACTAGCAAAAATCCATTACTGACAGCTCCAATATGATTTCCTAAAAAATTAGGAATGAGAGGCGCTGAAAAAGCAAACCAAGAGGAAATAAAGCCGAATTTCTCATTAACTAGAGCTAACCCAGGCACGAACCCATAATGAGCAAGCCATTTAATAGCGCCTAGATGGTACAGCCCTGTATCAAACCAACCGATAGGTTTTGAGAGCACAATAGACCAAGCAAGTTCACATAAGAGAAGCGGCAGCCCAATAGTTTTCACCACGCTAACAACAGCACTGGCAGACGATGAAGTTTGTTTTCTAGAGTCAGTAATAATTAATCCTATTAATGCCGTCAGCCCAATGCCTAACAGCACAACTAAGATTGGACCTACCGGGATAAATAACCCAATTGTCAAACAGGCAAGACACTGAAGAACTAGCCCTAACCAGAGAGCAAGAATAATTTGCTGAAGCGGTTGCAGAGAACTCGGCTTAAAAAGTTTCAAGTTATAAAGGCCAATTACCGCAACAGTAATTAAGAGACTATTCCAACTGATTAAGAAATAAGCCATGGATGAATGTAAGGACTAAGTATGTCAACTTGAATCAACGCAGAATACTATCCAAGTACAGCAGATCGTTCACACTATCTATTTTTCACTTTATATTAAATTGTGCCACTGAATTTAATGTGGCTAATTGCAGGGCTGTCAAGCTGACTCATTTGCTACAACACGGGAGAAGAAACGTTGTGGCTAACTGACAGCTAAGCTATGTGTTTGAAGTGAGTTGCAGCAGATACGCAGACTGGGCAGAACTGCTAAAAGATGCCTTCCCTTCGTTCAATTGAGGATGAGCGACTACTACATCATGGGCAGATTTGCTAAATTCCCATAGGGTGTACTCAGGTGACAGATTGAGTTGAGAGACATCAATGGTAATTTGATGGGGTGAGTTTTGGTCATTGACTAACAAGACATAGACGTTACCAGTCTCATCTCTCGTTGTGATGGTGAGCGTATCTGAGCTAGTAGGAGTACTGAGGAGAACTGTTCTGCCGCCCTGAAGCGCTCTAGTTGCCATGCGAAAGGCGTAGTAGCTTAAACGACGACGACCATCTGCATCGATTAGACCTTCAAAATCAGAGTTGCGTCCCCAGCCGTAGAGCGAAAAAATATGACTGCCATAAACATAGGTATCTCCTGGTTGTGAGGCCCGAATCATATTTTTGATCAGATTGAGGGAGAAGTTCAGGCTGTTATACCCACCTGTGTAAGTGCCCCATTCTCCCAGCCACAACGGCGATCGCGCATGAACCGTGCCTCGCATCCAAGTCCTGACTCGGCGCACGTATAATGAAATGTCGCGGTCATAATTGTGTACGTTAATCGTGTCGAAATAAGCGGGTACGGTCTTCAACGTATCAGCAGGCCACTGGCTGCCACCAATTGTTTTGGGTGCGTGAATGTGAAATTGACGTTCGGGTAAGTAAGTGCGATAGACATATGTGATCGCATCAGCGGCTACTCGCACCAACTCAAAGTAATCAGCCTGATTTCCACCCCATCCCTGTTGTCGATTATCTGGTTCGTTGTGAATCTCAAAGTCATCAACGTGATAATCATTCCGTACATTGAGCCAGTATGCTGTTGCAAATACGTGCTCCCACCACTCGTTCCAGTCGTCCTTGGTGCGCGGTGGGTTCAGTTGTAGTGCCCAATTTGGGCCCCAGCCCGGATCGCTATTGCGAATGGTCAGTACAGGACGAATATGATTTTGCTTAAGCGTTTCAAAAATGGTTCTGGCACTGCCCTGCCATAGCTCTGCCGGTGTACCAGAAAAGGCATAATCCGAGCCGCCCACGGGGTTTGTCATCACTGCATCCCACTGTTCCCAAGGAATCACATCAGGATTGGCCTTGATTTGAGCGATCGTAGGGAGTCCGTAGGCTCCATCATCGTCCTCTCTTTCCCAGCGGGACATGCCGCCATAAAGCCGATACGTGTTGATTCCCAAATCCGCGATGTCTGCTCTATCGAAATTGAGGTTACCTTCGCAGGCCCCAATGTAACGGGTGCTAACTCCAGTCACTGTGTTGTAGATTGTGATTCCTGCTTTAAAGCTCGGTGAAAATGCTTGACCCGTGGAACTTAAGCCGATGCTAATCCAGCATCCCAAAACTAGACTGAATGCGAATTTTAGTAAACGGTTCATACAGGCTTAAGCCGTTGGGCATCAGCGAGTTGATCAGCGTGACTACATAAAGTGCGCCAGCGCATCGGAGGGTTCAGCATCCCGGTTTGAGGTGCATCAGCGGAAATGGTCAGAGGATAACGGTGCCAATGAAAATCGTAAATTTGTTGCCAGTCGGGGCTAAAAATACCGGGGTTGATAAAATAATGGCCTTGAATTAGATCTAAGCGATCGATCTGCAATTGAAGACGATGTGGACCTTTCTGAGCATCAGGTAATATATCCATTGCAACGTGAGTATCTAGATAAATATCGCCTGATGCGTTGCTCAGACTGAGATTGAAAATAGCCGCTTTTACCGGAGACTCAAGCTGATACTCCAATTCTAGAGTGATTCCTTCACCACTATGAATTTCAGCAACCGGGAGACAAGTAAGATTTAGGATCTTGATCAACTGTGAGGGGTTATTCTCAGAAGCAATTGATTCTGCTTCGGAGACGGAGGATTGCTCTACACAGCGATTGAGGTAAATTTGAGGATGCACCAGGCTTTGGTTTGACCAAGTCGATCGCAGTGCTAGCTCTTGAAGCTTCGGGTAGCGGAACAGGCGATCTCGTCGCACAAAAATAAAGCTATTTTGGGCATACCAGGGTTCTACTCGGGGATGGTTCCAGATACGTTCCCGCAAAACATCAATTGCAATGTATCCCCGTTCCTCAAAGCGTTGAATCCAGTAATCCGGCCATTGTTCATTAATGTGATGAGTTCCGCCTTGATAGGGAATTGCCGCCGAAAATAAGACTACATCACTGAGCCTAACTAGAGAATTCACAAAACTAGAGGCGCTTTCTTCGGGTAAATGCTCGGCAACTTCCAGAGACATGGCTAGATCAAAGGCTTGATCCAATAACACAGGTTGAGACAGGTTCCAGGATACAAACTGATGGACAGGAATCTGAAGGTTTGCAGGCTCAACATAGCTACCATCGATCCCTAAAACATCCTCAATTCCATGTTCCCGAAACATCGACAGCCAAGTGCCATCGCCACACCCAACATCGACTACCTGTTGTGGTTGAATCCAGTCCAGAATCATCGGCACAATCACCGCAGCAGACTGTCGGGAACCATCCCGCAGGGCTTCAAAAAATGCCTGATCATAAAGTTCCTGGACACTTTGTTCCGTCATTGGAGTGATTCCCCTTCTAGTGCATTTGCCACTGGGTAGAAATGAGCTTGGTTACAATGCAACAACCTGAGCCGCCATTTCCCATTTCATAGGAGGACTTAAGATGCCTTGAGAAGGAATATCAGACTCAACCACTAATGGGTAGACATGCCAGTGATAGTCATAGGCATACGACCAATCTTCCTTAAACACTCCAACGTTGACAAAATACTGACTGCTACTTAGGTCGATGCGATCGCATAGGAGCCGAATTGTATGCTTACCTTCAAGCTGAGGAATTGGAATATTCATACTGGCTGTATTCACATCCAAGCAAAGCGTTCCATCCTCCTGGCTAATGCTGACACAGAAGATAGCTGTATCCAAAGGTCGTGTAGTAAAACAATCAATTTCAACACAAAGGGCATCGCCGCTCATCAAGATGCCGTTGGGCAGCAACCGAACATCGGTAATTTCAACTTCCTGAGAACCAAAGCGATTTTCGTTTACCCGCAATTCAGTGCCCATGCGAGTCACCTGGGGAGGACGATGGGGGGTGCGTTGCTGGCTTTGCGATCGCATCTCCATCGTGTACTGTCCTGCTACCACAGTCGGTTCACCGTAGGCTTCAACAGTGCCATGTTTAAGCCAGAGGGCACGATCACACAACCGCTCTACCTGACTAACACTGTGGGATACCAGCACAATCGCGCAGCCCTGCTCTTTCATCTCCGCAATGCGGTTTAGGCACTTAGTCTGGAAGGACAAATCCCCTACGGACAAAAACTCATCTACCAACAGAATTTGCGGATTGGTATGCACCGCAACCGAGAAGGCAAGGCGCATCATCATTCCAGAGCTATAGGTACGGACTGGATTATCAATGAATCTTTCCAATTCAGCAAATTCTACAATTTTATCAAATCGACGGGAAACTTCCTGTCGTGGCAACCCTGCTACAATAGCTGCCACGAATGCATTTTCGCGCCCGGTTAAATCTCCATGGAATCCAGCTCCTAAATCAAGGAGTGCACCAACCTGCCCTCGCATTTTGATACGCCCTTCCGTTGGATGGGCAACTTTGCCCAATAGTTGTAAAAGTGTAGACTTTCCAGCGCCATTGTGCCCAAGAATTCCCAGCATTTCCCCAGCTGCAACTTCAAAAGAAACTCCCCGCAAAGCCCAGAACTGATCCACTGCTTTTATGCATCGCAGCCCTGATAATGCTGCTTCCATAAAGGTTTGCGGTTTTTGAGAATGATACCGACTAAAACATTTTCCTAAATTTTCAACAAGAATGGCAGTTTGCATTTAAATCTCCTCTACAAACCGAAGGCTTTGATGCTTGAAAAGTCGATATCCAATGGGTAACAACACCAAGGTAATGCCTGCGATAATTGCCATGGCTAGCCAATCCGGTTGAACTCCCCAAATCAAAATTTGCCGATAGCAAGTAATGATATGAACGACAGGGTTCAGACCATAAACCTTCCAGTATTGGCCGGGAATGCTTGTCAGTTCATAAAAGACAGGGGTTAAGTAGAACAAGAATTGTAGCAAAACTCCTAAAGTATGCTGAGTGTCTCGAAAGGTTACATTGAGGGCTGCAAGAAAGTAGGCAAAAGTAACTGTTAAAGCAAATTGAAGCACATGAAGTATAGGCAGAATCAGAATCAGGGGCGTTAATCTGACCCCATCGAGTAACAGAAAAACGATTAAGACAGGTAATGCCAGGATAAAATGAATTAAACCTGTAGTAACAATCACAACAGGCAAAATAGCTGTCGGAAAACTTGGCTGTCGAATCAATGCACGACTATTGATAATGATTCCAGTAGCCTGAAATAGGGAATTTTGAAACCAATTCCAAGCCAACAATCCAACAAATATATAGGATGCATACTGGGGAATATCAATTTTGATAATGACCTGAAAAACAAAGACAAAAACCAACAGTTGCAAGAGGGGATTGACAAGGGTCCAAACCACTCCTAAAGCTGATCGTTTGTACATAAGTTTCATGTCACGATCAACCAGGGTTTGCAACAACTCGATAATGTGAGGTAGTTTCCAATGGTTGTAGCTGGGGCGTGTTGCTTCGGGAAACAGAGGCATGATGGTATTCCATTAAGTAAGGGAGGGGCATAGGTCAGGCGCACAACACCTTCATTGCAAACCTCTGGCGTCAAACGGCAATGGTGTTTGTTTCAGCAACCGTTTCGTTAGCAACTATTTCAGTAGAAGCTCCTTCAGTAAAAGATACTGTGGAAAGACGTTCTGTTAGGGGAATATAAGGTTGGCTATAACCCAACTGCTGAACTCGCCGATGCGATGCCCATAAAGACCAAGCACCAGCAAGATGTCCTAAAACTTCTAAGATGACTAGAGAAATGGGATAGCGGCTTTGCCCTTTCAGTTTATGAATAATCCGTCCAGCATGCCATTGGGGCAGGGTGACCAGCAGATGTTTGAGCGATCTCCAATCCTGCTCCTCCAGAATTAGCGTGAGATGGTAAGCGACATGACCTTTACTATAGTTATAGAGTTGACGGCGTAGGGCAGGCATATCCTGGCGGTGCTTATGCCAGACGAATGCTGTTGGTTCATAAGCGATGGTGTAGCCAGCCTTCAAGATTTTGTAAAAGAAGTAAATATCTTCGCCGCTCCCTGATGGCATACCAGCTCCAAGAGCTTCGTCTAGCAAGCCGATCTGAGGATCTGCAAATAAACAAGCACGACAGGCAATGTTAGCGGTTCCACCCAGTAGCCAAGTTCGCACCACTTCTTTTGAAGAGAACCAGTCAGATCCACCCTCAAAACGCTCAAAACCTCGTCCTAGCCCTCCATCACCATAGCTTTCAAATAGACGCTGAGAGGCAGACTCCAGTTCGACGGGAAGGATGTTGCCTGTTACAGCCATCACTTCAGGGCGGTCAAATGGAGTTAGCAGATTCTCTAGCCAAGCGGGAGGGACCGTGGTGTCATCATCTAACATCACCACAATTTCACCTCGGCTTGCAGCAATACCTGTGTTACGTGCATAATCTGCACCGGGGCGTGACTCGATCATAAGCTTCACTTGAGGAAATTCTGCCACGATGGATGCTGTTAAATCAGATTGCGGGCGGTTGTCCACCACAATGATTTCAAAGGAACAGTCAGTATCCTGCTTCGTCACACCTCGTAAGCAGTTTCGTAAGTCATCAGGGCGATCACAGGTACAAATCACGATGGATGCAGAGATCGCCTGGTCAATGATGGTTGGACGTAAGACAGCAGTATCTAGCAGTAACTTAGACCGCTCAGGCATAAATCGTTGAGCCAGTGGAAGTTGAAGCCTTGCCCAGTAGTCAGCTTCACCCAGCTTCTGATCGGGATCAAAGAGTCGATATCCCAACTCACTAATAATGGCATCCCTAAGTCTTGGTGCACTAATGATTTGTTGATGATTCCACACATAAATCTGACCAATTCCTGCTCCTTGCCAGGTTACAATCACCCTCGTTCTGTCATAGTCTACGGTATCTGTAAGGGCCTCAACGGGAAGGGTTAACTCCACCGTACGTACAGCAGTGCGATGTTGGCGATCTCCCTGTTCCTCCTGCATCCTCACATAGGAAGACTGAAGATGGGGGGCAGGATTGGTTATTTCCTGCTCAATCTTCGCAGCAGCTTTCCGTGCCGAACCATAACCCAATATGCTGGCAATACTGCCGGACACCTCTGCAAAGGCCAAATCACGAGACAACCAGCTACGTCCCAATACCGCCGCAGCAAATTGACCCACGATTCGAGTTCGTGTCCACCAAAGTCCGATGCTCAAAGCGGTTTTACGCTCGTCCCTATAAAGCATTGCATTATGCAAAAGATACACTGTCCTGCTACCAACACGGCGGTAATGCGCTTGAAGGCTGGCATTATCTGTTACAACCTGATGTCGTACGATCGCCGCAGGTTCATAAACCAGCACGTGCCCATGCTTCAATACTCGACAGAACAAATCCAATGCCCCCGCTCCATTTAACGATGAATTCATCGTCAGAGATGGATCAAAATAGCCAATTTGTTCAAATACTGTTCGTCTAACAGCCATGTTCAAGTCTGTGCCCATCCACCAAGGATGTGCCACTAGATCTCTAGGCAGAGGTTTCCCCTGCCCCGTGTGAAACCACTTGCGTTCACAGCCTAGAGCAAAGCCTCCATAGTTTTCAAATCGGTACTGGGAGTCAGTATCTAAGGCTTCGGGGACGACCAGCCCGGTCACTACCATAACCTCAGGGCTTTCAGCAAAACGAGTCGCTAAGGTCTTGACCCATTCTGAGTCAGCAACACTACGGTCATCAACATAGGCAATAATTTCACCTTTGGCTTCCAGTGCCGCCCGATTTCGAGCCCAGTTGAGACTAGGATGGGATTCATGAACATAGTGAATGTGCGGATATTTGGTACGGATGAGTTCCGCTGTTGTGTTATCACTGGGCGCATAATCCACCACCATATAATCCACATTTGGATAGTTAAGGTGGCTCAAAGCATCTAGACAGCGACGCAAATCCGTCAGGTGATCATGTGTGCAAATGGCTACCGTGACCGATGGCAGAGATGTTGAATAGGACGGGAGTTGCAAATTTAATAGTTTTGACAAGCTTAATTCAGTTGTAGCCACATCATAACTAAGCTGAACCTGCAACGCTTGATGCAAAATTGACCAACGGTACTTTTCCAGAATCTCGTGGGCAATGGTTGTTGCCAAGCAACGACCATCGTGAACCGGAAGTTGAACAAAACCAAAGGGAACACCGTGCCACCTTACCAGAGCTTTGAGTTTTTGAAATCCTGTTAAGTTCTCAATGGTTTGGAGGGGGTGGCTCAACTCAATATCGATAAGCTTTATGGACATGGGATAAACTCCGGGCTTGAAAGCGAAGGAACTAGTTCAATCAGCGTTATTTGGTTATGGTGCAGCAAGGGTTACCTCACAGGACTGCCAGCCAGCACTTGATCCTCAATTGTTATTTCTGAAGCAAGTCCAGTGTTAGACATAGTTTGTGAGACACGTTCTGAAACAGGTATGTAAGGACTGCTATACCCTTCGTTTTGAACGCGAACATGGGAGCGCCAAAGGGACCAAGGCCCTGCAAGATGTCCTCGAATTTCAAGCCATTGGAGGGGTAATGGATAATCTGTTAATCCCTTTAGGCGATCCCGGATCCGACCAACATGCCACTTGGGAATATCTATCGCTAGCATCGTCAGCACTCGAAAATCTCGCTCGCGCAGCAGAGTGGTAAGTTGGAATGAGACAATGCCCTTGCTATAGTTATAAATTTGTCGACGCAGAGCATCCATGGTGCGCCGATGCGTGTGCCAGGCTAATGCCGTCGGTTCATAAACAAGGGTTTGACCTGACTTAATAACTTTGTAGAAGCAGTAGGTATCTTCACCCACGCCTGAAGGCATTCCAGGGCCTAAGGGCTCATGTAACATACCAATTTCAGGTTGCTGGAAGATACTTGCTCGGAACGCTGCATTGGCGGTTGCTCCTAGTAGCCAGGCAGGTACTGCATGGGGCCAGCGCTGAAACCAGTCGCGGTTACCTTCAAAGCGATTAAATCCACGGCTGAGTCCTCCATCTCCATAGTTTTCAAATAACCATTGGGATTTTGTTTCTAGCTCGATGGGTAAAGTGTTTCCTGTAACAGCCATAACATCAGATCGGACAAAGGGCGCAACCAGTTTCTCGAGCCAGTCTGATGGTAGTGTCACATCATCATCAGTTGCGATGATGATATCTCCTGTACTTGCAGCAATGCCAGCATTGCGTGCATAAGCTAGTCCTTGACGGGATTCATTAACCAGCTTGACCCCTGTAAACTGAGCCACAATTGGCGGTGTGACACCAGATGCAGGATGATTGTCCACTACAATGATTTCGACTTTGCGTAGGGTTTCCTGTTGCAGAAGATAACGCAGACACTTGGGCAGGTCGTTGGGGCGATCGAAGGTGGCAACAACAACGGAGACCGACACCTCTGGTGGCAAAGTCAGATGTTTAGTGCTGAGGGTTACAACGTCTCGCGGGGGTGAGTACTCCTGATAGAGCTGATCGATTGCCAACGACCAGCGCACATCTCCTGATAGTTTCTTGTAGGGGTCAAGAAGTGTTAAACCTAGTGTGTGCACAATGGCATCTCGCAGGCGGGACTGACTGATAACCTGGCGGAGGTTTTGGATGTCAACTTGACCAATTGCTGCTCCCCGCCAGGTTAGAAAAACTCGTGTTCGCAAATAATCTGTCACATCAGTAATACTAGGCAGAGGTTGCGTTAGTTCAACTGCGCGAATGGCAATGCGATCGCGCTCATCCATAGTTAAGGAACGCATAGGTGTCTTTTCTGACACCTTGGGTAGTAATGGACCATATTCTTGCTCAATTTGGGCTGCAATTTTGCAGGCTTGTTGGTAACGTGTTAGCCCTACCAAGGAACCTTTAATTTCTCCACAGACAATATCAAGTGGGAGAGTAATAGTCCCTATAAAAGAGTTGAAAAATTTGCGAAAATGCCATTCACGAACTAACCACAATCCCCACTTCACCAAATCAAAGCGGGCGTTGGGATATTTTAGGAAATGACAAACTAGGTAAGAATAGGCACTACCGTTATTAGTGAGCTGGGTTTTAAGCTTTTCATACTCCCGTCGGTGACGGTGGCGGATCATGGCTCTTGGTTCGTAGACCAGACAATAACCTTCTCGCAGAACCCGAAAGAACATCTCAATGTCCCCACCACCATTGGTGACGGTACCTACATCAAGAGCTGGATCAAAATAACCAATTTTGTCAAATAAGCGTCGACGGAATGCCATGTTTGCGCCTGTACCATATCGTCCAGCATTCCACAACATTTCCCAGGAAAGCTTTTGTCCAGGTTCAACTTGGTACCAAATCCGCTCAAATCCGCGTCCAAATCCACCGTTTTCTTCAAATAGAACCTGTGCTTTCGTTTCAAGTTCGTAGGGAACGACTAACCCAGTCACAGCCATTACATCTGGGTCTTCTGCAAACACCTGAGCAAGTCTTTTCACCCAGTCTCTATCAACTATTACGTCGTCGTCTGTATAAGCGACAATTTCACCTTTGGCTTCTAACGCCGCACAGTTACGCGCCCAATCTAGCCCTGGTCGTGGTTCTCGGATATAACGCGCTTGGGGGTACTGAGACATTAGGTTTTTCGTTGACTCAGTTTTTGGGGCATTGTCAATGACCAAGATATCTAGATTGGGGTAGTCAAGTTTCAGAATTGCATCCAGACAAAGCTTGATGTCTTCAGGACGGTCACGCGTACATACTGCCACTGTCACGAGGGGTAACTCACCATCATATTCAGCAGGTGGCAGATTTATTAAATCCTCTAAACGCAAATCTTCGGGTCGATGAGATGATGCCAACCCATTCTTCAATAATTGACAGATAATTGCCCAGTTATGGTGCTCTAAAATTAGCTTACTCAGTGTTTCAGTTGTGCAGCGGCCTAACGTAATGGGTGCATTGACATAACCAAGAGGAACTCCATGCAAGCGCACTAAGCCCTTCAATCCCATATATCCATTTAATCCCTCAATGGTTGGAATTGGACGGCTAAGTTCAATATCAACAACTTTAATTGGATAAAGCATTTGCTAATGTCCTCTAATTAGATGCGTGATTAGGATTCATGGAGTCATGCGGTCGTGGAACAGTCGCTTTAAGACTCGGAGCAGGGTGAATAGGCAGACAACGGTTGCGGAGCCTGGGCAAGCTGAGAGATTATGTGATGAAACACATTGCCAACGAACAGTTTGAGGGCAATTGCACCCTTGCGTTGATAAATAGTCGCTAGGGAAACAGGTGCTCGATGAATCTGCGCAATTGCTTGCGGCTGAGACGATCTCAATCCCAGCAAACTCTGAATTAGTAGACGATAAAATCCAATGCGTATCCAAGGTGTGACCGGATCTGCTTGGATAACCTGCTTTAACCAGTACAAGGTGGTGCGGTAGTCTTGGCAGCGATGGCTTTGGTAGGCAAAGTAGCCATAAAGATTGCTGCTAGACAAGCGAAATAAGTAGGATGGAAACTCGGGTCGCTGCTGGCGCACGTTTTGCATAACCAGCGCGTGCGATCGAGCCATTTGAGTGTAATCACAGGACATGCTGATTGCCCGTTTGCGATATCCCACCAAAAACTCTGGCACTACACGAAATTCATAACGTGCTGCAATTCGCAGATATAAATCCCAGTCTTCGCAACCTTGAGCATTTTGCGATCGCAACGTCGGGTCATATCCGCCTACCTGCTCCAGACAACTGCGTCGCATGATGGAAGCACTAGCATTGCCCAAAAAGTTGTGACAGACCAACGTAGAGAAAACATTACCCTGAATTTCTGCTGCCCGGAAACTGCCCAGAAGGGCATCGGATTCGTCAATGTCTACAGACCAGGAATACACCAACCCTACAGAGTTACCTCCCTGCATCATGCACTGAACTTGCCGTTCAATGTTTTCGGGATACCAGATGTCATCCGCATCGATCGATGCAATAAACTCACCTAGTGCCTGAGCGATCGCCAAATTACGAGCGGCGGCAACTCCTGCATTTGCCTGATGCAATAATTTGACTCGATCGTCCTCTTGAGCAACCATAGCAACGATTTCTGGTGTTTGATCGGTAGAACCGTCATCTACAACCAACACTTCCAGATTGCGATAGGTCTGGGTCAGAACTGATCGCAACGTTCGCGCAATTGAAGCAGCAGCATTGTAAGCCGGAATAATCACCGATACCAGCGAAGTGTCATTAGGCATCACTGACCCCTACCAAGCGCTTCAAGGTTCGCCGGAAACGGAAGCGTCTCATACCCACGGGCTGCCACTGCTTTTGCGAGTGCATGATGGTTCCCAAACCAAAGGCAATTCCACTGTAGAAGTAGTACAGCCAATGCATGAAAACGGCTCTGCTGGCAAAAACGAGGCCACGTTTCTGCTGAAAAAACTGGTAGACATCGCGGTTGAGCCAGAGTAAGATTGCTGCCAACAGCCCCATCAACCAACCCATGTGCGGAACGTAAACAGTCAGCGGTAACAACACCAGCAAACTATAAACGGCTACTACACTCATCCGGTTAGACCCCTTAAGATTCAAATCATTTACGAATCCGTTGGGGTACTCCAGCAACAGTTGAGTCCAGGGAATGCCACGATCGAAAATATCAACCTTAATCAGGCTGCCTAACCGCCAGGCTTTGTGATGTTTGACCTGCACCTGTTTCGCCAGCTGGATTTTGCCACCCGCTTGCTGAATGCGATAGCCAAGGTGAATATCTTCAATGCTGGGGCGAGGATAGCGCCGCACATCAAAGCCACCCAGCTTCAGGAAGAGCGATCGCCGCACGGCTCCACAACCCGCCCAGAAGGTGGTTGCTTCTTCATAGCCTGTTTGGTGCACGTAGTGATGCATCAAATTTTTGAACTGAGCGACGAAGTTCTTTGCTTTGGGGGCGTCGTCGTAGGAGCCAAATACGGCGCTGATGTGCGATTGGCTCTGTAATACCTGGGCCAATTGGGCTAAGGTATCTGAGTGCACTTCACAGTCCGCGTCAACGAAGCAAAGGAATTCTCCTTGGGCGATCGCAGCACCCAAGTTGCGGGCTGCTCCTGGCCCCAAGCGACCATTCGTGTGGAGGAGATTTGCACCAAATTGTTGGGCGACGATCGCGGAGCTGTCGGTGGAACCGTCATCCACCACAATCAGTTCCCAATCCCGAAATTCTGATTGGTTAATGGCGTTTAGGCAATCTACAAACGCCTGGCCACCGTTATAAACAGGAATAACAATCGAGAGAAGTGGAAAAGAAGGGTCAGTAGATAGCGATCGTGGGTTCATTGAGTTCTCCTACATCCATCGTCCGGTCGCACTGGTTAAAGGCTGCACCTCAACTGCCGTCTCTGGAAACGTTTTTTCGATAAACCGGAATACATCTTCCACAACTCCATCACTATTCATGTAGTGGAATGAGCCGGTTCGACCAACTAGATGTAAGTTAGGCCACTGACTGAAATAGTTCTTGACTGCTTGCAGTTTTTCCTGATAGCCAATGCGGTAGACCGGATAGGCGTATGGAACGCGCAAAACCCAGCTTCTGTGAACGTCCGCCTTGTTAGTCCAACCAATTTGATCCATCTGCTCCACAACTTGGTTCAGAATCTCGTCATCGGTCATTTGCCAAACCGATTCACCGCGGCTCGCAAAAATCTCGATCGCCAACGAGGTGTAAGAACCATCGGGCACCATTTCGCTTGACCAATTCTTTGGCTCATGAGTGCGCCCAAACAATAGATTCTTGAGCGGAAAGTACGTCCAGCTATCTCGGCTGACTTGAGGCTTTTTGAGCGCGACAAATAAGCAGATAATGTCTCGATACTCCAGGTCGTACTGCTGCGAGATTTCCTGGCTGCCCCATTCGTCGGGAATTGATTCCAGTAAGGCATCGAGTGGAATCGTAGACACAACCTGATCGGCTCTCAGTGTTTGATGAGAGCCATCCTGATGTTGAATGGCTACCTCAAAGCCGTCGCTGGTGGGAGTGCAAGTCAGCACTGAAGTATTGGTATAGATTGTGCCGCCCAGGTCGAGAATCTCGCGCTCTAAGGCTTGAGGAATCATACCGAAGCCAGCACGGGGGTAGTAAAACTCAGAAATCGCGGTTGCTGGTGTTTCTTTAGCAGGAGCGATCGCCTGTTGCACCATTTTGCGAAAACTGGGAATGCTAATTCTCTGGGCAGCCCATGCAGCGGATAACTCATTACAAGGAATGCCCCAGACTTTTTCTGTGTACGGTTCAAAGAAGACTTTATAGAGCGCTTTGCCGTAACGTTTAATGACCCAGTCTTCAAAGGAAACTTCTGGACGCTGACGTTCAGTCACTTTTGATGCAAGATAACTCACTGCCATGTGAGCAGCTTTAAGAGGTGAGAACGTTGAGATTGCCTTGGCGATTTGAATCGGGTAGTCGACAAACTGGCCATTGAGATAGATATGGCTAGTACGAGGAACGGTCAGCAAATCCGACTTGAGCAAGTCTTTCAGCCAATTCACAACGGTTAGGTTATTGCTATGAAAGCGATGACCACCAATATCAAATCGGAACCCTTCTTTCTCAAAGGTACGTGCAAGCCCGCCTACCTGTGAGCCTTTTTCGATTAAGGTGACTGTGCATCCTTTCTTCAGCAACGCTTGTGCGGCTGTTAGCCCTGCAAGTCCACCCCCCAAAACAATGAAATGTTGTTTTGGGAAATCAGGTGATTGCACTATTGAACTAACCGTCGGTCTCGTATTCGCAACTGTTATCATTTAGCTCTATCTCCAAAGGGTGTTTCTCTTAACTGCTCCAATGCAAGGGAAAGTTGACTTGCGCAGTCAGCCGCGACGGTCTACTTGTAAGAAGCTGTGCCTTATTAATACTGAATCAAATCTAGATGACTTACCCCGCTCAGCAATCAGTGAGTAGCCTCAGTAAAAAAAACTTAGGGCGTATCCCTAGAGTTGGTTAATGTAACACTGTGGATTTACTAGAACACTCGTGTAACCTCCCACACTCAAAAGGGGATTTACTAGAGTAGCTACTCAAACTTTGTGAAAGCTATATATTGTTGTCAGTTTTATAAGTTTAATTTAAGTAAATCTGTGGACTTAGAGAAATCCAATAGACGTTGCGCAGTCTAGGTTTAATAAACCTCGTCTAAGTTGAAACCCGTAGTTTTTCTTCTTCTGGATCAAGGTGCTTTTTCACCCATAGGCAGTCCGCCAGAGCTAAGAATTGCGCATTAATCTCCTGCTGAAAGTGTTCCACTCGTTGACGTAACTGAGCTTTGTTGGCATAGCGGGCGTGATAAGTCATATCCTCGCGTAACCTATTACATATCAAGCATAGGGTCGAGTCGCGACAGTGACAAAGACGAGCTGGTCATAGGCAATCATAGCGCCCAGACATTCGCACCGTTATGGCATTTGGTCGGCCTCTGGCATTGCTACTTCTATGTGACTGACGGCAATCGGGTTTAGCCACTGTTTATCCCACACGAAGACTATCCATCTGGTCAGTAAGACTTACATGATGCGCGTAGAGGGCGAAAACATACGCTTAAGCCATGATCTTGCCCGACTGCATCGCAAAACCTTGTGCTATTCCAAGTCAGTAATCATGCTGGGGCACTCAGTCCGGTTGCTACTTCACCATCTAAAATTCTGGGATGTTCCGGTGCTTACCTGATTCATACTTGAATCCAGCAACGCCCTTTTTTGTGGCTTTCGCTTGGCTCATTGAGTCAAGCAAGAAATTGCGACCGTCTTGGTGAAGAGCGGCAGGCGCGCATGCTGGTCATTGTTGGGGTAGGCACAGAGCGCAGGATCAACTAGGCTTTGCCGCAATGCCTGCATGTCTTTGACGGTAATGAAGGAAAAATTTGGCTCGGCACACTGCCCTACCCCAATCAGAAGCGCATATCCGTAAACAAAGGTCTGAGCCATGACTTCATCTGGCTAGAGAAATTTATCTGGTTCCAAGATAGCTGTTCTCAATTCGTCTGTCTTAGGAATCGAATGATCTTTCTTTAAATCTTGTAATATTTGTTTACAGCACTTAATGAATTATTGGCACCTCCTTACTAAGGAGGACAAACGTCTTGCAGCATTCCCACTCTCTAAAAACTGATTGCGCTTATCTGCGAAAACCGATCCAAAAGCAAAAGTGCTCAAAACGCTGGTGGAGAGATCAACTTTTAAGGTAGGAAAATAACTGGGGTAAGTTTGAGGTAAATTTTTGAAGAAGTACCTGAGACCTTTGTCTTACAGCAATTAGCTAAAGTCTCCTAAGCGGTAGGTCGAGGGTTCGAATCCCGCCAGTCCCGTGCTTTTTAGCTATCCCTTGGGAGATTTCTAAGGGAAAATTTACCGTTGGTGAGGGGCGATCGCTGCCTAAGTCTTCGTCTTTAGCAGCGAACTTTGTTACTCCCTCTGCGTGTATTTTGTTTGTTAGAAATCTCCTTCAGTCGACCATCGCGCAAGGCAGCTTAAAGCGGTAGTCGATCAATATTTTTGTTGCAGCCAATCACGACCATAGCCGATCCCGTATGCAACGTTGTGTTGGGATTAGGGTTAATCTCAAACTTGTCGTCCTGGCTCACGGCAAGCAGGTTTAAACCATAGTGAGAGCGAAGCTTAAGTTCAGCGATCGTTTTGCCATTAAAAGATTCAGGCACCAAGATCTCAACAATACTGTTGTCTGGGTCAAGTTCAAAGCGTTCTAAAATGCTGGGACGAGTAAGGGCACGGGCTAAAGAACAGCCCATCTCATGTTCTGGGAAAACGACATGATCTGCCCCAACCTTTTTCAGCAGTTTTTCGTGAATTTGAGAGGAGGCTTTTGCAACGACATGAGCGACTCCAGCTTCTTTAAGATTGAGTGTAGTAATCACACTTTCTTCGACATAGTTGCCGATCGCCACAATCACCGTATCAATTTCGCAAATGCCAGCCTCCTGAAGGGCAGCCGGATCGGTAGAATCTAACTGTACAGCCTGTACTGCAATGCGATCGGTCAGCGCTTGGGCAACGCGCTTTTCATCCGCATCAACACCCATTACCTCGTAACCCAAATTGTGCAACGTATGACAAACGGCTCGTCCAAAGCGCCCTAAGCCAATTACCGCATAGTGCTTGCTTTGATCAGGTTGCAAGCTACGAAAAAAACTCAAGAATGTCAGGTTCACAGGCGAACTCCGAGCGGTTAGCTCCAAATTTTGTGTATATGCTCAGGCGCAGTACTTTTTGGCAGAAGTGATCGGATGTAGCGACTGAGTCGAACGCTACACTAATGGCAATCGATCGCAGCTTGTCTCAGTTTGCATCGACAGGCTTTGTTCACGTAGTCAGTGGTATCCATCACCAAGACTCAACCAAGAAGTAGCAACTCAGATTCTCTAGCCTATCAAGAAGCGTAACGATGCACCGCTTTTGGAGGATCGGGTTTCACAACGAGTTAACCCACCAGTAAATTTTCTTCTGGATACCGTACCACGCTAGGGCTAGGGTCGCCAAGAATTGCGCCCATCAGGAGCAAAACGCCAACCCGACCGATGTACATCGTTACTATGATCATTAACTTACCAAACGTCGAAAGACCGGCGGTGATGCCCGTTGAAAGACCAACCGTGGCAAAAGCCGAGACGACCTCCAACAAAATGCTAATAAAGTTGATCTCTGGATCGGACAGGGCAACGAGTGTCGTCATCACAATGACGGTGACCAGCGAGCCAACCGCTACACCCACGGCTTTGAGAATGAGTGAGAAGGGAATCTGCCGCTCATAAAGCGATACGTCTTCCTTGCCTTGCAAGATTGCTTTTGTACAGCTGGTTAGCACTCGTAGCGTGGTGGTTTTGATGCCGCCTGCGGTGCCACCAGGGCTGCCGCCAATCAGCATCAGGGCGATCATGATAAACAAGCCTGCCGTGGTCATTTTACTAATATCGATCGTGTTGAAGCCAGCGGTTCGAGGCGTGACCGCTTGAAACCAGGCTGCTAACACCTGCGTACCAAAAGGCATGGAGCCAAGTGTGTTGGGATTGCGTAGTTCGACCAGAAAAAGGGCAAGTGTACCAGCGACTAACAAGATTACTGTAGTGCTCACCGCAACCTTGAAATTGAGGGAGAATACGAGCCGCCCGGGTCGTCGCAGCAGGCGATCGCGCAGCCATGTATACATCTCAAAAATTGCCTCGTACCCAATCCCACCAAAAATAATTAGCCCAGAAATGACTAGATTCAACAACGGCGATGCTTGATAACCGATGAGATTGTCTGCAAACAAACTGAAGCCGGCATTGTTCCAAGCGGTAATACTGTGAAACGTTGCCAGCCACAGCGCTCGCTGCAAACCATGCGTTGGTGTAAACACAATCAGCAGCAAAAAAATGCCAGTGATTTCAAAGAGCATTGTGGTCGCAATGATAGAGCGGATGACCTGCGCTGCGCCTCGCAACTCACTGCGATCGAGGGCTTGCTGCACAGCAATTTTGTCTCGTAGTCCAAACTTGCGCCCCACCAACAGCAGCAGAAACGTTGTTGCCGTCATGTAGCCCAACCCGCCTATCTGGACCAGCGCCAAGAGCACAACTTGCCCAAAAGGTGAGAAATACGTACCTGTATCTACTACTATGTGCCCCGTCACGCAAGCGGCAGAGGTTGAGGTGAACAACGCTACCAGTAGATGATCCCAACTCCAACCGCCTTGACTAATGGATAATGGCAGCGCTAACAAAAGGGTGCCAAGTGCGGTGATAGCGATAAAGCCTAGGCAAATTGTGCGAGAAACGGTCATTTAAGTAGTTAACCGATAGTGAAGTGAAAGAAAAGCCACCCTGCCTGCCTGTAACAAACTAATCGCTATCTAAGGCTAAGCGAAGCAAGAACTTAAGCATCCTTTGAGCTGTGTGCGATCTTACAGCTTTCGATCGTCTTTTCTCTAGAGTTGCCGCTAGATGGTTGCATAAGAGTGCGATCGAGCGATGCCATAGTCTGAACGACTTCCTCTCAAAGGCTCAAGCGTATCGATCCGAGGAGAGAGGCGAGAGCAAGAACCTTGTTAGAGTACCCGCTTTTCATGCAGCATCTCTTTCAGAGGAGACACGCATTTAATTAGCCTCATTTGTACACTGATAGCTAAAGTAACGCAGTCATTTGGTGAGCGAGTGACTGCAACCAAATTGCCTGAGGACACTATGCAAACCAGTAGCGAAAGAACATCTTCAACTGCCAAGTTTGAGCAGATTGCAACTGTTTTACAGATTGCTGGCTGGGCTAGCTTACTTGTCCAGGCTGGGCTAGCTGCTGTTTCTGGTGTGCTGTTACTGCTAGCTGTTTCAGGGCGGAGTTTTAATCAGGCGATCGGAACTACGACGGGCGTTCCTGGAGTTGGCGTTGCCACCACCCAAAGCGCCACTCCAAGCATAGGCATTGGTATTTTTTGGGCAGTTTGCGGTGCGTTAGTTTTGCTGTTTGGGGTCTATCTTGCCTTTCGGCTCATGCGTTTCGGTAAGCGACTTCGCAATCCTAGCCCTGCGATTCATCCTCAACGAGCTAAGGTGATGCACGTGTTATGGCTAGGAGTCGTTACAGGGCTAATCGGTATGCTGCTAATGCTTTTAGGCACAGGAGCGACGATCGGAGTGCTGTTGTCTAAGTCAATTGCCCAGCCGCAAGGAGTTGCCATTTATGACCCTAATCGCATTATTCGATCGCTGGATGTCTTTGTAGCCGCTGCCAATACAACAGGAGTGACAGCTCATTTTGCTGGGACAGTCGCTTCGTTAAGCGTGTTTAACTGGCTACACCGTCCTTCAGATTAGAAACCTTCAGGATCGTACTTGTACGGGCATCACAAGATAAGTCATCTTAATGCTGCCGAGGGGAGTGACGATCGCCGGACTTGTTGCCGTATTCAACTGGATTTGGATTTCGGTGGTGGCGATCGTCTTCAAGCCATCCATCAGATATTTCACGTTAAACGCTACATCCAGGTCATCGCCTGTAATCTGTGCGGGAATTGTTTCTTTGCCGCTACCCACATCCTGAGCATCAACCGATAGCGAAAGTAGTTGGCTGGTGCTATCTAGAGTCAGTTTGACAATATTGTTTTTCTGGTCTGCCAGCACGGCAATACGTTCCAGGGCACTCAACAACAAGCGTCGTTCAGCGGTAATCTGGCGCGAAAACTGACGTGGCACTAGTTGACGATAGTTGGGGTATTGCCCTTCGAGCAGGCGGCTAGTGAGGCGCTGATCGGTCCATTCAAAGACAACCTGGCTCTGGTCAAAATGAACGGCAACATCACTACCCGTTTGCCGTTCGAGCATTTTGGTTAACTCTTGCAGTGCCTTAGCTGGAATCGTCACATCTAGCGCTTTTTCAGCTTCATTCGCAGTACCGCCAGCCTCAGATGCCTCTGCATTCATGGTTTGCACCACAGTGAGGCGATGTCCGTCCGTGGCGGCAAACTCCAAACCATCGGGCTGCATGGTCAGGTGTACACCCGTCAGCACTTGTTTAGTTTCATCACTGCTGGCAGAAAATAAAGAACTCCGCAACCCTTCGAGCAGGTTTTCAATCGAGAGGTACGCTACTTGTCCTGCTTCCACAACGGGCAGTTCAGGAAAATCCTCAGCACCCATGCCGCGCATCTGGTAGCGCCCTGAGGCGCAGGTCAACGTCGTGAGAAAGTTTGCTTCAGCAGTTTCCCCCGTCCCATTCTCTAGCGTGATATCGCCATCGGGTAAGCGGGAGACAATATCCGTCAAAAGCTTGGCAGGTAAGGTCAGTGTTCCACCCGTAATCACATCTGCAGGAAAGCTAGTTTGGATGCCGAGACTGAGATCAAACGCACTGAGTCTGATTTGCTGCAACTCTTGGTCAGCAACCAGAAGAATATTCGCCAGAATAGGATGACTTGGGCGCGACGAGACGGCACGGCTTACCAGCGTGAGATTGGTGCTAAAGCTGTTTTGAGAGCAAACCAGTTTCATGGGAATGTGACCTTTGCGTTGAGAGGGCGGCTGTGTAGCTGGGCAGAGCGGTGGCTGTGGTGAGAACTGGTGCTGAACTAGCAAACGGAACGCTATCTGTAGCGGTTGAGAGCGTTGTCTGCGTATGTTAGCACCCTTGTTTTGAACAATCCAGCCTGTTTTTTTAGCATTTTTGCGCTTAATTTCTACAATCCGGACTTAAGTAATTCTTATTTAAACAGTAGTAGTAGAGCCTGTGGAAAATGTGGAGAAGCCTCTAAAATGCGACTGGTCGATTCTTTGAGCCAGCTTTAAACCTGTGGAAAACCTGTGGAAAACTTACCGATCTTTGCACAGAGTATTTATACCTAGTTAAGTTCTCCACGATCGTCTCAAGTTTTAGACAGGCTTTCCACATAGTTTTCCACAGAAAAGTCTAAGGTTTTCCACATAAATTCGATCGCTTTATCTTTCGCAATGTTTTGCTTAATAAAACTTCGTGAAGCATCAAACAGTGGCTAAAGTTCTTCACAACCTGCCCAAAAGCAATCCATAAGTGGGGCTGATCAATTGACCCTCACAATTGCCAAATCAAAAGAGACAAAGGATCTAAGCCCCTTGTCTCTACAACATAATGCGAATTAATTTTGCTCTTCACTGATCGCTCGTGAGCACTAACTGCTAGCCGCTTTTACAGAAGTTGATTACAGCAGTCACGGTGTCGCCAAGCATAACCAAGCGTTCAAAAGTCAGCAGGAAATTTTACGGCTTTAAACGTACCTTTGAAAACGAAGTATGGGCGATCCCCGCTCTATCTCTATTGTCTAAGCAGTTTTGACATCGGTGCTTCTAAAGAGGTTGCGGTGTCGCCGTTACAGGAGGCACTAACGCTGCGTCTGATGCAGAGAGTTGGATAATCAAAGGTGCATCCGAGACGTTGAGAGTTAGCTGGGTGGGAGCGGTGTAGCGTGCCAAGGGAGCGATCGATTGATTGGGCGCATAGGTTGTCGCTTGAGCAAACGGCGTATTGAAATTCAACGTGACGTTTTGACCAACGGCAGCCTGAGCAGTGCTAGGTACTTCGAGCCAAAGGACGAGGTAGAAGTCACCGTTGCTCTTCTCCAAAAGCGTGTGATGAACGTTCTGAGTGCTGCCACCTATTGAGAAATTGAGCGCCCCTAGTGGTGCTGCGGGTGCGGGTGTTGTAATCGGTGCAGGTGTCGCTGTGACTGGTGTGAGGGGCGCAGGTGTCGCTGTGACTGGCGTTGTCGGTGCGGATGTTGTCGGTGTCGTGGGTGCAGGTACTACCTCTGGTTTGGGATCGTCAAGCAGGGTAATCAGGTTTTTTAAGGCAGTGTAGGCAGGTTTGGGTGTGCCATTGCTGCGAATGATGCCGTAGTTGTTTTCGCTATTGTTGGGGTCAGCTTTTTGATCCATCAGCTCGTAGGAAAAGGTGCGAGGCGCACCAGCATTGAAGCTTTCGAGAAAGAGTCGAGGGAGATATTTCGCCTGTACAGCTTCTGAGACAGGACGATCGGACGTGGGGCTACCAGTAGAGTAGCCGACCTCAGTGGCGATCAAGGGCTTGGTGCCAAAGGGTTGCGATCGCATGGCATAATCTCTAGCTAGGCTACCGTCACCGGGATTATTGGGATTGTTGTAAGGGTGAAAACTGCCGTAGTCTACCCACTGGCTCAAGTCGCCGATCGCGCCGCTAGAGTTGGCATACACAAACGAGGGACCAATGATAGGAATATGTGCTGTCGCTGGGTCTGCCTTGAGTGCAGTATAAACGTCTCTCGTAAAGTCCCGTACGTAGCTGATCCAGCCGTCTCCTGTGACTGGTTGACCATTACGGGTATAGGGAAAGATTCTGTGGAATAGGTCAAATTCATTCAAGATTTCGACGGCTTCCACACCCTCTGCCACCAGGTTTTTGACAAAGTTTGTCACTGTATAGCCGGGTGGCTTGATGTCGTAAGAGGCATCAGGACCAATGCCAATGTTTGGGTCAAGCACTAGGGTCGATTTGATGCCCAGTCTACCTAGCTCGTTGATGCGGTTAATCCAGGTAGGGTCGCTGCCGCCATCGCGAATATGGCGAATGCCCAAATCGAGCAAGCTTTGTTTGACGAACGGATAGTTACCGTATGCTGTGTCGTAATAGCGAACGTGGGTATTGATGCCGATCGAATCGACAAAAGCATCAGCACTTTTGGCGGGGGCACCAATAGCAAAAGGAAGCGTACTAGTACCTTGAAAGAGTTGGCTGGCAGGAATAATTTCTTTTGCTTGTGTCGGGCTAGACCATAGCAGTTGAGCGGTCGCGCCACCTGCACGCTCATAATATTCCAGCTTGATGTCGTAGTTTTGACCAGCGGCAAGAGCGATCGTACCACTGTCTTCAGTCAGGTCATGATCAGCCCAGTTGTCAATCAGCAATTGCCCATTAACCCATAGTCGAACGCTATCATCCGATCGCGTGTAAAACGTGTAGGCTTCAGTAGACTTAGCTTGCACTTGCCCTGTCCAGCGCACTGCAAAATTGTCGGCTGCTACAAGCGAATTAGGTGCCTGATTGCCCCAGGTAAAGTTAACCGTCGGATTAATTTCCGACCATTTCAAAGTGGTGAAGTTCTTGCCTTGAAAATATTGCGCTCGCAACCCAGGTTGGTTAACGATAGCTGCACTTGGTTCAGGGGAAGCAAGAGTACCAGACGTACTACTACTGCTGGCGGTAGCGCTACTAGAGAATGTAAACAAGCTATCTGCCAGAGTGCTAAGAGCAGGCGCAACGATCGAACTAGCGCTAACGCCTGGATTAAGATCAGGGCTACTTGTAGCGGCTGCGGTGATTAAATCTGACACTGGTATTTTCCCTGATAAACGAAGGTTGCTTAACGAGTCTCAGCACTAAACCCTAAAAACAGAGTGCATTAAGCTGCAATCTGCATTAGAGGATGAAGGTGTTGAAGACTGGTGGTAACTACTTGTAGGGAACACACGAATTGGGATCTGAAAGACATTCGTAAAGGTACGAAGAGGATTAAGTTAGCGGGCTGCCTTTAAGTGAAACGTAGAACCAAAACGGTTCCTGACCCCCGCACCAAAAGAGTTTATAGACGGCTTTTTGACTGCATCATTGCCTTCATTGCATTCATTTCTTTCACGAGCAAAATAATAGTTGAAGCTATAGCTTGACGACTGTAACCTCAAAAATTGTGAAGATCAAACCGAACGATGCACCCAAGTTAAACACACGTTATCTTCAGCTATACAGCATGAAATTGCAACCGCACTAACTTAAAAATTCTTCTCAAAATTTTCATAAAATTTAACACTTAGGGTCTGTATCGCCCTACTTACGGATGGGTTTTTGCCCACTATCAGGGCGTAAGATCCTCCTCTTGAGGGCGGTTTGGGCGATCGTGTCGTCATTATCATGAAGGAATGTTACTAGCAGTCGTTTACAGTGCAAACAACCGTTAATCTTCCTGCTGTTTCACGCTTATGGATGCCTGAGCGTGTTCTCTTTACTCCATCAGCTCTGGAATTGCCCTGGGGTCAGCAAATTTTGTCGCGGGTGCAGGCATTAGACCTTCCGGTCGAAGAGTTGCCGCGCGATCGCCTGACTGGTCTGCGGGGTGAAGATGACCGCGAGACGTATGCGATCGCTAAGCGTACCCTTGCTGTTGTCGTTGCGCCGCCCAGCCATTTCAAGCTCAGCCCCATTCCACCGTCGGCAGACTGGCAGTTTCACCTGGCGGAAGGCTGTCCTGCCCACTGCCAGTACTGTTATCTGGCGGGTAGTTTGCAGGGTCCACCAGTCATTCGTGCCTATGCTAATCTGCCGCAGATTTTAGAAAACTTAGCGGCGTACGAGCGTCCCGGTCAGGCAACATCCTATGAAGTAAGCTGCTATACCGATCCACTGGGTATTGAACACCTGACAGGTAGCCTTGCTGAATGCATTCGTTACTTTGGTACTCGTCCTGATGCTCACCTGCGCTGGGTCTCAAAGTTTGATGGGGTTAACCACCTCCTTGACCTGCCCCACAATGGACACACGCGCTGTCGTGTGAGCGTGAACGCAGCACCCATCTCTCAACGGCTAGAAGGTGGTACCGCATCTGTTGCCAAGCGCCTGCAAGCATTGCGGCAATTGGCGTTACCTCGATCGCGGGGTGGTGGCGGTTATCCCATTGGGCTAGTGATTGCTCCCATTATGCCGATCGATGATTGGCAGACTCATTACAGTGAGCTTTTTGATGCGATCGAGTCGGCGATTGACTTTGACTGTAACCTTACCTTTGAGCTGATTTCTCACCGCTTTACCCCTGGCTCCAAGGACGTGCTGCTGAGTTGGTATCCCAATACATCCCTTGACCTGGATGAGTCTACCCGTAGCGTCAAACGCAATAAGTTTGGTGGCACCAAGTATGTCTACGAGGCCGAGATGATGAAAACCCTGCGCCGCTTTTTTGAGCAGGAAATTGCCCGTCGTTTTCCTCAGGCAAAAGTGCTTTATTGGACTTAGAGTCGCTCTAGAGCAATTCGGCGTACACTTCTAGGGTTTCTGCATGGACTCGTGAGACCTTGAGCCAGTCGAGATTTTGCTGCGATCGCCCTTTCCACGCCTCCAACAAGTCAGGATCCCGTAACAGTGGGGCGATCGCCTCTGCTAGAGCTGTAGGGTTAGCGGCTGGGACGAGAATACCTGCGGCTCCACCATCCAGCGCTTCGGGAATGCCATCGACGTTGCTGGCGGCGATCGCACAGCCAGCTTCCCGTGCTTCTGAAAGCACCAGCCCAAACGGTTCCTGACGAGAGGCAAGCACAAAAATGTCGGTGGCGTCGAGATAGCGCTGCGGTTCTGCCTGGTAGCCTTCAAAGTGAATGCGATCAGCAACGGCTGTCTGCTGTGCCTGTGCCTCAAACTCAGCCCGATCAGGACCATTCCCAATTAAATAGAGATGCACGTCAGGAAACTCAGCTGCCAGTGGCTCGAAGGCGGCGATTAAATCTGCAATGCCTTTGCGATGATACATTCCGGCAAGGGTGGCGATTGCAGGACGCTGAAGTTTGACGGGTGGCAGTGTTGCTAATCCTTCACGAGGGCTGCCCAGCGTGCCATTGCAAACGACCCGCAGCTTCGTTTTGGGAATGCCCTTGCGCGCCATTGACTGTGCCACTGATTGGCTGACTGCTATGACGCGATCGGCGAGCCCCATCAAGATCGCGCTGCGCTGAAACTCATTGTGCACGGTGGAGACTAACCCATAGCGTGGTTTTCCTCGCAAGGTTCGTGCCAACACCATGCCAGTCATCATGTGGGCATGAACAATGTCGGGCTGTACCGATCGCACCAGCGCTTGATAGCTTCTAGCGGCTCGGAGCAACTGTAACGGGTGGCGACGCTGGTCTAACTGGATGTGCTGCACGTCGTATTTTGCCAGCAGGCGATCGTACTCTCCTCCCGCAGAGGCAACGGTCACGGTATGTCCGGCTTCTGCCTGCAAACATGCGAGATCGACAGCAACATTGACAATGCCATTGCCAATTTCTTGAACGTGGTTGAGGATGTGCAGAATCCGCATAGCTTAACCGGCTCGTAGGGCATCGGCTGCTATCAGGTGAGACAACACTTTCACATATTGATCAACCACGCGATCGACCGAAAACTCTTGGGCGCGTTGTCGCAATACGTCAGGCGCGATCGGGGCTTGCAAGGCTCCCAAAAGACCCTCTGCTAGCGCAGCAGCATCCCGCATGGGCACCAGCGTACCGTATTTGCCACCGTCCAAAATTTCAGCCGGACCACTGGGGCAATCGGTAGAGACGATCGTGGTGCCTGCTGCCATCGCTTCTGCTACCACGTTGCCAAACCCCTCAAAGATGGAAGACAACGCAAACACGTTAGCGTGAGCCATGTACGTGTAAGGATTTTCAGCAAAACCGGGCAGCGCTACATCGTCTTGCAGTCCCAATGTTTGAATCTGTGCCTCTAGTTTGGCGCGATCTTCGCCTTCGCCCAGGATCATCAGCCGTGCCAATCGCTGCCGTCGTACGATCGCAAAGGCTTCTACCAATGTTGGAAAATCTTTCTGGCTGACCAATCGCCCTACGCCCAAAATCACAGGTGGTTCTCCGGCTGCAAACCAGGGATGATCAACGGGCTGCTGCATTTTTGCTAGTACAGCGGGCGTGACAACTGGATTGTAAATTACTTGAATTGTGTCGGCTGGCATGCCTGTCAACCGAGCAACATCCTCCGCTACGCCTCTAGAAGCTGCCACGATCGCATCTGCCCAGGGATAAAACAAACGCACCAATTTGGGTCTGATGCGCCCGATCGTGTGGGGTTGATGATCGCGAAACTGCTGTGAAAGATTGGTCTGCACGCACATCACAATGCGAGTCGATGCACCTGCCAAGCGCTGTGCCCAAGTTGCTGAGCTGAGAATATCCAGCGCTGACAAGAGAACAGAGGGCTGCTCTTGCTGCAAGTAGCGTCGCAATGCCAGCGTTTTTGACACCAGTAGCGGCGATCGTGCCTTCAAATCCACAATCCGAATGGTGGATGGCACTGTGTCTAGATAGGCTCCTTTTGTTTCTGCCAGCACCAGATCGATTTTGAAGCCACGTTCGGCAAGACCTTCTGCTAGATGCAGCATGGCTCGTTCGGCACCACCACCTTCGAGGGCTGGAAGGAAGACGCTGATGGAGGGGGTAGATGGAGGTAGGGGCATGGGAGGAAAGGATGAGGGATGAAGGATGAAAGAGGAGAGGGAGACGGGGAAAGCAGGGGAGGCAGAGAACGCGAGGGAAGCAAGAACGTTTTGAGTTAACTCAGCCTTTAGCCTTCTGCCTTCACTACGGCTTGCAGGAGTTGATCGATCTGTTGTCGAATGTGGCTCAGTGCAAAGCGATCGGTGGCTTGGGTTTGAGCGGTTTGGACGATCGCCTGTGTATGTGCTGGGTCTGCTCGACAGTGGGCGATCGCGGCTGCTAGTGCCTGTGCGTCTCCGGGTGGCGTTAGCCAGCCAGTGACTCCTGGTTCTACCAGTTCCACTGCGCCGCCAGCAGCAGCGGCAATAATGGGTCGCCCACAGAGCATCGCTTCGACGATGACGCGCCCAAAGGGTTCTGGTGCAGTGGAGGTATGGGCAATCACCTCGCACGCTTGCATGATGGGCACTACATCCGACCGAAAGCCGAGAAACTGCACTCGGTCTTGTAGTCCCAGCGTTGTCACTTGCGTCTTCAGCGCTTGCACATACTCCTGTTCGCCAAACAGCGCATCGCCTACCAAGACTGCTATCACATCCTTGGGGCAATGAACTAGCGCCTCAATAAGGATGTGCTGTCCTTTCCAGGGCGACAGACGGCTGAAATGCCCGATCGCAAATTTGCCGTCTAGCCCAAGCTGCTGTCTCTGGTTCAGATTCACTTGACCCAACGTTACATCTAACTGATAGGCGGCTGGCTCGAAGCCGTTATAAACCACAGTGACCAGTTCTGCGTGTCCACCTGCCTGAATGAAAGCATCACGAGTGGCATTAGATGTGGCAATGACCCGACTAGCGCAGCGATTTGCCAATGTAACAGCAAGACGGCGATTGGTGCGGCTGAAATGATCGGCTGAAAGGATGTCGTGCAGATGGTAAACCAGAGGACGACGGCTGAGTAGGCTTGCTAACGCCCCAACCACCAACGCTTTTTGAGTATTGGCATAGATCACATCATAATCGCGGCTGAGACGGGCAACAGTGACAGCAATGGGTAGCAGTTGACCGAGGCTCTGAAGACCCTGTACCAGACCGCTTTCTTTGCGAACCGCGATCGACTTGGTTGCTACCACTTTGACCGCTACTCCCTGTTGTTGCAATGCCGTTTTGAAGGCACCATCTGCAAAGAGACAGACTAAGCTGCGATCGCGGTACGGCTGCACAAGATCCAGCAAACATAGTTCTGCGCCGCCCAAGGCACCACTCTGATCCAGAAAAAGCACCTTGCTTGCTGTGGCAGTGACCGGATCAGACGCTTTTGTTGCTGTTGCTAGTTGATTCACAAGCGTTCCTCTTAGTCGATAGACCAATGGTTTTTCGAGCCATACATACGTTAGGCAACCTACGCTCAAGGTGGTCAGCAGCAACAAGCTAATTGTCGCCGAGTAACCAATGATGCTAATAAGTTGAGCCGCAATTGTCAGCTTCAATAAGGCAGATAAGCAGGGATAGTGGGTCAAATAAATGGAGTACGATGCATCGCCCAGGAACGAAAAGAGACGTACAAAGGGGCGCGATCGCTGTACTTCTAACGTTGCTGCGCCGATCACAATCAACGTTGAAGAAATGCCATAGATCACGATTGGATTGAAGGGGAACGATCGCTCAGTTTGAGCAACACCAAACGCGACAAAACAAGCCGTCCCTAACAGCAGTAAAAACGTATTGCTTGCCTTTAGTTGCTTCTGGAGGACTACATAAGCTGCCAAACAACCGAGCATAAACTCTAGATTGTGTGGACTAAAAATAAACCACAGCAAAAAATGTTGTTCTGGGTCAAAAGCACCTGCAATGTTGAGTAAAAAGATTGCCAATGTGCCCACAAGCCAGCCTGAAAGTAAGCGACTGAAAAGCTTGAGCGGGAATAAAATTGCTAACGCAAAAATGAAGTAAAACAGCACTTCATGGCTCAGCGACCAGCCTACGATCAGGATCGGCAAATGCGCTTGTGGCAGCAGCCATAGAGACTTCAAAATGACATCTAACTGACGCTCATACCCATAACCAAATTGCGGTGCGAGAAAGTAGACCGGCAAGATGGCTAAGGTTACTAACCAATAGAGTGGGTACACCCGAATCAACCGTTTGAGGATGAACGGTTTTAGGCGATCGCGCCGCCCTATATCTGTCTGATGTACAAAGAAAATAATAAAGCCGCTGAGTACAAAGAAAAAATCAACGCCAGCGCTACCAAAGGTAAACAGATTTGCCAAAAACGCTTGACCCAGCTTCTCTTGACTAAGCTGTGTCACATGAAACAGCAGCACTAGTAGAGCCGCGACCCCTCGACAAATTTGAATCCCCTCCAGACGAGGTTTAGCGACTTTTGGTAAGTGCTCCAGTTGCATGGAATCGCGATCATATGGCTCCTTCTCTGCTTTTACTTCTGTTCTATTCCTGAATGATTGTTTGATCGGTAGACTGCCCCTATGCGATGCCATCATTCACCTCCCGGTTGCAGCAGATGTTGATAGCGATAGAACCGCTGGGCTGCCAGTGCCATACCTGCAAAGCTCCACATCACCACGCCTGATAGTGCCAGCATTGAGCTGCCTAGTCCGATTTGGGCAAATACCCCCAGACTGATGGCGCGTGCAGCACTTACAAACGGGTCGGTTTGCCCTTCCTTGCCGCGAAACAGGCTAAAGAATAAGAGAACCGTACCGCCCAGATATGGCAACGTACCAAACCAGCCCAGGTTGAACAGCAGGGTTAAAATACCGCTGTCGTTGCTGCCCAGGCTGTCGTTTGTGAGTACAAACCCTAGCCCGTTGCCCGGAATTTCTGCCAGCGCTTCACCCATAATCTGACCGTAGCCTTCTAGCCGCTGGTTATAGCTCACGTCGTCTTGCGTATTTGAGAAGGTTTGCAGACGAGCGGCGATCGCCCCCGAAAAGGGCTGTGTATTCACCAGCGGCACCACGCACACTGCCATCACTAGAATCGTCACAATCAACCGCATCTGCAAACGGGGCTTGAGCGAGGGCACAAAGGCGACTACGCCCACTGCCCAACCCAACCATGATGCTCGCACCAACGACAGCAAAAACGATAGATAACCCACACCTCCAGCCGCAAACCGCAGCGTACCCTGATTGTTAAACAGCAGCAGCAAGCCTGCCATCATCACTGTCGCAAAGGGACCTGGTGAATTTAGAGTGCTGAACACGCGCATTCCTAATGGCTCTGGTGTGCCAAAGGCGATCGCCTTGGAGCTAATCAGCCAAAAGCGATCCCACTCTGGGGCAACAAGATATTGCAGCACCCCGTATGCCCCCATCACCAATACACCCCACAAAAAGACCCGTTCCACATTCTGCCGATACGCTGGATAATGCCGCCAATGAACAAACAAATGAAACCCAAATAAAATTGGCGCTAACCAGTTCAGCAGCGGCACGACAACTGCTGTCGGTGGATACTTAATCAGCCCCACCAGCAAGCCGTAGAAGACTCCCGCCGCCGACAAAATGAACGGCAAGCCATCCTGACGCAAATAGCGGGGCAGGTATTGTACAAAGGTCAACCCCGTCAGCATCATGACCAGAAATGGTGCCAGCAATACAGGGCTAGGGTCAACCCATCCGCTTTGAAAATCAATCAAGCGCCGCACAAAGGGCGTTAAAAACGCAATCCACCAGGTAAATCCGATGTACAGAACGGGATACCGTTTAAACAAAAACAAGCCGACTAGCAGCGCGATCGCTGGATATGCCAACCGCAGTAAGCCACCTGCACCCGCCAAAATGCACAGCAGCGAAAAGCACACCAATCCCAACATGGCAGTCCATGCCAGCGTTGGCTGTAAACCAAACTGAGGACGGTGATTGGGAGTAGTGACGTTGGTTTGCATGAGGGCAGAAGGCGGGAGAAGATAGAAGGCAAAGGGCAGGAGGCAGAAGGCAAAGGGCAAAAAGCGGGAGTTGAGAGAAGGTAAAACAAACTCAAACCTTTAATGCTTCTCTGGCGATCGCCCGTTTTTCCAATCAATTTCGTAGAGCTTGATTTCCTTTAAAAAGATGTAGAAGCTCCACAGCCCTGACAGCGTAAAGCCAGCCATACCTTGACGAAACATGCCATACCAAACGTATTGCTGTACAAACTTTGCGGATGGTTTAAGCAAGAGTCGCAGCAGGCTAAAGCGAGTGCCGTTACGATGGGCTTGTTGGGCATCCAAATCGGTGTAGCGGTTAAAGCGAATGACTAAATCGCTGATGTCACGGAAGCCGTAGTGCCAAATCACGCCAGGTAGTTTAACAACGGGTGCATTTTTAATATCGGGTCCTTCGTGTACCAAAACATTTTTGATGCGAAAGATGGTTTTGTTGTAGAGGCGCGTGTGATATTCCGGTCGAGTGTCGAGCCACGTATCCCAAAAGTCGCCGATGCGAACGGCAGAAAAAGCGTTGGCTACGATCGTCGGTGCTTGTTTCCACTCCAGCAAGGCGGCGGCTAAGCGATCGTCAATGACTTCATCCGCATCAATAAAAAAAATCCAGTCGTGCTGTGCATGGTCAGCTCCAAAATTACGCTGGTCGGAGTAGCCTGTCCAGGGATTGTGATAAACCTGGCAGTCCAGCTCGCGGGCAATTTGCACTGTTGCATCCTGACTACCGCTATCAACTACCACTACCTCATCCGCAAATGATTGACATGAGCGAATTGCATTGGCGATACATTCTTCTTCGTTAAGCGCAATGATGACGACGGACAACGATCGCAGCATCGTTGCTGTTGGTTTAGTAAGAGTTTGTTCTGAACTCAGGTGCATAACGACGCAGCCTCTAGGGATGGAATCAAATGACAGAAATGAATGAAAAGTTATGATGCGATTAGTTGATACTATTTAGTCAAAAATGTAGGGTTAAAGTTAAGTTTTTCATGGTTTTGATGGGGCTGATAATTGTAATAAAAAGGACTTAAATGTACTGGCTTGATTATGTGTAACGTACCATTGGTGAGCAGCATCAGCGATCGCTTGTAACTGCTCCATTGCTAGTGACTCTGCCTGCATACCAGCAAACAAAAAATTGGTTTCAGCTTGCAACCCATCTAGCAAGGTTGCTTTTTCCTGTGTGACGATCGGCACCAGTCCATGAGCGCAGTAGGTTGCAAAAACGCCAGATTTTGCTAGATGCCCGTTATCAGTCGAGTAGACAATACCTGCAAGTGAATCAGACATTAATTGGCTAATCCTTGCAGCGGGCTGTTCACCCATCTTAACTAAGGGAATGCCCGCTAACGTCGATTGATCAAGGTGCAACGGAGAGCCAATGTCACAAATCTCTTCAATGCCTAAAAGCTGACAACAGTTTTTGAGCATGGCTTGCGATCGTTGATAAATTCTGGCGCGTCGTCCCGGTGTACCAAAAACGATTAAGCGTCTCTGGCGTTGTTCGAGGGGTAGTGGTTTTTCTAATTCGCCGATATTAGAAAAGACCGGAAGATTAAGAATCGATGGCTGTTTGTCTTTTGCTAAAAAGTACTTTGCTATGAGGGTTTTTGTGACCGCATTGTTTGTGATAATGACATCGGCTAATTGAGCCAGTTGCCATGCCACAGAACGCTGCCAGGGAAAGAGATAAAACGTCTTCTTGAGCAGATAGAAGGATGGAAACTCATGAAACATCACAAGCAAGCGCAGCGATCGCTGTTGTTTCATGGTTTCGAGCGCTTTCACTAACCAAACGGGTATACCACGCTTGGCATCGTAAGGATAATCAGAAAAGTGCAAAATAACGGCTTGAATGTGTTGGGGAATGGCATCGACAAAGGCTTGTGGGCTATGTGTATGCAACGGCACAATGGGAAAGCGCTCGTCACCAAACATCTTTTCTTGATGGGCAGTCATAAAATAAGTGCGAATGTTGCACTGAGAAAGCCCCTTTGCCAGTGTCATTGCATAATCGCCAATGCCGTCGATCGTGGGTGGTAGTCTTGGGTAAATTTGTAGAATATCCATAGGCATAACGTTAGCTTTAATTGAATTAGTTTATGAGTTCTAACTTTATTAGCTTGAATTAATTCAACTGAATTTATTCGCTTAAATGAATTAACTTGAGTGTGAAACAACCCTTTTTGAGCGTTCTGGAACTTTTAAGACTTGCTGCATTGATTGTTGAATGAGGTGCACGATATTGGCACGATCGTAATGTTTGATAGCAGTCATCCGTGCGGCGGCACCTAAGCGCTCACACTGCTCATCATTTTGCAACAGGCTGACACAGGCGTCTGCAAACGCTCTAGGGTCGTCTCGCCGCAAAAATTCCCGCCCATCCTGAAATTCCAGCCCTTCTGCACCAATACTCGTCGAAACCATTGGCTTGCCATAGGCAGCCGCTTCCACCAGTTTGACCCGCGTCCCGCCACCGGACAGGATAGGGCAACAAACCACACGCGATCGACGATAAAGCGCCTCCAGATCGTCCACAAAGCCCGTAAACTCTACTCCTGGAATGCCTTTTTGGTAGCTACGAATATTTTCTGGCTGCTTCCCAGCAATAATAAGCCGCGCCTCTGGCACTTGCTCCCGCACCTGTGGAAACACTTCCTCAATCAAAAAATTAGCCGCATTGATGTTGGGGTAGTAGTGGTACGCGCCCAGCAAAAGCAGCGTTGGCTTCGCAGTAAGCGGTTGTGGCTGCGGCAGCTTGACCGCATTGGGAATAGTCACCACACCTGCTATGCCCTGGTTTGTGAGATACGCTCTGTCTTGCTGCGAACACACATAGGTCTGTTTTGCCAGCCGCATGGCTTGCCGTTCGCCCCACCACAGCGCTGGCAGTTGCAGATAATAGAGGGAGGTAACAAGCCGCGTGGGCGGTTGCCGAATGTCACGCAGAAACGCAATATGCTCAATATCGTCCAGGTCAAAGAAAATAGGTGGCAACGGTTGGCGAGTGAGCAAGGCAGGGCACATCGATCGCAGCCGATGAATGAATACTGCTGCTGGCTTACGGCTTAGGCACGTTTCAAAAGCTTGAATTTGCAAGGGTTGGCTGGTGCGGACTAAATCACGCTGCTGAAAGAAATTGAGCATTCCTGGTGCTTGCTGCTGCCATTTTGACAGTGGCTCAGTGTACACAAACTCTGGGCAAAGAAAGAGCTTAAGAGGAAGATCCCAGTGTTCTGAAAGCGCTTTTTCGGCAGTGGCGATCGCGCTCGGCGATGTGTCTATTTCAGGCGGAACGTAAAACAGCACATCTAATTGAGCTTTAGCAGAACGGCTCTTTTTCAGGACTAGCTTTATCGCATCAATGAACATTGCCATGCGCTTATAAGTGCCCTGCACATCAAGCCGTAGATCGCTAGGAAAGTGAGTTGAAACGAAGAGCATTCGCATAGCAATTAACATTGAATTAAGCGGAAAATCAGGCTGGTTTGGTTCTGAACTGCTGTCGCCAGCACTCTATTGCAGCTGTATCAACGGTAATCTTAGTCACGAACGGCTCACGGATCCAGCGCTCCATAAAGGCAAAATCAGCGCGATCGACAGAGGGCAAACCAGTTTCTTGAGCGATTTCGGTTGCACGATGATCAATCCTTAAAATGAGCGCTCGACGCTTTGCTAAAAGACAGCGAATGCCACCATGAAGCCGGGTGCCGATGTAGTCTAGCGAAACATCTGATTTGAGCAGATTTTCTAAGGCTGGCAAGGAACGCTCCAGTATGGTTACAGGTAGATTAAAGCTGGTGACATAATCACGATCGCCTGCGCCCTGCGGCCAAAAATAAACCGTTTCGTAGTGAGATGTGGCTAGCTCTAGCAGCTTTCGGTCAAGTTCAATATTTTTGGAATAATCGGTCAGCATGACCAAGGCATTAGTTGCTTTTGTTTGTGGAATAGCATCCGGCTGGAGGTTGGCTAGTGGCCACATAGTGGGACAGCCTGTATTAATGACATTCCGAATCCCGATCGATTGCAACTTCTTCTTTGTGTAATTATCTCTAACTGAATGGCTGCCTTTGTAGGATAGTGCTAGATGCAGCAGCGCCAGTGTGTACAAGTTCGGTCTACCCTGGTATTGCCACCAGCTTACACCTAGCAAAAGAACTCGCTTCCGTAACCGTAACGCATCACGCAGAACAATCTTCCACTGGTTGTAGTGATTCATGTTTGATGACAGCAAATTTGTGCCACCAACGATAGCAATTGAACTGGCTTGAATCATTTGGAGGTGTGTTTCTTCTAACGGCGCATGGGTAGAAAGTTTAGCAATATTTTGGCTGCCGAAAAGAGAGTCGATTTCGCGTAGCACTGCCTGCTGAATAATTAGATCACCTAAATTTTCGCTCGGGCGATCGTTATGGTCTTCCATCCCTGGATCAAGCAAGCAAATTTGAGATGAAGCAGACGTTTGAGTAACGTTTTCAGGCAGGGTAAGTGAGGTTTTCAGCATAGGGATAGACTCCTGAAATGGATCAAACGTATAAACTCCAAAAACATCTAAACACGAAAGAAGTCTCGTTTCCGTTTATAAATTATTACCTTGTTGACTATTAAAAGAAGTGACTTTCAACCATTAAATCCTGGTGCAATAATTTTGAATGCGGAAATCTGGAAAACAAATAATAGCAGCTTTGTCGCTAATGCCAAGTCACCTCTGAGACTGCGTTGGATTTAGAAAAAGTTGGTTGCTGATCATTTTTCACTTGATATTGACTGCTCATCGCTGCCTGTCTATTTCTCTAAACGATAATGCTTTTTGAATTCTAAAAAGTTCAATGGGTTACTCCAGCTATTGTTGATGAGTGACTGCTTGATTGGGTTGGTAGTGAGAGCGTTTGCAGCACGCTGAACGTTTTTTCGATCATGCTTGCTTGAGAAAAGTGTTGCGCCTGTTGTTGTGCTTGCTGTGCCATGGCCTGCATTTCATTAGGGTGTTGTAATGCCCATTCAATGGAGTGGAGCAGCGCCTCACGATCGCCGCTAGGACACAGCAACCCATGCACTTGATGTGTCATCACTTCAGGAATGCTGCTGACGTTGGTAGTGACGATCGGGAGTCCATATGCCATCGCTTCTAGCAGCGCAAACGGATGCCCTTCAAAGCGAGTGGGAAAGACAAATAGATCAGCGCTTTGCAAGAGGCGAGGCAGATCAGAGCGGTGACCGATCAGCAGCACTTTGTCAGCAATGCCCGCGCGATACAGACGATCGCACAAGCCCTGTCTCTGTTCACCGTCTCCAGCCCACACAAACCGCAGATCGGGGTCTGACTCCAGTAATGCTGGTATTACTTCAAGCAGATCTTCATAACCTTTTTGGGGCGTGAGCCGACCCACAGTTAACAGGAGCTTACTGGTTGCGGGGATGCCTAACTCCTGGCGCACCTGTTGACGGAGAGCGGCGATCGCCTCAGAGTTACGGTCTAACAGCGTTGGTAGCTGAATGCCGTTATAGATGCAGAGCAAGTCGCTGGTGGGCATCTGAAACAAGTTGGCAAGCAGCGGACGATTTGCTTGGGCGTTTGTAAGCCACTGCTGCCGTCTAGCGCGTGCCCAGGTGTAAGCATGACGGCGCGATCGACTTAAAGGAATGCCCTCTGGTGGAATCAAATGAAACATGACGGCTGTTGGTATTTGCAGCCAGCCACAGGCGACAATACTGCCCAAACAGTGGTCTGCCCAAGGTAGGTTGATGAGAACGACATCTGGTTTGATAGCTAGCAATAAGGCACGAGTCCGGACGCTGCGTAGAAAGGCTGACGCCATTGCCTGAACGCCCCGGCTACTCGGCTCGGCAATCGCCAACGGGTGGCAGGACGCATGATTAGCTTCGAGGGCTTGCCGCAGCGAGGCGTTGCTATCGGCATAGGGTAAGGCAACGTGAGTGTGCCATCCTGCCTCGATAGCCGCAGCGGCGATCGTCAGCACATATTCTTCTGCCCCACCCCGCACGGTTGCTGAAGTAATGATCAAAAGTTTCATAGATTGCCCACCTCTTTTGACCCAAGTTGCCCACGCTTCCAGTGCTTGTAAAAAGGCTTCCATAGGGCAGCAGGTAAGCTAGGACGCAGGTAGCCATAGACCCAAACCAAGCGATAAAGGGGCGAGCGCAGCAACCAATAAAGATCTTTCTTCTGTTGCAAAATAAAGCGCCAGTCTGCTACCACAGCATGACACCACCTTTTACAGGCATCGCGTAGACCCATATCCTGTGCATACAAGGTTTGCAGCGCTAGTGTCTCCCGGTAAGTGCGCCTGTAAACTTGGCTGAGAGGTTCGTTATGAGAATGGTAAACGGCAGCATCTGGTACATAGAGGATTGTGTGACCCAGCATTAGCATTGCCGATGCCCACTCTACGTCTTCACAACCCGAAAGGGTCTCGTCAAACGGATGTTTTTCCCAGCACTGGCGACGTATGGCAGCGTTGGCATTGGAAAAGGTGCGCTCGTCTGGATTTTGAGGGTTAGCTTGTACTCGGGGTTGGTCCCCATAAAAGCTGCGATACTCCCGCTCTATAGGTGGATAGGCATCTAGATGAGGTGCCTGTTTGCCATAAACCCCCGCAACACGAGGATCATCAAAAGGCTCGACCAGATGTCTTAACCAGTCACGATCGCAAGGAAACGCATGGGCACTGAGAGCGATAACAATTTCTGCTTGCGTGGCAGTAAAGCCAAGGTTCAGCGATCGCCCAAAGGTGAAGTCCTCAGGACGCATTGTAATTAGCTTGACATCCGCTCGTTGTTTAACAATGTCGATCGTGCCATCGGTTGAACCCGAATCAACGACCACAATTTCGTCTGGCTTTAAGGTTTGGTCTGTCACTAAAGCAAGCGTCTTATCAATGTCTTTTGCTTCGTCTTTCGTCCGAATTAAAATGCTGGTTCTTGGGTTCATAGCAATCTTTAATGAAGCAATATTAAAATTAGTTAGAGAATGCTTTAGTTAGTTGAAAATTTGAGCATTTTTGCTTTGATAGCATCTGGTAATGCCTGGGGTTTATGAAGAAAATACTGCATACTCGCCCAGAAATCGCGACCAAAAAGCTGCATTTGTTGATGTAATGGCAACTGTTTACGATAATGCTTGATCAATTGCATAACCCGTTGATTCATCTGACCGTTATGCATATCATTCACAGTCTTTGTACCCTCTAACCGACGATAGTTACCCCAAATCTCATCAACATAAACGACATTAGCTGCCTGAACCGCTCTGAGAATAAAATCTAAATCCATTGAGTAATGATTAGCAATGTCATAAAGCCCAACTTTTTGATGCAATGCTGTGTGATAGAAGTAAGCCGCAGGATTACAGGGGTATGGATGAATATTCACGCCAGCGACCAACTCAAAAAGACTTAATTTTGCTGGTCTATTGACCTCAACTAGTCTGCCATCATCATCCCAAATGTTGCAATTGCCGACCAGTAAGGTTGGCTCAGGTAATACTTTGAAGCGATCGACAACCCGGTTTAATACACCTGGTTCATACCCATCATCGACGTTGAGCAGCCCCATAATTTCTCCGCTTGCCATGGCAATGCCTTTGTTCATAGCATCTGATTGTCCGCGATCGGGTTCAGAATGCCAGCGGATATGAGGGTAGCGATCGGCATACTGCCGTATAATTGGCACCGTTTGATCGGTTGAATCACCATCAATAATAATGTGCTCAAGATCAATGCAGTTTTGTTCAATAACAGCCTCGATGCAAGTAGCGATAAAGCGCTCACTGTTATAAACCGGAGTAATAATGCTCAACATAAGGTTTTAAAAGAAAAACTCTAAAATCAGAATGCTATATACGTGTTGAATATAGCTGCAATGGCAGCCGAAAGACGAACTCTACGACCTAGATAGGACTGCTGCCAAAGCAGTGATCCAACATAACGTACGAGCGTTCGATCGTCTGATTGCGAAGCATTTTTTAGCATATGTTTAGCATAGTTAGACATACGATCACAAAAGAGCATTTCCGCTGCTTCACTACTTACGTTAGCGTAGCTAAGTACAGCCCGTTCAATCGCTTCTAGCTGTTGCCAAAAATCGACTTTACGCCACGTTTTGTACTGGTAATTTTGATCATGTTGGTTATAGTGCAAAAGCTCAGGGCTTTCAATAACCAATGAGGGAAATTGAGCACAAATTCGCGCAAAGTACTCCAAATCACAGGAATAGGAGTACTGTTCATTAAACCCTCCGACCGCAGCAACGATCTCGCGGTGTAGCGTTACTCCAGACGGTGTTGTGGTTGTGTTTAACACTGCCCAAGCTCCAGGCTCTGCCAAACGATAACGAAACGCTTGATCAAGGTGTGAGTTAACTGCACAATGGGCAATGAGAGCCGGTTCGCCCACTAATGTACAGGCACGTCGAATCGTTTGCAGAGAAGTAGGAGTGATACGATCGTCGTCATGAATAATGCAAATCCAATCTTGTGAAGCGTCTGCAAGACAACGATTCCAGGTTTTGACCATGCCGTGGTTCGATGAATTTGATAGCAACTTAACTTGAGGAATGCTACGCAAGGTTTCAGCAGTTGCATCTTGAGAACCGTCGTCTACTATCAAAAGCTCATCATTGGGTAGTAGTTGAGGCAGCAATTGCTGTACTAATGTCACTACTAACTGACAACGGTTGTAAGTCGGAATGGCGATCGTCAGGGGCAGCGATGCTCCAAAAGTAGTGCTACGCCAGTTTTTTGGTGATGCCTCAGCTTGGCTACATTCAGTTTCAATTCTGGGCATAGTCGCTCCTACAAAAGTAGTTTAGGAGGGATAAAATTTAAGTTAACTTCGACTTCTGACTGGTGACCGCTAAACCAGAACACTCTTTAAAGCTCTAGCCAATGTGTTTGTAAAAACGTCCAGGTTGTATTTTGTTTCGCACAAACGACGACCTCGATCGCCCATGGCGGCAGCTTCTTCTAGATGTGCTAGTAAGTAGGCGATCGCCTGTTGCCACCCAGCAATATCGTTTGGTTCTACCCAAAGACCAATCCCTTCTTTCTCTAGATCTAGGTCAATGTGTTTGTTTCGCGTCATGATAACAGGCTTGCCAACTGCCATTGCGTCTAACAAACTGGTAAGCCCTGCTAAATCTTCTGTCTCTGTTAGTGGAATGGCGATCGCAAAGGCACGACGATAAGCTGCCAAAATAGCTGGATATGAAACAGCATTATTGTGCGAGTTACTAGCAGTTACTTCGATGCGCTCAGTCCCATACGCTACAGTTGGTGCTGTTGCTGCTGAACAATAGATTTTCAGCAAACAGTCGATACTTGAGACTGCTTTGACTAACGTATTGTGGTCGCGCTTTGTCTTGCCTGCACTTACAAATAAAGGAGCGTTGCTAACACTCACTTCTACAGTCGGCACTTTAGTTTCATAAAAAGATAAATCAGCTCCCCACTCAAGCAAATCCATCTTTTTAGAGGGATTAGGTTGCAAGCGATACGGCTGCATTGTGGTTGAACTAAGACACAAGAGATGATCATGCCCGTTTAGAAAGATGGCATTTCTCAGCGTGTGCCTCAGTGGGTGGTGAATGAGTGCAACTAATGGTTTGCGGAATAAACGCAGCGATCGCAGTAACGCCAGCAAAAATGTATTTGTTTGACAGGCAGAATAAATAACATCATAGTCCGTACGGCTAAACAGAATCCGCAGTTGCTGACCAAGGTGGTCGCCTAAGCCAAGTTTGCGCCCGATTTTATTGAGAAGTTTAGATGTTTGATACGGGAAAATTTTGACTTCAATATCATGCTGAGCAAGGTGCGTTGCACCCCACAGATGATGCCCAGGGTATTCGCCCTTTTGCCATAGCTCCCAGGCATGATCCATTGGATAGTTATTGATGAACAATACTTTCATGAAAACAGTTAAGTAGTCAACAATAAGCGGTCTTCAAGCAATTGAGTTTTAGGACTTAACACCTCATTAAGTAACACCTCACTCAGCATTTATGGTTCAACATTGATCATGCCAGCGATCGCAGGATCGTTAGCACGATTGCCCGTTTCATACTGCATCTGGTGATAGTTCCAGAGCTTACCGCGCTGCTCAAGGAGCGCTTGATAGCCGCCTTCTTCGACAATCCGCCCTTGCTCCATTACCACGACTTTGTCAGCACGAATGATGGTGGATAAGCGATGGGCAATAACAATCACTGTGCGTCCTTCTGCTAACTTTTCTAACGATGCTTGAATCAACCGCTCGGAAATAGAATCCAGGGCGCTGGTGGCTTCATCAAGAATCAAAATTTCGGGATTGCGAAGAATAGCACGGGCAATTGCAATGCGCTGCCGTTGTCCACCGGAAAGCCGCACACCCCGATCGCCCAAGCGAGTAGCAAACCCTTCAGGCATTTCTTGAATGAATTCCAATGCGTTTGCCAGCCGTGCTACTTCAACGATTTCGTCGTCTGTTGCGCCTTCACTGCCGTAGGCAATGTTGTCACGCACACTGGTATTAAAAATGAAGGTGTCCTGGCTGACGATCGCAAACCGTTTACGCAGCGAATTGATCTGAAACTCTCGAATGTCTACACCATCAATCAGAATGCTGCCGTGCGTGACATCATAAAAGCGAGGAAGCAAATCGACTAGAGTCGTTTTACCTGCTCCTGATGCGCCTACTAACGCGGTCATTTCGCCCTGTTTAATCGTTAAATTGATGTCGGTAAGAATGGGCTGCTGCGGATCGTAACCAAAATCAACCGACTGAAACGCGATCGCAGCTTGTAAGCCTGGAAACTGACGCTCTCCATCCTTTAGGTAGGGCTTGTTGGCAGTGCTAAGCAATTCGCGAATGTTATTGAGCGATCCCCAATAGCTGCTCATGGCAGCTCGACTACCATTAATTTCGTGCAGCGCGGGCACCAGACGAAACAGTAGAAAGAGAAACGTCAACAGTGACGCAGTTTGCATAACACCGTTGCTAACAAAGAGGGTCAGCGCCAGGATAATCATGCCGACTAACACCGTGGTCGCTAAGCCTTCTGCCAACGGACGTACCAGCGCAAAGCCACGAGTGGCTTTCATCGACGCATCCAAGACATCAGCACTTGCTTGATAGAACCGTCTGCGCTCAAAGTCCTGCGTCGCAAAGGCTTGGACAGTGCGGATGCCGTTGATAAACTCCATCGCGATCGAGGTAAACCGACCGTTGGTGATGGACACTCCAGCACTAGCCTCACGAATACGTGCGATGAGCTGGGACAAGGCTACTGCCAGTAGGCTGAATAACGCTACCGAGATGAGCGATAGCTGCCACGAAATCCGGAACATCAGGAAGACGTAAACACTAAGCGTGAGGCTGCGCGTCACAATAAAGGCTAGCAACCCAAACGCAGATTGCAGTCTGCCGATTTCACTAGTGAGCGTGTTGAGCAATTCTCCAGAGTGCGTTTTGGAGAAAAAACTGAGGCTTAACGCCTGCAACTGCTCAAAGATTTGCTTCCGCAAGCGATCGATCAGCTTTTGCTGCGTTAAATCAGTGTAAATCTGTGTGAGATAATTGAACGTCGATCGAATCCAAGTTGCCGTGAGAATCAGCGCTGAGACGCGATAAAGGCGATTGATCGAAGGTTCATTGATGCCTAAAATTCCCTGGTCAAACCAGCCGACTCCAGTCTGAAAAGGCGGTGCATCGGGGTTAACCAGGCTTTGCAAAAAGGCTAACAGAAAGCCAAAGCTAAACCCCTCAAACGATGCTGCCCCGATTGCGCACAAGATTGCTGCCACCGCAACCATGGGAAAGTGTTTAAACTCTCGCAGAATAGTGTAGTTTTCTTTCCAGAAATCTGTGGCTTTCAGCGTCCTTTTGAGCGATCGACGAATGGGAGCGGGAATTTTTAGCAGCATAACTGTTCAGTAGAGGATTGTAACCTTAGCCTTTATTGTCAGTGGTCGCTGTGGTGTCAGCAAGTGCTTAACCGAAACCCACAGAGACTCTTTACCAGCAGGCTAAAAGGCACCAAACCCTGAAAGTACTTTGGGTACTGTAAGTAGGAGAATCTTGAAGTCCTGACGCAGCGACCAGGTGCCTAGATAACGCAAGTCAACTCGGTTTACGTCATCCAAATCGCGCAAGTGCGATCGACCCGTAACCTGCCAGATGCCAGTAATGCCAGGGAGAGCATTCAACCGTTGCCGCACTGCCGGACTCAGCCGTACCGCATCATAAAGTGCCCAGGGACGTGGACCCACCAAGCTCATCTCGCCTCGCAGTACATTAATCAGTTGGGGTAACTCATCCAGGCTATACTTCCGCATCCAGCGACCAATGGGCGTCACGCGGGGATCGTTTTCGCATTTATGCAAACCCGCCTGCTGTCCCATAACCTGATGGTGGTACAGTTCTGCACCCGTAATCATTGTGCGGAATTTTAGAATCTGAAACAGTTTGCCGCGCTCGCCAACGCGCCACTGGCTGAAGAAGATGGGACCCGGCGACTGAAAGAGAATCAAAAAACTGAGACCGAGCATGAGAGGCCCCACTACTAACAGAAGGGCAACAGCCGCACTCCAATCAATCAGCCGTTTCAGCCTCCACTTCAAGTGATTTTGCTTTTTGGGTAAAGCAGGAGTACTGGGTACACGCAGGTAGGCAGGTTTGTTAACTTTGGCACAGGCATCTGCCCAAAGTGCTAACGCGGCTTCACCCAGATCTGGGGCTAGCTTGACTAAATGAACGGGCGATCGCTCCAGGCAATCTGCCAGCAACTGCTCACTTTCTAATGCCAGCAATGGCAGCGTGGTTGGCTGCTGCGAAAGCGTGAGCAAGAGTTGCTTTTGTCTCCAGGTGAGAGTGTAGTAGGGGGGGCGATCGGGTTGGATGCCTGTCGCTGCTTTGCTCAGAAGGGAAAGAGTAGACATAAGCGTAGGGAGCCTTTAAGCGGTAGATTTGCCGTCTGATTTACTGATTTAGTGGTTGAATTGCCCGATGTCGTTAATGGCAGCAATATTTAATGCCAATCTGCAAGGTATCTATCTACAAAGAGGCTAATTGTCCTTTACGGTCGTATTGTCCTTTACGGTCGTAAGCAAGATAACGGTTTACCGCTAGGTCAGCGCCGTTTGCAATGATGCCAATGATGTTCAGCTTGCCTAGCAGCGCTGTTGCTTGCAATAGTTCAGCACGGGTCACATGACCAATACGCCCGACCAGCACCATACTGCTGCAAAATGAGGCTGTTAGCATGGCATCGACAATGCCCAAAACGGGTGGTGCGTCGATAATAATGAGGTCGTAGGTTTGCTCTAACACCTGCATTAAATCGCCCATACGATCAGCACTCAACAGTTGGGCAGGATCAGCAGGTATCGGACCAGAGGTCAGAATCGACAGTGGAATGTCAGTGTAGGAGTGCGATAGCTGAATATCGCTGCTTTGTCGGAGGGGCGTTTGCCGTGTGAGCAGGGTCGAAAGCCCATACTGGTTAGGCAAGTCTAGCTGTTGGTGCAGGCTAGGACGACGCAAATCGGCATCGATCAGCAACACGCGTTGGTGTAACCGTGCGGCACTGATTGCCAGACCAAGGGCAATGGTTGACTTGCCTTCACCCGCCAACGCCGAAGTAACCACCAGGGAACGTAAGCCAGCCGCACTCGGCAGCAACTGGATATTCTTATAAATCAAGTCCAGGGATTCACGAAAAGGTTGCCAATGGACGACTTGCATGACAGGGGGCAAACTACCTGCTTCTCGGAAGGGCACTAACGCCGATAAACCTTCTTCTAGCTGTAGTGTTGGCACCATGCCCAATAGCGGGACAGTCGCTTGCTTCAAGTCGTCTGGAGTGTGTACCGAATCATCCATCGTGTCTCGAATAAAGGCGGCGACGCTGCCAAGCATCAGCCCTGCAACGGCTCCCAGAAGAATGTTTTGCTTCAAGTTGGGTCCAATTTGTCTACCCAGCTTGGGTTCTTCAACCACTTGCCAGTCGAAGCCACCGCGCGCAATTTCGAGGGCAATATCCTGGCGGGCTTTAAGCAATTGTTGCAGCGTGTCACGACCAATCTGCACTTTGGGCTGAAGACGACCATATTCTGCCAGCAAGCTGGGAAAGCGCTGCAACTGCTGCTGGAGTGATCGTTCTGCCTCAGCAAGACTTTGCGCCCGACCTTGCAAGGCGGCTAAATTTACCTGCGACTCTACAAGCGCACTTGCCAAGGTGAGATCGGTTGCACTCAACTGCCCAACGCTCAGACCAGAATCGCCTTTTACATCAACCTGTGCTGCATTGCTGCCCAAAATGCGACGCACCTCGTCTGCCAGCAAATTGCGCTGCCGCTGCCGTTGGTCGATCGCCTGCTGCACAAAGGGGCTAGCAGGTTTGAAGCGCAGACGTTGCTGCACGATTGCCAGTTCACTCTTTTGAATTTCATTCAGCAAGCTTTGGTAACGAGACGATTGGCTGAGCCGTGCGGCAATCAACGCCTGCTGTGGTGAAAGTGCCAATTCTTTCTGGAGTGTTTGATAGCGACCCTGTACCTCCCGCATTTGAGCCTGATTGCTTTGCCGCTCTTTTTGGACGTTGCTGAGAGCGTCGATCAAAGCGCGTGACTGCAACTCTGGGTCAACCAGATTTTGGCTCTTGCGAAACTGCTCCATGTCATTTTCGGCGCGATCGACTTGCCGTTCAACTCGTGGCAGTTGCTCATCTACAAAAGAGAGACCGCGAGTGAGCCGCAGCTTTTGCTGTTCGCGGTTGTAGTCCTGGTAGACCCGCTGAACTGCTTTCAACACTTTCTGCGTTTTTTCTGGGTCATCGCTGGTGTAAACGACTTGAAAAATTTTAGTTTTTACCTTGTCTTCTTCAACTTGCGTCAAGACCAGTGCTTTTTGCAGTTCTGCTGCCTTCAAGTCAGGATAATCTGTCTGCAAAAGGGCAACTGCCTTTTGTAACAGTTGCGAACCCCGCATTTGAGTCAACTGAGTGGAGTAATCAATTTCTACCGTGCTGTCAGCAAACTGATTTTCTGCTCCCGTACCTGCATCTTTTTTGCTCTGGTAGTTTGGTTCTACCAAAAGCTGCATAGAGCTTTGATAAATCGGCTTTTTTAACAATGTGTAAACGGTTACAACTGACAGAACGCCAAAGAAGATACCCACTAGCCAAAGCCGTCGCCGAAAGAGAGCAGCAATCAACTGCCCATAGCCTGGATCGGTTTCAGCAATGCCGCTAACGTTACCTACAGTCACAACTACCACCCTTAACCATAAAGAATCTAGCCTAAGTTCTTAGCCACCATAGGCTCAAGTGATACCAATCGCTTGTTCCACCTTGCCAAAGAACGCTTCTTCAGAAAAATGCTCTAGGGCGTGGTCTCGAATCTTGCGATAGTTCCACTTAATTGAGTTGGCTGCTAACAACGCAGACTGCAATGCTTCTGGCGATTGCCGATTGAACAGAACGCCGGTTTTGCCAGGAATTTGAGTGTCTAAAACGCCACCTGCCCCATATGCAATTACAGGCGTACCACTGGCATTGGCTTCAACGGGTACAAGTCCATAATCTTCCAGTGCCGCCACGATCACAGCGCGGGTTTTAGACATTAGCTGAGTGCGATCGACATCGCTAACGTGCCCAAGAAAGTGAATGTTTTTCATTGCTTGCGCTTCTAACCGTTTTCGTTCAGGACCTTCACCTGTCACTAACAGTGTTAGACCTAACCAATTAAAGGCTTCGATGATAATGTCGGTCCGTTTATAGCTAATCAGCCGCGCCGAGGTGAGATAAAAATCGTCTTTTTCAGATGAAAAAACAAATTTTTTGCTATCGATCGGATAGTTAATGACGATCGCAGGCTTCTTATAAACAGTTTGAATGCGTTCTGCAACAATACTTGAATTAGCAATGTAGAGATCTGGCTCTTGAGAGTAGTTTAAATCCACTCGTCGCATCTGCTGAAAGACCTTTTCTAACAGCGGATAGAGCTTTCTAAACGTAGTATACTCTCGCAGATAATTGCGTGTATCCCATAGAAAACGAGTAACGTTGTGGCAAAAGCAAATGTGTCGCGCTGTTGGGTTTTTGCGAACCGCTTTGGCAAAGCTGCTGCTGCTGCTGATAATGAGGTCGTAGTCTTGTAAATCGAGCGATCGAAAGGCTGGAAAGTACAAAGGCGCTAGCAGCCTAAAATACTTGCTAGCGCCTGGAACATTCTGCAAAGCTGTTGTATGAACGACCCGATCGTGAAGGTCGATCGTCCGTTTGGGGTCGTACACCGAAGTGAAAATATCCGCATCCGGATAGCGCTTGCAAAGCAATTCAAAAACCCGCTCTGCTCCCCCCCGTTGAGTTAGGTAGTCATGCACCAAGGCAATTTTCATAACTAAAAAGCAACCACTGTGGTTTTGAACTTAATTATCCAAGCGATGGCTTTAGTAAAACGATTGCTCGTGATCAGATAAGCCGCTTGAGTCCCTAATGTTCAGAAATCCTGCGATGTCGCCTAAACAAGTTGTACATCGATGGATTCAACTTATGTACTTAATCACATTTGATCAAGCACCAACATCTTTAAGGCTCATTAACTCACAGGGAACAACTATGCAGGAAAATGACCAGCAGTGCTACACCGTAACTAATACGGGTATCAATCTATGCGGTCTTATGTCAGTAAGGGTCTGGTGAAATTTCACTCACCATATCACCTTAATCGAACAACAAACTTAACAAAGCGTAGAGATCAAAATTCAGCGAAACATCTCTCTAAAGGCGTAATTTTTAATTCTCGCCAGATAATTTTATTTGTCAGTTACTAAAAATGGTGAAACGAATCAGTTTAATTTGGTGCTTGAAAGGAGGCGATCGATCGATTTAAGTTGTGGAAAACTGCGTGCAAGCAAACTTCTAGAGTTGCTTTTAATACATCTTGAGTGCATAAGTTTGTAGCCTTTGCTGGTGTTAGGCAAGGCTCTAGAAGCAGCTAAACAATGTTCTAGACCTTCTTCAACTCTAGCTTTGAGTCTTGCTTTGGTTTGATATGTTCTGCTTTGAAGCAAGTGACTAAAATTACCACTGAGAAAGCTTGCTCGTTTGCTTAACTGAGGCAGCCTATGATCGCCTAAAAACGTAAGTGGTTAACTCGATTGTGCCTGTGACTTGAGAACTTTGAGGAACCTTTTTGGTATTTCTTCGTCTTCATTCGCATACTTGCCCCACAGTATTACCGCGTTATGCCTCTGGCTCAACCATTCCGGCTTGCAAAGCAGACAACCTGCGCGATCGATTGGCTCCCTCCAACCATCATCGTCGGTTCCTTGTTTTTAGCCTCTGTGGGCACAGCTCAGGTTCCCAATCGCACCCTTAACCCCTCCGTACTGCCTACGAATGCCTCGCTAACTCAGGCTGAAGATGGCTACTTATTAGGCTCTGGTGATCGTGTCCGCATCGACTTTTTCAATGTGCCCGAATACAGCGGCGAATATTTGGTGTTACCCAATGGGGCAGTCAATTTGCCGCAGGTGGGTGCAGTGCCTGTACAGGGTCGAACGCTCAAGCAAGCAGCTGCTGCCATTGCCGCACGATACGAACCTTACCTGACTCGTCCCCTAGTTACTATTGGCTTGCTCTCAGCACGACCGTTGGCGATCGCGATCGCGGGAGAGATTAATCGTCCCGGCACTTACAACGTACAAGCGATCTCAGCGAATGCTGATACAGGTGTTCCCAGCGTCACCCGCTTGATTCAATTGGCTGGTGGTGTGACTCAGGCGGCAGATGTGCGCCAAGTCGAAGTGCGTCGTCCGCGTCCTTACAATGCAGGTGCAGATGAGGTTATCAAGGTTGATTTATGGGAGTTGCTCAAAGCCGGTAACTTGCGACAGGATTTGCGATTACAAGATGGTGACAGCATTTTTATTCCATCTGCTACCAGCGTTGATCTAAATGAAGCGCAGCGTTTAGCAGCGGCAACGATTGCGGCTCCCAGCGATCGCCCCATGCGGATTGCAGTCGTTGGTGAAGTGAATCGTCCTGGTCCCTACATTCTGACTCCTGACCAAACGAACCCAACGAACCAAACCAATGGTGCGTCGTCTACACCCTTGCCCACTAATGCAAACTTAAAAGTTCCTACGGTCACGCGTGCCATTCAGACAGCAGGCGGCATTACGCAAACCGCCGACATCCGCAATGTGGAAGTGCGACGCACGACTCAGGCAGGTCCCGTGCAAACCATCAAAGTTGACTTCTGGAGTTTGCTCCAGGCTGGGGATCTGCGTCAGGATTTGCCGCTTCAGGAAGGCGATACGATCGTCATCCCTACTGCCCCTGCTTTGGACAATACCGAAGCAACTAAGATTGCTGCTGCTAGTTTTGCGCCCGACCGCATTACGGTCAATGTTGTGGGTGAGGTGGTGCGATCAGGTCCGGTTCAAGTTCCGCCCAACACGCCGCTAAATCAGGCATTGCTGGCAGCGGGTGGCTTTAATAACCGTGCCAAAAAGGGTGAGGTGACGTTCATTCGTCTCAATCAAAACGGCACCGTAGCGCGACGCAATATTAACGTTGATTTTGCTCAAGGCATCAGCGAGGCAAACAACCCACCAATGCGAAACAATGACACGATCGTTGTTCGACGATCAGGTCTTGCGACTGTATCGGATACGTTGGGCTCTGTACTGTCGCCGATCGGTGGGGTCTTTAGCATCATTAATCTATTGGGTTTTTGAGCAAAGGCGCTCAACCTTTAGCTCTGAAGATCAACTAGCTCTTAACTGCTAACTACTGACCGCTCCATAGGGTATTCCAGCGCGATCGCCCCCAGTACTCCGGTACGAAAATCGTTCAATACTTGACGTGCGGTGCGTTCCACATCGCCTTTGTGCCGATGGGTTGCCAGTTCGTGTAGATAGCTTTCGCCAGTAAACGGTTGAGCATCCAGGTTGTAGCGTGCTTGCAAGACAGACTCGATCGCCCGTTCCTTGAGCAACTCGATCAGCGCAGCGGCAATCCGCTGATTGTCGTAAGCGGCTTCACCAATGTCGTCGCAAATTGCCAGTTTGAGTGCGGCATCCTGATCGGTCAAGCGCGATGGCAGCACTCCGGGCGCATCCAGTAGCTCAATTTGATCCGAAATTCTAACCCAGCGCAGTTGTTTGGTAATGCCTGCACGACGAGCGCTGTCTACGACACGCCGATTCAGCAAACGGTTGATCAGTGCTGATTTACCAACATTGGGGAAACCGATGACAACGGCACGGACGGGACGGGGCAACATACCACGATCGCGCCGACGCTGATTCATCTGCTCCCCTGCTCTCTGGGCTGCGTGCAACACCGTTTCAATGCCTTTTCCATGTTGGGCATCAGTAAAATAGGGTTCGTCTCCCTGCGAGCGAAACCATTCTGTCCACTGCTGCCGCGCTTGCGTGGAGATCATGTCAATACGGTTCAGCACCAGCACGCGCCCTTTAGTGCCCAACCACTGCTGCACTTGGGGATGCTCTGTTGATTGTGGAATCCGCGCATCTCGCACTTCCAGTACGACATCAACACGCTTAAGCTGCTCCATCAGCGCTTTTTCGGCTTTGGCAATGTGACCGGGATACCACTGAATCGAAGGCGTAGTCATGACAGTCCAACCAACTTGTAGAGGGTGATCGGTTGCTTTCTGCCGCTTAAGAGCTTTGAACCCAAAGTTTCTACCTGAATTCGATCAGCGCAGTATTGATAAGTTGCTTCCCCAAGAATGATGTCACACTGATGCTCCTGAGCCGCCCTTTCTAGGGCAACAGTCAGATTAACGCCATCACCAACTACTGTATATTCCATCCGTTTGCTAGAGCTAATATTACCAACCCCCACTCTAGCAGTGTTAACGCCTATGCCAATTTGCAGGGCTGGCAGGTTGGTAGATGCGAATTGGGTATTCAGGTGTACGAGGCGATCGCGCATAGCAACCGCTGTTTCCACCGCTTTCCAGGCATGATCGTCAAGCAATACAGGCGAACCAAAAACTGCCATAAGCGCTGCGCCAATGTACTTGTCGAGCGTACCTTTGTGCTCAAACACGGCATCTACCATCGTTTCAAAGTATTGATTGAGCAAGCTCACTGTTGCTTCTGGTTCCATGCTCTCTGAAAGCGTTTCATAGTTACAAATATTGGCATACAAGATGGAGACTTCTTTGACCTGGCTTTCCATTTTGCTGGCTTCAGCATTTGCCAATAACTGCTCTGCCAGTTCTTGCGTCATATAGCAATACATTGTTTGCCGTAGCATCGCGTCATCTTTTGCATTGGTATCAGTCATGGAGCCAGTACGTTACTTCATGTCTAGCGATCGTAACTGATTAAGCAGATTCTCTTTGCTCAGAACGTAAACATGATTGATGGGATTCGTACTAATTTCAACATTGGCGGCTGAAAAAACGACGATCGGCGTGACGAAACGCAGTCCTTTATGTCCTTCGATTCTTTGACATGAAACCCAGTCTACGCTTTCAGTGCTTTAACACCGAGAACTTGCACTAGGACTGCGGAGAGGTTTTTTCCGCAATTAGGGTTAACAGTTGACGAGTTTCTTGACAATAAATGATCTGTAGTGGATTTCTGAGGATCTGCTAGCACTGCCGCTAGAATAGAAGACTGTTGATAATGAATGGCTCATCGCAATGAACCCCATTCATTCGTTAGCCTTCATCCTTCATCCCTTCCTGCCATGCCCTTGCCTACTGTTGCTATTATTGGTCGTCCTAACGTGGGCAAGTCTACCGTCGTCAATCGGCTGTCGGCGTTGCAGGATGCCATCGTGTTTAATGAACCAGGTGTCACCCGCGATCGCACTTACAAACCAGCCTTTTGGCGCGATCGAGAATTTCAAGTTGTGGATACAGGTGGTCTGGTGTTTGACGACGACACCGAGTTTTTGCCACTCATTCGCGAACAGGCACTGGCTGCGCTGGCAGAAGCAAGTGCCGCCATCTTTGTAGTGGATGGTCTTACGGGTCTAATGCCGTCGGATGAAGAGATTGCTAGCTGGTTGCGGCAACAGGCTGTGCCCGTTTTGCTAGCAGTAAACAAATGCGAGTCGGTGGATCAGGGGGCAGCGCAGGCGGCAGAATTTTGGTCGCTGGGCTTGGGCGAACCATTTCCCATTTCGGGTATTCATGGCAACGGGACGGGCGAACTGTTGGATGCGTTGATTACACACCTGCCGCCTGCCAATGAGATTGAAGAATCTAACGAAATTAAAGTAGCGATCGCAGGACGACCCAATGTAGGCAAATCGAGCCTGCTGAATGCGTTTGTTGGCGAGACACGCTCGATCGTTAGCCCGATTTCTGGCACGACGCGAGATGCGATCGATATGGTGGTGCAGCACGGCGAACAAACCTATCGCCTTATTGACACAGCAGGCATTCGCAAGAAAAAGAATGTCGAGTATGGACCTGAATTTTTTGGCATTAACCGTGCTTTCAAGGCGATTAATCGTGCTGATGTGGTGCTGTTAGTGATTGATGCGCTGGATGGCGTGACTGAGCAAGACCAAAAACTAGCGGGACGGATTGCCGACGAAGGGCGTGGCTGCGTCATTGTGGTGAATAAATGGGATGCAGTCGAAAAAGATGCCTATACTATTTACGACCATGAAAAATTAGTGCGAGAGCGTCTCCACTTTACCGAATGGGCAGACGTGATCTTTATTAGCGCCAAAACTGGACAGCGCGTGGAAAAGATCCTCGATATGGTGAACATTGCTGCCGAACAACAGAAACGGCGTGTTTCTACCTCTGTTATTAATGAAGTGCTAGAAGAAGCGGTTGGTTGGCACTCTCCGCCTACGACACGTCAGGGTCGCCAAGGCAAAATTTACTACGGCACGCAGGTCAGCAGTCGCCCACCGGCAATCGCGCTTTTTGTCAATGATCCCGCTTTGTTTAACGACAACTATCGCCGCTACGTCGAAGGTCAGTTTCGCAAATCCCTCGGCTTTGTTGGCACACCGATTCGCCTCCTGTGGCGTGGTAAGAAAACAAGAGACGTTGATCGCGATCGCGTGACAGCAAACCGAGCAACAAGATAAGCAGTTGTTAGTTGCTAGTTGCTAGTTGTTAGACTTTTCTAGCCAGCCGTTAGAAACTAAAAGCTAAAAACGATTCATGGATTTGCTCCGCTCTCTGCCCCTGGGGCTATACCTTGAACAACCCATTACCTGGCTGCATCGGCTCGATCCCCGGCTGAAGTTAGCATGGTTGATGACCTTCCTGGCAGCGCCGCTGCTAGCAAATGCCTTTTGGCGGGTCCTGTTATCGGCATTGCTTGTTCTCCTTACTGTTCTAGCCCTAATTCCTTTGCGGGTATGGCGACAGCAGATGGGCTGGCTGTTGACGCTCAGTTTTATGGTGTTTGCCTTAACCACCGTGCTACCCGATGGGCTAAAAACACGGCATCAGCCTCGCTTACCTGTAGATGAGCTTGCTTTTGCCCAACAACCAAACAAGCTGCCACCTGTCGCAGCGCCACTTCCCTGGTACAATCCGCTGGCTGTTGGCAAGCCGTCTGTATCACCGCCTGCGGGCACGTCGCCTACCGTCTTACCTCAGCCCACAGACTACCGCTACGTCGTCTTCAAGAGCCGCTGGTTCACCATCACCAAGCGATCGATTGCTTTAGCCATTCGCTACAGCACACTCCTGTTTACGCTCATCTACAGCACCAATCTTTTTTTGCTGGTTACTTCGCCAGAGGAGATTACAGCCGCGATCGAAGATTGGATGTCTCCTTTACGCCGCTTCAATTTACCTGTAACAGAAGTAGCCCTCACGCTGACGCTCTCGCTCCGCTTTATCCCCCTTGTGCTTGAAGAAGTGCAGAACTTGATGCGATCCGTCAGCACCCGTGCAATCAACTGGCGTAAGTTGGGCTGGCGGCAGGCACTGCAAGTTTGGTTGACCGTTGCCGAACGCTTGCTCGAAAACCTGCTGTTGCGGGCAGAGCAAATTGCTAGTGCTATGAAAGTCCGAGGCTTCACTAGCCCCAATGAACATCAGGTGCAATGGCATCAGTTTCGCCTGAAATGGGTCGATTGGCTGGCGATCGTCACGCTTGCAGGACTATGGGGTGCGCGTTTGGTCTGGGGTTGGGAACTTTAGAGAGGCTGGAGGCTAAACGCTAATAGTCAAGAGTTTGGTCATTATTTAGTCCTCAAAACTAACTCAGAACTCTCCCTTGCCTTTTTTGCTCCCCTTGCCTCCTCTGTATCCTCCTCGCTCCTCTGTATTTTCCTCATTTCTCTGTATCTTCCTTACTCCTCTGCCCCTTATCACAGATCATTTTTATGCCTGAGATAGAGGCATCGTTATCACGTAAAGTGATGTCATACCTACATTAAGGTGTACTATCCTCTCCGTCGTCCGCCTAGACCTGAATGAGCAACGAAGATTACTTAAATCATCCGAATTTTGGCTTGCTTTTTAGAGTCTGTCTGATCGACACAGCGCGTGAGTTGTTTACAACGCTTTATGCACAGCGCTTGTTTTTCTTAGTTGCCAATGGCGATGAAGGGTTAGAGTTTGAGTCTATTACTCGCACTGATGCCCGCATTCTGGTCGAAAACCGGATGCGAATGTTGCGTCGTCAAGGGCAGCAGCAGGATTACAATCAGCTTCAGGTGATTTATAAACAAACATTTCAATGACAGCGTTTTCTCAACTTGGCGGTACGATCGCAGAACGCATTCACCAGATTCGTCAAACGCTGCCAGATTCGGTGCGGTTGCTTGCAGTCACCAAGCAAGTTTCGATCGAATTAATGCGAGCTGCGTATGATGCGGGGGTGCGAGATTTTGCCGAAAATCGAGTGCAGGAAGCAGAGGCAAAACAGGCTCAACTGCATGACCTTACAGATGTAACCTGGCATTTGATTGGGCATCTGCAAAGCAACAAAGCGCAAAAGGCATTGGAGTGCTTTCAATGGATTCACTCGATCGACGATTTAAAGCTGGCGCAGCGACTGAATCGATTAGCAGCACCACTACCGCAAAAACCACAGTCATTGCTACAAGTAAAGCTGCTGCCAGATCCAACAAAATATGGATGGTCAGTGGCAGAGCTGATGACCGATCTGTCAGTCTTAAATCAATGTGAAGATCTCAGGATTCAAGGATTGATGACAATTCTTCCCTATGGGTTAACGTCTACAGAAGCAACGACTGCCTTTCAACAGATGCAAACCCTAGCTAATACAATTCGGCAGCAAAATTTACCCCATATTCAAATGCAAGTGCTGTCAATGGGAATGTCGAATGACTATCGCTTTGCAGTGCAGGCAGGGGCGACGATGGTTCGCTTAGGGCGCATTCTCTTTGGCGATCGTCCTGCATAACCATTGCTAAATCGAGCCAAAAAGTTGCTTCAGATCTGCTGGGATTGATTGCAAAAAGTTTGAGAAAAAATGAAGCGATTTTCAAAAGATCGAGTATCTTGTTCCCTAGGGTCTGATGGCTTGTTAAAGGAAGCGACCTAGACCGATCGTTTCCCTCTGCCATTAATGACTTAAACATCCTGATCGAAAAAACTTTTGGTAGTATGTTTGGATTTCGGTATCTGGATGTATACTATTCATTCAATTCGGTCAAAGCAGGCAGGGCGTTTAAGCTATTTGTTTGTAGATATAAGCCTTCATCAGTTGGGCTTTTAGTTAAGAGGTTCGGGAGGCAATTTCCTTTTTGCTACCTCTAATATTACGGACTAGATTTAGCATGATCCCTGCTTTTCCGGTCGTTATGCGTTTCTCAATTAACTCTGATCGTGATGGAGCGTGAACAGTGAGCAACATCTTCACCAAGCTACGAGACTTTGTTGGATTTAACGAACCTATGGACTACGAATACGAGTACGACGAAATGGATGGAGACGAGTATCAAAATCTCTATCAGCAAGAGCACGCGCAACCTGCTGCTGCACCGCAAGAAGATGCACGCACTCGTCGCCCCAGTCGCTTGCGCGATCGTCCCCCACTCGGTACTGAAATTGGCACCATGAACGCAGCACCTATGGGCAACGTTATTGGTATGCCCGGCGTAGGCGTAAATGGTGTTTCGGAAGTTGTGGTGATGGAACCACGTTCCTTTGAAGAAATGCCTCAAGCAATCCAGGCATTGCGCGAACGCAAGTCTGTAGTGCTTAACCTTACCATCATGGATCCCGATCAGGCGCAGCGCGCGGTTGACTTCGTAGCTGGTGGCACCTACGCGATCGATGGTCATCAAGAGCGTATTGGCGAAAGCATTTTCCTCTTCACCCCAAGCTGTGTTCAAGTCAGCACTCAAGGGGTTCCAGGTTATGAAGCGCCACAAACTCAGCAGCCTCAAGCACGCGCTCCGCGTCAGGCAGCACCCGCGCCAGCTTGGTCAAACGAGCCAATGAGAATGGCACAGTAAAAGCTGTCAGTGTTCAGCTATCAGCATTTAATTGCGTTTTGCTGACGGCTGACCGCTCATTGCTGACAGCTCAACGGAGACGGTCAAATTGTCTATTAAACTTGGTCTGATTGGCGGCGGGGTAATGGGGGAAGCTCTATTATCCCGTCTTGTCGATCGTGGTGTTTACGCACCACCAGCTATTTTGGTAAGTGAACCACAGGCAGAACGACGAGCTTTTTTGGCGCATACCTATGGCGTTCAGGTGACAACCGAGAATCAAGCCGCTGTCGAAGCCGATGTGCTGTTATTGGCGATTAAACCTCAGCTTTTTGGTGCAGTGACGTCACCGCTGGCAGAACAAATCGGGACGCGATCGCTGCTAGTACTTTCGATTTTAGCGGGAACACCGCTGAGTAAGCTGGAAGCCGCGTTTCCTAACCAGCCTGTAGTGCGGGCGATGCCGAATACACCCGCTACAGTCGGCGCAGGTATGACGGCGATCGCTCCTGGTGTTCACACACAACCGCATCATCTGGCACAGGCACGACAAATTTTTGAGGCAGTAGGTGAAGTGGTAGAAGTCCCCGAAGCGGCTATGGATGCCGTTACAGGGCTATCTGGTTCAGGACCAGGTTATGTTGCACTGATGGTAGAAGCTCTTGCGGATGGCGGTGTTGCGGCAGGCTTGCCACGGGCGATCGCGCTTCAACTTGCGCTCCAAACGGTTAAAGGCACTGCACAGTTGCTTCAGTCATCGGGGCAGCATCCAGGTGCTCTGAAAGACCAGGTAACGAGTCCTGGTGGCACGACTATCGCAGGCATTGCAGCACTTGAACGCGCTGGCTTTCGTTCGGCAATCATTGAAGCTGTCTTAGCTGCCGATCGGCGATCGCAAGAATTAGGACGTTAAGCGAAGCGTGCCTATTGTGACCACGTTTAAATAGTGGGGACACTATCTCTGCTGAGGTTGTATGGGTATCCTGAACATCGGGAGACTGCTTGACCTTTCAACTCATGCCTCATGCGAACCAGCGAAAAGACGGTTCTAACGCAACCTTACCTGGAGCTAACTAACCAGGGCACAACGGTTCAACGTTTTCTGACGCAGGAACAGCACCTTCTAGGACGAGATGCCCAACGCGCCGATCTGGTTCTTCCTGGCGACTGGCAGATGATTTCTGGCTGTCATGCACTGTTGCGGCGATCGGGCGAAGATTACTGCCTTTATGATGGCGATGGTCAAAAACCGAGCACAAACGGCATTTTTCTGAACCGGACTCGGATTACGCCCTCAAAAGGTTATTTACTCAAGCATGGGGCAGAACTGCGGATTGGGCAGAATCCTCACAATCAGGTGACGCTGATTTACCGCAATCCCTTGGGTGCGGAAGTAGCGGAGATGCCAGAGACGCGATCGCTCTCGCTAAAGAACCGAACGGTTTCTCTAGGGCGCGATCCCCAGGCAACATTGGAACTGGATGCGCCGATTGTCTCTCGCCGTCATGCCACGATCGAACCAGACGGGCAGCGCTACATTCTGCGAGATCACAGCGCCAATGGTGTGTTTGTTGACGGAACGCGGGTTAACGGTAGTCTTGTATTGCCTGCGGATTGCACGATCCAAATTGGTCCGTTTACCCTGGTTTGTCGAGATGACGTGCTGAAAGTTGTCGATCGCGGCAACCAGATTCGTTTAGATGCGTGGGAATTAGTGCGGGAGGTGCCAGGGAAGCGAAAGGAACACCGTCGCCTTTTGGATGACGTGTCGCTGGCGATCGAGCCTGGACAGTTTGTGGCACTGGTGGGCGGCAGTGGTGCTGGCAAATCAACCTTAATGCGGACGCTGTTGGGGATTGATTCGACTGACAAAGGGGTTGTTTATCTGAATGGCACCAACTTGCGTCGTAACTTCGGGATGTACCGCGCCCAAATTGGCTACGTTCCCCAAGATGACATCGTGCATCGCGAATTGACCGTTGGGGAGGTGCTAACCTATGCCGCAAAGCTGCGCCTGCCTGCTGATACTGACATCGCCGCCATTGTTGAAAAAACGCTTGATCAGATTGAAATGAGCGATCGATCTGATGTGTTGGTTAGCAAACTCAGCGGTGGTCAGCGGAAACGAGTCAGTATTGGTGTGGAGCTACTTGCCGATCCCAGACTGTTTTTTCTGGATGAACCGACATCAGGGCTTGATCCCGGACTGGACAAAAAAATGATGCAGCTTTTGCGGAAGCTGGCAGATGAGGGGCGCACCGTTATTCTGGTAACTCATGCGACAGCAAACATTAAGCTATGCGATCGCCTTGCTTTTGTCGGACGGGGCGGACGGCTTTGCTATTTTGGTCCACCGCTTAAGGCGCTAGCGTTCTTCCAAACCGGATCGGATGACTTTGCCGACATCTACAACGAACTGGAAAAAGGCGAGACGATCGTGCGCCAATGGGCAGAACGCTTCCGCCACTCTGATGATTATTGGCAGTACGTTACCGGACACCTTACCCCTGGTAATGGCAACAAGCCACGAGCGATCCCAACACCTAGCAAAGGTACGTCCTTTCTGGCTCAACTCTGGCTGCTGACGCAGCGCTACTTTCAACTGGTTCGTCGCGATCCCGTGAACCTGCTGCTGTCGTTGCTTACAGCACCGATCGGCATTAGCCTGATCAGGCTGGCAGTCGGAGACAAAAGTCCCCTCGTCCTTGCAGAAACGCCTGATCCTACACTGGCTCCACTGGCACTGCGCGTTCTCTTTGTGTTTACCTGTGCGGCTCTCTGGGTGGGGCTTTCTAGTTCCCTTCAAGAGATTATCAAAGAGTCAGCCATCTACCTGCGAGAGCGACTGGTCAATCTTGGTTTATTTGCGTATCTAGGGTCAAAAGTCGTCATTCTCACCAGTCTAGCGCTGCTGCAAACGCTGCTGATTGTATGGGTTATTTTGCTCGGTTTTGCTGATCCTGCTCCTACCATCCTTACCTGGGAACTAGGTGTTGGCGTGACGACCTTTCTCACTCTGCTTGCCTGCATGAGCATGGGGCTAATGGTTTCGGCGATCGTCCGTAATGCCAGCCAGGCAAATAGTGCCCTTCCCCTCTTGCTGCTGCCTCAAATCATCTTCTCTGGTGTCCTCTTCCGCATGGATAGCTTGACCAGCAAACTATCCTGGCTAATGCTGAGCCGTTGGTCGGTTGGTGCCTACGGTACGGTCGTGAATATTAACGCGATGGTGCCAGAACCAACGAAACTTCCAGATGGCAGTACAATTCCGCTTCCTTTTGAGCCGACAGCCGTTTATGATCCCTCCTGGCGCAACTTGATGCTGAATTGGGGGATGCTTTGCCTCCATGCAGTGGTGTATCTGGTCGTCACGTTCTGGGTACAAAAGCGAAAGGATATTTTTAAGTAGCTAGGCTGCTCTTCAGCTCATTCGGTACTTTGACTGCTTGAAGAAGTCAGGAATTTAACTCGCTTTTATAATGAAATGCTGGTGCCCAATGTCTGACGAAGTGAGGTGTTGAACGCTTGAGTGAAAGCCGCTTTGATGTTGCCTCCATTATCCAGGGATATGCCCAGGGCTATTTCCTCATGGCGGATAATACAGGGGATTCGCTGGGCTGGTATTCCAGTCGAGAACGGACGTTGATTCCCCTAGATGAGCGGTTTCGCTATCCCCGATCGCTCCAGCGAGTCCTTAATCAAGAGCGTTTCACCGTAGCAGTGAACCGAGACTTTGAGGCGGTGATTGAGGGATGCGCCGATCGCGAAACGACCTGGATTTCGGCAGAACTGAAAGACATTTACCGATCGCTGCACGCAGCAGGATGGGCACACAGTTTCGAAACCTGGCAGGGCGATGAACTGGCAGGCGGCATTCTAGGGTTGGCGATCGGCGGTGCTTTCATTGGCGAGTCGATGTTTTTTCGCATTCCTGATGGCTCAAAGGTCGCAATGGTGAAGCTGGTAGAAAGATTGCGCGAGCGACAGTTCGTTCTCTTTGATGCCCAAATGATGAACCCCCATCTGGAACGGTTTGGTGCCTATATTATCGGCAGCAGGCAATATAACACCTTGCTGAAGCAGGCACTTAAGCGGCAATGTTCGTTGGAGGATTGACCTTGAGTCTCTAAACACCCTCTGCAAACGCCAGGGTATTTTTAGTTGCTTTTGCCTTCTGCCTTCTGCCTTTTTCTACGCCAAGTACGGTGTCCAGCGCTCCAACAAACCCGGCGATCCATACCAAACCCGATTGCCTCTAGGAGAATGCATCGCGCCGTCAAGAATCAGATTTTCGGCACCATTTAAGTGGGCAGCCTCGATCGGTGTGATGCCATCGCCCCATGTGTTGCCCTGTCCGCACGTCAATTTATAGCTGCTAAAAGCCAACCAGCTTCGCCAGCGATCCCCGTAGATCGCTTTTCCCGCAACGCAGACGTAGCGTACATCTGAGTAAAACGCGCCAGGGTAGCTCAGGTTAACAAAATCGAGATTTTTGCGCGTCCAGCGTTCCAAACTAGTGTGCGGCGTACCGAGTGTAACGAGTGTTGCTACCCGATCACGGGCAGACCAGGCACAATCATCCACATCATTAGGATGAACACAGTATGGTTTTTCGCCCAAATAGATGCGTGACAACCACCCACCAGCTGAATGCCCCACCAGCGTCACTTTAGGCACGTCATACTGCTGAAGCACCTGTTTCACCGTGGTATCCAGCACCCGCAGAATGGGAGATACTGACCGACCGCCGATCGTGGGCACCCAGTCTTGCCAGCGCAAGGGCACTGTAACCGCTGGAAAGCCTAACGTTTGGAGCGTCTTTTCTAAAACACGGTATTCCAACGCGCCCGCAAGATAGCCTGGCAAAATAACGATCGGTAGAGGCATGGGCAAGAAGAGTAAAGATTGGCAGCTTTCCTAAAATTTAAAGCGTTTTTGCTGACAATAGGAATTAGCAACGAGGGCGATCGCTTTTTCCAGATCAGCCCAGTACGGCTTGTAAAGTTAGGATGGCGGGTATTGGGTGTACTTCCTTTCAGACAAAAAACGCTATAACTCCTTAGTCCTTATCTCCTTATACAGTTTCCAAACTGGCAACAAAACGCGATTAGTCCAACCGCGAGCGCTAAGATTTGAAGCAGGGCGTTTCTTCTCGATCGCGTGCTTCCATTGCCCCATGACCGAGCGTATCTGCTATGTCTAATTCCTTATCACCCAAAAGGCGACCCCAGATTAACCAGGAAACCCTGGAGCGGGTGCTAGAGAAATTGCGCCAACCAGCTTCGCTGTCTGTCTTAGCCTCTCTTGTGGCACATGGCGTGCTAGGGGCATCGTTACCAAGTCTGTTGGCTAGCCAGCCGGAGGAGCTAGATACACAGCGAAGAGTGCAGGTTTTGGAACTGTCCCCTGCTGAGCAAAGGCAGCTGCCGACGCTCGATGCTGCTACGCCACTTCCCCCATCACTTCTGCCTGCTAAACCCTTGCAGCCAAACCAGCCAGCACCAAAGCTGCCTGATCCTAAGGTGTATAACGAGCCATCGCTTTACACCCTCCCGCCTTATCCGCCACCAACCTTCTCTTTCCCGGTGCCGCCTTCTATTTTTGATATTCCTGCTTCGTCAGCAAAGAAGCCGCTAAGCCCCTCGACTCCTCAGCCGCTTGCTCCCAAACCGCCTCCTGACTTAGCGCCGCCTCTGGCATCAAAGCCCCCTGCTGAATCCAAGCCAGCGGATGCAGATGCTAAAGATTCTGACCAGCCGACTGCTACTCCAAGTGCGCCAACCCGTGCAGAGAAGCTTTCGCCAGAACAAATTGCTGCACTTCAGGCAGATGCAGCCCGATCGCGTCAGTCCGATCCTTCATACACCTTCAATGGTCCAGAAACCGAAGAAAAAGCGGCAGGAGTCTTTAACGATAATGTGACTGCTTTCATAGACAGGGCGGCGAAGGTAACGGCTGGCAATGTTGATGACAGCCGCTTTTACAAAACGCCTGAGAGGGTGACTGATCTCTTTCCAAAGGATGCCTGTCCGTCGGTGAGAGGGGTGCGTAATGCTTCCTTTAGCGCGATTGTGAAACCCGATGGCACCCTCGCAGAACCGCCCGTTGTGCTGCTTACATCAGGCTACAAAGGCTTAGATACGGCTGCGATCGAAGACATTACCACCACCACGAAAAATAAAAAATTTAGTGATGGTGATAAGTTCCAGCTCATTCGCTTCGACTACACCTTTGACCCCAAAACGGTTTGTCCTAAGTCTGCTGATCCTGCTTAAGCGTTTGGTTCGCAGCAATTTGTACAAAACACATTGTTTATTAGAGTTGCGTGTGTGATTACCCGAATGCGCTACTCTGACTGAGATAAAGTTGTTTGCGTACTCTTTGCGGACTTGTGGGTCACGTGCGATCGTCTATGGTTCTTGATGCGTCTTTTGCAGCCCAGCTTGCAGCGTCTGCTGAACGGCTGTTTTACTTGATCGATCGCTTTCAGACAGCGAAGATTTTAGTCGTCGGCGATTTGACGTTGGATGAGTTTCTTACGGGGCAGGTGGAGCGGCTGTCTCGCGAAGCGCCTGTGCTTATCATTCGCCATGAAACGACCCGACAGGTGCCGGGTGGTGGCGCAAATGCGGTCTATAACTTTGCGAAACTAGGCGCACATGTAAAAGCTGTGGGGCTGCTAGGTGTTGATGACCAGGGGAAAGCACTACGCAGCATTTTTGAAGGCGCAGGTATTGATACGCAAGGAGTTCTGCTGGACAGCGATCGCCCCACTGTGACCAAAACGCGGATTTCGGGTCATGCTCGCCAGTCAGTAACGCAGCAGATTGTGCGGGTCGATCGTAAGTCGGATGATTTGCCCGATGAATTGCTCCAGCTTCAGCTTGCCGACTACATCCAGCAGCACGTTGGCACCGTTGATGCGGTTGTCTGCTCCGATTATGGCGATGGCACCTTAACGCCACCGGTCATTCAAGCAGCGCTGACCCATTCGCTCAGTGTTGTTGACGCTCAGATCGGACTCGATCGCTACACAGGCGCAACGGTTTTCACACCCAATCTGCCTGAAGCCGAGCAAGCTGTTGGTTATTCGCTCGTTAGTTCATCAGGTAATCCGGCTGACCTAACGCAACTTCAGCAAGGTGGACACGCCCTCTTGCAGCTGACTCAGGCAAAGCAAATGCTCATCACTCGTGGCGAAGAGGGAATGAGCTTATTTGATCGCGACGGCACTCAGCACCATATTCCTGCCTTTAATCGTACGGATGTTTTTGATGTAACAGGCGCAGGCGATACCGTTGTCGCTGCCTTCACGCTGGGGCTGATCGCAGGAGCAACCTCATGGGAAGCAACCGTTTTAGGCAACCTGGCAGCCAGCATTGTCGTCCGGCAGTTTGGCACCACACCCACAACGCCAACCGAGATGAAAGCCTCGCTTCAGGCGCTTTTGGATGAGTTTCAGCATGAGTAAGGAGTGATGAGGCAAGGGGCTTAGCTATCAGGCGCTAGGAGTCAGAAGTCAGAAGTTGGAACTTAAAAGACTGCTTCTGCTCCCCCTGCTTCTCTGCTCCCCTCCCTTACCTCAATAAAAGATCAGAACAGTTGGAATTAAGTAGTACAAATATACTGTTCTACGTGTAGAATACTCTCAGCAGAACGTTGAGGAACTCTCTATGCAACCAGCGCTTAAATTCTCGCTCGAAATGGTTGATGGCGAAAAACTGGGTAAGCTTGCTGTGCCCTATGTTCAGGTCGCTCGATGGCTAAATTTCTTGACCTCTCCCCACTACGGTGCACAGATTATTTTCGCCGAGCAGGGCAGAGAGGGAGTCACCATTTATTTCGATGCGTGTGACGGTATGTATAGCTACTTGAGCGATCGCCTTAATCCCGATCGCGCGCCACACCAAGCTGAATCCATCCCGCTCGCGCTGGCTAGCTAAGGTTCTAGCAAGCTTTTCTGACGGTTGGTATCTTTCAAAGCTATTGTTTTTTGTAGGAATGTTATTGCAATATCCCTACAGCTCTGTTCTACTGATACCTACCGTTAGCCCCTATGCCTGAACCAATCCAGCTCCGCGCGGCAACTGCTAGCGATGTGCCGACTATCTTTGCTTTAATTCAGGCATTGGCAGAGTATGAAAAACTTTCTCATGCAGTTACAGGCACGCCGGAAGCATTAAAGGAGCATTTGTTTGGTTCACGTCCCTATGCTGAAGTGGTTTTGGCTGAAACCGCAGGTAACGTTGCTGGACTGGCGCTCTTTTTTTACAACTATTCGACGTTTTTAACAAAACCAGGGCTTTATCTGGAGGATTTGTTTGTTTTGCCAGAGTATCGGCAACGGGGCATCGGCAAGGCATTGCTGATATATTTAGCGCAACGGGCGATCGCAGAAGGCTGTGGGCGGCTGGAATGGAGTGTGCTCGATTGGAATGCACCCGCGATCGCCTTTTACGAGCAGATGGGCGCTACTGTTTTACCTGATTGGCGCATCTGTCGCGTTACAGGAGATGCATTGACGCTGATGGCGGGTAAAACATCGTGAGACGATAGCGGTGAAGCTTGTAGACTGGGAAGTAAGAGTAATTGAGAACGGAGACGAAGAGCGATCGACACTAATCGCTTTGTCTCCGTCTCTAACCAAAACCCTCTAAACACTTCAGGAGCGTGCGATCGTGTCTATTTGGGTAAACGAACAGATTGATCCATCCGGTATCCTCTACTCGTGCATTGCGTGTTGCGATGAAGACCACGCGCAGGACTGCCACCAATCGTTTCAAAACAATTTGACCGCTGAACAAGTGGCAGCAGGCTGGATTGCCCGCCTACGTACCGTCAATTCGTGGGACGAAGTGCCTGCCAATGCGTTGAAGTTGGACTAATCGAGTTGGACTAGCTGAACGATCTTCTTGTAGTCCAAGAAGCCAACTCCACTGAACCGTATGGTGTCTCCAAGTCGGGGAACAATTCTCACGGCATGACGGTTTTTGATGATGGTCTTTGCCTAGAATCCAACAGTTGCCCCGTTCTCTATTGAGTCTTTGAACACTTTTGTCAGTTTAAAGTGAAGAAAAATCACTAATAGTTGCAATTACGTTAAAAAGCCCGTTGCCAAAGTAATTGTGACAAAAGGTAGCACTTTTTCTTGGATGCTTATTTCATCGTGATTGTGACTTTGAAGGTCAATTGCTTGCGTCTGCGATCGCTTCGTAAAACTTAAAAATCAATCTTCGTAGACTTCGCTGAATAGCAACGAATCAAGCTCTTAAACTAGTCTATTAAAGGGCTTTGAGCGATAGGAAGAGATTGCAATCGAGTTGATAAATCTTCACAGGCAACGCTGGAATAATAAAAACGGATCTCAATACTATGAGAGTAGGTAAGCAATACCAGCATTTGGTAAAGATTGCCAAACACTTATTTTTTGGCTACGGATTTCCTGTAGTTTCTAGCACTTATTACTACTATGACAACAACCATTCAAAGGCGCGAAAGCGAAAGCGCATGGGATCGGTTTTGTAACTGGGTCACTAGCACTGATAACCGTCTGTATGTAGGCTGGTTTGGAGTGTTGATGATCCCTACCCTGCTGTCAGCAACTATCTGCTTTATCATTGCTTTCATTGCTGCTCCCCCTGTAGATATTGACGGCATTCGTGAGCCTGTGGCTGGCTCTTTGCTGTATGGCAACAACATTATCTCCGGCGCGGTTGTGCCTTCCTCCAATGCGATCGGTCTTCATATGTACCCCATTTGGGAAGCCGCTTCTCTAGATGAGTGGCTCTACAACGGTGGTCCTTATCAGCTCATTGTTTTCCACTTTTTGATCGGCATCTTCGCTTACATGGGTCGCCAGTGGGAACTCTCCTACCGCCTCGGTATGCGTCCCTGGATCTGCGTCGCTTACTCTGCACCTCTAGCGGCAGCTACGTCCGTACTGCTTATCTATCCGATCGGTCAAGGCTCCTTCTCTGACGGGATGCCCCTCGGCATTTCTGGCACCTTTAACTTCATGTTCGTGTTCCAGGCAGAGCACAACATTCTGATGCACCCCTTCCATATGTTGGGTGTGGCAGGTGTTTTCGGTGGTAGCTTGTTCTCCGCTATGCACGGTTCGCTGGTTACGTCCTCTTTGGTGCGAGAAACCAGCGAAAACGAGTCAGCAAATAGCGGCTACAAGTTTGGTCAAGAAGAAGAAACCTACAACATCGTGGCAGCACATGGCTACTTCGGTCGTTTGATCTTTCAATACGCCAGCTTTAACAACTCACGCTCACTGCACTTCTTCTTGGGTGCGTGGCCCGTAGTTGGTATTTGGTTGACGGCTCTGGGCATTAGCACAATGGCGTTTAACCTGAATGGATTCAACTTCAACCAATCAGTGTTGGATTCTCAAGGTCGTGTGGTTAATACCTGGGCGGACATCTTGAACCGCGCCAACCTGGGTATGGAAGTGATGCACGAACGCAATGCTCACAACTTCCCGCTTGACCTGGCAGCAGGCGACGCAATTCTCGTTTCAATGCAGGCTCCTGCGATCGACGGCTAATTACACCAGTCTCTTGCTCAAAAAAAGCGCTTCCCTAACATTAGGAGAGCGCTTTTTTAGTAATTGAAACTTTTATGAAAACCATCCAGAAAGACGTGCTATGAAGGTTTTTGCAGTCAAAGTGATACCAACTGCTGACCACAACCAGTTTTCCTTTATTAACTCAACTGCGACTCGTGGTGTTGAACCATATTGGCTGAACCAAGTAGCATCTGTTTGCAATGTTTGATAGCAGGCGCAACTAAAGACATTTGCAATTATATCAACCTTTCTTAGGGTAGATTGATGCAATTTAATATAAGCTCTGTTACTGAAAGCTTCGGCTTCTTCCTTACCAGTTAGAGAATCTCTTTTATTAATGCTATTTTTATCTACTAAAGCTTCTAATCTTGGATGTCCGATATATTCACGACCGTATATAGCAACTAGAGCACGAGCTAAATCAAATTTCTTACTTTCAAAGATCGAAAAAGGGTTGCCGTTAAGAACGCTATAGCGATGCTCAATTGCAGCAAAACCATAATTGATATCACGCATATTCCAATGCACCCATGAGGATTGTTGGTGTGAGCGTACGAAATCAAAAAACTCATCTAACGTTTCTTTCTCAAGCTCATCATAGTTAGCATCAATTTGATTAAAAGGAACGTTCTTTTGTTCGGCGATTTTATGAATAGAAAATGACTCTGTTTGTCCAGAAGCTAAATTTCTTACAGCAATAGATGTGATTCGGGGTGTTCGACCATCAGTCCTTTCATAAAAACTCTCGCAGGAGTAATGGATAACCAAAGTTGTCTCAGCACTGTCCATCAGTGAATTAATCTTAGCTCGTGCTTGTTTACAGTCTTTCAACCGACGAAGTGCCTCACCCATGAAATCTCCAGAAAAAGCTTAAGCAATGTGAATACTCTAACTAAGAATTTACTAAGCGTGATTGAGTTGCTTCAAGACCATCTAAGAGACTTGAAGTGATGGTGGAGCGCTGCTTTTTAAGCAATAATTTGCTGCGTTTTCCGCTACGATCGCGATCTTACAATCTCTCCAACATTCACTATGGGCAACACCTTCGGTCATCTCTTTCGCATTACCACCTTCGGCGAATCGCATGGCGGTGGCGTTGGTGTCGTCATTGATGGTTGTCCGCCTAGGCTAGAAATCTCGGTTGAGGAAATCCAGGCAGAGTTGAACCGCCGTAGACCGGGGCAAAGCAAGATTACAACGCCGCGCAATGAAGCGGATACCTGCGAAATTCTCTCTGGCATGGTTGATGGTAAAACGACGGGCACCCCGATCGCCATCCTCGTTCGTAACAAAGACCAGCGATCACAAGACTATGACGAAATGGCGGTCAAGTACCGTCCCTCTCATGCCGATGCAACCTATGACGAGAAGTATGGCATTCGTAACTGGCAGGGTGGGGGTCGCTCATCTGCACGGGAGACCATTGGGCGAGTCGCAGCTGGCGCGATCGCTAAAAAGATTCTTCAGCAAGTGGGAGGGGTAGAAATCATCGGTTACGTCAAGCGAATCAAAGATCTGGAAGGTGCCGTTGATGCCGAAACCGTGACTTTGGAGCAGGTGGAGAGCAACATCGTCCGTTGTCCTGATCAAGACGCTGCCGATCGCATGATTGATTTGATTGAACAGATGCGGAAAGAAGGGGATTCGATCGGTGGTGTCGTGGAATGTGTTGCCCGTCATGTCCCCAAAAGTCTGGGAATGCCCGTTTTCGACAAGCTCGAAGCTGATCTAGCAAAGGGCATCATGTCTCTCCCAGCGACTAAAGGCTTTGAAATTGGCTCTGGCTTTGCAGGCACATTGCTAACAGGCAGTGAGCATAACGACGCATTTTACACAGACGATCGCGGCACCATTCGCACTGTTACAAATCGATCGGGCGGTGTACAAGGGGGCATCTCCAACGGCGAAAATATTCTCATTCGCGTTGCTTTCAAGCCCACTGCTACCATTCGCAAAGAGCAACGCACCGTAACGAATGCAGGCGAAGAAGTGACATTAGCAGCCAAAGGTCGCCACGATCCCTGTGTATTGCCCCGTGCTGTGCCGATGGTTGAAGCAATGATGGCGCTCGTACTATGTGATCACCTCCTACGCCAGCAAGGGCAGTGTGGCGTGCTGTGATCTTTGACCAGTGGATGGGCACTTTGAAGAAGGAATTGCATCCACGAAGTCTCAGGAAAAAGGCTATGAAGCAGGTCAAGACTCGCTGGCTAGGCTCTCTAACCAGACGAGTCAGCTCCAGCCTATACGGTTGGCGATCGTTCAGTGGCTTAAGCTTCATCGCCCTGATCATTAGTCTTGGTCTCAACGCTTGTGCCGTCGGGCAGCCAAAATTGCAATCGCTGAAGGTTGGCATTCAGTCGCAGGGCAGGCTAAAACAGTCGATCGCCCAACTGGCTCAACTGTTGCAAGACGATCCACGCGCTGGTCACGCGCCCCGTAAAGACATTGAAATCAACTCCAGACCAATCACTGCTGCAATTGAGGCTTGGAAAGCTTGAACCAACTCTTGCAATTACGGAAGCAAAGTCTTTCAAAGCAACTCTTGCTTGGCTTTGGGCTTTCCCTCCTAACAGTCGGCTTTGCAACCCTGTGGGTAAACTACCGTCTCATCCAGGAAGACTTAGCTCAACAGGTAAAACAACGCGCTCAAACAATTACGCAATCGCTAGAGTTTTCCACTGAGGGGTTGCTGGCGATCGAAAATCGCCATATTCTGCGGCAGGTCGTGCAAAATTACGCCACCCTGCCTGCCGTCATTGAGATTGTCATTGTGAACCCAAGTGGCAAGATTTTGGCACATAGTTCTCAGGACTCAGAGCACTCCTCTCATGGAGTCGCAGACAGCTTTTACACCATCGAGCACCCAGAGCTAGCTCCCTCTATTGAGCAAGCGGCACTGAAAGGTACGGAAGTTAGTCAAGCAATGACTCTACATGGCAAACCTGTGCTGGTGCAGGTCTTGCCTTTTAACAGCGTACTCTTTGGTACTTCAGGGCAGCGTGGGCTGGCGATCGCGATCGTTGACCTGCAAGAGATGCAAGCCGACTCAAAACGTTTCTTCTACTCCTCTACTCTGGTTTTGCTAGTCGGCACGATCGGCATTCTGTGTCTCATTGGTGTTCTCATTCATCGAACGGTCTTACTTCCACTGAGGGTACTGAACGATGCCGTCAGGGACAGCAAACAATCGGGCGCTTTTACAATGCCCCGCATCACGCTTGCTAGCGAAATCCGGTTTCTAGCCATGACCTTTGACACAGTAATTCGAGAATTAGCTACCCATAACCAGCTCAAGTCTGAGATTGCTCAACGCGAGCAGGTTGAAGCAGAATTGCGGGAGAGCGAAGCAGGCGAACGGCAGAAGTCCCAGGCGCTCGAACAAACGCTTCAAGAACTGCGTCAAGCCCAAACGCAACTGGTGCAAAGCGAGAAGATGTCTAGCCTGGGTCAGCTTGTAGCGGGTGTAGCGCATGAAATTAACAATCCAGTCAACTTCATTCACGGCAATATCCATCATGCAAGTCAGTACACACAAGATTTACTCGACTTGTTGGAGCTTTATCAAGAGCATGATCCAGCGCCTACCGCAGCCATTGAAACAACCATTGAAGACATTGACCTGGACTTTCTGCGGAGCGATTTGCCCAAGCTGCTCGTCTCTATGAAAGTAGGGGCAGACCGCATTCGCGAAATTGTGCAATCGCTGCGATCGTTCTCACGGCTAGACGAAGCCGAAGTGAAAGATGTGGACGTTCATGATGGCATTGATAGTACGCTGATGATTCTCCACAGTCGGCTGAAGTCAAGAGCTGATCATCCTGCTATTCAGATAGTGAAAGAGTATGGCAACCTGCCCAAGATCGAATGCTACGCGGGGCAGCTCAACCAGGTATTTATGAATATCTTGAGCAACGCGATCGACGCGATGGATGACTATAACCAGCAACGTTCACCTGCTGATTGTGTTGCGGAGCCGAGCACCATTACGATTCGTACCAAGCAACGGGGCGATCGTGTCGTCATTCAGATTGCTGACAATGGTCCGGGGATGTCCGAGCAAGTGCAAAAGCGGCTCTTTGACCCCTTCTTCACCACTAAAGCCGTTGGTCAAGGCACGGGCATGGGGATGTCCATCAGCCATCAAGTGATTACCGAACGGCATAAGGGTACGCTTCAGTGCAGTTCTCAGCCTGGGCAAGGCGCAACCTTTGTCATTGAAATTCCAATTCGGCAGACACCTACAGGTAATACAGGCTTGCTGGTCTAGAGTCGCAACCATCCAAACAGCGCGAGCTTACCATGCTGCGTTAACACATCCTTTGTTCAGGGCATGATGAAGACGGTAGTTAAAGCCGCTTTTGTCCTCATAGGGAGTGTTTGACGCGCATGCAGTCCACCGAACTGAGCTTGGATTCAAACAATGAGGAAACTGATCAAGCCACACTACTGCGATCGTTTGCCGAGCATAGCCCGATCGCGATCGCCATGTTCGATCGCACGATGCACTACCTGTTAGCAAGTCGTCGTTGGTGTGAAGACTACGGCTTTGGCGATCGCGACGTTATTGGGCAATCTCACTACGACCTTTCTCCCGACCTGCCACCGCATTGGAAAGGTATTCATCAGCGGTGCCTAGCGGGTGCGATCGAACGCTCTGAGGAAGAAGCCGTAACCGACGTTGATGGCAATACCATCTGGCTCAAGTGGGAAGTCCGCCCCTGGTATGGCTCTATGGGCACGATCGGTGGCATTATCATTTTTGCTGAGTTGATTACAGAGCAAAAGCAACACGCTTTAGCGTTACAAGAAGCCAATGTCCAACTAGAGGCTAAAATCACAGCCCGCAATGCTGAACTAGAGCAGACCATTGAGCAATTGCAGCAAGAAATCTCGGAACGTCATGCTGCCTTGAACGAGCGCAAACATGTTGAGGCAAAACTGCAAGAACAAGAGCAATTTCTACGTAGCATTTATGACGGCGTAAACTGCTCTATTTTTGTCGTCGATCGACTGGAAAATGGTGAATATCGATACGCCAGCCACAACCATGTGGAAGCAAAGCTCATGGGTCGTTTAAGTGCCGAGGTGGAGGGCAAAACGCCAGCCGAGGTGTTTGGTGCAACAGAAGGTGCAGCGATCTGTCAATTTCTAGACCACTGCGTTGCTACCAAGACAGCCCTGACGACAGAAGAAAATTTGACGTTTGATGGCAAATATACCTGGCTGATGACTACCTTTAACCCATTATTTAATCAGGAAGGGCATGTTCATCGTCTTGTTGGCACCAGTTTTAACATTACTGATCGTAAACAGGCAGAAACACAGCTTAAGCAACAAGCAACGGACTTAGAGCACGCTATGCAAGAACTCTGCCGAACGCAGACGCAAATGGTGCAGAACGAGAAGATGTCGAGTTTGGGGCAACTGGTCGCTGGGGTGGCACACGAAATTAATAACCCCGTTAACTTCATTTACGGCAACTTAACTCATGCGAATGACTATACCCAGGATTTGCTTAGACTGCTCTCACTCTACGAGGAGCATTACCCTAATCCAGTAGACGCAATTAAAGCTGCGGTCGAGGCGATCGACCTGGAGTTTTTGATGGCAGATCTTCCCAAACTCCTAGTTTCCATGAAAGTGGGTGCCGATCGCATTCAAAAGATTGTTGCATCATTGCGATCGTTCTCGCGGTTGGATGAAGCTGAAGTGAAAGATGTTGATATTCACGAAGGCATCGACAGCACGCTCATGATTCTCCACAATCGGCTGAAGTCTAAGTCAGACTGTCCCGCCATTGAGATCGTGAAGGAGTATGGCACGTTGCCGAAGATTGAGTGTTATGCAGGACAACTCAATCAGGTGTTTATGAATATTTTGAGTAATGCGATCGATGCGTTGGATGAGCAGAATCAGCACCGCTCCCTGGCAGCATTCGCAGAGCATCCCAGCACCATTACTATCCAGACAAAGGTAACTGGCAAAACTGTGGTGATTCAAATGACTGATAACGGACCTGGCATTCCCAAAGCGGTTCAGAAACGCCTATTCGATCCCTTCTTTACTACCAAAGCTGTAGGCAAAGGTACGGGCATGGGTATGTCTATCAGCTATCAGGTTATTACCGAACGCCATAAAGGCAGTTTGAAATGCCGTTCGTTGCCCGGACAGGGTGCCTCTTTCATCATTGAAATCCCCATTCAGCAAACGTGCTAAGTTGTCAAGCATGGCTCAACTAAGGATGTTTTTCGGTCTGCCCCATCCTCCTCCTGTCATTGCAAGAGCTACTGATTTTAGAAATCGAAGTAAATGTAAGGTAAGGAATCTTTGGGCGCTAAAACCCAGACCGCAAACAAGCAGAGCGGCACGAGCATCAGCTTGATATGCCAGTTTAGCTGTAGTTTAAACGCGCGATCGCACAGATACGCAGCCCCCATTGCAATGCCCAAGCCCCAAAGCAGCAGCACGATTTGAAACGGTGCGAGACCGAGCGCTTCCAGGTACACTTTTTGGGCAAACTGCGCGTCAGCAGTATGTCCCCACAGACGCTGCACCACCAACCAGGACTCTTTCAAGTCTGGCAACCGAAAGAAAATCCAGGTGCTAAACACCATACTTTGCGTCAGGAACCACGCCAGCACAACGCCTGGTAAGCTTTGCCAAGCGCTTTTAAGCCAGGGCTGCCGCTGTGACAACGCTTCAGTCAGCCGATGAACGACAAGCGCGACCCCATGCAGCAAACCCCAGACAACAAAGCCCCAGGTGGCTCCGTGCCAGATACCCGCGATCGCCATAACAATGACCAAATTCAAGCAGGTACGCAACAAGCCTTGCCGTGAGCCGCCGAGCGGAAAGTAAAGGTAATTGCGTAACCAGTCGCCCAATGTCATGTGCCAGCGTCGCCAGAAGTCTGCAATGCTAGTGCTGAAATAGGGAAAGTCAAAATTTTGTGGCAGGTCAAACCCCAACAGCACAGCACTTCCTCGTGCCATATCAACATAGCCGCTAAAGTCTAGATAAAGCTGTAGTCCATACGTAACAGTTGCTAACCACAGATCGCCGCTGCCCGCCCGTTGCAGGTTTTGAAAACTGAGATCAACTAAAACACCAAGATTATCTGCTAATAACCCTTTTTTTACTGCGCCGCAGGCAATTAGCCATACGCCTTCAACCAGGCGATCGACCGTTGGAAACGTCTGCGTTTCGACTTGCGCTGCCAGCGAATGATAGCGAGTAATGGGACCACTAATCAGCTTGGCAAAAAAAAGTTTGTAGGCAGAAAACTTGAGAAATTGTTGCGCTGCTGGTGCCCCACGATAAACATCTACCAGATAAGCAATGCACTCGAAACAAAAAAAGCTTAGTCCCAATGGCACAATCAGGTTCGATCGCGTCCAGTTCGCGCTGTTTTGTAGGTCTGGGTTGCCCAGCACAGCCCCAATCGTTGAAAGCAAAAAGGGTATGTACTTAAACCCGACCAGCAGCAAGACATTGACCCCAATCCCCAGCCACAAGAGCCTCAGTCGTCTCCGATTCCAATCTTGTTGGGCAAACTGCCAGTCATTGTTACGCCAGTCAGGGGGAAGGTCGATCGCCTGCCCTAGCTGAAACGTCACCCATGTACCCGCCACTAGCAACGGCAGATACTGCACTTGAAAAGATGAATAGAAGACAATGCTAGCTGCCAGCAGCGCCCACATACGAAGCCATTGCTGCTGAACCGACCAGTAAATGCCGATTACGCTTAACAGAAACAGTCCGTAGGCGATAGAGATAAAAGTCATGCGGTGACAAGGAGTGACGACAGGTTTGGCTTGCAGACAGCCGATTCAGCTTGCAGACAAGCAGTGACCCAGAGAAGTGCAGATGGCGTTGATTATAGTGAAGGTTGAGACATTCGCACAGATTCTTGCAGCAGTTGTGCGATCGAAACACACGATGGCTTTTAACGTAAAGGGCGATCGTGACTTGCAGCACTACTTTTTAATTTAGGATCAAAATCTACTAACGATGATTTTGGTGCATCTCGTTGTGCTAGTATCTATTTTCGTGGACTGAAATGGGTCGATGCCCGAGTGGTTAATGGGGGCGGACTGTAAATCCGCTGGCTACGCCTACGCTGGTTCAAATCCAGCTCGGCCCATCCACGATAATGTTGTAAGCAGTGAGTTTTAAGCTTCGAGTTAATCTAACTGGATTCTTTACTTAAAGCTAAAGCTCAAAGTTTATAACAATGTTTGCCCGTGTGGCTCAGTGGTAGAGCACACCCTTGGTAAGGGTGAGGTCACGAGTTCAATCCTCGTCACGGGCTCTGTTTGTAAGAGGCGTTCAGCTTCTAAGAATAATTTTATTGGCATAAACCTGACACAGAGTTTATGTTAAATCGTAGTGTCAGGACGATCAAGTTGTTCCACGCTGTCTTTAAATCAGTCTGGATGTCGCCAGAAGATTGCAGCCTATGGACAGCGCTCGTCGTCAAACGATCGTTATCAGACACCAGAAGGGAAAGTCTAGCTAAGGGTATAGCTCTAGCAAAGGGCTACACTACTGACGTACTCGCTCAAGATAGAGGGTCTAGAGAAGCATATACGGCATCATTGAAGTTGAAGAGCATTACCAGAGGCTAGAGTCATGAATAGAGTAATTGCTGTCCTCAGTGCCGTTGTTGTAGTTGGTGGCTTAAGTTCTGCTGCAAACGCACAATCTCGTCCCGTCAATGGTGCTGCTGCACTTAGCGGTCTGCAAAGTCAGGCGATTCAGATCAGTGCTACTCCTGCACAAGCGCCCTTGCTAAACCCTTACGAAAAGAGCACGATCGGCGTTTCTGGTTCCTCTGACAACCAAGTTGTTTATGAGCGACTAAACAACGATACATTTTTGGTTATAAGCCCTGTAAAAGACGACAGAGAGCTTTTGGATAACGTGAATGCAGGCGATACAGGTAACAATCGCGTTCAAGTTCTCTTTCAACCAACGCTTTAGCCAGTCGTGCAGTTACCGTTTAAAACTAGACGCTAGCTTGAAAGGACAGCTCGCCCCCTGCCCTTATTTTTGTTTGGGTAATTGAAAGGATGTTAGGGGTAGGGAGCGATCGTCACGCTTGAGTGAATGAGGCGTGTCTTGGATGAGCGATCGTACTTAAGTCCGTCTTAAATCTGTCATAAGAGTGGGGTCAAACTCTGGTGGTGAGACGAGAGAAGGCAATGAGACGAAAGAAACTGTTGCAGTTAGTTTTGCCACTAGCGGCTTCAGTTTGCCCTCACCAGACCACAGCGCTAAGTGTTTGAGGGTTATAGATACAGTATGACAAGAAGCCTCTTTAAAGTGAGAAAGCCCGGTGCCAGCGACCGGGCGTTGTAAACCTTACTCAGGAGTTCATCAATGGCGAATGCTGCTGGCTTAGCTTAGCGTGCCCATACAGTTAGGCAGATAAACATAGTTAAACAAAACCCCGATCGTTAAACCGGGGTAAAGCATCAGTTTTTAACTTTTTTGACTGCTTTAGCGCTTATTAATCAGCATTGGTTACCTTCTCAAGTGCTTTCTTAGCACCTTCTAGTAAGCCTCCTTGTTCTTGCTTATGAGCTTTTTGATCTTGGTCGTACGCTTCATCAAGAGCCTGCGGATTGTTAACGGCATCTTTAGCCTCTTTTACGACTTGCTCATAAGCCTGTTCTGGCGTTTGATCTTTCTTGCTACTGTTGCTCATGCGTTCTTGAGCTACTGTTGCATAGCTAGGTTGCACGGCAACGAAAAATGCGCCTGACAAACTGATTAAACTTACTAAACCAATAACTAATAAATTCTTGCCTAAAAAGGAAATGATGCGTTGCATGATAAGCTCTCCCGTATCTTTTGTTAAGTTTTACTTTGCTGAGATCGAAAAAATCTCAAGTGCATCTTAGGGGTTTGCTGAGTACTACGCCTTCTACCTCTAGACGCATTAGATTTCTTTGCTAATAGCTGGTTGCAAAGATGTTTCGAAATAGTTGCAAGTTTTAAAGTCAAGCTTGCGCCCTAAAACTTTTTGATTGCTTAATAGGGCGCGCCGCAGCGTGCCTGTAAATCTGCTTCAGGTAACCCAAAGCTTTGCTGTCGGCAGAGCAAAACTTGGGCAGTGCGTTGCTGAGCATAAATACGATGGGTAAACCAACCGATAGGTGTACCGGCAATCGTACCCAGCACCAGCCCAATGATCAGACTGGAAAACAGATTTTTTCGGGTAATCTGCCGTTCTGTAGGTCGATGAGTAACAGGAGTTTCTTGCATTGGAGGAACCAGATGAACTGAATCTATGGTCTTGCATCTATTGAAGAAAAGAACGGAGCGTATAGCCTCCTTCTAGCTATAGACATTTGTAACGAGAATTCAAGAGAAGTTCAGTCAAAATTGCAAGCTTTCACACCATGAAGCACCTGTTAACTGCCTTTTGGAGGAAATCAGACATATACTGCGCCAACGGGGCTTACGGTAGCACTTTAACTGGAGTGCCTAAACTAACGTGTGAAAAGAGGTCTCTCAAGTCGCTGTCGTACATATGAATACAGCCGTGGGAGGCAGCTTTGCCTACACTGCTAGCATCTAAAGTGCCGTGAAAGCCAATCCAGTTCTTGCCATTTGTCCAGAAGCCAATCCAATAACCGCGCAGTGGGTTTCTAGGGTCATTAGCAGTGATGCGCTCATCAGTGAAGGGATTGATCCAGGTAGGGTTGCGCTTCTTTTGCATCACGCGAAAGTTGCCTAGCGGTGTTTTCCACCCTTCCCGTCCTGTCCCGATCGGATAGCGTTTGATTGGGGTGTTGCCCTGATAAAGCACAGCCTGACGTTGATTAAGGTGAATTTCGAGGTGCGTAACCTTTGCGTTTAAGCGGGCTGCGTGCAGCATCGGATTATGAATACCTATCTGGTTGCTGCTTGCACTTAAAGGTAAGGCGGCGATCGACCAACTTGATAGCAAGCCTGTACAACAAGCGATCGTCGCGATCTGTCTAGCTTGTTTTGTTAACGCACTGAACTTAGCTTGACGATACATCGTACATTGCTCCAGATTGAAGTGCTGCAACCGTTCATCTAAAGGAAACGGGCTGATGAGAAGCAGCATACGTCTACAATATGCCTCTTTCTGTGCCAATCTCTACACTAAGATAGATGACCATTCATAAATATTTAATCAAGTTCCCGAGCGAGAGTCCATAACGTGCTGGAATTCAGCAATTCTTCATCTCCACTCATCCATCAAAGGACAGTTGTACAATAGAGCCGTTGTGCTGTGCGACACGAACCTTGATTGAGCGTTATACTCTGCCCGAAATGGGCAACTTGTGGACAGATACCTACAAGCTGAAGACCTGGCTGCAAGTCGAAATTGCCGTGTGCGAAGCGCAGGCAGAACTTGGTTATATTCCAACGGATGCGGTGGCAGATATTAAGGCAAAGGCAAACTTTGACCCAAAGCGAGTACTGGAAATTGAGGCGGAAGTACGCCACGACATGATCGCTTTCCTCACGAATGTCAACGAGTACGTGGGCGATGCGGGACGTTATATTCACCTTGGCTTAACCAGTTCTGATGTGCTGGATACAGCTTTAGCGCTCCAGCTTGTCGCTAGTCTAGATGTCTTGATGGCACAGCTAGAATCGCTCGTTCAGGCAATTCGCTATCAGGCTCAGCAGCACCGCCATACCGTAATGATTGGTCGATCGCACGGCATTCATGCAGAACCGATCACCTTTGGCTTTAAGCTTGCTGGCTGGTTAGCGGAAGTTTTACGTCATCGCGATCGCCTTTGCCGTCAACAGCGCAGCATTGCGGTTGGCAAAATTTCTGGTGCAGTGGGAACCTATGCTAACATTGACCCGCAAGTAGAGGCGATCGCCTGTCAGCATCTTGGGTTAGAGCCTGATACGGCTTCAACGCAGGTAATTTCACGCGATCGACATGCTGAGTTTGTGCAAACACTGGCGCTCTTAGCAGCGTCGATCGAGCGCTTTGCTGTCGAAATCCGTAACCTTCAGCGCACCGATGTACTGGAGGTTGAAGAGTATTTTGCCAAAGGGCAGAAAGGCTCCTCTGCAATGCCCCATAAGCGAAATCCTATCCGCTCTGAACGCCTAACAGGGATGGCGCGAGTCGTTCGCAACCACGCAGGGACTGCCCTAGAAAACGTGGCGCTTTGGCATGAACGCGATATTTCCCATAGTGCAGCGGAGCGGGTAATTCTACCGGATGCCTGCATTTTGACTCACTTTATGCTTGTTGAGGCGACCGATTTGGTCAAAAACCTGCTGGTCTACCCCGAAAACATGACGCGTAACCTGAACCTTTATGGTGGCGTTGTCTTTAGTCAACGGGTGCTGCTGACGCTGGTCGAGAAAGGCATGAGCCGAGAAGATGCGTATGTTGTAGTACAAGCCTGCGCTCATCAAGCCTGGAATAAACCCGATGGCGATTTTCGCCATCTGATTAGCCAGGATGCTCGTGTTGCCAAGCACCTTTCTGCCGAAGAGGTCGAAGCGTGTTTCGATCCGCAGCACCACTTAAAGCACCTTGATCCTATCTATCAACGTTTAGGTATTTAGCGGTCAGCTTTGGTCTGCTAGTTGGTATAAGGAGACTTCTCACCATGCAAAGACAGCGTTCAGGCATAAACTGCAACGCGTAGGGCAGGCACTGGCTACTCCACAGACAAGCTGATAGCGATCGGCTGTCAGCCGATCGCTATCAGCTTGTCTGCTTGAAGCGCTCTTTTGCCGTAGCAAAGGATGCGTTCATTACCTGTTGAATTCGTTTGGGGTCAGGTTTTTTGCCGCCCATTAAGTCGCCAAAGTAAACGCAGGCAGCTTCACCCAGTGCCCAGGTATAAGCGGCTGCCCACGATGCTGCAATCACGCTGCCGAAGCCAGGGATGAATTTGATTAGTTCGCGCCCGATCGCCTGTGCCAAAAAACCACCGCCGATCGCGCTGACGACTCCGCCTGCCTGCGATGGCGACAGTGTTTGCCCATACAGTTGTCCTAACAACCCTACTAACGAACCCTGTAACGCAGTCAAAACGGGCATCGTTGCAAAGGGTAACGGCACAGCGGCAAGGGTTGCCGCCATAATCGCAAAGGGCAGAATGTAGCGGCGACCTGCGTCTCTGTAAAGGTTGCCAAGCTGCTGTCCGGCTGTATCGTCTAGAAGCTGATGGATGGCGCGAGCTTCTGCCTCTGGCAATAAATCGGCTAAAGCATTGACCAATGCCTCCACACCATAAAACGTTGGCGTAAACTCGTCTTCCTCCAATGTAAAGTCAATCATGACTGCGCTATCAAACAACCCCTTGAACGATTCTTGTACAGCCGCAAATGCTCGGTTCACCGCCTCTACATCGGGGGGATAAGCGGGATGATCAGTGCGATCGGCTGGGTAGAGTTCGTGAAGGGACGTAACAGCTAGTAAGCAAGGCACATCTGGATGCTGCTTACGGATCGTGCTAGCAATCTGATGTAGCGTATCAGTCGCAAAATCATTGATTTTGACGGTAAGAATCAGGACTCTGGCACGACGGTTTTCGTTAGGCTGAAGTTCGCTGATAAGCTCCTGCGCGATCGCTCCTGTCTCCCGAGAAACATCGCCCAAACCAACCGTATCGGTAAAAATGAGCAATGGTAGATCGCTTGTAGGGTAGCTATAGCGCTGCGTGTTCTGGGTATGCGGTCGAAAGCCTTGCCCAACAATAGCGGCAGAAACTCCAGTTAACCCTCGCACAAGCGAGCTTTTGCCTGCCTGTGGCTTGCCTACTAGCAGTGCCTCAGTGGTAGGCAACTGTCCCCGCACCTGCTCCAAAATCTCGGCAATCTCGGCTTCACTAACACTAAACCAGGACATTAAAGTGTCTGTAACCCACTGTACAGGTACAAGGCGCTTCCATCCTTTTAGGGAGCTTAGAATGTCATACCAAAGAGCCGCTGATGTCTCCACTACTGAGGTAGAAACGATAGCGGCATCCTTCGGCTTTTTGGTTACATCTGAAGGTTGCACTTCAGGTAATTCAGAGTTCGGCTTTTCGGTTACGTCTGAAGGCTGCACTTCAGGTAGTTCAGACATGGGCTACCTAGTATTGAGCGACTGCACTTCTATAGTAATCAGGATTGGCGCTCTAGGCTCAGTTAAGCATCATCACGCAGATCACTTGAGCCAAACGAACTAGCACCCGGAGACGATTCATAAATTGCGTCCAACTGCTCACGTGCATCTTCCATGCTCATCGACCGCATGACCAGCAGTGGCTCGTTAATCACTTTGCCAGCGTCGTCTAAAAACTCTGGATGAGGGACTGCTTGTAGACGCGATCGTCCTGCTACTTGAGGTTCACCCATCGTCCAACCTTTTGGCGCTGGGGGACGCTGAGATTCCATACCCAGCGTCATCATGTTCCGAATCAGATTGCCAACCGCAAAAAAGGCAAGCGTAGTAAAGGCAATGACATAGAGCAAATGTAATAGCATAGGTTTTTCCTCAAAAGCCGCAGTCTCAGTTGGAGCCGCAATAGTGTGTTTTTATGAATGCTTACAAAGATAGGTGTTTCAAAGTCGCTTGAAGTGATTGGACTAAATCGAGTCATCAACAAAATTAGAAAGTGATGATTATCACTCCTCAATCATGCTACGCGACTACCCTAATTTTATTCAAATGCTACAGTCCGTTACAGTCTTTTTCGTCTGATTGTTGTGCACCTGCTTCCTGCATCCGTCGGCGCACTGCGACTTGCCAGCATTCTGCTACTAGATCATGCCAGGGTTTCATGACTGACAGCTCAATCCCCACCTGACCACCTGTTGCCCTAAAGAGCATCTGCGCCGTAGAGACCTCCTGCTGCGCCACTACAATCCGCTTTAGCAAAGAGTCTCGTTGCTCAGTACCTAAAAAGGGAAGTGCTTCCGTTTCTAACAAAAGCCGCGATCGCTGGAACCAATACTGAAAATCTTCAAGGAGTGGCTCCAAGATGGAGCGAAGCAGGTCTGCATTCGGTGAAGGGGAATCAAACATTAGTAAAGCTGACTGGTTATGTCCATATTTTCATTTTAGCGCTTTCTCAGGTTCGTAAACCTTCTTTACATAGATTTAAGTAACGCAAAGTCGTTTGCGCTAAGGGGGTCAAGAAGATTCAGTAAGATAGAGACTACGGTCTTTGCGGTAAATGCTTTAACCGTAGGTGGAATGCGCTGCGTCAAACTTTAGATTGGAATCATCTGGCATTTAGATTGATCTGATGTCAGGGTTTGATGATAACTCGCTGCGATCGTGCGCTCTCCTCTGTTTGCCCTCTATTGTCTGTTGTATCGATGCCATCTCCTATGCCTGTTTCCGCCTCCCCCGAAGACGATCAACCAGAGAAAATCCATCTGCCTCGCACCAGCGAATCGGAACCGTTGCAGAGGATTCGCCACACCACGTCTCATGTGATGGCGATGGCGGTGCAAAAGCTGTTTCCGAAAGTGCAAGTCACGATCGGACCTTCGATCGAAACTGGCTTCTATTACGACTTTGATAGCCCAGAGCCATTTACTGAGAAGGATCTGAAGGCAATCAAGAAGGAGATGACGAAGATCATCAACCGCAAACTGCCAGTGATCCGGGAAGAGGTGAGCCGGGAAGAGGCTCGGCAGCGTATTCAGGCAATTAACGAACCCTACAAGCTAGAAATTTTAGAAGGCTTGCAAGAACCAATTACGCTCTATCATCTGGGCGACCAGTGGTGGGATCTGTGCGCGGGTCCGCACGTTGAGAGTACGTCTGAGCTTAACCCTGATGCCTTTGATTTGGAAAGCGTCGCTGGTGCCTACTGGCGTGGCGATGAAACTAAAGCTCAACTTCAGCGCATCTATGGCACTGCTTGGGAAACTCCGGCACAGTTGGCGGAATACAAGCGGCGTAAAGAAGAAGCTCTGAAGCGCGACCACCGTAAGCTGGGCAAAGAGCTGGGTCTCTTTATTTTTTCGGATTCGGTTGGTCCTGGTTTGCCACTGTGGACACCAAAGGGAACGGTACTGCGATCGATCCTCGAAGACTTTCTTAAGCAGGAACAACTAAAACGGGGCTACCTGCCTGTCGTCACCCCCCACATTGCCAGAGTGGATTTGTTTAAAACCTCTGGGCACTGGCAAAAGTATAAAGAAGATATGTTTCCGCTGATGGCAGAGGATGAGGCAGCAGCGGCACTGGAGCAGGGCTTTGTCATGAAGCCAATGAACTGCCCCTTTCACATTCAAATCTACAAAAACGAACTACGTTCTTACCGTGAGCTACCACTGCGGCTAGCAGAATTTGGCACGGTCTACCGTTATGAGCAATCGGGTGAACTCGGCGGTTTAACCAGAGTGCGCGGCTTTACGGTTGATGACTCGCATTTATTTGTCACGCCTGAACAGTTGGATGCTGAGTTTTTGAGCGTGGTGGATTTGATTCTGTCCGTGTTCAAGAGCCTGCAATTGAAGAACTTCAAAGCGCGTTTGAGCTTCCGCGATCCTGATTCTGATAAGTACATTGGCTCGGATGAAGCATGGGATAAGGCTCAAGGAGCGATTCGTCGTGCGGTAGAAACACTGGGCATGGATCACTTTGAAGGCATTGGGGAAGCGGCATTTTATGGTCCCAAACTAGACTTTATTTTTCAAGATGTGCTCGATCGCGAATGGCAGCTTGGCACAGTTCAGGTAGATTACAACCTCCCCGAACGCTTTGACTTGGAATACGTTGCCGAAGACGGCACTCGCAAGCGACCTGTGATGATTCACCGTGCGCCGTTTGGTTCTCTAGAACGACTGATCGGCATTTTGATTGAAGAGTATGCAGGCGATTTTCCGGTCTGGTTAGCGCCGATTCAGGTACGCCTGCTGGCGGTTAGCGAAGATCAGCTACCCTTTGCCAAACAGGTGGTGAGCCAACTGCTGGCGATCGGTATTCGGGCAGAAGTGGATACCAGCGGCGATCGTCTCGGCAAGCTGATCCGTAACGCCGAAAAGGACAAAATTCCCGTGATGGCAGTGGTTGGTGCTAAAGAGGTGGAAGCCAATTCTCTTAGCATCCGTACCCGTGCCGCTGGCGAATTAGGCGCAATTCCGGTGGCAGAAGTGCTAGAGCGGCTGAAAGCGGCAAATGAGAACCATGCTAACTTTTGAGGCTATGCCTCAGTGGTAGGACATTAGGAGATTTCTGAGAAAGAATGTACCGCTTGTAGGGGGCAGGTTTTGTCAGAATTTTACTCATAGCCGCTCACGTTGGTATCAAACCTGACCCTACGGGTATTTTGTTTGCTAGCAATCTTCTTAGTAAGCGATACGCTTTCGCGGATCGGCTCCGGTGGCGGAAGTCCAGCTTTTCTACTGGTCTACTGATGCAGGCTGTTGGTTTAGCAGTCGCTCGATGAGGCTAGGAGGAGTAGCTTGACGATAGGCTCCACAGTAATGCATTGTGAGGACTGCCTTAAACGCCCAATGATTGGCAGGCACATCGACAAATGGGTTGGGCAATGTTTCGGCTCGATTCTGTACACAGGCTTCAAGTACCTGTCTAGCAGTTGGTTCAGCCTGTGCTTGATCGCCTGATGTCTGTGCGATCGTGCGAGGTGGGTTATTTGGCAAAGCCGCGCTCGCCGCTAGAGGTAGCATGAGCGTGGCGATCGCCGACAGCATTACTGTGCTGAAAATTGTGCTGAAACGGTTGCAGTTCATAGAACAAACCAAGGAGAGGTTAAGAGTGCTAGAGCTAACATTTAACTGATAAGACTAGTGTAGTCATGCAAGCGCTGAAGTGCATTTAAGGGCAAGTGTTAGTGACGGCTGCTGGACTTGAATGGCTATGATGCTTGCTCTACCAGCACCTCTTACCAGAAATGATTTGTGTACAAGCTGTCTTTTTGATGCTGTTATGACTACTACTGTTGCCCGCTTGACGGTTTGCCTGATGAGCCTCATCGCTTTAACGTTGGGCAGTTGCAGCGCTCCGCCTGTGGCTGATGCTCCTCCTGGCGATCGCAGTCCGGTGCCTACGCCTTCACCGAGCGCGACACAGCCATCACCCTCTCCTAGTGTTGCCGCTCGCCTGACACCACCGACGGGCACACCCAGTCCGACGACAACAATCAATATCTATAAAGTCGATACGCAATGCGCGAATTTGGCACCAGAAAAGGTGACGGTGACAGCCTCGAAATCCTTGGAGGCAGCGATCGCGCAAGTGCTAGCCGAAACCGATAGCGGTGACTTCAGCATTGCGGGCTACCGAGTCAGCCAAGAAGGGGCGCGGGCGATCGTCGATCTCCGCCTTCCTGCTAATGCTAAACGCAGTTTCTACTCCCTCTCAAGTTGCGAACAACTTGCCCTCTTTGGCGGCATCCGCAAAACGTTGCTCAACAACTCCCAATGGAAGATTCAATCCGTACAGTTTACGGAGAAAGGGCAGGAGATTGTTTTGTAAGAAAGGCTGAAGGCTAAAGGCTGAAAGCTGAAGGCTAAAAGGGCTGGTTTTATCCTTTAGTTCTTATCTTTATACTTTCCACTTTCGACACGGCTGGGCAGTTTGCCAGATACCAGCGCCAGGGGAAGTCAGTGCCCTGAGTTAAGCCAATGCGGGTTGTTTGGGTCAATGAATGTGTGCCGTCATCTAGCTGCTGTTGAAACGTGGCATCGCGGTGTTCGAGCCACAGCGGTTGTTCCAGTTGCAGCGGTTGGGCAGTAAAGCTCAGGTCAATCTTGAGGGCGCGACAGAGTTTGCCAGGTCCGGCAGCAATGCGGTGAGGTTTTGGCTCTTTTTGTCGATCGATCCAGGGTGGAATCGTTTCAAGCTGGAGTGCCCGGATTAATACAGCGCTGGGCACTCCATCCAAGTCAGTGACAACATTCAGGCAGTAATACATCCCATAGATGAGATAGACATAGGTCATGCCAGCGGGACCAAACATTACGCTGTTGCGATCGGTGCGGCGGCGGTAGGCATGACAGGCAGGATCGCCTGGGGTATATGCCTCAGTCTCGACAATCTGCCCACGCCAGGTCGTGCCATCAGGTAACAGTCGCACAAGGGTACAGCCGATGAGGTCAGGTGCAACGGCTGTAGAAGGGCGGGAAAGCCAGGACGGTGAAATGACCAAACTTGTTGCGAGATTCTGTGAATTGGTAGGATTACGGAAAGACCGTTTTACAATCTTCAAACGTTTAAGAGCGTACTGCGATCGTAGGCCGCTCTTTTAACTTAAAGTCAAACCTTCATTTAGAGAGGCATAAAAAGATGGATGTTAAATTAGCACTGGTTGTACTCACGGCTGTCTTTACAGTAGCGTGCTTGTTTTTCGGCACCAAAAACGGCTTTTACGATACTGACGACTACCACGGCAATGGTTCTGCTCATTGAGGCACTCGTAAGACCTGTGCAATCTGATTGCTGAGAGTGCTCAACACCTTACCGGCAGGAGCAACGCGCTTGTAAGGTAGCCTCTTATTGCCGTCGCCATAGAGCTTAGAACCTTGGAAAGGGAGTGTATGGGCTTGCCCCTAACCAGAATGCAACCCCTGCACCTTGTTTCAACTAATATGGCTACTGCTGTAAGACCAAGAGATGCAGAGACTTCAACGCTTTCTAACCGCATACGACATGGTTGTATTCATGTTGATACATTCATGTCGATTCAGTGAGTTGGAGTGCATGGCTGGTTGGTTTAACCCTACGTTGATGAGTCGGCAACATTGCTTCATCGGTGTATCTGGTGCAGAAGTGCAGGAATGTTTGCCCTCTGCACTAGGCTGCTGGACAACTAAGCCTGAATCCTTGATTTCGCTAACGAAAGCGCCGTCCTGCAAGATAACCGACGTGAACGCCAGAGTAGGACGACGCGAACGTGAGTGAACTGGAATGTGTAGCGTATGGTGTGGGAGCAGATGAGGGCATCTGCCTTCTGCTGAAGCTTGGGCGCTATCGTGTTTTATTGGACTGTGGGCTGGCAGATCTCTCTACGCTGCTGGCAGAAACGACGGTTCCTCCAGCCGATTTAGTGTTGTGCAGTCATGCTCATGCCGATCACGCGAGGGGATTGTTGGCACTGCATCAAGCGTTTCCTCAGCTACCCATTTATGCAAGTGAGGTGACGACACAACTGCTGCCGCTGAACTGGTCTAACGTGAACCATGATGCCGATCGCAATGTAAGGGTGATCGAGCCATCACCCCTTTGTCATGCCTTACCCTGGCGCACGCCGATCGAGTTTTGTGATGGTCTCAGCGTTGAGCTGTATCCAGCAGGGCATTTGCCTGGTGCAGCGGCATTTTTGCTCACCTATGCACCGTTGCCAGAGGACGATCACCCAGCTCGTGCCTACACCATTTTTTATACAGGCGACTTTTTTCTTTCGAATGCGCGACTGGTCGAAGGGCTGCCCCTGGAAGAACTGCGAGGCATTGCCCCGGATGTCTTGATTGTGGAGGGTAGCTACGGCACGGCACGACATCCCCACCGTCGTCAGCAAGAAAATCAACTGGCAGAACGCATTGACCGAGCGATCGTCAACCAGCAATCGATCTTGCTACCAACGCCAGCGCTAGGGTTAGGGCAAGAACTCTTGATGCTATTGCGGAGCCATCATTATTTCACTGGGCGTGATCTAGATATCTGGGTAGATAGCACGGTTGCCGCAGGCTGTGATGCCTATATGGAGATCTTGCCTCATCTGCCGACTGCGGTGCAAAACTTTGCTCGGCATCAATCCCTTTTTTGGGATGAGCGCGTGCGTCCACGGGTGCGTGCGCTAACCCCAGACCAGCAGTTCCATTTGGAGACGCATCCTGCGATCGTGCTGGCTGATGAAGCTGCTGATCTGAGCCAATACTATGGCACCAACCCTGATGCCTGGTTAATCTTGCAGCCACAGCAACCTCACTTGGCGGGAGAGGAGCGAGGAGAGAGGGGAGAAGAGAAAGATGAAAGGGAGGCAGGGGAAGCAGGCGTAGCAAAGAGGCGAAATGATTCTTACCCCTCACCCCTCACCCCTCTCACCGAAACCTACCTGCTGGCGCAGCATGGCGATGGTCCTGGTACAGCGCAGCTCATTCATAACTTGCGCCCACAGCACGTAGTTTTCATTCATGGTTCGCCCACTTATTTGGCAGATCTCGCAGGCTTAGAAGAACTGCACAACCGCTATCACCTGCACACACCGTCTGCAAATAGCCTGGTGGAACTGCCGATCGGCGAGACGTTTTTACATACTGCTGCGCCTGAAGCTAGTTATGAAGGTGAATTGACCGAACTCAACACGATTGTCAGTATTACTTTACCGGATGCAATTACAGCCGATCCGCGCTGGCGGCAATTAGCCGATACAGGACTAGTAGAGGCTCGCTGGCAGGGTGATGAACTGGTCTTGCGGGGTCTGCCACAACGGGAACTCCTGCGGCCTAGCGATCGCCTGCTGGACTGGGTAGACGGTAATTCGCCGCTGCGTAGCTGCTGTGGCAATTGTCGCCATTATCGTGGACAACGCTGCTGGAATCAGCTTTCGCCCTTGTTTGAGTTTAAGGTTGCACCAGAAGGTTTTTGTCCCGTCTTTGAGCCGCTTCAACCGCCAGAGGATTAAGCCTGGCTACCTTTGATCAAGATTAGGTTTAGCTTATGAAGTTAGTTGTAGAGCGCAGGTATACCGTTCCAACAGCGAACCGTTAGAGGGAATATACCCCACTGACTTGGAAGCCTTGCTGTGATTCTCAGCACCTGGTTTAGTGTCGATCGCCCATACCCTAAACTATTAGAAATGTTGATGAGTCTAATACCGATGAAACCCCTCGCTTCAGCTAATCGTGTTAAACCTGCTAAAGCTGTGAGCCTAGCGATCGCAGTGCTAGCGATCGGTTTTCTCTCTGCTGCCTGTCAAGAAGCCGCTGCACCGCCAGCCAGTACTTCTGCTGGTTCACCGTCACCTGGGACACCTTCTGCTGGTGATGCCAAAAGCCTAAAAATTGGCACCCTGCTCCCTGCAACGGGCGACCTGGCTTCTGTCGGTCAGCCAATGCTAGCGGCAGTCCCACTACTGGTCGAAACCGTTAACCAGTGCGGTGGAGTGAATGGCGCTCCAGTAACGCTCTTAGCCAACACCGATGACCAAACTGACCCAACGGCGGGTGCAGACGGTATGACCAAGCTCGCAGAAGTGGATAAAGTAGCAGGCGTGGTCGGGTCATTCGCTAGCAGCGTTTCGGCGGCGGCAATTCCGATCGCTATTCGTAACAAGGTAATGCTCGTCTCCCCAGGCAGCACCAGCCCAGTCTTTACAGAACGAGGTCAAAAAGGCGAGTTTCAGGGCTACTGGGCGCGCACAGCTCCACCAGATACTTACCAGGCGCGGGCACTGGCAAAGCTTGCCTATGAAAGAGGCATTCGACGAGCAGCCACGGTGGTCATCAACAACGATTACGGCAGAGGGTTTGAGAAAGAATTTGTGCAGGCGTTCAAAACGCTCGGCGGCACCATCACCAATGAAGCAAAGCCTGCTCGCTATGACCCCAAAGCCACCACGTTTGCAACCGAAGCTCAAGCTGCCTTTGGCAATAAGCCGGAAGGAGTGGCTGCGGTTGCCTATGCCGAAACAGGTGCGCTGTTGCTGAAAACTGCTTACGAGCAAGGGCTAAGTAAAGGGGTGCAAATTCTACTGACTGATGGTTCCAAGTCTGATCAATTTGCTACTCAAGTAGGCAAGACAAGCGATGGCAAATTTATTCTGCAAGACGCGGTGGGGACCATTCCCGGTGCTGACGGCAAAGCGCTTGATGCATTGACCAAACTCTGGCAGGCAAAATTTAAGCAAGCCCCTGCTGCGTATGCACCCCAATCATGGGATGCTGCTGCCTTGCTGGTACTCGCTGCTCAAGCTGCTAAAGCAAATACCGGTGATGCAATTAAGAGCAAGATTCTTGACGTGGCAAATGGTCCTGGTAAGGACGTAAGCGACGTGTGTGAAGGGCTGAAGCTATTGAGCCAGGGAGAAACCATCAACTACCAGGGAGCTAGCGGCAACGTCGATATTGACAAGAACGGTGATGTCTCTGGTGTCTATGACGTGTGGCAAGTGGCAGCAGACGGCACGCTAAAGACGGTTAGTAAGGTGAGTCCTGCAACCAAGTAGGGAGTAGGGAGTAGGGAGTAGGGAGTGAAACTAGAAGTCAGACGTTAGAAAGCACGAACTTTCTAACGTCTGGCTCCTAACTTCTTCTTTCTCGTGAGCGTGGCTGAAGACAGTGCGTTAGAACTACCTAAAAGCCTGCAAAGTTGTAGCCAATTCCGATTAAAACGCCCAGTTCAATACCATCAATCAAGCCTGCGTTGGCGGCAGCGGTAAGCGTGAGTTGGGGTGAGAGTGGAACGTCGACGCCACCAGAAACAATCAGGTCGGCGTTTTTGCGATCGCCTGTAGAAAACGACGCACCAACGCCCACATAAGGCGCAAAGCTCACTCGTCCAGCGCTTTGAATTGGAAAGTCGAGCGTAACGGGGAACAGGAAGCTGACATCACCATTGATCAAAATTGTTGGTCGTACTGAGATGTTGCTGGTCAAGCCAATCTTGCTCAAGATCGCGCCGCTCAAATCGCCGAGAGGCGTGCTGCCGATCGCGCCAATGTTTGCACCGACACCGACATAGCTGGAGCCAGAGCGGGTTGCCCGACCTGGTTCGATCGGCTCAATTTGGGCAAGCACGGGTGCAGTCGTCTGTGCAAAATCCTGCTGCTCGGCAAAAGCAGATGTTGACGCTTCAAGGTCAAGTGCTGCTGCCGACGTTGGTACTGTGCCGGGGGCAGGAACGGCTAGCGTGGTTGCAGCAGTCGAGCTAACAGCCGTCTCTACCTGAGGCACGTTTACCGATTGAGCTGACAAATTCGCTGGCTGATTCGCTACCGACGCGGTTGGCTCTAACGCCGCAGACAAAACAGCTGTTGTCTCCTGGGGAGCCACAGCAGCATTGCTGAAAGACGCTGCCTCTGGCAATATCAGATTGCTGGTTAAACGAATCGTATCAGCCATCTGTAGCATTGGGGCTTCGGAAACCGGATTGGTTGTTTCGGCTTGAACCGCTAACTGACCACAGGCGATCGCAGAAACAGCAAGACTAAACGACAGACACAGACGATCGATCGAACGGTTAAATTTCACGGACACATCTCCACACGTAATAAAAAATTGGGTAGCTACAACTGGTGTTAAATCGAGCGGTTCATACAAGTCTGCTCTCTCACTCTAGTTAAACGCGGCAAAGCGATCGTCCCGGTGGCGATTGAGAACGTATTTCCACAAAGCCTGTTGCCAGGTAGAGCGTTGATACTTAGCGTCATCAGGCTTCAGCATTCAGAAGTCTGAGTAACAGCAAACTGTATAAAAGCGCTTCCAATAACGGCAAATTGCTTCTACCTCTATTCAATGAGAAACGGAGTGCTGGTGAGTCACTCCTACGGTAGATCATGTCCTAAAAGCTCAATTCTCTTAGGGCTTACACACTTGACGCTTGAAATATTGCTCCCTTAAAAGGGGAAATGCCAAAAGTCCCTTTTTTGATGAAAGTAGAAACTTCTGCTGCGTCAGTCCTATCTTTTTACACTATCGACCAAGCCAAGGGTCAAAATCGAGGATGATTGGATAGCAACGCGATATGACAGCACCAGCCAAACGCTGAAAGCAAAGATGGGCACCCGAGCAGTTTTGTGTGGATATTATGGGCAGGGCAATGGTGGCGATGAGGCGCTGCTGGCATCGCTGCTGCAAATGCTGCCAGCGTCGGTAACGCCGATCGTGCTATCGGGTAATCCTGCGCAAACCCACGATCGCTACCATGTGGAGGCGATTGATCGCAAAAATCCCTATGCGATCCAGCAAGCCTTACGCAGTGCCCAGGTCTTCATTTGGGGCGGTGGCAGTCTGCTTCAAGACGCGACGAGTGCGGTTAGCCCTCTCTACTATGCAGGCTTGATGGCGCTGGCACAAAAAATGGGTTTGAAAACGATCGCCTGGGCACAGGGCGTTGGTCCACTTCAGCGATCGTTCACACAATGGATGGCACACCAAACGTTTGCAGGCTGTGATGCGGTTAGCGTGCGTGATCATGGCTCGGCTGCCATGCTGTCTAACTGGGGCATTCCTTTTACGCTGGCTCCCGATCCAGTTTGGGCACTCGAATCAACGCCAGTCGAGGGTTTGTGGGATTTGCCTGCGCCTCGTGTTGCCGTTAACCTACGCTCTCACCCGCAGCTATCTCCAGCGCGGCTAGAGACGTTAACGCAGGCATTGATCACCTTTCAGAAAGCAACTCAGACTTGCCTTTTGCTGCTGCCCTTTCAAGCCGCTCAAGACCTGGCGATCGCCGAAACCATTCAGCCCCAATTGCCCGATGTCAGCCACATTCTGCAATTAGAAGATCCACAGCAGTTAAAAGGGGTGTTTCGTGGCGTAGAGATGGCGATCGCCATGCGCTTTCACGGTCTCATCATGGCAGCTGCCGAAGGCTGTCGTTGCTTTGCCCTCAGCTATGACCCCAAGGTCAGCAACTTGATGCAGGCACTCGATCTACCAGGCTGGTCTCTCGCAGAGATTCCCGATGATCCAAACGCCATTAGTCAAACCTGGCTCGAACTCTACGCCAACGGTGAAGCCCTTTCCACCGATCAAATCCAGTTTCAGGTCGATCGGGCGTTGATTCATCGAGAGGTCTTGGAGACAGCGATCGGGGAGTAGAGGGAGAAGGCGGAAGAACGGCAGAAGGCAGAGGGCAGGAGGTAGAGGGTAGCATTTAGGATTTAAAGCTCAGCACCTCTAGCGCGGGGGCGCAAAGTGCTGCTCAAAGTTTCCCTTGCTTCCTCTGCTACTCTTACTTCCCCCGCTTCCCCATCTTCTCCGCTCTCGCTTTTCACCCCCAAGCCAAGTAAAATACAACCTGCGACGATCGCCCAAAGGCAACTGACATGGATTATCGAGAGGCGGGTGTAGACGTTGAGGCGGGGCGGGCGTTTGTGCAGCGTATCCGCAGCATGGTAGACAGCACAACACGACCAGAGGTTTTGGGCAACTTTGGTGGGTTTAGTGGGCTGTTTCAACTGCCGGTTGGTTACCGTGAGCCTGTGTTGGTGTCTGGCACCGATGGCGTGGGGACGAAGCTCAAGCTGGCGCAGAACCTCGATCGCCATGAAACCGTTGGCATTGATCTGGTCGCTATGTGCGTGAACGATGTGCTGACCTGTGGCGCAGAACCGCTGTTTTTTCTCGACTATTTGGCAACGGGAACGCTGAACTCAGAGCAACTGGCAAATGTCGTGTCGGGCATCACGACAGGTTGTCGGCAGTCAGGCTGTGCGCTGCTAGGCGGCGAAACGGCAGAGATGCCAGGGTTTTATCAGGTAGGAGAATACGACTTGGCGGGCTTCTGCGTCGGCATTGTAGAGAAGAGTAAGATTCTCGATGGGTCGCAGGTGCAGCTTGGCGATGTGGCGATCGGTCTTGCCAGTCAGGGAGTTCACAGCAACGGCTTTAGTCTGGTACGCAAGATTGTGGACGATCGCGGCTACAACTGGAGCGATCGTCCAGATGCCTTTGACGGCAAAAGTCTGGGCGACGTACTGCTGACACCCACGCAAATCTATGTGCAGCCCATTCTGGGAGCGCTCAAGCAAGAATTGCCGATTCACGGCATGGCGCACATTACAGGTGGTGGGTTGCCAGAAAACCTGCCGCGCTGTCTCGGTGTGGGGCAGGCAGTCAAGGTCGATCCAACTGCGTGGACGGTGCTGCCCATCTTTGATTGGTTAGCGGCTGAAGGCGATGTCTCCCCAACGGCAATGTTCCACACGTTTAATATGGGGATTGGGTTTGTTGTGCTAGTACCAGCAGAGGCTGTCGCCACTACCATGCAGTATTTTGCAGACCAGAATCTAGCCGCTTACGCGATCGGCGAGGTGGTTTCTGGCAGTGGCGTTGTGGGTCTACCGGAGTAACCCTGTGCCCCAACCCCGTAAAAAATTTGCCCAACACTGGCTTCGTAGCGAAAAAGCACTCAATAGTATTGTGAATGCAGCCGCGTTAACAGAGCGCGATCGTGTCCTCGAAATTGGTCCTGGTACAGGCATCCTCACCCGACAATTGTTGGCGCTTGCCCAGGCAGTCGTTGCCGTAGAAATCGATCGAGATTTATGTGAGCTATTAGTCAAAAAGTTTGGCAAAGTCGAGCATTTTTTGCTGCTACAAGACGACTTTCTCGCTACCGATCTCGATCGCTTACTGGCACTATCGCCAGAGTTTCAAAATCCGAACAAGGTTGTTGCCAATATCCCTTACAACATCACAGGACCGATTATCGAGAAACTACTGGGCACGATCGCCGCTCCCAATCCTCAACCGTTTGATGCGATCGTTCTTCTGGTGCAAAAAGAAGTCGCCCTGCGTCTTTGCAGCAAGCCTGGTTCCACCCATTTTGGAGCGCTGTCTGTGCGAGTGCAATATCTTGCCGAGTGCCAGTTTATTTGTGATGTCTCCGCCAAAGCGTTTCAGCCTCCGCCCAAAGTTGACTCTGCCGTAATTCGCCTGTGTCCTCGTCCTGTGGTTACGCCTGCCCATAACCCTCGGCACCTGGAAACGATCGTCAAAGCCGGTTTTGCCAGTAAGCGCAAAATGCTACGCAATAATCTAAAAAGCTTAGTCGATGGCGACCGACTCACCCACCTACTAGAGCAATTAAACGTTAATCCCCAAGTGCGCGCTGAAGACCTGAGCGTTGAGCAGTGGATTTCGTTGAGCAATGAACTACAAGAAGGTTGTTAGTTATTAGAAGGCAGAAGGCAGAAGGCAAAAGGCAAAAAGCTGTACTCAAAGCTCTCTAACGAAGCGGCGCAAAGCGCTACTCAAAACTCAAAACTTCCCCCCACTCCCTACTCCCTACTCCCCACCCCATGCGTTCTTACTCCCTTCTCGCTCCTGCCAAGATCAATCTCTATCTCGAAATTCTGGGCGACCACGTAACGGGTGGCGAAGATTCTCGACCGTCTGGCTTTCACGAAATGGTCATGGTGCTTCAGAGCATTAGTTTGACCGATCGCGTTGATGTACGAGCCAGTGGCACCGATCTGATTCGGGTTTACTGCTCACATCCTCAAGTGCCCAGTGACGCTAGCAATCTGGCGTATCGAGCGGCAGCGCTCATGAGCAAGCAGTTTCCAGACAAGTTTGCCCGCTACGGTGGGGTCGATATCACGATTCACAAACAGATTCCAGTAGGGGCAGGGTTAGCAGGTGGGTCGAGCAATGCGGCGGCTGTGCTAGTGGGGCTAGATCTGTTGTGGGAACTGGGGCTAACACGAGATGAATTACAGGATCTCGGTGCGGTACTTGGCTCTGATGTACCATTTTGCATTGCGGGAGGCACTGCCCTTGCAACCGGGCGCGGCGAACAGCTTGATGCGTTGCCTGCCTTGACCGATCGCTATGTGGTGCTGGCAAAGTATCGCAGCCTATCAGTGTCAACAGCATGGGCATACCAAACCTATCGACAACAGTTTGGTGCATCGTATTTACGTCGAGGTAGTGACCTGGAGCAACGCCAACAGCAAATTCATTCAGGTGCAATGATGGCTGCGATCGCTCAACGAGACGGCACCAAGATGGGGCAACTGCTGCGAAATGATTTGGAAAAAGTCGTCTTACCAGCGCATCCTCAAGTCGTGCAGTTACGGGAAGCGTTTCAGCAGACCAACCCACTCGGCACGATGATGTCTGGCTCTGGTCCCACCGTCTTTGCGTTAGCAGAATCGCAGACACAGGCGGAAGACATACAGGCACGGGTAAAAGCGGCGATCGCCAACCCAGACCTAGAATTTTGGATCGCTACCTTTAACCCGTTTGGCATTCGGATAGTAGAGTAGAGACTTAAGGGCTTTTAGATTGCAGCCTAAAGTGTGTGCGTTTACAACCTTTAAGCTGTTCACTGCACCAATCCACAAACCCACTACATTCTTATTGCTATGAGCGAACCAACTAACTCTGCTCCGGTTGTTCAGGTTTCTAAAGAAGGTGCACCTGCACCAAGCCCATTACGCTGTATTGGTGGGTCGATCGTCGCCGGTGCCATTGCGGTTGTCCTTTATCGGCTGACTAGCTCGATCGCGATTGCCTTCGCCTCCAAACCGCTCCAAACCGATAATTTCACTACGCAACGCATTTCTGCCGCCGTTCGTACGCTAATCATTGGGTTAAGCTCACTAGGAACGGGCATCTTTGCCTTAGCAGCATTTGGGCTTTTTGCCCTGGGCACCCAACTACTGCTCCAGCGATCTAAGGAAGAGTCAACTCCACCCAACGCTTGAATCTATGTTCTCAAGTATCCATTAGAAAGATAATCTGACAATAGCTGAAAGATGTCTTTCTAGACGCGCATGAAACCGATTGCGCTAAATCAATCTGACCAAAACCGTACATAGCACATGCTAACTAGTGCTGTGATCAATCTTAAGCAAACGGTGGCATGGTGATAGGGTTTCCCCATGCTCAAGCACAGTTGGCTTGCTTCGCTACGCGCACCTAGGCAAACTACCTCTAGCAGCTTTACTATTAGTATCTATTGCTACTTAATCCTCTGCTACTTATAGTTTACAAAGAAAAAGTATTCGCGATTTATTATATCTTTGCAGAAAAAGTCATTTGATTAAAGTATAAGTAAATAGGGTCGTGGAAATAAAGGCTCTAATTTAATATGCAGAGAGATTGATTAATTGCCAGTGGCACTCATTCAGGATTCACCAATTAAATAGAAAACTTAAATAAAGCTAGGGAGTTTAAGATGGATCTCTCTCTAAAAACTGTGGTTCCACCAATTAGTGTGGAACCTACAATGATGTTTAGTTATCCTACGTGTGCAGCGGATGTCTATACACCCAGGGTTGAACAAATCTATTTGCCTGGTAAAGAAGATGTGCCAGAACTTCCAGTTGAGGTTAAAGTCACTACAAAATACACTTGGGCAGTACAACTAACTAGTTGGAAATGGAAGTTTATTGAAAAATCAGTCAAGCTTAGTGGACATAAAAAAGCGCTCAATTATACAGGGCATTTTATCTTCGATGCTCGTAACGAAGCTGATAAAAATGTTGCACACCTTCTTGAAAATAGTTGTACCTATGCGTTGCTGGCAAAGAAGCTGCTCTCAGAGCACCTTGGGCGGGCAGTTGAAGTCAGTGTGATTTTGAAGAAAAATGTACCTGCTTTTGCACGTGAGTTGTTTAACTCCTTAGGTATTCCAATTATTTGCACTAATTTTGAAGTTTATGGAGATGTCGTCGAAGTTGTTCATAACTATAACTACCGACTGTATGGCATTCAGGCAGAGCTGTTTAATGTAGAGCTTAAAGACTACAATCCAACTACTCCCGAACGAGTCTTTATTCCTCGCCGTGGTAGCCGTCAATTAATCAATAATAATGAAGTTGTCAATTTTCTTAAGGAGAGAGGCTTTACAACCTATTACTTTGAGGATCTGACTGCAAGTGAAAAGTGGTCAATTGCTCGCAACGCTAAAATAGTTGTTTCGGTTCATGGTGCTGGAACAGGAAACTTTATTTTTAATCGTTTAGGATTAGCACCTCAGGCAGAAAAAGGAAGCGGATTGTGCCTTATTGAGTTGCTTTCTCCAAGTTTTACAATTCATACCTATAGACAATTCGGCACTATTTTAAACGGAAAATGGTGTGGTGTCCGTGGTCAGATTACCCCTGAAGTGTTGCGGTATCTAGACTTTGACACGCGCCCCCGTAATACGCTTAAATCACCAATTCGTGATCCGTTCAAGATTGATTTGTCTAGCTTGCAAATGGCACTAGATTTTATGGCTGTTGATCAAGTGAAGTTGCCTTCAGAAGAGTTGGCACCTAAAGGAGTTGGGATTGGGTAGGAGGTGAAGTGACTCTTATCCCTTCAAGCTTTAGGTCATATAGTTCCATATCGCGACGATTCATGAAGCCGACTGGCATGGATGCCCTTGTTTAGGCAGTGACAAGAGCCTCAGTGGGGGTGATTGAAGCGAAACCAAAAGATAGGGCAATAAAGAACTTTTGAAGTCTGAAGCAATGTAAAGCCGTAGCCTGAAACGTACGATCGCTGATTGCGTAGGTTGGGCTAGCTTTATGAAAGTTGATCTCCATATGCCAGAGCGGTCATAGCAAGAAACGTTACTTGTTCACTGCTGAAACGGCTTTTCTCAAATTTCCTTGGTGGTCTGCCAAAAGTTGATCGCCCGCTTCTTTCCCCAGTCCTGTCCAGTGCATTAAGAGTGCTAGTTTAACGCTGCGATCGCTTTGTTCTAGCAGATGCCCTGCTTCCTCACGGCTCAAATCTGTCAGATCTTGCAAAATGCGAAGGGCGCGATCGTGCAGCTTTTTGTTTGTAACCGCAACATCTACCATGCGGTTGCCGTACACTTTGCCTAGCTGCACCATTACGCCTGTAGAGAGGATATTAAGCGCTAGCTTTGTTACGGTGCCTGCCTTAAGACGCGTCGATCCTGCCAGCACTTCGGGACCCACTAGCAAGCGAATGTCTACATCAACTTGAGCACTCACCTGATCGGCAGGTACACAGGCAATAAAAATCGTTGTGGCTCTTTGTTGCCGTGCCGCTTGCAAGGCACCGTGGACGTAGGGCGTGGTGCCGCCTGCGGTAATACCAACCACGACATCCAACATCGTAATCTGTCGATTGTCGATCGCCGCTGCACCGTCATCTGCCCGGTCTTCCAGCCCTTCGGAACTACGGACTAACGCCTCGGTTCCGCCAGCAAGAATGCCTTGCACCTGTTCTGGATGAGAACAAAACGTAGGTGGACATTCTGCTGCATCCAGCACGCCTAAGCGCCCGCTCGTACCTGCCCCGATATAAAACAGTCGTCCGCCCTGCCGTAGTGCCTTCGCTGTGAGATCGATCGCCGTTGCCAGTGGCTCGCGTGCCTGCGCGATCGCCTCGATCGTTCGTGTATCCTCCTGGTTAAACAGATCTACCAACTCCAGCGTCGTTAACTGATCTAAGTGCTGGCTCTTCGGGTTTGCCTGCTCAGTCAGTAGGTGTCCGCGCTCGTCTAGATTCGGCATGGGAATGAAAAGAAGGGATAAAGGATAAAGGATAAAGGATAAAAGGCATCTAAATTTAGATATCTTTATCCTTCTGCCCTTGGCCTTCTGCCCTCTGCCTTTTACCTTCTACAGCAGTCCCTCCAGTTGACGACGAATGCGCTCTAGCTCTGCTGCCGCGATCGCATCGGCTTCGGATTCCGGCTCTAATTCTGGCTGTGGTGTCTCTGGCTGTTTGTCTTTTTGCCAATCGGTTTCAACCAAATTGCTCTCAGGCGGCGCCAGTAGTAGGCGCTCGGCATCTGTCTGAGGAACAAAGCCAGCCGGTACAAGCTGACCTTCGTAACCAGTGCTCTCACAGAACTCTTCAATATCAGCCTGTTCCATCGCTTCAACGGTAGGCACCGGAAAATCCTGTGCCTCTAGCAACAGTGCGTAGCGGGTGGCATCGTCTTCCTGCTCAAAAATCAGCACGAGGTTGCGATCGCCAATGCGAATGGTGTGGATGCCCTCATTCTCCCTTCCCGCATTAAACAGTAAAACAAACACCTGCATAGTTACAGTCTTCTAATTAAAGTTGTTCAGTCCTGATTATTCTCCGCCCTTAAGTTAGTTAGCCTCGTCGCTGGTGGTCACTTGTTAAGAGCGGCAACCCAAGAAGGTAAGATGCAGCGGCAATGGTCAATTTTTAGAAGAATGATCATTGGTCATTAAGGTCAGAGTTCATTTTACTCCTTCACCCCCCTACCCGTTCCAAGAAGAAGCGATACCCCTTCACCCTTTCTTCTCTTTCACTTCTTCACCAACTTTAGACTCTCCTTCATTAACCGTAACCATTCAGTGATAAGCTGATCGTGGCAATTTAATAGTGATAATTTAAGTTCAAGACCGCATTCCGGCAGAAAATCGTTCCCGGCGTGCGATCGCTGAATCACAACATCTTAAGTTACTGAGGCTACACCACAGCATAAGGCGCGAGCATGGTCACCACCACAGAAAAAACTCACATCGGCTATATCACGCAGGTCATTGGTCCCGTTCTGGATGTTAAATTTCCAAGCGGCAAGCTGCCAGCTATCTACAACGCTTTGACGATTAGAGGCACCAACGCAGCCGGACAAGAAGTATCCGTTACTGGCGAAGTGCAACAGTTACTCGGCGACAGCCAAGTGCGGGCAGTTGCTATGAGCACTACCGACGGCTTAGTACGCGGTATGGAAGTAACAGATACAGGTGCACCGATTAATGTCCCGGTTGGTCCGGCGACCTTAGGGCGCATCTTCAACGTCCTTGGTGAACCAGTTGATAACAAGGGTCCCGTTGATACCAGCGAAACATCACCCATTCATCGCTCTGCACCAAAGTTTACCGATCTAGAAACAACGCCATCTGTCTTTGAGACAGGTATTAAGGTGATTGACTTGCTGACCCCCTACCGTCGGGGTGGCAAAATTGGTCTGTTTGGTGGTGCTGGTGTGGGCAAAACCGTCATCATGATGGAATTGATCAACAACATTGCAACCAATCATGGTGGTGTGTCGGTCTTTGGCGGCGTGGGCGAGCGCACCCGTGAAGGTAATGACCTTTACAACGAAATGATCGAATCAGGTGTGATCAACAAAGACAACCTGAGTGAGTCGAAGATTTCCCTAGTCTACGGTCAGATGAACGAGCCACCCGGAGCCAGAATGCGGGTGGGTCTGTCTGCTCTCACCATGGCTGAATACTTCCGCGACGTGAACAAGCAGGATGTGCTGTTGTTTATCGACAACATCTTCCGGTTTGTGCAAGCGGGTTCGGAAGTGTCAGCGCTACTAGGTCGGATGCCGTCTGCGGTAGGCTACCAGCCCACCCTCGGTACAGATGTGGGCGATCTGCAAGAGCGGATTACCTCTACAACTGAAGGTTCCATTACCTCTGTGCAAGCGGTTTACGTCCCTGCGGATGACTTGACCGACCCTGCACCTGCAACGACGTTTGCTCACTTGGATGGCACAACTGTGCTGTCACGGGGTCTAGCATCGAAGGGCATTTATCCAGCGGTTGATCCACTGGATTCGACCTCGACCATGTTGCAGCCTGCGATCGTTGGTAGTGACCACTACGACACGGCGCGGGCAGTGCAATCTACCCTACAGCGCTACAAGGAACTTCAGGATATCATCGCGATCCTGGGTCTGGATGAGCTGTCGGAAGACGATCGCCTGACCGTTGCTCGTGCGCGGAAGGTTGAGCGCTTCCTGTCACAGCCGTTCTTTGTGGCTGAAGTGTTCACCGGCTCTCCTGGTAAATATGTCAGCCTTGAGAAAACAATCAATGGCTTCAAGCGTATTTTGGCAGGCGAACTGGATGATCTGCCTGAGCAGGCGTTTTATCTGGTGGGTGACATTGACGAGGCGATCGCTAAAGGCGAGAAGTTGAAGTCAGACAGCAAGTAAAAGGTCGTTAGTAGTTGGTAGTTGGTTGTTAGAAAAAATGCTAACCACCAACTACTAACTGCTAACAACTCTCTTGATTAATCGGTTTGACTTTAGGAGAAATTTTATGCCATTGACCGTTCGTATTGTTGCACCCGATAAAACCGTCTGGGATGCAGAAGCAGAAGAAGTAATTTTGCCCAGCACTACCGGGCAACTAGGCATCTTGGCAGGTCATGCACCTTTGTTAACAGCGTTAGATACAGGCGTGTTGCGCGTTCGCTCCGGCAAAACCTGGACTCCGATCGCGTTATTGGGTGGCTTTGCCGAAGTTGATAATAACGAAGTCACTGTGCTGGTGAATGCAGCGGAACGTGGCGACACGATCGACAAAGAAAAAGCGCGGACTGCCTATGCGGACGCTGAAACAAAGTATAACCAGTCGCTACAAAGTGACGATCGCTCAGCGCGGATCCAGGCGACACAAGCCTTCAAACGTGCGCGAGCAAGGCTTCAGGCAGCAGGCGGCACAGTTTAATATTCGACCGCAACAACGAAATAGCAGTAAAGGGTACGGCATTGCCGTACCCTTTGCCGTTTTGCCCCTACCGTTTATGTGGGCTGTGCTGCCGCGAGTGCTGATCAAATGATACCCAGACAAGATTCCTTCAGCGTTCGGTCATACTAAACCGTAAGATAAGGGAGGCGTGACTGGACTTCGGCGATCGTGAAAGCAATTTCCCTTCTTGGCTCCACTGGCTCCATTGGTACTCAAACACTCGATATTGTTGCCCAGCATCCCGATCAGTTCCGCATTGTTGGGTTAGCGGCAGGACGCAACGTTGCCTTACTAGCCCAGCAAATCCGCCAATTCCACCCCGCAATTGTGGCGCTTTGCGACACAGACTTATTACCTGATCTCCAAGCCGCGATCGCCGATCTTGATCCGCAGCCAACGCTTCTAGCGGGTGAAGCTGGAGTGATTGAGGTTGCCCGCTGGAGTACAGCCGATGTGGTCGTCACAGGCATTGTGGGCTGTGCCGGACTATTGCCAACCATTGCAGCGATCGAAGCCGGTAAAGATATTGCCTTAGCGAACAAAGAAACGCTAATCGCTGGTGCGCCTGTTGTGCTGCCGCTAGTGCAAAAACATGGCGTAAAGCTACTGCCTGCGGACTCCGAGCATTCAGCGATTTTTCAGTGTCTCCAGGGTGTGCCAGAGGGGGGGCTGCGCCGGATTCTGCTCACTGCTTCAGGTGGAGCGTTCCGAGATCTGCCAGTTGAACAGCTAGCAAACGTCACTGTTGCCGATGCGTTGAAACATCCCAACTGGTCAATGGGGCGGAAGATTACGATCGACTCCGCCACCTTAATGAATAAAGGGTTAGAAGTCATCGAAGCGCACTATTTGTTTGGCGTAGCCTACGATCAGATTGCGATCGTCATCCATCCTCAAAGCATCATTCATTCACTGATTGAGCTTCAGGATACCTCTGTGCTGGCGCAACTAGGCTGGGCAGATATGCGCCTACCGTTACTCTACGCGCTGTCTTATCCAGAACGCATCGCCACTAATTGGGAACCGCTTGATCTGGTTAAAGCAGGTACGCTAACCTTCCGAGAACCCGATCACCAAAAATATCCCTGTATGCAATTAGCGTATGCAGCCGGTCGTGCGGGTGGCTGTATGCCCGCCGTGTTGAATGCCGCTAATGAGCAGGCGGTGGCTCTCTTTTTGGATGAAAAAATTCAATTTCTAGACATTCCGCGCCTGATTGAGCGTGTGTGCGATCACTATCAGGCACTCAACCGACCCGACCCAAGCCTTGATGAGATTATTGATGCTGATCACTGGGCGAGACAAGCAATCCTGACTGCCAGCCAAACACCACTCCCGCTGCTTTCAAGTCGATAATTGCAAGCTGCTAGTGATGCCTTTCTATAGAAAGGTTGTACGTTAAGGCGCAGTAAGCTTGACCAGTGCTTCTTTCACAGCAGGCGGTAATTGGCGCATAATTTTGCCTTTCTCGCGATCGACTGCCACCAACGCTACACGAGCCGTTGCAAACAGGTCTTGCCCATCCGTAGACTGAATCTGGTAATCCCAGTTAACACGGGCTCCCTCCATATTTACCATGCGGGTTCGCACTACCACTGCCATACCCATCTGCACCGATTGGTGATAGCGAATCGACAGCTCAACGACCGGCAAATCACAGCCTAGCGCAACTAAATCAGCAAACTCAATGCCAATGGAGCGCAAGCACTCTACCCTTGCTTCTTCCATCCATGTCACATAGGCACCATGCCAGACGATGCCAGCGTAGTCTGTATGGTGCGGATGCGCCCTGACTAAATACTCAAACCAATGCTCTGAAGCTACCTGCAATGAATTTTGGAGCACTCCTGTTGGTGGGAGTTGGCGTTGATCCGGCTGATCATTTGTCATAGAGTCAAGCGTTCTAGTGATCGAGGCTTTTGTATTATTTTATATCAATCTATCCGGCATTTGTTTACGTTAATTAACTCAATCACTTTCTTTACTCTTAAAAGTTATTAATGAAGTGATAACGCGCAGCCCAGAAAGGCAACATGTTCACTCTGTAGCAATTAGCTGCAACGCTTTCTAGGCAACGAATATATTAGGGGAAAACCCTGAAACCTTCTTTCAAAGCAGGGCTAAAAAGCTGAGCGATCGACTAATCTTTCTTGACATCTCTTCATGCTCGGTGGTGCAACAATGCGTAACAGTCCTCCTAGTTTGCTAGAGGTTAACGGTAAAATCCTAGATTAGAAAGCAGTGGCTCAACTACTGTTCTGCGTGCTCCTTGCCTAACCTTTAGCCTCTTAGTAATAACTGCCAGTGATAGCTGTCAGATTGTACTAGCGGCGATCGCAGTGTTGTCCTCTGCCATAGCAATACTCAGTCAGTTATGTCTCGTACGTATTGATTGAAGTCTTACCGCAGCGGACTAATATGGGCTACGGCTGACAACCTGAATTGGCTTGCCATTGCTGCCGCACCAGGGGTTAGAAACTCTAATTTGTTTTTATGAAAAGCGTGAGGTAAACCCATGATCGAAAAAATTCTTCTTGCTGATTCTGGTACTGGGCATTCTGAAGAAATGCTCAAAGCGCTGGCAGATATTCCTTCGATGCGGACGGCATCGGTAACAGTTTTGCACGTTGTACCGCCCCAGATTACGTCTACTGGAATGGAAGAGCAGCGCGAAAAAGGCGGCGAAATTCTTGCTAGCGCAATCCAATCACTGAACCTTGATCCCGATCGCGTCTCTGGTCTTTTACGTGAAGGCGATCCTAAAGATGTCGTCTGTAAAGTGGCTGATGAGATTGATGCTGATTTAATCATCATGGGTTCCAGGGGGCTTCAGCGCCTGGTCTCAATTTTGGAAAACTCCGTTAGCCAGTATGTCTTTCAACTCTCGTCTCGTCCCATGCTGTTGGTGAGAGATGACATTTATGTCAAAAAGGTCAAGCGCGTTATGGTAGCGCTCGATCGGTCGGAGTCAGCGAAGCAAAGCCTGAAACTGGCGCTGTTCTTGCTCCGTGACCTCAAAGGTGGCGAACTTATTCTGACGCACATTGATCCTGACCTGACAGGCAAATCTGGTTGTTCTACTGGTGCTGTATCTGAGCATGACCCTGTATTTGCAACTGCTATTGCTGATGCGAAACGGCTTGGTATTAGCTACCGCTGCCTCTCCTGCGTTGGCAAACCGGCTAAAGAACTCTGCCGTTTAGCTGACGAGCTAAATGTGGATTTGCTGCTGTTAGGTTCGCCAGAGCGTCGTCCCTCGATCGCCAAAGGTTTGCCTGACCTCGATCGCTTGCTGGGCAACTCCCTTTCAGACTACGTGCGGGTTTACGCCAACTGCCCCGTTCTGTTGGCGCGTACGGCAACCTAGCGCCGCTTCTTCAACTTACAATCTGGCGACGGAGCATTTCGATCGACGGGGTATTGAGGGTGAACAACATTCAATGCCCCGTTTGCGTCTGTGCCTGCCACAGACGGTCTTTTCATAGCCTGTTGCAAGCTTCGTTGAATCTTCATGCCTTACGTAATCTTTCTTTGCAGTTATGGCGCTATGCTTGCGGATAGTACGGAACACCTCCTACCTTGAATGACTTTTGATCGCGCTGAAGCGATGCTAGTTCCGTACAACCCGTATGATACAGGCGTTTTTGGACTGGCATAATGACTTCTACTGCACCCCTACTTACCCGTACTTCTACTGCCTTCACTGATACTGCTTTCACTGACGTTGCGATCAAGCGGCAAGCGGATGTGTGCTCCAAGCAACTCCTTAGTGGTGAGATTGTGCTGGAAACCCGTAGTCATTCTGCCTGGGGTGGTGCAGTGACCGCTCAGATGTACTTGCCTCTAGAGCGGGCGAATGCATGGCGACAATTAACAGACTATCCCCGCTGGGTGCAATACTTCCCCGCACTGACCCGTAGCGAAATTATCAGCCATAACGATTTCAGGCTTGGTAAGCAAAGTGCAAAAGATGGTTGTAAGCGTTTGTACCAGGTAGCGGGTAAAGCATTTTTGTTTCTGACCGCACAAGTAGATATCTATTTAAAGGTGATCGAAACAGCACACCAGCAGATTCAGTTTCGGCTAGAGTCGGGCAGTTTTCATGACTTTGCGGCTGATTTGACTCTGCAAGACTATAGTAATGGCACCTTGTTAACCTATTCTGTGCAGGCAACGCCTACCATTCCAGTGCCTTCTATCTTTATTCAGCAGGCAATTCAGATGGATCTGCCAGCCAATATGCGAAGAATGCGCCAAGTTCTCTGCCGCTAGCAGCTAGGCATCACTAGAGGAAGTAGAGTCTCAAAGATAGAGGGTTAGAACTCCTTTGTCTTAACGGTTTGATTACTGCTTTAAAGAGCTCTGTCTGGAAGTAAATGTAATTTCGGTTACTTAACCTTCTCTTTACTGACGCACGCTAGCGTTAGGGCAGATGTGTTAAGTTGCAGAATTTATGATCTCCTCTCTAAAAGCAGCCCGTTGGGCATTCTCGGCTTCGGCGATCGCCCTTACAGTCGGGCTTACAGCCTGCGGACCAAGCACACCTCCAGCTGGTGGTCCTGCTCCAGGTGGCAGCGCGGCTCCAGCAGCAAGTTCAGGTGCTGGCGGCGGTACGATTTCCCTTAGTGGTGCAGGCGCAACGTTTCCAGCGCCTCTCTATCAGCGCTGGTTCGCTGAGTACAATAAAACAAACCCAAACGTTCAAATCAGCTATCAGTCTGTAGGCAGCGGTGCCGGAGTTAAGCAGTTCATCGCTAAAACTGTGGACTTTGGTGCGACTGATGCTCCCTTGAACGATAAAGAAAGGGCGCAGTATCCGAAGGATCTTGGTCAACCGCTGCAAGTTCCTATGACGGGGGGCGCAGTTGTTTTTGCCTATAATTTGGATGGCGTTGACAACTTAAGGCTGTCGCGTGAAGTCTACTGCGGTATCACTGGGGGCACTATCAAAAAATGGAATGACCCCAAAATTGTGAAAGACAATCCTAATGCCAAGCTTCCAGATGCTGATATTGCGTTTACCCATCGCTCAGATGGTAGCGGTACAACCTATCTCTTCACCAGTCACCTGAAAGCTGCCTGCCCAGGCTGGCAAGCGGGTGCTGCTAAGTCGGTTGAGTGGCCCGTTGGCACAGGCGCTAAGGGGAACGAGGGTGTAACGGCTCAAATCCAGCAGACAAAGAATGCGGTTGGCTACGTTGAGTATGCGTACGCTAAAGAGAACAACCTGAAGTTTGCCGAATTGCAGAATAAAGCGGGCGGGTTTATTGCGGCTACGCCTGAAGCGGCTGCCAAATCACTAGAAGGCGCGACTCTGCCAGCAGACTTCTCGCTGGCAGTGCCTAATCCAGCAGCTAAGGACGCTTATCCGATCGTCGGGTTGACCTGGCTGTTAGTTTATGGTCAATACAGTGACCCTGCAAAGGCTGATGCGCTCAAGAACTTCATCAAGTGGGCATACAGTGCCGAAGGCTCTAAGTATGCGACCGAGCTGGGTTATCTACCAATTCCGCAAGACATTTCCGGCAAGGCGACTGCTGCTCTTGATAATGTTAAGGTTGCGGCCAAGTAGCATCGTGACCTGATTGGCACGTAGCTATCGTCATGCTTGCGGCGGTGGCAGCCACAACAGTGATGTGTAAAGCATCAACGCTGATGGCTGTCACTGCTTTACCAGTTAAGGCTGCTTTTTTAGAGTTTTGCTTTCTTGTTCCCACGCCCTACCTATCGATCACTATGTCTTCTTCCCCGATCGAACCCTCATCACCCATGAACTGGAAGCGTTCAGCAGCCTCGCGCTCGCTCGACACAGGCTTCTTTTGGGTGACAGGCGCTTTTGCGGTTGGCATTGCTGTCATTCTCTTTACGATCGCCATTCAGGTTGGGCATGATGCGCTCCCAGCCATTCAGCAATTTGGCGCTGGCTTTATCACAGGTTCTCGCTGGGACCCAGTGGCAAATATTTATGGAGCATGGCCTCAAGTCTACGGAACCCTTGTTACTTCAATCATTGCGTTGCTTCTAGCTGTGCCGATCGGCATTGGAGTAGCACTGTTTCTGAGTGAAGACTTTTTGCCCCCACGTATTCAGCAGCCGATCGTGTTTTTGGTTGAGCTGCTCGCCGCCATTCCTAGCGTTGTTTACGGGCTGTGGGGCATTTTTGTGCTGATTCCAATCCTGAATCCGATCGGGCTCTGGTTGAACAAGAACTTCGGTTTTATCCCTCTCTTTAAAACGCCACCAGCGGGTCCAGGGCTTTATGTGGCTGGCATTATCCTGGCAATCATGATTCTGCCCATTATTGCCGCTATTTCGCGAGACGCTCTCATTTCTGTACCTCCCGAATTGCGTCAAGCTGCCTATGGTCTGGGTGCTACTCGTTGGGAAACAATCTTTCAAGTGGTGCTACCAGCAGCGATTTCTGGAATTATTGGCGGCATCATGCTGGCGCTTGGGCGAGCAATGGGTGAAACAATGGCAGTGACGATGGTGATTGGCAATAGCAATCGGGTCACTGGCTCTATCTTAGATTCGGGTTCAACCGTCTCGTCGCTGTTAGCAAATCAGTTTGCGGAGGCAGGCGGTTTGCAGATTTCTTCTCTAATGTATGCAGCCTTGATTTTGTTCGGCTTGACGCTGCTCGTAAATGTGCTGGCTGAGGTCATTGTTCGCCACTTTAGATTGAATCTTTAAGGCTGGAAACGGTGTAGTTGAACCATTTCATCGTTTGTTTGACCGTCTACAAGGCTGTGGTGAATCAGTTAGTATAAAGTTAGGAAGGCATTAAGATGGCTAGTCAGGAAATCGCTGCTCCGTTGGCGGAAAGGAGCATGAAGCGTTCTTCAATGTCACCGCGAACATTGTTTTCCTCGGTGATGACAGGTGTGTCGATCGTTTTTACATTGATGGCCCTGATCCCGCTCTTTGCCATCTTGATTTATGTATTTATCCAGGGCGCTAGCCGTCTGAGTTTAGATTTGTTTACGCAGCTTCCGCCGCCGCCCCTTGTTAAGGGAGGTGGTTTTGGTAATGCTATTGTTGGCACCTTGTTAATGGTCGGTATTGCGTCAGCTCTCAGCATTCCGTTTGGTGTTGCTGCTGCCATTTTTCTATCAGAATTTGCTAGAGATACTAAGTTAGCCAATGCGGTTGATTTCTTCACCAACGTCTTGAGTGGTGTCCCCTCCATTGTCATTGGTGTGTTTGCTTATGCGATTGTTGTTCTAAAGACAGGCACGTTTTCAGCTTTTGCAGGGGGGGTTGCACTGTCAGTACTGATGCTGCCGACGATCGTTCGTACCGCAGCAGAAGCATTAGAAGCCGTACCGAGAGACTATCGGCAGGCATCAGTAGGGCTGGGTGCAACTCAGTTTCAAACGGTGGTCAGGATTGTGCTTCCGGCAGCGATTCCAGCGATTGTAACGGGGGTGATGCTGGCGATCGCTCGTGCGGCTGGTGAAACGGCACCACTTATTTTTACTGCCCTGTTCAACCAATATTGGGCTAGAGGCGTTTGGGAACCAACGGCATCGTTGGCTGTATTAGTCTTTAACTTCGCTATTGTTCCGTATAAAAACCAGCAGGAGCTTGCTTGGGCAGGTTCGCTCGTCCTTGTGGCGATGGTTTTGCTAACGAGTATCTTGGCACGATGGGTCACTAAAAAACGTAAATAGTAGCTGGAATGAGTCAGGTCATTGAAGGCTTTGCTGATGGAACGATGGCAGCCTCTCGCTCTTCCTGCCATTCGTATTCATTTTTCTGCATAAACGGTAACAACTTACTCAACCCTAACTTATGAGCACTAACCTCCAAGCAGCCCGCCAGACTGAAACCGTTTTTCGGACTCAAGATTTAAACATCTACTACGGTGATTTTCTAGCTGTAAAAAACGTCTCGATCGAGATCCCAAAAAATAAAATTACTGCGTTTATCGGTCCATCAGGCTGTGGCAAAAGTACGGTGATTCGTTGCTTTAACCGTCTTAATGATTTGATTAAGTCGTTTCACCTTGATGGCAAGATCTTTTATAAGGAGCAGGATCTTTACGCTGCCGATATTGACCCCGTAGAAGTGCGTCGTCAGATTGGCATGGTGTTCCAAAAACCAAATCCTTTTCCAAAGTCAATTTACGAGAACATTGCGTTTGGTCCTCGGCTGGTTGGCTACAAAGGTGACATGGACGAACTAGTGGAGCGTTCCCTCAAGCAAGCCGCTTTGTGGGATGACGTCAAAGACAAGCTCAAAGCGATGGGCACCGACCTCTCTGGTGGACAACAGCAGCGTCTATGTATCGCACGGGCAATAGCCGTGCAACCTGACGTCATTTTGATGGATGAACCTTGTTCAGCGCTTGATCCAATCTCAACGCTTAAAGTTGAAGACTTGCTGCAAGAGCTGAAAGAGCGTTATACGATCGTTATCGTGACTCACAATATGCAGCAGGCATCGCGAGCCTCTGATTTCACAGCGTTTTATAACGTCGAAGCAAATGATAAGGGTCAGCGAACGGGCTACATCGTAGAGTATGAACGCACCGAAGCGATTTTTCAGTCACCTAAGCATCAAGCCACTCAAGAGTATGTCAGTGGTCGCTTCGGTTAAGGTAAGGTTTGTTTCCTAAGGCTGATTAACCTCTCCTATAGGGTGCATGATCCCCGTTCCGGATCGCGGTAGGATGGATGCTATCTGGTACGTCACAGAAGGCTGAACCGTTGTTTAACCCTTTTTGCGAATGCTTATGAAGCGCTTTCTTTCCGTTATTTTGGTTATTTTTATCAGCCTGATTGGGTTTACCCAAACTGCAAGTGCAGCGACTGCCCTGACGGGAGACTATCGGCAGGATACATCAGCTGTTGTTACCACTCTAAGGGAATCGATTCAGATCCCCGATGACTCGCCTGATCGCAGTGCGGCGCAAACAGAAGCACGTCAGTTGATCAATGACTTTACTGCTCGTTACAGACGTAATAATTCGGTGGCAAAGCTGACCTCCTATACGACGATGCGTACGGCGTTAAACTCTTTAGCGGGTCACTATAGTTCCTACCCAAATCGCCCTGTTCCCCAAAAAATGCGCGATCGTCTGGAGCAAGAATTTAAGCAAATTGAGCTTTTCCTGAATCGAGGCTCTTAGCCATAGTTACTCTTAGCCGTAGTAAGTGATGCATTAAACTGCCTGTGAAGTGGCTTCTACCCAGCCTTTTCACAGGCAGTTTTTTGTTAACGTTGAGCGATCTCGTAGGGGTTGGCTGCCTCTCGATCAGGCTCAATCTTAAGCAAGCCGTTTAAAAGCGAGGCAGGGCGCTGGCTATAGGGCCATGCAAACGCATGACGGAAGGCTGCATCCTGGCACGCTTGTAATTGCTCAAAGCCGATAATGTCGTGGGTTAGCAGGTTTTCATATTCAAATGGTAGGCGAACGTCGTGTAAACCGGCGTTGTCGGTACAGATAGCGATGTCAACACCAGCATCAAAGCAGCGATCAAACACCAGCTTTAATTGCGAAATGTCCTCTAAGGTTCCGGTTTGCAGATAAGTTGTTGGGCAGACCTCTAGGCATTGTCCGCGTTCGGCAACTTCTTTCAGTAAGTGCGGATGGTGCAAGGGAATCTGAATACCATGCCCAATCCGCATTAGGTAGGGCAGTAGTTCGGGATAACAACCGTCTCTCGTTTCGTAGAGGTGCCCCGTGGTGCTGAGTCCCAGCGATCGCGCATAGGCGTACAGTTCAACAAACTCATCCAGACGCTCACCATAGTGATTGTCACCACCCGCTATATCGATCGCGCAGACGTGATCAGGTGATTGAGCTGCGAGATCAACGATCGCTCGATTGACTTCATAGGGCAGCCGCGTGTGCATACACAAAATTTGGCTGGTGACGATCGGGTATTCGTTGAGCCGACTTGCTTTGCCGACGATCGACACAATTTCTGCCATTAAATCAATGCGTTGTGCTTGTGTGAGATGATCAGGCGTGCGTAAGTACGGTGTATAGCGCAACTCAAGGTAAGCCAAATTCTCAAAAATATAGGCACCCCGCATCAAGCGATAAATAAAGTAAGGGAGCGCCTCTGCCGTTTGCACAGATTCCACCAGGGTATGCAACTCCAGATATTCGTCTAGAGTGCTACGGGGACGGGTGTAAAAATCCTCAAACTCAGGGTAGAGCGGAAAGCGTTGCGCCAGCTTAGAGTCATTCCGTTGCAGGTACCGCCACAGAACGCGGGGCACAACTGATCCTCCAAGGTGACGGTGTAACTCAGCGTATAAAGCCACAAGAACCTCTTCAGGGTAAAAATAAGGTGTTTTTAGTCTAAAAGGACTCTCAAGCTGCGAACCGCAATAGGCGCAGTCGTCGATCATTTGTGATATCCTAACGAATCTGCTGAAGGCGTAAGATCGTCTTCAAGTGCTGCTAGGCTGAAAGTAGCTCTACGGCTAAGTGATACTAGCCACCTATTCTGTTCGGTGACGTTTTGCTACTGACACGTTGACACAAGTGTCTCTTTCTGGTGATAATCAACGTTTGTGCAAACTCTAGCGCTGATCAAAACTCTTGGCTAACGTTGTTGTCATCGGTGCCCAGTGGGGCGATGAAGGAAAAGGAAAAATCACCGATCTGCTGAGTAAATCGGCAGATGTTGTTGTTCGCTACCAGGGTGGAGTGAACGCGGGTCATACAGTGGTGGTGGATGAGCAGATCTTTAAGCTCCATCTCATCCCATCCGGCATTCTTTATCCTGATACGGAATGCATCATTGGCTCTGGCACCGTGATCGATCCCAAAGTCTTAATTGGTGAGCTAGATCAGCTAGAGTTGCTTAACGTTTCGACCCGCAATTTACTGATTTCGGAAACCGCTCACGTCACGATGCCCTACCATCGGTTGATTGACCAGGCATCAGAGGAGCGACGGGGCGAACACAAAATTGGCACGACTGGTCGAGGCATTGGTCCTACCTACGCTGATAAGTCTGAGCGTACGGGTATCCGGGTCATAGATTTGATGGACTCCGACTCGTTGCGGAAAAAGCTGCGGTGGACGGTGGAGTACAAGAATGCCATTTTAGAAAAGCTCTATGCTTTGCCACCGCTCGATGCTGATGCCGTCATTGCTGAGTATGTGCAATATGCCGATCGCCTGCGTCCACACGTTGTAGATAGCTCGCTGCGGATTTACGATGCGATTAAACGCAAGCGCAATATCTTATTTGAAGGTGCCCAGGGCACCTTGTTGGATTTAGATCACGGCACTTATCCCTACGTTACCTCCTCTAACCCAGTTGCTGGCGGCGCTTGTATCGGTACAGGCGTAGGTCCAACGATGATCGATCGAGTCATTGGGGTCGCCAAGGCATATACTACCCGTGTTGGTGAGGGACCCTTTCCCACTGAGCTTCATGGCACAATGGGAGAGTTGCTGTGCGATCGTGGCGCAGAGTTTGGCACAACCACAGGACGGAAACGTCGCTGCGGCTGGTTTGATGCGGTAATTGGTCGCTATGCTGTCCGCATTAATGGGCTAGACTGCTTGGCAATTACTAAACTGGATGTGCTGGATGAGCTAGAGGAGATCAATATTTGTACGGCTTATGAGGTTGATGGCGAAACTTGTCACGATTTTCCGAGTAATTCGCGCAAGTTTGCTCGCTGTCAGCCGATTTACAAAACGGTTCCTGGCTGGAAGCAGTCTACTGCCGACTGTCGATCGCTCAACGATTTGCCACAGCCCGCTCTAGACTACCTCAAGGTGCTTGCAGAGTTGATGGAAGTACCGATTGCGATCGTCTCCCTCGGTGCCAGCCGTGACCAAACCATCATTGTTGAAGACCCAATCCATGGTCCTAAGCGTGCCCTTTTGTACACTAACGGCACCACAGCAACCGAAACGCACAAGCTAGAAGTCTAAATTTGAGCGGAACGAGATGTAAGGAACAAGTCAAGTATTATTCCTCACAGCTGTCTCCGCCTGATTGCCTCTTTGTTTTACCCCTGTTTGCTTTTTCACCCCTCGTCCTTCATTTGATTCACCATGGAACTTACGCTTGAATGTCAAACTCGCCCTGCTGGCAGCAAGGCAAATGCTCTCCGTCGCGCTGGCTTGATCCCTGCTGTCCTGTACGGTCACAAAGGTGCGGAATCAGTCTCCCTAACTGTTAAAGCTAAGACGGCTGAACTGCTCGTCCGTGATGCATCAGTTAACAACACGCTGATTCAGGTAAATGTGCCTGAAATACCGTGGAAAGGCAAAGCATTGCTGAGAGAAGTACATTCCCATCCCTGGCGTGGTTATGTCTATCACCTAAGCTTTTTCTCCGTTGGCTCTCAAGAGTCTTTAGATGTGGATGTGCCTATTCATCTAGTTGGCGAAGCAACCGGTGTGAAAAACGGTGGTGGCTCGATCGATCACGGTTTGACAGAACTACAGGTGCGCTGTGCGCCCGATTTGATTCCAGAATCTATTGAAATTGATGTGACCGGATTGGATGTTGGCGATTCGCTCCACGTCCACGAACTCACTCTGCCAAACGGCGTGACAGCATTGGGCGAGCCCGATCGCGTGGTCGTAACGGTGTTGGCACCATCTAGCACTGTAGCAGCTGAGGCTGCTGAAGAAGAAGCTGCTGCCGCTGCCGCTTCAACTTCGGGAACCTAACAGTATCTACTCTAATAGCGCAGCATTGTAGTGATTGATTAAAGGGCGCCCCTAGGGGTGCCCCTTAGTTGTTAATGGGTGCTGTACTCTTACGCCTCTTTTTTCTAAGCTTTTTGGCATCTGCCATACAGCCACAGTTATGTCATTTGATCATCTTTGCAAGTTGCTCTTCGAATACCCACAGCGTTCTGCCGCTTGCATTTTAGAAGCACTGCCGAAGTCGGTAAACGAACTTGAAACTGCTGAGTTAAGCATCGAACCCATTCGGGCGGATTCCGTCACCAATGTTTCGGGAGGGCAGGATGCGGGAGTCCATCATTTACTAAGAAATACTCCAGGATGGTCGCCCAGAAAAGGGTGTGGTCCCTATCTTGCAGTTGCTGAAATGCCGCTTTGGCACGCTCGACAAAGCTGTGCAGTCGCAAGTTACAACCCTCCCCTCTTTTAAAGGATTAGGGGAAGCTCTGTTAGACTTCTCTGAACCAGCCGATTTAAGCAGCTGCTTACAAACGTATCAAGATTAAGCAACCGTCTACCATCAGGTGAGATCCAACACCTTCGCAACAGTTTGGACATCCTTGTCACCGCGACCAGAGCAGTTAATGACAATGCGAGGATTGCCAGAAAGCTGCGGGCAGAGCATTTCAAGTAGGGCGATCGCATGTGCCGTCTCCAGCGCAGGGATGATGCCTTCTAATTGCGACAACCGCTGAAAGGCAGCAAGCGCTTCAGCATCTGTGACGCTGTAATATTCCGCCCGACCCAGATCTTTTAGGTAGCTGTGTTCCGGTCCCACACCGGGATAATCTAGCCCTGCGCTGATGGAGTGCGCTTCTGTTACCTGACCATCTTCATCTTGCAACAGGTAGCTCATAGCACCATGCAGTACACCCACGCGCCCTTGTGTGAGAGTTGCTGCGTGTTTTTCTGTATTAACACCTTCTCCGGCTGCTTCCACACCAATGAGGCGAATGCTTGGCTCGTCGATAAATTCGTGGAATAGCCCGATCGCATTAGAGCCGCCACCTACACACGCCAGCAAAATATCTGGTAAGCCGCACCATTTTTCCTGGCATTGAGCACGGGTTTCTTGCCCAATGACTGCATGGAACTCCCGTACAAGCATGGGATAGGGGTGCGGTCCTGCTACGGAACCAAGAATGTAGTGCGTGTCCTCCACATTCGTGACCCAATCTCGAATTGCCTCAGAGGTCGCATCTTTCAGCGTCCCAGTGCCTGCTTCTACGGGTGATACTTCTGCACCCATCAGCCGCATACGAAAGACGTTCAGCGCTTGCCGCTCCATATCCTGCACGCCCATATAAATGACGCACTTAAGACCAAACCGTGCACACACAGTCGCCGTTGCTACGCCATGCTGCCCTGCACCCGTTTCGGCAATTACGCGCTGCTTGCCCATACGCTTCGCCAACAGTACTTGTGCTAAGGCATTGTTGATCTTATGAGCACCTGTATGATTCAGGTCTTCGCGCTTCAGGTAGATCTGTGCACCCGTGCCATCTGGTCGAGCATAGTGAGCCGTAAGCCGCTCAGCAAAATAGAGTGGGCTGGGTCGTCCTACGTAGTCTCGCAAGAGTCCCTGAAGTTCCTGCTGAAAGTCGGGTTCGGCACGATAGCGCTGAAACGCTGCTTCTAGCTCAAACAAAGCAGGCATGAGCGTTTCGGGGACGTACTTGCCGCCAAATTTGCCAAACCGCCCCAATGCATCAGGACGATTTTGCGGTAAAGCGGCTGCCGTTTGAAGCTGGGAGGGGAGAGGCGTTGTAGTCACAAGTTCACGGGAGTGGAGAATAGCCTTTATTATACGTCTGAGACTGTGAGGCGTTCAGTCGAGGGACTAGTTTCTGTCCGGAGTCTTATAACCTTGTCTAACAAAAGGCATCAATTGAGCCATGCCTGAGCACTCCGCACAGCGCTAATGTTCTATCTCTAAAGCACTTTATTGGTTATCGGCATTAGTGCAGGACATAGACAACTTAGGAATGGGAATTAAATAAGTTCGATCCTTGGTAGGAGGGGGTTTTGCTGTCCAAGCGATTGCAGGCTGCCGTTTGGTCTGCTAAACCCGCCCGTACAGTTTGCGGATTGATTAAAGTCACGATCCTTAGTCGTCCCGATCGAACCGATGGAGGAGAAAGTCTAAGGCAGCGGCGTGAAGCTGTTGATAAGCAGGATCATGGCGAATAGCCATGCGATCGCGCGGGTGCGGAAAGGGGACATGCAGAATCTCGCCGATCGTCGCCTCTGGTCCATTAGTCATCAAAACAATGCGATCGCTCATGTAAATCGCTTCATCAATATCGTGGGTAATCATCATCACTGCCTGACGCTGGCTTTCCCAAATTCTCAGAACCTGCTGCTGCAACTTGCTGCGAGTCAGCGCATCTAATGCTCCAAACGGTTCATCCATGAGCAAAATCTTGGGCCGCACTGCCAGCGCACGAGCAATGCCAACCCGTTGCTTCATGCCGCCTGACAGTTGATCGGGGTATTTCTCAGCGGCAGCAACGAGATTCACCATTTCCAGATGAGCGTTAACTAGCTCAGCTTTGCGAGCCCCAGGTAACGACTCAAACACCTCGTCTACTGCAAGGCGAATGTTCTGGCGCACTGTTAGCCAGGGCAAGAGGCAGTATTGCTGAAACACCATCATACGGTCAGAGCCCGGTTTGCGAATGGGCTGACCTTCCAGTCGTATACTACCCTGCGTGATTGGCTCTAAACCGGCTACTAGCCGCAACAGCGTTGATTTGCCGCAGCCAGAATGACCCACGATCGTCACAAACTCTTGCTCGCCGAGCGTTAAGTTGATGTGATCCAGCACGATTGAGTGTCCGCCCTGAGGCTTAGGGTAGGCTTTAACGAGATTCTCAATTTCTAGAAAGGTTGTAGACCCAGCATCCGGACGCACTTCATTTGCAGGCTGGGGAGAAACATTAAGCATAAGAACCTCCTGTAGAATACGGTTTAGAGTCTGCTTGCCTTGTCTTACGCAAGGGAGAATTACGCAAGAGAGATATTGGTCGGACGATTGGCACGAATTTCAAAGCTTTTTAGATAGCCATCCAGATCGCTGGGGTCAAACGATTTGTTGTCCATAAATAACGTGCCCGGCTCAACTTTGTAATCCTCTTTAGGGCACGCAATCCCCATCTCGGCGGCAATGTCTCGATACAAATCGGTACGCCATGCCTCACGCGCAATCTTTTCTGCCTGTGGCGGGATCGCAGGGATTTGCCCCCACCGAGCCGATTGGGTCATGAGCCAGAGGCTTTGCGATTGCCAGAGAAAGGTCGAATGATTGCCTGCAATGTTGCCTTCTGCCGCTGCTAGCTCAGACGGAATGTCAAAGAAAACAGTGGTTTCATCCGGTTTGTTGACAACGCGCGATCGCTCGTCAAAACCACCATAATCGTAATTGCCCAAAATGGCAGGGCGAGTCATCTTCGGTTTGGCACCAGTAAACGATCGCTCTGAGATTAATTCTGCTACCTCTTGCCGATTGTTCGGATCGCTGCAATACTGGCAGGCTTCAATCATGGCTTTCACCAGCGATCGATAGGTTTTCGGGTTTTCGTTGATAAAGGACTCCTGCACCGCTAAGAGGCGATCGGGATGCCCTCGCCAAATTTCTCGCCCTTGAGCAAAGGTAAAGCCAATGCCTTCGTTGCCCTTAATGGCACGGGTGTTCCAGGGTTCAGCGACCATATACGCTTGCATCGCACCAATGCGCATATTGACTAACATCTGTGGCGGTGGCACGATGATGATGCGAAATTCTTCAAGCGGGTTGATGCCCACTGCCGCAACGATATAGCGCACAAAATACTCGTAGATCGCGGAACTCAGGACCACTGCCATAATGCGTTCTTCCGATGGCAGGCTGTTGAAATAGCGATGAAAATCCTGCCTAAACGCATCCAGGTTGCCGTTGTAGTCCTGCCAGGGACGTATGCCTGCATCCCACATGGCTCGGTTCATGGTGATAGCATTGCCATGCCGATGAATTGTCATCGCTGCACATATTGGGGCACTCCTGGCACCTTCTGCTCCGGTACGGGCATTCGTCACAGCGCCAGAAACCACTGGAGCGGCATCCAAACGACCAAAAACAACGCCATCACGCGACGTTGCCCAACTAGCTTCACGGTTGAGTTTGACGTTCAAGCCATACTTGCGAAAAAAACCTTTCTTCCAGGCGATCGCAAACGGGGCACAATCATTAACAGGCACATAGCCAATGACAAGGTTAGACTTTTCTAGCGTTTCGGGCTGCACCACACGTTCGACTGCCAAAGCCTCGGGCGTAAGCGCTGACGGGCTACGATTGCTGTCGATATTTAGTGAAAAAAGTGCGGCACCTGTCAGGGATGCTCCGGTTGCAGTAAGAAAACTGCGCCGTGACCAGCGTCTACGATGACTCATAATGTGTTGCTCAATGAGGAACAGCAGTCGTTAAAACTAATAATTAGCAAAGTCGTAAAGCTAACAATTGACGAAGACGGCTAGGGAAAATGAGAAAGGAAAAGCTAACCACAAGAACCTGAGCTAGCAGCCAATTTCATATTTGACGAAGCTGTTCTCAATACCTCTACCTATAACTACGCTAGCTATCCATCAATGAAAGGTTGATGGATAGAGCAAGCTTATAGAGTTGGTTTAATAGTGTTTAATGCTAAAGATTCAGAGCCAGCGATTACCACAATCGTAATGCTAAAAAAGCAGTAGCTTATGATTGTGCGGGTCTATGGGTTACGGCTTCCTGAAGCTTGCAAAGCAGCCAATCGAGCACCAAACCTGTGAGACCAATCAACACCACCGCCATAAAGACAGCACTAAGATTTAAGCGACTCCACTCATCCCACACAAAAAAGCCAATACCAACTCCGCCCGTCAGCATTTCAACGGCTACGATGACCAACCACGCAACCCCCAAGCTGATCCGTAGTCCGGTAAAAATATAGCTCAAGCTCGCTGGCAGAATAATCTTTATAAGCTGTCGCCAACGCGGCATTTCTAACACTTTAGAGACATCAATATAGTCCTGAGGCACGCTAGAAACGCCCAACGCAGTATTAATTACCGTCGACCAGAGCGACGTGATGAAAATGACAAAAATTGCAGAAGGATTAGCTAGGTTGAAAATAGCTAACGCAATAGGCAACCATGCTAGCGGCGAAACGGGTTTAAGCACTTGAATCAGCGGATTGAGCGCCAGATAGGCAGGACGATACAGCCCAATTAAGAAGCCGATCGGCACAGCGACGATCGCCCCCAACACAAACCCAATTAGTACACGGCGAATGCTCGCTAACAAAAGCCAGCCGACACCTAAATTGCCAGGACCACGCCTGTAAAACGGATGGATGATGTAGTCCCAGTTTGCCGTCAGCGCTTGCCAGGGCGTTGGCATAATCTCGCTTCTAATGGTTGCAAGCAGCCACCAGAGAGCAATTACACCAGCAAAACCAGCGAGCGGCAACAGCACCGTATCGCGCCAAAAAGCTTTACGAAAACGATTAGCGGTAGCATAACTGGCATTCACCGCCAGATCTAGCAGCAATGTCATGGATCGCACCTCATTTCATCAGAACGTTGGCTGTTTCTGAATATCCAGTCAAGAAGTCTGATGAAACCGACACTGCATGACAACAGGCATCTCAAAGCCTATCGCTATGGAGCAATCATCAATCAGTCTTCTCTCAATGCCTACGAGGTTAGCTGTCGGGCTAGGGTTGAGAGATACCCTTCATCAAAGCCTTTACCATACAGATAAAGTGCCCTTGAAAATGCGCCCCATACTCTTGGGTCTTGGTTCCCCCGCTCTTCACTCTGTCTTAAGCGCTATAGACTTAAACTGCAGAGTGCAAATTAGGCTGACTATTCAGTTAAACAGAAACTAACATTAAAAGCTTCAGTTTTCAACACTCCTCTTCAAAAAATCCTTGAGGTAATGCTTTGAAGTCCGTTAATGTTTCAACGTTTTACATCTCATTGTTTTTCTTAAAGTTAGTAGCATTTTAGTAGGCGATCGTCTGCCTGTTACACTCTCCCCTCATGCTTGATCGTCCCCTGTCTACTGCCAAGCCGACTGCTACCCCCTTCATCCCGCATTACGACTTGATCAAGGAACTCGACTTGATGCTGCGGGCACACTATCCGTTGCTTTACATCGTGGCGGTTGAAGAAGAACCTGTTGAGGCAGTCTTACGGCAAGTTGCAGCCCAAGCGCAGCCAATTCGTAGCGTGCTCCTGTGGGACATTGTGCGTGGTTGGAATGATAACAGCACGGCAAAAGGCAGTGTGATGGCAGCGCTCGATCGCATCAGCAAAGCGCCAGCCGATGAAGACACTATCTTTGTTCTCTGCGACCTCCATCCACTGTTGAGAAACGCAGCCAGCGACAAAAATGCGCCGATTGTGCGCGAAATCAAGAATCTTGCGAAAGACTTGAAGCGCACCCGCAAGACCCTGGTATTGATCAGCCATACGCTGGAACTGCCGATCGAGCTAGCTGAGGCAGTCACCGTCATTGATTTTCCGCTGCCGAATCCGCAGGAGATTGATCATTTGATTGCCCAGTTAGTGGCACCAGAAGCGCTGAAAGTGAAAGGATTGGCGCGAGAACAACTGGTGAAAGCGTGTCAGGGCTTGAGTGAAACACGGATTCAGCGCGTTTTGGCAAAGGCACTGGCGGCAAGGCAGCAGGTCAGTGAAGCCGATATTGCGGGCGTGCTAGAGGCAAAGCAACAGGCTATTCGGCAAACGGGCATTCTGGAATTTCTCACCGTGCGGGATTCGCTCAAAAGCGTGGGCGGGTTAGAGAACCTGAAGCAATGGGTACGGATGCGGCAGGATGTGTTTACCGAAGAGGCACGGCGCTACGGCATTCGCAATCCTAAAGGCGTGCTGCTGGTGGGCATTCAGGGCACGGGCAAATCGCTCTCAGCCAAGACGATCGCCCATGAATGGCGGCTCCCCTTACTGCGGCTTGATACAGGACGGTTGTTTGGCGGCATTGTTGGTGAAAGTGAAAGCCGTGTGCGCCAGATGATTCAACTTTCTGAGGCGATCGCGCCCTGTGTGCTGTGGATTGACGAAATCGACAAAGCCTTTGGCAATATTAACAGCGGCTCAGATGGCGATTCGGGCACTAGCCGTCGCGTGTTTGGCAGCCTTATTACCTGGATGCAAGAAAAGACTAGCCCCGTCTTCATCGTTGCCACCGCTAATAATGTGCAAATTCTGCCTGCTGAACTGCTGCGAAAAGGGCGCTTCGACGAAATTTTCTTCCTGAACCTTCCCACCGAACCAGAACGGCAGGATATCTTTAAAGTGCACTTACAACGCTTGCGCCCCACTCGCTTACGAGAGTTTGACGTGGGATTGCTGGCACGGCAGGCAAAGAACTTCAGCGGTGCCGAAATTGAGCAGGTGATTATCGAAGCCATGCATCAAGCCTTTGGGCGCGGCAGCAGCGGACAACGGCAAGACTTCACTACAGAAGATATCGTACGATCGATCGAAGAAACCGTTCCCCTCGCCGCGATCGCCCGTGACCAGATTGATCGCCTTAAACAATGGGCAGCCGAAGCAGGCGCACGCACCGCTTCACAAGACGTTCAGCTTGTTGAGGAACTGAAACGTCTCACCATTCAGCGAGGGATGAGGGATGAAGTATGAGGGATGAAGTATGAATGATAAGTTTTGAGTTTGGAACGGACCTCTGCCTTTTGTGCCTCCCTACCCCTTCTGCCTTCTGCCTTTGCCCTTTAGCCTTTCCCCTTCCCATGTCCCACTTCACTGCGATCAAGACTCAAATCAAAGATGCTGCTGCGCTGGTAAAAGCGCTTGCAGATGTTGGCTTTAAGCAGGTTGAGGTGCATGAGACTGCCCAACATCTCTATGGCTTTCAGGGCGACGTTCGCGCTCAGACCGCAGAAATTATTATTCGACGTAAGTATGTGGGCAATGCTAGTAATGATATTGGCTTTCAGCAGCAGGCAGATGGGACATTTGAGGCGATTGTGTCGGAGTACGATCGTCGTAAGTACTCCCAATTGTGGCTAAACCAGGTAACGCAGCGCTACGGCTATTATGCGCTTATGGCAACCGCACCCGCGCAAGGGTTTACGGTAGAAGAAGAGGAAGTTCTAGCAGATGGCACGATCCGCGTCGTCGTTGGCAGGTGGACATGAAACGATCGTGCATCAGGCATTCCCTATGGAAGCAATGGCGATGTTGTTTAAGCCACAAGCCTTAGAAGAAATCCCAACAGAAGGGAGGTGTGCTTGCCCAGGCATTATCGAGGTTTGTTAGCAACGCCTGATCGCCCTCCACTTCCAGTTCTCCTGTCCACAGCAAATCGCGCGAGCGACGAAAGCCAGCAAACAGTTCGGTCAAATGCTCGATCGACGTTTTGATGACCGTTGAAGCAGGTTGAACTGTTGGGTGCATCTTCCCATCCGCAAAGTCGGCAGTGATGCTGCGATCGCCCAGAATGGGATCGGTCAACTGAAAGGTTAGCGTGAAGGGCAGCTGTGCCGTGATTGGGCGAAGACGAAATGCTGCCTCCAGATCAACCAAACGCCACATAAAGCCAGCATTAATGGTGCCCAGATGATGCGTCCAGCCAAACTCGGAAGGGATGGCAGCAAGAGCCGGATCACGCCGTTGTTCGCTCAATAGATGGGGAAATAGATCATCAGCAGACGTGTTCCAGACGATCGTCGAAACTTGATCCCGCAGCGAGGCTAGAAAGCCTAGAATGCCTCGGTAAGCGGCAGGCGTTGGGGCAACCCATTCCTGCACGATCGCCGCAAGTACATTCTGTGGTGGCTCCAGTCGGGCAAATTGCACAATGACATAGCCTAGCGGCTCCCCTGCTTCCGCATAGCAGTACACTTCACGTCCGGTTATGGGTTTCACGCGAGCCTGCCACTGCCAATCCCACCGCTTGAGCCAACCGTTACGGTGCAGAGCTTCTCTCTGATAGATTGCTTGCAGCATCGGCTCATGCTGAAACGGGTCATAAGGGACGATGTACGATCGCTCCATATAATTTGGCAAATGACGCGCAGCCACCCGATACTGGTGCGATCGTCCCACCCATGCCCAGCCCATTTTGCGGTAAAAGCCATGCTGAAAGGGATACAGCATCATCAGAGGTAACTGTTGCGCCTGCGCCTCTGCCAGCGAGTGTTCTAGCAACACCTGGGCTAGCTTTTGCCCTCGAAAGTGAGGCGCAACCGCCACGGCTGCAATGCCCATTGCAGGCAACACCTGCCCCTCAAAGCAAACTCCCAGGCGTAACTGAGCGTAGCTACCAACCGCCAACCCAGTCATGCCCTGTATCGCTACAAAGAGCGATCGATCAGGCAATGCCAACCCCTGCCCATACCACTCGCGCTCGATGTCAGCGTTAGTACTTAACGGCGCAAACGCCAGGCGATCGAGATTTACAATCTGCGGTAGGTCGCTATCCTCAGCAGCGCGAAGGATAATTCCAGGTAGTTGGGTCATGCGTTTCAGCCATTGTGGGTCACTCCGCTCTACAGAATAGGCAGAGAGACAGCAATTTAATGGTAAGTCACAGCTTGTCGGTAAGTGAAGGTGTAGGAGGGTGAAGGGGTGAAGGAGTGAAAGGGTAGAAGGGTGCAGCGCGTGAAAGCAACTGAATAATTCAGCAAGCGATTGCTTGTTATACGATCAAGTCCTGGTAGCGAGAGCAGTTGGGATGTTGCAAGTTGAATGAGTGCGAGGAGATGGGCACGGTCACAACGTCAAGCGTGTTGAGAAGGGAAACGATGTGAAGATACGGTTGTTTGAAAAGCGGGATGCTGAAACAGTCGCACGGTTATTTCATGAAACAGTGCGCGAAATCAACAGCCGCGATTACTCAAGCAAGCAAGTGAAAGCTTGGGCACCTGACGATCTTCATTTCAGAGATTGGGAAACGCGATGCTCAAGCCGATTCACCTTTGTGGCTGATGATGAAGGTGTTATTGCTGGCTTTGGTGAGCTAGAGCCTGACGGTCATATCGACTGCTTCTACAGCCACAAAGATTATCAACGCTGTGGTGTGGGTAGCCAAATTTATCAAGCAATTGAAGCTAAGGCGATCGCCCTGGGTCTGAAGCGTCTCACGGTTGAAGCAAGCATTACGGCAAAACCCTTTTTTCAACGCATGGGGTTTGCGATCGTCAACGAGCAAGAAGTCATTTGTCGCGGTGAACGTTTCATCAATTACGTGATGGAAAAGTGGTTGTAAAGCGCAGTCTAATAACCTGCTTGGCTTGTATTGACTCCGCTTGGCGCAGATACAAAGGGTCTTGCAGCCGCTTAACCAGAATGTTTCCGCTGGCACGTCTAGTCAGAAGGCGCAAAACCCACCTAAGCTGAGAGTGCTTTAGCTCCCTGTTACTTTTCAACTTCATGGCAGATCAAATTACGCTACAGGTCAATGGTGAACTGCGTACCTGCGACTCCAAAACCTCCTTACCCAACTTTTTGGCTCAACTTGGCTTAAATCCACGCCTAGTTGCAGTGGAATACAACGGCGAAATTTTGCACCGTCAGTTTTGGGAGCAAACCGAAATGCAAACGGACGATCGCCTGGAGATTGTCACTATTGTTGGCGGCGGCTAGAGGGAGGCAGAAGGCAGAAGGCAAAGGGCAGAGGGCGTTAATACATCGATCGCTGCCCTACGGTGCGGCTATCGGCTTAAGCTAGAAGCAGAGGCAAGCCAATGAGGTACAGATGGAAATCGGTGTTCCCAAAGAGACGAAGGATCAGGAATATCGAGTGGGGCTAAGTCCCAATAGTGTCCGAAGCCTGAGCGATCGAGGTCATACGGTCTTTGTCGAGCGCGGTGCTGGTGAGGGATCGGGCTTTGCAGATGCTGACTATCTCCAGGCGGGTGCTCAGATCGTGCTGGATGCAAAAGATGCCTGGGATCGCGCACTGGTGGTGAAGGTGAAAGAACCCTTACCAGGCGAGTACCCGTATCTCCGGGAGGGGCAAATGCTCTTTACCTACCTTCATCTGGCAGCCAATCGCGCCCTCACTCAAGCATTGCTAGATTCTGGAACAACGGCAATCGCCTACGAAACGGTTGAACTGCCGGATAAGCGTCTGCCGCTTCTTGCTCCTATGAGCATTATTGCTGGACGGCTTGCCATCCAGTTTGGCGCACGGTTTCTAGAGCGTCAGCAAGGGGGACGTGGCGTGCTGCTGAGTGGTGTCCCTGGAGTAAAGCCTGGTCAAGTTGTGATTTTGGGCGGTGGCGTTGTGGGTACAGAAGCAGCCCGCATTGCTGTTGGCATGGGTGCCCAGGTGCAGATTTTGGATGTTAATGTCGATCGTCTTGCTTACCTGGAAACGCTATTTGGTTCCAGAGTAGAGTTGCTCTACAGCAGTGCCAGCCAGATTGAAGCCGTTGTACCTGCTGCTGACTTGCTGATTGGTGCTGTGCTGGTGCTCGCCCAAAAAGCACCTATCCTTGTTTCGCGACAGGTAGTGCAGCAAATGCGTCCCGGCTCCGTCATTGTCGATGTAGCGGTTGATCAAGGCGGCTGCATCGAAACGGTGCGTCCTACGTCTCATTCTCATCCCACTTACGTTGAGGCAGGCGTGGTGCATTTCGGGGTGCCCAATATGCCTGGAGCGGTTCCCTGGACATCGACGCAAGCGCTGAACAACGTCACGCTGCCATACGTGCTGCAACTGGCAAAAGATGGCTTTGGGGCGCTCGATCGCAATGCCGCCCTTGCTCACGGCTTAAACGTCCACCAGCATCAGCTCAAACATCCAGCCGTGCAAGACGTTTTCCCAGATCTGGCACCAAAGCTAGTGTCTTAAATGTCTATTCGCGAAGCAGTCAGCGTCCACTTCTTGTAGCGCTGGCGATTGAGGCAACCCCGGCTATAGGTGACTTCTTGCCCGCCGCCAGAGGTGAACTGTACACACCATTCGCGCTGGCTATGGTGCCAGTAGCCAACAGCAGACCCTGCTGCTAACACAACTAACCCAGTCGCAAACAAAATCAGCTTGTTTTTCACGTTCGACGTTTTTACTGTCACAGAGTACCCAAGCTCCACTGACGATCGTTTTCTTAGTGTGGCTGAAACGTTCAAATTCGACCACATCCAATAGCATTAATTGACTGACATGCAGGGAGTCATCGAGCAATTGATCATTTGAGCTTTCAGTCCCTGTTTCTGTAAGATCAAAGCTGCACAATTGCTCATCATGCTGATTAAAGCTAGCAAGAAAACGATATGAGCCAAGCTACGGATTTCCCCTGGTATTTTGCGATCGACGATCGCCTTGTTAAAGTCATTGCAACCCGCAGTGGTGGGATGGATGTGCTGCTTGCCAATCTCACAACGGGCAAACTTGAGCGCGATATGGAATACCTCGCCTACTGTTTTGAACCAGGGAAAAATGTGCAGCGCCTTTCAGAAGCAGAGTTCGACGCTCGTATGGCAACACTGAAAGCATCTTTGCACGATCGTCAAGCTGATGCCTGAACGATCCTTCTAGCTTTGCGGCTAAAGCACGCCTATCGCTAACGATAGAATCTGAGTAGCATTTGAAAAACTAGCGCACTCTGCATCGTGTCTTATCCCTCTGCTTATCTGCTCCTCTCTCACGGTAGCCGCGATCCACGTCCCCAAGCTGCAATGGACGCACTTGCCGAACGCTTTGTCCAGAAAATTCCCTACGCTGGTTTGCATTCTTTAGCCACTGGTAGCGAAGGCGCGATCGCCAACGATCAATCTGATTTCACCACCGCACCGCTACACGCCACGGCAACGATTGAATGCGAGCCGCCGTTAGTCGGCACCGCTTTTTTAGAGTGTCACCCACTGCCGTTGCATCAACAAATCGAGCAGTTTAGTGACAGAGTGAAGTCAGCTACCACGGCAAGCAACGGTAGCGCGAAGCCATGCAAAATTGCAATCCTGCCGCTCTTTTTGCTGCCTGGTGTCCATGTGATGGACGATATTCCACAAGAAATGGCGTTGGCACAACAGGCTTTAGGAGACGCGATCGAGCTTGATCTCCGTCCCGCGATCGGTTCTCATCCAGGCTTGCATCGTCTGGTGACAGAATGCATGGCAAAGCAGCCCGTTGAGGCATGGATCGTGCTGGCGCACGGTAGCCGTCGCCCCAATAGCAACCAGCCTGTAGAAGATCTTGCGGAACGTTTGGGCACCTTAACTGCGTACTGGTCTGTGCCGCCGAGCCTGGAATCTCGTTTGCAAGAACTTTCCCAGCTTGGCATCCGCCAGATCGGAATTTTGCCGTACTTCCTCTTTGCTGGTGGCATTACCGACGCGATCGCCCAAGCTGTTGCAATGCTCTCCCAGCAATTTCCGACCCTTAAACTCCACCTCGCGCCACCCCTTGCTGCAAGTTCAGAATTAACAGATTTGCTTGTGGATTTGGCTCAGGATGAAGGAGAAGGCAAAAGGTAAAAGGCAAAAAGTCAGGAGCCAGTAGCCAGATATCAAATTCAAAACTCAAAACTTCCCTGCTCCCCCGCCCCCTTGCCTCCCCTGCTTCCCTATCCCCTTACTCCTTACTCCCCTTCCCTCTCCTCCATGCAACACACAGGCAAAGTCTATTTAGTCGGCGCGGGTCCTGGTGATCCGGGGTTGATGACGCTAAAAGGTAAGACACTGCTAGAGTGCGCTGATGTCGTGGTTTACGATGCGTTAGTCAGCCCGCCAGTATTGGCGATGATTAATCCACGGGCAGAGCAGATTAATGCGGGCAAGCGGCGGGGAATGCACTCGCTGAAGCAAGAAGAGATTACACCACTATTGATTGAGAAGGCACAAACGGCAGCGATCGTCGTGCGGTTAAAGGGTGGGGATCCGTTTATGTTTGGTCGCGGCGGTGAGGAAATGGAAGACTTAATAAACGCAGGGATTGCGGTTGAGGTGGTGCCAGGTATTACATCAGGTCTTGCGGCAACTGCCTATGCAGGTATTCCACTGACGCATCGATCGTATAGCTCATCAGTGACCTTTGTTACGGGTCATGAGGGCGCGGGGAAGTATCGTCCGGCGGTGAATTGGCAGGCGATCGCCCACGGCTCAGAAACGATCGTCGTGTACATGGGTATCCACAATCTGCCATACATTACCGAACAGCTTCAGCTTGCAGGACTGGCTATCACTACACCTGTTGCGCTAGTGCGTTGGGGGACACGACCGGAACAAGAAGAACTTATCGGTACACTAGGAACGATCTTGCAGCAGGTAGAAGACGCAAAATTTGAGGCACCCGCGATCGCGGTCATCGGCTCAGTCGTCAACTTACATGACATTCTTTCTAGTTGCCGTCCTGTATCGATCGCACCCAAACCTTACTCTGGCAAATAATCCTCATCAAGCGTCTGTTCAGGCGTGAAGGGTGAGTCGATGGGAAAGGTGGCGATCACTAGCCCTGTTTCAGCCGCTGCCAATCTTCGCGCTTGCTGATAACTTTCAGTGAAGGCTTGATTGTAATAGCCTCTGAGACTAGGGCTACCTCTAAATGCTTTGAAAAGACGATTACGATGTTCTAGTAACGTGAAACGCCAACTGTTAGAGCGCCGTTCGGGCTGGTATTTGTATTTCAGCAGATGCATTAAAACAACTTCAAGGTTGCTTTCAATGGCATGTTTGTCGCTCCTGCCCATGCTCTCGATTTCTTCGACCAGATTTTCTATATCAAGCCTGTCAAACTCACCGTTCCGCAGCAGTTGTGCGGTTTCCTGGAGCCAGAGGTAGAAATCGCGATCGTAAAGCTGAGTGCTAGGAATAGACGTTTCAGGATGTTTTGCCGTCATCACAATTACCTGGCTCCGGTGAGTCATGTTGCTTGAAGTCTAACACGGACAGTTTTTGGGGTTGTTAGCTGATGCGCTAGGGTTAAGTAAACAAGCGACAGCAACAATTTTCGAAGCAATTTGGCTGCTGTATTGCTAGCAGGTCAGACATCATTGAGTTTCTTGAGCAAGGGTTAGAAATTGTCCTCACACATTGCATTACAGGTTGAAACTTCAGACGGTGCTCCTGAGGAGAAGTCATCTCAGCGCCTCGATCGCTACCTTTCGGAAGCATTGCCAGACATCTCGCGCTCGCATGCCCAAAAGCTCATCGAACAAGGGCAAGTAGCGGTGAATGGGCAGGTTTGTACCTCTAAGAAATTGACGGTGCAGGTAGGAGATCGCCTCCAGATCACCATTCCCGATGCCCAACCGCTCGACCTTCAGGCAGAAGACATTCCTCTGGACATTCTTTACGAAGATGATCATTTGCTGATTATCAATAAACCAGTGGGATTGGTCGTGCATCCGGCTCCAGGGCATGAAGGCGGTACATTGGTGAATGCGTTGCTAGCACATTGTGACCATTTGGCGGGCATTGGTGGCGTGCAGCGTCCCGGCATTGTGCATCGGTTGGATAAAGATACGAGTGGCGCGATCGTCGTTGCGAAGACTGACCAGGCACATCAACATTTGCAAGCGCAACTCAAAGCAAAGACGGCACGACGAGACTATCTGGCAGTGATTCATGGTGCGCCTGCTGCCGAGAGTGGCACGATCGATTTGCCGATTGGTCGCCATTTAATCGATCGTAAAAAGATGGCAATAATCCCCGAAGAAAAAGGTGGTCGCCGTGCCGTCACGCATTGGCAGGTCAGGGAACGGCTGGGAAACTACACCTTGATGCAGTTTGCGCTCGAAACCGGACGCACTCACCAAATTCGAGTGCATAGTGCCAAAATGGGCTATCCGATCGTGGGTGATATGGTCTATGGTGCAGGGAAATCGGTCGGTGTGAAGCTGGCAGGGCAGGCACTTCATGCCTGGCGGCTGCAGTTGGAACATCCCGTAACAGGGATGCCCGTCATCGCGATCGCGCCTATCCCCGCCACTTTTTCAACCCTGGTCGAACTACTGCGCCGCCGCCATTCTTCATCACCTTCAAGGATCTGAGCGGGAAATATGACATTAAACTTTGTGGCATAACCACTCAAAGCTTCTATGATGGTCTGCCTTCAACTCTTAGAACTTAAAATCGAATGCATCTCTTTCATTAATACCTCTTGTTCCTGGCGCAATAACTCTAAGTGATTTAGTATTTCGTGTAGCCGCTGCTGAACATTTCCTTGACCTTCCGACTTAGCTGGCTGGAGAATCTCGAAACGCTTAAGCGATTGAAATGTACCTTTCGCTAATGACTGAGTTAACTTTAGTGGTGCTTGTAAAATAAACAACCAAACTTGTTGAGTGAATTGAGCTATTGCTGCAAGCAAACCCCAGCAAAGGAAAAGTAGAAGCAGAACTAAGGCAATCGTCCATACAGGGTGAGCCATAACCCAGGATACAATTGGATGTTGTGCCATCCACATTTTTACTGAAGTAGCAACAACATCTTGAACGCTGTTAGAAATTGCCCCACTTAGTTGCTCTGTTTTTTGCAATGTTTCATCCAATGCAAGCTTTGTCTTTTCTGCCGTTTGAGTAATAGAACTTGTAGCATTATTTAATTTATGAACAACAATGTTGGTTGCACCATTCAGTGTACCTGTTGCCTGAGCAGCCGTTTCTTTAACTGCACTTGCTGCTTGATGAGTTGTCTCAGTGATTATATTAACTGCTCCATCCGTTGCTTCTAGCATAGAGGTGTTGAGCTTTGTTGTGGCTTCGTTTAGACCACTGACAGGCTGATTCAAGTTGCTTGCTAAATTGTTGAGCGTTTGCCCCGAATTTCCCATCACATGCAGTAGCTTGTTAAGCGTGCTTTTTGCTTCAACAGTGGCGACATTGATTGTCTCATTTGTGAAGCCATCAAGAGTATTTTTTACACTCTGTACAGTTTGAGGAAAATTGTCTGTCATAGTTGCTCCCAGTATTTAATGAACAATTACATTGGCTGCTTTTTGACCAGCTTTAGCAAAATTCAAATAGTTGCAAACTGGTGCTAGGGTCACAACAGGTGGAAGAACGGAGGTAGCTAATGCATCTGCTGTGTAACATGCAGTGACTACTGTTCCTGCTTCAACGCTACTTTTGAGGAAGTTACAACTGATCTCATTGATCCCCTTATCTGGCGTACTTAAGAAACACTTTTTAGAAACTGAGAAGACTTCTGAAAGAACTTTGAAAATTGTTTGGGGAGAGTAGCAACAGCGGGATTTACGACAACATAAGCATTATTTAGATCAAGCTTTACATTGAGATGCCTATTGGGAATTGCATATGCAGGATACGATAGCTAAAGAACAGAAGTAGCAATGATGAGGATGAATGTAACTAATTTGCGTAGCCCTCCGAAATGCCTCCTTTTAAGAAATTTGTCGGTCTACAGTATTTTCTATAGCATTGTTCCCTAAGCTAAACGATGGCTAACTAAGGTGACTCGATTCAGTTGGATTGTGAGATTTTTCGTTTCTTAAGCAGCGCTTTTCCAAACACCATCCCAGGGTGCGCCGCCTGTTTCTAGTCCGCCACGATCGCTGTAAGCTTCCAGTAGTGTGGTATGGCATTGGCGATCAATCAACTTCAGGGTAATCTGTCCTAGCATTGTGTCTCGGCAGGCAAATACTAAGCCATCGGCTGTGGGAGCACGTAACGGCGTACCAGGAAGATCGGTCGTACCCGTTAGCTCCACCGTAAACTGGCTATTTTCTGCCCACATCCGCCAGTTGCCCCAGGGCTGAATCTCCCAATGCACCTGAGCATTCCAGGGGACAAACTCGTAAAACGTGCCGCGATAGTGCAACCCAATCATTGCTACCGATTCCATCCACCACAGCACGCCTCGACGACCGCCTCCTGCTGTCAACGCTAAGTCAGGCTCCCCTTCAAAGCTGTTGCAGTTAAGCCAAAACCACTTTTGCGGAAAGGCCCCACCCCAATTTTTTTCGCTGTAGGCTGGGGCGTTCTCAAACTCGTAGCGATCGCCATTCCACTCCATCCAGCCTGTTGCCAACCCATGCGCCATAAGTATCTGCCAACCTGGTTCAAAGATTTGCAGAGACGAGAGCCAGCCCGCTGTTGATTGCTGCTGACCGGCTGCATTGCCCCACCCATAAACTGGCTGAATGCGATACTCCCACTGCGCCGAAGCTCCTGATGGCTCCTGCAAACTGCCCTGATGCCAGGTCGCCGTTGCCTGGTAGCCTTCCTGTATCTGTTGAGTGAACTGTTCTGGCGGGAGATAGTGAGGCGTGAGGGGGTGTAGCTTGCTTCCCGGAACGGGTGGGGATGGGGACGTAGGGGAAAAGGGAAAATTTTGAGTATCGAGCTGCTGACCGCTAACTGCTGACTGCTGACCGCTAGCGCCTCTCACCTTGCCCCAATGTCCCAGTCCGAGTGTGTGCTTCCATGCCCAAAACGTGTGCACGTTAGGAAAGGTGCGGCAGAGGTATTCATCGTTGGGACCAAGGATTTGAGCGGCTCCACCGCTATGGGGTTTGCCGCCGATCGCATCTTCGATCGAGTACATAAACGCAAACGTCTGTCCACTATCAGGTAGCGTGACGCGGTAGTACCAACCTTCAAAAAAGCGACGATCGCTGCCATCCCAGTGGTAGCCGCTATGAGGGGTTTGTAAGCGGCTGGAATGAGTTTGAGGTAGGGCGGCAGAAAATAAATGAGACACTAAGGGCAATCGGGCTTTTCTGATGGAATCGACAAAGAGCCTGCAAGCAAATCTTCCATCTCCATGCGCTGCTCCATCTGGCGGAGGAAGTAGCCTGTCATCATAGCAGAGGCTAATAGACCAGCCAAATTGTCGCGATCGGTCGTGATTTTGACATTAAACGCTTCGGATGGCAACATTCCCACGAGCCCCTGCACGTTATGCGAAATAATTTGCTTTACGTCTAGGGTCACTAGCTTCGCCACCTGAGCGAGTATTTCAGGGGGCTGATGCTGAAGGTAATTCAGCAGTTCGTTTGACTCGTTTTCTTCAACGTCGGCACCGAGAAAATTCGCGCTGTTAGGGTTAAAGACCATGTGCTAGGTAGGTATCCGTTTCAAACTATTTTGACACTTCTCGCCTTAACTGCAACCCGTACACTTATGGTGAGGTGATGACATCAGCGATCGTACCTCAGAAGAATTACGGGTTGAGATAAGTGGGCACCTGATGTCGTGTGCTCACTTGTCAGGGTTTTGCTTTCACGTGTTGGTCAAACTCCTGTGGCAGTTGATGCATTTGAAAGTATTGATGAAACTTGTTTGTCACCTGTAGCCAATAAGAGCGACCATCCGATTGCCTGCGTTTACGGACGAAGCCAAGCTCGACGAGTTCCGGGACGTGCTGATACGCGCCAGAACCACGCAGTTCGACCAACTCCGTTTGCGAAATGGGACCTCGAAGGGCGATCGCCGCTAGGGTTCGTAGAGCACCAACTCCTAAATCCGCAGGCACTAAGGTCTGGACAAGGTGATGATACGTTTCGCGTAGCTGTAAAGTATATCCGTTAGGCGTTTCGGCAACTTCGAGCGCACCTTCGCGATGGGCATAGTCTGCCATGAGTTCCATCAAGCCTTCCTCGGCTGTCTCGCGATCGCACGCAGCAAATTCGGCAATTTCTGTCACAGTCAATGGTTGCGCTTTCAAGTACAAGATGGCTTCGATTTTGCTAGCAAGGCGAGGCATGGCAGAAGGTAAAAGGCAAAAGAGCAGGGGAAGCGGAGGTGGTAGGGGGCGCGGAGGACGGTTACGCGAGGAGCAACTAGAGCGATAGAAGCGTGGTTCAGAAGATTTTTCTAGGAGGAGTAAAGCTTACACAACTTAAAACGCTGGTTTTGCACCCGTTGCTTCCTCTGCTCTCCTTGCTGCGCCTTCAATCCAGATTCCGCCCTGTCAGTTCGACAAAGATGTCTTCCAGATTGGACGGTCTTACCATCATGCCAGTTTTGTCGGGTTGCTGGTCAAGGTAGACATTAGCTTCATCCACAGTGGGAAAGAATTTGTAGTCCCAGCGATCGTTGGTTTGCTTCATGACCAGCCCTTCGCCATGCTTTTGTCGGAAGTCTTGCAGGGTGCCCAGTTCAATTAGTTTGCCCGCATCCATGATGCCAATGCGATCGCACAAGTATTCCACCTCATCCATGTAGTGAGTGGTGAGTAGAATTGTCATGCCTTGCTTGTTCAAGTCGCGGATAATTTCCCAAAGACGGCGACGGGTTTGAGGATCGAGACCAACAGTGGGTTCATCAAGAAACAAAATATCGGGTTGGTGCAGGAGCGCGCGGGCAATTTGCAAACGGCGCTTCATGCCACCAGAGAGCGTTTTGGCAAGGTCATCACGACGATCGCTCAATTCTACATACTCCAGCCAGCGATCGATGTCCTTCTGTCGCTGCGGCTTGGGAATATGGTGCAGCCGCCCATGAAATTCCATGTTCTCCCAAACAGACAAATCACTATCCACGCTGATCTGCTGGAGGACAACGCCAATTTGCTGCTTGACCTGCGATCGTTGGCGTACCACATCGTAGCCTGCCACTTGAATCTGCCCTTCTGAGGGTTTTGTCAGCGTTGTCAGCATCCGAATGGTGGTCGATTTACCGGCACCATTTGGTCCAAGCAAGCCAAACATCTCACCTGCTTGTAGCTCAAAGGAAAGATCGTTGACAACAGGGGCTTTGTCAAACGTTTTGTAGACATTTTGCAGTGAAACAGCAGGAGGCATAGAAAGTTTTGAGTTTTAAGTTTTGAGTGACGAGTGTTGAGCGCTACCTTCAGCCTTTTGGCTTCGTCCTACTTCCGGCTTGATTCCTACTTCCGACTAGATATGGAGGGTAAAGGACGCTTGTTGGTTTGAGGACGCGATCGATAGCGGCGTTTCCAGCTTTTGAGGCTGAGGATGCAAGCAACGAGCCAAACGGTGCCAGCCACATAGCCAGCCACTAAATCTGTGAGCCAATGCGTGCCAAAGTAAAGCCGACTAAAGCCGACCGCGCCGACGAGCAAAACCGTAATAGTCGCGATCGTGGCTCTCCAGCGCGGTACTTGGGCTGCCAGCAAATAGCCAATGATGCCAAAAACCACAAGAGACATCATGGCATGACCGCTGGGGAAACTGGAGATGTTCACTTCAATGGTTTGCTGCCAAAAGGCTGGACGAGCATGTGCAAACAGAAGTTTGAGTAGAGCGTTTAGACCAAACGCGCCGATCGTCGCGATCGCCAGCATTACTGTTTCTGTCTGTCGCTTACGGCAAAGTAAGACTGTTGCTATAAGCAAACTTGCCGCTAGCAGTACAGAGACACTGCCAATGTTGGTCAGCACACCCATCACCTGGTCTAAAAAGGGCGTGTGCCATTGCTGGAGCGCCAGTAAGAGACGAATGTCGATCGACTGTGTTTGCTGCCCAAAGACCGTTGCCGCAATCTCATAAAAGCCCCATAGAGCAAACAGAGCAATCAGTAAACTGATCACACGAACCGTCGTTAGCAACGTTAGCATTCGCGTTTCAACATGCTCACGCCAGAGACGGAGGATCCTCTGACTTAGCTCATGCATGAGGGTTGCAAGATACAGCTAAACATTTTTGCAGGTAGCGAACACTCCTCTCAGTCTACCGAGCTAAAGTCTGAAATGTCTGAATTATCGGCAAACGGTCACAACAATGATTGTGACGCTAAAAAACAGACGCATCGACTGCTAATAGCTTTTGAACTTAGAAGAACCACAAGGAGTGTCTTTTATGGCAATTCCTTGCAGTTGCTTACAAGTAACTCCTTCATTAGACCAGGCTTTCCCAGGCGACAGCAATAATCTCGCTCAACCGATGCCGCTGCTGATAATCAAGCAACGCATCATCTGCTAAAACCTCTGTTATCAGGTCTTCTAACGACTGCCCCTTAGAACGTGCCACATCAACGACCCCTACGATCGCAGTAGCAATCAACTCTTCATCAACAAACTTCTGTCGAAAAGTACCAACTTCTGGGGTGTTTGCTGGAATAGGATAGTTCATGGCAGGTTGAGTAAAGCGATTGATGCAGGAACCCTGAATGATTTATGAGAAACTTGTAAAGTTTCTTAAGTCATTGATGTGAACTGAAGTTTAGCGCACTTTTACCAGTGTTTAACCTGTCTTTTTTAGTAGTTCATTGAAGCTTGGCTCCCCTAAATGAAGGAAGTTCTTTACATTGAAGTCCCTACCCCAGATGTAGAGGCTGTTAAAGTCTGGCTACAGCGGAGCTTTGAGCCTAAATCAGGAGTCAAAGCCATTACTCCTAGTGGCGTGCGTCTGTTGTTCTCTCAGGCTACACATCAGGTTACACGCACTCCAGAAATACAGGTTGTAACTCAGCCAGTAGCGGCTGAACTAGCAATTTTTGTCTGGTCACTACAACGAACGACTTATCTAAAGGTCTTTCGCTGGACAGAGCAGCCAGCGCCTCAAGAAAAGTCTTTGCTAACGCAACTGACGCAAGCGTTGCGCGATCGCTTTCCCAATCAGTATCCCCAACCGCCTGCGATCGACCTGTCTTGTCAAACCATTTTCGCTGCGTTGGCAGAGCAATATCCTCTTACTGTCAAATATTTTCAAAAGATGCCTAACGGCGAGTATGACCTGACTCGCGTCTACTGGTGGGAGCAGCGCTGGCGCGAAGGCGTGCAAAATCCGCAGCAGCCCAAACAGGTAGTGTTTAGAGGCGAGGAGAGAGGAGATCAAAGCTTAATCTGTGCCCCCTCACCTCACACCCCGCTGCAAGGCGGAAGCAAGCTATACCCCTCATCCTCTTACGACCTGATCTACATTGGTGGTGCGCTGGGTGTAATCCACGCGGCAGTGATGGCAAAGTTGGGCTACCGAGTGCTGCTGCTGGAGCGGTTGCCTTTTGGCAAGATGAACCGAGAATGGAACATTTCGCGCAGTGAGTTTCAAAGCCTGATCGACTTAGGTTTATTCACGCCCAGTGAGTTTGAGAGTGTCATTGCTAGAGAATATGTGGACGGCTTTCACAAGTTTTTTGATGCCAACAACCCATCGGCAGCAAAAGCGCCTGTGCTCCATACGCCAACGGTGCTGAACGTAGGGTTAGATGCTGAAAAGCTGCTGCGAACCTGTGGCGAAAAACTACGAAGCTATGGCGGCGAGATTTGGGATGAAACCGAATTTTGCCGTGCTGAGGTCGATCGCGCTCAGGTAACGGTGCAAGCCAAGCACTTACCAACGGGCGAGGTGCGATCGGTCAGTGGTCGGCTGTTGGTAGATGCAATGGGTACGGCATCGCCGATCGCATGGCAACTAAATGGCGGACGGGCATTTGATAGCGTTTGTCCGACCGTTGGAGCAGTCATTGCCAGCGGCTTTGAACCAGGTGTGTGGGAGTCTTGTTACGGCGATGTGCTCAACAGTCATGGTGACATTTCGCGGGGGCGGCAGTTGATCTGGGAACTGTTCCCAGCCGATGGCGAAGAGCTAACGTTTTATCTGTTTCACTACCATCGGGTGCATCCTGATAATCCTGGCTCACTGCTAGAGATGTACGAAGACTTTTTCACAATCTTGCCGGAGTATCGCCGCTGCGATGTGGACAAACTGGTTTGGAAGAAACCTACCTTTGGCTATATTCCAGGGCACTTTACAACGGGACGGAGCGATCGTGCGGTAGCGGTCGATCGCCTGATCGCCTTAGGCGATGCGGCATCTTTGCAATCACCGCTTATCTTTACCGGTTTTGGGTCACTGGTGCGAAACTTACCCCGGTTGACGCTTTTGCTTGACACTGCTCTGAAGCACGATTTACTAAATGCCAAACACCTTAATCAAATCCGTGCCTATCAGAGTAATGTGGCTGTCACCTGGCTTTTTTCTAGAGGCATGATGGTGCCCACAGGGCGCAACCTGCCGCCTGAGAGGGTAAACGCCATGCTCAACACGTTCTTTGGCATTTTGGGAGAGCAGCCCCCTGCGATCGCCGAAGCATTTATTAAAGATCGGGTTGACTGGTTCACATTTAACCGCATGGCGCTCACGGCTGCTTGGAAGAATCCGAAGCTGTTGCTATGGATCTGGGGCATGGCAGGAGCGTTAGACTTTGGTCGCTGGCTAGGCAGCTACCTCGACTTCACCATTACCGCTTTTATCAGCAGTTTGGTGCGTAGCTGGTTTCCAGCACTTCTACGCCAAGTACAGCCCTGGTTGGAACCGAAGTTTCCAGGCTTGTGGCTGTGGCTGTTAGCTCAAAGCTATACGTGGACAGATGGTGTTGGGCGACCCCAGATGGTGCAGTCGAGAGCCACAGAAGCCTCAGAAGAACAAGCTCATGCGCCGATCGGGTGACGTTTATCTGCTATGGCAATTGAAGACAGAGTTAGGGCCGTTGGAGTTCCCAGTTCGGCTTCTAGTAAAGGTGCTACTTAATCCTTCAGCCTTCAGCTATACCTATTGGCTCAACTGGAGCGTGATGCTGCCATGACCGCTCCCCAATTATGCTTTTTCACTAACTCCTGTCATCTTTTTACCGTTTAGGAAACATGGGCAAATCCACAGCCGCCAGCGACGCTAGCTTCTTGGCTGGGCGGAGGGGATACACGATCGGCGAGGGTAGTACTGCAAACGATGGGGATGCCACTGTGGAACGGCTAACAGTCTGTGCTGGCTGTGGCATCACCACTTGGTCAGCTTGATCAGCAACATCTAGCGTTACGTTGGTATCAGCCTGAGCCACTGTTTCGGTATCACTCGATCGCGCTATCTTCCCAGCATTGACCAGTCGATCGCGCCATGTCCAAGCCGTCTGCGAGGCTGCTGTATCGGCTGCATCTTCCAACGGTGATGCATCTGTAGCAAAGATGGGTGGAATAGCTGTTGTGCTGGTCGGTACGCTTGGTGATGGCTGCTTGTCTATCGGCACCAGATTTGTGCTACCCGAAGCAAGGCTCATTTGAGCGGAATCAACTGATTCGAGCGGACGATCGACGTTTGTAGTAACCGGATCGGAATCTTCGGTTCGCAGTGGTAGATCGGTTTGCAGTGGTAGATCGATAAGTGTTGCCAGGTTATCCCAGAGGGGATCAGTGGCACTGCTATCGGGCAAGGGGGATAGTGAGGTGTTGGCGATCGTGCTTAGGCTGAATGAGCTAACGTCAGGTTGCTGTTGCTCTAAAGGGCGATCGGGTAAACCAAATAGCATTGAACCAGGGGCTTCCAACGGGGGCAACGAGTCAGCATCAATACATTCTGCTGCCTCTAGACTTGCCTCTGAGAAGGGATCAAGGTCAAAATGTGGTGCTGGCTGAAGCAAAGCAGTTGGTAGGTCTAATGGCTGCGTCTTAGCAATGGGAAAGATTAGCTGCATCAAATGGTTGACGAACTGCGGATCTTCAGAGTCTAGCGGCGATCGCAAATCAGAAGACGCAGCTATTGACTCATGCTCAGACTGTCCGCTGAACGGTGTTGTCAGTTTTGCCTCTGCACCATCCTGTCCTGGTGCCGAAGCGTCAGTATTCAAGAGTTTGAATAGCCGATCGGGTCGATCAGCAGCGTCTGTTGTGTCCTGTAAAGTCTTTGCCAGTGACCAGGGCTTGACTGGTGAATTTTTAGGCAATAGTGCAGAGGCATCTGGTACAGTTGCATGACCAGCCGGGGCAATGTCCGTTATGGCTGGATGCCCGTAAACAGCAGGCATTTCAAGGCTTTTTTCTAACGCCGCTTTAAATTGAAGGGTTTGTTGCTGTTGGCGATGCAGCCGCAGCCGTAGGTCGCGACAGGTGTTCTCCGCTTGCAGCACTTGTTGAACTTGCTCGTTGTGGCGCTGCTGAGTCAGGGCGCAATCACGCTCTAGCTGGGCAATCCGTTCCTGACTGCTGCTTAGTTGCTCCGTGAGTGTTTCTACCAAAATTTGCTGCCGCTGAGCGGTCTGGTGCGATCGTTCTAGTTCTTGCAAAAGCTGCTGAAGCCTCTCCTGTGCTGAGTCTAAGGGTTGCTCCTGACTGCTGCTGACTGTGCTCTCTAGGAGGTTGCCTACTGCTTGTGATCGATGGCGTGCTGCCAGTTCTTCGTCGGACAGGTGCTCCAACGCTGTCTCTGCTTGTGTCAGTCGATCGCGTAGGGTGGCTTGCTGCTGTAGCGGCAGCGTTGCCATACCTTTAGTGCTTTCCAGAGGACTCGTGCCAATGTAGGTAGCCGCAGGATTAATTTCAGCACTGCTGTAGTGGATGACTCCTGACGCAACCGCATTGCCCCGACGTTCTATAGGGCTTTCTCCTTCTAAATGCCATCCTTCTACTGCTTCATGTGGAAGGGCGTCGACGCTCATTGCCCCAGGAAAATCAACAGTTTGCCAGTCTTGAGTCGAACCTTCTGATCCTTCAATTGGTGCTGGTGTCACCACTGATGGGATCGGCTCGCTTACCACAGTGCTCTCAGTTGGCTCAATTGACATAGACTCAATTTGTTGATCTGGGCTATCAGCTTCATTCATGGCTCTGATCCTGAAGGTGGCTAATCCTAAGGGTAGGAATCCCTAACGTGACACAGTTGCGACGCTATTTATCATATAGCTAGTCCTTTAAAGTTGAACGATGGATTTAGCTTACTTTGGTAATTTTAGTGGTCGAATTTAAAGCGCGACGGCAACAAGTTCGCAACGTTAATTTCCCTCACAATAAAACTCTGAACCGTTTATTTTTAGGTGTTTGGTGACACGACTAGACTAAAAAAGTGAGATTAAGGCTTTAAAGTTGCTAGTGAACAGATTGTGCTGGCATCTTTAGTTCAGTCCCGTTGATTATTCTTAACTCAGCTAATGCTTCAAAACTACATGACGATTGAGTATGAAACTTCTGTAAATGAGTGCTTTTGATACCTGCGTTAGCAGACACTAATTAGAATTAGCAGCCACTAAGAGCAGTTTATTAACGTTGAAGGTATTGTTTGACAGTAATTGTCGACCGAGCGGCGATCGTCAGACTTTCTTTCTTACACTCGGTTCCATCTGAAGCTATGCCTATTCACCCTTTTACCGCTTTACAGTCTGCTGTAGGCTAAAGCGTTTGTTAGTCCAGCTCTTTTTGCTTGCTCAAAAAGTTAGTCCAAGAAGTTAGCCAAGTTTGGTACTTATGATGGATCGATTGAATCGTCTCCAAACAACCGCTTTTTGGCTGGTTAGCACGGGGGCTGCTATGGTGGCACTCCATTTAACTTTGTTGGGTCGCAATAGTAATCCAGCCTTATCACAGGAGCTATTTTCGACCTGTCTGCTGTTATGGGGGGTGGTTGGTCTTTTGCTATGGGAACGGCGACACGCGCTAGTTTTACAGAGTGGCGCGATCGGGGGGGCGATCGGAGGTAGCGTGTTGTTAGGGCTGCTGCTGCTCAGTTCAACCTTGCCTGAATCAGGCTCCTTTATGCGAGCGTTTCCCCTAATGACCGTCTTGGGGCTAGGGCTACTTGCCTCTGGCATACACGGGCTTTACCAGTACTGGAAAGAACTGTTCCTTTTTGCCTTGCTAACGCTCAATCCACTGCTTGAACTGGGTCTAGAACTGCTGAATCTGCCCAAGTTAACGGCTCAGGCAGCCACGTTTATGCTCTGGTATACAGGGTTTGATGTGCGTCGCGAGGGGCTATCATTACTGCTGCCAACGGGTCGGGTAGATGTCTATGGCGCGTGCTCTGGCATTCAGAGTATGTTGCAGATGCTATATATCTCAGTGCTGTTTGTCTTGCTCTTTGCACCACGATCGCGTGTGCAGCAATGCCTCACAGTCGGCTTGGCGATCTTAATTGGTTTTCTAGTAAATGCTGCACGAGTGGGTTTGATGGCAGTGCTGGTAGCATTCTCACAAAAAGACGCTTTTGATTACTGGCATACGGGCGACGGTTCACTCATTTTCGCGGCGATCGCCGTAGGGCTGTTTGGTAGCTTTTGCTGGTTTGCCTTCCTGCGTACAACGCCATCCGTGACCGATACAGGCAATTCTTCCAATGGCTAATCTCTGGCAACCGCTTCGCCTGTCAATACTGGTGTTAACTTGCAGCGGTGCTTTGTACATCATGGGCAAGGCGGCTCTCACACCCAAGGCAACCAATACACAGCCGTCTTACAGCCTGCCTGTCAGTGTTCCGTTGACCCAATGGCAATCGTTACCCAGCAAGCCCCTTGAGCCGATTTCAGGGTCGATCGCCAGTCGTGAGTATCCGTATCGTCGCAATGCACAGTCTCTCACCATGGCGCTACGCTACATGACGAGCGATGGTGATGTGAATCGTTTTCTCTTCGTTTTTACTCCGATTCGGCAGGATAATGCTCGGCTAGTCATGAAATATCAGCCGGGTATTGGGTTCTATGGTGTGTTACCGCATCAGGGACGCGCCTACCTGAGTGCTTGCATTAGTCCCCGTGGCGAAAGTACAGTCACAGCCCAACAGTTTGTGCAAAATCACCGCACCCATGACCTTACGTTCGATCGCCTCTTGCCCTGGCTTTTGGGGCAGCAACCGCTGCTCGATCGCCGCTGTCTCTGGACGCTGATGTCTGTACCGCTAACTGCAAACGCTGGCTCTGCTGAGTTAGACACCGCTTACAAAACGTTAGAAAATGCCTGGTTTGGCTGGTACCGTTGGTGGCAACCCAACTTTCCATCCCTTTAAAACCCTATATATAGCAGTCCTAAAACACTTGTGAGATTGAAAGTCTTTGTGAGAGAGGACTTCAGTGGAATCCTTTCTCACAATCCAAATAAGATCGTTATGTATTAAAAAGCCGTTTCTACAATCGCTAATGGCAGTATCAAAGCATCGACATTCAGTGTTTTTTACAGGACGATGACGAAGGCTGATTTACTGCCAAACTATCTGCGTTGTGTTATTTGAGAAAGCAGCTTCATGACTGAATCGACGACTGACAATCGCTCCATCTATCGCTTTCGTTGGATTGGTTACGGGCTGCTTGGCTACGCGCTGATGGATCTCATCCAGGTGCTGTATCCCCCAAAGTTTACAAATCCTGCTTGGGAGGTGCAAACGCTCGGTACGCTGATTGAGCGCGTGATTGTACCGCTGCTGGGCATGACGCTCGTATTTTTTGGTGAATACTATGATCGCACTCAGCTCGAAAAAATTCTGCTGAAGGTGCTGTCGTGGCTTTGTCTAGTGCTGGCGATCGTCTGTCTACTAGTTATCCCGCTGGGTGTTCTTGGCACAGCCCGTCTGGACTTTCAGAATGATCAGCAGGTGAGCCGACAAACAGAACAGCAACTCTTCCAGTTCAAGAAAGTTGAAGGGCAACTGAGCCAAAGCAGCGCGAGCGACATTCGAGCACTAGCCACCAAAGCAGGCATTCCGATCGATCCAACTAAAGATCCTCAGGCGCTTAAAGCAGATATCTTGTCACGGTTAACGGCTGCGCGATCTAGAGTGCAGTCTCAGATCAATGAAAATCGCGCTGCCCAAAAGCAAACTCTCTTCAAGAACGCAATCAAATGGAATCTTGGTGCCTTACTCGCCAGTTGCCTCTTTTTCATTCTTTGGAGAAGCACCGATTGGGCACGGTGAGACGACCAGGCAATGAGATAGGGAAGGGAAATGACGGGGTTGTCCTTTGAATCGCCATCTCTTGACGATCGCACCCAATCAAGCCAACAAAAAAGGGACGGCTTAACGTCCCTTCTTTCGCTTTATGATCGCGCCAGTACTAGACTCTCGCTGCAACCTTGGTTTTAGCCTCTGTTGCGGTCAAACGCTCATAAGTTGCCCGCATTTTAAGACCTGTCAAGACCTGGAACAAGCCTGTGCCATTGGCAGAGCCAGGATACTCGCGGTGGTGCAGCAACAGTTCGGTTAGCTCCCCTTCGTACTTGGCAGAGGTTTTGCTGAGGTGTTGCTCAATGTAGACCACTTCCTCAAGCTTGTCGAACTGCCCATCGACCTCGAGTACCGAAACACTGTGCCCGTAGTAAACGTCTGGTCCGTAGTGCATCCGAATCCCAGGATAGGAGCAGGTCAGCTTGCGTCCACAAGGAACCCAATCGATCGTTGAACCTTCGTCGAACAAATAAGCTGGCTCAAATCCTTCCACGCCATCGCGCTGGATCATCTGCACTCGCAATACCTTGCGTTCTGTATCGTCCTTGATAAGTTGAGTGGGCAAGACCTGAATCACCACATCCGCAAACTCTTTTTGTGGATCGATATAGGCTTTGAAGTCAGGACGACGGGAGTTGATTGCTGCCAGCACGTCTTCGTAGGTGTGACCCCGCTCCGACATATCGCGCTGAATCTTCCAGGCAATCTTAACTTCGTCACTGATGTCAAGGTAAACGCTAAAGTCCAGCAAGCCACGTACGCGCTCGTCGTACAGCGGATGTAACCCTTCAACGACAATGATGTGGTTAGGTTCCACCTTTTCGGGTGGGTCAATCAAGCCTGTCTCATGGTTGTAGATAGGCTTATCAATCGTTTCGCCATGCTTGAGCGCTTTGATCTGCTCGTACATCAGGTCAAAATTATTGGCTCGTGGATCGAGTGCGGTGATTCCAGTTTCTTTGCGCTGCTTCCGGTCCAGACTGTGGTAGTCGTCCAGGCAGATTACTGTCACAAAATCTTCCCCGAACAGATCGGTTAATCGGCGCAGAAAGGTGGATTTACCGCACCCGGAGTCTCCGGCAACGCCGATCAGAACCACGCGGTCTGGCTTACTGGTCATAGGTTTCCTCTAAGCGAAAAGATTCTACTAACTGTGTCTTGAGTTAAGCTGCATTGGCGGTAAACTGACGATCGCACCCTTTGAAATTACTTTTGAAAAGCAATAATTCATGCAGGATGCTGTCGATCGCCTACTATAAAATTCTCACACAACGTGACTCAGATGCAGAGTAATCAAAAAAGCAATAAGATTACATCTAGCCTTAGCAGACTCTGAGCTAGTCGGGTAAGTATTTAATACTACCGCTATTATCATCCTACCAAAAACGGGATCATCACTACAAGGCTTCGTCTGAATTGATTTTTCGCTCAAGGCGGGTGCGTTGATGACGATCGCAGAGTACTCTCGCTTAAGCTTGGTTGGTCGCTGGTCGTTCGCTATCATAGTGCTGCTAGTTTACTGAAGCAACATGGTCGCCCTGATCGCCTCGTCGATTGTTGCATTGATTAACGCTACTTCACAGAAGCGCCCCCGCCTGCGACCAAGATGGGGCACAATAAAAAGTTAGATTTGGCAAGTAGATTTGGTTCTGAGAGAGCAAGCAAAATGTACAATTTGAGCGCGGTGGGCGGCACTGCCAAGACAGCCTTTGGTAGCCGTATGTATCGATACGAGGTAGTAGGGCTGCGGCAGAATAGTGAAACCGATCGCACCAATTACTCCATTCGTCAAAGCGGCAGCACATTTATTAATGTGCCTTACAGCCGGATGAACGAAGTGATGCAGCAAATCACTCGGCTAGGTGGCAAGATTGTCAGTATTCAGCCTTTGTCTGCTGATTCTAAAATCAATGGAAACGTTACCCCAGAACAGAAAGAAACTGCGATAAAAGTAGAAGCTGGAGAGGGTAACCAACCAGGAGCCAAGAAGCCTATGACTCAAGCTAAGGCTAAGACAGATATTCCCGTGAATATCTATCGTCCCAACAGCCCCTTTGTCGGACGGGTGGTTTCAAACGAACCCCTTGTTAAAGAAGGTGGCATTGGGATTTGCCAGCACGTTAAGTTTGATATCTCCGCAGGAGATTTACGTTATCTGGAAGGTCAAAGTATTGGGATTATTCCTCCTGGTACAGACAAAAACGGGAAGCCTGAAAAACTGCGGCTGTACTCGATCGCGTCTACCCGGCATGGTGACGACGTGGATGACAAAACTGTGTCTCTCTGCGTGCGGCAGCTTGAATATCAGAACCCTGAGACCAAAGAGATGGTTTATGGCGTTTGCTCCACGCATATTTGCAACCTGAAGCCCGGTGACGAAATCAAAATCACTGGACCAACAGGTAAGGAAATGCTGTTACCCGATGACCCTGAAGCCAAAATCATCATGATGGCGACTGGTACGGGCATTGCACCCTTCCGTGCTTACCTGTGGCGTATGTTCAAAGACAAGGAGCGGGAAGCTAATCCTGATTACCAGTTCAAGGGGTTAGCGTGGTTAGTCTTTGGTGTGGCGACAACGCCCAATGTGCTGTATCGGGAAGAACTGGAAGAAATTCAGGCAAAATACCCTGATAACTTCCGTGTTACCTATGCCATCAGCCGCGAGCAGAAAAACCCTGAAGGCGGCAGAATGTACATCCAGCATCGTGTGGCAGAACACGCTGAAGAAATTTACAAGCTACTGCAAGAAGACAAGACTCATGTCTATATCTGCGGCCTGAAAGGCATGGAAGATGGTATTGACGCTGCTCTCTCAGTCGAAGCTACGAAAGCAGGCAGAGAATGGAAGGAGTATCAGCGGGAACTGAAAAAAGCGGGTCGTTGGCACGTAGAAACGTACTAAGCAGCCTCGTTTTACACGATCGAAACGATTGCTTTCTAGCAACCAGACAACTCGTAAGGGCTGTCTGGTTTTTTGTTGAAGTGATCATGCTTTAACCCTCCACGCTGATAACCGATCTCTAACGAGCGATCCTCAGGCAGTGCAGCATTCATAAATGAGAAGCGGTTAGTCAGGCTTTCGCTTTCTGGAGTCGCTTTCTGATTTTTGCTTCTGGTTGAAAGATCATCCAGAGGACAATGCCCATTGTTGATATGGTGGTAAGCACTGGCATGAGCAACAATGCCCACAAGGGTCGATCGCGCACTTTCAAAAAGGCGTAGAACCAAACGACGCCCCAGCTATAGAGTACGTGGAGTGTGATTAAAAATAGCACTCCTAGCGGCGAGAACAAATCGGCAAGTAGTGCTAAACCAGCAACAAGATAGATTGCTAAGAGCATGAACACGAGCAGAACCTTAGCTGCCGTTTTAAGAAATGTCTTAAACGTGATCATTGCTGCCTAAATGGAGTGCAACGGAGCCATAATCGTACCTCTCCTCAACGCAGAAGGTTGCTGGAGTGATCGCTACATCACATCCGCTGTGCTGGGTAATTATTGTCAGAGTTCTAATGCTGCTGCACGTTGCTGAACAAGCCTTTCGAGTCAATCGCTCACGATTTTGCACGTTAATCTTTTACCTGTTGCAAAGTAGCTATTGACACTGGATGATAAAACCAAATGCTTGCAATTAATCGCAAGTGACGTTGAGTCATTAGCAGTCAATAGCGGCAGGGCTGAGGCTGGTGATTGTAGCAAGATGTCTCAGATGAGGATCATTTTTGGGGTTAGGGAACATTGATAGAAACGATATTTTTATCTTTACTTCTCTAAATACAAATGAATCAGTCATCAGCTCCTGCCTCACTGCCTCGCAGTTTAACCTCGCTTGAAACCTGGGGCTTTGGTTTTAGCGGCTTACTTTTGTGGCTAGGCACTGCGCCTGCTATGCACGCTGCTTTAACCTGAGTTCGGGATAAGAACTGGGACAAGAAAGGGGCAAACCCGATAGGCTGAAAATGCAAAATCTCATGCCTGGTTTGCCCTCATGCTTAGTCTAGAAGCACTTTTTTGC
>NZ_JACJPI010000065.1 GCF_014695975.1 Leptolyngbya sp. FACHB-321
AGCCAGTTGATGCCAATCGATGTCGAGGCAAAGCATCTGTGCTTGATGGGGCGGGAGCCGATCGACTAGATGAGCCTGCGTCAGTAAAAGCGGCACTTGAGCATCGTCGAGCATGAACGCCAGACGCTCGGATGGGTAGCTGGGGTCGAAGGGGACATACGCTCCACCGGCTTTGAGGATGCCGAGGAGTCCGATGACCATCTCTAAGGAGCGATCGATGCAGATACCGATGAGGACATCGGGTTGCACACCGAGAGTTTGTAGGTAGTGAGCAAGTTGGTTTGCCCGTTGATTCAATGCCTGATAGGTGAGGTGTTGTCCTTCAAAGCTAACGGCGATTGCATCTGGAGTGCGTGCCACTTGAGCTTCGACCCACTGATGCAAACAAATGTCGAGCGGATAATCCACCTGGGTTTGGTTCCAGGTTTGCAACTGTTGTTGTTCGCCGATCGTGAGCAACGGTAAGGCTGCAAGCGTTTCATCCGGATTGGTCACAATGCCTTCTAGCAAGGTTTGAAAATGTCCGGCCATCCGAGCAATCGTCGCGGCGCTAAACAATTCTGTGCTATATGACAATTGACCAGTCAGCCCGTCTGCCCCTTCGCTGAGCGTGATCAACAAATCGCAGGTCACGGTGCCGTTGTCTATTGGGCTGGGGTACTGCACTGTCCAACCAGCAGTGTCATCCGACAAGGGGGGATCAAGGAGCAACATCACTTGATAGAGAGGATTTTGCCCCAAGCGTCGATCCGATCGCGCCACTTCGACTAGCTTCTGGAAAGGAACATGTTGATGGGTGTAAGCAGCCAGGGCAATTTCGCGTACTCTTACCAAAAGTTCTCGAAAAGTGGGATTGCCAGACAGATCTGACCGCAACACCAGGAAATTGGCAAAGAAGCCCAACACGTTCTCTAGCTCTGGGCGATCGCGCCCTGCCGTAATAAAGCCAACCGGAATATCGGTTTGCCCAGTATAGCGAGCGAGTAACGTTTGAAACGCTGCCTGCAAGGTAATAAACAGCGTCACGCTCTCTTTACGACAGAGCGCTTTCAGCTTGTCAGTTAACGCCTTAGAGAATGCGAGGCTGTGGCTGGCTCCAGCAAAGGTCGGGTTCGCAGGCGATGGGTAATCGGTAGGCAACTGCAATGTAGGCAGATCGGCGAGTTGCTGCTTCCAGTACGCTAAATGAGGTTCCAGAATGTCTGTCTGTAACCAGCGTCGTTGCCAGACAGCATAATCTGCATATTGAATCAGTAGTTCAGGCAGGGGAGAGGGTTTGCCAGCATGAAACGCCGCGTAGAGGGTGTCCAATTCTTGTAGAAAGATATAAAGAGAAAGCCCGTCGTAACTGATGTGATGCAGCGTGATGAAAAGCTGATAGTCGGTTTCGGTGTCTTGCACCAGGGTCGATCGCAGCAGTAAATCTGAGCCGAGATCAAAAGGACGCTGAACCTCTTCTGTCACCTGCCGAATGGCTTCTGCCTCTCGCTCTGCCTCTGGTAAATCTTGTAGATCAATGCGATGTAGGGTGAATTTTGTTGCTGCCTGCACCACTTGAATGGGTAATCCATCCACACTTGTATAAGTCGTGCGCCAAATTTCGTGTCGTCGCACAATTTCTTGCAGTGCTTGCTCTAGCGCTATCTGATTGAGTGACCCAGACCAGCGCAGAGCAAACGTATGGTTGTAGTAAGGCACGTCAGGCTGGAGTTGTGCCAGGACCCACATCATCTCCTGCGAAAACGATAGAGGCAGCGATCGATCACGCTGCACTGGGAGCAATGGGGGAGCCGTTTGTTGGTCGTTGCGCGCGCTTTCTGTTTCCAGATATTGAGCAAGGCTGGCGATCGTGGGCGCTTCAAACAAACTGCGTAGGGGCAGATCGACCTGAAAGATCGTGCGTAACCGAGAAATAATCTGCACGCCCAGCAGCGAGTGTCCACCCAACTCAAAGAAATTGGCGTGAGTGCTGACCTGCTCTAACCCCAAAACTTCTGCCCAAATCCCTGCCATCACTTCTTCAACGGCTGTACGGGGAGCCACAAAATCGGTTTCGGCTGCTGCTGAAGTTGGACTAAACGTCGGTAACGCTTTTCGATGCTGCTCTGCAACGCTGGCGCGATCAATTTTGCCATTGGGCGTCATGGGCAACGCCATGAGCAACATATAGGCAGATGGAATCATGTAGTCCGGCAGCTTTGCCTGCAAAAATTGCCGCACAGTTGCAGTTAACGTTCGCTGTAGCGTTCTTAAAAAGCCTTGTGCTTCTAGCAAGTGATGTACGGCTTGTTGCAGCAACGCCTGCTGGTCTGAAGTTAAGTTCAATTGAATGCCCGATCGCTGCTCTTGGTTCCAGGCGATCTGCCCTTCTAAAAACATAGGTTCTGAGGTGCTTGGCAACTGAAGGCATAGCTGCACAGGCTGCCCGTGCTGCCAATCGTCAGGCGCATCCACAAAACAGATCCCTCCTACAGAGAGGTCTTCTGTGCATAGCTCCAGGGTGCGATCGCCACTTTCTACCCGGCAGGGAATCTGCATCGGCACACGATCGGGAATAAGGTTGGAAACGACATAAGCAACCAGTCGCTTATTGCCTTGAGCATCATCACTGGCAAGGACAACCGCTTCTTGCACATCAGGGTGTTGTCCCAAGGCGGATTCAATTTCACCCAACTCCACTCGAAAGCCACGCACTTTTACCTGCTGATCAAGGCGACCAAAGTACTCTAGATTGCCATCGGGACGGAACCGAACAAGATCACCTGTTTTGTAAAGTCGGGGAGTGGGGAGTGGGGAGTGGGGAGTGGGAGATGCGTTTCCAGGCTCTAAGAATGGATTGGGAATAAACTTCTCTGTGGTCAATTCTGGACGGTTGAGATAGCCTCGCGCTAAGCCTGCACCCCCAATGTGAAGTTCACCAGGAACGCCGATCGGCACAGGCTGCAAGTCCTGATCCAACACATAGACTTCAACATTAGATAAAGAACGACCGATGGGAATAGTTGTTTTGTCAGTGATAGAAAGATGCGAGAGAGAAGCTGCTGTCGCTACGATCGTAGCCTCAGTTGGTCCATAGGTATTCATCAGCTTGGGATAATCACCAACATAGGCATTCCAGGTTGTAACTTGTGCCGGAAGTGCCGCTTCGCCGCCAATGATGACCAACCGCAGAGATTCTGGCAATTTGAGCCGGGCTGATGCTAACTGCGTGGTGAGTTGATGCCAGTAGGCAGTTGGCAGATCCAACACAGTTAGGTTCAACGCCTGACACTGGTGGAGAAAGGTTGCTACCGAACCTAACATCTCATCGGTACGCAGCACCAACGTTCCACCCGTCGTCAAGCAGGGATAGATCTCTTCAGCCGCCGTATCGAAACTGATGGAAGCAAATTGCAACACGCGATCGCGGGCTGTTATTTCATAGGTTGCGATCGCAGCTTGGGTGAAGTTGACGAGCGATCGATGCTCAATCATCACCCCTTTTGGTTTGCCCGTAGACCCAGAGGTGTAAATCACATAAGCAAGATGGTTGGGTTGTACGTGATGAATGAGGTTTCCACACGGTTGTTGAGCAATGGTTGTCCAATCTTGATCGAGGCAAACAATGGGTGCGTTGGCTTCTGGCAATGTCGCCAACCACTTTGCTTGGGTTAGCAAGACTTCAACCTGAGAATCGTTCACCATCGCGGCGATTCGCTCTTTAGGATAAGTTGGATCAAGCGGCACGTAGGCTCCGCCCGCTTTGAGGGTGCCAAGCAAACCCACAATCATCTCAGGCGATCGTTCCACACACAAACCAACCAGACTTTCTGGTTTAACGCCCAACTGCTGGAGGTAATGTGCTAACTGATTGGCGCGATCGTTCAACTCTTGATAGGTCAATTGTGTTTGATGGAACACCACAGCAATCGCGTGTGGTGACTGTTTGACCTGTGCTTCAAATTGCTCATGAATACACAAATTTGTGGTGTAAGCAGCGTCAGTCTTATTCCATGCTGCCAATAATGTCTGTTCAGTTGTAGTAAGAATTGGCAATTCCGACAAGCGGCGTTCAGGATAAGCAACCATTCCTTCCAACAGGGTTTGATAATGGTCTGCCATTCGAGCGATCGTGTCGGCATGAAACAGTTCAGCATTGTACTCCCAAATGCCCAGCAGTCCGTGTTCGGTGTATTCCAGTGACAACGTTAAATCAAACTGTGCCAATCCCTGTTCCGTATTTTCCACTGCAATCGTCAAATCTAACCGTGCCCCATTCTCAAGCTGAAGGGGATGCAGCGTTACGCCGGCTAATTCGAGTGATGGGGTGGGTGCGTTTTGCAAGACAAACATCACTTGAAACAAGGGCGTATGACTCAGATTTCTAGCGGGCTGAAGTGCCTCAACCAATTGCTCAAAGGGCAAATCTTGATGAGCGTAAGCTTCTAATGCAACTTCCCGCACTCGCTTCAGCAAGTCTAGAGCTGTGGGATTGCCCGATAGATCAGTCCGCAGCACTAATGTATTGATGAAGAAGCCAATCAGCGCTTCTACTTCTGCTCGATGACGATTGGCGATCGGCGAACCCACCACTACATCCGGTTGCCGCGTGTAGCGATACAGCAAGAGTTGAAACGCAGCCAGAAGCGTCATAAAGGGCGTGACACCCATCTGCCGACTCAACTGCTCGATCGATTGGTTGAGCGCAGCGGGTAAGAGAAACGACTGAACACCACCCCGAAACGTTTGCACTGAGGGACGCGGATAGTCGGTGGGCAATTCCATCACCGCAGGAGCACCTGCAAGCTGTTGTTTCCAATAGGCAAGTTGCTCCAGCCCGTGATGTTGCATCCACTGCCGCTGCCACTGGGCAAAATCAGCATATTGAATTGCGAGTTTAGGTAAGGTCGAGGGTCGATTGAGCGCATACGCCTCATAAAGTGCTGCCAACTCTTGAATCAACACCCCGATCGACCATCCATCAGAAATAATGTGATGCATCGTCAGCAGAAGGATGTATTCTGCGTCGTCTATCTGCCAGAGATGACAACGAAACAGCGCTCCCTGAGCCAGATCGAATGGTTGTTGTGCGGCTTCAATGACGTGGTTTTGGGCGATGGCTTCCCGCTCCTGTTGTGGCAGCGATCGCAAATCCATCACGCATAACGGCACTCTTAGCGTTGGCGCAATGACCTGAAACGGTTGCCCTTCTGAGGCGACAAATGTTGTTCTTAAGGATTCATGACGCTGAACAATTTCATTTAAACTTTGCTCAAGCGCTGCCAAATTCAGCGATCCATTTAATCGTAATGCTTGTGGAATATTGTAAAACGCGCTATTCGGCACCAATTGATCCAGAAACCACAATCGCTGTTGTGCAAAGGAAAGCGGTAGGTTTTTGGTGCGGGGAATGGGCTGGATGGTGTTAACGCGCGATCGCTCTATTCCCATAGCGTCTAAATGCTCGGCGAGTGCAGCGATCGTGGGCGCATTGAATAAATGTCGCAGCGGTAATTCCATCTGAAAGACATCCCGAATGCGCGACACAACTTGCGTTCCCAACAGAGAATGTCCGCTCAGTTCAAAGAAGTTATCGGTAATGCCAACCCGCTCTAGCTTCAACACCTCTGCCCAAATGCTCACCAACTGAGTTTCAGTCGTGGTATTGGGAGGAATATATTCGGTGGATTCAATCGTGGTGGGATTGGGTGCGGGCAACGCACGGCGATCGATCTTGCCATTCACTGTCAGTGGCAATGTTTCTAAGAGAACAAAAGCAGCAGGCACCATATAAGCAGGCAGTTTCTCCTGCATAAAGACGCGAAGCTGAAGCGTCAATGGGTCAAGGCTTCTTGACTTCAGCACCACATACGCCACTAACTGTTTATCACCCAGAATATCCTCCCGCGCAACAACTACAGCCGTTTCCACCTGAGGATGTTGTCCTAACAGCGCTTCTAGCTCTCCCAATTCGATCCGAAAGCCCCGAATCTTGACTTGATCATCAATTCGCCCCAGATACTCTAAGTTGCCATCGGGAAGCTGACGAACGAGATCGCCAGTTCTGTAGAGAATGGGAGTGGGGAGTGGGGAGTGAGGAGTGGGGGATGTTTCCCCACAATTTAAGAAGGGATTGGGAATAAACTTTTCAGCCGTTAAATTAGGACGATTTAAATAACCCCGCGCAAGACCGGCTCCACCGATGCAGAGTTCGCCAGGATCACCTGGAGAAACAGGCTCTAAATGTTGATTCAGTACGTAGGTTTGAATATTGGCGATCGCTTTCCCAATTGGCAACTCAACGGTTGGATCGATCGCGACCTCAGACAAATCATACAGCGTGGCAATAATAGTGGATTCGGTTGGACCGTAAGTGTTTAACAGACGAATTCGTTTCCCAACCTGTTGTTGCCACAGTGCCAAGCGTGTGGGTAACGCCTTCTCTCCACCAATAATGACAAGGCGGAGATTCGCAGGCATGGTTAGCCGATCGTCTAAGCGAGCAGTAACTTCGTGCCAGTAAGCGGTTGGCAAACTGAGGACTGACAGCTTCCAGGTTTCACAGGCTTGTAGAAAGGTGGAAACCGATGCCAACATGAACTCAGATCGCAGCACCAGAGTTGCCCCAATGCAGAGACATGGGTAGATTTCTTCGGCACTGGCATCAAAGCTAATCGACGCAAATTGCAGAACCCGATCTCGATCGGTCATTTCATAAGCATTAATCACGGCTTGCGTGTAGTTCATGAGCGATCGATGCTCAATCATCACCCCTTTGGGTTTTCCCGTTGAACCTGATGTATAGATGATGTATGCCAGATTTGCTGCCGTTGCTTGCGATGCTAAATTCTCCACGTCATAGTGAGCGATCGTCTCCCAATCGGCATCAAGGCAAAGCACCTGAAGGTGATGATCAGGCAACGATGACAGCGTTCCCGTTTGAGCCAGCAGCACGGATACTTGAGAATCTTCCAACATCCAGGCAAGCCGCTCTTTAGGATATGCCGGGTCTAGCGGCACGTAAGCGCCACCCGCTTTAAGAATGGCAAGGATGCCCACCAGCATTTCCAGAGAGCGATCGACACACAAGCCCACCAGCACATCAGGACCAACCCCCAGCGTTTGAAGATGCCGAGCAAGCTGATTAGCGCGGGCGTTTAACGCTTGATACGTTAGCTGCCCTTGTTCGCAAGTAACTGCAATTGCGGAAGGCGATCGCTGTACTTGGGCTTCAAACAGGCTGTGAATCAATGCTTCCCTGATGTTGCTGGTCATGCAGTTTTTATGATTAGAACAGGTCAATAAATTAAGCCACCGTAGTGTTCCCTATAAACATAACGACTGACCTACAAAGCCAGATTGATAGAAAGAGTTGCAATAAAACAAGATTTTGGAGCAAAGCTGAGCTTTCCTTAGCAACGTGGGCATTCTACAGAACAATGTGGCAACGTCTCTCTAGGTGTCTGGTGTAATGCTTATGCGTCAACTCTTCCTAAATCACCGTCGAGCGAAGGTTGACCATGAACCGATCGCAGGGCATCTATCGCCGACAGCACTGGTTGCTCATAATTTGTGCAAGTCCTACGGCAATCGCCCAGTTGTACAAGATGTCTCCTTCACGCTGGAAGCTGGAGAAATTTTGGGCTTTCTAGGACCCAATGGTGCTGGCAAAACCACCACGATCGGAATGCTTTACGGTGCGGTAATTCCCGATCGCGGCTTCGTACAGCTCGACGGCTGGCAGGTGCAAACTCAAGGGCAGCAAGCGCGTTCCCACATGGGCATTGTCACCCAGGAAGACAACCTTGACCCCGAACTAACGGTCTTTGAGAATCTCGTCTTTTTCGCCAATTACTACCGCATCACGGGGCAAGCGGCGCGTCTGCGGGCTGGAGAATTGCTGGCTCAAGTGGGGCTGCAAGAGTACGGTAAGTACACGCCTGATGAGCTTTCTGGCGGCTTGAAGCGCCGCGCCGTTTTGGCAAGAGCGTTAATCAACAGACCCCGCATTGTGTTTTTGGATGAACCCACCACCGGGCTTGACCCCGATGCACGACAGGAATTTTGGAAGCTAGTGAGTCAATTGAAGCAAGACGGCTGCGGAGTACTGTTGACGACCCACTATATGGATGAAGTGCAGCGCTTGTGCGATCGACTGCTGCTGCTACAGCAAGGTCAGGTTGTTGATCAAGGTACACCAGCAGCATTGATTGAGCGCATTATTGGGTCAGAAGTCGTGGAAATTGCTGGAGTTGCTGAACCGCTGCTGCAACAACTTGCAACACAAACGGGCGTGTGGTGTCGTCCCTTTGGCAGCAGTTACCTATTAACGTTGCCCCATGAATCCGATGAGCTATGGCAACAACTGGTCAGTACACAGCCAACCAGCTTGACTCGCCGCCACGCCAATTTAGAAGATGTCTTTCTCCGGCTTACAGGTCGGTCTTTACAGTGAAAATTCGTTCAACCGTTACGCTTTGGGGTGTTTATTCTGTCTGGCGGCGGCACGTAAAGGTGTTTCAAAATACCTGGATTGTCAACTTTTTGCCGCCAATTCTTGAGCCGATCGTGTACTTAGTTTCATTCGGCATCGGTTTAACTCCACTTATCGGCAACGTTACCTATGAAGGACAAACCATTAGTTATCTTGCCTTTCTCGCTCCCGGTATGATCGCCGCAGGGGCACTCTACCCATCCTTCTTTGAAGGGTCTTATGGCACCTTCATTCGGTTACGCTTTGAAAAGATTTGGCAGGCAATGTTGACCGCGCCCCTAACCTTTACAGAAGTGTTTTTGGGCGATTGGTTATGGGCAGCGACGCGTGGAACGGTGGTCGGCTTTATGACAGGCATGGTAGCCGTTGTATGGGGACTTTACTCGTTTTGGCATCTACTCCTGTCACTACCACTTATTTTTTTAGGTAGCTTATTGTTTGCCGCGATCGGACTGTTTACAGCCGGTTGCGTTAAAACGATGGATCAGGTGAATATCCCTGTCTTTCTGCTTATTATCCCGATGTTCACATTTTGCGGTACTTATTTTCCTCGCAATACTCTCCCACCTCTGTTGAAGACCATTACCGGACTTTTCCCGCTTTCTGCCTTTACAGATCTGTTGCGGTGGTCACTGGGTTTACCTAGTTTTTGGCTATTGGAATTGCTATGGATGTTTCTATGTACGATAGTCTTTGGTATTTTAGCTTGGCGACGAATTTATCCTCAGTTATTTCGTTAATTTTTTGACACAAAGGCTTGCTTGAAACACTATCTAAACCAGCACTTTGGGCAATAGAGTTCAGTAATTTTGTCGAAGTTGACAGAGCAAGACGTATCAGACAATAAAAACGTAAAACGCTGTAATGGTGGGATGCTTGCAAGACAGAGCCCTACTAATTGCAGTGTTTCACGTTACATACAAACCTATATCAATTGGCACGATTATGATGAATAGCTCAAATTACAGTATTACAAGCAAAGTTTATGAGAATGTCAACACTGTTATTTATCGTGGTCAAGCGAAAGAGAGCGGCCAACCTGTTGTCATTAAAACCTTAAGATCTGATGATCCGACACATAGAGAAATCGCTAGACTACGGCATGAATATGAGCTTTCAAAGGACCTCAATATCAAAGGTATTGTCCAGCCGTATGCTTTAGATAAGTTCGGCGCAGGAGAAGCATTAATTCTTGAGGATTTTGATGGTGAGTCTTTAAGAGTATTTTTGTCTGCCAGAACGCTCGCTATAAAAGATTTTTTGTCGATCGCCATTCAACTAGCAGAAACACTGGGGGAACTACACCAGAAAAATATTATTCACAAAGATATTAAGCCGCAAAATATTATTATTAATCCTGCTACAGGGCAGGTCAAGATTACAGATTTCTCGATCGCTTCTCGCCTGTCTAGAGAAAACCAAACCATTAATGATCTCAATTTACTAGAAGGAACGCTGGCTTACATGTCGCCGGAGCAAACTGGGCGCATGAACCGTTCCCTTGACTACCGCACAGACTTCTATTCGCTAGGAGTTACATTCTACGAAATGCTTACAGGGCAGCTTCCCTATGTCGCAACCGACGCAATGGAACTAGTGCACTGCCACATTGCCAAAAATGCTCTTCCACCTCATGGGCTTAGCCCACAGATTCCTCAAGTTCTCTCTGCGATCGTTATGAAGCTGTTAGCAAAAACGGCTGAAGATCGCTACCAGAGCGCTTACGGCATTAAGGTAGACTTAGAGACTTGCCTGAAGCAGCTAGAGACTACAGGTGTCGTTGAAGACTTTACACTCGGTCTCCATGATATCTCTGCTAAATTCCAAATTCCACAGAAGCTCTATGGTCGGGAGCAAGAAGTTGCGGTTCTACTCGCTGCCTTCGATCGCGTAGCAAGTGTCGGGAGTGGGCAGGAATCTCTCCCCACTCCCTCACGTAGTGAACTCATGCTAGTGGCGGGCTATTCTGGCATTGGCAAATCGGCTTTAGTCAATGAAATTCATAAGCCAGTTGTGCGCCAGCGCGGCTATTTTATTGCCGGGAAATTTGATCAGTTTAAGCGAAACATTCCTTATACATCTCTAATTCAGGCATTTCAAGCATTAATTCGTCAAATCCTTACAGAAAGTGAAACTCAAGTTCAGGTTTGGAGAGATCAACTAATCACGGCTCTTAGCCCAAATGGTCAGGTGATCATTGATGTTATTCCTGAGGTTGAGCTAATCATTGGAGCACAACCAGCAGTACCTCAATTAGGCTCATCGGAAACTCAAAATCGCTTCAATCTAGTTTTTCAACAGTTTCTGAATGTCTTTGTTCAAAAAGAGCATCCTCTGGTTCTCTTTCTTGATGATTTACAGTGGGCTGATTCTGCTTCCCTCAAGCTGCTGCAACGGCTAATGACGGCTTCAGAACAGCAATGCTTACTGTTGCTTGGAGCCTATCGCGATAACGAGGTGAATGCAACGCATCCCTTGACGCTGGCATTAGAAGAAATTCAGAACACAGGGACGGTTGTTAATACGATTACTTTGGCTCCACTAGCCGTCAATGATGTAAATCAATTAGTGGCTGATACATTGCACTGCAACACAGCTAAGTCTAGACCGCTTGCTAAACTTTTGCTTCGTAAAACTGAGGGAAATCCCTTCTTCTTAACTCAGATGCTCTCCTCGCTGTATCAAGAAAACTTGCTGTCTTATAATGTGAACTCTGGAGATTGGCAGTGGACGCTTGAGCAAATTCAGCAGGTGAAAAGTACAGACAATGTTGTGGAGTTAATGGTTAGTAAGTTACAGAAGCTACCCGATGTGACGCAAAACGTACTAAAGTTGGCGGCTTGTATTGGCAGCACGTTTAACCTCAATTTGCTGGCGATCGTCAATGAAAAAGCGTTATCTACGACAGCAGCAGAATTATGGGAAGCCTTACAGACTGGGCTAGTCTTACCGCTCAGCGATACCTACAAATTAGCGCTTATTGATCCTTTAAAGTCTGACCTTTCCACTGGAGAAGATGAACTAGATATCAGCTACCAATTTCTCCATGATCGCGTGCAGCAAGCCGCCTATTTTTTGATTCCTGAGGAACGTAAAAAGGAAACGCACTTAAAAGTGGGGCGATTGCTGCTGAAATCTATAAAACCAGCAGAGCGAGAAGAAAAAATTTTCGATCTGGTCAATCAGCTAAACATCGGCATTGACTTGATGAATCATCAAGCTGAAAGAATCAAATTAGCAGCATTGAATTTGCTGGCTGGTCGCAAAGCAAAAGCAGCAACGGCTTATGAACCCGCGCTAAAGTATCTCATCACAGGTTTAGCTTTATTAGCAGATGATAGTTGGCAGAACCAGTATGAGCTAACTTCTGCTCTATACATTGAGACGGTTGAAGTTGAGTACTTGAATACCCACTTTGAACGAGCAGAGCAGCTTGCTGAAGTCGTTCTAGAACATACTCAAGATCTATTGCAGAAAGTCAAGGTATACCAGACCAAGATTTATTTCAACATTGCTCGGAATCAAATGTTGAACGCGATCGCCACTTCTTTACAAGTGTTGGAGATGTTAGGTGAAAGTTTAACTCAAGAAGCACCCAAGGAAATCGTAGTTGAGGATTTAATTCATCTGCCAGAGATGACTGATCCTTATAAACTAGCAGCAATGGAAATTTTGATTACGCTGTTAACTCCTTGCCTCAATGCTAAACCAGACCTAATTCCAGCAATGTCGTTTACGCTAGTTAGCCTGGCGATGCGTCACGGTAATTCGTCCTTTGCGGCAATGGGTTATGCCTTGTACGGGTTAATTCTCTGTGGCGGTTTAAGCCGCATTGAAGAAGGATACCGCTTTGGTCAACTAGGTTTGAAATTGCAGGAGCAGTTTCATGCTAAAGAGTTAGAGGCAAAAGTAATCAACATTTTTAACGTCTTTATCAGACATTGGAAAGAGCCTGCACAAACTACTATTAATCCTTTATTGGCAGGAATACAGGCAGGGCTAAACACGGGCGATATAGAGTATGCCTGCTACAACTCCACATCCTACTGTAACTATCTATTTTTCGTTGGAGAACCGTTAGGTGAGGTTAATCAAAAGCAAGCAAAGTATATCGAGTTGCTGCTAAGCCTCAAGCAGGAGTATCAAATTTACTTTACTCAGATTATCCGGCAGCTTGTTTTAAATCTGCTTGATGAAGTGGATGATTGCACTTGTCTAGTCGGTAAAAGCTTTAACGAGCTAGAAATGGTGCCCATTTTTATCGAAACGAAAATGGGTACACTGCTTTTTCTTACCTATCTTGCAAAAACGATTCTGCTTTATATTCTCAAAGATTATGACCAGGCACTTGCCTATGCTCAGAAAGCAGCACCCTACCACGGCAACATGGTAGGTTTTATGCAGTTTGTTGAGTATAACTTCTACTACTCGCTATCACTTCTAGCCGTTTACGAGAGTGTAGGCACAGAGAAAAAGGCACAATATCTGGAAAAAGTTAATAGCAATCAGATTCAACTTAAACAATGGGCTTTTCACGCCCCGGCAAACTATCAGCACAAGTATGAGTTGGTAGAAGCAGAAAAAGCGAGGGTTTTAGGTCAAGCGCTAGAGGCGATGAGCGGCTACGATTACGCTATTAAAGCGGCAAAAGAACAGGGCTATCTTCACGAAGAGGCGATCGCGAACGAGGCGGCAGAAAATTTCTATCGTTCACAGGGACGAGAAGAAATTGCCCATCTCTATCTCACGAAGGCGTATCACAGCTATGTCCACTGGGGTGCGATCACTAAAGTGAAAGCCCTAGAGAAAACGTATTCTAACCTAGCGGCTCGACCCACCTTTGATTCACCAACGATCAGGCTGACCACTTCTAAAACCGCTTCGACCGTAATTACAGGTGGCTTGAGTGCTTTAGATTTAACGACGATTGTAAAAGCATCGCAAGCGATCGCAGGCGAAATCGTGCTTAGTAAACTGCTGGATAAATTGCTAACAATTGTGATGGAAAATGCAGGTGCTCAGACAAGTTGCCTGATTCTGGAACGAGCGGGTCAGCTCATGGTGGAGGCAACTGGAAGTGTGGAAAAAGATGGCATTACACTGTGGCAACCACAGCTTGTTTCTACAAACCAGCAGCTACCGATAACAGTCATTAATTATGTGGCAAGAACCCAAGAAACGCTGGTGCTTAACGATGCGACACAAGAAGAAAAATTCGCACGTGATCCCTATATTGCTAAAACACGATCGAAGTCAATTCTATGTACCCCCATTGTTAATAAAGGCAAGCTGATTGGTCTGCTTTACCTTGAAAACAACTTAACTACAGGAGCCTTTACGCCCGAACGGCTGGAAATTTTGAAATTGCTTTCCTCGCAAGCCGCAATCTCATTAGAGAATGCACTACTATATAGCAATTTAGAAGTGGTGACTCAAGACTTGCAGCAAGCGAATGTGCAGCTAGCAGACCACAGCCGCACACTAGAGCAAAAAGTAGAGCAACGGACATTGGAATTGCAAGCGAAAAACGGACAGCTTGAATCAACCTTAGATGAGCTGAAGCAGACACAGATTCAGTTGATTCAAACAGAAAAGATGTCAAGCTTGGGTCAGTTAGTAGCGGGTGTTGCTCATGAAATTAATAACCCAGTTAACTTTATTCATGGCAATTTAGATCATGCGAGTCGCTATACGCATGATTTGCTAGACCTGATTCAGCGTTATCGGCAGCAATATCCTCATGCAACTCCTGAGCTTCAAAAGTTAGCAGAGGAGATGGATTTAGAGTTTCTTATTCAAGATCTTCCTAAAATCCTGAATTCGATGCATGTTGGGGCTGATCGTATTCGTCAAATTGTTTTATCACTCCGAAATTTCTCGCGTTTAGATGAGTCTGACATGAAGTCAGTCAATATTCATGAAGGAATTGAAAGCACCTTACTTCTACTACAGCACCGACTCCAACGGAAAGGAAGCTCTAGCATTGAAGTTGTGAAAGAGTACGGTAACTTACCCCTCGTTGAGTGCTACGTCGGGCAGCTCAATCAAGTGATCATGAATATTCTCAGTAATGCGATCGACGCACTAGAGATCTACAACCAGCAGCAGACTCATAAACTATTACAGAAGTCCGAGCAGCCTCAGCCCGTTTTTGGCATTGTCAGAATTTGTACAGAAACACTCAGCAACGATTGGGTCAGAATCCGCATTATTGACAATGGACCTGGAATGAGTGAGGAAGTGCGTAGTAAGTTATTTGACCCGTTTTTCACCACAAAGCCTATCGGTGCTGGTACAGGTATGGGGCTGTCCATTAGCTATCAAATTGTCGCTAACAAGCATCGTGGTCATCTCCAATGTGAGTCAGCTCCAGGACAAGGTGCAGAGTTTATCGTTGAAATTCCTGTTCAGCAGAAAACTAAGTTCTCCTAGAGCGTGCCCCGCTTGCAAAAGCTTACTAGGGGAAGAATTAGCTTACAGCGGTGTTGTTCGTCGTTCCAAAAGAAGAAGGGCTGAGCTGAAGCCTAGAAGCGGTTAAGCGGTTTGACAGCAACAGCTTGCACTTTCCAGCATTGGCACGTTCCTCAAGACACAGGCTGTAGGATGGCTCGTATCCGGTTCAGCAGCAGATCGAAATCTATGGGTTTGCGAACAAAATCATCAGCTCCGGCATCAAAACCATCAGCAGGTTCGGGGTCGCTGTGACCTGTCACCAGAAGCACTGGAATAAACGGCAGCGCAGGATCATGTCGTAGCTGACGAGTCACTTCAAAGCCGTCCATGCCAGGCATCATCACGTCCAGCAGTACCAGATCTGGCGGACAAGTTGTAATTTTATGCAGTGCCGCAGGACCGCTATCAGCTACTTCCACCTGATACCCTTCGCTCTTCAACATAGTTTGCAGGAGAAAGCAGTTATCGGGAAGATCATCAACCACCAGAATGCGATCGACTTTAGGCGGTCTTTCAGACGGGTTACCCTGCATGGCGTGAAGCTTTACTTAGTGAAGTTGCTGAAGAACTCACTTGATTGTCTCCATAGAAACGGCTTACAGACTCTAACGGTAGAGCTATCCCTCTTTAAGATTACTTGTGCTTAAGGAGACTAGCGATCGCCTCTACCAAGATCGCTGGCTCTACAGGTTTTGTAACGTGAGTTTGAAACCCTGCTTGTAGTGCTTTTTGCCGATCTACTTCAGCAGCATAGGCTGTCAGCGCGATTGCTGGCACGGTGCCACCCTGATCAGCTGGGCGTAAGCGAATCTGCTGGATCAGCATATAGCCATCAATGCCTGGCATACCGACATCACTAACGAGCACATCTGGTATAAATTGCTCCAGCGCTTGTAACGCTGCTAAACCAGAATCAACCGCTGTTACGATTGCCCCCTTTTGTTGCAGCAGAAAGGCTTGAAACTGACGGGTATCGGGGTCGTCATCCACAAGTAAAATTTGCAGGTTTTCTAACGGTGTTTCTGTCTCTGTTTGGTCACGGGCTTGCTCAGAGACGATCGACACTGCCTGCTGCACGACTGGTAATTGCACGATGAAGGTAGCACCTTGATTTTCACCCTGGCTTTCTGCCGTTATGGTACCGCCATGCATTTCCACAATTTGGCGGACGATCGCCAGCCCCAGCCCTAACCCACCAAAGCGGCGAGTGGTAGAACCGTCTTCTTGCCGAAAATACTCAAAGACATGAGGCAGAAAGCTGGCATGAATGCCCTTACCTGTATCCATCACCCGCAGTTGAGCGACTTGACCCAGTTGCCGTAGTTCAACCGTTATCTGTCCACCGTTGGGTGTGAACTTAGTTGCATTAGTTAGCAAGTTCCAGACCACTTGCTGTAAGCGAGCGACATCGCCAGAGACGGGTGCAAGCGGGCTGGCAATGTCAAGCGTGATCCGAATGTTCTTCGCTTCTGCTGTCAAGCGCACGGTTTCGACCGCTGCCGCAATCACGTAGGTCAAATTGACAGGAGCCACTGTTAACAACAGCTTGCCTTGCATAATGCGGGAAATGTCAAGCAAGTCTTCAATCAGTTGTGATTGCAGTAGAGCGTTGCGTTCGATCGTTGCCAGTGCGTCAGCTTGACGGGCAGCATCGAGCTTGCCTGATTGCAGCATCCGTGCCCAACCCAAGATAGGGTTGAGGGGCGATCGCAGCTCGTGCGACAGTACGGCTAAAAATTCATCCTTAACCTGGTTGGCTCGTTGTAGCTCCTCTGCCTGTTGTTGAATCGACTGGATTAAATTGGCTCGTTCAAGGGCGATCGCCATTTGGTCGCAAGTAGATTGCAACAGGTCGAGTTCTTCAGGGGTGAAGCTAGTGCGAGTGCGGCTTGCAAAAGAAAGGGTTCCTAGTAACTGTCCCTGCACAATCAAGGGTTGCCCTGCATAAGCGGTAAAGGCACTTGAGCAAAGCGGCTTGGCACTGGGATGGGTAGCAATTTGCGCTTGATCAAGGACAATTTGCTGCTTATGCAGGGCAACCTGTCCACAGAGGTACTGACCAAACTCAATCCACTCGATCGAGTGCGCTTCTGCATCAGTAATCCCTTCATAGCTCCTCAGATGCAGCATAGGGCAGTTGTCTTTTTCCTCAACCAGGTAGCTGTAGTAGCAATGCAAATCTAGCTGGGCTGAGAGTTTGCTAAACAGGTTGTGCATCAGCATGAGCGGTTGCTCGGTCGCGAGTAAATCGCTGGTAGTGTTATAAAGCAACCGGAAGCGTTCGTCTGCTTGCCGTTGTGCCGTTTTGTCCTGCATGATTTTGACCAACCCTTGCAGATCGCCTGTTTCCGATTGCAAGGGCATCATTAAGCCACTGCCCCAAAAGCGGCTGCCGTCTTTTCGCACATGCCAGCGTTCATTGATTGCCTGTCCTTCCGCCAGGGCAGTTTTCATCTCCAGGTCGGCTTTTCCCTGTTCAATGTCTTCTGGCGTGAAAATAATGCTGCCGTGACAACCAATGATTTCGGCTTCTTGATACCCTACTAAGCGTTCAGCACCAGCGTTCCAGCTTGTAATCATGCCATTGAGATCGAGGGTGAAAATGGCATATTCTTTGGCACTGTCAACCACTAACCGAAAGCGGGCTTCACTCGCGCGCAGGTCAGCTTCGGTTTGCTTGCGATCGCTGATATCGTAGGAGACTACTAGCGCTGCGTCAATTTCACCCCGATTGTTGCGTAACGGTGCACCATGTGAGACGTAATAGCGATCGTGGCTATAATGCTCCACGGTGAATGATTCGCCACCAAGGGCTTGGCGGTAGGAGGGTTCGTATCGTTTAGCAAGGATAGGGTCGAGGGCCTCCCAGAGCGTTTTACCCACAAAGTCTCCAGCCGTCAGACCTGCCTCTTGGAGTGCTTTGCCCTCTGCCAGCAGATAGCGCAACTCGTGATCCACAATGAAGACAGCCGCATTCGGCAAGTTAGCAGCCACTGTGCGAAAGCGGGCTTCGTTCTGGCGCACAGCAAGACTGGCACGATCGCGCTCAAACGCAATGCTGGCAATTTGAGTGCCAAAGTTTGCCAATTGATTTTCCCAGGGGGTTGGCAGCCGCGCCTCATCAAACGCTAGCATCAGCGAACCGAGAGGTAGACCGTCTGCGCCCAGCACAGGTGTACAATGACACGCTAGAGTACCGTGAGCCTCGCACAAATCTTGTTGGACATCCGGCTGCAAGAAGCAGGCGTACGTGCGGGGACTCAGCCGAGACACAGAGGCACATACCGCTGCAAGACAGACCTCTAAAGGTTGCCCTGAGGCAATGAGTTCCAGCAGTTGTTTCTGCTCGACCAGCATCTGTTCTGCCTGTTTGCGTTCGCGTCGTTCCTGGGCTTCCTGCAAGGCTCGCTGCACGCAGAGCACCAACCGCCCCAGCCGTTGTTTAAGCACATAATCGGTTGCTCCGCGTTTGAGGGTTTCGATCGCCACTTCCTCGCCCAAACTGGCAGAGACGAAAATAAAGGGCACATCAGGACATAGATTATTGGCAATTTCTAGTGCCGTAATGCCATCAAACCCAGGCAGGGCATAAGCCGCCAGAATCAAGTCAAACACCTGGTTTTTAAGCGCTGTTACAAAGTCGGCACGAGTGTCTACCCGCAGCAGCTCATGGTTAATACCGCCGTCCGTCAGCATACTTTGGATAGCTTTTGTATCCTGTAGCTTGTCTTCGAGCAGGAGAAACTGGAGTGCTGACATTAGTGTGTCTTTTGCGGGAGTGGGGAAAGGAAGGTTTTGGGTTATCCCATTTAATCCAGGTTGTAGAAAAAAGAGTGAAAGGGAAGGCAGTAGCGTGATTACTTAACGTGTGGCTCGATGACAATACTGCTGTTAAGGTGCCCGGTTCTTAGCTCAAGCGGCATCAATCAAGACGGCACTACCCGTCATAGCCATCAAAGCCACAAGCACTCTGATTGTAACCGACAGCTTGTGGAACACCCGAAGCCGCAGCACATCAGTGATACACAACCCATTATTGATTGGCGGCGGCGGCAAAAGATGGCACTGGTAAGGATTGCCCGCAGCTTGCAGTTAAGGGAAAGCTGGCTACGGCATCCATGTATGACTATTACTTAACTGTACCGTAGCGCGTGCACACGCAACTCAAAGTATCGCAGCGATCGAGTATACAGAGGCATTCAATCTGTTTTATCCGTTGCGATGATGTGAACGTCAATGTTTTTGAGCAATCGCAGCAGCTTATGGGTGAGTAAGCCATGCAGCACTAACTTCTATCGTGAGCGTTGGCTTTCACCAATCACAATTTGACTGATGTGATAGCTTCTAGCGACCGCTGCGATCGCCATTGCTTTGTCATCGTCTCTCACTCGGATAAACTCGCCACCAAACTCTTTACAGAACCGTTCACACGTTTTAATATGCAAACTCTCTACTTTAGTGAGGAAGCGATCGAAGCTAGCGACAAACAGGCAATACAAAGGGGCGAACATATCATATATTCGGCAGTCCAAGCACCCCGTCGAATCAGTTGAATCGCATTTGGATAGGTTGAAGCGCAGACTAAAACTCGTTCATGAATATTGCAATAAGAAGCATCAAGCTTTGTTCTATTTGAGGCGTGTTCAAGTGCCTCTTTTTCAATGTTGTCAGCAATTTCTCGTAACGCTAATTCTCTCAAGGCAATCAAATTACGCTGTTGGAAAAAGCTTTGCAAGAATTGATCAACCCTTTCAAGGGCATAAATTTTACCGTCCTTCAACCGTTCTTCTAACGTCTCTGGTGTGACATCAATGAGTACTACCTGATCGGCGGCTTCCAACAGACGATCGGGAATTCGTTCTCGTACCACAACACCTGTAATCCGAGCAACGAGATCATTCAGGCTCTCTAGATGTTAAATGTTGACCGTTGAATAAACATCAGTTCCTGCTGCTAAAACAACTTCCACATCCTGATAGCGTTTTTCTCGCTGAGAACTGAGGGCATTGGTATGTGCCAGTTCATCAATTAGAACCAGTTGTGGGTGACGAGCAACAATTGCCTCCGCATCCATCTCGGACAAAAGCGTGCCAGAGCAGTTAATTTGTTGCCGGGGCAGGACTTCTAACCCGTCTGCCCGTTGTGCCGTCTCCTGCCGATTATGGGTTTCGAGTAAACCAATCACCACATCAATGCCTTCTTGCCACCGATCGCCCTCCTCCGGCATTTATCAGGGTAGACCAAATCGCTCTACCTGCCTCGCGTACCAAACTCTTTAGAACTTCTCTGGTACGAACATAATCAACCTAACAGTTACCCAATGGTCTGCCGCGCATATTGCCACCTGCAACAGTACGAGTTTATGTTCATGCCATTTTGCAAAAGCTAGATGTGCGCGATCGCACCCAAGCCGCCGTTATCGCCGTTCAAACGCATTTCATTAACCAGCAGTTACTGTCTCACCCAGGACTTTAAAGATTTTAGGTTTCTATGAATGCTTTGAAGCAACTCAAACACTGATGCCACCGCATCCTTGAAATTGCTTCCAAGAGTGCAGTGGCATCGGTATTTGACAAGCTTTGATACTGTGCCCAGAAGATTAGTTACTCACCCATCCAACCTTAGCCTTCTACCGTTTACAACACGGACAAAACACGTTGGCTGTGACGTACTAGCTCTGACGCTAGTAAGGAGAACCAGCAACACCCCTTGTAGACTGTACAGCAGCAGGTTCACCAGCATGAACGTCAGTTGGATCTTTGATGAAGCCAGCATAGGCTTCCATGCCATGTTCGCCAATATCCAAACCTAGCACTTCTTCCTCTGGCGAGACTCGGATGCCCAACGTTGACTTCAGCGCGACCCAGAAGAGGGTGGACAATACAACTGTGATGAGACCAACTAAAGCTGCACCAATGAATTGAGTCCAGAGCTGTGCAATGCCACCGCCTAAGAATAGACCCGCTTTAGGACCGAACCCTTCTGCGTATAGCTCGGTGCCAAATTTCGTGACACCAGGACCAGTGGCAAAAAGACCAACGGCTAGCGTACCCCAAAGACCATTAACCAGGTGCACAGGAATAGCTCCAACTGGATCATCAATCTTGAGCTTGTCAAGCAATAAGACAGCGTAGACAACGATAACACCGCCGATCGCTCCGATGACAGCCGCAGCCCAGACTGGAATGAAAGCACAACTAGCAGTAACGGCAACCAAACCTGCCAGAATACCGTTAATTACCATGGATAGATCGGGCTTACCCAAGACAATCCATGCCGTAATGGTTGCTGCTGCGCCACCAAACGCTGCCCCAAGGTTTGTGGTCATGGCAATGTGTGCAATTAAAGGATTAACACTCATTGTCGAGCCAGGGTTGAACCCAAACCAACCGAGCCAAAGAATCAAGCAGCCCAACGTGGCGATCGACAAATTGTGTCCAGGAAACGCATTTGACGAACCATCGCTGTTGTACTTGCCAATCCGGGGACCAAGCAGCGCCGCGCCCATCAAAGCAGCCCAACCGCCTACTGAATGAACGACTGTAGAGCCTGCAAAGTCCCAGAATCCAGAGGTAGCTAGTAAACCACCGCCCCAGACCATGTGCCCTGTGATGGGGTAAGCAATACCAACCAGCAGCACGCTGAAAATTAGAAAGTCAATAAACTTGATTCGCTCTGCTACTGCCCCAGAGACGATTGTGGCAGCCGTGCCAGCGAAGACAAGCTGAAAGAAAAACTTAGCTAGCAGTGGTACTCCCGCCCAAGCAATGGACTTATAGGCACCCTGGTAAGCATCACCCGTCAGAGGGCTGTTGTCAGCACCAGACAGAAAAAGTAAACCCTCTGTGCCAAAGAAGGGGTTGCCGTTGCCAAACATGAGACCCCAGCCTACAACCCAGAAGGCAATGCTGGAGAAGGCGAACACAATAAGGTTCTTTGCCAGCACGTTCACTGCATTTTTCTGACGGCAAAAACCAGTTTCCAACATACAGAAACCAGCGTTCATGAAAAATACCAGCATGGCAGCCACCATAACCCACATGGTGTCAAGTCCAACTTTCAAGCCGCCAACGCTTTCAGCGACACTTTCCACTGTCGGCGGCGTCGGCGCTTGAGCAGAGGCAGCAACACTCCAGCCGACGACAATAAGCAATGCCAAAGGAATACAGGCTTGCCAGCTTGGAGAAAGCCGTTTGCTATACCACTCAGGCGACAGCCATTCGCGATGGAGCCGGAGGGTTTTTAAATTGAAAGGCAACCTACGCCTTCTTTGCCTCGATCGCGACTTAGGCAAAAGTTTATACATGCTTCTAAGCTTCCTTGGTTGAACTGAATGAAAACAGGAATTGGTGGTGAAGATAGCTCAAGCAAACCCCAATCGGATAAGTACCCATAGATGCCTGGTTTACCCTGGACTCATGAGCTTCACTAGCGAGGAGAAAATCTACCGACGCTGAACCCCCTTGAATACTCCCCTTAACCGAAGTGCAGATTCTTGAGGAACAACTGATGGGTACATTTCATCAATTCTGCTAACCGTAATTCTGTATCGCAAATCACATTAAGCGTTTGCAGCAGCTATCTCTCAAGAGAGAAAATTTATGAGGTGTAAAGCAGCACCAGAGCAAACTCAGATCAACAATCGTTGCCTCGTTTAGATACCACTCCGTTTAGGTCGCAGTGCAGTACTGGCAATGCTGCATCAGAGCGGTGACAGCAAAATCATTTACCTCCAAAGCCCTCTGGAAACTGTTCTCAACCGTTGTCAAAAGAGGCACGATCGCACGGGTCATATCGCGAGGCAGTTAACTCATTGGTTATTGAGCAGCAATGAGCCGAGATGAGTAACTCTAAATCGTTGCAAGTGTTTGTTGAATTCAACCTTCGCCAGATTTCGTCAGAGTCGTGCCTGCACAAAAACGATGCCCGGTGGACGCATTGCAGTCAAGAGACGCAATTGGCACCATGACAGGAGGAGTGCATGATACCCCTGCTTAGAACAAGTGCATATTGACATAGCAATGGGAACTGAAACTGGTGTGGCGAGAGAAACCATCAGTATGCTGCTAACAAACAGAAATTTTGCCTCGATCGAAATTGACTTGCTCCAACTAATAAATAGACAAAAAGGAAAGAAGGGAAAGAGTTTATTGCAACTCCCCATTCTCAACGTTCGCTAGAAAGACCGTTATTAAATGTTTGAAATTAGCTAAAGCATCGTTAAAGACTTTTCTTAAGTGGGAGGTTTCACCTCTCCTTCTGGGGCATCCTTCACTTGAAGACGCTGAAAAACTTACTTAGGATCGTGAATTTAATCAAGCCGCAAACTATACAGGCGGGTTTAGCAGACCAAACGGCATCCTGCAAAGGCTTTGACAGCAAAACTCGCCTGTACTAAATATCGAACTTATTTAATTCCCATTCTTTAAGGAAATCACCACTATGCTACTTTCTTCTTCAAGATCATTAACAAAAACCTTTCCATGGGCTGCGCTAATCCTGCTGTTTTCTGCCTACAGTACGGTAGGGATGTTCCTGGCAGAGTTCCCCTTTATCTGGGTTAACTGGACACTAGCGATCGCTGGAGTCTTTTTAGTAACAATGGTTTTTACCTTTCCCCAGTTTCAGTCTAAACAGTGGTTTTCGCATTGGTTACGGTCAGATACCAGCGCTTTTATATTGCTAGTTGTTGCAGCGGCGTTACTGTCTGTCATGCTGTTATGGATCCACATTTTTCTGAAGCTGGTTACTATTCTTGCAGCCGAAACGTTAACCAGATTAGAGTTAAGCTCTAGCGGCTTCAGTGTGGTTAAATCATTTTGGCTCTTGATGATCACTGCCTTGCTAGGGTTAACTCTAGGATGGTCGGTTAGTAGCATCATTTAAGCCCAACGTTTGTCTTCAGAACCGATCTGTTAGATCAGCATCATCGCTGATTAGCTTGCAAAGCTGTAAGGATGAGGATGATTTTGAGAACTTGCTCTTGGAGCGATTGCTGCCGCTGTTGTGGCTGGTTATGCCTGTGAACTGGAAACGCCTCTTTCAACTGGTTACTGTTCTCCTGGGAATAGGGCTACTACTTGATTTAGTTTGCCGTTTAGGAGCCGAGTTCCTCTGGTTTCAGGAGGTCGCTTACCTTTCTGTCTTCCTACTCAAATCTCAGGTGCAACTGGTTCTTTTAGTCGTGGTGACGGGGTTCACAGCCGTTTACTTGCTGAGTAATCTGGTCTTAGCCCAGCGATTACGGACTGCTCCTGCGCCGACAGCTCGTGACGGTGATGGACTTAGAAGTGAGGCACGCAAATCGTCGCTTTTTGCTCCTTATGTCCTGCGATCGCGCGTCTCCCCATCATCTTTTCCGTCAAGTGCTGCTTTAGGGCTGCGATCGCTCCTGCCCCTTGTCTTGGGACTTAGCGTGTTGGTGGGGTTGTTGCTGCTGTATTACGGTCAGCTTGCCATCCATTACTGGCAGGATGGTGCCACGCTTTCTAGCACCTTTGCGTCTCGCCTTAACCCCAGACACCTCTGGCAGACGACCGCTCCGTTGCTTGGTCAAAGCTGGCTGCTGGGTGGAGTATTGGGATTGGCGATCGTGCTGCTCCTTTATCCTCGCTTTTGTTTGGGGGCGCTCGCGGTTGCCTTCACTCCGTTGCTTGGGTGGTTGTTGTCAAAACAGTGGGCGATCGTTTTGCAAGCCTGGCATCCTACTGCATTCAACACATCAGAACCGCTGTTTGGGCGGGATATTAGTTTTTACATCTTTGCCCTACCGCTATGGGAATTAATTGAACTGTGGCTGTTTGGGCTGTTTCTGTATACCTTTCTTGCGGTCACACTGACTTACTTGTTGTCAGGCGGCAGCTTGAGTCAAGGTTACTTTGCTGGGTTTTCGTCCATGCAGCAGCGGCACCTATGTGGGGTTGGCAGCGGTTTGCTGGGTGCCATTGCGTTGAGCTATTGGTTGAGTCGGTATGAATTGTTGTATTCGCCCCGTGGCGTGGCATTTGGTGCAAGTTATACCGATGTGGTGGCGCAACTTCCCATCTATACGGGGCTGAGTCTGAGCGCTCTGGCGATCGCGCTCTATCTACTGTGGCGTACCGTTCTCTGGCGACCCAAGTCGTCTCGCAGGTTGCCCCATTGGTTTGGGCTGAACGTAGGCTTGGGTTTGCTGGGCTTGCTGGTTGTTGCCGGGGTCGTTGTGCCTGAAGCCGTGCAGTATTTGATTGTGCAACCGAATGAACTGGCGCGTGAGCGTCCCTTTATCGAACGCACGATCGCGCTAACCCGTCAGGCGTTTGGCTTGGAAGTAATCGACGCTGAGAACTTTGACCCCCAGGGAAACCTGACCGAAGCAGACCTAGCTGCCAATGAGCTGACCATTCGCAACATTCGCTTGTGGGATCAACGACCGCTGCTGGAAACGAATCGTCAATTGCAACAGATTCGTCCCTACTACCGTTTTCCTGCCGCAGATATTGATCGCTACACCCTGCAAACTGATGTGCCTGCTCGTCCGCCTACAACACCCCGCGATCGCCCAGTCCCCAATGCTGGTAAGGCTCCAACAGAAGAACGGCAGGTGCTCATCGCTGCACGGGAACTTGACTACAGCGCCGTTCCTCAAGAAGCACAGACCTGGGTCAACCGTCATCTCATTTACACACACGGTTATGGCTTTACCCTTAGCCCAGTGAATACCGTTGGGGCTGGCGGTCTGCCGGAGTATTTTGTGAAGGATATTACGGGGGGCGAAGCAGAAGCGCTGACAACCTCTAGCCCTGCGGTTCGTGCCAGTATTCCCATTGGTCAACCCCGCATTTATTACGGTGAAATTGCCAACACCTACGTCATGACTCAAACGCTAACGCGGGAGTTAGATTATCCCAGCGGCAGCGACAATGCCTACACTGTCTACAGTGGTCGGGGGGGCATCAACATTGGTTCTTGGTGGCGGCAGGGCTTATTTGCTGGTTATCTGCGCGACTGGCGAATCTTGTTTACCCGCAACTTTTCGTCCGAAACGAAGGTATTGTTCCGGCGTAACATCAAACATCGGGTTCAGGCGATCGCTCCCTTTCTACGCTATGACAGCGATCCCTATCTGGTAACAGCCGACGCTTCTGAAGCTGGGGCGGCGGATCAAAATTATCTTTACTGGATTGTGGATGCTTATACGACGAGCGATCGCTATCCCTACTCTGACTTAGGAAGTGAAGGCATTAACTACATCCGCAACTCTGTAAAAGCCGTCATTGATGCCTATCACGGCTCTGTAACTTTTTATGTTGCTGATCCCACTGACCCAATCATTGCCACTTGGTCAAGCATCTTTCCCAGTCTCTTCAAACCGCTCACGGCGATGCCCGCAAGTTTGCAGAGCCATCTTCGCTACCCGGTGGACTTTTTTAAGCTGCAATCAGAGCGGCTACTGGTTTATCACATGACTGATCCCCAGGTGTTTTACAACCGGGAAGACCAGTGGCAGATTCCCAATGAAGTTTATGGTAACAAAGCTCGTCCCGTTGAACCTTATTACCTCATTACCAGTTTGCCGGGTGTGCCGTTTGAAGAGTTCATTCTGCTGCTGCCTTACACGCCGCGCCAACGTACCAACCTGATTGCTTGGTTAGCTGCGCGATCGGACGGGGAGAACTACGGCAAATTGTTGTTATATACCTTTCCAAAAGAACGCCTGGTTTATGGGACTGAGCAAATCGAGGCGCGTATTAACCAGGACCCAGTGATTTCGCAACAAATTTCCCTCTGGAATCGCCAGGGTTCACAAGCAATTCAGGGCAATTTACTCATTGTGCCGATCGAACAATCGCTGCTGTATGTAGAACCCCTGTATCTGGAAGCCGCTCAAAATAGTCTGCCAACGCTGGTACGAGTCATTGTTGCCTACGAAAACCGGATTGTAATGGCTCCCACCCTAGAAGAATCGCTGCAAGCCATCTTTAGACCCCAGGTTACTCCAGACTCAACGATCGTTCGTCCTGTAGAAGAACCTGCGGTTCAGTAGTCTTAAGCAGCGTTCCAACAGACCTTGCAAACTGACCCTGAAGCCATTAGAAATCGGGTTTCGACTGCGCTCAACCCGCCCATACACAAGACTGAGAGCATTGAGCGAAGTCGAAATGCGTCTTACCAATAACTACGCCTAGCTGCTTACCCACGCAGCTTAAGAATTTTGGCAACGACTGCCAAACTTTCTTCGTACAGTACATCATGTCCCCAACGCTGCAATTGCTGACTCAACAGGAACTCAGCCTTTTGATCAGACAGTGATGAAACAACTTCTGTTTGGCACGCTTGGGCACTACCGCCTGCTTCCATCCGCATACAGCCTGTAGTTTCAGAACAGAGGATCGTGCAGCAGTCTGCTTGCAGATTGGTAGACGTAATACGAATACCCACCAGATCACCCAGAATTTCCCCCCAGTCGGCTGTGGGGATCGCAGCTAGCTCTGCGGTGATCTCGCGCTGATTGGCTCCTTTAAAAGTGACGTGTTTGAGGTCATAGTCACCGCCCGTCTCTTCAAAGGCGATCGGTTGCCAATCAAGCCGACTAGCGATCCATCCCAGATAAAGGAGCGCCTGGGCTGCGTTGCCTTTTTCGTAGTCGATCGCAAGCTGGTCTGCTTCGATCAAAGAAGCGCGGCGCTCAGGCGGATCAAACGCGGCTGCCATGAGTTCCTGCCAGGGTTGCAGGCGATGCCAGTTTAGATCAGCAATGTAGGTGCCTTCATCAATCAACTCGTGAATCTTGAGAAACTCCGATTCTGGATCACTAAAGTAACAGGAATCCAAAATCAAGCAGTTGCACGAGTCGGCAAGCGTTTTGAAAAGGACTTGATCGGGATTGGGGGTTGCCTTCCACCAGACAAACTTGGGCAGGTCTGGCATCATGAGCGATGCCACTAACCCACCTACTCGTTCTAAGGCTGCTTTGGTGCCTCGTAAGGTGATGTACTCGCAGCAAATAAGGTGATTACTACTGCCTTGCTGCACCGGGCAGTAAGCAGACACTTGAGCCGTTACGCCCTGATCTTCGCCCAAAACAGGACACAGGGTAATGATGCGGCCAGGATTTTGCACCGCGATCGCATCGCTAATGCTAAAGCCCCGCGTGTTGGGGTTGTCAAATTTGATGCGATCGATCGGGTTTTTAGCAAACTCCTCTCGCAGTTTGGCAAGTGTGCCAGGATCAACCCGTCCCGTAATGGAGCGTCCGTAGGATTTTTGAGCATCCTGCACTGCCGCTTTGGTCATTGGTCCATGAATGCCATCGATCGGACCTTCATAAAACCCCAACGCTGCCAACAGTTGCTGAAACTCCTCTGGCTCATAGATCACCATACTGAAAGTCGAGGCTCTGGTAGGACCCTGATTCAGCGAATCAGCACTCTGGCTATGCCAGATCGCACTTAGCTCTGCCTCGATTTCGTCGAGAGAAATGTCTTTAGGTCTTTGTAGGGCAACAAGTGGAGTAGTCGTCATAGTCAGTGGTTGGTGATTAATTATTAGTGGTTAGAGAAAGGCAGAAGGCAGAGGGCAGGAGGCAGAGGATTGAACTTAGAACGGTTCCTCATGTCTGGTTTCTCAACTCAAAACTCGAAATTTAAAGCTTTCAGCCTTCATCCTTTAGCCTTCATCCCTCATCCCTTCTTTAAAGTCGTCTCCAGTTTCGCCCATCGGCATTAAGCAACAGTTCTGATTCGACGGGTCCCCAGGTACCAGCTTCGTAGAGAGGAATACTTTCGGGCGGAGCGGGAGCATCCCAGACATTGAGAAGGGGAGTCAGAATGCGCCAGGAGGCTTCGACCTCATCGCCACGAGTGAAGAGGGTTTGGTCGCCGAGCATACAGTCCACAAGCAAGCGGCTGTAGGCATCAGTATTTGCTTGTCCAAACGCAGTGTCGTAGCGAAAATCCATTTCAACCGATCGCGTTCGCAGCGAGGTTCCAGGCGTTTTTACCTCAAAACGAAGCGCAATCCCCTCATTCGGCTGAATTCGCATCGTGAGGACATTTGGGTTTGCCTGCTTTGCTGCCGACTGAAACATCAAAAACGGCACTTCTTTAAACTGAATGGCAATTTCGGAGATCTTTTTAGGCATACGTTTGCCCGTCCGCAGGTAGAACGGTACGCCTTTCCAGCGCCAGTTATCGATCGTCAGCTTGAGTGCCGCATAGGTAGGCGTAGTAGACTCGGCCGCTGCCCCTTCTTCTTGCCGATACGCTGGTACTTGTTTACCCTTCATCCAGCCTTCTGTGTACTGACCCCGAACGGCAGAATTACCGAGCGTCTCCAGATCAGCCAGGTGGGTAGCTTGCAGCACCTTCACCTTTTCGTTGCGAATGCTGTTTGCCTCTAGCGAGTTGGGCGCTTCCATTGCAGTTAGACAAAACAACTGCATCAGGTGGTTTTGCACCATGTCGCGCAGCGCACCAGCCGTTTCGTAGTAGCCTGCACGACCCTCTAGCCCAACGGTTTCTGCAACTGTGATTTGAATGTGATCAACGAATTGGCGGTTCCACAGCGGCTCAAAAATAGCGTTTGCGAAGCGGAACACCATGAGGTTTTGTACCGTCTCCTTGCCCAGGTAGTGGTCAATGCGGTAAACCTGCTGCTCATCACAGACTTTTTGAACCACTCGATTGAGCGTCTGAGCCGAATTCAAATCGCGACCAAAGGGTTTTTCGATGACAAGGCGCTGCTTTTTAGGATCTTCAATCATCCCTGCTGCACCAAGCTGCTGAATGGCTTCGGCAAAGAATTTGGGCGCAACGGAGAGGTAAAAGACACGGTTGCCGCGTGTGCCACGCTGTTGGTCAAGTTCTGCCAGAAAGGTTTTGAGCTTTTGGTAATCGTCCTGGTTGTCAATATCGCCGGGCTGATAAAACAAACCTTTGGCAAAGTCATCCCAGATTGACTGCGAACCCAACCCGCCCCCAAATTCCTCAACCCCTTCGCGCAGATGCTCACGGAAATAGTCATGGCTCCAATCGCGACGGGCGACCCCAACGATCGTCAGCTCTGGAGGTAACCGCCGCTCTCGCTTCATTTGGTAGATGGCAGGTACGAGCTTGCGCTGGGTGAGATCACCAGAGGCACCAAAGATGATCAGAATCTGCGGTTCAGGAATGCGGTCTTGTTGGAGACCAATGCGAAGGGGATTTTCGAGCAGAGTAACCATAGATGAGCGCAGGTAAGTTGGAGTTGAGAAGTTGACTTAAGGAGAGGTTGGTAGTTGTTAGTTGTTAGACAGAAACCCCTAACAACTAACAACCAAAAACCAACAACTATACAGTTGCCAGTCGATTCACTTTGTCTTCGAGGGACTTCATCAACGACTGGAAGGGTTTGACAAACTTATCGATGCCATCAACAAGGAGTTCGTCCATGACTTCATCAAGGTTGATGTTGATATCAGGATCTTTGAGGCTTTCGATCAGGTTATACGCTTCCTCAATGTCAGTTTCGATACGGTCAGCGACATTACAGTGATCGGCGCAGGCTTCGATCGTAGCTGGTGGCAACGTGTTGACTGTATCAGAACCAATCAGTTCATCGACGTACATCACATCACTGTAGTCAGGGTTTTTGGTGCCTGTGCTTGCCCAGAGGAGGCGTTGCACGTTTGCACCTTTGGCGCTGAGGGCTTGCCAGCGATCGCTCTGGATGATCTTCTTATACTCCTGGTAAGCAATCTTTGCGTTAGCAATCGCTACTTTTCCTTTAATTGTCAACAGGCGCTCACGGCTACCGGGTTCAGATGCCCCTTGCTTCAGCTTTGCGTCGATTTTTTCATCAATGTTGGAATCAATGCGGCTCAAGAAGAAGCTGGCAACAGACGCAATCTTGCTGATGTCTTCGCCTTTCTCAACACGCTTTTCTAACCCCCGGATGTATGCCCAGAAGGTTTCCACGTAGCTGTTGACGGAGAATAGCAGCGTAACGTTAACGTTGATCCCTTCGCTGATCACCTGCTCCACAGCAGGAATCCCTTTCGAGGTGCCAGGGATCTTGATCATGACGTTTTCTTTGCCGATCGCGGCGTAGTAGCGACGGGCTTCCGAAATCGTTTTCTCGGTATCGTGTGCGATGTCGGGTGGTACTTCAATACTGACGTAGCCGTCTAACCCACCCGATTCATCGTAAATCGGTTTGAGAATATCGCAGGCATTGCGAATGTCTTCAAAAACTAGAGACTCATAGATCTCCAGCAGTGGCTTCTTCGCGTTGATCCCGGCTTCGATGTCGGCATCATACATGGCGTTACCCGCAATTGCCTTCTCAAAAATAGCGGGATTAGAAGTAATGCCCCGCAGTCCACGGGTTTCAATTAGCTTCTTCAGGTCGCCAGATTTGATGAGATCCCGCGCCAGATTATCCATCCAGATGCTCTGACCCAACTCTTTAATCTCTAACAGATGATTCGTTGCCATCGTCTCTACTCCTAATATCTAAAGTTCCTAGCGATCAGCGTCAAATTCTGGTCTAACAACTAACAACCAAAAACCAACAACTCTTTCGTCAATGGGCGGCGATCGCTTGTCGCGATCGCTCATGAATAAACGACTCCACTAACGCCACATCCTCTTTACTGCCAATGATGAGTGGTGTTCGGGCATGGAGTTTTTCAGGCACTGCATCCAGAATGTCCTGAGTGCCAGTGCTGGCTCTGCCGCCTGCTTGCTCTGCCAAAAATGCCAATGGAGCTGTCTCATAAAGCAGCCGCAGCTTGCCCTCTGGCTTTTTGACTGTACCGGGATAGAGAAAGACACCACCCTGGAACAGAATGCGATGGAAGTCTCCTACCAACGCACCGCTATAGCGAGCGGTATAACCCTCATGACGATGAACGTAACGAATGTAATCGCGAATTGACTCATCCCATTGCCAGAAGTTGCCCTCATTTGCGCTATAAATGGGACCGTGATCGGGCATCCGAATATTCTCGCTAGATAAAATAAACTCGCCCAGGCTGGGATCAAGGGTGAACGCATGAACCCCTTTGCCAATCGAGTAAATTAGCATCGTGCTGGGACCATAGAGAATGTAGCCTGCTGCAAGCAGCTTGCGTCCACTCTGCAACAGATCACTTGCGGTACCGTCGAGGTCTTCTCCTTCCTGCTGGCAAACGGCAAAAATGGAGCCAACGTTAATGTTGATATCGACATTGGAGGAGCCGTCGATCGGATCGTAAAGCAGCGTATAGCGTCCTAACGGACAGTTTTCAGGAATGTAGTACGGCTTCTCCATCTCTTCGGATGCCAGACGGCACACCAAGCCGCTTTGCTTAAAGACGGAGATAAACACCTCGTTAGCGTAGACATCCATCTTTTTCACAGACTCGCCCTGCACATTCTCGCCGCCCGTAAAGCCCAGAGCACCTTCCATCAATCCTGCACGGCTGAGACGACGGGCAATGAGTTTGCCTGCCAGCGCAATGCGACTCATGAGAGCACTTAAATCCTGTGCATCAGCGGAAAAGCTCTGAAGTTGCTGAAAAACGTGACGTGACAGGGTTGTGCAGTCGTGATCGAGCGCGTACTCATAATCTAGCGATTCGTGGGCTTCGACCATTGGTTAACCTCCTGATAGCCGAGCTTGGTCGGAACAACTCTGCCTTAGTATGCATCGTGGTTCCACCTTCTATCTTAGGAAGGCATGAGAAGAATGGCACTTCCTTTAGAACAACTACAGAAAGCGATCGCAGTTCTGGTAGTGCAGCGCACATGCTTTGTAGCGTGCAGCACTTAGCTTGCAGCGTAAGCTTAAAAATGGCAGCTAAACTCCGATCTGAGAAAGCCAACCGGCCTAACCATCGTATTGTCAGCACGATCGGGTCTCTGGCATTTAGTAAGTGATTGCAGTGAGCTAGGGTCAGCAATTTGATTGCGATTAAGTCTCAGGTTTGTCAAATCGATGAGCGATCGCCTCTTTCCAATTATCTGAGCATGATTTTGGATCTAGAAGCAGTTATCTAGATCGCCCTTTTCCACTGCTGGACAAGCCTTTTGGGAGCAATCGCTACACTTTTGGCAATGACACACACCAGTACAATGAGACTTTAGCGTTGCTCGTTTTAGCCTTGCTCGATCGTCTGTCGCCATCGCCTTTATGGAATCATCGCTAGATATCACGCTGCAAATCATTCTGACCGTCATTGCGGGCATTGGGGCGCAGGTGCTGGCGGAGTTTCTCAAGCTTCCTGGCATTGTTTTTTTACTGCTGTTTGGCATCTTGCTGGGTCCAAGTGCCTTGGGGCTACTGTATCCCGATCGCCTCGGCGTGGGGCTGGATGTAATTGTCTCGCTTTTAGTGGCAGTGATTTTGTTTGAAGGCGGCTTCAATCTAGAGTTGCGAGATCTGGGAAGGGTTTCTGGCAGTTTGCGGAATCTGGTCACCATTGGGACACTGATAACACTGATAGGTGCCGGTATAACGGCGCACTATTTAAGCGAATTTCCCTGGGCGATCGCGTTTCTTTATGGGTCGCTGGTTGTGGTCACGGGTCCTACCGTGATTAACCCCTTGCTGCGGCAGGTAAAGGTCGATCGACGGGTTTCGGCGTTGCTTGAAGGCGAGGGCGTGCTCATCGATCCGGTCGGCGCGATTTTAGCAGTGGTAGTGCTAAACATTCTGCTGAACGGCAATGCCGATCCGCTTAGTGTGGCAAGTGGGCTGATGGTACGGTTAGGCACGGGTAGCAGCCTCGGCATTGTGGGAGGCTGGCTACTCGGCTTCATCCTTAAACAGTCACGGTTCCTGTCTGACGATTTAAAGGCTCTTTCAGTGTTAGCGGGCTTGTGGGGACTGTTTGGGTTAGCACAAAGCATTCAAAGTGAGGCGGGGTTAATGGCAACGGTGGCGGCAGGCATTGTCTTGAGAGCGTCGTCGGTGCCAGAAGAGCGGCTGCTGAAGCGGTTTAAGGGGCAACTCACTATTTTGGCTGTGTCAGTATTATTCATTCTCCTGGCAGCCGATCTGTCGATCGCCGGTGTCATCGCCTTGGGCTGGGGTGGGGTGATCACTGTCCTGAGCCTGATGTTCATCGTGCGTCCGTTGAATGTCTGGTGTTGCACCTGGAAGAGCGGCTTAAACTGGCGACAAAAAATGTTTGTCAGCTGGATTGCGCCTAGAGGCATCGTCTCAGCCTCGATCGCGTCACTCTTTGCCCTTTCGCTGACCCAAAATGGGATTAATGGCGGCGACTCGATCAAAGCGCTAGTCTTTCTAACCATTATTCTGACCGTTTTTGTGCAGGCGCTGACTGCGCAGTGGGCTGCCAATCTGCTGCAAATCACCTCAAGCGAAGTCACTGGAGCCGTGATCGTTGGCTGTAATCCACTCAGTTTGCTAATTGCTCGCCTTTTTGATGAACGGGATGAACCAGTTACCTTAATTGACACCGCACCGGAAGCAAGACAACAAGCAGAACGAGAGCAGCGACGCATTTTTATTAGCAGTGCCCTGGATGCCGAAGTACTGGAAGAAGCGGGTCTGGGTCAGGTTGGCACCTTTCTCGCCATGACGAACAATGGCGCAGTGAATCTCGTGATTGCGTGTCAAGCGGCTGAAGAATTTCGTCCGCCTCGCGTGCTGGCAGTCTTTCCCCGCGATCCACAGATTAGTACGGGGACTGGTGTAACTAGCGAACCGAAGATTCAGCAGGCATTTGCACCATATACCATGCTGAGAACCTGGAATGAGTACATTACCGATGGTGCCGTGAAGTTGGGTGAGACTGTTCTGCGGGAGACAGACACAGAGGTACAACAAGCATATTTGCGATCGCTCATTACGGGTGGCACGCTGTTACCGTTGTTGCTCGAACGGCAGGGTTGCTTACAGATTGTTCCGGCTGAAGAAGTTTTGCAGACGGACGATCGCCTCATTTACCTGCTACATGACCCCAAGCCAAAGCTGCTGAAGCTACTATCTGGTTCTAGCCAGCCCCGCCTCATGCTTGAAACACTGCCCGAAGTTGAGAGTATTCCCGTCACCGCTAGCAGCATCGCTACTGAGATAGCGCCGCAGCAGGAAGCCTTGGCAACCGTGAGCGTTCTGCCATCCAATATACTGCCACCTGATGCACCCCTAGTAGAAGCAGCGCCGGAGCGAGCTAAACCAGAGTAACGCAGTTGCACTTGGGTTGAGAGTTGATAGAATTGCGTTCAACGTGTGTGTTGATGAAGCAGCAGGCAAGAGCGATGACCCCGATCGGCGCTCTCCTCGTATTTAAGTAGTGTTAAGGGCATAACAACAAAAGAATGAGCAGAATCACTGCGTTTCTCTACAATAAGTTGTCGCTTGCTTTGATTACCGCTTGCTCTGAAATTGCCCTGGTCATCGTTCGATCAGAGTTGAGGCGCTAAAGTTTGCCACTCTGTTTCTATCTGCAACCCATGTCACCATCCCCAGCCCCCGACCAATCGCTGTACGAGTTAGCGCTTGCTACTGATCCGGCGCTCCCACTCCTTCAAGTTAGCCCGACCACGCTCAAAGCCGCCTTCAGCGCCGTACTAGAACTTCTGATTGATCGCGAACTGCCAGCCATTGTGTGGGCAAAGCTACCTAGGGGCGCAGTCTGGCAAACGGAACTGGCACAGTACAGCGCCTTAGCAGGCGTGGCTAAAGCACTGTACGTCTTTAAGAACCCGCGAGAAGAAGGCACGGATGATACTCTAGTCAGCGCGATCGCCGATCCTGCTGCTGACCCTGACTCACTCTTAGCGGGTGTGGCAGAGACTCCACCCGCTGCATGGCAGGAACTTTTGCTGGCACCCGAAAGCCAACTTCGACGAGAGTACTTTCTGCTGGTATGGGCAGAAAACTTTCAGGGATGCATTCTCGCGCACCGTCCACGCTCTGCCCAGCCTGCAAAAGCACCTGTTAACGCTATAGAAGCTGGTGTCGGGTTGGCAGAGGCAATGGCTGCTGGTGCGATCGGCGACAGTCAGGAGCGACGACAGCATCTACTGGTACTCTCGTCGTTTGACGCAGGCTTAATTGCACAGGTGATTGGTGGCTTGGCGCACGCAGAAACCATGACTGTTCCTACATCATCGATCGCCTCTGCTAGCGGAGGCGAGACACAGCCTAAGTTGGCACTGGCTGATGCGGTTACACAATGGCAGAAGCTAACGGGTGAAATGGCTATCACCCCAAGTAATCCAGCTACGCTGGGGCAGCTTTTTATGAAGCAGGTGCAGCGGCAGGAAGAGGTTTGGCAACGCAATGCCGCCTACCGACGGCAGGCAGATCTGGTAGAAATACTCCAAATCCAAAAAGAGGAGTTGAGCAACGCACTGCGAGCGAAAGCAGATTTTATCAACACGGTAGGGCAAGAACTGCGAACACCGCTGACTACAATCAAAACGGCTCTCACGCTGCTCAATTCGCCCAGCTTAAAGCCACCACAGCGTCAGCGCTATATGGAACTTATTGAAAAAGAGTGCGATCGCCAGAGTTCCTTGATTACTAGCCTGCTCGACTTAGTGCAGCTTGACCAAGCTGTTAGCCCTACTGCGCTTGAGTCGATCCGCATGGCAGACATCGTTCCCGGTGTGGTTAGCACTTATCAACCACTGGCAGAAGAAAAGGGTGTGCGGCTGGCATACACAGTACCAGAAGACCTACCATCGATCGCCTGCATGGCTAACTGGCTCAAGCAAATTGTGATCAATTTGCTGCATAACGGCATTAAATTTACACCTACTGGGGGAAATGTATGGGTACGCGCTAAAAAACAGGGTAGTTATGTCAACCTGGAAGTGCGCGATACAGGCATTGGCATGGCTCCTAACGATCTGCCCAAAATCTTCGATCGCTTCTACCGCGTTCGGCAGGCATCCTTAGAAGAGACGAGCGGGGCTGGCTTGGGTTTGACGATCGTTCAGCAACTCCTGGTTCATTGTGGTGGTTCTATTTCAGTAAAAAGCAAACCGGGCGAAGGGTCTACCTTTACCGTACTCCTGCCCATTCATCCCAAACAACCGTTGCCACCTCCAGGGTGAGGGGTTCCGTTCACCAAAAGGGGAAGGGTGACGGTGAACGTCGTCCCGATGCCGATAGCGCTTTGGACTGTAATGTTGCCGTAGTGAGCATCGACGCATTGTTTGGCGATCGACAGCCCTAGCCCAGTACCGGGAATAGTTTTGGCATTGCTGGCGCGATAAAAGCGATTAAACAGTTGGTCACAGTCGCCTTTGGGAATACCAATACCACAATCATGAATTTGAAACGTAATTGACTCGGCTTCATGGATCAGCTTGAAAGTGACGCTGCCACCATGAGGAGAGTATTTAATCGCGTTTGAAAGTAGGTTGGTCAAAATATGGTGCAGCAGTTTTTCATCTAGGTTGCAGAGCGTTGGGCGATCGACCGTATTACCAATCTGCGTGAAAGTGATAGTGTGCTTAGGATCAGCTTTAGTATCAATAGCAAGCTGGAAATCGGCAACTAATTGACGACAAAACGCTTCTACCAGCAGCGGTTCTGGGTTATACGTGAGCTTGCCTGCATCGATCTGACTCGACACTAGCACTTCTTCTAATAGTTGCATCATACGACTGACCGCAACTCTGGCTCGCTGTAAGTAGACCTGTTTTTTTTCGATCGTTAACTGCCTATCGTGACGCTCTAACAGATCTAGCGCTAACAGGATTGCACTTAAAGGGTTGCGAAATTCGTGAGAAACAACCTCAATAAAATTAGACTTCAAGCGATTGAGTTCTTTCTCTTTTTCAAGCGCCGCCTGCGTAACTTTTTCTGCCTCATGCTTGGTCAGTGCAATTTCAATGGCAGTTGAGAGATTATGAATTTCAAACGGTTTAACAATGTAACCATACGGTTGTACCGCCTTCACTTGCTGGATGGTAGCAGCATCTGCGTGGGCAGTGAGAAAAACGATCGGTATGCTGTACCGTTCACTTAAAAGGGCAGCTGTTTCGATGCCATCTTTGTCGCCTCGAATGCGAATATCCATCAGTGCAAGATGCGGCTGATAGCGTGCTGCGGCTGCCAGCGCTTGCTCAGCACAGTCGGCGATCGCCACCACTGTATACCCCAGTTTGGTTAGCTGTTGCTGAAGGTCTAGCGCGATGATGGGTTCATCTTCAACAACAAGAATTTTGGCACTCATTTTTGTTAGCCTGCGGGGGGGAACAAAATTTCAAAGCGACTACCGCCAGTGCAATCGAGCGTGATGGTGCCTTGCAACTGACGCACAAACGCATGGACAAGCTGAAGACCAAGTGTGCTTAAACTAGATATATCGTGAGAAAACACAATGTCTTCTGGAAGACCCACTCCATCGTCAGCAATGACTAGCCGATACTGCTGGGGGGTTGGTGCAGAAAAGCTAATTTGAATCGTGCCGCCGCGATCGCTTGGAAACGCATACTTCAGTGCATTAGAAATTAATTCATTGATCATCAAGCCGCACGGCAAGACGACATCTACTGCCAGCTCACACTGAGCAATCTCGATCGCGACATGAATCGCAGGATTAGTGCTATAAGACTGCACCAGATCTGCAACCAAACGCTGCACATACTCATTAAAATTAATGTTAGCTAAATTCTCGGATTGATAAAGCTTTTCGTGAATCAACGCCATCGCTTTCACTCGATACTGGCTGTCTTTAAATGGTGAGACTAGCTGAGGATCTTGGAGCGCGTTGGCTTGCAAACTCAATAGGCTATAAACAGTTTGCAAATTATTTTTGACACGATGATGAATCTCTTTTAACAAAATTTCTTTTTCTTTTAAAGATGCTTTTAGCTGCTCTTCAGCTTGTTTTTGAGCCGTAATATTTCGCACAAACGAACAGTAGTATTCCTTATTGTTCATGGCAACATAATTAGCTGTTGCTTCGATCGGAAAAGGCATTCCATCTTTGCCTTGAAGTCGTGTCTCAAACGTTAAGGAACCCTGTTTTTTAACGTCGCGCCAGTGCTGTTGCCAGTCTTGAATTGACCAATCTGGATTAAAGTCAGATACCTGCTTGCCAACGATTGCCTCACGGGGATAGCCTAAATCCCGACAGGCAGAATCATTGACGTAATAGATGGAGCCGTCTGGTTGCACCCACCAGACTGGGTCAGCCGCTCGATCGATCGAGAATTGTGTCAATTGTAGTGCAGCTTCGGTTTGCTTACGCGCCGTAATGTCTTCAATCATGCCCATGCTGTAGAGGCTACCATCGGGATTTCGTAGGAGGGTGACCGTCAAATTTGCCCAGATCCAAGTCCCATCCTTTTTACAAAACCGCTTTTCGATTTGGAACCGGGGAATCGAGCCGTCTAGCAGTTGTTGAATTAGGTCAAGGCTCAGGGCAACATCATCCGGGTGCGTGTACTGCATATACGTCATGGTTGCAAGATCCGCATCGCTGTAACCGAACAGGGCATGATGAGCCTGATTAATCTTCAAAACGTGGTAGGTGTAGACATCGGCAAGGCTGATAGCAATCGGCGCATTGTCAAACATAGTGCGAAACCACTCTTCACTCTTACGCAATGCGGCTTCAGTTTGCTTATGCCCAGCGACCTCAGCCTGCAACTGTTGATTCGACACCTCAAGTTGAGCAGTACGGCTTTGCACCCGTTCCTCTAGCTCTTGATTGAGTGTCTGGAGCGCCAGTTCTGCCTGTTTGCGATCGGTAATATCCTGCACCTGGACAACAAAATACAAGGGTTGCTGTGCTTCGCACACCAGCGAAAGGCACATCAAACCCCAGACAATGTGCCCTTTTTTATGCAAGTAGCGCTTTTCTATGTGGTAAGCCGAAAGCTCTCCTGTCAGCACTTTTTTGGTTTGCGCTATGTTATGACCCAAGTCATCAGGGTGAGTAACGGCGTGAAACGTCCGCGTCAGCAGTTCTGCCTCGGTATAACCCAGCATTTGACAGTACGCAGCGTTGACCTGCATAAAGGCACCGTCAAGGGAAGCAACGACCATACCAACCGCAGTCGTGTTAAACACACTCCGAAAGCGTTGCTCGCTCTCACGTAAGTCGGCTTCGGCTTGCTTGCGATCCGTAATGTCCTGGATCTGATACACAACGTAGAGGACTTGCTGCTGCTCATCGCGCACGGCTGAGACGCTCAGTAAGCCCCAGACAATGTGCCCTTGCTTATGAAAGTAGCGCCGCTCTTGGTGGTACGCAGTCACGTCTCCTGCGAGGAGTTGTTGCAGTTGCACCTGCCCCTGCTCAAAATCATCGGGATAGACAATCTGCTGACAGGTTTTGGTTAAAAGTTCAGTGCGGGTATAGCCGATCATGCGGCAGTAGGCGGCATTTGCCTGCAACATCACACCCTCAGGCGACATCACCACCATACCAACGGCTGTGGTGTTAAACACATTACGAAACCATAGCTCGCTCTTACGCAGGGCAGCTTCGGCTTGTTGACGCTCAGATTCCAGGCGTTGACGATCGCTGATGTCTCGAAAGTACACTGCCAGTCCTTGAGCGATCGGGTAAGCGCGCGTTTCAAACCAGGCATTAAGCGGCGGATAAAAGACCTCAAAGGTAACACTGCACTGCTCGGTTACAGCCTGGTGATATTTGTTGTCAAGGATGGTGTTTACAGCTTGAGGAAAGCTTGCCCAAATGTTTTTGCCCAGCAAGTTTACTCGCGATCGCTGCAAGATCTGTTCCGCTTGATGATTGAGGTAAGTAAAGCACCAGTTTTCATCCAGGGTGTAAAAACCATCAGTTATGCTTTCGAGAATATTGATCATCCGCCGGTTGATTTTGCTTAACTCGGCAGTGCGGCTACGAACCGCTTCCTCTAGCTCCAGAGCCGTTTTTTGCAGCGATCGATGGAGGAGAAGCTGCATCATGATGTCGCGGATCACCACCATTACGCCTTTGCTGCTACCAGTCTCACCAGAGTCAGTCTCACCAGATTCCTCACTCTCTACACCTGGTAAGGGGGTAACGGTAAGGGTCAGCCTAAAGCTGCGATCGTGCCGAGAAAAGCCATACTGCCCGTTTAGCTCCTGGTTGGTTGCTAGACAGTGGCTTACTGGATGCAACGCTGAAGAGAGCCGTTCACTCTTAACCGTCAGAGGCAACACCTGCACGAGCGATTGTCCGGCTAAAGCACTGGTGGCACCAACAAGCTGCTCAAAGGCTGCATTACACCACTGAATTCGCCCATGTGCGTCTGTCCAGACAACGGCTTCTTCAATACGATCCAGCGCTAGTGCTAGTTGGCTCAGGGTTGCCTGCATAGGGCTACTGTCAACTGATGAAACAGACTTAGGCATATCAGCCATCCTCAGGCGTTTGTAAGCGGTCAGGGGGCAGAAAAGGCAGTTCGCTCTACAAGCGCAGTAGGAGTTAAGGCGTTAGGAGAGGACGAGTTTCAACGTCAGCGCTTAGCCGAAGGCAGCTAGTGATTAACCAGAGAATTTTGCTAACTAACGATACTGATGCTGACACATTGATTGCGATCGTCAGGAGGATGGTCTAGCAGTCGAAGAGAACGTTAGAACAGACATAAACCCTGAAGCTTCCGTATCCTTCATCCTTTTGCTATGTGGCAGATTTTTGCATCAGCTAGCGATCGCTTCAATTGTGGCAAATTTGCAGAAGTTTTTTGCCTGATCGCCGCAAAACAAGTTGTAGCTAATACAATATCGGCACGGTCTACAGTGGCATCGCTCCCATCAACATCGTTCACTCAACCTGCAAGAGAGCGGCAAGCTGCTTGCAGGTTTGATAGCTATGTTCTCGATGAACGGTCACTTGATAAACAGTCAGTAGAGACACTAAAGCAACGGCAAATGGCTAAAAGCTGGTAGCTGCAAACCATCCGCCTATCTGACTTCAGTGTGACCATTTGCTTCTGGCTGTCTTAGGATGTGGGATCGCGTTGGTTCTAGTAGGGGTGCTGGGCTAACCGCTAGATTTTTAGAGTGCGGAAGCTGGTGTTATGGCAGGAAAAACAGTTAAGCGATCGCGGGTACAAGCCGTTAAATTTCGTCTTCAAAAAGCAGGCAAGTCCAAAGTGGAAAAGCAGACTGCTGACACGGTTGCTAAACCAGCACCAACGGCAGCCAGCAAGGAGCGCGATCGCACCGCCAGGAAACAACGTGGCACAAATGTCGTGCAGCCGTTACGTCGCCCTCGCTTCCCGGCTCAGGTCACCAAAGGCTTACGGTTTTTGGCAGCACCACTCGTTTGGCTATGTCTTTTGGCGTTTTGTGGTGGTACGGGTGTGGCAGCCTTTTTGTGGCTGACGACGCTGCCACCTGTGCCCAATTGCCAAACAATGCCATCGCCTGCTTCTGATAGTGAGCAGCTTTACTGCGCCGAGCAAGCCTCGCGATCGGGCAAGGTAGAAGCCCTGCTGGCAGGACTGGCACTGGTCAAAAATTGGTCGCCTGATCATCCCCTCCGCCATCGCGCTAACCGTGATGTTACAGAATGGTCAAAGTCCTTGTTAGCGATCGCAGACACCAAAGCGGGTCAAGGCGACCTGGCAGGGGCGATCGCCCTGGCAAAAAAAATTCCGGCTAGCAGCCCCCTTCATGCCGACGCGCAAACAGCGCTGCTGGGCTGGCAAAAAGCGCAAAATCTTGGGCAGACGATCAATGCTGCGATTCAAAGAGCTTTGAAGCAACAAGACTGGCAAACAGCGACGCTACAGATGCAGGCTTTGACCCGGCTGGATGACGAGTATGCGCGACAAAATCTCAATCGCTTGCGTCAGCAGTTGGTCACCGAACGCACGACCTACCAGCAATTGCAGCAAGCCCGCCAAATCGCAGCCAGTGCACCCGAAGATGTAGTCGTGATTGGCAAGGCGATCGCTCTGGCAGAGCGTCTTCCTGCCAGCTATGCCCGTAGCGCTGCCCAGTTGGATATTCAGACCTGGGGACAGTTTTTACTCAATCGCCTGACAGCCCAGTTAGGGCAGGCTGATATGGCAGGGGCGATCGTCACTGCTCAGTCATTGCCCTTTAGTTTGCCGTTGCCGCCCGTTGCTCGCGATCTGCTCTGGATTGGTCGTGCCCAGCCGTTAGCAACCAGTAACCTGATGACCACGCCCCCATTGGAGCAGTTCTGGCAGCTTTGGCTACCACTCTCTCAAGTGCGGCAAATTCGGGCAGATAGCCCCCTTGCTGCCCAAACGAAAGTCCTTATACCTCGGCTAGAGCAGCAGACGCAAGATTTGCTCCAGCTTCAACTGGCCCAGACAGTTGGCAGGTTAAAGCAGCTTCCAACGCTCCAGAGCGCGATCGCGTTGGTGCAACCCATTACACCCGGTCGTCCTCGGCGGCTCTATGCTCAAACGCTCATTGCTCAGTGGCGCAAAGAAATTCAGCAGCTTGAAGATCGCCCTTACCTCACTCAGGCGCAGCAGTTAGCAGCGGCGGGCACACTGCCGAAGCTTAATGCCGCGATCGCTCAAGCACGGCAAGTTGCACCGGGACGGGCGCTACGGTTAGAAGCTCAAAACCTGATTGCTAAATGGACACGCCAGATTCAAACCCTTGAAGACCAACCCATTCTGAACCAGGCACGAGCACTGGCAAAGCAGAACAAGTTGACAGAAGCCATCCAAACAGCCAACAAAATTCGCGCCGATCGAGCGCTTTACAAAGACGCGCAAGCCGCTGCCAACGACTGGATTGCTCAGATTCAAATTGCCGAAGACCAATCCCTGCTTGATGAAGCGAGAGCGCTAGCTGATCGAGGTCGTCTCACCAGAGCCATCAGCTTTGCCTCTGAAATTGGCTACGGACGAGCTTTGTATGACGATGCTCAAAGCGCGATCGCTCGCTGGTCTGACCAACGCGACACCATCCTAAGGGAACGTCGCTCCCGCCGCGATGAGCCATCCTCATTACCAGAACCTAGTCGCCCCTCTTCAGGCTATAACTCTCCAGTTGAAGCGCCCGACTCGCAAGATCTACCGCCGCCGTAGGAGTGTAGAAGGGTGAACGAGTGGAAGAGTGAAAGAGTAATGAGGTGAAGGGGACAAGAGGTGGAGAAGTGAAAGGGTCAAGCGGAAAGAGGATGGTAACGTCTAGCGCAGCTAGCTAGTCCTTCTGCCTTTTACCCTCTGCCTTTTGAATCACTGACGACTGCACTTATACAGCCAGTCAAAGAGAGCGTTAGGACAAACCTAAACCTTGAAACGTCCTTTAAGCAAGAACTTCTCTTCATCCCTCATCCTTTTGCTATAAGCGAGATAACGACATCCATTCAGTAGAGAACCAAGACAGTTAAGTAGCTTTTGATACCCTTTTTATCCCTTAGAAAAGAGCAGGGTAAGCTAGATCATGCACTGTGTGTACCTTAGGGGAAGATAGAGCCTATGAAGACACTAGAAGAAATAAAGCAACAGCTTGGGCAACAGAAGCCATTGTTGCAAGAACATTATAAAGTTCGGGAATTAGGTGTTTTTGGCTCCTATGTAAGGCAGGAGCAGACAGAAGCCAGCGATGTGGATGTGCTGGTAGAATTTTCGGAGACACCAAGCTTATTGAAATTTATCAATTTAGAAAACTACCTTAGCGACAATCTGGGAGTCAAGGTCGATTTGGTGCACAAGACTGGTTTAAAGCCACGCATCGAAGAGCGGATTTTGGCAGAGGTAGTCTATCTGTGACCAAGCGGGAAGTTGAAGATTATTTACTGGATATTTTGGATGCGATTGCGGCGATCGAGCAGTTTACAACAGCTATTGAGTTTGAAGCTTTCTCACAAAATTTAGAAAAGGTATTTGCGGTTTCAAGGGCGATCGAAATTATTGGGGAAGCGGTGAAGCGAATCCCAAATTCAGTGAGGAGCCAATATCCTGATATTCCCTGGAGAGATATTGCCGGAATGCGAGATAAACTAATCCATGATTATTTCAATACAGATGTAGAAATTATCTGGAAAGCTGTTCAGGAGGATGTTCCTCAGTTGAAAACAATGATATCTGAAGTTTTAAGGGATTATTGAAGTAAGTTGAAATTTTGCTTGCTCCCATCAATAAACACCGGCGCATTATTGCAAAAATTGGGGAGCTTTTTTGGAACTTAATAAAGGGTTTAAACACTTGAAAACTGCTCAAGAGCAACTCAACATATATAGTCAGTCAGTTTTGAACTATGCCACTGAAGGCAGGCTCACCAAAGAGGGGTGTAATGCTCATGCTAATTAACCAGAGACAGCTGAACAACTACTGGATGACGCTAACCGCTGAAAGGTTATTTATTAAGTGTTTTAGCTGATTTGCCGTAGTTCATCTAGAACGATCGCTTTTTGCTTGCCGCTTTTCCTTCTGTTTGCCCCTTTCCGGTTCCTAACTCACTGCCACTGAACTTATACAGTATCCTTGTTGGAGCGGATTCTTTGTCTTCTGCTGTTTGCTGTTTGCTCTTTACCGCAGGGTGGGCGACCGTATGAGCCATTCACGCGATGCCGATCGTCAGCAGAACCGTGTGTGCAGGCTCATGCTGATTGAGGATGATCCAGTGTTTCGGTTGGGGCTAGCTGCCTGTCTACAGTCGTTTGACGATTTGCAGGTCGTGCTAGAGGCAGATTCGCCTGCAAGGGCACTGCAACTGCTGCGAGAGTTGCCGGATGAAATGGAGACAGCCGATCGGTCCGTTGCACCCGCACGATCGCTCAATTTAATCATCCTTAACCTTGACCTGGGGCAGACAACAGCCAGTCAGGGGCTTGGGCTGGCGCTGTGTCAGCAGCTTAGGACGCAGTATGCCGATACACCTTTGCTCTTGTTAGGAGCAACGCTAGAACTGACGCGGTTGGCGACTGCATTTCAATCAGGTGCGGGTGGCTACTGCTTGAAAGGAACGAGCGTGACGGAACTAGTGACAGCCATCCGTCAAGTCGCGTCCGGGCAGCCTTACTGGACAGAAGGCATCCAGGCAATCGCCCAGTCCCTCAATACACCAGTTCCGAATACCACTTCACTAACAGCGCAAACGGCTCGACCACTCACTGATCGCGCTCCCCAAAACACGCTCCCGGCAATCTCAGGAAGCCAAAATCTGCTGACGGTCTGGCGGCGTAACGTGCGGGAGTCAGGCGTGCGGCAAATTGAGCGGGCGATCGCCGAACTGGATGACCAATTGCAAACGGCTGATCGGTCAGTCCTGGATCAGTTAGTTTTAGAAGGGCAACGACGTGAGCTGCGTACGGCTCGTTGGCTGGTCAAGCGGTTGTTAAAGACGTCAGATGAGCCAGCACCAGAACTCGGCTCACAAGTGTCACTGCCAACCGATGCAAGCCGATCACTTCAGCCCGATCACCGTAGCCAAGCCATAGCCAACCCCTCCGAACCCTTAGCAGACGAGCGTTCCACTGCACTCGCGGAGACGATCGTCAACGACATTCAATCACCACTAACAGCCCTATTTCAGGCAACAGTTGCCAAGCTGCAAAACAGGTTACCAAACCTTACTGCCACAGCTTTAGAAATTGATGTTTTAAAGGACGAAAAAAAGCGCGAATTGCTTTATACGGTGCTGCGATCGCTGCAAGCTAGCCTGGAAGCATTGCGTCTTTCAAACCTGCCGCCAGAACAGCTTGAAATAAGGCACCGCGTTATTTTGCAAGATATCTGGCAAGCAACAGTGATTGATTTTTTTGGCAAATACTATACGGTGCAGATGGGGACACAGCCGATCGATGTCGTTGCTGTTTTGCTGCAAGATCTAGATATTGTGCAGACTGCAATTCTCGACAAAATGCCGCTGTTTCCAGAGTTTTTAGCTCACTTACTGTTTCAAACGCCACTTACGATCGATGATGCGAACTACGCGGCTGGCACTGTAGAAGCAATGGCACGTATGGAACTGCTGCTACAAAATGTGATGCTGCAAATTGCCAATGCAGTGATGCAGCCGTTACTTAATCGCTTTGGTGATCTTGTAGCGATCAAGCAAACGTTTTATGACAAACGGCTGCTTTCCAGTCGTGATGTTGAACGTTTTCGCAATGACTTATCCTGGAAATATCGCACCGATCGCCTATTTGCAGAACCAACGGCTATTTTTGAAAGCCAGTTTAATTTGCTCGTCTTGACAGACAACGGTATTAGTAAAACCGCCATTTATGCACCGCGTAGCGACGAGTTAGCGCAACTAGCTGGTCTACCGTTTCTCGTGACCTTAGCGCTTGAAGCCCGCGATGCGATCGCGCCTCGACTACGCATTGCGATTTCGTTTTTGGGTAGAGGTGTGGTCTATGTACTGACTGAAGTCATTGGGCGCGGCATTGGTCTCATTGGGCGCGGCATGATCAAAGGGATTGGCAACGCCCTGCAGGATACAAAGCCCAACCGCAACAGTGAACGCTGGCGGTGATTTGGGCTGATAGCTGATAGCTGACGGCTGTCCGCCTACGGTTTCTGTAGCCATAGTGTGACACCATCAGCGATCGCCGTTGCCAGTCGTTGTTGCTCTCTTGGGTTGGTGATCCACTCAAACTCATCTGGGTTGATCATAAAACCGAGTTCTAGCAGCACCGCTGGAGTTGTTGCGGGACGAGTCAGCGCCAAATTATTCCAAAACACGCCATAGGACGATCGCTTCAAGGTTTTAGTCAGGTGATTGTGCAAAAACACTGCCAGACTGTGGGCTTGAGTGTTGTACCAGAACATAGAGATGCCCTTCGTTTTCACCGCATCACCATTATCAGGCAGTGCATTGTAATGCAAACTAAGAGCCACCGTTGGCTGCACTTTCTCAATCATTGCCACCCGGTCTTGCAACGGCACATCAACATCTGTTTCGCGAGTCAGATACACCATTGCACCCCGCTGCTGTAGACGCTCTCGCACCAGCTTCGCCATCAGCAGCGCTACCGTTTTTTCAGGATAGCCCGTGGGTCCTCTGGAACCCAAATCCTCCGCGCCACCGTGCCCTGGATCGAGCAGGATTTTGGTGCCAGAGAGCGTTTTGAATTGCTCCCCTGCTCCCCTGCTCCCAACTCCCGACTCTCGACTCCCGACAGTGGGCGGATGCTTCAGCGATAGCACTAAGGTCGTGCCTTCGTACCGCAGTTTGTAACCCCACTGCTGGCTCGACTTGAGGTTAAAAGTGTACTGAATTTGCCCTGGAGCGCTTTGCTGCCAGTCGAGACGGGCAATGAGTGGATCGTCATCCAGCCGGATAATATCGGTTTGCGCCGTGGTGTTGTAAAGAGTGAGCGTGAAGGTACGATCGCCCTGCTGCACGCTTACGGGCACGGGTACTTGCAGCGGAAACATGACTTCTGTCCAGCCGCCTGTCTGCCTCGCCTTAATGCTGCGAATGAGCGACGTGGGTGGTGCGCCAGCAGGCAAGATTTGTACCTCACTGCGTCGTATCCATGCGCCATAGTCTAACCGCACCCAGTCGCCTTCAGAGCCTGTTACGAGGGCTTGCGTCCCTTTCGGTAAGGGTGTTAAACGAGAATAATCTGTGCCTGCCCCCGTACGAGCCGTACCTGCTTCTGCTGTAACAACGGCAGTTTCTAACCGAGTGGGCGACAAAATTTTGATGCTGCCAAAGCCAGTTTGCTTGATCGTCTGTCCATTCTGCGTCAGTTGCCATTCAGGTTTACCCAGGTCGCCCAATAAAACGGTGCGTGTACAGCCCTCAAAACGTCCAGCCGCGATCGTGGGCTGGTTTTGCTGAGTTAGAACGGCAGCGTTGTCGGGCAGGGCGATCGACTGTGGGCGGGGCACAAGGGGAATCGTCTGGTCGGCGAGTTTGACTGCCACGGTGGCGGTAGGCGGTGCGATCGCCGTAAAGCAAAGCAATTCATTGGGTAGGCGAGCGACATCGACAGCAGGGCTAAGAGTGCCAAACGTTAATCCTTGTGGCGACTCTGATGCAGCGGCTAATCGCGTTACCGTCAGCTTGACAGATTGCTTGCCGTAGCGCAGATCAAACTGATTCACCCCAACTTGCAGCGGAAAGGTTGGCGCAAAATGCCCAGCAGTGTTACGAACGATCGCCGTGCCGTTTACCAAAACGGTTCCTCCGGGTGGTGCCGTACCAATCAGAAAAATGCGATCGGACGTAGTCTCGTGGTTAGCCGGTGGATAGGCAACATAGAGCGGTTGAGCAGCATGGGTAGGGGCTGCGACGATGCTGCTAGCGATCGTCAAACAAAAGGAGAGTGGGACAAAGAATTGTTTCATCAACTGCGTAGAACGGCGTATCAAAGTTTGAGGCAGCAACTTTCTGCAAGGCTAACCGTATGTAATGCCACCGTCGGCAATGACAAGGTACTGAGTTGCAGTCGCATTGTATCGGATTGCGATCGCAAACGCGCATACATTCGGCGGTAGAGAACGCTGTTCAAACGCCTTGGACAGCGAATTGCTGACTCTGGCTTGTCAGCAGCCGTTGCGTTACCAAATGTTTTTCGCTGAAGAAGCAGTTCGGTATGCTGAACGTAAGTATGCAAAAACTGACTGATTATGAATATTACTCGCTGTCTGCACGTAGCACTGCTGGTTTCAGACCTGGAGCGATCGCAGCACTTTTACGAATCAGTACTGGAGTTAGAGAAAATCGATCGTGATCTGCGCTTCCCTGGAGCCTGGTATGAAGTGGCTGGCTTTCAGATTCATTTGATGGTTGCTAGTAACAGCCAGGGAGGCTTAGATAATCCCGAAAAGTGGGGACGGAACCGACACATTGCCTTTTCGGTCGCTAGCCTGGAAGCGGCGAAGGAACGCCTGCTGGCTCACAACTGCCCGCTGCAAATGAGTGCCTCTGGACGCGCAGCACTGTTCACCCAAGATCCAGACGGCAATGTAATTGAACTGGGGGAACTATGAATCAAAGCTTTTGCTTGAGACAGTTCCAGTTGCGATCGTCTAAGCTCTTTTCCTTGATGACTGTGCTGGGGCTAATTGGCATCTTTAGCGACCCTGCCTTTGCGGTTTGTCCTACACTCAATCAGAAACCGACAGCGGCTGAATGTATTGCTATTTTCAAAAACATCACTCGTTGGCTAGACCCTTCGCTAAAAAATTGTCTTGCTGTCACCGAAGCTCGCTACATTTCTTCAAAGGCAATGTTGCCAACGCTGCAAGTGAACGATCGCCTCATTATTGATAAAACAGCTTACTGTTCCCAGGCTCCTAAACGAGGCGATTTAATCGTTTTCCAACCAACCAAACGCCTAGGAGGGCAGAATTTCAAAGATGCTTTTACCAAGCGTATTATTGGCTTACCGAGCGAACGTTTAGAGGTGAAGCAAAACAAAGTCTACGTTAATAGCAAACCGTTGCAAGAACCTTACATATCAGAACCGCCGGACTACAAATGGGGTCCACAGGTTGTACTGCCAAAGCAATATTTTATGCTAGGGGACAATCGCAATAACTCTTACGATAGCCACTATTGGGGGTTTGTGTCGCGTGAGCTAATCATTGGGCAAGCCATCTGGCGCTATTATCCCTTTGATCGCACAGGCTCGCTCGAACGTTAGTCGTCACATGCGAATCATTGCTTACCTCTACAGCGACCCCTTGCTAGAACCAACGCCTGATCGCGACCTGTGGGGCTGGGAGGTCGATCGCGTCTATCAAGATTTGGCGATCGCAACCGTACCCAAACAAGGAAAAGAAACCGCGATCGTTCCCCGTCAGCAGTGGCAACAGCTTTTAGAGGATTGTCAGGCAGCACCGGCAGACTATTTGCTGCTGCGTCGTGTTGAGGAATTGGGCGATTCGGTACAGGCAGTGGGCGAGCGACTGGCTGAACTTGAAGCGTTGCATATCCGGCTCATCGTTACAGAGCAAGCGACTGAGGCAATACCACCGACACTAGCCGCGCAGCCGATTCTACAGAGTGCGGGCTTGCAGGCAGATTTGTTAAAGCTGTTGCAGCAGGTACAGCGCGAACAGCGGAGTCGACGCATCCGGCAGGGACACGCACAAAATCGTGTTATGGCACTGCCGCCACCTGGAAAAGCGCCCTATGGCTATCGGCGTAGCAAACATCGTTATGTAGTCGATCGCAGCACAGCCCCAGTAGTCAAAGACTTTTTTGAGCAGTTTTTACTTTACGGTTCACTCAGCGGCGCAGTTCGCTATCTGGCAAAGCGCTATGGTAAAAAAATTGCTGTCTCCACCGGGCATCGCTGGCTGACCAATCCTGTGTATCGAGGCGATCTAGCGTATCAAAATGGTGAGCTTGTCAGCGATACCCATGCTGCCATCCTCTCACGAGAAGAAGCCGCCCAAATCGATCGCCTGCTGCGACGCAATCGACGACTGCCACCTCGTACCGCCAGTGCCCCCCGATCGCTCGCAGGCTTAGTGGTATGCAGCGAGTGTCGCTCGCCAATGACCGTTACCCGCGTTTCAGCACCCCGGCGCGATCGCGAATATCTCTACCTACGCCCAACGGGATGCACCCAACAACCCAAGTGCGGAGCAATCGCTTACGAACAGATACTCCAGCAGGCGATCGAGCGCATCTGTGAAGACCTGCCTCGCGCTGTGGCAGGTGTAGATCTCCCCGATATGGGCACAATAAAGCAACGTCTTGATGGAGCGATCGCTGCCAAGCAAGCCATCCTGGTGCAACTACCGCCGTTGGTTATGAGTGGCGTACTGGATCAGGAAACGGCTGATCTACGGCGCTACAAATTACAGACTGAAATTGCCGCCCTTCAGGGAAAGCTGGCACAACTACCCCCAGTCAACTTAAAGGCGATCGCCCAAACTGTCTCCATCCCGCAGTTCTGGCTCGATCTCTCCGAAGCGGAGCGCCGCTTCTACTTCCGCGAATTTATCCGCCAAATTGACCTGATCCGCCATCAGGAAACGTGGAAACTAAAGCTGATGTTTATTTTTTAGAGATGAGTCAGGAGTGAGGGGAGAGGAGTCAGAAGCCAGGAGCAGAACTCAAAGCTCAAAACTTTCCTTAGCCTTCTGCCCTTAGCCTTCTGCCTTCTGCCTTCTACCCTCTGCCTTCCATCTAAAGGAGACCCTCTTGCCTCGCACCATTCGCCAAGCGCAACCGCCCCTGGAATTTATTCCGCCAAAGCTCAATCTTTTTGTCGTGAAAATGTTGCAATGGCTGTTGCCCGCCATCATGCGCTCGCGGACAGCCATTCGCCGGGTCGAAGCAACTAACGTCGAAGTTTTGGTTGATCTATTGCGCCAATTTCATGAGGGAAAAATTCGGTTTTTGCTAGCATTTCGGCATCCCAGCGTTAACGATCCGTTCTCGATGGCATACCTCCTCGGGCGTATCGTGCCAAAGGTTGCACGGCAGCAACGAGTCGCGCTGCACCGACCGATTCATGCCCACTTTATGTATGATCGCGGCATTCCGCTCTGGGCTGGCTCGTTTATGGGTTGGCTGTATTCGCAATTGGGCGGCACTCCAATTCATCGGGGCAAGGTCGATCGCGTTGGCTTGCGGTCTGCCCGCGATTTGTTTGCCAATGGCTCCCTCCCGCTTGCAGCCGCGCCTGAAGGTGCCACCAACGGTCATACCGAAATTGTTAGCCCACTAGAACCCGGACTCAGCCAGCTTGCCTTCTGGTGCGTAGAAGACTTACGCAAAGCGAATCGGACTGAAGACGTACTGGTTGTGCCGATCGGCATTCAGTATCGCTACATCACGCCACCCTGGCGGGAAATTGACCAACTTTTAAGTCAGTTAGAAGCGGATACTGGGTTAGTGGTGACGGCGGTTAATCCTCAAGATGCTCCAAACGAGCGTTTACTGTATGGGCGGTTGTATCGTTTGGGTGAACATCTACTGTCGTTAATGGAGGAGTTTTATAGTCGCTTTTACCAGCAACCGTTGTCTACGCCCCCATCGCTCGAGCAAGATAATCGTGCTGCCGCTCCGACTGATCCCGGTATACCTCTTTCCCATGAAGCGTTTGCGGTGCGTCTAAACACGTTGATGGATGCCGCACTTAAGGTCGCAGAACAATATTTTAACCTCCAGCCCAAAGGTAGCGTGATTGATCGCTGTCGGCGGTTAGAGCAAGCAGGCTGGGATTATATCTACCGCGAAGACCTGAAGGCGATCGAGCAAATTTCGCCCCTGGAGCACTGCCTAGCTGATCGGATCGCTGAAGAGGCAAATCACTGTCTCTGGCATATGCGCATGGTCGAAAGCTTTGTTGCAGTCACAGGCAAGTACGTCCTGGAGAAACCTAGCGTTGAGCGCTTCGCTGAAACCACCCTGCTGATGTGGGATATGGTCGCCCGTATCAAAGGTGAAAATCCTTTCGATCGCCCCAAACTTGGTCGACTCAAGGCTGTTCTAACGATCGGTCAACCCCTCTCTGTGTCCGATCGCTGGCACGACTATGAAGGCAACCGCCGCAACGCCAAACAAGCCGTTATGACTCTTACGCAAGACCTGCAAACGGCGTTAGAGCAAATGGCAGTTCGAGAGTAAAACGAAGGGGGCGGCTGAGGGAGCGAGGATAGCAGGGGAGCAAGGGCAATTGAGAGAGTTAGGAAGGCGAGAGCGGCTAAGGGCAGTAAAAGAGGGCGGTAACGAAAATCAGTTCAGAACTTGATTGATGTTCTAGCAAACACACGCAATACCCCAACTAACATCTGCTTCCCCTACTCCCCTCTTGCTCCCTCTGCTTCCCCTCACTCTTCACCTACTTAGCCGTTTCCTTCACTGCCTCTGTTTTCGGTTTACCACCCGAATTTCGCACATTCATCACCTTGCCAAGCAAATCAAACCAGAAGGGCGCACCCATCGCAATGGCAAGCCCACTAACAACCCAGCCAAAAACGAGCTTTAGTAAATCGAGCGGTTTCGCGATCAGAAGTTGAGCGATTGTGACAGGATTGACCGCTCCTGGCTGATTAGAAAAAGCTTGACAAGCATTAGCATTAACGTTGAATGCTGCTGGCTGACAGCCAAATTGTTGAACCAGGTTTTCTGGTTTCCAGCCGATCGGCAAGGAAAGATCTTTTAGTGCGGCATCAGTTTGCTGCTTTACCGCTTCGAGTGAATTGGCAACCGCAGGAGCCGTCGAGGCATTAGGGGCGATCGTGCCGTCAGCAAGGTTTTGGTTAAGATAAATGCCGCTGGCTCGGTCAGTGATGACCTTCCGTAAATCGCCATCATTTGAGAGGCGATTGACAATAAAAAAGGCATCTGAGTTAGTAGAGCTTGCCAGTATTAGCCCAATTAAGATGGCTACGCCTTTTGCATTGCGTTTGTAAACGCCCGAAGCCCGAGACATAGAGTTGTCAAACCAGCTTGAAATCTCTTCACGAAATTGATTGAGATCATGACCCGTCCGCTGCACCTTAGACTGAGCACGTCTGGCAAGAATGGAAAAGCTTTCCTTAATAGAATTGGGCAGCTTACCTAAGACTTGTTGAATCGACTTATAGGTTTGGTAATTGTCATAGGTTGAGCGATCGTCGTTCGTTAAACCTAGCTTTGTAAAAGCAAGATCGATGACAGCATACCGTTGCTCATTGCTCAGTTGTTCCATGCTTTGGCTAATAATAGACGTTCGTTGTTCGCCCCCAAACTGGTTTAGAACTGCGCTCAAAATCTGTTGCCGTTGCCCGCCGCCCAACTGACCTAACGCTGTATGAAGCGCTCGTTGTTGTTGCTTGAGCAGATTAGTTTGCGAATTCAAGTTAGCGCGATAAATCCTACGTCTGCGATCGATAAGCTGCTTTTCAACGCTTTGAAAAACATCAGGTGCTACTAACAAAAATTGCTCTTCTACAGTTTCAGGATACGCCTGCACAATCTCTTTCTCGATCGCTTCTGGATATGTTTCTAAAAGCTGTTGTTCCAGTTCAGGGTTAACCTGTGCTTCTAGTGGCTCTGCTTGTGCAAGCATTGCTTCATAGGCACCAAACACTTCTCGATGTGTGGTGCTAGTTTCATCTACCAATTGAGCGATTTCAGCTAAACTTGGACGCAGCCCACCGGACAAAATTGCTCTTTCGTTCTTTTCACCAAAAATACTTAACTTAAAAGCCCTGAGACGTTTGGCAAAGTAGAGCAAATCTTCATCGCCTGCACCGTCCGCAGGCATTGTTACCTCCGGCTGAGGCTCTGTGGGTGAAACCGTTTCGGATGAGTAAATTTCTGGTTGGTCAGGCTGAGTTGCATCTAACTGATACGGTTCTGATGCATAAGCAGCCGACGGGTCGGGTTCTGGCTGGTAAGTATTAAAGCGAGCTGCTTGCAATGCCTCTGGTGCAACAGTAAGTGCAGGAGTTTGAGCAGCTGATAACGGATAGTTAGTAATGTAAGCATCAAGGCTTTCACCCATCCGCTCGACGCACGTTACTAAGGTTATTTCTCCAATATTAAAGTCGTGAAGAATGTCATTGTACTCCTCTACAAGCGTTATGAAGTTAGCATCACTTGCTAAATCTTTGTTCGCTTTTTCGGCAATGATTCTAATTCTTCCTTTTTCAAAATTGCTTACAGGGGCTTTGATCGTATCTGCATTAAGGCTCCCTACAATCCTCGTAGCAAACTTTTCTAGCCTGACTTCTATAAGCTTTTTCGACAGGATTGAAAGCCCCAATCTTTCTAGTAAAGAGGTTGAAAACGTTTCGGGAGCAATGTAGGACGGCCCAGTAGATTGATTGGTGCCAAAAGCACCCTTTCTATTACTAGGAATGAACCAGCGAGTGATTCTACGTGCGCCTCTAGCAACAAGGCTTTTCGACTCTTGATTAATATTTTTAAGGAGCGGATCGTCGTAGAGTTTGTTAACCAGCTCTCTTACTTTTTCTTCTTCAGGAGTAGCGCTGCCACCAGCAAGAAAGACTTCGATCGATTCCTTAAGGTGCTTTGCTCGCCACTGAAATAAAGTAGTTAGTAGCTCTTGAAGCTCTGACGCGAGTAAGCTAAGAATCAAATAAATGAAAATTAAGCCAATCGCAATATCCAGAACAAACGGTAAACCCATAAAAACTGCCCCGATAGTGAGATGCTTCATTCAAGACTACAGTAGATGAATGAGCAAGAACACTATATAGTTCTATGCCAAAAACATCTGTTTACTTAAACAAAATTTAGTGACTCAGCCATCCTATCCTGCTCCTTCGATCTTAAACTCATAGCCTCGGTAATTAATACCTTCTGACGCTGATTAGCCATGATGAACAGCTGATGCATGGGCTATCTAGCGAGCGTCGGTAGGAAGCGAGGCGATCGACACACAAACGCCATCGGCTGTTTTACGCTAGAGAAGGCGTGCGAACCGCGATAAAAGAGGAAGCAATGAAAAAAATTGGGTTCATTCTCACTGCCTTATTACTGCTGACAGCACCTGCCCATGCCGTTGAGTATCAGGGCAAGAATTTAGATGGCATCAAACTACCTGCCAAAGTAACGTCATACAAAACGGGCGGTGAGTATGACGTGCAGGTGCAGTTTAAGCAAAACCTCGCTACGATCTACTTCTCGCATGGCGGACAAACGACCATTCGCCTCACGCAGCGTGTCATCACTGACCCAAACAAGATCGAAGGTATTGGTAAACTGGGGCAGGTGTATCTTGGTAGAGTCTTCAGTGTAGGGCTTGATTTCGATCGCTCCAGTAGTGACGTTGCGGCCTCAGTTGTGCCTACAACAGAGTACCTCTGGAGCATTCGGCTCGACCCAGACAGCCTTAAGCAAGCCACTCAGACAACACCGCAGCAATCCAGCCAGTAGCCTAAAATCAAAGCATTGCCAGTCTCCCTACGCCTTATGCTGCCGATTATTTACTCTGACGCTTTTTTGCTGCACGAAACAGGTTCCTTTCATCCTGAAAAGCCAGCCCGTTTGACAGCTATCAAAACAGCGTTGCAAGCTTCGCCCTGGGCAGATCAGCTTGATTGGCGATCGCCGACTCCCGTTGAAACCCGTCCGGTAATGCCGCACGTACAGCAAGTGCATTCTCAGCGCTATATCGAAGGAGTGCAACGGCTGGCAAAGCGGGGCGGTGGCTATATTGATGCGGATACACCTGTTTCGGCGCAGACCTATGATGTAGCGCTGCTGGCAGTGAGTGCCTGGATGGATGGAGTCGATCGTGTGTTGGCAACCGATCAGCCAGCGTTTGTGTTAGCGCGTCCTCCCGGTCATCATGCTGTAAGCGAGATGGGTATGGGCTTTTGCATTTTTTCCAACGCTGCGATCGCGGCTCATTATGCGCTGAAGCAACCGGGTGTCGCTCGCGTTGCCATTCTCGATTGGGATGTGCATCACGGTAACGGTACACAGGCGATTACTGAGAAACAGCCTCAGATTGCGTACTGTTCGCTGCACGAGTCGCCGCAGTATCCCGGTACAGGCGCCCAGCAGGAGCGTGGGCTGCATAACAATGTACTGAATGTGCCAATGTCGCCCGGTAGCACAATGGCAGACTACGAACCTGCTTTTGTCCAGCAAGTGATGCCGTTTTTGACTGCTTTTCAGCCTGACTTGCTAATTATTAGCGCAGGGTATGACGCAACTCATGCCGATCCACTGGCTGGCATTTCTTTGAAACCAGAGGACTTCGGCGTGTTTACACGTTACTGTCTAGCGCTCACTCATCGCCTTCTTTTTGGGTTAGAAGGTGGCTATGATTTGGATGCGATCGGGCGATCAGTCGTCGCAACCATCGAGCCGTGTTTGTAAAGCAGGTTTGCTACTGCTATTGCTAGGTCAGCCCATAGTATGAGTTTGGCTGTGAGGAGTAGGGTATCTATCGTGCAGTCAGCAGACTTCTGCAGAAAAGAAATCTATAGCTGTCAGCAAGCCGTTAACAAGAAGTATCTACACCCGCAACGATCGCCCTTACTTACTTTTGCCTGGTGCTAGACTGCTCGGTCATTGTGTCTAGACTTCTTAGTGAGCGCCTCTCTAAATAAGTAACTGCTCGATCTCGTCTTCAAAAAGATCAAGTGCAGTACGGTGTGATATTTTTAACTCGTCGAGCCTTTTGCAGACCGAATTACGTAAGAGCGCTGATTAAGACTAAATTGCAATGGATGAGCTGGATACGCGCGAATGGCTGCTAACGAATGGGTTGGGTAGTTTTGCCAGTGGCACGGTTTGTGATGCCCGTACACGCACCTACCACGGTTGGCTCGTCGCGGCACTCGACCCACCCGCTCAACGAATGCTGTTGTTTTCTCACCTGGAAGCCAGCCTGGAAGTGGGCGGACTCATTTTTGCGCTTGGAACAAACTTCTGGCTCGCTAATCAGGTTGAGAAAGTTGAGCCGTTGGGCTACCGTCTGTTGCGTGAATTTAGCGTCGATCCTGTACCAACCTGGGTTTGGAGTTTAGGCGATCAGTGGCAGTTGCATCGTCAGATCATGATGCCCTACGGCATGGTGACAGAGGAGCGATCGCTCGAAGCCATGCCGCCTTTTGTCAATCGTGTGCTGGTGCAGTATCGCTATATGGGCAGCCAACAGGCGCTTTTGCGGCTGCGACCGATTATTGGCGATCGTGACTTCCATCAGCACCAGCAAGAAATACCTGCGCTTTCGTTCTCTCAGTTGATCAGTGCGAATCAAGTTTTTTTGCAAGCGCTACAGGCTGGTAAAACAGGGACACCCTGGAGTCTTTCCTGGAGCCAAGGGCAGTACCATCCTGAAGAAACCTGGTACTGGAGCTACTATTATCCTGTCGAAGCGCGTCGTGGCTTAGATTATTTGGAGGATTTATTTAGCCCTGGCTACTTAACGGTCTGGCTACAACCGGGTGAAACGGTCACGCTAGAAGCAAGGGTAGGTTTACCTTCCACAACTTTGCCAGACCAGCTTCCAGCGATCGTCGATTGGACAATGCAGGCAGAGCAACAGCGATTGGAGCAAGCATTCCTGCCCTTCCACGCTGTCTCATCTGTCTCTACTGCACCAGAAACAATGGTGCTGTGGGAACGACTGCTACAAGCAAGCGATCGCTTCTTTGCCTGGCAACCCGTTCAGCAAACGCCGACGATCGTTGCGGGCTATCACTGGTTTGGTGATCGTAGCCGCGATACCTTGCTTTCCATACCCGGTTTGACCCTCACGACTGGACGGTTTTCGCTAGCCCGCAAAATGCTTGATCGGCTTGGGCGCTTGTGCTGTCAGGGGCTAATCCCCAACCTACTGCCTGTCTATGGTGGTGACGTCAGCTATCGCAACATTGATTGTGCGCTGTGGTGGATCGAAACACTGGGGCTTTATTTAGAAGCAACGCAAGATTGGGAGTTTTTGCTGGAGCAATACGAAGTCGTCAAGCAAATTTACAAAGCATTTACGACTGGTACCTTATATAACATTCGCATTGATGCCTCCGACGGGCTGATTACCTGGGATGACACCAGTGTGCCGTTGACCTGGATGGATACGATCGTCGGGGGTGAAGCAGTTACCTTACGCAACGGTAAGCCAGTTGAGATTAATGCACTCTGGTACTCGGCACTCTGCTGGGCTACCCAGTGGGCGACCTTGCTGGCAGATCGCCCCGATGTCGAGAATGTCGATCGCCTCCTCAATCTGGCACGACGCTATGCTCAGCAGGCAGATCAGGTGAAAGCCTCAATGCAAAAGTTCTGGAATGCCCAGCAACGCTATTTCTACGATCGCCTGGAGCCAAACGATCGCCTGGATGCCACGATCCGCCCTAATGCTGTACTGGCTTTATCACTGCACCACTGCGCGTTTTCCACCGAGCAGTCGCGTCAGGTGCTCTATACAGCACGCGCGCGACTCCTTACGCCCTACGGACTCCGCACGTTAGACCCAGCTGATCCTGCATATCACGGTATGTGCAACGGCACCCCTGATCAGCGCGATCGTGCCTACCATCAGGGCACCGTCTGGAGCTGGCTCCTTGGTCCCTTTAGTCGTGCCTGGAGCCGCTTTTGTACCGCAGAAGGAGAACCACTGCCACTTGATTTACAGCCATTGTTAACGCACTTTCAGCACGAAGGCTGCTTTGATGCGATCGCCGAAATTTTTGATGGTGATGCACCCCATCAACCGCGCGGCGCGATCGCCAGTGCCAGCGCGATCGCTGAACTGCTGCGCCAATGGGAGGAGTTGGTATAGGAAGAGGTGGTAAGTAGGAGGAGCAGAGGAAGCAAGAGGAGCAGAGAAAGCAGGAGTTTAAGTTCCGTGGAAATTTGTGGAATGTTCTGAGCAACCTTTTGCAAAGAGCAGTTCAGAGCGACGAGCCTGTGGCACTTTAGTGTTCTACGAGGTATAGCAGTCGAACATAACGTGAGGGCAGACATCAACCTTGAAACTTCCTTTGAGTAATACCAAATCTAAAACTAGACGTTACAGATCAATCGAGCCACCCTCAATCCCTCTCCTCTTGGGAAAGAAACTTTGCCCTCATCCTCCATCCTTTTGCTATAGGCAGTGTCCCGAAGAGAGGTAATCGTTTGAGCTTACCGCTGCTCCCCCTGCTCCCATTGCTCCCAGACGCTGCCTCTTCTTCCTATGGCAAAAAGAACTGTAAAAGGGTGGCAAACGCGCTGAGTAAGTTGATGCCAAAGCCATTTCCTTTTTTGGGTTTGGCTGGAGGAGTTTCTAATTCTTTAATCGACTGTTGAATGCCCTGTGCTGTTTTGGTGTCACCGCTGGCAGTGAACAATTTGTCTGCTTGTTTAAGGTCAGCGATCGCCCCTGTACGATCGCTCGTTTGGAGCCGCGCCAAGCCACGCCCCAGGTATGCCTGAGCAAAATCTGGTTGCCGCGCTAGCGCCTGATTGAAGTTCTCAACGGCTGCCGCATAGTTTTTCTGTTCGCCATGAGCGACCGCCCACTTGTAAAAATCCTCTGCCTTACCAATCTCAGCAGGCAGACCGATCGCACCCTGCAACATTGCTTGCTCCAGATTAGCTCCTGCAACAGTCGCGTTAATCATGTAAGCATGGCGCAGGTCAACCGCATTTAAGTTTGCGCCATCAAGCTTTGCCTCAGTCAAATTGGCACCAGACAAACTGGCACCGACCAAAATTGCGCCACGCAAATCGGCTCCCTGCAAGTTTGCCCGACTCAGATTTGCCTGAGTCAAGTCTGCCTGCCTCAGATCCGCACCACGCAAATCGGCGTATACCAAGCCAGCATTGCGTAATTCACAGCTAGAGCATTGCCTGGTTGCCAGCAGCTTTTGCGTATGCTCTAGGTTTTCTGCCCATACAGGCACCGCCATACTAGCTGTCAGAAAAGCTGTGAAGCCTACAGGAATTGCTGTTTTGCTTGGCAGGTTGAAACTCATGGCGATTGGCTAAAAAAGATTTGCAGCAGTGTCTCACTATTTAACTCTAAGTTGACGCTGACAGCACACCAACCCCAAAAATTCAAGCAATTTTTGCACCTTTATATAGATTAAAGATACAAAAGCACGGATGTTAGGCATAGAGAGTGACCCATTTGCCTAATTAAGCAACGGTCAAAGGTTATCAGCAATGCCAGGTGAATGAGTAGTGGGCAAAGAAACAGGCAAGACCAGCGACATTTTTCTTTGAATCTCTAGACATCCTGCTGGGTATTCAAATCAGCCATTAGGAGATTAATGCGTTCTGCAACATCAGCTCGTCCCTCAGGATCAGAGCCGTGTAGAAAAATATCTAGAATAAACCAGCGACAAAGGTCGGGATCTGTGTTTACCAAGCTAAGAATCACCCCGTTGAGTACTTCTGTCGTCAAATGGTCAGGAAGGCGCTTCAGTTCATCTCGAATCACTAAAGCGTTGTCAAGCTCTTGAGTCTGATAAGCACTAGCAACAGCCTTAACAACCACTGCAATCAGCTCGTCTAGGTTTGGCTTGACATCATCCATACTGTTGGTCAAAAGTTCTAGCCACTTGCTAAAGAGTAAATTGGTCGGGTGCGATCGCCATCTGGGCATTAGCAGTTGCTCTAGTCGTCTCGCTCGCTGAGTGGTAAGAGGGACGATAGGGAGTGTATGTATTCAATGCATCTTAGCTACTTAATCAGCATCTATCCTAGGAGAGACAGCCTAAAGCAGAGTACTGACATCATAATAAGTATTTAGAGTGACCCTAACGTTATTCTGGGGTAGATCTCTGGCTCTATCATTCGGTAGAGTTTGCATTGCCACCTGTTAAGAGTCATCGCACCTTCTAGAAGAATTAAGCCATGTCAACTGCACAAGCACCAGTGAGCACAGACAATCTTGACCCCAAGCAGCTTTTGAGCGTTCTGGCAGAGGTTAAGAAGGGCAACTTCTCGGTACGAATGTCGATCGACCAAACAGGTATGGCTGGCAAAATTGCCGATACGCTCAACGACATCATTGAGATGAATGAGCGGTTAAGCAACGAATTAGAGCACGTTAGTAACGTCGTTGGTAAAGAAGGCAAGATCAGTGAACGTGCCTCTTTAGGCAACGCGAAAGGCTCCTGGAAAGCCTGCGTAAACTCAGTCAACACGTTGGTTACAGATCTTGTGCAGCCCACAGCAGAGACCGCACGAGTAATTCGAGCGGTGGCAAATGGTGACCTCTCGCAAACGATCGCCACCGAAATTGAAGGCAGACCTCTGCAAGGAGAATTCCTTCAAACGGCTCGCATTGTCAACACAATGGTGGATCAGCTTAACTCCTTCGCTTCTGAAGTAACGCGGGTCGCGCGAGAAGTAGGTACTGAAGGCAAACTCGGCGTACAGGCAGAAGTCCGGGGCGTCGCAGGCACCTGGAAAGACCTCACCGACAGCGTGAACTCGATGGCAGGCAACCTGACCGCACAGGTACGAAACATTGCGGAAGTAACCACTGCGGTGGCGAATGGCGACCTGTCCAAAAAAATCACCGTGGATGTCAAAGGTGAAATTCTCGAGCTGAAAGACACGATCAACGTGATGGTGGATCAGCTCAACTCCTTTGCCTCTGAGGTCACGCGGGTGGCACGGGAAGTGGGTACCGAAGGCAAACTGGGTGTGCAGGCAGAAGTCAAAGGTGTCGCAGGCACCTGGAAAGACCTGACCGACAGCGTGAACCTGATGGCAGGCAACCTGACCGCACAGGTACGAAACATTGCGGAAGTAACCACTGCGGTGGCGAATGGCGACCTGTCCAAAAAAATCACGGTGGATGTCAAAGGTGAAATTCTCGAGCTGAAAAACACCGTCAACATCATGGTGGATCAGCTCAACTCCTTCGCCTCAGAAGTAACCAGGGTCGCGCGAGAAGTGGGCGCTGACGGCAAACTGGGTGGTCAGGCAGAAGTCCGGGGTGTAGCAGGCACCTGGAAAGACCTGACGGACTCTGTAAACTTCATGGCAGGTAGTTTGACGGCGCAGGTGCGAAACATTGCGGAAGTGACGACCGCTGTGGCAAACGGCGACCTGTCCAAAAAAATTACAGTGGATGTGAAAGGCGAAATTCTGGAGCTGAAGAACACGATCAACACGATGGTGGATCAGCTCAACTCCTTCGCTTCTGAGGTCACGCGGGTCGCACGAGAAGTGGGTTCCGAAGGGAAACTGGGTGTGCAGGCACAAGTTCAGGGTGTAGCAGGCACTTGGAAAGACCTGACCGATAACGTGAACTCAATGGCAGGCAATTTGACGGGACAGGTACGAAATATTGCCGAAGTGGCAACGGCGATCGCCAATGGTGACCTCTCCAAGAAAATCACGGTGGATGTCAAAGGCGAAATCCTGGAGCTAAAAAACACCATCAACATTATGGTGGATCAGCTTAACTCCTTCGCGTCTGAAGTGACGCGGGTCGCGCGGGAAGTGGGTTCCGAAGGCAAACTAGGTGGGCAAGCAGACGTAAAAGGCGTAGCAGGCACCTGGAAAGACCTGACCGACTCCGTAAACTTCATGGCAGGCAGCTTGACTGCACAGGTACGAAACATTGCGGAAGTAACCACTGCGGTGGCGAATGGCGACCTGTCCAAAAAAATCACTGTGGATGTGAAAGGCGAAATCCTGGAGCTAAAAGACACGATCAACGTCATGGTGGATCAGCTCAACTCCTTCGCCTCTGAGGTGACGCGAGTGGCACGGGAAGTGGGTTCCGAAGGCAAACTGGGTGTGCAGGCAGACGTAAAAGGCGTAGCAGGCACCTGGAAAGACCTGACCGACAGTGTGAACTCGATGGCAGGCAACCTGACCGCACAGGTACGAAATATTGCCGAAGTGACGACCGCTGTGGCAAATGGCGACCTCTCCAAGAAAATTACGGTGCAGGTGAAAGGCGAAATTCTGGAGCTAAAAGACACCATCAACGTCATGGTCGATCAACTCAGCTCCTTTGCCTCAGAAGTAACCAGGGTCGCACGCGAAGTGGGCACGGAAGGCAAGCTGGGCGTACAAGCAGAGGTGCGAGGGGTTGCAGGCACCTGGAAAGACCTGACCGACAGTGTGAACTCCATGGCAGGCAACCTGACCGCACAGGTACGAAATATTGCCGAAGTGACGACTGCTGTGGCAAACGGTGACCTCTCCAAGAAAATTACGGTGCAGGTGAAAGGCGAAATTCTGGAGCTAAAAGACACCATCAACGTCATGGTCGATCAACTCAGCTCCTTTGCCTCAGAAGTAACTAGGGTCGCACGCGAAGTGGGTTCCGAAGGACGGCTGGGTGTGCAAGCCGATGTGCGTGGTGTAGCGGGTACATGGAAAGACCTGACCGACTCGGTGAACTTCATGGCGGGTAGCTTAACCGCACAAGTGCGGAACATTGCTGCTGTAACGACTGCTGTGGCAAACGGTGACCTGTCCAAGAAAATTACGGTAGATGTGAAAGGCGAAATTCTCGAGCTAAAAAACACCGTCAATACGATGGTGGATCAGCTCAACTCTTTCGCCTCTGAAGTCACGCGGGTCGCACGCGAAGTGGGCACCGAAGGAAAACTCGGTGTGCAGGCAGAGGTGCGTGGTGTGGCAGGCACCTGGAAAGACCTGACCGACTCGGTGAACTTCATGGCAGGCTCACTCACAGCGCAAGTACGAAACATTGCCGAAGTGACGACTGCTGTGGCGAATGGCGATCTGTCGAAGAAAATTACCGTGGATGTGAAGGGCGAAATCCTGGAGCTAAAAAACACGATTAATACAATGGTGGATCAGCTCAGTTCCTTTGCCTCTGAAGTAACACGGATGGCGCGGGAAGTGGGCACCGAAGGAAAACTCGGTGTACAGGCGTATGTGCGTGGTGTAGCGGGCACCTGGAAGGATTTGACCGATAACGTGAACTCAATGGCTGGCAACCTGACCGCACAGGTGCGGAACATTGCCGAAGTAACGAAAGCTGTTGCTAATGGTGATCTCTCCAAGAAAATCACGGTGGATGTGAAGGGCGAAATTCTCGACCTGAAAGACACTATCAATGTCATGGTGGATCAGCTTAATTCCTTCGCCTCTGAGGTAACGCGGGTCGCACGTGAAGTGGGCACGGAAGGGATTCTGGGTGGACAAGCAGAGGTGCGTGGTGTGGCAGGCACCTGGAAAGATCTGACCGACTCCGTGAACTTTATGGCAGGCAATCTGACCGCGCAGGTACGAGGCATCGCGAAAGTGGTGACGGCAGTAGCTAACGGGGACCTGAAGCGGAAGCTCATGCTGGAAGCGAAGGGTGAGATCGAAACCCTTGCCGACACGATCAACGAGATGATTGATACGCTGGCAACCTTTGCCGATCAGGTGACAACCGTAGCGCGTGAGGTGGGTATTGAAGGGAAGCTAGGCGGTCAAGCGAAAGTGCCGGGTGCATCGGGAACGTGGCGTGACCTGACGGATAACGTGAACGAGTTGGCAGCGAATCTCACGACCCAGGTGCGCGAAATCGCAGAAGTGGCAACGGCAGTGACGAAGGGCGACCTGACACGATCGATTTCCGTCGCAGCAGAAGGCGAAGTGGCAATCCTGAAAGATAACATCAACCAGATGATTGCCAACCTGCGCGAAACCACTCAGAAGAACACTGAACAAGACTGGCTCAAAACCAACTTGGCAAAGTTCACACGTATGCTACAGGGGCAGCGCGATCTAGAAGCGGTTTCTAAGCTCATCCTCTCAGAATTGGCTCCGCTGGTTTCGGCACAGCATGGGGTCTTTTACCTGATGGAAAGCAGCGAGTTGCATCCTCCCTACCTAAAACTGCTCAGCACTTATGCTTACCGCGAACGCAAACACCTGGCAAACCAGTTCCACTTAGGCGAAGGTTTGGTCGGTCAGTGCGCGTTGGAGAAGGAGCGCATTCTGATTACCGAAGTGCCCAGCGACTACATCAAAATTAGTTCCGGTTTGGGCGAAGCGACTCCACTAAATGCCGTTGTGCTGCCCGTACTGTTTGAGGGACAAGTCACAGCAGTGGTCGAATTAGCGTCCTTCCGTCGCTTCAGTGAAATTCACCTCACGTTCTTTGATCAATTAACTGAGAGTATTGCGATCGTCCTTAACACGATCGCCGCCAGTATGCGGACAGAAGAGCTGCTGAAGCAATCGCAATCCCTGGCAGAAGAGCTGCAAATGCAACAGAAGGAGCTGACTGAAACCAACCAGCGACTAGAGCAACAGGCGCAATCCCTCACTGCCTCTGAAGAACTGCTCAAGAACCAGCAAGACCAGCTTCAACAAACCAACGAAGAGTTGGAAGAAAAAGCCGAGCTACTGGCAATGCAAAATCAAGAAGTGGAGCGCAAAAACCGAGAGATTGAGCAAGCTCGACAGTCCTTAGAGGAAAAAGCCACACAACTGGCGATGACCTCCAAGTACAAGTCTGAGTTTCTGGCGAATATGTCCCATGAGCTACGCACACCGCTTAACAGCCTGCTGATCCTGGCACAGCTACTGGGTGACAACAGTGAAGGTAATTTGACTGCTAAACAAGTCGAATACGCCCGCACGATTCATGCTTCTGGTGGCGATTTACTCACGCTCATTAACGATATTCTCGACTTGGCGAAAATTGAGTCAGGCACGATGTCGGTAGACATTGACCAGACCCTCTTTACCGACCTTCGTAACCATATGGAGCGCACCTTCCGCCAAATCGCGCAAACGAAGCGGTTAGACTTCCACATTCACCTCAATGAACACCTGCCACGTTTGATGTATACCGATTCAAAGCGCCTTCAGCAGGTGTTGAAGAATCTACTTGCGAATGCGTTCAAATTTACAGAGCAAGGGGAAGTCAGTTTACAGATTAGCGTTGCTACCCACGGTTGGAGCCGCGACCAAAAACAACTGAATCAGGCAGAGACAGTAATTGCCTTTGCGGTTTGCGATACCGGGGTGGGCATACCAGCTGCCAAGCAACGGGTCATTTTTGAGGCATTTCAGCAAGCGGATGGCACCACCTCCCGTAAATACGGGGGCACTGGCTTGGGGCTGTCGATTAGCCGGGAGATTGCTCAACTCTTGGGTGGTGAAATTAAACTTCAAAGTGAAGCCGGTCAAGGCAGCACCTTTACGCTTTATTTGCCACTGTCTTACATCTCAACAGACGCTCACAGCGACCTGCTCGACGATCGCCATCCAACACAGGGAGGAACATTTAAGGCACAGACTACTGGTTTACTTTCGCCATCAAGGCAGACAGCGCAGCGACTTACAAACAGCGAACGGCGCACAAGCCTGCAAGAAGAGGAAGCCATCGTTGCGTCACTACTGAGTGAACCAGCCATTGACGATGATCGCGATACGATTCAGCCCGACGATCAGGTACTCCTCATCATCGAAGATGACCTTGCCTTTGCCCAGATCCTTCTGGATATGGCACGACAACAAGGCTTTAAAGGGCTAGTAGCCGCTCGTAGTGATGTGGGCTTAGCAATGGCGCAAGAATTAAAACCAGCCGCCATTATGCTGGACGTCCGGCTGCCGTTTATGACGGGTTGGGCAGTCTTAGATCGACTCAAGCATAATCCTGCTACGCGGCATATTCCGGTGCATATGATGTCGGTTGAGGAGGGTCAGAAGCGCAGCTTACAGCTTGGTGCGATCGCCTTCATCCAAAAGCCTGCTAGCAGCGAAGCGCTCTCGAAAGCACTCAACGATATTAAGGGCTTTATCGAACGTCCGGTCAAGCATCTACTGATTGTTGAGGACGACGAAACGCAACGCCACAGCATTGTAGAGCTGATTGGCAATAGTGACGTGAGAAGCACGGCTGTCGGTACAGGTGCAGAAGCCCTGGAAGCACTCAAAACGGGTCATTTCGACTGCCTGGTACTGGATCTGGGTCTACCTGATATTGCTGGCTTTGCACTGATTGAACAGATTAAGCAAGAACCTGGTCTTCAGCGTCTACCCATCATCGTCTACACGGGCAAAGAACTGACTGCTCAAGAAGAAACCGAACTGCGGCGCATTTCCGACACAATTATTGTGAAAGATGTGCGATCGCCCGAACGACTGCTAGACGAAACCGCGCTGTTCTTGCATCGAGTGCATGAAAATCTACCCGCGCCTCAGCGTTTGATGCTGGAGCAATTACAGCAGGTTGATCCCGCATTGGTGGGCAAGACTGTGCTCATTGTTGACGACGATGTACGCAATATCTTTGCGCTAACCAGTATGCTGGAACGGTATCAGATCCGAACGACCTATGCCGAAAATGGACGAGACGGCATTACACTGCTGCAAAACACCCCTGACCTCGACCTTGTGTTAATGGATGTCATGATGCCAGACATGGATGGTTACGAAACAATGCGTGCCATTCGTCAGCTAGAGCAGTTTCGCACCTTGCCTATCATTGCCTTGACCGCCAAAGCGATGAAGGGCGATCGTGAAAAATGCATCGAAGCAGGTGCGTCCGATTACATTACAAAACCAGTCGATATGGAACAGTTACTGTCGTTACTACGGGTTTGGCTATACGAATAGTAATGTCGTTGTACTTTCATCCCTCTTTGTGGCTAAGGGTTCTGCTTAAATAGAGTTAGCTTTTTTATGTAAGGGTGGCAATCCGTATCCTTACAGATTGTGAGGTTCACAGAGTATTTAAGGCTCGGTCTTTAGTCCTTAGAGGGAGAGCAGGTAGGAATCAGAGTTACCCCCTTGGTGTAAAGAACATTCCTACTTCTGCTGACCCAGCCGTACTGGGAGATCTAACGATATAGAAGTTCTGGAGGGTTGATCGATGGCTGTTGTACAAACGTTTTATCCCAAAAGAATTTTGAGTTCTTCAACGACGGGCAATCTGCTTGAAGACATCACCCGTACGCTTGAGGATGGCATCACCAATATTTTGATTGACTTTCAGCACGTTATGTTTATGGACAGCACTGGTCTGTCAGCAATGGTGCTACTGCTGAAGCAAGTGAACGAGGCAAATGGTCGTCTGGGGCTTTGCCGACTCAACGGACAGGCATATATGGTGCTTGAGCATAGCGGGATGGATCAGGTGTTTGACATTTACGACACACCAGAAGCGTTCGATCGTGCTCTGGATAGTAGCAATACAGGCGAACCGTCCGCAAAGTAGACGATAATGGCGGTATGCCACGTAAGCAAAAGTTTCCGCACCTACTGCAATCCAAGTGGACCGCGCACCAAGCCGTTGACGGCTGGCGGCACTTTCAGGTTGCTAATCGCAAAAATCAAGGACAGTGGGTGTTCGCCGAAATGGTTGCTGCCTGCGATCCAACGGTACGCTTCTGGGTCAATGCGCGGCTCTTGAAGGATCAAGCACTCTGGCAGGCAGGCTGGCAGTCGCTTCAAGAGCAAGAGTCGTGGGATCAAGTACTCCAAGCCGCTAAGCAGAGCAACGCTTAGTAGAACGAGCGGCGATCGGGCACCGCCGTACGAGCAAACTTATAGGGCGATCGCCCGTTTAGAACGGAATATCATCAAAGTCTGGTGTTGCAGTCGCTGGTTCAGGTTGTGTCTGAAATTTGCCTGTTTTAGCTTTAGCGGTAGGGGTTGCTGGAGCTGGTTTTGCCGATGGTGCTGCACCACTTGGTTTAGCAGCTTGATTGCTGGCAGGCGCGGGTGTAGAGGCAGTAGAGGTTTCCAGAGCGGTATCGGCTCCAAGGCTATGAATGCGTTGGGCAGTGAGTTCGGCGCGCTTTTCTTTGAAGCCTTCGGGTCTATCGATCGTATTCATTCTCAAACTTCCTTCAATGACCACGCGATCGCCCTGGTGGAAGCGCTCTTGAATCTCCTGAGCCAGGTTGCCCCAACCCACTACTTTGAGCCGCGAAGGTGGGTCTTCGGCACGCAAGCCAGGAAACTCCACAAACATTTCCGCGATCGGAGTTTGAGTGTCAGACGTGTAGCGCAATTCGGGAGCCTGGACAATTTCTGCCATCAAGATGCAGCTATTCATGGAGCATCAACTAAAAACTAATACTCTATTCTAATACTGGCTTTCCGCTTTCGCTGCTTCTGCCTCCTGGTGCTGGTTAACGAATTCTTGTACACGGAGGCGATATTCGCGCAGCGTTTCATCAACCCAACCGCGATCGTTGCTATTGGCATAGATATTAACCAGCGGTTCGCCAGCATCGGGCAGAATGAGCACCCAGCTATTGTGCTGATGATTAAAGATTTTCACGCCATCTACCAGTTCCAAACTATCAATAGGATGGGTCTCAACCAAATGCCGCATTAAGGCACCTTTCGCCGTCCAAGGGCAGCGAACCATGCAGGTTTTGTGGCAAACACGAGGGAGTTCAGCACGGATTTGACCGAGCGATCGCTCCTGAATCGTCAGCATTTCAATCAGCTTAGCAATGCAAAACATGGCATCAAAGCCGGGATGCAACTGCGGAAAGATGAAGCCCATATCGCCACTGCCACCCAAAATTACGTTGGGGCTAGCGTGGCATGCTTCCATCAGCGCAGTTGGATTTGCCTTTGTGCGAATCACCCTGCCGTCATGTCGATGAGCAATTTGTTCGACAGCGCTAGAAGCATTGACTGGGACGACGATCGTACCTCTTGGATGATGTACCAGCAGCATATCTGCCATGAGTGCTGTTAACACTTCGCCCCGAATAGCGCTACCCGCTTCATCAACCAGAATCAGTTGCTCGCCGTTAGCAGAAACCTGCACACCAAAAGTGGCTTTCAACGCTTCCACTACATGACCCAGTTGACTCAGCAAGACTTCACGATCGGAGGGGTTGGGCGCGGTGTGGCTAAGGCTGGCATTGAGCACGACAGCATCGCAACCAAATTTAGCTAGTAGCTGTGGCAGCACGGCACCCGAAACCGCATAAGCGTAGTCGATAACCACCTTTGAACTGCTGTGGCGAATCGCTTCAACATTCAGATGTTTTTCAAAGCAGGTACCGTAAATATCTACGACTTGATTGGCATAAACAACATTGCCAATTTCCTGAATTTGGGCGCGGCGGAAATCCTCTTTGAAATAAGCACCTTCGATCTTCTTTTCACGGGCTTTAGAAATATTGATGCCGTTGTAGTCGAAGAACTCAATCAGAATGTGGTCGGGACGATCAGGATGCATTCGCACATGGATGCCACCCGCGATCGACAGTGTGGGGACAATCGTACGCGCTAGTGGAATGGCAGTGGCTTCCAGGTTTTGCACATTCACGCCAACGGACATCAGCCCAGCAATGAGCGATCGCGACACCATCCGTGAAATGCTGCGCTGATCTCGCGAGACAGCAACTTGAGCATCAGGCTTAAGCGTGGAACCATACGCCGCACCCAACTTCACCGCAAACTCTGGCGTGATATCGACATTCGCTAAGCCTGATACACCACGTTGCCCAAAAAGATTGCGATAAGCAGCGTGTCCCCAGATCAGGTTGATATTCAGCGTGGCACCCGATTCAACTCGTTTGCTGGGCCACACCCGTACACCCGGACTAACCTGCGCTTCTTCGCCGATCGTCGATAAAGGACCCACGACTGCACCTTCCAGCACATGGGCACGACGATCAACCCGTGTACCGCGTGCAATTACACACGCTCGCAGATGGGCTTCTTCACCAATAATTGCGCCATTGAGAATAATGGGACGCTTGAGGTCGGCATCGGCACCGATCGTCACGTTATCGCCAATGACGGTGCCCGCTTCAAGCTGCACTCGCGCACCAATGCGGCAATTACTGCCAATCATTACAGGCGTTGAAATTTTGGCAGTGGGGTCGAGGAAAGTATTCTGACCCACCCATAAACCGGGCGATCGCTCCTCGTAAGCAATGTCCAGCTTTACTTTTCGCTCTAAGCCGTCGTACTGAGCATCGCGGTAGGTATCCAAATGACCGACATCACACCAGTAGCCTTCGGCAACATAGCCGTACATTGGCTCCCGTTTCTCTAATAGCAACGGAAATAGATCTTTGGAAAAATCGGCTTCCTGATTTTCAGACAAATAATCCAGTACTTCTGGCTCAAGAATGTATGTACCTGTATTCACAGTGTCCGAAAACACTTCACTGGTCGAAGGTTTTTCGAGAAAGCGGAGGATGCGATCGTCCCGGTCAGTAATCACCACGCCAAATTCGATCGGGTTTGCCACGCGAGTTAAAATCAGCGTTGCTTTCGACTGGCGCTGCTTGTGAAACCGAATAGCAGCGCTCAGGTCAAAATCAGTAATGCTATCGCCACTGACGACCAGAAAGGTGCGATCGAGCAACTCGGCAATATTCTTCACGCAGCCTGCTGTGCCGAGCGGCTGATCCTCTTCCACGGCATAGGTCATTTGCACGCCAAAATCACTACCATCCTGAAAGTAGTCGCGCATCACATCGGGCAGGTAGTGCAGCGTTGCAATAATCTCGGTAATACGGTGGCGCTTGAGCAGGTTGACAATATGCTCTGCGATCGGGCGATTTAATACTGGCACCATCGGCTTGGGCAAATCACACGTCAACGGTCGCAATCGCGTGCCCGATCCACCCGCCATCAAAACTGCTCGCATACGATCGCCATCCTGTTGATTCCAAGCTGTTAAAGAAAGGCACAACCGCTCCCCTCTAGTGTCGTATGTTTACAGCGATTTAGACATCCTTACCTGGGGTCGAGAGCGTATCGGGAGCAATCATCCCAGCAAAAGTGGTCGTGCGATCGTCGCTACAGATAGGATAGAACTAGGGAAAGCATGTCTCTCAGCCATCGTAGGGGATACCTGCCACTCCAAAGTCATACTTTGATTGGTCAAGGTTACTCCAATTGAAAGCTGAGGTCTGTTTGCTATTTCACACTTGCGCTGTTTACCGCATCGTGGAACGCTGTTTTTGACGATCGCATCTATCCGGAGTGACCGATGCGATCGGTGTAGCTTCAACTGCAAGGTTTGTCAGTCAACTGTTGTAAGTTAATTGAGGATCGAGACATGGGAATCATTGGTTTTCTGGCACTAATCGGCTATAGCATTGGCATCTGGAAATTCTGGACGGGCTTCAGACGCACCAATTTCAGCAGTGGTCGCGTTTATCTAGCGTTGCTGTGGCCCGTCCTCATTTTTAATAAGCCTTACCGTCAGAACTTTACCCGAGCGCTGACCGGACGTTGATGGAAGCGCTAGCGCTTAGCCGTTTGATAAAGTGCGACTGGTAGCTGCTAGCTGCTAGCTCAATAAATACCGTTGCTAGAGGAATCGATCTGGGCATGGCAAAAAAACAAGCGTCTGACTCCCAAGGAGCATTTTCTAGCAACAGCTACTTCAGCGAACTAAGTACCCTGCAGGACTGGCAGACCCAGATGGTTGCCGTCACAACCCGCTTTAACCGCGAATATCGGGGCGAAGCGTTTGAACTGCCAGAAGAAGTGGAAGCTATGCCGATCTTTCGAGAGCGAGCATCCGGTTCGCTTCAGGCAAAGCTGACTTCGCCCTTCTGGGAACTCGCCAAACCGAAGAAAAATCAGCAATGCCTGGATTTAGGTTGCGGGGTCAGCTTTTTGATTTACCCGTGGCGCGAGTGGGAAGCACTCTTTTATGGGCAAGAAATCAGCAACGTCGCGCGCGATATTTTGAACGCTCGTGGACCGCAGCTCAACTCGAAGCTGTTTAAAGGCGTGGCGTTAGGTGCGGCGCACCAGTTAGACTACGAAGCCAAGCAGTTTGATCTCGCGATCGCCACAGGCGTTAGCTGTTACTATCCCCTCGATTACTGGGCAGCGGTACTAACAGAAGTCAAGCGCGTGTTAAAACCAGGCGGCGTGTTTGTCTTTGATGCCCTCGATCCAGAAACACCCCTGGCTGAGAACTGGGCGATTCTAGAAATGTACCTGGGCACCGAAGTCTTTTTAGAGCCGATCGCCAGTTGGCAGAAAACCGTCCATGCATCTGGTGGCAAAATTGTGAAGACGCTCCCTGGAGAACTTTTCCAGCTTTTCAAAGTGCAGTTTTAAGAACGTGCAGTTTTAGGTATGAGTCTTTTCAAGCGCGAGCGCTAAAATTGCCTAGGTCTACCTTATAAGGGGCTTGTACAGTATGAAAGGTTCAGGTTCAATCCTGAATCGTCTTCGCTGACTGACCAAACAACAAGTCTCTTGCCTGGGTTGGATCGATCGTCTGGTTTTTGAATGCGTCTGCTTTTGCATAGGCACGCACCGTAGCAGGACGCGCCTGAATGGCTTCAAACCATCGCTTCAGGTGAGGAAAGTCTGCGAGGTTTTGCCCTTGTTTCTCGTAGGGCACAATCCACGGATAAGAGGCAATATCGGCGATCGAGTAGTCGCCTGCTAGAAACTCACGATCGCTAAGTCGCTGATTCATTACGGCATATAACCGCCCTGTCTCGTTGACATAGCGTGCGATCGCATACGGTATTTTTTCTGGCGCATATTGACTGAAGTGATGGTTCTGCCCAGCCATCGGTCCCAAACCCCCCATTTGCCAGAACAACCACTGCAACACCTCAACACGCCCATGCAGATCGGTAGGAATGAGCCTGCCCGTTTTCTCTGCCAGGTATAACAGGATTGCACCCGACTCAAAGACCGAAAGAGGCGCATCACCTGTAGCTGGATCGTTGTCCACAATGGCAGGAATGCGGTTATTGGGCGCAAGCTTAAGAAATTCAGGTTTAAACTGATCGCCTTTACCAATATTGATCGGGATCACATTGTAAGGTAAGCCAACTTCCTCTAGAAAAAGAGTAATTTTATGACCGTTTGGCGTTGTCCAGTAATAAAGATCAATCATATTTTTGGTAGGGAGTAGACAGAGGGTATAGGGAAGAAGTAACCGGATGGCATAGAGCTAAAGATGCTTTTGGGGTGGAGGGGTAGAAGCCCCTGCCTGCAAGCCACGCCCCTAAACTCTCTCTTACAATTTATTATGACTATCTAATAATCAAGCAGGTGGAACAAGTAAGATATTAAGCACTGTGGGGTAAGTGAAACCGTTCTGTCATGACAGAAACAGGTTGAAACAGGTTGAGCATTCTAGGTTCATTTTAATGCAGTAGCGCCTGTGCGAGTTCAGCCAGAATTTGGGGCACGCTTAACCTAATTGCAGAGAATCAGCTTTAGCTAAAACTGCTAATCTCTGGGTAGTGAAGCAGGCGGTGCAGAAAGCTATTTGGGTATCGCCTACCCCCCACCTTCCATTGCATTGTCTGAATATATTCTGACTATGTAATGGTGAAACGTAAGGAATGGTATCAAGCGGTGTCGTACCTGATAGGTCTTCCTGCTACCATGCAACAAACTTGTGCATCGTGCTCAATCTGAGTGGAGAAACCCCTATGGCGCTTGAACGGGACTGGGAGGCAGGACAGGACCAAGAACGCTGCCTAGCAAAGTTGCAGTGGGCGATTCAGCAGTTAGAAGGGAAGGCTGATCCCGCGCAGTTGAGCAAAACTGCCGAACTTGTGATTCAGACCATGACGGGTCCGTGGCGGTTTTTTCATACGCCTGAGCATATCTTTGAGGTGGGTGAGTCGGGCGACGCGATCGAAGTGTTGGCAGCGTTGTTTCATGATCTGGTGTACGTCCAGGTCGATCAAGGCGTAAGCGTCAACATCAGTGGCTATATTTCTGCGTTCGTCAAGGAAATTACAGGGCAACTGGTCATTCGCGATCGTACAGAACTGCCTAACGACATCATGTTCGAGATAGTATCGCAGCTTTTTGGTTTTGTGCCAGAGCAAGTGTTGTTGCCTACGGCTGGGCAAAATGAATTTCTCAGCGCTGTGATTGCCGCCAAGTTTTTGGAGCACGCGCTTCCAGCGGCACAGATTGCTCAAGTAGTGGCTTGTATTGAGGCGACTATCCCGTTTCGTAAGCATTCGGCTTCAGGGTTAAGCCCAAGTGATAGCCTCTACGAGCGATTGCACTATGTTAACCAGGTCATGAACTTTGGCTGGAACGATGAGCAGTTAAGCAGTGTGGTGCAGCGATCGGTACGATTGGCAAACCGCGATGTAGAAAATTTTGCCTATCCTTCTGCGGCTGACTTTCTTGACAACACCTGGAACCTGCTGCCTGAAACCAATCACGATCTAAAGAATGCGAACTCCTATACAGTGCATGGCTATCGCGTATCGCTGCAAAAGATGGAGGGCTTCATGTACTATCTGAAGCCCGAACTGGTTTTTCAGACCTTTGGGGCAGAACCGAGCGCGTTGGTCTATCAGCAACTTATTACACGCACTCAGCGAAATCTCGATGTCGCACGTCTCTATCTAGGCAGCAAACTCTTGTCGATCGCCGTCATTGAAGCCCTCTCGCAGCGTCTTGGGCGCGATATTCCCCTGGCAACCATGATGGGAGAGTTGCCGTCGCAGGGGCGATCTGTGGCGCAGCTAGAAAACTTTTTGCCTCAACTGTCGATGGCCGTTGCCCCAGCAACCGATCTGGAATGGGATGTGTTGAGTCTGGTAGAAAAAGGACGAGGGCAGGCATCGTCTTACGACATCAAAAATTCACCTGTAGCAACGTACATTATTAAGTCCATTGGGTTTGCAGAGTCGCGTCGTTTGTTGGCGCAGGCAAAGGAGTTTTTCAAAGGCACACTGACGGCAGAAGCCTTTTTAAAGGCGTGTGATCGCACTGTGGTTGAAACGATCACGAACGGCATTGTGCAAGTCTTTGAAAACCGTAAGATTGCTGTACGTGGGTTAAGCGTAGAAAGTAAGGTGTAGAGGCACTATAAAGCCAATCAGCAGGAGCCAGAACCCAACAACGTTCAAAGAAATCAGCAACTTCTTTAGTGAAAAAGTGAAGCGACAAGCCTAATTTCCTCTCTATGAAGCTCCATCGAACAACGCTGCTAGACGTAATGTTGCAGTTGGTTGCGAGGCAGCCGACTCAGTAGTTATTTGAAACTCAAACTGAAGCCGATGCTATAACTGCGTCAAGCTTGCAGGTGCTTCAGCCAACCACTTGACTTTGGGCAGCATAGAATCGAAAGAGAGATCAATTCTGACGGCAGAGATTGCAACAGGCGCAAAGAGACGATGACGACACCACCAGACCTGATCCGGCAAAGTGATTTGCTCAACCAATTGGTGCTCGATCGCAGCACAATGGAAACCCTGGGGCGAGTAGAAGTGATGTGGATGTATCCCTCTGCCCATCGCGTACTGGGCTTTGTTTGCAAAGCAGGCAGCTTTGGAACGAAAAAAACAGCCTTTAGGTTAGCTCAAATCAGCACGTTAGGTTCTAACGGCATTTTGACCCACAACCAGCCTGAAGAAACGGATGCTACCAAAGTCCGCCAGCTCGAATCACTTCTGCAATGCGAAGTCTGGAGCGATACCGGCAATAAAAGCGGCAAAATCATTGACTACCTGTTTAGCCTGAGGACGGGTGAAATTAACTGCTATTTGTTGGCATCTAGCGGGTGGGCAGGCATTGCAGGCGATCTTTACCAACTGCCTCCATCACAAATACTTAGCCTTGGGCGCAGGCGCGTACTGGTGACTGAAAGCGTTGCCCAAAATCTGGCGGTGTACCAGACAGGCATTAAACAAACGTTGGCGAAAGCGAAGGCAGTGCTACAAGAAGATTACGGTCAAGCAACCGAAGAATTGCGATCGCTCTCTCAACAGGCACAAACCGTTACCGAACAGGCAAAGGGACGGCTTCAATCACTGACTGGGCAGTTTAAAGAGCGGGCGCGATCGCTCTCTCAACAGGCGCAAGCGACCATCCAAACCTTCAACGAACAACTTCAGGAAGACGCGCAGACGATCGTTGGACAGACTCGAGAAAACAGCCAACAGCTTACCGAGCGTATGAAAGAACGCACTCAGACTTTCAGCGCCCAGTTTGGAGACAGCATTCAAATCCTCACCGAACAAGTCGAAGACGGCATTCAAACGCTCACAGTGCAGGCGAAGGAAATCCTCGAGCCCACGCTAGCCGATGAGTTAGATGCCCCATCGGCACCAGAAGACGCTGCAAAGCAATCCAGCGTACCCGACAGCCGCCAAGCGTCCCCAGAGACTTTCTCAACTGCTCCTTCAGCAATCCCTTCTGAAGCAACTGACCTTGACGATGATGCGCCCTGGATTGATGACGAACCCTGGATTGCCGATGAATTGATCGCCCCACCCACTCCAATCAAGCCTCCCCAGCCAACAACCGAACCGCCTGCTTCTACACAGCCTGATTCTAAAGTCGATGACCTGGACGATGATGAACCCTGGATTTAACACGTGACCAGTGCTTCCTAGGTGTGCAACAAATGTCAACAGATGAGAGTGATGGGGTCGCAAATCGGTATGCTGTAATATTGTTTGAGTGCGTAGACTCAATCCCTTAACACGCCATGTCACAGCCGACTATTGAATCCATCCTGCACGAGAATCGTCTCTTTCATCCAGCGAGCGAGTTTTCCGAGAAGGCACATATCAAGAGCCTGGAGGACTACCAGCGCCTGTACGAGAAGGCTAAAGCCGATCCTCAAGCATTCTGGGCAGACCTGGCAGAAACTGAACTGCACTGGTTTCAAAAATGGGATAAAGTGCTGGACTGGCAACCGCCGTTTGCAGAATGGTTTGTGAATGGCAAATTAAATATCTCCTACAACTGTCTCGATCGTCATCTCACTACCTGGCGACGCAATAAGGCAGCGCTGATTTGGGAAGGTGAACCAGGAGACTCGCGCACCCTCACCTACGCTCAATTGCATCGAGAAGTGTGCCAGTTTGCCAATGCCTTGAAGCATCTGGGTGTGCAGAAAGGCGATCGCGTGGGCATTTATATGCCGATGATTCCTGAAGCGGCAATCGCCATGCTAGCCTGTGCGCGGATTGGTGCTGCCCATACCGTTGTGTTTGGTGGCTTCAGCGCTGAGGCATTACGCGATCGGTTGGTCGATGGCGAAGCAAAAGTCGTCGTTACAGCAGATGGCGGTTGGCGTAAAGATGCGATCGTGCCGTTAAAGGAACAGGTTGATAAAGCGTTGGCAAATGGTAGCGTGCCCAGCGTCTCAGCCATGATCGTCGTTAAGCGTACTGGGCAGGATGTGCAAATGCAGGGCGATCGTGACCATTGGTGGCACGAACTTCAGTCCCAGGTTTCTGCCCACTGCCCCGCTGAACCAATGGATAGTGAAGATCTGCTCTTCATTCTCTATACCTCCGGCAGCACTGGCAAGCCAAAAGGCGTTGTGCATACGACTGGTGGCTACAACCTTTACACCCACATCACCACTAAGTGGATTTTTGACCTGCAAGACACCGATGTTTACTGGTGTACTGCCGATGTCGGCTGGATTACGGGACATAGCTATATTGTCTATGGTCCCTTGTCCAATGGTGCAACGACCGTCATGTACGAGGGTGCGCCCCGAGCATCCAACCCCGGCTGCTTTTGGGATGTCATTGAAAAGCATGGTGTTAACGTCTTCTACACCGCGCCTACAGCAATTCGAGCCTTTATTAAAATGGGTGACGAGCATCCCAAAGCGCGGGATTTATCGTCTCTGCGCTTGCTTGGCACAGTCGGCGAGCCGATCAATCCAGAATCCTGGATCTGGTATCAACAAATTATTGGCGGTGGACGTTGCCCGATCGTAGATACGTGGTGGCAGACGGAAACAGGCGGCATCATGATTACAGCGCTACCAGGTGCGATCCCCACCAAACCGGGTTCAGCAACGCTACCGTTTCCCGGCATTCTGGCAGATGTGGTTGATCTGGATGGCAATTCTGTCGGTGCAAACGAGGGAGGCTATCTAGCTGTACGGCATCCGTGGCCCGGTATGCTACGCACAGTCTATGGCGATCCCGATCGCTTCCGTCGTACCTATTGGGAGCATATCCCACCTAAAGATGGACAGTACACCTACTTTGCAGGCGATGGTGCCCGTCGTGATGAAGATGGTTACTTTTGGGTGATGGGTCGGGTAGACGATGTGATCAACGTGGCTGGGCATCGCCTCGGCACAATGGAAATTGAGTCGGCGCTGGTGTCCCATCCTGCCGTTGCTGAAGCCGCTGTCGTAGGTAAACCAGATGAGCTTAAAGGGCAAGAGATTGTGGCATTTGTCACGCTGGAAGGCACGTATAGTTCCAGTGATGCCCTGCTGAAGGAACTCAAGCAGCACGTCGTGCAAGAGATTGGTGCGATCGCCCGTCCTGGTGAGATTCGCTTTGCCGATGCCTTACCCAAAACTCGTTCTGGCAAAATCATGCGTCGCCTGCTGCGCGATTTGGCAAGCGGTGTCGAAATTTCAGGCGATACCTCCACATTGGAGGACCGCAGCGTACTAGAAAAACTGCGCCAAGGCTAGCCCTAAAGAAACGATCCCCGTTTTCTTAACTAGTTGGGGATCGCAAGCAGCCGTTGTAGACCGAAGCAAAGCAGTACTTGATGAAGCAGTAACTCTCCTATTTTTTCACGACCTATAACGAAACCTGGATTTTTCGTGATGCTTTTTTGAGGTTGTTCAACTGCTCCAGGCACTACATAACAGTGACGCGATCGCTCTTAAGCTTCAGCAGCAAGGCATTTAGGCTTGCAAAAGCTGCCTTTTTAAACAGCCTGTTTTTGCGCCTACCGTAACATGGGAGAATAGTCTTCCACCTAACACAAACGCTGATTGAGAATTATGGCTCAAATTCAATTTGCTAGAGGTATTGATGAAGATGTCGTCCCTGATATTAGTTTGACTCGCTCCCGTGACGGTAGCAACGGCAAAGCCATTTTTTACTTTCAAAGCCCTACCGCACTCAGCAGCACCAGCACTGATGCCATCACCGGGATGTATTTAGTGGACGAAGAAGGTGAACTGGTTTCACGAGAAGTAAATGCTAAATTTGTGAACGGTCAGCCTGATGCGTTAGAAGCAACTTATATTATTCGATCGCCTCAGGAATGGGATCGCTTTATGCGCTTTATGGAGCGCTATGCGAACGACCATGGGCTGGAGTTTAGTAAATCGTAGAAGCGCGTTAGCGGTTGTTCTTGCACGATCGATCACTGATTAGCTTGGGGTTGTTTCTTGCACGTTTTCAACCCCTCAACAAGCTTTAAAGGAACTCTCACTATTATCGGTAAGCAATGGTAGCCACTCCTCATCCTGACTCTGCCGTTGCTATTAACTGTGCGATCATGACCGTCAGTGATACCCGCACCGTCGAAACAGATCGCAGTGGGCAGCTAATCCGACAACTGCTGCATGATGCAGGGCATGAGGTTGCTGCTTATGTCATTCTCAAAGATGAGCCTGTGCAGATTCAGACCGAGCTTGAGCAACTTAGTCAACGAACAGACGTAGCAGCCGTCATTATTAACGGTGGCACTGGTATTGCGCCAAGAGACACCACCTACGACGCGATCGCTGCACTCCTAGAAAAGACATTACCTGGTTTTGGCGAACTGTTTCGCTGGCTTAGTTATCAAGACATTGGTTCGCGGGCAATGGCATCACGGGCGATCGCAGGAGTTTTTCGTGCCAAGCTCGTGTTTTCGATTCCTGGCTCTACAGGTGCTGTGACGCTTGCTATGCAGACGCTAATCTTGCCAGAGCTAAGACATTTAGTGGGCCAGATCCACACAAACAACCAGTAACAAACAATAACCGACAGTTCCAAAAAAAGTGGGGTTAACAGTCGCTGATCGGCAAGCGACTGTTAACCCCATTTCTCAACAGCCAAACTTTTGAGAGCCAGACGTTGTTACTTCTGACTTTGAATGGCTTGCTGTGCTGTAGCTGGCGCAGGTTGCGTCAGGGCAACTTTTTGTAAGGTTGCGAGAGCACGCGCATATTGCGGATCATCTTTAGTCCCTACCAGTTTGGGATTAGAAGCCAGCTTTTGCCGCTGCTCGTCGCTCAGGTCAATCTTGACATCTGGCGTAATGCCTTTGTGGCTGATGTCAGTGCCCAGAGGCGTGTAGTAGTGCGCGATCGTCACTGCCAGACCTGATCCATCCGAGAGTGAATGAACTGACTGTACCAGCGCTTTGCCAAAAGTTTGGCTACCCACTACCGTTGCACGCCCGTTATCTTTTAGCGCACCCGTGAGAATTTCACTGGAGCTAGCTGAGTTGCCATCAACCAAAACAACAAGCGGTAGTTTAGTCAGAGCCGTGCGGTTGGTTCCAATTTCCTCATTGTTGCCTCGGCGATCGACCGTGCGCACGATTGATCCCTTATCCATCCACATCCGGCTAATGTCAATACTTGCCTGGAGCAGCCCACCAGGGTTACCACGCAGATCGAGTACATAGCCTTCAATCTGCTGGCTGTTCAAATCCTGAATGGCGCGCCGCATTTGGTCGGCAGCATGAGCGCTAAACTCATTCAAGCGGATGTAGCCGATGCGCTTGCCACCTTCTTGCTTGAGTGCATAGCGCACAGTCGGTAGCTCAATGCGGGCGCGGGTGAGGGCTACGCTCTTTTTGCTTGCGCCTTGCCGCCCAACCTCAAGCTTTACTTTTGTACCTACGTCGCCACGAATCAGGTTGGAAGCATCCTCAACGGTCATGCCTTTCGTTTGCTTGCCATCGATCGCCAGAATTTGATCCCCCGCCTGAAGCCCCGCTTTAATCGCTGGAGAGTTTTCGATCGGTTCGACGACCGTCAGCACTTTCGTTTGCTCGCTGACCTCCAACCGGATACCAACGCCCGATAGTTCCCCAGAGGTTTGACTACTCAGTGCCTCATACTGCTTGGGATCCATGAAGCGAGTGTAGGGATCGTTCAGCTTCTCCAATGCCGATCGCAGTGCTACGTATGCTTGCTCACGCGATGTGTAGTTCTTGCCAAGCAGTGATTTACGGATCTCCTGCCAATCGGTTTGATTGAAAGTGCCATCAACGTATTCGCGGTTGACAATCTGCCACGCTTCATCAACAACCGTCTTCGGACTCTCTTGCAGCGCCGCACGTACACGGGTCAGACTAGGCACAAAAAGAGACACAGCCGCTGTGGCAGCGATAGCCCCACCACAGAGAGCAAGGTGAAACAAAGGAGCGCGCTTTGAGGGTCGGTTCATTGATGGTAAATAAATGAATTGGCTTAAAAGGTAGATAGGCGCGGTAGCAGCCGGACTGGGTTGAAGCGAGCAGTATCACCGAAAGCGCTCACCCGATCGCAGCGAGGGCATTAGGTGATTTCAACAAATTGTGAATGCAAAATATCCAGTTAGCATGACTATAGCCCAGTGCAGAGAAGACGGTTTAACAATCATCCCCAAGCACTCAACGTATGCTCATACCAACACCCTGATAGGATTTAGATTGAAACCTTTCAGCCAATCTAACCGAATCTCAAGAGATTGGCATAGGGGGAACGCCATTAACTTTGCTAAACCTTTATTTTGAGTTTGGTAGAGTTTTGTAAAGTTTTTGAAAGTTGTGAGCCTGTGCTGGGAGAAAGCGGGACAACTGGATAAAAAAGATTGCTGTGTATAGAACAGAATGGGCGAGACATGGTAGCTAAAGGCATCAAGGCAAGTGCAGCAGGGAGAGGACAATCACGATGGTGGCAGCCCTTTGTTGGTGGTGCGATCGCGATCGCAGCTCTGGCTGGCGTAGTTTTGATGCAACGATCGCAGCTAACCCGTCCGTCCGTCTGGCTCTCTAACCCGAAGCAGGCAGAGCAACAAGAAGCCGTTCGGCTACGCCTGCTAAAGCAACTCCCCACCTTTGGCTTCAATAACCTAGTTGCAGACTGGACGTTCCTCAATTTTTTGCAGTACTACGGCGACGATGCGGTTCGCGTTAACACTGGTTATGCCCTTAGTACTGAGTACTTTGATATCATTACGCACTTAGACCCGCGCTTTGTCGATGTTTATCTGTTCCTTTCAGGGACTATCTCCTATCAGTTAGGTGAACCACGAACTGCCGTGCGGTTTATGGATCGGGGTACTGCTGCCTTATCGCCCCAAATTCACCCCAGAGCCTTTCAAGTCTGGCGGTTTAAAGGGCTGGATCAACTACTATTGCTAGGCGATGTTCCTGGTTCAATCAACTCGCACGCAATGGCAGCCAAATGGGTACAGGGCACTTCTTATCAAGAGCTTGAACCCATCTTTCAACAAACAGTAACGTTTTTGCGGCAAGACCCGAATAGCATATCAGTACGGTTTCAAGCCTGGACATCAATTTATTACCAGGCTGTTGCTGCGAATGACAAAACGACGCAAGAGCGAGCCAAGAAGGAAATTTTGGCGCTGGGTGGTCAAACGCGTGTGAAAGATGGAGAGCTAATCTTTTTCTTACCCAATGCCACCCCACCGAAACCACAACCCTAGATGGTATAGCAGTCCTAAATCAGTTGTGAGATTGAGAGGCTTTGTGAGCAAGGATTCCAGTAAAATCCTTGCTCACAATCCAGATAGGATCGCTACATAGGCTTCATGTCTTGCTGCTTGTTTGCGATCGTCCACCATTTTGCAAGTCGGCAAAAAGCTGGTAAGGTTCTGTTCATTTATAAAAAGCGGTCAGCGATCGGACTTATAAGCTCATCGCTAAACGCTTTCATGATACGAGTGGAGGAGCCAAGTGCCATGTTGAGTTGGGAGCAAAGCCCAGGAATTGCGTTGATGCGACGCGAACGGGCATGGGTTGAAGTAAACCTCAGCGCGATCGCCCAAAATGTCCAGCAAATTCGCAGGCTGCTGTCAGACCAGACAGAGCTAATGGCAGTGGTCAAAGCAGATGCCTACGGTCATGGTGCGACAACCGTTGCTCAGGCAGCGCTGCACGCTGGAGCAACCTGGCTGGGCGTTGCCACGATCCCTGAAGGGATTGAACTCCGGGAAGCCGGGATCAATGCGCCAGTGTTGGTGTTGGGCGCAAACCACACTCCAGAGCAAATTCGGGCGATCGTCCATTGGCAACTGCAACCAACCTTATGCACACCGCGTCAGGCGCTTATCTTTGCAGACGTGCTGGCACAAACTCAACAGCCGTCTCTATCAGTGCATCTCAAGCTAGATACTGGTATGTCGCGGTTGGGTACTGACTGGCAGGCAGCAGCCGAGTTTGTGCAACTGGTGCAGCGGTTGCCAAAGCTGCAAATTGACAGCGTTTACTCCCATTTGGCAACGGCAGAAGACCCAAACCAAACCATTGCCAAGCAGCAGCAACAGCGGTTTGAAGCGGCGATCGCCCAAATTAACGCTTGCGGCATTTACCCACCGCGGTTGCATCTGGCGAATTCTGGCGGCACCTTGTCAGATGCAACGTTTCACTACGACATGGTAAGGGTTGGTCTGGCAATCTACGGGCTGTATCCGGCAGACCACTTGAAAGCTGTACTTGACCTCCAGCCTACCCTACAGGTGAGAGCAAGAGTGACGCAAGTGAAAACGATTCCACCTGGAACGGGCGTGAGCTATGGACACCGATATGTGGCAGACCAGGAACGACAAATTGCTGTCGTGGCGATCGGCTATGCCGATGGTGTGCCGCGCAATCTATCCAACAAAATGGAGGCGATCGTTCGGGGGCAGCGAGTACCGCAAATTGGTGCGGTGACAATGGATCAACTTATGCTGGATGTGAGTGCGATCCCCGATCTGCGGGAAGGCGAAGTTGTGACGCTGTTAGGGAAAGACGGCAACGAATCGATCGCAGCAGACGACTGGGCAGCCATGCTTGATACCATTTCGTGGGAAATCCTCTGTGGCTTCAAGCATCGACTGCCGAGAATTGCGATCGGCAAGTGAGACGTGAGGAGCAACGGCTGAGTCTAGCTGTTAAACAGTGCCAAAACGTTTCTTAGAAACGCTTTCAATTTCTCTCCCATTTCGGGCGTGGGGTAGTTGCTGCCTTCAAACGCCCAGTTATCTACGGTAGAAAGCCACCACTGTTTGCCGCGATGGTCAAAACCTGCAATCTCTGCACCGATCGCCCGGCGTTCTCCAGTCTGGGTTTCTTGGTAAAAGCGGATTTGCAGCAACAGGCTACGGCTTTGGAGCAAACGCGAAAACCCAGGAAAGTGAAACCCAATATCGATCGACTCGGGATCAACCAGTTCTCGCGTGTCAGAATCGTTCACCCAGGGTTTCAGGTCTGATCTGGCATCAGGAAACTCGGCTTTAAAGAGGTTGGCGGCGGCGGCGATTTTGCTGGTTGTTTCCAGGGACGTTGCCTGTTCGGCTGCGTTCACTCACGACTCCTTTATGGGAATGGCTGCAAGAGCCAGGAAGGGCAAAATTGCTGTCTATTTACTTCAAGATTATTCATAAACCGCCAGGATTTTCAAGAGCATGACGCTGTTTGTAAGGTCGATTTAACTACAACTTCTGAAGCCGCAGTGTTCTAACGGCGATCGCAGACTCTACCCCTTCCCGTTTGACACGCTACGAAGCAAGAGCCTCCTGCCGCAGCTTCCCTACCGTAAAGGGAGATTGAGGGGAAACAAAAGGGGAATCTGTTGCCAGCACTTTTTGCATTGGTACGGCTGGCTGCTGATCTCTAGCACGATCGCCCCTGACATTTTTCTGTCATATTCAGTCTTCACACTAAGGACATGGGTGAGATGAGTTGGGTCACAACAACTGCAACATCGCACCCAGATCTGCGAGACGGTTACACAACTGAAGCGATCAGTCGTTAGCTGTTAGTCACTCTCTAGCAGCTAACGCTTTCTCCATCACAACAGTAGAAATATCACAACAGTCGGACTATCACAGCAGTAGGAGCTAATGATTTATGTCCAAACAAGGGCTGATGTACGCAGCAGTCGTAGCAGCATCGATCGCCACTCTGACGGTTGATGCTAATGAAGCCAGCGCTCATCATGGTTGGAGTGAATACAACGATCAGAAGACGCTTAATGTGACGGGCAAAATTCAGCAGGTTAGTGCTGGGAACCCACACACAACAATTCGCTTGAAATCTGGGAATAAAGTCTGGACGGCTGTTTTGGCGCCACCAACGCGGATGGAGCGACGAGGCTTGCCACAAGGGTCACTAAAGGCAGGACAAACAGTGAGATTAGTAGGGTATCCGCATCGTAGTGAAGCAAATGAGATGCGAGTGGAGCGGCTCATTGTCGGCGATCGCACCGTTGAACTGCGCTGATGCTGCTGGCGGTATCTGGCTGGCTATGGCTAGAACAAAGTGTTTTATCTCACACGATTCGCCAGTGGCTGTGGCTGTATCCGGCGATCGAGAGCCTGCATCTTTTAGGCTTGGCGCTACTGTTTGGGTCGATCGTCATGTTTGATCTACGACTGTTAGGCTTCTCGCGTCAGCTCTGGATTACTGATATGGCGTGGCATTTGCTGCCCTGGGCATACCTGGGTTTTGCGATCGCTGCTGTAACTGGTTTTTGTTGTTTGCGGTTGATGCCAACCAGCTTGCCACTAATCCTGCCTTCCGCCTCAAGCTACTGCTTATTACCGCGACTGGCATCAATGCAGCGCTGTTTCACTTCCACTATCGCTCGGTTCGAATGTGGAATCGTGGGGTCGTGACTCCATGGACTGTACGAGCGATCGCTGTTGTCTCGCTGCTGCTCTGGGTAGCTGTCATTATCTGTGGTCGTTTGATTGCTTATATCTAAAGTCATGCTCCTATTGCTTACAGGCTTTGCAGCCAGCGTTACTGGTGCAGAGGATAGCTGGATCAACAGCAGTCAGATTAATTAGGACAAGATACAGCGTAAAACCCCTGGCTAAGACCTAAACCTCCCTTTGATCCCAGCGTTCTGTCCTTTTTAACAACAGCTATTTCTAAAAGCAGATGTTATCTCTAGCTCCGTCCATCTTTAGTCATAGTTCTCTCTTGAGAGGGAAGCTACCAGCAGTACTTTTGAAATTGAGTTAGAGCAGCTTTGGTTCAGGCACTGGTGCAGCGATCGCCATTCCCTTGATGCGTTCCTGACAATTTCTAATTAGCTCAGTGTCCAAAGTCTCTTATGCAAAAACGTTCAGGTAGTAGGACATGACAATCAAGTCAATCGAGCCACAGCCAACCCTGCTAAAGTCAACGCTTTCCGTCACGGATGCCACTGCCATCATTGTTGGCATGGTCGTGGGGGCAGGCATTTTTGAGACGCCTGCGTTAGTGGCTGCTAATGCGGGTAGTGCAGGTATGGCGCTATCGATTTGGGTTCTGGGTGGTGCCATGTCGCTAGTGGGTGCACTGTGCTATGCAGAGCTGGCAAGCGCGTTTCCGGATGCGGGCGGTAGCTATCACTACTTCATGCGGGCGTATGGTCCAAACCTTGCTTTTCTCTTTGCTTGGGCGCGGATGGCAGTGATTCAAACAGGTTCGATCGCGCTACTGGCATTTATCTTTGGTGATTACGCTGCACAGCTTTTGCCGTTGGGCAGCTACAGTTCGTTTCTCTACGCCATGCTCAGTATTGTCGTGTTGACAGGGCTGAATTTTACAGGCGTCGAGCAAGGGAAGTGGACGCAGAACCTGCTGACACTGGCAAAAGTGCTAGGGCTGCTACTGGTTATTGTGGCAGGTTTAGCAGCAACGACAACTACTGCACCTGTGCCAGCAGAGCCAGCGTCTCAAGGGTCATTTGGGTTAGCGATGCTCTTTGTACTGCTGACCTACGGCGGCTGGAATGAAGCAGCTCACTTGTCAGCAGAAATACGCCACGTTCAGCGCAATATGTCGAAAGCCTTATTGTGGAGCATTGGCATTATTGTCAGCATCTACTTGCTGATTAACCTAGCGTATCTACAAGGGTTAGGTCTAGCAGGTATGGCAGGCTCCGAGGCAGTAGCAGCCGACCTCATGCGACAGGTCGCTGGCGAGGGTGGCGCTAAATTCATCAGCTTTTTGATTGCCGTTTCAGCCTTGGGCGCGACAAACGCCACCATTTTTACGGGCGCACGCACAAACTACGCACTTGGGCGGGACTTTCCAGCGTTTGCCTTATTGGGACGCTGGAACAATCGCGCAAACGTCCCTGCTAATGCGCTGCTGGTACAGGGCGCGATCGCGCTGGCGCTCGTACTGCTGGGCGCTTTGACCCGCAAAGGCTTTGAAACGATGGTGGACTACACTGCCCCAGTGTTCTGGTTCTTCTTTCTGCTGTCAGGCATTGCGTTGTTCGTGCTGCGCTGGCGTGAACCAGAGGCTCCTCGACCGTTTCGGGTGCCGTTGTTTCCCCTAGTGCCCCTGCTCTTTTGTAGCGTTTGCCTCTATTTGCTTTACTCCAGCCTCGTTTTTACAGGCTTGGGTGCGCTAGTGGGGGTGGCAGTGCTAGCGATCGGCGTTCCCATCCTGTGGCTGATGCGAAAGCGGGTTCAACCGTAGGGCGATCGTCAGCAAGTACCTGACGTTACAACAGTCATTCAGCTCTCAGTTACTTGACACAACACTATTCATTAGGAGAAAGCACCATGCGTCTACAACAAAAAAGACAAAACATTGCACGCTTGCTCATTATCGGTTTAAGCGCTGGAAGTCTGACATTAGCAGGCTGTGGACAGCAACGAGACAGTACTCAAGAGGGCGCTCAAGGCAACGCACAAGCTTCTACCCCTGCTGCCTCTGCCTCAACCCCTGCTGCTTCCGCCTCAACACCAGCAATGACCACAGCAGAACCAGCACCGGAAACGGCACAGCGACGACCCGATGTGGTTTATGTTCCAACCCCTAATGAGGTGGTTGCTCGAATGCTGGCATTAGCAAAGGTGAAAAACAACGACGTTATTTATGACTTGGGCAGTGGCGATGGTCGTATTGTCATCACGGCAGCTCAAAAGCTTGGTGCTAAAGGGGTCGGCATTGACATCGATCCCCAGCGCATTCAAGAGGCAAATGAAAATGCTCAAGCTGCAAAAGTGACTGATCGCGTGGAGTTTCGCCAGCAAGACCTGTTTGAAACTGACTTAAGCCAGGCATCGGTCGTCACGCTCTATCTTCTACCTGATCTGAATTTGAAACTGCGCCCCAAGCTCTTCAAGGAACTCAAGCCAGGAACGCGGGTTGTCTCCCACGACTTTGACATGGGTGATTGGAAGCCCGAACGGACTGAAAAAATTGACGTTGGCGGTCGCCAACACACTGTCTACTACTGGGTGATCCCTGACGAAGTTCCTGCCAATTTACGGTAGCAGGACTGGAACCAGCATCAGGGTAGGCTCAAACGACTCATTCTCTCATTAAGGAAACGTATCATGTCTCAACCTCTTTCGCGCAAATTGTCGCTGCAATCCCTGTCGTTATTGTCTATGGGTGCTCTTGGTGGACTGTTGGTCGGCACACAGTTTGTACCAACGAATGCGGTATCGACCCAACCGTCAATCGCCCAAATACCCTCTGCCCCGGTGACTGGTTCCGGTGACAACTTCATTGCAGCAGTAGCTGATAAAACGGGTGCTGCTGTTGTGCGGATTGATTCTTCTCGCACCGTCCGTCGATCGCCCCAGTCGAATGGTCGTATGGTGCGGGGTAGCGGCTCTGGTTTCATTACCCAGGCAGATGGCTTGATTCTGACGAATGCTCATGTGGTGGATGGTGCTACCAGTGTCACCGTTACGCTTAAGGACGGACGCGAATTTACAGGGAAAGTTTTAGGCAAAGATACGCTGACGGATGTGGCAGTGGTGAAAATTCAGGCAACCAACTTACCCATCGCGCCGCTCGGCAACTCAGACCAAATCAAACCAGGCGAATGGGCGATCGCGATCGGCAATCCTCTTGGTTTAGATAACACGGTGACGGCTGGGATCATCAGTGGTACGGGACGATCGAGCGGCATTGTCGGCGCACCCGATAAGCGCGTTAGCTTCATCCAAACCGATGCCGCCATTAATCCAGGCAATTCTGGCGGTCCGTTGCTCAACCAAAAAGGGCAGGTGATTGGCATGAATACTGCCATCATTGGTGGCGCTCAGGGGCTTGGGTTTGCCATCCCGATCAACCGAGCACAGCAAGTTGCTAGCCAATTGATTGCCAGCGGCAAGGTTGATCATCCGTACATCGGCGTGCAGATGACAAACCTGACTGCGGCGACAAAAGAAGCCTTGAACCAGGATGCCGAATTGGGGACAACAGTCAAAGCCGATCAGGGTGTTGTCGTGGTGGGAATCGCACGTAGCTCACCCGCTGCCAGCGCCGGACTCAAAGCCGGAGACGTGATTCAATCGGTGAATGGGCGATCGGTCAAAACAGCCGATGACGTGCAGCAGGTGATTGAAGCTAGCAAAATTGGTGCTAGCTTGCCAATTCAGGTCGATCGCAACGGTCAACCGCTTACTATCTCGGTTAGCCCAGGCGAATTTCCGACTCAAGCTCAGTCTTAAGCAAGCGTAAAGCGTTAAGGCTGCAAGCTTTTTAGGGTACACAGAGATTCCCGACTTCTACGTTAGGGTCAGCTTATAAGGCTGGCTCTTAACTAGAAGCCAGGGATCTAAACACCTTATGTAAAAGTCCTATTTCATACTGAGTAGTAATTAACACCAGGAGGTTTGAACGTGGCAGTTGCCCAGCAAAGCAATTCAAGTGCCCCTAAGCCTCAAAAGTCTGCTGCTCAACGGTTGTGGTTTTTGCACTGGTTGATGGCAGTCGTTTATCTAGTGCTGTTTGCAGGCGGCATTTATATGGCTGATCTGTCTAGAGAAGTGACGTATCGCGGCTCTTTATACACCTTCCACAAAACCTTGGGCGTTGTAGTAATGAGCTTGCTATTAGCCAGAATCTCCGTCTTGATAGGCGTTGTGCTGCACAAATATCGTCGCCGACTGCCTAAAACGACCGCTCATTGGTGGCAGAAATTTGCACTCCACATCGTTCTTTACACCTTTATGCTGCTGGTGCCGCTAAGTGGTTATCTGTTCTCCAACGCATATGGTAAAGGTGTCGTTATTTTCGGTACAGGCATTGCGCTGCCGCCGTTGATTGGCGCTAATCAAGCACTGGCTGAGTTCGGTCGCAATGCTCATTTCTGGTTAAGCTATACCTTTCTTGGCTGCATTTTGCTTCACGGTTTGCAGCAGCAAAAGTATTTGCGCGCGATCGCACGACGCTCCTACAAGGCAATCACCAAAACCATTACTTAAAAGCCTCTTGGAAAGCTGTTGCAAGGATGAGTCGAGGCTTTGATCCCCTTTCACCCTTCTCCCCCTCCACCCTTCCACTCCATCACATTTTTCCGTGCACTTGTGTCAAAGTGCGATCTGGTTGACATCCCTGCAACGGCTTTAGGGTTTAGACTTTGGATGCGTGTCAAGCGGTATTTTCATGGCAAAACCTGTAATTCTAAGCGTTGACGATGATCCAGAAGTCTTACAAGCTGTGTCGCGTGATTTGCGACGGCAGTATGGCGATCGCTTTCGTGTCATCCGGGCAGACTCTGGCGCAGCAGCCCTCGACACCGTACAGCAATTGAAGTTGCGAAATGAACCAATTTCGCTGTTTGTCGTTGATCAGCGGATGCCTCATATGAGCGGGGTAGAGTTTTTGGAGCAGGCGATCACCATTTTTCCTGATGCCAAGCGCGCGCTACTTACCGCTTACGCTGATACTGATGCTGCCATTCGTGCCATTAATAGCGCTCGCATCGACTACTACCTGCTAAAACCGTGGGACCCGCCCGAAGAGCGGCTATATCCCGTGCTGGACGACCTGCTGGATGATTGGCAGGCAACCAGTAGCCCACCGTTTGAAGGCATTCGCGTCGTTGGAAATCGCTGGTCGCCGCTCTCACACCAGGTCAAGGACTTTTTGGCGCGGAATCAGGTGCCCTACCAGTGGCTTGACATGGAACTAGCTCCAGAAGCTCCAGCACTGGTGGCGTATGCGGAAACTGATGGGCAGCGATCGCTCCCCTTAGTGCTCTTTCCCGATGGCACTCGTCTGGTACAGCCCTCCAATCTAGACATCGCTGCCAAAATTGGACTGCAAACTCAGGCAGAGCGACCTTTTTACGACCTAGTAATCGTGGGTGGGGGTCCGTCAGGGCTGGCAGCCGCCGTTTATGGTGCTTCCGAAGGTCTCACCACCGTTATGATCGAGCGTGAAGCACCGGGAGGGCAGGCAGGTTCTAGCTCTCGCATTGAAAACTACCTGGGCTTTCCGGTGGGACTGAGTGGTGCAGACTTGGCACGTCGTGCTGTTACCCAGGCGCGTCGCTTTGGGGTCGAGATTCTCACACCGCAAGAGGTGCGAGGCGTTCGTCTGCAAGACTCTTACCGAATTGTTTCCCTCTCAGATGGTAGTGAACTCAGCTGTCATGCCTTGCTGGTTGCGACGGGCGTTTCGTACCGAAAGCTAGATGTACCCGGCATGGAAGCACTGACGGGTGCTGGCGTGTATTACGGCGCAGCGATGACCGAAGCAATCGCCTGCAAAGGCGAGGATGTTTACATCGTGGGTGGTGCAAACTCGGCTGGACAGGCAGCAATGCATTTTTCTAAATACGCCCGCCGTGTCGTGATGTTGCTACGAGGCACGTCTCTGACTGCCAGTATGTCTCAATACCTCATTGACCAGATTGCGTCAGTGGAGAACATTCAAGTCTGCCCAGAGTGTAGCGTGGTGGAAGCCAGAGGTAATGGGCATTTGGAGTCGATCGTTATTGCCAATGCAGCGACGGGCACAAAAGAGGCTGTTGCTGCCAAATCACTTTTTATCTTCATTGGTGCCACGCCCCGCACCGATTGGCTCGATAGTCTTGTCGAGCGCGACAAACAGGGCTTTATTCTAACGGGACCAGATCTGCTGCGCGATCATCCTGATCGCGATCGACCCCACGGCTGGACTTTAGAACGTAGCCCCTTCTTACTGGAGACGAACGTTCCCGGTATCTTTGCGGCGGGCGATGTTCGCTTTGGCTCCATAAAACGAGTTGCCTCTGGTGTTGGAGAAGGCGCGATCGCGGTTCAGTTCATTCATCGCTATCTCAGTAAGGTGTAGCTATGCTCCACGATCCCAACGCCGATCGACTTTTTCCTACACTATCTGACGAAGAACTCCAGCGCTTGCGGGAACACGGGCGCGAATTGCAGCTTATGGATGGGGTCACTATTTTTCAGGAAGGCGACCCCGTCTATCAGTTCTACGTGGTGCTAGAGGGGGAAGTGCAGATTACCAAAACCGTGCATGGTGAAACGCAGATCCTTGCCCTGCACAAGCGGGGGCAGTTCACAGGTGATTTGTCCATGCTTACGGGTACCCCAGCAATCGCCACTGCACGATCGCTAGGCTCCAGTCGCGTTTTAGAAATTGACCCTCCCACCTTCAAGCGCATTCTCGTTGAGTGTTCTCAGGGTGGGTCAGTGATTTTGAACGCGATGGTCGGGCGGGCACACGAAGTCGAATTTCAACTACAGCAGCAAGAAAAATTAGCCGCGCTGGGTAGACTGTCAGCCGGACTTGCCCACGAGCTAAACAACCCTGCCGCTGCCGGACACAGAGCTGCTCAACAATTACGGGAGGCGATCGCCACCATTCAAACGCGCTTGCTGAAACTCTGCGACGAGCTGTTTCCCGCTGCTCAACGAGAAGCGCTGGTGACAGTACAGCAGTCGGCGATCGCCTACCTTACAGCCGGTCATCGATTAGCACCACTAGAGCAGAGCGATCGCGAAGATGCCTTGACCGACTGGCTCGACGACCATGATTTTGCAAACGGTTGGACGCTTGCCCCCGTGCTGGTTGCAGGTGGTGTAGACATAGCACAGCTCGATAAACTCACCCAACAGCTAACCTCAGAGGCACTGACCGAAGGACTTTCCTGGCTGGCTGAAACATTGAGCCTAGCAAGCTTAGTTAACGAAGTGGAGCAGAGCACCAGCCGCATTTCAACGCTGGTAAAAGCCATCAAATCCTACTCCTATATGGATCAAGCGCCGTTACAGGAAGTCGATTTGCATGAAGGACTGGAGAGTACGCTCACGATCCTCAATCACAAACTCAAATACGGCATTACGATCGATCGTCAGTACGCCTCCAACCTACCCCGCATCAGCGCTTACGGCAGCGAACTAAACCAGGTATGGACAAATTTAATTGACAATGCCGCCTATGCGATGAACGGTAAAGGCAGCTTGACTATTCGGACGGCGATCGACCATGACCAGGTATTTATTGAGATTGCCGACACTGGATCAGGCATTCCACCAGCCGTGCAAACTCACATCTTTGAGCCATTCTTTACAACCAAAGGTGTGGGTGACGGTTCCGGTTTAGGGCTTGATATTGTGCGTCGCATTATTGTCAATCGACATCATGGCGAAGTCCGCGTGACCTCTCAGCCGGGCGACACGCGCTTTCAGATCTGGCTACCCATGCACCAAAAGTAACGCGATCGCAGTTCAATACCCATAAAGGCAGAAAGCCCATGCCTATTTTGATCGGTATTCTGACAAGCGTGTATTCACGGAATCATCAGTTAGCAACGTATAAAGACACTATTATCTTTATTCGAAAAAATTAAACTTAGTATTAAATTGTTTTGAAAATACTGATGAAATGTAGAGCTAGCCTGAGTTCAATCTTAGCTAGGTTATACTACGTACTTATATTGATCAGGTGCATTGCTTCAAGTTACTGAAAAAGCATTTTCAACGATGCTCTTAGGCTCTTGTTCAGCCCTCTCACTCCTGAAATTCGTCATGGCTACTAATCAATCCAATCTTGCTCAAACTTACTGCAACGTGATGGAGTCGCTCGTTGTAGAAGAGGTGGAAAAGCAGTTTCAGAGACTGTCTGCCAAAGTCGCCAATTATGTGAACAAGGCAGAAGTAATTGCCTTTGCCCTTAATCGCCTGCCAGCGCTCTATGCTACCAGTGAGAAAGGTTTAGAGCAGCAGCGTCTCCGGGCGCATAAAGAACTGCATACCCAAGTTATTGCAGCGGTCCGTCAGGCGATCGCGGCAGTTCAGCGAGATCCACTGCGAGCCGTAGTGCCTCTAAAAAGTAGTGGTGATCAAGAGTCACAGCTCGGCCTTCAGGAGTTAAAAGAATTGTTGGGTCAGAAGGAGCTTTCCTGGCGCAATGTGGCAGATGCGGTCGAAAATGCCCTGATCCGTACGGCACGGGGAGAAGTTACCTGGCGAAAACGAGGCAATGCAGCAGCGCAACGCAACGAATGGCAAGACAGCCGCTATTACCTGTAGATCTCTTACCTGTAGAGAGCGGCTGATGCACTGTAGCAAGCAGTTTAGCAGTGTTCTGCTGGTAGTTTCACTTGGGCTAACTGGAATCGGTTCTGGTCTAGCTGTCAATGCTGGCGCTCAGACGATCGAGACTGATGCACCGACTAAACCAGGCTTAACGTTGAAGCCCGATCTAGAACCGTTAGATCTAGAAGCCCTGGCACTCGGAAACACGCCCGCCTACGTGGTGACCGCCAACAAAATCTCGCTCACACAATTAACGGTTCCTAGCCTCTGGTGGCTCAGAGATCAGCTTGCCGACCAGGAGACGTACGGCAATAACTTGCTGGAGAACTGGTTAGCGTATCCCAGTAGTGGTCGTCCCGGTCGGGTGGATTTGGTGGTAAATCGCCAGCTATGGAGTTTGCTGGACTACCTTGATCGCTATGCCTTCATCCACCGTTTTGGCAAGACGGCTCGCGACTACGGCTACAATGTGCGCGTCTTTGATGGACAGGCAACGTTGCTTGGCGCATCCACTTGCGATTTCAGCACCATTAACATTGATGATTTGCAGAACCGCCCCTTGTCTGAGGGTCTAGCAGACACTGAGCCTACTGCGTTAGAGGCTTCACTACCGACCCCTCCAGCCGATACGATCGCCTGTAGCATCCTGCTCGACTCCTCCGGCAGAGGAGGGTTACGAGGTGGCTCTAACCGCTTACCTGGCGCAGGCGCTGCCAAAGCACTTGATACTGCAAAACCGTAGCGCGATCGAGGGGCTGGAGAAACTCGCTTGCCGCTTGGGTCGCAGCAGCAGGTAACAGCACAGGATTTTGCCGCAGCTCGATCGGCAGGTTAGCTACTGGCGTTGTCAGTACCACTGGCGACATCGCTCGACTAATCAGCGAGAGTTGACTGGCAATTTCTGGTCGCCAGCAAAAACTAATCCAATCCGCCGCAAGTGAAGACGAGGCAGGCGTTGCAACGGCTGGACGCACCCAGAGGTCTGCCCATAAAGCCGTACCCGACTTCGGCACCACAACAGCCAGCTTCTGGTTGCGCTGCGTCAGCGGTAATAGATCGGTAGACCAGCAAACGGCTAACCAGGTATCGCCCAGCAGCAATGGTTGCAGGTAAGCGTCAGAGCTATAGAGTTTGACCTGCTGGTGTAGTGCCATTAGTTCACCTTGCAGCGTTGGCACCGTCTCCAGGTTGGCAGTGTTGTAAGATTGCCCCAGTTTTTTGAGCGTCAACCCAATGACTTCACGCGGTTGATCAAGGAGAGAAATATGTCCGCGTAGGTCCGATCGCCATAAGTCAGACCAATCCGTTGGCGGCGGCAAGCCCTTTTCCTTAAAAATATCCTGACGGTAGGCAATGACCGTGTTACCTCCCCGATAGGGTGCGCCCCAGAGCCGCTGTTCAGTCGGTGTAGCGGAAGATCTTGTTGCCATCTCTTTCCAGGCTGGTGGTAAAGCCTGCCATCCCGACAATAGCTTGAGGTCGAATGGCTGAATCAACCCTTGCTGCACTGCCTTTTCAAGCCAATAATTGCCGATCGTCACCAGGTCAGGTATTGGCTTGGAGCGTTTGCCAATGAACGGCACCCAGCCAAAGCGATCGGATGCAGACGCATCTGCCTGCCCGTTGCGCGTCCATGCTTGCAACCCGTTAAAGGCTGACTGCAACTGTGGCTCGATCGCAATCTCCAACGAACCAGCGATCGCCGCTTGCCTTAAGTGCTTGCGGTACTCACCTACAATCTGAGGCGGAATCGAGCCATTCAACACTCGCAGGCTCAACCTTTGGCGATTCTGCCCAGAACAACCCATCAGTAGATTACTAAGGGCAACGCCGCCTGCCCCTGTCAAAAAAGAGCGGCGGTTGATCAGAGCTGTAGAGTGTGAGCGGTAGGATATATGGGTTACGGGCATTTTATAAGTCATACCTTAAGCAGGCTGCTTCCGCTCAACACCAAAGCCAACCAAGTCAATCACGCTTGGTGGTACATTTCCCTCTGGGCGTTGATAAGTGACAATGGTGCGGAGTCGCAGATCGGGCGCAATGATTCGCATTTGATCGACCGCACACGATCGCCGATAGTAGGTTGTCATTTCTAGCGTCTGGCGAGTGGGCTGATAGGTAAAGCGTCCTGCGATCGCGCCTGCTTCAGAATAGCCTTCATCGCGCAGATAAAAACCCTGGATGGTTTCTCCCGCCGGTTCTGTCGTTACCTGAGCAGCCAGTGGGGGCGGTGGTATGTCTGAAAAGGGTGCAGCAAGGTAGCGATCGGGAACAAACAGCGCCTTCAGGCTCATCGAAACCTGCTCACCTTTTTCGGAGCGAGTGTCAAAGGCGATCGCAAAACCAGGACAAAGCGTCTCATCACTTGCCAGCGTCACTAGATCAAAGGACGGTGCTTGGGCAGCTCCATTAACCTGAGACAGAGAGAGAACTTTTTGCTTATCTGCTGCCGTCAGAGGATCAACACGAAATTCGGTATAAGACCGCTCGACCTCACCGCGTAGTGTGGAGTGATACGTGCGTTCCGTCGTCCATAGCCCGGTACAAGTAACAAAAAAAGCTTGAAAACTTAGCATCTTACGCTGACAATCTGAAGGGGTTAATTCTCTCTTTCATCAAAATTCTTTAAAGGCGTTTGTAACCGTTTGTGGCAACTCCAGCGGGTACCTACTTGGGGCGAACAAGCGCTAAAGCCGTATGCAAAACCGCTCCTTTCCGCTCCTGATCAAACTCAACTTCAGGCGACATGGCAATCTGCTTCGACAAGCAACAATGCAACTATAGCAAGCCGTTACAAGCTATGAGCGGCAATGTCATCCGAAGAGCGCTAGGAGTCATGTTTAAACCACTAATCGCTGTCGCTGCGGCGGGAGCCGAGGGAGGAGCGCGATCGTTCCCCTTAAGGCTGACTATACAAAAGGATGACAGATGAGGGATGAATAGAAACCCTTGCTCGAAGGAAGTTTCAAGGTTTATGTCTGTCCTAACGTTCTCTTCGACTGCTATGTTTTGGCTTTGCGGAACAGAGCGATCGCTAACATCAAACCACTAGTTGCTTCAAGTTTAAGTTCTCTGTTGTCGGAACGTGGTTGTAACTGCTGCGGCGCTAGCTACTTAGATTGAGCAGCACGTTAAGGTGTTGAAAGCGTTTGATTCTCTACCCAAAGCGCAAAAAATAACCGAACTTGCGTCATCTTTGGTTCAGCGCTTGATTCTCTACCCAAAGCGCAAAAAACAACCGAGTTTACGTCATCTCTTGCTCTGTGCAATGTTGTGGCAAAGGCGTTTGACCTAGACCAATATCATTCGATTACCATCAACAATCACTCAACTCAAACGTTATCAAACGTTAAATGATTCAGGAATACTTCTCATAACCGTCATTCACTCTTTAGAATTACGCTTAGAACGTTAGGGCTATTGAGAGACTGAATGAATACACTGCAACAGCAGATTAATATTATGAGCACGAAGGTTGATGCTTTATATCAGCTTATCGAGCAACTTAGCAACAAGCTATCGGATGTTGCAGTCGAATGCAAGTTTGGAGCGACTCAGCTACAGCACCCTGAGGGTAATGAAACCGTTCAGCATCAGTCTTACCAAACCTATGTAGGGCTTGGTTCTAGTATGGAACACAAAGATGTTTTGGCAGATCGCAACGGGGTTGATTCGATGACCCATAATGGCGATCGTCAGCTTGCCCCTGAAGTGCAAGTGCAACGCCTGACCGCACAGCTAACCGCTGCTTACAATCGCATTGCCGCTTTAGAGGAGCAACTGCTGTCTAGACGGATTCATAGCTAGCCCAATCGCAGGTAGCTACGTACATGAGCGAGCCAAAAGCCTCAATCTCTAGCTACCTCATAATCACGCATTCACTCGCTACGGCTCATCTGCTGCTGATGTGCCAATGCTTCGATCGCCGCTAGCAAATCAGCTTGATACCAGTTTTGGTAGAGATGAGCCGCGATTGCACAACCGCCTGCACCAACGCCTTCTTTCACAAAGCCCTGCTCATACGCCCGCAGCGTTTCATAACACGATGATGTGAAGTTGAGCTGAGTCGCCAGCAGGGGTACATCACCTACTAGCTGCGCCAGCCCGACCGTATCTCCGGTGGGATCATCTGCCACCCAGCGAGTAGTGCCAACGACGACCTGATCGGGTTGCCATTTCAGGTTGCGCGATCGCGCGATCGCCCGTGAGAGGGCGTAGACAGCCAGCATTTGCGTACCGCCTGCCAGTAGAACACCGCCCGTACGGCTTGCTGCGATCGCCATCCCTGCCACAACAATTTGCATGGGATCGCCGACAGCCGCAATAAGCTGAAGCGGTGAGAAGGGGGAGCAGAGACCCGATTGCTGTAAGCCTGCTTGCACCAGCGCCCACTTTTGGCTGTGGTTACAGGTAGGGTGGCTGCTGTTCACTTTGCCAGCAGCGGCGATCCCCAACCCTGTTAAAACGGCTAAAGCAGTCGTCGTACCACCTACAACGCATTCACCTAAAATGACATAGCCAGAGCTTGCTGCCGCCAGTTTTGCCCCCCAGAGCAACCCCTGATGCAGTAAATGTTCTACGATTGACAGCGGTAACGCTTGCCCCTGACTCAGACAGCAGGCAGGAGTGCCACCTAGATTGATCGTGGGTACGGCTGGAGGGATTGGTAGTCCAGCATTAAAGAGAAACAATGGTAGCTGTTGTGCTGCCACGATCGCGCGTGAAATCAGTACAGGCGATGCTCCTACCGTCAGTGGTGGCAACGGATAACTGGGAGACGGTTGTGCCCCACGGTACAGAAACTCGGCATCCGCGATCGCGGTGTACTGTCGATCTTCAGGTGTAGCGCCTGCTGCCGAAATACCTGATAGTAGCCCCGTCGCTGTAAACCCCAACACACATGCAAAAGCAGGCCGCTGCCCTCGGTGTTGTTGTAACCAGTGGTTTCCCTGCTCTTGTTGTGTATAGACCCGAACAGGAGGAGAGGAAACCGCAGGGACGCAGAGACGTGGAGCAGTAGAAGTTTGATTCAAGCTCCCTCTGCCTTCATCCCCCAGCCAGTCATCCCTCATCCCTCATCCCTCATTTTTAGCCTTCAGCCTTACTCATAGTCCATCAACACCTGCACCCACTTTGGTGGTCTAGGGATAGGCGTACCCAAGCGATCGAGCAGCAGCCATGCTGCAAGGTGAACGATAAAGAGATAAACCAGACTGTTGAGCAGAACCATGACAATGATCGCTGCTTGCACCAGTTCCAGGCTGGGCTGCGCTAAAAAACCAAACTTGATGAACAGCCATTCCAGCAGTTCTGTTGTTTGCGTCGTAGCGTAGAGCCAGAGATCTTCACCCAACAGCAAGGAAACCAGCCAAATGCGAAAAAAGAAACCAAACGTAGTGAGAATACTGCCAACGCCGATCGAAAAAGCCCATTGAGCGCTTCGGTGCCACAGCACGCCCAACAACACGCCCAGCAACGCATAGGGCATGACAAAGAGAATACTGCGTGCAGGACCCATCAACACACTCAGCAGCAAGCCAGACACTAGGGCACCCATCCAGGCAGCGCGATTACCCCAGCGCAAATAGATGAGCGCGATCGGAATCGAGAAAAAGAGCCGCAGTAGAGGACCGATCGGAAAGTAATAGTTCACCAGGTAAACCAAACTAGCCGCACTTGCCAGAAATGCTGTTTCCACCATCATCAGTGGCACGGCTGGATCAACCGTCCGTGGCACCCGGAGACGACGCTGCCCAAACATCTTTGCTTCTAATGGGTCATCAGCTTCTAGCGCTTCAATAGGGCGCGACAGTTCAGCCTCTACCTCTAGCCAGGATGCTTCTACTGAAGCAGCTTCACGCTGATCGACGTTTGCCGGATCAGGTGCCGGGTCGCCAGTCTGCCTGGATGCGTTGTCTTCAGACGAATCAGTCATGCAGTCTTAGAAAAGGTAGCAGCTTTACTCTAAAGCTAAAATCGCGATCGTAGTTCACTAACACTTCGGCTGGCAGCCATCCTTACTTAACTTTTTCACTTTCTTACCCTTCACTTTGCGTCAGATACTCCTCATAGCCCACTCGTCAAGCAGCATCACTCAACCCCTTAGCTATGCGCTTCAGCCTCGCCCTGTACCACCAAAACCGAACAGTGGGCATGATGGACAGCGTAGTTACTCACGCTACCCAACAGCGCTTCTGAAAAGCCCTTACGTCCTCGCCGCCCCACTACTAGCAGATCAGCACCCCATTCTTGAGCGATCGCACACACTACTTTTTCAATGTCACCAGGTTGAAACACGGTCTCTGTTTGCACACCCTTTGCTTGTGCTGCCTCACGATAACGCTTCAGTACCGTTTTCAAAGCCTCCATGTGGTGTTCAAAATTAACTTGCTGGGCTTGATAGTTACTATTAATAAGACCGGCGTTTAACGATCCCAGCTCCGCTGGAAAAGGCGTAGGTGAAACCATTAGGTCTTCACTAATGCCGCTAAAGAGTAGCAGTTGGGCATTTGTTGCTTGAGCGAGAGCAACCGCCCGCTCAAAAACAGCGTTGCTGAGTGAAGAGTCGTCAAGCGCAACCACAATTTTATGAAAACTCATACTGGTTTCTCCATTCGCCCCATGCCTCTATTTTACAAGGCTGCTGGAGAGGGATCAGCTTAAGGTGGCACCTGACGCTGTAAAAGCCCATAACGCTTTCAACTTGCAACCAAGATAGTGGAGCAAACGGCGCATACTTTGAGGATGCAGAGCTGCCCACAGGTTAGTGCTTAAACAAACGCTACCAAGCACCAGCAGCACAAATGTCGGTAGCATCACAACACCAACGACAAACCAGGTCAAGACGTGTAGCACCATCAACAACGCAAACAAACTTGCCAGCCCAACCGCTTGCCAGATCTGACCTACCGGACGTTTTAGCCCAACATAGACGATCGTTTGCAAGGTAGACAGCAGATTTGCGGGTACTAAAAAGGCGCAGATAGCAACGCAGTGCGTATGGGAAAACTCAAGCAAAGGACTGGAATCAAGCATTAGTTCAGTGAAGTAAGTTCAACAGTAAGCTCTGCGTTCACTATGTGTAACTCAGATAGGAGTAAGTCCAAACAAAACGATAGAAATCTCAAGATTCGCTTAACTAATGACGAAAGTAAGTAGATAGCCCTAACTACTTGTAGGAGGGGGTTTAGGACATTACCTCAAGGCAGAGCGTTGTACTGTTTGGCTGAGCGCTCATGCCAAGCCCTTGCCTCAAAACCAGCCTTCGTTGAATGACGCACAGCTACTTAGACAATGTGCCTTTGAATTCAGCTTCATACTCGCTCAACCCATGCAAACGACTGAAACGCAACGTCGATCGCCTAGCCTGCTCGACCTTCTAACCCGTCAAACTGCCTCTACTTTCATTAATATTTATCAAAAACAGCTTTCTCCTTATAAAGGGTTTTCTTGCGCATATCGTGTATTGCATTGCAGTGAATCCTGCTCTCAGTACACAAAGCGTGTTATTGCTGAGCTTGGCATTAGTCAGGCACTACCCCTTATTCGGCAGCGCTTTCAGGCTTGCAAAGCTGCTAATCAAACCCTTAAAGTGCAACGTCAGTGCCGACCAAAACAGCGAAGCGATCGCTCAACCTTACCGACCTGGGTAGCAAGCCAAGAGGCTCCTCTTGATGATGTGCCCTTAGACAACGAGCCATTAGACGGCAATGAAACTGACTCGTCGGATGGAACGCTTGCGCCAGATGACACTCAACCCAAGCAACAACACAACGGCATGAGCGGCAGTGTTAGAACACCTCCCACTGTCAACAACGCTGACTCTACAGGCACAACCCAGAACACCGGCTCAGGCTGGAACTGCGATGGACTCGACTGTACAAGCTTGGGCTGTGACGCAATCGACTATTCCAGTACTGACTGTAGCAGTATGGACTGCAATACTGGTGCTTGGCAGGGCTGTGATTGCAGCAGCCTCGACTGTGGCAGTTGTGATGTCGGTAGCTGTGACTGTAGTAGTTAAGGATTGACGGTCAAAGAGTCGTGACAGTAAAGGGCAAAGCAGAGGAGGCAAGAGAAGCGCTTCTAAAGGCTCTGTAGGAAAATTGACAGTTATAAACCTACAAAGCAAGCACTGGCAGGCGTTTCGTTCACAGGTGCAGGAAATAAACCTAAAAGAGATTCAACTTCAATCTGCCCCTGTTGCCCCTGCTCTTTGCTCCCCCTGCTTCTTTTACTTCCCCAGCTCACCTCACCCGATCGCCACTTCTCCCTGCTGATAAAGCTCCCGTGCATAGTCTGTCCACGCGCCCTGCCCCCAATAACGGAAGCAGCTTGTTTGCAGTAGCAGATTGTATAGCAACCCCTTACGGTAATGGGATGTGCGTGTAAGCGGTTCAGCAGTATCTTGTGCTTGCAAGAGCGGATCGAAGGTTTGGTGAAAGTGAGCGCTGAGTTGATTCATGGGTGTCAGCACGTTGTCATAGTCTTTGACCCAACTACGATCGTTCGTCCACGACGAGCCTTCCATATGAAAGTTGGAGTTTTCTTGCTTGATCGCCGCGATTGCCTCTGCTACGGCTTCAGGCGTGATGTTTTCGGGCGAGACACGCTGCCAGATTTGGTGTTGCGCGATCGCCTGACAGGTAGGATAGTCCTCTGGCTTTACACCTGCTGCTTCCAGTAATTCCAGATACTCTGTCCCGTTTACACCAACGACACCAGACTTGCCGCCATTTTCTGCCATCTGATACCAGGCTTGCTTAAAGGCAGGCGGAAATTCGTTCATCATCACGCCACCGTTTTCGCCATCGCCAATTTGCGAGACGATCGGGGGAATGGAGATGCCATTGAGCGATCGACGTGACAGCGTTTTTGCCTCATAATAAGGCTGCATCTGCGCCACCAGTTTGGTATCCGAACCCTGCGTTTTGATTAGCACCGTGATACTGACCGTTTCTCCATGCGAATTGCGGGCAATCAGTTGGTGAGGCAAATGCTTATCGTGCAGCGGTTCTCCCTGAAGCGTTTCAACAGAATGTTCCTGCACAAGCAGCCAGCGATAGCCGCATTCTTTCAACGCTTTAACGAAGGCGTAGAGCGTATCAGGTTGGTTAGGCAAATGCATTTCTGGTGGCGAAAAGCCTTTCACTCGTGCCAACGCCTCCCAGCCAAACACCGCCGCAAAGTAGTGCTGCCACGCCTGAATGTGCAACTTGATGTCGGGAATGGGCGTGGAGGGCACTACAGAATGGCTCCACATCGTGCCTAACCACTCCACGTAGGGCTGATAGGTGGCATCACAGGTAATGCGCTTCAGGTTGTCCAGTACGTCGCCGCGCCCCATTTGCCGTAGTCCCCACAGCAGGTTGCCAGAATAGTCCAGCATGACGCGGGGATTGCAGCCGTTGGCGACCAGTTCTGGGATAAATTCACCCATGCGAGAATAGCACCAGGCAAAGGCTCCTGCGTTGTGGTTGTCGCCCTCACCTGTATGCTCAAACATATATTGCAGATGACCGATCGGCGCGCCATTGTAGCCAGCAGGAACGGTCGGCTGATGCATATGCAGGGCGATCGCAAAGGTTGCCGCAAGATCGTCTAGCCGCAGATTTGTCGTTGGCAAAAAGACGGGATGCTGCTCACTCGTCACTGCCTGTACATCTGCTTCCCAACCTGAGATGTTAGGCAAATCATCAATCAATTCGGGAATCGGCGCTGGGCTAGTTGTAAGCGTGGAGGAAACCATAGGAAGCCTTGAGGTAAGTGGACTCATGATCCCAATACTTCACCCTACACCGCTCATTCAGTTTAACCAACCCTAAGTCATCACTTTCTAAACAGTTTTAGCAGTCAAACGGCTGCCGAGTTTTCTGACAAAACATGAGATGCAATGAGTTTTGCCCAACGTTGATAAGCTACACCGTTTAAGTGAATGCCGTCTGTTGTGTACTGAGCATCTAATTGACCATGAGCATCAGTAAAATGAGCCAACAAATCAATGTATGAGCACGAAAATTCCTTCGCCAATGTCTGAAGCTGGCTGTTTAGTTCGCGAATGCTGCTATTAGTTGCCTGCCCAAAGAAAAGGCTTGAATTAATGGGTAGAACGCTTTGAACAAAGACGTGAGTCTGCGGCGAAAGGTCATGGATACGAGTCAGAATTTCTCTATAAGTCTGCGTGATTTCAGTTGGCGATCGCCCTAGATTTGACAGATCGTTCACGCCAATCATTAAAAAGAGTTTCTGCGGCTGCGGGGTAACAATTTCAGACAATCGATCAAGCATATCGATCGTTGTGTCACTAGAAATACCCCGGTTCTTGATAGCAGGATGGCTTAATAACTCTGCCCACTCCCCTTCATCCGTAATGCTGTCTCCGAGAAAAACGATATCAGACGAATAAATGGGCAATAAAGAAAGTTGGCTTTTACGATGATAGTAGTAGGGAGAAATAAAGAACGTTCCCTGAATGTTTTTTATGCCGAACTTTCTTAGTAGTAGTAGCCTCGTTGTCAGATACGATAAACCACCACGCTTGAGAATAAACCAAACGCCTAAAGCAAGAAAGAACGCATTCAATAAAACTGAAAGCCAAAAAAAGGCTTGATTAGTCTGATTTACAGTCAATCTTTTCTTTAGCTCTCCGGAGCCTTGAAGACTTTGGAGAGCTAACCTCTATTACTTTGCTTTCGCTTCAAGATTTTCCAAGCGACTCCTTAGTTCTTGGTTCGCCTGCTTCAGTTGATCGAGTTCTTCGCGGAGTTGCTTCACGGCTTTGTCGGAACCAACATTCTTCTGCACACGCTGGACGGCTTCTTCGGCAATGCGGCGGACACGACCATCTGGTGTCTGGTCAGCAAGGGCTTGCAGAATACCGATCGCCCGTGCCGTTTCCATCTGCCCTAGCGCAATGACGACTGATACCTGTGTCAGGAAGAAGGTTTCGCGCGATAGCTCTTGGAGGCGATCGAGAATCCGTTCCAGACTGCTATTGGTTTGTCCACTTGAGACAGCACCGAGTGCACGAATGGCAGCAAGGCGGAGTGCTTGTGGTGTACCGGGAGCCGTGTATTCCAGAATGAGATTCAGAGCCTCTTCAGACGTTTTCATCTGGCTGAGGGCACCGATCGCCCCCGATCGCACTACTTCATTCCAGCCCTGCCGTTCTCTTAGCACCGACTTCAGTAGCTTCAGCACTTTCTCTTCTTTCGAGCTACCCAGGCTGCCCGTAACAATGCTGCCCAACCCACGAATCGCGGCGGCTTCCACGTAGTAGCTGGCATCACCCTCTTCAGCAATCGGTTTAAGCGCTTTGTAGCTCTCGCGGGTTTTGATGGTTGACAGTGCTTCCACCGTTGCCCGTCGCACTCGCGCATCCGCATCCTTAAGTCCAGCCGTCAAGCCTTCCAATGCCTGGTCTAGCTTAATCGTTGCAAGGTTTTTAGCAAGTTCAAAGCGCACCCCCCAGAAAGGCTCCTGCTTGAGTGCGTCATTAAGAGCATTGACTGCTTCTAGTCCCCCTTTCTTAGCCAGCATTTCGGCAGCAACAATGCGCGAGAGCGGATCGGGATCAGCCTTTAGCTGCACTTTGAGTTCTGGCAGCGGATACTCTAGTACCACCGTTTTCAGAATGTGATTACCTACGTCAAAGCTTACAAAATCCGGCTTCTTCTCGAGTGGGAAGTAGAAGGCTTGCTCTTTTTCATGAATGCGGACGGAAAAAGTTTTGAGTTTTGAAGCGTTTTTGCCTTCTGCTTCATCTCCCACATACCCAAACCCGATCGGCACTTTCAAATCAAACAACTCACTCTGACTGCCGTTACCTTCTTTTGCCTGGGTTTGAGTAACAGTGACTTTCGCAAGGTTGCTGTCATTGTCCCAGGAGTAGGCAACCTTATAGTCGGGATGTCCACCACGGTAGACATATTGATCGAAGAGGAAGAGTAGGTTGCGTCCGCTGGCTTTTTCGATCGCCCTTAACAAATCAACCGTTTCTACAGTCTTATGAGCGTTGTCATTCACAAAAGTGGCAACCGCTTTCCAGAACAAGTCATCGCCTAACTCGGCGCGGATCATGTGATAGACACAGGCACCTTTTTCGTAGAGGTGGCGATCGTAGAGTTCGATTGCTTCCCGATATACGTGGGTGACAATGGGACGGCGATAGCGCGAGCTATCCTCATCCAAATAGTTACGGGCTTCATTAAGGCGGTAATAGGCGGCATCTTCGGCACCGTACTCGTAATCCGTCCACATAATTTCCGAATAGGATGCCATACCTTCCTTCAACCAGGCGTGCGACCAGTGCTTGATCACGACCAGATCGCCAAACCACTGGTGCGCGAGTTCGTGGGCAACCAGGCTTTCTGTACCCCGGTTGTCTAGAGCAGCCCGTTCATCCAGTAGGCAGCGGTCGGTCAGCAGCGTGGTAGAGGTATTTTCCATACCACCAAAGATAAAGTCATCCACGCAGACCTGCGCGTACTTAGGGTAGGGATAGGCGTAGCCGTACTTTTCGCTAAAGAACTCAATCATGCGGGGCGTTTTGCCCATGCTGATGCGGGCTTCTTGCTCTTTGCCCTTTTCCACATAGTAGGTGACAGGTTTGCCGTTCCACTCGTCTTGCAATTCGGCAAAATCACCAACTGCCAGCGTCATCAAGTAGGTTGGATGCACCTGCTTTTGGTGCCAGTGATAGATTTTGTCATCGCCATCGGCTTCAGTCTTCACCAATTCGCCATTGGAGATTGCCATGAGTTGCCTAGGCACCCGCACCCGGATTTCAGAGGTGGCTAGTTGCCCTGGATAGTCAAAGCAGGGAAACCAGAAACGTGAATCTTCGTCTTCGCCCTGAGTCCACACCTGTACGGGTTTGTCAGGATAATGCTTGTCAGGCGCGATGAAGTAGATGCCGCGCTGGGGCTTGTTGACACTGTAGGCGATCGCCACTTCGATCGCTTCTCCAACCTTCGTCGTTGGCTCTAGCTGAATGTGTAAGAGTTCCCCGTCGTAGTCAAACGACTGTTTCGTTTCGCCAACCTGGACAGATTCGATCTGCAAATTCACGGCATCCAACGTCAGGCGATCGATGCCATCGCGCACCGGGTTGAGACGAATGGTACAGGTGCCTTGATAACTTTGGTTAGGAATATCAAGCGCTAGATCCAGAAAAATATGCTCTACCTGTCCGGGGCGATCGGGGTTGTAATGAGGTTTCGCGCCAGGCAGCTCGAAGGACTTATGGCTATTTTCGGAATCAAGAAAAACCTGTGACATAGATGTAGGATGCTCTGCAAAGCTGAGAAAGAATGCTGGGGAAGCTTTTTTAGTCCAATTTGACTGTAAAGGCTGTTCTTTTTAGCGTAACGTGTATCTTGCGTCCGCGATGTAGCTAATATGCGTAAATAGGCTATGTGCGTTGCAATCATCCTTTCACGCTTATGACTGCTTCAAGTGTTTCTCCCCATCTGGCTTCGCGTTTAATTAACGGTATTCTAGCCATTAAACCGCTGGCAAACCTGGCAAAACGTCAGGCACGTCAGATGATGATTAAACGGGCAGAGTCGATCGGCATTTACTGGACAAACGAAGTCGATGCCTTGCGCGCAAGAGCTTGGGAACCTGACTTGGCACAGGTGCAAAAGCCTGATCTAAACTACCCGGACTACTACGTCACCTCGTTCCATGCGTATGAAGAAGGTAATCTAGGCTGGCAGCCAGCGCTGGAAGTCGAAGTTGCGGCTTATGCTGCCCATGCCCGTATCTGGAAGGACGCTGGAGCGAAGGGAGATGCTCAACTGCGCCAAAGCTACCACGATGTTTTGAAAGCCCAGCTACCAAAGACACCCACTACGATTCTAGACATCGGTTGTAGTGTTGGCATGAGCACGTTCGCACTACAAAACGCGTTTCCTAACGCGCAGGTGACGGGCTTAGATTTGTCGCCGTACTTCTTGGCGGTGGCGAAGTATAGAGGAGAGGGGGGAAGGCAGGAGGCACAAGGCAGAAGGCAGAAGGCAGAAGAATCGCAACTAACAACTAATAACCAACAACTAACAGTTCCCTCAAGTCCCCACGCCCCAATCCCTACTCCCCACTCCCCCATCTGGCTCCACGCTGCGGCTGAGTCGACAGGTTTACCGGATGCGTCCTTTGACCTCGTTTCTGCGTGCTTGCTGTTCCACGAGTTGCCACAAAGTGCCGCGATTGCCATCATTCGGGAAGCGCGCCGTCTATTGCGCCCCGGTGGTCATCTCGCCATTATGGACATGAACCCCAAATCGGAAATCTTTGCGAAGATGCCGCCCTACGTGAAGACGTTGCTGAAAAGCACGGAGCCGTATTTGGATGAATACTTTTCGTTGGATCTTGAGGAGACGATCGCCGCTGCTGGTTTTACCCAACCGACCGTCACCTTTAACAGTCCACGCCACCGCTCGATCGTTGCTCAACGACAATAAGTCAATGTCCCTGACATGAAGCTACTGACCGCCACGAAAAAAGCGTCAACTGTGGAAGTGTTTGAAGGGTTACAACAGCCGCAAGATGAAGGGATAGCGGTAAGCTTTTTGCGGGTCTTTCGCAATGCGGACGATCGCAATAATGGGCAGGGAAAAACTAGCGATCGCTAGCAAAAGGAACGCTGGCAGGATAGGTCCTGGATTGTTGAGCGAACCGAAAACTAGCAAGACAAAAATGATTGCGTAAAAAATGTATAAGTTGATATAAAAGTTAATTGCTTCTTTAGCATTTGCCTTGACCACTGCGTCGTCGGAAGCCAAAAGAATGGCGATCGGAATACCGATTGAAACAATGGAGGAACTGAAGAAAATGGCACCGTGACACGCAGCAGATAAGAGCTTGCGCTGACGAACGTCATCCATATCGTTTCTCGCTATTTATGTGAGTGTAGTGAGACTAAAGGTAATCGCAGGCTGGGTTTTCTGAGTTAACCTAACGCTTGCATCGGTTACGTTATCACTTACCCATCCCAAAGATGATTAGTCCTAGTGTTCACAACAATCGCAAGATAAAGGGATAGCGGTAGGGTTTTTGTGGGTCGGTGGCAACGCGGACGATCGCAATAATGGGCAAGAGAAAACTAGCGATCGCTAACAGAATAAGTAGCGGAATACCAATCGCCACGAGAATTAGCAAGGCAAAAATAATGCCGTAGATGTATAAGTTGATATGAAAGTTAATGGATTCTTTAGCGTTTTCCTTAACCACTGGATCGTCGGAAACTACGAGGATAGCGATCGGAATACCGATTGAAACAATGGTAGAGCTGAAGAAAATGGCACCGTGACACGCGGCGGATAAGAGCTTACGTTGACTAAAGTCGTCCATATCCCTCCTTTGTAAACCAGTGGTAGACAGATAAAGGCTCGTTAAGGGAGCAGACTGCCCTCTCATAAGAAACAGTGAGTGATATCACGTTTCCAGACTTAGAGCTATCAAATATCGTTTGCCTCATTTTACTCTCTGCACTCTGGCGATTGCCGCTATCGTTAAGGTATTGCTAAACTCAAACTCCCGATCGACATCAATGCCTTGAAGTGGTTGGACAGCAGAGCAGGTGGTTAAGCAGCTTCTGAAAACCGCGATCGCTCCTTCCACCACCACAGCCACCAATTAAATTCCACCAGCCATTGGCTCTCCACTTGTTAAACGTATGTCTACAGAACTTCAGGCTGAACTGCAAACAGCAGTCGAGCGGCGGCGCAACTTCGCCATTATTTCTCACCCCGATGCGGGCAAAACGACGCTAACTGAAAAGCTGTTGCTGTACGGAGGTGCAATTCACCAGGCAGGAAGCGTCAAAGCACGACGGGCACAGCGACACGCCACCTCTGACTGGATGGAAATGGAGCAACAGCGGGGGATTTCGATCACGTCTACAGTGCTACAGTTCGCCTACCAAAACTGCCAGATCAATTTGCTGGACACCCCCGGACACCAGGACTTCAGTGAAGATACGTACCGCACGCTTGCGGCGGCTGATAATGCGGTGATGCTGATTGATGCGGCAAAAGGTCTGGAACCACAGACCCGCAAGCTGTTTGAGGTTTGCCGGATGCGAGGTTTGCCCATTTTCACCTTCATTAACAAGCTCGATCGCCCCGGACGCGAACCACTGGATCTGCTGGACGAGATTGAGCAGGAATTAGGCTTACAGACCTATGCGGTGAACTGGCCGATCGGCATGGGCGATCGCTTTAAGGGTGTGTACGATCGTCGCAGTGCTCAGATTCATCTGTTTGAGCGGAGTGCCCACGGTCAGCGAGAGGCAGTTGATACGGCGATTGATCTGGGTGATCCCCGTATTGAAGGGCTTCTAGAACAGTCGCTTTACCATCAGTTCAAAGACGATTTAGAACTGCTAGAAGGCTTGGGTCCGGAGCTAGACCTAGAGCGCATTCATCATGGCAAAATGACGCCTGTCTTTTTTGGTAGTGCCATGACCAACTTTGGGGTCGAGCTGTTCTTAAACGCCTTTTTGGACTATGCGCTCAAGCCTGGATCGCACGCCAGCAATAAGGGTGACATTCCGCCAACCTATCCTGAGTTTTCGGGCTTTGTGTTTAAACTGCAAGCCAACATGGACCCAAAACACCGCGATCGCATCGCTTTCGTCCGTGTTTGTTCTGGCAGGTTTGAGAAAGATATGACCGTGAGTCATGCCCGATCGGGCAAAACAGTGCGTCTGTCGCGTCCGCAAAAACTGTTTGCTCAAGACCGAGAGGTGATTGAAGAAGCCTATCCCGGTGATGTCATTGGGTTGAATAATCCGGGTGTATTTGCGATCGGCGACACCATCTATGTTGGCTCGAAGCTAGAGTATGAAGGCATTCCTTGCTTTTCACCTGAACTCTTTGCTTACCTAAAAAATCCCAATCCGTCTAAGTTCAAGCAGTTTCGCAAGGGCGTTTCGGAGCTGCAGGAAGAAGGCGCAGTACAGATTATGTATTCTGCTGATGAAGCAAAGCGCGATCCCATCCTGGCTGCCGTGGGGCAACTCCAGTTTGAAGTGGTGCAATTTCGGATGCAAAACGAGTATGGAGTCGAAACGCAGCTTGAACTGTTGCCCTACAGCGTCGCGCGTTGGGTTGATGGCGGTTGGGAGGCTCTCACAAAGGTCGGTCGTCTCTTCAACACGGTTGCGGTCAAAGATAGCTGGAACCGTCCCGTTTTACTATTCCGCAACGAATGGAACGTGAGCCAAGTACAGGCAGACCATCCGGAGTTACAACTAAACTCGATCGCCCCCGTAGTTTCTGGGACCGAACCAGCGGCTTCATAAAGCTATTCTAAAAAGGTTGTAGAATGCCCAGCAGTCTACTATCCCTTTTTGAGTAGGAGAAGCGCTATGCCTCCGGTTCCTGATCCGTCACCGATCGCCCATGACTCCGACCTGGAAGCCGGACTGTCAGCACTAAAGCAGGGTGATTATAAAACCGCGATCGCCAAATTAGAAGCGGCACCACTGCTCCCCCAGCATCCTCTAACTGCAAAAGCGCAGATGGGGCTAGTAGTTGCCTATGCCCGTACAGGTGAACCGTTGCGAGCCGCTGCACTTTGCCAAACGCTCCAGCAAAGCGAAACGCCTGAGGTTAGCGAGTGGGCAAGTAAAACGCTGGCAAGCCTAGCCGAACGCTACCCGCAGGTCGATCAGCTTCAAGACGATCGGCTTAGAGACGCTCAGCTTGAAACAGGCCCGGATCTGGCTGCAACACCGTCATCATCCAGCCTTGCCTCAGATAACGCTGACCTGACTGGCTTTACACCCTTTGACCCTACTGCTCCGCCGACGTTTACAGATGATCGCAGTGGCTTTACGCCGTTTGATCCTGCCGCGCTGCACCCGCAAAGTTCTGAGCCGCAAGCTGTTGACGGTGGCTCTGAGCAACCAGACGTAGTGTTGCCAAAGGTCAATCGATCGACTGCTAACGCTGAAGAGACGGCAGTTCGTTTAGAAGGGCAAAACATAAGCAAGGTAAGATCTCCTGCGGTTTCTTCGGGCAAAAAGCGACCACAGGGAACGGCAGCAGCGATCGCTAGTAATCCGTCGCAACCGACCGCGTTAGAGGAGCCACAGTCTCTCTATCAAGCAGTTTGGCGGCAGGCAGGGCGGCTTAAACAAGGCAAATCGCTGGGTAAAGTTAAGCTGCTGCACTTGCTGCTGTTACAGGCAGGTACGGCGATCGCGTTGTTCTGGATGGTGCAGACGATCGCTTACTACGCTGCGTTTTACTACCGCATTGCGCTCACTGCAATTCCCTTTCTCAACATACCGCATCAAATTTTCGGTCCACCCGTTGTACCTGTTTTGGTACTCTTGGTGGTTCTCTTCATCGCGTCTCGCTGGCTGCTCGATGGGCTGCTGACTACTGGCTATGGGTTGCAACCACTGACGTTAAGTAAGCTGGCAACCTACAGCCCCGAAACTGCCCAGTCACTACAGCGTTTTTGCCGTCAACAGGGTATCCCCATACCAACACTGGGGCTGTTGCCAACGGCTGCACCACTCGCGTTCAGCTATGGCTGCTTGCCTCGTGTGACACGTACTGTGGTCAGTCAGGGGCTCCTAGAACAACTGGCAGACGATGAAATTGCGACGATCTACGCTAGCGAGGTAGGGCATATCTCCCGCTTTAACGTGCCGCTGCTGTCGCTCGTGATGGTGCTGATGCAAATTCCTTACACCATCTACTGGCAGGTTAGTGTCTGGGGCGATCGCAAACAAGCAGCCATTTCACGCTTCTCAGCCAGTCTCATCGCAGCAGTTAGCTATGGGGTTTATGCCTTAATACGATGGACTGGTCTCTGGCTAGCGCGCCAGCGAGTCTACTATAGCGATCGCGTGGCGGCAGAGCTAACGGGCAATCCTAATGGCTTCACTCGTGCCCTACTGAAGCTTGCGATCGGCACAGCAAAAGAAGCCCAAACCCAGAAACAAACGAGCTACTTACTAGAAGGTTTTGATCTACTGCTGCCGTTGGGTCAGCGGATGGCAACCACGATCGGCAGTGTTTACCCCTACGCGCCCATTGAGTCTGTGCTGGCATGGGAGCGAACAAACCCCTACCGCCACTGGTTAGCGATTAACAACTCTCATCCACCAACAGGCGATCGACTGCACTTGCTCACGGTCTATGCGCGTCATTGGCAACTAGAGACTGAACTGGAGTGGTCACAGCCAACCAGCAAGAAGATAACGCTGACTGCCCGTCAATGGCGCACGCTGTTGCTGCAAGGCGCACCCTTTTTTGGATTGGTCTTCAGTTTTGTGTTTGCCTATCTGTTGGAGACATTAGGCTGGTACGGGATGCGATCAAACCTGAGCCAACTGTCATGGATGTATGGCGATCGCGCTTTGCTACATGGCTTACCGCTGATTGGGTTTAGCATTGGCACCTTTATTCGCATTAACCCGCTCTTTCCGGATGTGCCGTTCTCCAATGCTAAAACCGATCGTGCTGCCACCTCTTTAGTCCCCTTGTTAATGCCTGCTGATCAGGTGCCAGTCGATGGTCGCTCGGTACAGTTAGAGGGCAAACTGCTGGGTCGTCGTAGTCTTAGTAACCTTTTGAGCCAGGATCTACTGCTGCAAACCACAACGGGAATCGTGCGGCTTCACTGGTTGTCAACGTGGGGACCGATCGGCAATCTGCTGACTCAAGCCGTCCGTCCAACAGCGTTGCTAAATCAAGATGTTGTCGTTACAGGCTGGTTTCGGCGTGGCGCAACGCCTTGGATTGATGTGGAAACGATTCGGACAGCAGGTGGTCGCGTCAGCCGGAGCGGACATCCCATTTGGTCTACTATTTTGGGTACGATCGCCGCTGCCTGGGGTCTCTACATCCTCTTCCGTGTTGGCTTCTTTTGATGAGAGCTGGTGCGTCAGACTCACAGTAGGCGTAACTGGGTTTCTTGCGGTTGCTCAGCCTCTTGCTTGAAAGGGACGATCGCGTCCAGTTCAAAGACTAACTCGGCTTGACTGAGCCATGCGTGTTCTTCTTCTGCCAGCAAACTCTGGGCAACATCCAGCATCTCGACAGAAATTTCTTGCAGGTCTTCTCGGTTCACTAGGTAGGCTTTGAGCGCATCTAGTGGGTCGATATTGCTACCTACACCGAGTTCAGGCAACCGAGCGCGAGAAAACTGACTGACTAATTCGGGGTGAATGGTGTAGCTATGGGCAGGGCTAAGTGCCTGATGGATCGCTACAGTGTCAATGTAGTCAAGCTGCTCCGATCGCAGATGATACACCAATCGCACCACGGCATCCTGAAGCACCTCTGGCTTAAGCGCTTGCAGTAGATCTGCTTGAGGGGTGTCAGAAGCGGAGAGGTTCACCTCGATCGTGCGAAAGGCGCGAACCGATACAGGGCAAAACTCAAAGGTCGTCTGTCCTTTTTCCAGCGCGACCAGCACAAAGCCTTTGTCTTCCTTCTCTTCGCTGAAATCGACGCGCTCAATGCTACCGGGATAAACAATTGGTGGCTGTTCGCATAGCACCTGATGGCGATGAACGTGCCCCAGCGCTACATAGTCAAAGCAGTCCCGCGCTAGCAACCCTAACGGCACAGTAAAGCCTTTGCCCACAGCCAAAAAGCGCTCGGCTCCAAAGCGGGCATTGTCTGCCATCAAGTGAGCCAACAAAACGGTGGGAATGTCTGGGTCAAGGCGACGGATTTCACCCTCTAGAGCCACACGGAGGCGATCGATCAACAACAAACTAACTTCACCCAACGACAGCCCTTCAGCATCGGGTCGGGTCAGCAAGGTCGATCGCGTCAACCAGGGTAAGGTGATCACCTGCACCAGACCGTTGCGGGTTTCAATGCAATGAGTTTCCAGGCGATCGCCTACAACAAAACCGGGCACTGCCAGTGTGCGGTAAATCGACAAACTTGCTCCGCCTTGCCCTTGCGCGTGTTGGTCATGGTTGCCTACCAGCAGCACAGCAGGAATTTGCGCGGCAACCAAACGCTGAAACTGTTTCGCAAACGCTTCTTGCACGATCGGCGGGGGTGTAGCATCAGGAAACGCATCGCCGCCAAACAGGACCAAATCAACAGGTTCTGCAAGGGCGCGATCGATGCAGCGTCCCAGGGTGGCAACAAAATCTTCCAGCCGTGAGTTCAAGCCAGTTTCAGGGTTGACCCGTCCGTGGACAAACCCGCTGCCCATGTGAATATCTGACAAATGCAGAATTTTGATCACGCTGTTACCTGATACTGACAGCCCTTGTCCAGTGTAGATCCCATTCTCTCAGGTAGCACGGTCTATGCAGAAGTCGAGGTTCAAAACGTGACTATAGCAAAAGGATGAATCGAAGCCCTTGCTCAAAGGAAGTTTCAAGGTTTATGTCTGTCCTAACGCTCTCTTCAACTGCTATATGAGTCAGACTGAGCGCCTGACACAGAACTCCGACTGCTTTAAGCACCTTCTAGGTAGAAGGGCTAAATCAAGCACGACTGAGAGACCGGGTTTCGACTGCGCTTAACCTGCCGACAAATAGGACTGAGAGCATTGAGCGAAGCCAAAATGCAGCAATAATTACGCCCAGTTTCTAGCGCACCATTGCACCCCGAATGATGGCACTAAACCAGGAATCGGGCAGCAGGTTGCGTAAGAAAATCACCGTTCCCGCATTGCCACCCGCAGGATAGCGTAGCCGTCGAGAGTTATCTGTTGCCGCCTGATAAATTACCTGTGCGGTTGTTTCTGGAGGTGACCCGGTCTTATCCGCATTTTTCATCGCTGCCGTGACCTTTGCAACAAACGCATCATACGCAGTCAGCCCCGGTTTACTGGCAAGGTCTGCCGATCGCTCATAAAAATCAGTCTTAATCGGACCCGGTTCAATGAGTTTGACGCGGATATTGAATGGTTCCAGTTCATATTGCAGCGATTCTGAAAACCCTTCCACTGCCCATTTTGTGGAGTGATAAAGGCTGTAGAGCGGGAACCCCATATGTCCACCAATGGAAGACACGTTCATAATGATGCCCGATCGCTGTGCGCGAAAGTGTGGCAAGAGCGATCGCGTCACTGCCATTAAGCCAAACACATTCGTTGCAAACTGACGCTCAATCTGCTCCAGACTGCACGCTTCAAACGGTCCGATTAAGCCATAGCCTGCATTATTTACCAGCACATCGATCGACTGAAAGCGCTCCAACGCCTGCTCGATCGCCTGCTGAATCGATTCTGGTTCGGTGACATCCAAACGCACGCAGCAAACGCGATCGAGTGCCGACAACGAGACAGCCTTCTCAGGCGAACGCATCGTTGCCACCACATTCCAACCCTGCTGCTGAAACAGGAGCGCAGTTGCATAGCCAATGCCCGTCGAAGCACCCGTAATGAGAATTGTTTTAGCCATAGAGGGAGAGGGGAGAGGGGAGAGTTTTAAGTTCTTAGTTTTAAGTTGAAAGACAAGCGCCGTACTGAAACGGTTGCATTTCTTTAGCCCTTAGCCTTTAGCCTTTAGCCTTTCTACCCTACTCCCTACTCCATCTAGATATGAATCCCACACTCCGTCTTGCCCATACCCCGCCAGCGTCCGGCGCGCTCATCTTCACCTTCAGCAATGGGGGTTGTAATGGGTTCGTCGCCAATGCTGGGATAGCCCTGGTCATGCAGGGGGTTGTAGATAACATCGTGTTCAAACACGTATGCCCAGGTTTCTTTGCGCGTCCAGTTAGCGATCGGGTTAATTTTGAGGCGCTCTTGCGTATCAAGTTCAAAGATCGGCATATCGGCACGAGTGTTTGCCTGATCGCGTCGTCGTCCAGTGATCCAGGCGATCGCGCCTAGCTCTGCCAAGCCACGCTGTAGCGGCTCGATTTTGGTGATCTGGTGAAACTTAGCAATGTCCGTATCCCACAATGCTTCACCGTACTTAGCAGCAAACGCCTCACGGGAGTCAATCTCCGGCATTTTGTAAATTTGCAAATTGAGGTTGTAGAGCGCTTTCGCTTTAGCAACCAGTTCAAGCGTTTGGGGAAAGTGGTAAAGCGTATCTAAAAACAGCACAGGTACGGGTTGAGCGGGTTTCAGCTCGCGATAAAACAGATCAGTAATCAGGATGTCATCGACGTTAAACGCGCTGGTTTGCACCAACCCTGTTGGAATGCTCTCGACACTCCAGGCAAGGATATCTTTAGGGTGGGCGTTCTCAAAACGCTGGTTAAGTTTCTTTAGATCAAGCTGGGTCGGTTGAATCAGCGGTTGCGTAGATTGGGTCATCGCGACGAGTTACCTTAAGTCTTCTGCATTCTCTACGATAGCGAACTAGGGTAACGTTGTGGAAGCACGATCGCAACGAAGTCGATCGCGCTTTAGCAGCACGACTTGCTAGAGCAGCACGCATACAGCCATTTAAAGCAGCAGGAACAAGACTTGAGCCTTCATCTCATCCTTTACAGCAAACCGGGTTGCCATCTGTGCGAAGGGCTGCAAGAAAAGCTAGTACAGATCCAGAGCCTTGACCTTGCGTTAGACGTGCGCGATATTACCACTCGCGACGATTGGTTTCAGGCGTACCAGTATGAGATTCCCGTGTTGGTGCTGGTGGGGAGTGAAGGGAGAGGGAAAGCAGAGGAGGAAGCGGGAGCAGGGGAAGCAATTCAAAGTTCAACACTTCATCCTTCATCCTTTATCCCTTTGCCCCGTCCATCTCCGCGGGCGACGGTACAGCAGTTGGAGAAGATGCTGCGGCAGTATTTGTAAGTGCATTTAGGCATGAGCGCAAACCGAGAACGCTGCCATGCGGGGCTTGATGACGATCGCTCATTGCACCCAACCTTGGGCGGTAGTGCGTTTGAGAAATAACCGGGCACTCTAGCGTAGTTAACTGTGGGTACGACGTTATCTCCTTGATTACTCTTCTCATAACCTCTTTGCTCTAAAAGTAAACGCCATGCTACAGTCTCAACTCTCTCTTGCTGCTAGCATCCACGAGCTACAGACCCTGGTTATGTCCTTCCATCCAGTGATCGTGATTGAAACGGTTGAGGAAGAGCGGGTGCAGACGTTGTTGCAAGAGGCGACGCAAGAGATGCAAGTGCAGTTGCTGGAGTGGAGCATCACGCAGGGTTTAGCGCGATCGCACAGTGTCGCCAGCAAAGATTTTTTCAGTGCGCCCGACAATCGCTGGATGGATGAGTGTGCCCCTTCTGGAAGGCAGAAGCCTGCTGCCTTTGAAGACACCACTGATCCGCTCAAAGCACTGCAACAGATGCAAGAACTTGGCTGTAAGGCAGTTTTCTTGCTCAAGGACTTTGCCAGACATTTGGAAGATGCTGCCGTTGCCCGTCAGTTTCGCGAGGTCATTCAGCTTTTTGCTCAGAACCGATCGGCGATCGTCCTCACAGGTGACCCCATCAAATTGCCGCCTGAGATCGCTCATGATGTCGTTTACTTTGACCTGAAGCTGCCGGGACGGGATGAGTTGCAGCAAGTGGTGATGGATGCGATTCGATCGCTGCGAGTGCGAAACCGCGTCCAAATTGAACTTCAGGATGCTGATGTGCCTGCGCTGGTGCAAGCATTAACGGGCATGACCTTAAAGCAAGCGCGGCAGATCATTGCTTATGCGGCGCTAGAAGATGGCAAACTAACGCTGCAAGATGTAGGACGGATACTGAAGCGCAAAGCTCAGATCATCCGCGAGGGAGGCGTGCTGGAATATTTCCCGACCAGCGATGTGGCCATAGACTTGGGTGGCTTCCACGGACTTAAGCAATGGCTGTCTCAAGCGCGAGTTGGCTTCAGCGCTCAGGCAAAAGCGCTCAACCTGAAACCACCCAAAGGCATTTTGATTGTGGGCATTCAAGGCTGCGGCAAGTCATTGGCAGCTAAAGCGATCGCTCGTGCCTGGAAGATGCCCTTGCTGAAGCTCGACACCAGCCGTCTGTATGACAAGTATGTAGGCGAATCGGAAAAGAACTTTCGGCAAGCGATTGCCCTGGCAGAGTCGATGGCTCCTACTATTTTGTGGATTGATGAAATTGAGAAGACCCTCGGCGGCAGTACCAGCAGCGACGCGGATGGCGGGCTGAGTCGTCGTCTTTTTGGCTCCTTCCTCACCTGGATGCAGGAAAAATCTCAGGAAATCTTTGTGGTGGCGACTGCGAACGACCTCTCCCAACTGCCGCCCGAACTCTTACGAAAAGGACGGTTTGACGAATTGTTCTTTGTCGATCTACCCAACGAAGCCGAACGCACTACGATTTTGCAAATCCATCTGACGCGCCATAAGCACGCGCCCCAGCAGTTTGATCTGGCGGCATTGGTGGCAGCGATCGATGGCTTTAGTGGTGCCGAGATAGAGCAAGCCGTGATTGCCGCTCTCTACCGCGCGCTCTACCTGCAAAAACCACTGGACACTGCCATGCTGCTCGAAACGATCAAAGCGACTATTCCTTTATCTGTCTCTCGTCGTGAAGATTTACAGAAAATGAGAGCGATCGCGCAGGAACGCTTTGTCAACGTGCGCTAACGAGCATCTACTTAAGGCAGTGCGATAGTGCTCGCCACGTTACTCAACGAAGTCAGTGCATCCGTTGAGAATGAGACAGGTTATACTCATTTCAAGCGATCACTACTGACAGCCTATGAGACTGCTGGCAGCAGTGGGAACTTATAATCAAGCTGTTTGCCCCACACTTGAAGGTCGAGACGAGACAAGAGACGGTTGTTTTAACCCAACGAAGGCAGAGATAGGGAATGCTGTATCTGGCACAGGTACAAAAAAAAGGGCTTTTGGGCAAGACGGGGCTACAGTTACTCGCACGTCAGCGGTCTGAAAATGCGTGGACGCTTTTGCCTGAAGAAGAAACGATCCTTACAGCCGAAGCAAATAGCCTCAGCGAAGGAATGCTAGTTTTGGTGGAGTTGACCTCTACCCGGCAAGTGTTGACTGCTCAAGATGCCAAAGACTGGTTGCTGGATATTATGCAGAAGTTTTTGGTAAGTGGCATTACGCCAGCGTTTTTGCAACAAGAAACGGAGCGAGCCGAGCAATGGCGGCAGTCGCTCACGTTGCAAAGTCAGGAACTCGATCGCCGTGCGCTGGAGCTAGAAGCACGCAAAGAGCAAATCCAGGACATGGAAGAAAAGCTCAAACGAGAAAAGCGTACGCTCGACACACAATCGACTTAGCATAAACCGCAAAGCAACTCTGCTAACTAGTCGATTCAAGCCAAGCTAATTAGTCGATTTAAGCCAACGTCACGGAAGCTGGCACTTCTCCAGTGAGGCTAAACGCCCGTACATCGGTAATTTTCACATCGATTAGTTTGCCTTTAGTGGTGGCAATATCGCCAGCAAAGAACGTGAGACGGTTGCTGCGGGTGCGCCCCATCACTTGAGTAGGGTCTTTAGTATTTTGTGCTTCGACAAGAATTTCTTCGGTGCGATCACGATACCGTTCCGATCGTTCCATTGCTTTAGTCGAGCCAAGCCGATTGATCCGCTGGAGGCGATCGCTCTTCACTGCTTCACTTAGCTGATTTTGCCATAGGGCAGCAGGTGTGTTGGGACGGGGTGAATATGCTGCCGTGTTCACCAGATCAAAGCTAAGGTCGTCAATGAGTTGCAGCGTTTGCTCAAACTGCTCTTCTGTTTCACCTGGAAAACCCACGATCGCATCGGCGCTAATCGAGGCATCGGGCATCACTTGGCGAATGGTGTCAATAATGCGGCGATATTTCTCCTGGGTATAGCCCCGCGCCATTGCTTTGAGAATTTCGTTACTGCCCGATTGAAAGGGAATGTGGAAGTGTTCGCAGACCTTAGGCAACTCCGCGCAGGCACGAATCAGGCGATCGGTGAAATAACGGGGATGACTGGTCGCAAACCGAATGCGCTCAATGCCCGGTACATCATGGATGTAGTAAAGCAAATCGGTCAGAGTGTGCTGATGACGGCCTTCCGGCGTTGAGCCAGGGAGATCACGCCCATAGGCATCAATATTTTGCCCCAGCAGTGTAATTTCCTTAAAGCCCTGCTGTGCCAGCACCTCGATCTCGGCACGAATGGCTTCGGGTGTGCGAGATTGTTCTACGCCACGTACGTTTGGCACTACACAGTAGGTACAACGTTCGTTGCAGCCATAGATAACATTCACCCAAGCAGTGACGGTGCTATCGCGTCGGGGCTTGGTAATATCTTCCATAATGTGAAGCGGTTCGGTCGCCACAACCTGATTGCCGCTAAACACATCCTCCAGCAGATCTTGCAGGCGGTTGGCGTGTTGTGGACCCATGACTAGATCCAATTCCGGCACGCGGCGTAGCAGTTGTTCGCCTTCTTGCTGTGCTACACAACCAGCCACAATTAAAGTTAAGTCCGGCTGCGTTTGCTTCCGTGCTGCTTGCTTGCCCAGATAGGAATACACCTTTTGTTCGGCATTATCACGAATCGTACAGGTGTTATAGAGAATGAGGTCGGCATTGTCAGGCTGCTCTGCCCACTCAAAGCCCATTGTTTCTAAGATGCCTGCCATACGCTCAGAATCGGCTTTATTCATTTGGCAGCCGAAGGTGGTGATATGGTAGCGGCGAGAGACAGCAGTCATGAAAGGTAGGTTGAAGGGTCAGTCTTAGATCTTAGTTGAAAAAGATTTGAGTTGAAAAGATTCGAGTAGAGCCTTGAGGGGACGATCGCCCCTCTTACACCAAATCAACTTGCAAAGGCTACAGATCTGTTACCTTCATCCCCGACCCTTCTCCTAAAGAAGAGGGGAGCAAAAGGCAACTTTCCTTTCCTAAGGGCGAGGGCTTGAGGGTGAGAGGGGCTTGGTTGCTTGATCTGTGGCACCTATGTTGGGATTTGGTATTACAACACAACTAATTACGCAAAGCAGGGGCACAGCAACGCTATACCCCTACCAAAAGTAAGTTTTGAAAAAGCCTTTTGCAAGAAGCCTGTCGTACTCTAGCTAAAGCTTATCGAGACAGTGCTTCAGCGAAAAGTAGAAAGAGCGATGGCCCTCTCGCTTACAGGCCCGTTTCGCTATCGTGTTCTACGTTGTTGGGGTCTACACCCATTGGCGCAACGATGTTACGGAACAGCGTAATTTGTTCGTTGAACTCTAGCCCTTTAATCTGCGTAAACAGAGCATCTGCTTCTTGCGAAAGCTTGTAGTCTTCTGGCATAGGGCTTACAGTGCCATTTTCCATACCCTGAGCCAGCAGGTACCAGAACAATAGTTTTGTAGTGTCGCCGATCGCGCCATATTCGCGTGAAATCAGCGTATTTTTGTGAGTAATCAAATCGCGCTGTAGCTGTAACTGCTCGTCATGCGGCAGGTCTTTAACCTGATTAAACAGCCCTTCGGCAATGGTTGGAGAAACGGTGCTGGCTCCTGGTGCAGCCGGTGTGATGGATTTGCCCATCTCGGTGTAAATAAACCAAAACAGCGCAAGTTGCTGATCAACATCCAAGCTTTGAAAGGCGTTTAATTGTGCGCTGGCAGTGTTAGACGTGGTGTATGTCATAAAAACCTCATAATGCTGCCTGCAATGTAGCGAGACCGCGATCGTCATTACATCCACCGCAGACAGAGCATCAGGACTCTACCAAAGACAGAGGCGAAGCCCGACTGACTGCATGACCTTTAAACGGGTGAAATGATGCATAGCAGGAGCGAGTCATGGTAGAACGAACGCTGGAAGGCAAAGTTGCCGTAATTACAGGTGCAGGTTCTGGCATTGGTCGAGCGACTGCACTCACGTTGTCACAAGCAGGCGCAACGATTGCCGCGATCGATCACACGCTTGAAGAAAGTCAGCAAACGATCGACGAAGTAGAGAAAAATGGTGGCAAAGGCATCGTGACGATCGCCGACATTTCTCAACCCGATCAAGTAGAGCAGTCCTTTCAGCAGATTATTGAGAAATGCGGACACATTGACATCGTGTTTGCAAATGCAGGTATTAACGGTGTTTGGGCACCGATCGAAGATCTCACTCCAGAAGAATGGGATAAAACTCTGGACGTGAATCTTAAAGGCACTTTTCTAACCACAAAATACGCCGTTCCTCACTTAAAACAGCAGGGTGGTTCTGTCGTGATCACTGCGTCTGTAAACGGCACTCGGATTTTTAGCAATACAGGTGCCACTGCCTACGCCACGTCTAAAGCGGCTCAAGTCGCGTTTACTAAAATGGTCGCTCTAGAGCTAGCACCGCACCATATTCGAGTGAATGTGATTTGCCCAGGGGCAATTGAAACTGCCATCAACGAAAGTACCAAACGGCGAGATCTGGAGCAAATTCAAACGCCTGTCGAGTTTCCCAAGGGCAAAATTCCTCTTTCTGAAGGGAAACCCGGTAAATCTGAACAGGTTGCCCAGCTAGTGCTTTTCTTAGCTTCCGATGCCTCTAGCCACATTAGCGGCACCGAAATCTGGATCGATGGTACTGAGTCACTGTTGAAAGGCTAAAAGATAACGGATCAATAACGTTCCTCTTTGTATCCTTCCTCTCTTATTCTTCATCCTTTTCCCCTATGCCCCAAGTCTTTGGCAAACTTCCCATCCACGCCCGTTCCTGGTCAACTTTGGGCGCTGTGAGTTCTGTTGAACAGGACGATCGCGGTGTTTATTGTCAGTGTGGTGATGCGCTTCTATCTGTGACCGTGCTGACCCCATCGTTAGTGCGGGTACGGCTGGCACCAACGGGAAAACTCCTGCCACGGCGCTCTTGGGCAGTTGCCAAAGATGATTCAGAGTGGTCGCCTGTGTCAATGGATGTGCAGGAAACAGAGGCGGCGATCGAGATCAAAACTGCTAAAGTACGCATCCGCATTGAGCGCAATCCCTGTCGGCTTGTTTGCTTTGACCAAGCAGGCAGACCCTTTGCAGAGGATGCCGAAACAGGCATTGGCTGGTCAGAAAAGACGGTAGCTGGTTGGAAGAAGATGGACGCGGATGAGCACTTCTACGGCTTTGGTGAACGCACTGGGTTGCTAGATAAGCGCTCGGAGCGCAAAACAAACTGGACACTCGATGCGCTGGACTATACGACAGTAGCGGATGAGATGTACCAGGCGATTCCGTTCTTCATGGCGCTGCGTCCTAATGTTGGGTATGGCATCTTCTTCAACACCACCTTCTGGAGCCAGTTTGACATGGGAGCCAGCAAACCCGGCGTGTGGCAGATGGAAACCCACAGCGGCGAACTGGACTACTACATTGTCTACGGTCCTACGCCTGCTGAAATTTTGGAAACCTATACGCAGCTTACGGGACGAATGCCGCTGCCGCCCAAATGGTCGATCGGCTATCATCAGTGTCGCTGGAGCTATGAATCTGAAAGCATTGTGCGGAAGCTGGCACGGGAGTTTCGCGATCGCCGGATTCCCTGTGATGTGATTCATCTCGACATTGACTACATGAATGGCTATCGCGTGTTTACATGGAGTCCCAAGCGCTTTGCGGAACCAGCGAAACTCATGCGCGATCTGAAGGAAACAGGTTTTCAGGTCGTGACGATCGTCGATCCGGGGGTGAAATATGAACCGGAAGCGGATTACACCATTTTTGACGACGGATTAGAGGAAGATTACTTTGTACGCAAAGCAAACGGCGAAATCTTCCATGGCTACGTCTGGCCTGATAAAGCGGTCTTTCCCGATTTCCTGAAGCCAGAGGTGCGTCACTGGTGGGGCGATGCCCAAAAAGCCTTGACGGATGTAGGCGTGGCAGGCATTTGGAATGACATGAACGAGCCTGCCATTGTTGATCGACCCTTTGGTGATGAAGGTGTTCATATCTGGTTTCCGCTCGACTCGCCGCAGGGTCCAGCCGACGAACAAGCCACTCATGCCGAAGCTCACAACCTTTATGGATCGGGTATGTCACAAGCCTGTGCCGAAGGTTTGGAGCGGCTGCGTCCAACCGAGCGATCGTTTGTGCTGACGCGATCGGGCTATGCCGGTGTACAGCGCTGGTCATCCGTATGGATGGGCGATAATCAGTCCTGGTGGGAGCATTTGGAGCTTTCCATACCCATGCTCTGCAACATGGGATTGTCTGGGGTGGCATTTGTCGGTGCTGACATCGGTGGTTTTGCTGGCAACGCAACGGCAGAACTGTTTGCCCGCTGGATGCAGGTTGGGTTGCTCTATCCCTTGATGCGGGCACACTCCTCTATGAAGACGGAACAGCACGAACCCTGGGTTTTTGGAGAACGAACCGAACGCATCTGCCGCGAATACATTGAGTTGCGCTATCGTCTCTTGCCCTACCTCTACACTGCCTTTTGGGAAGCTGCTACGACAGGCGCACCGATTCTGCGTCCGCTGGTCTATCACTATCCCAACGATCCTAAAACCTATGCCCTGCACGATCAGGTGTTGCTTGGTCCGTCACTTATGGCGGCTCCTGTTTATCGTCCTGGTGTCGAGTGTCGTGCCGTCTACTTGCCAGAGGGCGTTTGGTATGACTGGTGGACGGGTACGCGCTACGAGGGTGCCACCCACATCCTGGCTGATGCACCGCTAGAACGAATGCCCCTTTACGCCAAAGCCGGAGCTGTCATTCCCATGCAGCCCGTGATGCAGTATGTAGACGAACGCCCGATCGACGAGCTTCGTCTTCGCGTCTGGTCAGGTGACGGTGAGTTTACCCTGTACGAAGATGATGGGCGTAGCTTTGAGTACCGTGATGGTGCTTGGGCAACGACTGTGTATCGCGTGACCGCAGAAGGCGAACGCACGACCCTTCACATTCAGGCACGACAAGGCAACTGGACTCCACCAACACGAACCGTTATTGTCGAGCTAGTCGGTGTAGGCGAACAACGCTTTGAGGATGACGGGAGCGATCGCACCCTCACCTTTTAGGATCAACTTCAATCCCGCATCTTTGCCTGCACATCGCTAAAGTCATTACTGGGCGACATGAGTTCCAGGACAAAATCCGGCGTGATCGGTGGAAATTTTGCTTTTTGGTCTGGTGTTAAGCCATCCCAACGGTCTTGTTTAATCCAGAAAACATCGGGTGATCGAAGAGCCTGGGTCGGCAACCGAAAACACGTTGAAGAATCAAAGACGACCCCAAGTTTTGCTTGCCGATTCCAGATGACAAAATCTGCATTTAACTCAGAGTTATAGCTTCCTATTTCACCATCTGTAGGAGCTACAATAACCAATTCTCCTTTCGCAGTGCGTTCAAACTTGGCATCAGAATTGGCTCGACAAAGCTGTGCAAAATGCTCGTCGGTTATCTGAACGATCGCATCAAAATTGATCGTACACGCCGTTATAAAACTCCCGCTTCTGCTTGCTGACGTGCCTGGATTTCGAGGTATACGAGTAACGCATTCACATCAGCAGGATTGACACCGCCAATGCGAGTTGCCTGTCCAATTGTGAGGGGCTGCACTTTAGCAAGCTTTTCGCGAGATTCCTTAGAGAGGGTGGCGATCGCGCTGTAGTCTAAATCAGGTGGCAGCTTGCGATGTTCTTGCCGGACGATCGCGTCAATTTGGTGCTGTTGCCGTTGAATATACCCAGCATATTTAATGTCGATTTCAGCCCCTTCTTTTTCGGCGCGATCGCACTCTGCATTGCCTAACCCAAACTGTTCCAAATTGGCGTAGTGGAACCCTGGCTTCCGCAGCAAATCGGCTAGGGTCAGCGAGCCTTTAATTGCCTGCTGCGTATGCGCTGCAATCTTTTGACCCAGTTCATCATGCTCTTTCACGCGAGTTTCATGCAGCCGTTCTTTTTCAGCAACAATCCGTTCTTGTTTATGGTTAAATAAATGCCAGCGGCGATCGTCAATGAGCCCAATCTCCCGACCCAGGGGAGTCAGGCGTTGGTCAGCGTTGTCTGATCGCAGCAGTAGGCGGTACTCCGATCGTGAAGTCAGCACTCGATAGGGTTCGCGCAAGTCTTTTGTACAAAGATCGTCAATCAAGGTGCCAATATAGCTTTGCTCACGCGGGAAGATAATCATCTCCTGATTTTGCACCAACCGAGCCGCGTTAATGCCTGCTACAAGCCCTTGTGCTGCGGCTTCTTCATAGCCAGTCGTACCATTGATTTGCCCAGCGCAGAATAACCCTTCAACCGCTTTGGTCATCAGGGTGGGATAGCACTGCGTTGCAGGCAAATAGTCGTACTCGACAGCATAGGCAGGACGCAACATGGCGCAGTGTTCCAATCCGGGGAGTGATCGCAGCATTTGCAACTGAATCCTTTCTGGCAAGCCCGTTGAAAAGCCTTGAATATAAAGCTCTGGCGTATCGCGTCCTTCTGGCTCAATGAAAATCTGATGGCTTTCTTTATCAGCAAAGCGCACAATTTTGTCTTCAATGCTGGGGCAATAGCGCGGACCTTTGGCATCTACCCAACCACCATAAACGGGTGATAGATGCAGGTTTTCGCGAATGATGCGATGAGTTTCAGCCGTCGTGCGTGTCAGGTAACAGGGCATTTGCTCCCGTTCCACCCACGCTTCAGGGTCGAAGCTAAACCAGCGCACGTCTGCATCACCGGGTTGAGGTTCCAGGTTGGTGAAATCGACGGAGCGACGATCGACCCTCGCAGGTGTCCCCGTTTTCAGCCGTCCCGTTTCAAAGCCCAGCCGATTGAGCGTTTCGGTCATCCCAACAGCAGCAAATTCTCCCGCTCGTCCGGCTGCCATTGACGTATTGCCGACCCAAATTTTGCCGCCCAGAAAGGTGCCTGTGGTCAGCACTACGGCTTTGCACTGAAACGCTACGCCGAAGTAGGTTTGCACACCGATGATTTCGTTGTTCTCGCCCAAGACTAGATCAGTTGCCATGCCTTCGCGGATCGTCAGGTTTGACTGGTTTTCCACGATCGTTTTCATGACAGCCGCATATTCGCGCTTATCCGTCTGCGCCCGTAGCGCCCAAACAGCCGGACCGCGTGACGCATTTAGCACACGCTTTTGGAGGTAGGTGCGGTCTGCCATTTTGCCGATTTCCCCACCGAGCGCATCTACCTCATGCACCAGTTGAGACTTCGCCGGACCACCCACCGCAGGATTACACGGCTGCCATGCGATTTTGTCCAGCGTTAAGGTGAGCAAGAGTGTGCGACAGCCCAGCCGCGCCGTTGCCAGTGCCGCCTCACAGCCAGCGTGTCCGGCTCCTACAACAACAACATCAAAGGCATCCAAAAAGTCAACGGACGATCGCACGGTCATAAAAACTTTACGGCTTGGGACTCTCACCTCATTTTAGCGGTTCTGGTCAGCGCAAAGGAGCGATGGCGATCAACAGTGACATTGAAAAGGTATGTGCCAAGGAGCTAGAGCGGAAAGGATCAGACGCGTGAGGGACGATCGTCGGTTCAGTAGCAGCATGACCCTAGCCCGTGAACGCTTTAGTAAGCAAAGAAAAAGGTGAGACACGATCGCGCCTCACCCCTCTACAACTGAGTTTAGGATATGAACTCTCGGCAAGCTAGATATTCTTCTCGCTCAATTCGCGTGCCATGTAATCGAACGGCTGATCTAGAAACGCAGCGTTGGTAATGCCAGCTTCAGCCACGGTTTCTTGAGCGATCGCCTTCAAGATTTGGATACCGCGCACGGTCGGTCCAGGTGGTACACCCAGCGAATTGTAGGTTTCGCGTAGCCCTTCTAGCACCCGCTCATCCAACACATCCGTATCGCCAGCCACAAGGGCGTAGGTAGCGTAGCGCAGGTAGTAGTCTAAATCGCGCAAGCAAGCGGCATAGCGACGAGTTGTATAAGCATTGCCACCAGGACGAATCAACTCTGGCAGTTCGTCAAACAACTGCAAACCTGCCTGTTTGACAATTGCCGCTGCATTCGCATTGATGACTGCCGATGCCTGTACCCTTGCAATACCCGTATCAAAATACGCTTTGAGACTATCAATGGCATTGCGATCGAGGTAACGACCTGTAATATCGTAATTTCTAATCAAACTCGTTACTGCATCACGCATGAAACTCTTCTCCCAACGATCCTTAATATGTTCTTAGTTATGGTTGACTCGTTCGACGACAAAAATCTTGCTCAGTGGCAAGCCTAAAGGCACATCGCGATCAACAGATTCAAAGTAAGCCATGCCCCATGGACAACAACAGTGATTGATCAATTCACGCTCATCATTCTAGGCGTATAATCTCTAGTCACATACGGCTCAAATCGTAGAACTGACGGTTCTTTGAGTCCAAGCGTACGGTCAAGTTTACCATTGCCTGAAACAGAATCGTGCCATGTTGCAATTGTAAACATCAAGTGTTACAAGTTCTTAAAACTACGTTAGAGCAGTCACTCTACACGCTCGCTTAAACACCCTGCCCTTAACCTAAACTTAAGTCTCAACCGGTAGAGCAACACTTTGTAGCGATTGATACAAAATTGACTCAAGCCAATCTCTAGGATGATTCAGATACAAGTAAGCTCTAAGCCTGGAGAGGGTTTGCTAAGGCAGCCTCTTCCTAACAATTCTTTCATTAGCTTTAGAAAAGCAGGGGAAGTTTGTGGCTTTGGTTGAAAGCTGACTAAGACTGTAGGCTTCTGTCTCGGTTCAAGCTCATTATTCTGTGTCTGAGCGTTTGAAGCTGTGGATCAGTTGATCGCACAGCTCCAACGTTTCAGCATCAAACCTCAGGATGCAACGCTTTCACTGCCGCGCTCAAATTATTTCTACCGTTCTTCTTTCCTCCAACTTTAGAGACAGTACCGCAACAAGGAGTAATACATGGCATCCCCGCAGGAAATCCTGGAATGGATTAAACGTGACAATATTCAGATGATTGATCTGAAGTTCATTGACACGCCAGGAACGTGGCAACATTTGACCCTGTTCCACGACATGATCGATGAAAGCAGCTTTAGCGAGGGTGTTGCCTTTGATGGCTCTAGCATCCGGGGTTGGAAAGCCATTAATGACTCAGACATGGCAATGGTGCCTGATCCAGATACTGCCTGGATCGACCCCTTCATGGCAGAACCGACTCTGAGCATGATTTGTAGCATTATCGAGCCACGCACAGGACAGCCCTACAGCCGTGACCCTCGCTCGATCGCTCAAAAGGCGATCGATTACTTACAAGCAAGCGGCATCGGTGACACTGCCTTTTTTGGTCCTGAAGCCGAGTTTTTCTTGTTTGACGACGTGCGCTACGACCAAACTCAAAACGCTGGCTACTACTACGTTGATAGCGACGAAGGCGTGTGGAACTCAGGCCGTGAAGAATATAATCCAACCACCGGCAAGGGTGGCAATCTGGGGTACAAGCCTCGGAATAAAGAAGGTTACTTCCCCGTTGCGCCGACTGATACGCTGCAAGACATCCGTACTGAAATGCTGCTGGCAATGAAGCATTGCGGTGTGCCGATCGAGAAGCACCACCACGAAGTTGCTACAGGCGGACAGTGCGAATTGGGCTTCCGGTTTGCATCTTTGGTGAAAGCTGCTGACTATTTGTTGACGTATAAGTACTGCATCAAAAACGTTGCGAAGAAGCATGGCAAGACGGCTACCTTCATGCCCAAGCCGATTTTTGGCGATAACGGCACCGGGATGCACTGCCACCAGTCCATCTGGAAAGATGGTCAGCCGACCTTCTTTGGCAACGAATATGCTCAACTGAGCAAGACAGCCATGCACTACATCGGCGGTCTGCTGAAGCACGCACCCTCGCTGCTGGCTTTTACAAACCCAACGACCAACTCCTACAAGCGCCTCGTGCCCGGTTTTGAAGCACCTGTGAACCTGGCATACTCTCAGGGCAATCGCTCTGCCTCCATTCGGATTCCACTGTCGGGTGATAGCCCTAAAGCCAAACGGTTGGAGTTCCGTTGCCCCGATGCGTCGTGTAACCCATATCTAGCGTTTGCGGCTATGCTCTGCGCGGGCATTGACGGCATCAAGAACGAGATTGACCCCGGCGATTCACTGGATGTAGACATTTACGAACTCACCCCCGAAGAGTTGGCGAAAGTGCCTTCAACGCCTGGCTCCTTAATGGATGCGCTGAAGAACCTGGAAACGGATCATGATTTCTTGACGGCTGGTGGGGTTTTCACTGAAGACTTCATCGAAAACTGGATTAGCTACAAGCTCGATCGCGAAGTGATTCCAGTGAGCATTCGTCCGCATCCCTATGAGTTTGCGCTGTACTACGATTGCTAGACAGTACAACTGTTAATAACGACACATCTACCATCTGCGCGGCGAGCGCTCCTCTACCTCTCTTGCCTACGGGTAACGTCTGAGGTCTAGGGAGCGATCGCCGCTCTTCTTTATCTAGACCCCGTACATGTTATGGCAAAAGAATGAAAGATGAGGGATGAGTAGAAGCCATTGCTCAAAGGAAGTTTCAAGGTTTAGGTCTGTCCCAACGTTCTCCTCAACTGCTATAGCTAAATGCGTTAGTTGGATATAAACGCCGTGATCGCCTTGCCGCCAAAAGGCAGATTTATGTACCCATCTGCGGCATTTACTGAAGGGATTCGTTACAATCGTTTACAGTCGATCGTAGTTTCCTACATCAAATGCCCGACACTTTGACAAAGCTGGCATACCAGGCTTTCCAAGAAGGTAAAAGCTATTTTGGTCTGGCACATAAAGCAGTCAGCACCCAGTTGACTAATCTCTTCGTTGCACCGTCACAGCGCGAAGTAAAACCTTTGCCCCTCGAACTGTTGCTTCAACTTCGGCAGCAGCTTCAGCAGCTTATTGAAACTGACTGGTATGATGCTGAACGAGGCGTTTATCCAGCGCCCTTACTCTTTGACAATGACTGGAACGACTTTTTTCGTCATTACCCACAGATTTGGTTTGACTTGCCCTCGATTTGGGGGCGCGTTAACCAAAAGCGCCATCAAGATTTTTCGCCTCAGTTAGAGACGAGCGGCTACCCCAGTTATTACTTGCAGAACTTCCACCATCAGACGGATGGCTATCTCAGCGACACCTCAGCAAACCTCTATGATTTGCAGGTTGACATCTTGTTTAACGGTGCAGCAGATGCTATGCGGCGACGGATACTGGCTCCCCTAAAGCAAGGTTTAGCTACTTTTGATGTTGTAGAACCACGTCAGATACGGGTACTGGATGTTGCCTGTGGCACCGGACGCACACTAAAGCAACTGCGGGGAATGTTGCCCAAGGCATCCCTTTATGGTGTAGATCTGTCAGATGCCTATTTGCGTAAGGCAAACCAGTCGCTGTCGCAGCTACCAAATGAGCTGCCGCAGCTTATGCAAGCAAATGCTGAGGCTCTGCCGTTTGTAGACAATTACTTTCATGGTGTTACCAGCGTCTTCCTGTTTCATGAATTACCCCCAGCAGCCCGTCAGCAGGTGATCGAACAGTGCTTTCGAGTTTTGAAGCCGGGTGGTACGTTTGTCATTTGTGATTCCATTCAAGTTGCTGACGCACCCGACATGGTGCCAGCCATGGAAGACTTTGTGGAGACGTTTCATGAGCCTTACTATCGCCACTATACGCAGGATAATCTGGTGCAGCGTCTAGAGCAAGCTGGCTTTAGCGATGTTTCGGTGCAGGTTCACTTTATGAGCAAGTATCTCGTTGCTCAAAAGCCGCTCACTTCCATTCCTAACGCTGCATTGTCTACGGATGCAGGAAAACAGCTAAGTTACGATCGTCAATAGCGACCCACGAATAAGAACACACAACAAGAGAAAACAATGACTGTTGCTTACCCCCGCAAACTTAGTAAAGCTCTAGGCGCACGCGAGATTCTTGGTCAGGTGGTGCGCGATCGTGAGATTCACCTCATCACGCTCAACCGCTACCGCTATAGCGAACAGCGAAGCTGCAAAGACCTCACCAATTTGATTGAGCAGCTTGATGGTAAGTCTCCTGAACTCATTAAGGATCTGTCGCGGCATATTTCTGATGAAGCCCGCCATGCCATGTGGCTCACCGATTTGCTGGTTGATTTGGGTTCCAGCGTTGGCACTCCACCCGGTTCTTCCTACATTCAGGAATTTGAACGGCTGCTGGATGCAGAACTCCATGATGCAGAAACCGACCTAGATGGGTTTCTAATCTCGACTCTGGCAGCCATTAACGTAACCGAAAAGCGCGGCTGTGAATATTTCTCGGCGCATATCTACGCGCTGAAGCAAGCACCGCAGACAGAAGAAAACATCAAAATTCGTGAGACGATCGAGCGGATCTTTCCTGAGGAAGCAGGGCACGTGCGCTGGGGTAACCGCTGGTTAGCAAAACTGGCGGATCAAAGCCCAGAAAATCGCCAGAAGGTAGAAACAGCAAAGCAACGTTACTCGGCGATCGAGCAAGCTGCCTTTGAATCCGGTATGGATATCACCCTGGGAGCGGAACTACGTCGCGTGTCTAATCTGCTAGATATTGCCAACACCATGTCGGTTTGGGAGCGCCCCCAATACTTGATGGAGCGGTTGCCCCAAACCTTGCTCGCACCCGACTTGCAGATGACCCGCATTGATATCGCCCAACGGGCATGGAAGCGCGATCCTCAAGCGTTTATGGAGAAATTCGTCCCGATGTTTTTGGGTGGATTGAACCGCAACAGTGTACCGTCAGCGAAAGCTTCAACGAGAGAACCATCTGCTTAGAAACACGAATTCAATCAAGTTAGCCCTTTCGTCCAGCTCATCCTTGTAGGGGCATAGCCATACTACAGGTTATTGCCCTGACAGGTAGTGACGTTTGCAGGTGCTTTAATTCACGATTCTGAGTTGATGCAATCAAGGCTGTGAGCAGATCTAGCGGTTTCCTCTAGAGCGGTTCAACACAAAGCACTACAGCAACCGAGGGTTCTAAACCAGGCTTGCAGTCTTAAACAGCAATGCAGTTGGTAAGGACGCTCGGTTGTGTTATCACGGTCTTGTGAACACATGTCTGGAATTATCAAATTGCCCTCCGGGTGTTAAGCAGAGTAATACGTAGGCTGCTGTCTGTGGTCAATGTGATCGCTCAAACTCTCGATCGACAGCAGTTAAGATATGTATGTAAGCAAAACAAGCTCATCTCTTTTTAAGGCACCTATGTCTGTCAAACTGGCTTCAGCGTCGCATTCGTCCATCCCTGCTGCACAGGACGCTGTCGCGCTGAGGCACGTGTTTGAGCAGGTTAACGCTGGCAGTTGCCCCAGAACGTTTAATTTTCACATGCACACGGTAAACTCTGATGGACAGTTGCAGCCAGAGCTACTGGTGCAGCAGGCGCTCGCCATTGGGCTACAAGGGTTTGCCATCACTGACCATCATTCGGTTAATGGTTATCGCCTTGTGCAGCGTTGGCTCGATGAACAGCCGTTAGAGCAAGTGGGCGATCGTGCCTTGCCTCAACTTTGGGTTGGTGTAGAAATTACATCCCAACTGCTGGACATAGAGGTACATATCCTCGGCTATGCGTTTAACCCAGAAAGCCCTTCTATACAGCTTTACCTACAGCGCCATGCACCGATGGGAGACGACGCAAAGGCAGAGCAAGTGATTAGCGCTATCCATCAAGCGGGAGGGTTAGCGGTACTGGCACACCCAGCACGCTATAAGCGATCGCCCGAAATTCTAATCCCTGAAGTGGCTCGTTTTGGCATTGATGGCGTTGAGACGTACTATGCCTACAACAACCCTCAACCCTGGCAGCCTAGCCCTGAGCAAACCAAACAAGTCCACAGGCTAAGTAAGACATTCAATTTGCTTAATACCTGTGGCACAGATACCCACGGGTTAAACCTTTTACAAAGGCTTTAGGTTGGCGTTTGGTTGGGACAGAAGCTTCCATAAAACTGCGACTAATGAAGACTTATTTTTTGTAAAGGGCAACAAACTGTTCCTTAAGTTGTTTGAGCTTTGGCAGGTCATGAATCACGACATAGGGATAGTTTGGATTGCGATCGATAAAGTTCTGATGGTCTGCTTCAGCCGCATAAAAACCGTTCAATGGCGCTAGCTGAGTGGCGATCGACTTGCGGAAGGTGCCTGCCTGGTTTAGCTGATCGATGTATGCCTGCGCGACTTGCTTCTGTTCATCATTCTCATAAAAGATGGCTGAACGGTATTGTTTCCCAGCATCGGGACCCTGCCGATTAACCTGTGTTGGGTCATGCGCTACCGCAAAGTAGACTTTGAGAAGCTGTCCGTAGGAAATCTTGGCGGGATCGTACGTAACTCTTACAGACTCGGCATGACCCGTTTGCCCAAAGCTGACCAGCCCATAATTTGCTGTCTCTGCACTGCCACCCGCATATCCGGAGACAACATCTGAAACACCATTGAGATGTTCAAACACTGCCTCTACGCCCCAGAAGCAGCCGCCTGCCAAAACCGCAGTCTGCATTCCCTTTGCCTGGGACGCTGGCATATTAACTGCCGGATCAGGAAACGTTCCTTGCACAAGAGATTGTGGCGTTTCAGCACTCGATCGAGACAACCTAAGATAGAAGGCACCGCCAATCAAGGCAAGCACGACCAGAGACAGAATAGACAACCTGCGTATGGAACGGGAAAGAAGCGTTGTAGGCATTGACATGGGTGGTGCTGTCCTTTAACGAAGTTGTACTTAAAAGGGTAGAGACGGAAACAGCGACGCAAACCAGAGCTGAACTTGCACATTCCAACCGAGCAAAATAACACAGTTACTACAATCATCACACTACCGACCCGTTGCAAGGCGGCACTATGGCGATGAAGTGCGGCGATGAAGTGCGGACAAGCCTCTAGCCAATGCTTGTCCACCATACGCGATCGCAAGCAGAGGCAACGCCGCATCCATTCCGTAGGCAACCAGTAGACTCAACGCATTAATGACATTATGATGCACGCACTTTTGGCGTTTTGGAGGAACCGTGATCAGTTCACCACAGCATTACAGCTAGCACTGAAGCCTCTCTGAAGCCCAACAGGAAGTTATCTATGTGTACCGCCAAGGCTCTCAGCCTACGCTTGGTACGTTCTCAGGTTGCCACATCGGCGTTTGCTTACTGATTTGGTGGCGGAAACGAGTCTGGTGATCGTCTGCCTGCTTCATCGAACGTTGGCAGCAGCAGGCTTCTCAATACCCCTTCGATTCTGTCACGCTTAGTCTGTTCAGCATTTCTAGCTTGTCCGAGAGCAGTATTGATTTGCCCAAAAACTGAATTGAGTAAATCTGGTACACCGATCGGGTTGACTGGAATGGGAAAGTAAAACGGTTGCGCTTGCCCCGCTGCTCGATCGCCTACATTAGAGCGGTCTCGTCTTGTCGTTTCGACATAGTCTCGAAAAGCGACGGCATGGTTGATCGCAGTTTCTAGCCGTTGCTTGAATTCGACGGCTGCCAGTTCAGTACGGGCTTGATTTGCCAGCATGACTTGCACAACAACAGCATTGATCGAAGACGCTGCCTGGTTGTAAAGCTGCCTGCCCCTTCTGTACTTGTTCCAATCGCTTTCACTGAGGCGATCGCTCCCACTACTGGGTTGAAATTCTTGCTTGAACGTGGCAACCGCACCTTCAACGCCATAACGTGCCTGCACAAAGGGTGCTAGCGGATCGGGGTTAAGTATGGCACCATCTTTACCGCAGCTTGCTACTAAGACTGCACAAACAAGACCAGCCAAGCCACTTTTCACACGCGAGGCAAGCTGGATTTTGCGGTTTTTACTAGCACGATCGCTCATGTCTTTTGCCTGAAAAATTTTGATGCCTGAGAAAGGCTGCGATCGCAGACCATTGCCATGAGACCAACTCCGGCTCTTTCACGCCGACAAGGTCAAGTTACTCAGACTTAAACGCCCTCTTTGCTTGCGTATACCGAAAGCGCATAACCAAACCAAGCGTGATCTGCTTCATAACCCAGTAGAAGACGGTGAGGATAATGAACGTGATCACAATAACCAGCAAGGGACGCTTTGCCGTCAATTCATTGAGTGCAACCAACAGAACATTGCCAGGGTCAGTCACAAGATCCCAACTGTTAAAGCGCGGAAACCTGCCCAGGTAAATGCCGATCGCACAAAGTCCATGCATCACCAATTCTGACCACATAACAAAGCGTTGTGCGCCCTGTCGCTTTAAGTAACGTCCCTGATTAATTAGTGCGATGACGTATGCTTCAAACCCACTCACGATCGCCATGATGTGTAGTGGAATAAAGACCAGAGCAATAATCCAAGTGGCGTAGCCTGCACGAGTGCCACGAATTAAATGAATGATATCAGTGAGCAAGTAAGGCGCGTTGGGCAAAAAGGCAATAAAGACGACCCAGACCAACCACCACAAAAAGGATCGCTCATTTGTTTTCCGCCGAAAGAGCCAGAAGCTTAAGACCAACGGAATGAAGGCTAAAAAGAGATTCCATAGAATCCAGCCGCTGTAAATACCAGAGAAAGCTTCGATCGCCTCTAAAATTTTTGCTTTCATGTCGATGCTTGACCTTAGTCGTCTTATCCCTTCACAGCTTAATTTTAGTTTAAAGGCATCCTTTACCCAAGTTAAGCGGCTGGACTGCAACCACCAGACCCACGGTAAACAGGTAAATGGATGCCGTAATGACACGCATTTACCTGTTTACGTCATGACCAAATCATGACAATGCCATCCTGCACTAGGGGCAAAGCGTCAGGTTGCTGCTACCACCTGGAAAACCGTTAGAAACCCAGCCAGCAGCAGGACTTGCAATCTGTATCCAGTTGCGACCATCGGCACCGAGTCGGGCGGTTGCTGGATTGGTCGTCAGGGTAACACGCGCCAGATTAGCCACACCACCGACGTAAGCAGCAGTTGGAGACGGTTCTTTACGGATGCTTAGACCAAGTGGTTGCAGAACACGACGGCAGGTGTTTCCGGTTGGTGGTGTCGTGCCAGTGCAGGGCTTCAGATTCGCTGTTTGGACATAGCCACTTACAGGGCTGCTGATGCCGATAAAGCCGCCGCTGCCAGTATCGGCAAGCGTGACTCTAGTGTCAGGATTGAGGGTACTCACTATTGAGCCGGTAGTGGATGCCTGTTTGTAAACCGAAACCTTTTTATTGACGGCGCGGCACTGACCGATGATCGAACCTTGAGCGAGTTGAGCGGGTTGAGCTGCTTCTGTTTCGGCAACGGCAGGGAGGCTGAGACCCGCTGTGGCGATCACCACAGCTAGAACGCCAGCCGAAACTTGGAGACGGTTGTTTTTTTGCATGATTTCCATTGATGGCACTCCTCTTTGAAGTTCAAAGCACAATTAGAGACAAAGTACAGGGTTTAAATGTTCATAACGAAATTCCTGCACTGAATCTTACACGCAAAGGCTAGCTCCATTGCTAAAAAACGTGAGAGTGTAACGATTAGAAGCAAACGGGGCAGCGTAAAGCGGTCAGCAGCAACGTGAGCTTTAGGGCTAGGCTAAAAGCTAGAAGCTAGCAGTCGATCTAGAGCAGCGTTCACAAACTAAAGAGGATTGTTAAATCCAGCGCTCAACTATGTTGAAAGGTCGCTTTTTTCGCTTTTTTCGCCATCTCACTCCAGCCACAGTGCGCGAAATCATCGATCGAGTGGGGCAGCGACGGTTGCCTGGTCTCGCTTCTGAAATGGCATACAATGCCATGTTGGCTCTGTTTCCAGGCATTCTGGCAATACTAACCGCGATTAGCTTGTTTGGCGGTTCTGAAGAGAGCCTTAACGACTTAACTGAGCAGGTGAGCCAGGTTGCACCTGAGGAAGCACTCATGCTCATTCAAAACTTTATTGGTGAGATTGGCTATCAACGCAATCAAGGTCTGTTTTCAGTAAGCTTTTTAATCTCGCTCTGGGCAGCTTCTAGCGTCCTCGGTTCCGCAATGGTTGCACTTGACCAGATTTACCAGGTGCCCCCGCAGCAAATCCGACCCTTTTGGAAGACAAAGCTGGTTTCCCTAGCACTCACGATCGGCACCATTCAGCTAGTGATTATTGCCTCGGTGCTAGTCTTTATTAGCGATTTTATTGTGCAGGTAGTGGCATATCGCAGTGGTGCTATGGAGCCAGGAGTCTTTGCCCTCTGGCGGCTCTTTACCTGGCCTCTAGCGTTGATCATTATTGCTCTAGCAAGTGCTTTTATCTATCGCTTTGGACCGAGCCGCTGGACAGTCGGCACCCCCATTCTGCCAGGTGCCATACTCGCAGCAATCTTTTGGGCAGTCCTTTCAGGCTTGTTTCGCTTTTATGTCGCTCACTTTGGCAGCTACAATCGAGCATACGGGGTAATCGGGGCAGTCATTGTGCTCCTACTATGGCTTTACCTCAGCTCACTGGTGATGCTCATTGGTGCCCAGTTGAATGTCACTGTCGGCGCAGCAATGCAACGGCGCTCCAGACACAAGTTCTAAAACAATGACCCTACAACGATCCCCAAGCTGCTCATGCTAATGAGGGTGCGCCAATACCTGGGCTGCTGCCTGCTCTGTCTTTGCCTGCTGGTGCTACCTGGATGTCAGCTTGCAGTAGCGACACCGCCTGCTGTCACGCAGTTAACGCTGTGGCAGGGGGTCAACCCACCGCCAAATCGCGCTGTGCTGCAACGTCTGGTAGACCAGTTCAATCAGGAACATCCCACAATTCATGTAGAGTCGCAGTATGTCGGACAGAGCGATCAGCAGTTGCCCAAGATTCTGGCAGCGATCGTTGGTAAGTCAGTACCCGATTTGCTGTGGTACTCTCCCCTTCTGACAGGGCGCTTAGTCGAACTCGACGCGCTGTACCCGTTAGAGGACTGGCTCAACGCTTCACCGTTACGATCGCAGCTTGATCCCGCGCTGTTCGACAGTATGGTGCTAGAAAACCATCTCTGGTCGATTCCCTTTGGTACAAACAATGTGGGCATCTTTTACCGTCCCAGCCTTTTTCAGGCAGCAGGCATCACCGCACTGCCAAAAACCTGGACAGAGCTGCGTCAGGTTGCCCACCAACTCACCCGCGATACTGATGGTGATGGACGCACTGACCAACATGGACTGCTGCTGCCATTGGGTAAAGGCGAGTGGACAGTATTCATGTGGCTACCGTTTTTGTGGAGCGGGGGTGGAGAGTTGACGGCTGGGGATCAGGGGGCGAACGAGGGGACGCTTCACGCGATCGATTCATCTCATACAACAGTTCAGCTAACGAGTCCTGGGGCGATCGCAGCGTTACAATACTGGCGCGACTTGCTTGATGATGGGTCTGCCATACTGTCAGCACCAGAGCGAGGCTATGAGCTAGACGGCTTTTTGGCAGGTAAGGTCGCCATGCAACTATCGGGTCCATGGACGCTAGGTCAGTTGCTTGCAACAGGTGTAGATTTTGGAGTGCTGCCGATTCCAATGCAGGTAACGCAGGCAACAGCGATCGGAGGCGAAAATCTCTTTTTGCTTAAAACGACACCAGAGCATGAGCAAGCAGCACGAGTTTTTGCAGAATATGTCTTGAGTGAATCGTTTCAGACACAGTGGGCGATCGGTACGGGCTACTTGCCGACAAATCTACGATCGCGACACAGCAATATTTATGAGGCATATAAGGCACAACAGCCTGCCGTTGATGTGTTTTTGTCGCAAACAGCGTATGGGCGCTCACGCCCGATTGTCCCTGGCTACAACCGTCTTTCTGAAGCACTGGGACGGGCGATCGAAGCCACCCTCTTAGGGCGCAGCACTCCGTTGCAAGCACTTACTGCGGCTCAAAAACGGCTAGATCTATTCCAATCCAATCGTTATCAGTAACGGTCAGGTGCCTGTAACTTCGCTATTCCCGTATGTAGCAGGCAAATGACAACGATATGAATGATTGCTATTGCCCTGGTACTGACGCTCTAGCCTAGATCTTTCGCGATTGCTTTTTCTCTCAACGGGCTTTGTAATAACCGTCGAGACAGCCAGTGCAATTGCAGCAAGAGCAAGCTTCCCGCTGCTAGTAGCAAAATACCCACGATTGGTAGGTACGACTTTGTGTGCCACCAAACCCGCTTTAACACTGAAACAGTTGTCAGCAGGAGACTCGAAAGACCACGAGCGTTAAGCTGTTTCGCACGCTGGAGCCTTAACTCAAGCGGTACGACGCTCTCTCTACCTGCGATCGCCATACTATCTACTCCTACAAACGCCATAACAGGTTTACTCGCTCTCAAAGTACGTTTTTTAGAATACTACGGCAAGCCAATAGACTTACAGTATATTTGGCGCCAGTATGGCATAGCTGAGGAAGGAAGACAAGGAGCAAGAAAAAATTATGTTCAGGTCTTGTGTCACCCTAAGTGGTTTCTAAAAGCAAAGCCTCCTACATTTGGGCTGTAAGAGGCTTTGCAAAAACCACAGGCACAGGCTTGATCGCAGTAGTGTTACTGCTACAGAGCATGGATGACAAAAAGATCTAATGAGATGGCGATGGTGTGATCGGTTCTAATGTTTTTTGGGGAAAGCTTGGCTCATCAAATTGTTTAACAGTCACTTCTCCGTTAGGGGAAACAAAGCAAATCGCCTTTGTCCCCAGTGTTTGGGCTTCACGTTGCGGCGATAGCAGCATTGGCTTTTGCCTCTCAGCGTAGTAGTTATCGACTTCTCTAGTTTCCTGTATCCCGCACAGCGCCTACAACCGTGGGGGTACGGTTATAGCAGTGAAGCTCACATCAAGCGTTACGAGTTTGTAGAACGCGAGTTGCGTTTATCCTGATTGTTTTTGGGTCTTTTAACTGACATTGCTGTCTTTTTTAAGATTAACTGCGCTACTTTGATGACTCTGCTTTAGGATTAGCTGAGTATCTGTTGCTTAAGAGCGTCTTTAAAATGACACCTTCTCCTGATCCAGGTTCTGATCGCAAGCGCCTTGGTGCCGATGAGTTGATTGCCGTCTTCGTTGCGCTTACTAGCATCGGAGGCATTTTCTTTTGGTCAATCAGCCAAAAAGATGGCGGTATGAACGTGCCTTTCTTCCAGGAGCCGACGGCATCCAGTCCACCAGTCGCTACGCCATCTGCACCAGCTACTACAGACGCGACACCACCGATTAATGGATCAGTTGACCAACCTGTTACAGTTGCGCCTTCGCCGATCGATCCAGCAGCAAGCCGCACTACACCAGCACCGCAATCAACACCCTTCGTTGCGGTTGTGCCTCAAGCACCTGCAACACCGTCACCAGCGCCATCTGCTGCTTCGACCACGCCTGTTGCCCAACTGAAGCAATTTACAGATGTACCAGCAAACTTTTGGGCAAGTGCGCCGATCGCCGCTTTGAGTGCCAGAGGCATTTTAGATGGGTTTCCAGATGGCACCTTTCGACCCAACAAACCGATCACTCGAGCAGAATTTGCTGAGATCGTTCGACGGGCTTTTAACAAACCAGCCAGTCGTGAAGCCTTGAAGTTCAATGATTTAAAGCCAGACTATTGGGCGATCCCGGCAATCAATCAGGCAACGCAGACCCAGTTTATGAGTGGCTTTCCCAACGGTAGCTTTCAGCCCAATCGCCAGATTCCCAGGTTGCAAGTGCTACTGGCGCTAGCAACAGGCTTGAATTTACAACCCAAGCAACCAGCGGCACAGGTGCTGAATCAGTATCAAGATGCAGCAGAAATCCCAGCCTATGCGGCTGACAAAACTGCGGCGGCGATCGAGGCAGGACTAGTGCTAGATGAGGACAACACCAAGCGCTTAAGCCCTGATAAGCTGGCTACCAGAGCCGAGGTGGCAACATTAGTTCATAAGGCGTTGGGACAGTAGAACGCGACAAGCCCGGCTTGTAAGGTGAGGCATTGGGATATTAAGTAGTGGGTCTTTCCCACCTGGGTAAAGACTGTTATATGCGTTTGACGAACGACTGCTAACGACTGGCTTCTAGTAATCCATTGCTAGTGGCAGAACGCGGCTGCAAACTTGTTTGGCATCGGTAATGCTTATGCCGCTTTACGGTAACTTTACTTCAGCAAGTCCTTGCATGAAAATACCGCTACTTTGTCATAGCTAATACAGTTTTGAATCCTAAGCCTCCCGAAGATGGGCGTAGCATTAGCACTCAGACGCAATACTTCATGAAAAATCGCCTGCAAGCTCCTGTTCTGCTCAGTATTATTACGCTTTTAGGTTTAATTACCTCTAAAGCCGACGCTGCCCTGTTGATTGGCAATACCGAGGACAACAATATTGTTGTTTTTGATGAAAGCACAGGCACGTTTCAAGGTAACTTTACAACACCTGGACTAGGTGGCTTACAAGCACCGGATGCGCTGACGATCGGACCCGATAGCAACCTTTATGTCAGCAGCGGCGGCAACAGTGGACTCAATTTGTTTGACCCTGCTTACCCTCAAGACTCAGCCGTTCTGCGTTACAGCCTTACAGGCGAATTTCTGGGTGTAGCCGCTTCTGGCGGTGGTTTGACTCGCCCGTATGGTAACGCCTTTGCACCTGACGGTAGCCTTTTTGTTAGCAGTTTCCGCACTAATCAAATCTTGCGGTACGACGTAACAACAGGTGCTTTTCTAGGCGTTTTTGCCTCTGACAATAATAGCGGGCTGGGTTCAGTCAACGGCTTGAACGGTCCAAACGGGCTTTTATTTGGACCCGATGGTAGCCTTTATGTCACGACACAGGGTTCAGCGAATAATATCAGTGGCGGTTTAACGTTTCCCTTTGCCAGTCAAGTTTTGCGCTACACCCCAGAGCAAGTGGCAGGTTTAGCCCCTAGTGAAGCTCCCAATGTTCTCATTGATCAGCCAACAACCCTACCAGAAAGTGAATTCATTAGCCTTCTGGGTCTGGCACTTGCACCGACGGATGACAGTCTCTATGTCAGTGATTTTGCGGGTGGTATTCGTCAGTATGATTTGGCAGGCAATTTGCTGAGTGTGCTCTCGACCAACTACACGGGCACGGCTCCCAGCAGCAATTTTATTGGTAGCCTGACGTTTGGCTCAGGTGCTAACAGCGATGATCTTTATGCAGTCGGCTTTGATCGGACGAATGCTAACCTCGGCTCTGTACTGGCTTATGCTGGGGCACAAGGTAGTGCAGGAACGTTTTCAGGCGATGTATTTACAAGCAGTCGATTAATTCGTCCGATCGGTGTCGTCGCTGTAGAGGGCGTACCGGAACCCTCAACGGTAGCTGGATTACTATTGAGTTTAGGTGGATTAGGGCTAGCTCGCTTGCGTCAGCGACGATCGCAGATCAAGCTGTAGTCTATATCAAGCCAGAAGCCAGGAGATTTGCATTTTGACCTCTGGCTTCTTGACAAACCCTTCAAACATCTATGCAGTAGCGACTTTACCTTTTGGTCGTTGAATGATGGTTTCGGCTACTCTGCGTCGATCTTCTGGGTTGATGCCTACAAGACGCACGTAATCTGTTGGACGTTCGCCCAGACAAGCCTCTAAAGCCGCGATCGCCTCAGACGCTTGACCCTGGAAAGAACCATAAGAATTCCAGGAGTTTGTACGGAAGCGACGTTCATTCACATACTCAATGCCCAGACGAAGCCCCTGTTTCAAAATTTGGTTTACCTGCGTGACCACGTCTGGAGTGAGCTTGGTGCTAGAGGGCTGACCACCATAACTGGAGGATGAGGGCTGATGATTGTTCTGTCCGTTGCCACTGCCAGCAGCATTGCTAGCGGCATTACCAGAGTCGTACTTGTGATAATACTGAGCATTAGCGGCAGGTGCTTCTTCCTTCGCAGGTGCTTGTTCAGCGGTGTTGCCCAGCTTGCGGTTGAAATACAACGCTTTATTATATTGCTCTGCCAAGCCCATTTCCTGCACACGTCGCTGCTCTCCAACGATTTGATTGCCCACTTCTAAAAGGTGCGGCAGGCTAAAATCTGGTTTACGAAAGATGGGTGCTGACTGTTCACTATTGACTACTCGTAGAGAGATGCGCTCGATTCCAACTTCGTCAATCAAGGCTTTGACCTGCTCGTCGTAGAGGCGCGATCGTATCGCTCCATAAAAGTCGATCGATTGGTTGGGAAAGGTATCCACCAGTGTCTCAACGGCTCCACGCTGCACGCCGTCTGCCTCAAAGATGCCACTAATGATGCCAATGCGATCGGCGCGATCGGGTTCCCAGAAAAACTTGTCCATCCGCCCATCGCGGATCAACGGCGCGTAAAGGGTGGAAAAATCATTCCCCGTCACAATAATTGGCACACGGCGATTGGGTTCTAGTTCATAGCTACCTGGAAGCTGCACATTTGTAGGATTATCGGCAATGTTCATCAGTGTACCGTTTACATTCTGAGTGTTAACGGTGTATTGAGTATATTGGTCTACTCGGCCTGCACCGGCATCGATGTCATTAATTAGCAACACTGCCATCTTGCCACGCACCTTTACCAGTTCAGCCGCTTCTCGGTAGCGCAGGCGCACCAACCGTCCGGGATCACCTGCATCTGGACTTTCTAGCTCTCCAGCAGACATATAAACAACATTGATACCCATCCGCTCGAACGCTAGTTCGCACTGAAAAGACTTGCCCTCGCCCTTACGTCCGTGAATGCCCAGAATCAGCGGCACTTTGACGCTAGGAATGTCGAGATAATTCTTGGTAATGTGAATCGAAAGCTTGTCGAGAAAGCGAGGCGAAATGTAATAACTCATAGGTCTTGGCTGTTAGCGGAGAGTAGGGAGGAGTTAGAGAGAATTGAAAGCGTTCCAAGCAGACCACTTTTGCACAAAACGGGCAAGTTCGGCATAGCCAGCAGCATCAGGATGAGCACCATCGCCCGCCTCTATTTCTTGCATCCATGTAGCTGATTGGCTCAGAGACGTGAAGATATGCAGATAAGGTACGTTAAGCGTTTCACACAAATGAGCAAAGTGTACTGACAACTCGTTAATGCGAAAATTTTGCGCCTTGTCAGCGATCGCCGCAGGACCCACCATCAAAATTGGATAGGTTTGTTGAGCCACACTCAAAATCTGTCGAGCATTTGCCAACGATTGCACCAAAGTGACACGCGTACTGCCATTTTCCAACGTAGTATCGTTAACTCCAAAGGAAAAGACTACACGGTGATGGCAACCTGGAGGGAGCCGACGATCACAGTCTTGCTGCCAGCGAGCCAAAAGCTCAGTGGTGGTTTCGCGCCGAATACCCAGGTTGTAATAGGTGATGCGATCGCCGCGTTGGGAAAGAGCTTGGCACAGCCTACCCGTCCAACCGAGATGCGTGCGATCGCCTGTGCCATTGACAAATGACTCACCGACAAAGCAGATTCGGACATCTGGGTTAGGTTCTTCAATGATCATTACAACATTAAAAGCGGGATAAAGCAGGCATTGCCCACCCTACCCCGCTTCGAGTCACATGAGTGATCAACAAGCCGCCGTTAGCGTGGCTTCTGAACGATAAAGCTCATCACCTGGCATTGCTTGATGTTGTCAAATGCCACCACACGAATGTAGCTATTGGGGTACTCGGACTTGCATTGCTGTACTTCATTCAGCACTTCTTGGGGAGAGCGTGCGCCAAACATGGGCAGCTTCCACAATGTCCAGTAGTGGGCTTCAGCGCTAGGGTCATTCGTAAACTCAACGCCAGGGAAAAAGCCCTGATCCAGCGTGTACTGGATTTGGCGAGAGATTTGAGCGTTGTCCATCAACGGCAGGTAGGAAAACGTCTCATAGCGACGCTCAAACGGTAGGGTCTTCATAGGTTTCTTGATTGGGTAATAGTTGCTAGTTGTCAATGGCTAGTGATTAGCTTGAGACGATGCGTCTACTGCTAACAGCTAACCAGGTTCATCCCGTTTCTTCAGAATTTGGCTCTTGCTCTGGATGGGCGCTAGGAACCGATAGATCCAGTTGCGTCATCCGCTCTAGTTGCTGCCGACGCTGAGCCATGTTTGCTTGCTGTGTGCTTGTGCGAAGCATTTCAGGCAAGACATCGGCAATCTCTTCTGCCAGATGCTCCCTGACAGTAAGGATGCGAAACGCAAGATCTTGACGCTCTTGAAACAGAGCCTTTAGATATGCCTCACCATCCTGAATCTTTTCTCTTGAGGAGAAGTTTTGCAACCAGAAAGCACAAGGCGGATCAGTTTCACTAAGTTGAGCAATCACTGTTCGCACAGCCTGATACGTCAAGTAGCTAATGAGCGTCTTGGCAGTATCTTTAGCAATTTGCTTTAGATCCATAGCAAACAAGATGAGTTGGGAAGGATGAAGTTAAGACTATCAATTCGTCTTTTATCCTTCATCCTTCATCCGTGACGATTAAATGGTATCCATTGCGTCAAACTCAAACTTGATTTCCTTCCACAGTTCGCAAGCAGCAGCCAGTTCAGGCGACCACTTCGCAGCGGCGCGGATGATGTCGCCACCTTCACGCATCAAGTCGCGACCTTCATTCCGAGCCTGAACGCAGGCTTCTAGAGCCACACGGTTAGCGGTTGCACCTGGAGCATTACCCCAAGGATGACCCAGTGTACCGCCACCAAATTGCAGTACGGAGTCATCACCAAAGATTTCTACCAACGCAGGCATGTGCCATACGTGGATACCACCAGAAGCGACTGCCATCACGCCAGGCAAAGATGCCCAGTCTTGAGTGAAGTAGATACCGCGAGAGCGGTCTTTCTCGATGTAGTTTTCACGCAGTAGATCGATGAAACCGAGGGTAATCGCTTTATCACCTTCGAGCTTACCAACGACTGTACCAGTGTGAATATGGTCGCCACCAGACATCCGTAGCGCTTTAGCTAGCACGCGGAAGTGGATACCGTGGTTCTTTTGACGATCCATCACAGCGTGCATAGCACGGTGAATGTGGAGCAAGATGCCATTGTCGCGGCACCAGTGAGCCAGGGTGGTGTTAGCTGTGAAGCCTGCGGTCAGGTAGTCATGCATGATGATGGGCATGTTGAGTTCTTTAGCGTACTCAGCCCGCTTCAGCATTTCTTCGCAGGTAGGAGCGGTCACATTCAGATAGTGACCTTTGACTTCACCTGTTTCAGCCTGAGCTTTGTAGATGGCTTCTGCTACGAAGGAGAAGCGATCGCGCCACCGTTGGAATGGAGCAGAGTTGATGTTTTCATCATCTTTGGTGAAGTCCAAACCACCGCGCAAGCACTCATACACTGCACGACCGTAGTTTTTAGCAGACAAACCAAGCTTTGGCTTGATGGTACAGCCCAGTAGAGGACGACCATACTTGTTCAACTTGTCGCGCTCCACCTGAATACCGTGGGGAGGACCCTGGAAGGTTTTCAGATAGGCAACGGGAATCCGCAAGTCTTCTAAACGAAGAGCTTTCAGCGCTTTGAAACCAAAGACGTTACCAACGATCGAGGTAAACAGGTTGGTAACAGACCCTTCTTCAAACAAGTCCAAGGGGTAGGCAATAAAAGCGATGAACTGGTTGTCTTCACCAGCAACGGGTTCGATGTCGTAGCAGCGACCTTTGTAGCGATCGAGGTCTGTGAGTAGGTCAGTCCAAACAGTCGTCCAGGTACCAGTAGATGATTCTGCTGCTACTGCGGCGGCAGCTTCCTCAAAGGGAACACCGGGCTGAGGCGTCACACGAAATGCTGCCAGAATATCTGTATCTTTCGGTGTGTAGTCTGGGGTGTAGTAGGTTAACTTGTACTCTTTTACCCCAGCATCATACCCAGACTTCGCCTGGGTTCTTGTTTGCGCGTAAGACATTAAAATCTCCCTTCCTGTGTAACTCTACAAAATTTCTTCGATCGCCGTAACGAGAAGCAAGACAAGGGCTTGCCTGCATCCGCCCGAAACTCAGCAAACACCTTATAGCAATAGGGAATTCGTTGAAATCGTAATCTTTGTGCTCCGGCGACCTGGGTGCAATGAACGAATTGCTCACCCGTTCCGTCAGATTGCTCTCATAGTATCAGCTAATGGGGAGCCAACAATAAGCCGAGCTTCAAACATTCTGTATCGTTTGATAACAACAGATTATGAATTGAATCTGAGGGTAACGTTGTGTTGAAAAGTAGCCAAAGGTGGCAATTTTGGTATTCGTCTTTGCTGCCTATACAATCGCGAAACCGAGGCGAAAGCGGCTCCACAGACTTTTCAAGCAAGCAATCTAATCCTTACTACAAGCGCCTTGGCAAGTGCCGAGCAGTGACTTAAAGGGTTGGAACACTGCCTCAAGCTGTCAGCCCGTCTGTTACATTTCGCAACAGTTGCTTCACATTTCTAAGTAACTGTTGATTCATGCAAAGGTGCAAAAGTCAGGTTATCAAGAGCAACGTTCTATGTGCCAGCTTGAAGCGCGATCGGAGGCTTTCTACTTCTCCTTATAATGGAGCTAATTTCTCGTTTCAGATGTAACCGCTTGAAGTGAAGGCGAACAAAGGGCATAGATGGCAGTGACAAAAGCCCTTAAACGCTTTGCTGAAGCTAGCTTAAGGTTGCCTTTGAGCCGTACAGAAAACCAAGCTTTTTTGCAGAAAGGTAACACAAACTCAAAATGACATCCGTTTCCCCATCGATCGCCCCCCTCAGTTGGTCTGAGCTAGAAGCCCTGACGACTTTTCAAATCGATCCTGTCAATGGCGCTACTAACGCTCAAGCGCGTTTACGTCTCTTTGGTCAAACTGAAGCCGACGTGCGGGTCACGCTCTACCGTGACAACCATGCCTGGTGCCCCTACTGCCAAAAAGTTTGGCTATGGTTGGAAGAAAAGCAAATTCCTTACCGCATCGAAAAAGTAACGATGTTTTGTTATGGGGAAAAAGAAAGCTGGTACAAACGCAAAGTGCCATCAGGTATGCTGCCTGCTCTGGCGCTAGACGATCGCCTCATTACTGAAAGCGATGACATCCTGCTTGCATTGGAGCAAGCCTTTGGTCCATTGGGGCTGGGCATGAAGCATCCCACAGTGTTGCCTTTACGCTACCTAGAACGGCTGTTGTTTCGCTCCTGGTGCGCTTGGCTCTGCTATCCATCGAATTCGATACGGCAAGAACAGGGAAACCGCGAGCAATTCACAAGCGTTGTTGCCAAAGTTGAAGCGGCGCTGGCTGCTACGCCGGGTCCTTATTTCCTGGACGAGTTTGGCACAGTTGACGTTATCTTTACGCCTTACGTTGAACGGATGAATGCCAGTCTTTACTATTACAAAGGCTATTCTCTACGTGAGTCCAACCCAAAACTGTCAGACTGGTTTGCAGCGATGGAAAGCCGATCGACCTACCGGGGCACTCAGAGCGATTTCCATACTCATGTGCATGATTTGCCGCCCCAAATGGGAGGCTGCTGGGAAAACAGTGAACCACAAACGCAAATTAACAAGGCGAGAGTTGATAATGGTCCCTGGGATGGGCTGCCGGATGTGATGTATCCAGAGCCAGAAACCGCCCGTGCTGAAGCACTTCACCGGGTAATCAAGCACCGCGCCAATTTGATTCGCGTCAACCCTGCTGACGACAGGCTGATAGATGAAGCCTTGCGCTGTGCTCTGACCAACCTGATGACAAACCAGCTTTGTCCACCGCCAGCCGGGTCTGATAGCGCTTTACGCTACTTGCGCGATCGCATTAATGTGCCGCGCGATATGTCGATTTATGCCGCCAAACGGTTGAGGGCATCGTTGGAAGCAACGGCTGCATTGGCTGGCGATCGACAAGGTCCACCCATTCCGGTTAAGCATCGGCGAGACCAGAATCCTGCTGACTTTGCGACACGGTAACGTGCTGCAAAACAAGCCGCTTCTGCCTCCGGCTATGATCGCTTGCTCAGTTTTAAGCAGATAAAGCAGTGAGATATGTTCTTTGTCAGAAGCGGTCTTTTGGCTTCTGAACGGTAAGAAAACCAGAGTCGTGAAGCGCCACAGCGTTAGCGAAGCCGCTCCTGTAGAGCATCATGACCTTGCTTAAACTGAGACGGGATTGACGGCGCTGTTCCAAATTACGTTCACTTACCTGTCTCCGCTGCGCCTTGTGGCGCTGCTTGGCAAATGAAGATAAGGAGCAGCGACAGAAGCGCTGCAAAGAAACACCAAACCGAAACAAAGACCTGGTGCAGTAGCCAATGGGAGGCGATCGCCGACAGCAAGATAGTTGCCCCAAACCCCTTAAGAGCATGACTAGAAGCAAGCGCAAACGGGATAAGGATAATGAGCGCATAGACCATGCGCTCGGCTTCCTGAGAGAACCAGGGGTCAAACAGCAAGCGGGTGTCGTACTCAATGGCATGATGGACAACCTGCACCGTTAGCCAACTCGGTTGTAAGACCAGTGGCAGGTAAAGCAGCGCCCCATAGGCAAAACCGAGCACACCCAAACTCCAGCCCACTCGCCGCACCAGGGGATTTGCTTCGGCGATCGCCACCGCCCAAGGTGCCCAGAACAACCAGAACCAATAGGCAAAGGCTAAAAAGCCGCAAGCGCCCAAACGCACTTCAGCGGGAGAACGCGCTGCCAGACCCAGCCAAACCAGTCCTTCACAGGCTTGTTGCACCCCAAACGCGAGTGGAATTGCTGCGAGTGCTAGATACCCAGGGTTGTGCTGCAATGCTAACCGTAACGAGTAGGCACCAGCTGGGAGTAGTAGAGCGCTGGCAGCAAAGCTAACTGAGGCAGAGAAACACATCACTTGTACTCAGGTTCAAAACGCAACGCGGCTTGGCTTTCACCGCTTAAATAGTTAGGACTAAACCCTGACGGCTGGTGGCTGAGAAATTTTCTTGATCTGAGCGATCGGTAGCAAGAGGTTAGTCCCAATTCTCCTACAAATTTCTCGGCTGACTGAACAGCCGCTTAAGCCAGGATGACAGCCCGCAACGGCATCGGTCCTGTTTCTGTAGCTTTCACGACAAATCGAGAGCAGTCTCTCCCGTACAAAATAAAGCCTGACTGTTCTTTAAACAGTGTCTCTGGCGGTTGTGATTACCTTACGTCTGACCCTGCGTTCTCACCTTTCGCTGTTCATATCATCGAGGCTTGTGTTCATGAGGAGTGCTCTCAAGAAATTATTTAGGATGAAGTTACCGAAGTGGCTGGGACTTGGGTTCATAGTGGGCGCGATCGCCTTTGCAACCTCTGCGTTTGCTCAACAGGCACTCGAAATTAACCCGAAGCTGACCGCTCAAATGCGAGTCACAAATGCCAGCTTTCCGGGCACCGTCCATCTGCTGCCTGCAACGCTGGAAACAACGCAGTGGGGCTGGTTTAACAACGCTCAGCCGCCTGTACTGTCCATCAAATCTGGGGATACAGTGGTGGTGGAAACCATGATGCACTCCCACAATCAGGTGGTGCCAGGGAAGACGATCGAGGAACTCAAAAAGCTGCGTACCGACTTTCCTGGACGCGGACCGCACACGCTCACTGGTCCCATCTTTGTGGAAAGCGCAGAACCGGGTGACGTGCTGAAGATCCGCATTCTTCGGGTTACCCCCCGATCCTATGCTGCGAACTTCAATATTCCCGGCATGTTTGGTCTCTTCCCCGACCAGTTTCCCGATGGGCAGGTGAAATATCTTTACCTGGATCTGGAGCGCAAAGTGGCGCAGTTCAGCAAAGGCATTGAAATTCCTTTGGCTCCGTTTCCAGGGACGTTGGGGGTTGCCCGTGCAGAGCCTGGGCAGTATAGCTCGGTACCACCTGGTCCCTACGGCGGCAACCTGGATATTCGTGATCTCACCGCTGGCTCAACCCTGTATCTACCAGTATTTGTGAAGGGTGGACTCGTCTGGACGGGCGATTCTCACGCTGCTCAAGGGAATGGCGAAATCAATTTGACGGCGTTGGAAACGGCCTTTAAAGAACTGGTGCTGAATATTTCGGTAGTTAAAGGACAGAAGCTCGATTTTCCTAGAGGGGAGACGGCTAAAGATTGGATCACGATCGGCATCGACGAAGACCTAAACAAAGCTCTCGAAAATGCCAAAACCGAAACGGCGAAATTCTTGGCAGACCAGCGCAAAATCTCGATTGAGGACGCGACCAAACTCATGCCCCAGGTGTCTGACTGTCGCATTTCGCAGGTTGTGAATCGTGTGCGTGGCATTCACTGTTTGAACCCCAAAACGGTACAGGCGAAGAAGACGGTGCAGTATCCCACCACCAGCAACGCAGAGTACTATGTCGCAGCGGCAAGCGGCAAAGACCTGAACGCTGTGATGAAGAGTGCTTCGATGTCACTGATCGAGTTGCTGCAAGAGAAGGAAAAACTGACGCGTCTGGATGCCTACGGGCTAACCAGTATGCGAATGGACTGCCGCCTGAGCAAGCTGACTGCTGACGAAAAAGGGCTTTCCTGCCTGCTGCCGAAGAGCCTCTGGGTTGGGAAGCGAACCGCATGATGGGTCTCTGGCGTTTGGTGCTGGCAGTGCTGCTGTGGTGGGGCTGCTGGCAAAGCCCTGTCGCGGCTGTATCGCTTAAAGTTGTCACGACGACCTCAGATCTTGCCAGTCTGGTAACGGTTGTTGGGGGCGATCGCGTCAGCGTCAGCAGCATTGCCTTACCAGCCCAAGATCCGCACACGTTTGAACCCCGACTAACTGATGTGCAACAACTGCGATCGGCGCAACTGGTCGTCAAAGTTGGACTGGATCACGATTTGTGGCTCGATCGCCTGACCCAGGAAAGCGGCAATCCTGCCTTACAGCGAGGTGGGGCTGGGTATGTGGATGTCTCGACAGTTATTCCTCTCCTCGAAGTTCGTTCTGTCAGCCTTGCGCCTTCCGATGGACACAATCACGGTGCGGGAAATCCCCACTATTGGCTTGACCCCTTGAATGCTGATGCGATGACTGGGATTATTGCGGCGGCACTGGCACAAATTGATCCAGAGAGCAGCAAGACCTACGAAGCGAATCGCCTGATCTTTTTAGCCACCCTGGAACAAAAGGTCGCCGAGTGGCAGCGCCAGCTAGCACCCTATCAGGGAGTTCCGTTAATCGCCTATCACAACAGTTACCCCTACCTGGCACGTCGCTTTCGGCTCAAAATCATTGATTTCATCGAACCACGACCGGGAATTCCGCCCAGCCCGTCCCATCTCACAAAATTGCTGCGAGAGATGAAGGATGAACACGTCCCAGTGGTAATTCAGGAACTGTATGAGTCCGATCGCGTGCCTCGCCTTTTAAGCAACCGCACGGGCGCAGCGGTAGTGACGCTTGTTTCTTCCGTGGGTGCTATTCCTGAAGTGCCCAATTATCTCTCCCTGTTTGATTACAACGTTCATGTGCTGGCAACGGCGCTAGGGAGACCGAAAGTCTGATGTCTGATGCGCTACAACTGCTCACCATTCCCTTTCTCATTGCCCTGGTACTCACGGGCATTCACACCTATTTGGGCATTCACGTTCTCACGCGCAACATTATCTTTGTGGATCTGGCGCTGGCGCAGATTTCGGCTCTGGGCGCAACAGTCGCGTTCATGCTGGGCTATCTGCCCCAGTCGATCGCCGCCTATAGTTACTCCCTTGTTTTCACCATCATTGGAGCCGTCATTCTCTCCTTTAGCCGCCAGTGGACGGGGCGAGTCTCGCAGGAAACATTTATCGGCGTGGTGTACGTCGTGTCAGCAGCGGCAGCGTTTCTATTAGTAGACAAAGCCCCACAGGGCGCAGAACACATCAAGCAAATTCTGGTGGGTAGCCTTCTTACAACTACAGAAGCAGATTTGTTCAAAGTTGTGTTGCTTTACAGTGCGGTTGGCGTATTTCACTGGTTCGCTCGCAAGCAGTTCATCCAGCTTTCCTTTCAGCCAGAACAAGCGGCGCAAACGAATAGACGAATCTGGTTCTGGGATTTTTTGTTCTACGTCTCCTTTGGCGTGGTCGTCACGAGTTCCGTTGCCATTGCTGGTGTGCTGCTCGTGTTCTGCTTTTTAATTATTCCAGCCGCAATCGGCACACTCTACAGCACTTCAATTTTGGTTACGCTGCTCATTGGCTGGACGATGGGAACGCTGGCAAGCACGATCGGTCTGGGTGCCTCCTACGTTTGGGACTTGCCGACAGGGGCAACGATCGTCTGTGTGTTTGGTGCAGCGCTGGCTTTAGCCGCAGTATTGAAACCAGTCCTTCTCACCTCACCGGAGCAACGCCGCACGGTGCTTGCCAAAGCCCTTTCAGGCGTGCGAACGGGTGGTTTTATGGTTCTCCTAATATCCGGCTGTTGGCTAGCCATCAATCCTCACGCCGATCAGCCTTTGCTCAATTTGATGGAAACCTATCAGCCCGCTGTCCGCTCTGCATTTTTATCCGATGAGGAACAGCGCCTGTTAGACCAGGCAATTAACGGAGCAGACCGTTTGCGATCGGAAATCAACCATCTGGGCTCGATGGAACAAACGAGCCGCTGGCAAGGGGAAGAAATGACCGGAGATGACCTGCGCCGCGTCACAGGCTATACCCTCACGTTTCAAGAAATGGAAAAAGGAGAACAGTTCGTTCAGCAAACCATGCGCTACAAAGCCCGCGATCGTCAGCGTTGGGTGATTGGTATTCCCCTGGCTCTATTTTCCCTTGGCTGCTTACTGCTGCAAGCATCTGCAAGCGAAGCCTTTCTCCCGGACAATTGAGTTTTACGGCGTTGCTGGGTAGAAGTATGATTTTCGTGCCTGTGCTGGCAAGCCTAGCGTGATCGCTGGCATCTTCAAACCGCTCGTCTGTTTGGTAGCCAAGTCGCGGCAGCAACGCACGCGCTGTCCAAGCTGCAAAACCAGATTGCTCAAGGCGACGCATACGAGCGTGCAAAACGATCAGTCCAATGGGATGATGGTAGAGGAGACAAAGCGAGGGATTTAGTATGGCTTGGATGGTACAGGTGCTCGAAATCACGGATGAGCATGGTCATGGTACGGACAAATATCGGAAAGTGGCTAACTCCGATGGAGAAGGTGGGATGCATCCGCTTTGCGAGCATCAGCATGACTCTATCGACGAGGCTGATAAGTGCCCTGAGGCGTTAGCGAAAACGGAAGAAATTACGGGTATCCCAGACGGTGGTAACGCTGATCGTGCGGCACAGCTGGAGGCAGAAGCAGAACGAATGCTAGCTGAGGCAGCTCAACTGAAAGCGCAAGATGAAGCGTCAGAGACCTGAAACCGAGAGTAGTGCGATCGCTCCGTGACCTTTAAGAGCGGTCAAATGGACAGTTGACCTGTGCTAGGTTGATCAGCAAAGCAGCTTTGAACTTGAGGTAGGGTGATGCAGCTAAGCGAAGTGGGTGGACAGCTTACAGCGCATAAGACAGCCAGTGATGTAATTCACGAGTTGGATGATTTTAACGAGTTTCAGGTTTCGGCACGGGTCGCGTATGAGTTGCGGCAGTCTGCCAGTTTTTTGGCGGAAAACTACTGGTCCTTGGCGATCGGTAGACCGGATCAAACCGCTTCTCTGTTGGAGTGGGAAATTACCGTTATCGGTGATGCTACACCAGCGCCTATCAAAGGTGTGGTAGATATTGAGAGCGGGCTGCCAGTGCTGTTGTAGAGCTCATACTTGCAGTCTCTGCCGACCAACACCATCGAGTTGTTGCCACCGAAGGTGCTGTACTAGTGATCTTGGTCTAACCTTGGACTAATTTGAAGCAAAAGTGGGTAGTACAAAGGCGACTTTTTCCATTTTCAACGCCTGAAATTCTTATTCTGCGCTGCACTGCTCTCTGGGGGCAACGAACCAAACGTTTTCGGGGTGTTTCAGCAACTAACGTCGACGATAGCATCAGGGGTCTAGACCATAACTCTTGAGCGATCGATGCCAAATTAAGTCACTCAAAAGTAGTGGCATTGCTTTACGCGTAGCGCGACTCGACCCCTATGTTTTTTTCATTGCGCTAGTGCTCCCCATAACTATTGCGGCACACTAAGCGCTGACGGCTCCGTCAACTCCCGCTCATACTGCTGCAAAAGCATCGCGAACGACCTCATAACACTCACAGGCAAAGTCTTCCAAGCCAGCCCGATCCACAATGGTGATGCGCCCACGGTAGTAACGCACCCAGCCCGCTTGGCTGAGGACACCCGCCGCCACGGTTATACCCGCACGACGCACACCTAGCATGATACTGATCACCTCATGTGTGAGTGGAAACGTGTCTGCTCCCAAACCATCAGCGGTTAACAAGAGCCAACGTGCCAGACGCACTTCAGTTGTATGAAACCGATTACACACGCTGTTTTGCGCCGTTTGCGCGAGCATCGCTTGCGTATAGCGGAGCAGCAAGTCGTGCAGGGCTGCCCCACGGTTGAATTCGGTCAGCAGCAGTTCCGCAGGCAGCCGCCACGCTTTGCCAGCGATCTGCACCATCGCCTGATGGCTATAACTCGTACCACCGAGCAGCACCGGCAAACCAGCCATCCCTTCTTGCCCAATCAAGCCCACGTCCATCGTGGCACCATCCTTAAATTGGAACACCAAGGAAATGAGCGCTTCTTCAGGGAAGTAAACATAGTCGATGGGACAACTCACTTGGTAGAGGGGTTGCAAGGGTGCCAGCGTCACCAGTGTTAAAGCTGGTTGTAAGCGCTGATAAACGGTATTCGGCAAAGCTGCGAGCAGACGATTGCTTGATTGAGCAGTGGCTTGAAGTGCTGGCATCTATCATCCTTAAAGTGAGTCAAGTTGAGAAAAAACAACTGACGACAACAAGGGAGAGTGCTAACGCTCGACCTCAGTATCCAACGGTAATTTTTTAGTGCAGCGGTCGTCTGAACAACCAACCACCTTGCTTGACAGGCAGTGTATAGTAACATTCATAACCTTTATCGCTGCCAGTGTCGGTACGTCACTGCACAAAGGGGTTTAGTAACGAGGCGTGTAAAAATGAGCGCTTTGCTTGAAACCTTTGCAGTAGAGAGCTTCTCAGCTAAGCTATCGAGGAGTTTCTTGGCTCACATTCAAACCACTGCTGACACTTGCCAGCTCACGGGAACGTGCTGGGACAACAAGCTTTAACTGGCAAAGTTGACAAGCTATGAGTGTCCAGACTGACCACTCAGATGCCGATTCTGTCGTTGGGGCGATCGCATCTCAGGTTGCCTTTAGCAAGCTTTAATTGACCAAAAGTTCTATCTACAATCATTAACGCAGCACTGAGTTTCAATCCAATGCGATTAGAGCCTGAAATGCTTGCTGCTCTGAGCTGAGAAACTTTTCTGGAGTTAGGATAGTTGCACTCCAGTGAGTTGCTAACTGATACGCTAATAGGCGATCGAATGCTTGTAGGTCTAGTAAGCTACGTTAGTCAGTAGCGATCGCTTCACACCATCGCTTAAATTCAGGTGACAAATCTTCAACTAGTCCCATATTCACTGCTTCTCTTCAGCGTTACTTTGTTTTCTTAAGTCGCGGTAAGTAGCTTTAACAAAGGCTGCAAGTGCATTTGCTGTTGCGGGGTCAAGATTTTTGTCTACTAAATAGCGAGAGCTTCGAGGGTATCTAGGACAATCCCATATGTTCTTAGATGATTCATCTGACACTTCCATCTAGCAAGTATAAAGCACTAAATAACGAGCTAGGCTTTCCAAAGTGCTGACACGTTGGAAAGTAGTGCTGAATCAGGTCATAAATAAGTTTGGAATTAAACCAAGATCTAGGTAAAGGTTCTTTCGCCATAGCCTAATGCTCTTGAAAATCTACTGTTACCAGTAAGTAGAAATAATCAACCCAAACCGAATAATACATTTACACTAATTTTTGCTAACTAAATGAGCTTTCATTATTTTAGTGATCGGCAATTGCTAAGAGCAGATGCAACCCCAGTATCTTGAACGCAAACGGTAAAGCTGCTTTTGGCGCAGTTTACTTCCTGACTCGTCCCTCTCCACATCCGCATAATACTCAAGCGATCGCTCAAGAACTCAACCGTCGCGCTTTAGATGGAGCAGATAACCCAGACTTTATTGCTTAGAAGGAAGATGGAATTCAGCAATATCTGAGGCATTACGGCGCCGTGCTTCACAGTATTGGCGATCGACTGAAAATTGTTCCTATTACAGCACGCTTCGTAACGACAAGGAGCTATATTCCTTTTCACATCGTGATTTAGCTGCAACAATTCATCCACCACATAAGCAACCGCGAGGGAGTGAGTTGAGTGCCAAGCAGAAGAAGCAGAATTGGGCTTTGAGCCAATCGCGAGTGGTGTGTGAATATGCGTTTGCTAGAGTCAAGTGTTACAACGCCATCACTGAGGTTTAGCGTAACCGTGTTTAAGAGTTTGATGACCACTTGATGCTGACAGTCGCAGGGTTAGGGAACTTTTACTCGGTCGCTGCTTAGAAAAGGCTACTCGAAAGCTAGCAGTGCCTTATCAATGATGATTTCCCGACAACTCTATTGCTTCTCTTTTAATATTTGTACTGCTTCTCTTTTCTTAATAATCTTTTGTTGTTTGAAACTGCTTGTAGGAAAGGGCTTGGAGTGATCGCTAGCTTGAGCGATTACTGAGCGACACTGAGCTGATTTTAAACACAGTGATGAAAGTCAGTAGAACCTTGGTGGTGAAACCGATACTGTTGCGTTCAGATTAGATAGCTCCCTATAACTTAAGGCAGGGCAATGAATGTAGATGTATTGGAATCAGATTTATTCTCGCAGAGGATACCACGCACTAACACGACTTTAAAGTCGCAGCAAGACAGTTCGCTAAGCTCAGCAGAGATGGCAGAGCCACACGATGCTATTCAAACCTTGCAAGCAGATGCTGAATCTGCTCGGCTCAACGCGCTCTACGAGTACCATGTGCTGGATACGCTACCTACACCATCCCTGGATGAGTTGACTGCTCTAGCTGCCGAAATTTGCCAGACACCGATCGCGCTTATTAGCCTGATAGATGCTGAGCGGCAGTGGTTCAAGTCGAGAGTAGGAATAGCGGCTACTGAAACCCCTCGTAGTGTTGCATTCTGTGCCCATGCCATCCAGCAGACAGAGGTTTTCGTTGTTAAGGATGCCTTAGCCGATCAGCGGTTTGCCCATAACCCCTTAGTCACCCAGGACCCCAAAATTCGGTTTTATGCTGGTATGCCTCTGATGACAGCCGAAGGCTTTGGGTTAGGCACACTATGCGTGATTGACTATGAACCCCGCAACTTAAGTCCGAAGCAGCTTAGAGGCTTAGAAACCTTAAGCCGTCAGGTGATGGCTCAACTGGAGTTGGAGCGGCATACAACCAACCTCCAGAATACAAAGGTCGAGATTCAACAGCTCAAGCAGCAGTTTATTGAACAAGATTTTTTCAACCAGCAAGAGTTGATTCTACTGAATTTAGGAAATCAGCTCCGTAACTCTCTGGAACTCAATACTATTCTACAAACCGCCGTTAACGAAATTCGCAATTTACTAAAGGTCGATCGCTGTCATTTTTTGTGGTGTATGTCTGATGGTGATCAGCTTACTTCCACAATAACTCATGAAGCGAAAACACCGACGCTGCCAAGTCTGTTAGATGATTTTTCTAATCAATACGGATCATTTTTAACTACAACCATTTCTAATCAGGCGCTGCTGAAAATTGACAATGTTTACGCTAATACACAGCTAACAGCAGAGGCTCAAGCAGAACTGATTCGATTGGGCATTATCTCAGAGCTAGTGCTTCCCCTTAAAACAAATTCAGGACAGTTGGGAGCCATTGTTTGCAGCGACGGACATGGTTCTCGGACATGGACAGACCGTGAAGTGCAATTACTCCAAACGGTCACTGAGCAGCTAGCAGTCGCCCTTGACCAGGCAGAGCTTTTGTCTCGCTCACGAGCGACAGCTCTGGCGGCTCAAACTCAAGCCGAATATTTAGTCAAGGCACTGCAAAAGCTGCAACAGACTCAGGCGCAGTTAATCCAGCACGAGAAGATGTCTAGCTTGGGGCAGCTCGTTGCAGGAGTCGCTCACGAGATTAATAATCCTGTTAATTTTATTAGCGGCAACATTACATATGTTGCCAGCTACGTTCGCGATTTAATGGAACTTTTAAAACTTTATCAAGAATGCTATCCAACACCAGAGAGTAGAATTCAAGCGAAAGCAGATGCGATCGATTTGCAGTTTCTCACTGAAGACTTGCCGAAGTTGCTTGCTTCTATGGAAATGGGATCAGACCGCATTCGTCAAATTGTGCTGTCGTTACGAAACTTTTCTCGACTAGATGAAGCAGATGTAAAACCCGTTAACATCCACGAGGGTATTGGCAACACTCTACTGATTCTGCAAAGCCGAATCAAAGCAACGAGCAAAGGCCGCCCAATTCGGATAGACCGAGAATATGGTGAATTGCCCGTAGTGGAATGCTATGCAGGTCAGATCAATCAAGTCTTTATGAATATTTTGAGTAATGCGATCGACGCTGTAGACGATTGCTCGGACCCTATCATTACGATTCAAACCGATGTAATTCATTGTCCTGATTTCGACGCTTCAAATGAGGAGCAGGTTGCCTGTACACCTCAAGTTGCTATTCGTATCCGAGATAATGGTAGTGGCATCAGCGATGACGTTAAACAAAAACTGTTTGATCCCTTTTTTACAACCAAGCCTGTTGGCAAAGGAACAGGGCTGGGCTTATCCATTAGCTATCAGATTGTAGTTGAAAAACATGGTGGTAGTTTGAGTTGTTCATCCGTCTTGGAGCAAGGAACGGAGTTCTTACTACAGATTCCCATCCAATTACCGACAATGCCTTCCAGGATATGAACCAAGGATTTTAGAGCAAGGAAGTTAGATAGATGTGTATCAATGGGCAAATGCGCTCCAAGATTCTCTCAGTCGATGACAGCATCACGGTTCAACAGCTAATTAAACGAGCTTTAGCTGATGATTATCAAGTGCTGTTATGTTGCAGTGCGATCGATGCGTTGTCAATAATTTATCAGGAGAATATTTCCGTTCTACTACTCGATATTTCTATGCCAGAAATTGATGGGTTGGACTTTTGCCGCACCATTCGGAGTATTCCTAAATTTCAAGATCTACCGATTGTGATGGTAACGGGTCGTGATGGTGCCTTTGATAAAGTGCAAGGTCGATTAGCAGGCGCAACAGACTATCTGACCAAACCATTTGATGCTGATCAACTACGCCAAATCATCAGAAGGCTGATCACAGCTCATGCTTTGCTGCACTGACTTTAAAGAAGTGGTTGGAACGTACATTTTTCTGGTTGTAGCGTGTGATTATTCAGCAGTTTACAGAAATAATTGAAGGCTACACAGGGCTGCACGTTCGGAAGCAAGACCTTAGCCTTCTTTGGCAGAAAATTCAAGTACGAATGCGAGTGTTGAAATTGGCATCGCCTGAACAGTATTATCAGTATCTAGCTAGTCATTTAGATATAGGCAAGACGGACTTCCTAAAAGTCCACCATGAGTGGCAACAACTCATTCAATTGTTAACAACAGGAGAAAGCTATTTCTTTCGCGATCGCGGGCAGTTCCGATTGTTGCGGCAACAACTATTGCCTGAACTCATCCGTGAGCGATCACACTATGCAGCGGCACATGGCATCAAGCCTTCTCTCCGGCTTTGGAGTGCAGGTTGTTCTACCGGTGAAGAAGCTTATTCGCTAGCAATATTGGTACATCAATTAATTCCCGATCTGGCAAACTGGAACCTCTTAATTCTAGGAACAGACATTAATGCCGCCGCGATCGCAAAAGCTAAAGAAGGCTTTTACAGTTCCTGGTCTTTTCGCACTTTGGATGAAGAGACACAAGCAAAATATTTTCGTGCTCATCGAGATGGCTGGAAACTGGATGAGCAAATCTGCAAAATGGTGACCTTTGCCCCAGGTAATCTAGTAACCGATCATTTTTCAGATTTTCAGATCAACCTCAGCCATATTGATTTGATTATTTGCCGTAATGTTTTCATTTACTTCACCTCCGAAGTGATTGCAAATGTGTTAAAAAAGCTGGGTGGAGCGCTCAGTTCAGATGGCTATTTGATGACGGGTCATGCTGAACTACATGGTCAAACGGTGGAGTGCTTACAAACCAAAATTTTCCCTGAGTCATTCGTTTACCAGCGCTGTGACGATACTTTGGAAAGAAAGCAGCCTGTAGCTGTCGATCGCAGCAAGACAATAAAGACTCAATTAAACACGCAAGCTACAAATTTAGATTGGACGCCTTTTCAACTCGATTACGCGATCGCGTCCACTACAACAACGTCGCAGTCCAAGCAAGATACCCTATCTGAAGCAGAAAAATGCTTTTGCAAAGGGGATTATAGGGACACTATTCAAATTGCTCAACGAGCGATCGCTCAGAATCAACACTCATTTGAATTACATCATTTGACTGCTCAAGCTTATGCTAGTTTGGGAGAGAACGATCAGGTAAAGTATTACTGCGAAAAAGCGATCGTCATCAATCCCTTAGCCATTTCACCCTACTACTTGCTTGCTCATATTGCTCGTGAGCAGGGTCAGCTAGAGCAAGCAAAGAATATGTTGAAGCGAGTCATCTACTTAGACCCTACGGCTATTACTGCTTACTTAGAATTAAGCTCTCTCTACACGCAAGAAGGAGATGTAAGTAGAGCGAAAAAAATGCAGGCATCTGCTCTAGAGCTAATGCAGCAATCTGCTTTGGAAGTGCCAGCACGTTAAGCTCAAGCAGCCTTCTGATAAATAAGTAGCTGAGCATAATTATTGATAAGCTGCCTTTCGACTGCGCGTTCAACGTTTCGGCTAGCTCAACGTCAAAGTCTGAGTGCCCTCCGGCATGAGCGCTCAGGTCGAACGCGCAGTAGAAGTCTCAATGCTCTCAGTCCTATGTTTAGGTGGGTTAAGCGCGGTCGAAACTCGGTCTCTAAGCGATGATTAATTTAGCCATCCTACTTAGTAGATTAATTCAAACTCAATTAGTTTGAGACAGCTTTTTGCTGCTGATCTTCCCCCAAGTAACGATTTGTAAGCACTTATTTTAGCAATAGGTAAACGCCCTAGGTATGGGAATACTAGCGCTAGGAATAAACGCCAAAAGTGGTTTTTTGAAATTAGAGAAACATGGCTAACAGTTACTTAAGCAGGTTTTGAGCTTTAAGACTGAGCCTCTAACATTTCATTTAACTCAACTGCTGAACGCAACGTTCTGATATTGCATTTAATCGAAATTGGAATGGAAAACCAGTTCTATCTCTTATTTAGTTTGCACGGCTTACTGTATGGCGTAGAGACCTTGCGCGTGCGTGAGATTGTTCTCTTACCCGAATTTATGCCTATGGTCTCAGCGCCAACTGACATTGTAGGCATGATTGATCTGCGTGCAAGCATTGTTCCGATTATGGATCTGGATTTGCATTTTGGGCATCAACCTAGCGCATACCAGTTAAGCGATCGCATTATTTTTCTAGAACACCAAGACAAGTTGATGGGAATCATCGTCAATCAAGTGCATGACGTGAAGCTCATTGATTTTGCGTGTATTGATACAGAACTAGCCCATAAAGCAATCACCAATCAGCAGGCTTCTCCCACCGCTGGAATTGCCAGAATTGATGGCGATTTAGTGACGTTGCTTAACGTTGAGAGTCTGTTTCAATCAGTTGTGCTGCCAACGGTAGCTCAGGAAGCGACACCTTGCACTGGATCGCAAACGACATTTTTTTCACATACCTCGTTAGAAGAACAGGCGATCTTGCGCGATCGTGCCCACAATTTAAGGCAGCAGACCGAAACTGAAGCACTGACGGGACTCCTATCATTTGCAGTTCTAAAGATTGGAGATGAATATTTTGGCGTTGAAACAGCGGTTATGCGTGAGTTTGCAGACATCAGCAATGTCACCCCCATTCCCTGCTGTCCAGATTACATCCTTGGCAACATGAACTTACGTGGCGAAATCGTTACCCTACTATCGCTTCATCACAAGCTGAATGTGTCTCCATCAGGTAAGCGTAAGGCAGTTGTGATCAAGGTTGACGACATTACTGCTGGCATTACTGTTGATGATGTGTTGGATGTTACCTACGTTAACCCATCAAGCATCAAGTCAGTTCCCACTGCTGCTTATGCAAAGAGCCGAGATTATGCCAGAGGCACAGCGACTTTCGGTAACCAAACGATGACTCTCTTAGATTTACCCAGGCTCTTCACTCAAGGGGAGCTAGTTGTCAATGAACACGTATAGACCCAAGGACGCTACTGCTGTTTTCTCGCCTTAAACGTAAGGGCAAGCCGCTTCTAGGATATGCCATCCCTACGGTGATTTTTTAGGTATCTCTAAATTGGTTATGTCACTGCCAGTTTATTCAGCACGGCTTGTAACCCATTGATTCACAGCTTACGTCAATCACCGTCCAGATTGATCATTGCAAACGGTTCATTTCCTCGATCGATACTCACAAACTCAATCAAGCAAACATACCAATCGACGCACTCGTGTCTTTGCTTACCTCTGAAGGATCATAATTATGAACACGCAACAAATGAAACGCACTCTTAAACTTGGAAGAGCTGTCCAGACAGGCTTTGGGACGATTATAGTGATGATGATTGGCGTAGGCGTTATCTCTAAAATCAGCATGAATGGACTGACGCAATCCATCAATTGGATTACACATACTTATGAAGTCGAAGCAAATTTAAAGGCATTAGAAAAAGACCTTGTTGATGCAGAAACGGGGCAAAGAGGGTTTATTTTTACCAATAAAGACAGCTTCTTAGAACCCTACAATAAATCGTTACAAGCTTTAGAGGCTCGCTTTGCCGAGTTGAGGAAGCTGATGCGGGACAATCCCAAACAAATTGAACGATTGAATCAAGTTGAAGAGCTATCTCAACTCAAGCAGGATGAATTAGCACAGACTATTAGCTTGAAGCGGAAAGGGCAGGAACGGGAGCTTCGAGCGTTGGTGCTCTCAGAAAAGGGCAAAAAATACATGGATGAACTCCGTAGTAAGATTACCGAGATGACTGATGCAGAGGATAAGCTTTTAACTGAGCGTCGGGAAGAGGCAAGCCGGACTGAACAATTTGCGACTTGGGTTTCCATCAGCACCACTCTAATTGCTATTACGTTAGGTGCCATACTGCTGCTGTTTATTACACGCAAAGTTGTGCGACCGCTTAATCAAGTAGCAAGCACAATTGTTAGCTCGTCTACAGAAATTGCTGCCACCGTTGAGCAACAAGAGCGCACTGCCCAAGATCAGGCAGCAGCGGTGAATCAAACTACTACCACCATGGATGAGCTGGGAGCCTCATCTCGCCAGTCTACTGAGCAGGCGGAAACCGCAGCAGCAAGTGCTCAGCAGGTAATGATATTAGTGGATGGTAGAGGTCAAGATAATCTGAGCAGCGGTTCCAGTCTACGCGAGAAAGTTGGCGATATTGCCGAACAAATTCTGCGTTTAAGTGAGCAGGTTAATCAGATTGGCACCATTTCAACCCTCGCCAGTGATTTGGCAAACCAAACCAATATGTTGGCACTGAATGCAGCCGTAGAAGCTGTTAGAGTCGGTGAACATGGCAAAGGCTTTGGCGTGGTTGCTGCCGAAATTCGCAAACTAGCCGATCAAAGCAAGAAGTCGGCTGAACGCATTAATGGTCTGGTTGCCGACGTGCAGAATGCAACTAACTCTACAGTCATGGTGACGGATGAAGGAACAAAGACAGTTGAAAAGATAGTGAGTGCCATTATCAATATTGTGATGAGCAGTCAGCAAATCTCGTTGACTGCAAAACAACAAGCGATCGCCATTCAGCAGGTTGGCGATGCCATGAATGCCCTTAATCAGGGAGCCCTTCAAACGGCATCAGGTATTAACCAAACGAGAGTTGGCACGCAAAAACTGAACGAAGCTGCTTTGAATCTAAAAGCGATCGTTTAAGGCATTTTCATTTTCAGGTAATGATTATGGGTCGCCTCAGTGTTTCTTCAACGTGCCTCATAAGCTACCGCTTTAAAGCTTAAAACTTATTGCGGTCTACGTTTGTTGATTATTGCTAACGTTTCGCGCTGTCATCCAAACTTATGAATTCGATCGAGCAAACTACTACTAAGAGGCTTGTGTCTTTCTTCAAAGCTTGCATCTGAGATATTAATAAGTTTTTTACTTCCTTGCTTTAGCTTTGGGAACCATATAAGAGTTTGGGAACGATAGAGATAATTGCTTAATTAGTAATAGGGGATAGAACTTATGCTTAAGAACATGACCCTTCAAAATCGGTTAATCGGTTCATTTATGTTTATGGGTTCCATCGTATTAGGTGTAGCCCTCGTAGGATGGAGCGGTAGTGCTCAATTGAGCCAGCACATCCACGTGTTGGGCAAAAATAGCGTACCGAGCATTCGTGGTTTGTGGAAAATTAACGAAGGGCAAACTCAAATTCAATCTTCCGAACGAGCAGTGACAAATCCCATTGTGAGTCAGAATAATAAAAGCCTTGAGCTGACTCGAGTTAGCCGAGCTTGGCAACAGATTGATGAAGGCTTTAGAGAATACGAAACGACTCCTCAAACACAAGAAGAGTCTGAGCTTTATAAAAGCTTTCAATCGGATTGGGAAAAGTGGAAGCAAGACCATACAGAGTTTCTGCGGCTGTACCAAACGGCTCAAGTTGGTGGTCTTTCGGCCAAGGAACTGAGCACGCTCAATAATTTCTTAGACAGCCAGGTGCGTGTTTCTTTTGATGTGGCAGAAGCCAAGTTGCTTCAGCTTTTGGAAATCAACAGTGATGTAGCTGCAAACGCTCAGACTTTAGCGGTTCAGGATGTCTCTCGCATTGCTTTTTGGGTTATCTTCGGCATGATTGTTGGTCCTACAACAGCAATTATCTTCGGTATTTACTTTAGCAGAACCATTGCTAAACCACTGGGAGCCAAAATTGCGTCGATCGTCAATGCCATTGTGAGTTCGTCTACAGAGATTGCAGCAACGATTGAGCAACAAGAGCGGATTGCATCAGAACAGGCTGTCTCTGTCAATCAAACCACTACTACGATGGATGAACTAAGTGCGTCCTCGCGTCAATCAGCAGACCAAGCAGAAGCCGCAGCCAATGGTGCCAAGCAGGTGTTGACTCTCGTCGATAGACAGAACCTACAAGCAGGTTCTATGAGCAGCAATGGGTCTAGTTTGCGTGAGAAAGTGGGACAAATCACCGATCAGATTCTGCATTTAAGTGAACAAACGGGTCAGATTGGCATTATCTCGATGTTAGTGAGCGATCTAGCAAATCAGACTAATATGCTGGCACTCAATGCTGCTGTCGAAGCAGTGAGAGCAGGCGAACATGGAAAAGGCTTTGGTGTGGTAGCAGCTGAAATTCGTAAACTAGCTGACCAAAGCAAGAAATCAGCAGAGCGGATTAATGCACTCGTTGTTGACATTAAAAATGCTACGAATTCGACCGTAATGGTGACGGATGAAGGTAGTAAAACGGTGGAGACGATTATTTCAGCGGTGAATGACATTGCCCTGACCAGTCAGCAAATTTCGTTGACAGCCAAGCAACAGGCGATCGCCATTCAACAGGTGGGTGACGCGATGAGCACTCTCAATCAGAACGCTATCCAAACAGCGTCTGGTATTACTCAAACCAAAGTTGGCACGCAAAAACTGAACGAAGCTGCTTTGAATCTAAAAGCGATCGTTTAAGGAATGGTAAATATTATGTTTATTGACGATGATGAGCTTCGTGACATCTTTAAAGCTACTAGTGAAGAACACTTGCAGCAAATGGAAGCAAATGTTCTCCATTTAGAAAAATATCCAGATGATAGCGCTACACTGGAAAACCTGCTGCGCGAAATTCACTCTCTCAAGGGTGATGCTAATATGCTGGGCATCAAGGATATTGGTACCCTAGCTCACCAGTTTGAAGATATTTTAGGATCAGTCAAACGGGGAGAAACTGTCTATTCAACTGAGTTGAGCGATCGCCTCTATCAAGGTTTGGATGCAATGGGTCAACTCGTGCATGCAGCCGTTACGGGAGAAACTGCTGAAACCAACGTGATCCATGTGATGGCTTACCTGATGGGTGCACCCAAGGAGCCAGAGCAAGCGATTGAGCATGAAAACAATGGAAAAGCCATTCTGCTAGAGCCTGTGCAGTTAGCAACCCTTAGCACTAGGGAAGACGAGAGGGACATAGAAGAGAGGGACGCAGAGCAGCGAGACATAGAAACATGGCAGCACAGAGATCTAGAACCCTTTCAGTATGCTACTCCCTCACTTCTCCATGCCCCCAAAGCTTCACTCTCCACTTCAGTCCACCGCATCAATACTATTCGGGTAGAAACGGCAAAGCTTGACACGCTGATGACTCAGGCAGGTGAGTTGACCGTTACTAAAACTCGGATCAATCACCGTCTGGTAGACATTGAAGAACTGCTGACGCTATGGGAAGACTGGAACCGTGATGCCTTCAGCCATCGTACTGCGTGGTATGAAGGGCAGCGGGGTGTTAAAGGGCAGTTTTCATCAGGGCAAGGTTCCCAGCAGCGCCATCAAGAGCGGCTAGAGCAGGTGGGACAGAGGCTCAATCAATTACGGCAGGCTGCCTATGAAGATAGTTCACGGCTAGAAAGCGTTGTCACGGAGCTGGAAGCGGGTATTCAGGCTCTCTGTCTCTTGCCGTTGTCTACTCTGTTTCAGCCGTTCGCTCGCATGGTTCGAGATCTGGCACGGCAGGAAGGTAAAGCGATCGAGTTGGTGATTGAAGGTGGCGACACTCGCGCTGACAAACGCATTCTCGAAGAGATGAAAGATCCGTTGATGCATCTGCTGCGAAATGCGATCGATCATGGCATTGAGCTGCCGGATGAACGCGAACACTTGGGTAAACCGCGCACTGCCACTCTCTACCTGCGCGGCTACCAAACCGCAACAAATATTGTGATTGAAGTGAGCGATGATGGTTGCGGCTTAATGATTGAAACCATCAAGCAAACAGCGGTGCAGCGAGGTGTTTGTCGTCCAGATGACTTTGCAAAAATGAGCGATCGTCAGATTCAAGCGCTCATCTTTGCACCTGGTTTTTCCACCCGCTCGTTAATTACCGAAGTCTCTGGACGTGGGGTGGGATTGGATGTTGTAAAAACGAATGTTGATCGCCTTAAAGGGACGATCCAGGTGGAATCACGCCCCAATGTTGGCTCCACCTTTCAGATTCAGCTTCGTCCAACCCTGGCAACTGCCCACGTTCTATTGGTCGTCGTCGAGGGCGTTTCTTACGCCATTCCCGTCGAGTTTATTGAAACCTCGTTGTTAATGCAGCCAAGCGATCTATTTACAATCGAGGGTCAAACAGCTTTCCTGTTTGCTCAACAGCCGATTTCGATCGTTAAGCTCGCCAATTTACTAGAGCTAAAAGCCCCCTCACTCGTTCCCAAAGCGGCACCCCAAGCTTCTTTCCCCTGCATCATTCTCAAGGTTGGTGAAGAACGACTAGGGCTTTTGGTTGATGCATTAGTAGATGAACAAGATGTCGTCTTAAAAGCACAAAGCCAGTTGCTGCAACGAGTCCGAAACGTCTCTGGAGCGACCATTTTAGGGACGGGAGAAGTATGTATGGTGCTGAATCCGACTGATCTTATTGCCTCGGTGCAAAAGAGAACGATTGTTGATCATGCTCAAACTTCCATGCAAGCAGCTAACCAGAAGCAAGTGGTACTGCTGGTTGAAGACTCGATCGCGATTCGGACTCAGGAAAAACGCATTCTCGAAAGTGCAGGCTATGAAATTATTACAGCGGTTGATGGTTTAGATGCACTAAATAAGCTGCCAACTCGTACTTTTGACGCGATCGTCTCTGACGTACAAATGCCGAATTTAGATGGGTTAACACTGACTGCGAAAGTGAGGCAGCATAAAGAATATAATGAACTACCCATTATTCTCGTCACCTCTTTAGCCAGTGATGAGGACAAGCGGAGGGGTGCTGAAGCGGGTGCCAATGCTTACATTCCCAAAGGCAGCTTTGATCAGACGGTGCTGATTGAAACGTTGAAGCGGTTGGTTTAACACATGATCTACCACCAGCGGCGCATGATCAGTAGTAACGATTCATGATTCATCCTATTCGCGTTTTATTAGTTGAAGATTCTCCCGTCGTTTTAGTGGTCTTAAAACGTCTATTAGCGACTGCTGCGGATATTGAAGTGGTTGGCACAGCGTGCAACGGGCAGGAAGCCCTGGAGCGGCTACCAGCGTTGCAACCAGATGTCATTTGTGTGGATTATCATATGCCTGTGATGGATGGGCTGACGTTTACGCAACGGGTTATGAGCCAGTTTCCTCGTCCTATTCTGGTCATCAGTACATCAGTTCATCCGCAACAGAATGAGCATAATATTTTTCGCCTCTTAGAAGCAGGCGCAGTGGATATTTTTCCTAAACTAAAAGTTGGTACTGATCAAGATTATGAGTCGTTTCGCCAGGTGCTAATCAGTAAAATTAGAGTGCTTGCTGGTGTCAAAGTCTTTACACGCCATAGCCTGAAAACGTCTACCAATAATCAAAGGACAACTATTCTCACGCCAGCGGTAAAGCAAATAAACCAGCCCCTAGAAGGAATTGCCCCTCCTGTCAAAGCGATCGCCATTGGAGCTTCTACAGGTGGACCACAGGCACTCCACACCCTTTTAACTCAGTTACCTGATAATTTGGCACTCCCGATCTTTTGTGTGCAACATATTAGCGAGGGCTTTTTGCAAGGATTGGTTAACTGGCTGGCAGCAGAATGCCGTCTACCCGTCAAAATTGCACAAGCTGGAGCTTTACCGTTGCCGGGAGTCATTTACTTTGCGCCAGAACGAGCACATTTAGAATTCGGTCGTCAGGGGCAGTTTCTTTGCACAGCTTCGGCTCCAGTGGATGGTCACTGTCCCTCTGTTACTGTCATGCTGCGATCGGCGGCTCAGCACTATGGCAACGGGCTAATCGGCATTTTGTTGACTGGTATGGGTCGAGATGGTGCCAGTGGTATGCAAGATGTGGCGCTAGCAGGTGGCAGAACCATTGCTCAAGATGAGCAGAGTAGCGTGGTGTTTGGTATGCCCAAGGAGGCGATCGCGCTAGGAGCCGTTAAACATGTGTTGCCGATTGACGCAATGCCTACGGTACTGGCAAAAATGCTTTCTAAATCGAGCAAGACTCGTTCGGGGTTTGAGTAGAAACTGCTGCTGTTGGTATGCTATCTAGCCGCGCAAGAGCCACGTATAAGAGGCAGTTTGATGACATTCTAAGTCCCACCCAACCTGCTATCGGTTATGGCGTTCAAACCGCTGCTCAACGTAACAGTCGTGTTTAGCAACTGCTGATACTGTGCAGGCGTATCTAAATCAATCGCTCCCTTTGGGAAGGATACCTGAAAAACTTTTTCAGCGTGCTGTTTGATTAAGTACTTAGCACCAACGTTTGCATTCATTCTCCTTAATTCTGTAAATAGAGACCGATCAAACAAAGCAGGCACGCCGATCGTGTCTGCATAGGCAGAGGCAATAATGGGGTGTTGCGTTGCTCGATAGGACGTGACTAATTGATCGAGTAAAGGAGCGGAAACAAACGGTTGATCACAGAGAACAATGACGACTGCGTTTAGATGCTGATCAAGGGTTGTGAGTGCTGTTATGCCAGCGGCGATGGAAGTGCCCATACCGTCTGCCCACTGCGAATTTTCCACGACATGCAGGGCGAGTCCATCAACCTCTAACGTCATGCGTTCTGCATGTGAACCCAGTACAACCACAACCGGATTACAACAAGAAGCGATCGCCACTTCAGCCATGTAGCGCAATAAGCTCCGCCCCTGAAACGGTAACAATTGCTTGGGTGTTCCCATGCGGGTAGATGCGCCTGCTGCCAAAATCATTAAGCCAATGGTAGACATAGGCGCTCTGGATTGGGGTCATGAATGGGTGCATTGCGGTCTCTCAGCATCCCGCCAGTATGGTTAGTCAAAACAGCTTGAATTTCTGCCACGATCGCCAACGCAATTTCTTCAGGGGTTTCAGCACCCAAATCAAGCCCAACTGGATGATAAAGGCGTTGCTGTTGAGCGTTAGTAGGAGCAAACCCTTTGAGGCGTAAGTCTTCCAGCAATTGTTGTGTGCGCTGTTTTGGTCCCAGTACTCCTAGATATTGAAGAGGCGAGGGTAAGAGCGATCGCAATAAGGCTTGATCATACAAATAATGATGCGTCATTACAACCGCGATCGTGCGTGCGGTCAGCGTGAGGTTCGCTGCAAGCTCGTTTGAACTACAAAGTATGACTTCATCTGCTTGTGGGAAACGATCGCGAGTTGCATACGTCGCTCGATGATCAATGACGGTGACATGCCAGCCAAGCTGCTTTGTCAATTGCACCAATGGAATGGCATCATACCCTGCCCCAAAAATTAGCAGCGGTGTCGGTGGCTGAATAACTTCAATCAGCACTTCCACAAAACCATTATCCAACTGATAGGAAATAACTCGCGTTTTCCTTTCTGCAAGTACCCGAGCGGTATCCTGCAATAAAGCCATTGTCAGTTGATGATCCGCAATACGATTGACAACTGTACCATCAGATTTCAGGCATAACCGATCGCCAATTTGAGCAGCTACGTTTCCTTCGATGTGGAAGATGGTGGCGATCGCGACTGGTTCTTTTTGCTGAAAACAGTCTGCAATCCATGCAAGTTGGCTCTTAGCAGAGTCTGTATGCAGCGACTCAAGCAGCACTTGAACAAAGCCGTTACAGCCCATGCCCAAACCCCAAATTAAATCATTACTGGCAGTAGTATCGTATTGTACAGTGATTGGCTTGGATGCTTGAAGCAATAGTGGTTTTGCCCGTTCAAACACATCACTTTCTAGACAGCCGCCGCTAATGGCTCCTACTATTTGACCCGCTTCGGTTAACAACATCCGTGCGCCTGGTCTGCGGTAGACAGAACCCATTGTTTTGACAACGGTGGCGATCGCTGATCGTTGACCAGAACGCTCACTCTGTTCAAATGCCTGAAGGATCGCTTGTAATTCTTTCATTCCATTGATGAGAAATAAACGTTCTCTAATGCTTGCTGGCGCTGCGAGATGAAGCTGGGTAGAGCCAAAAATTCAGCAGCCAGATCAACCAGGGCATCACCGGGTAAGTTAATAATGCAGACACAAAGGTGACTGATACAAATAAACCCAACCAGTGAGGCAATGGTTTCAACAATTGTCCCAGCAGTACATCTGCAAGCAAAATGAGTGGATAAACCGCCAGGATACCGAGAACAACATTCTTGTAATAAGCAGGCCGAGGCAGTGGGTCGGCAGCCTTTGGCGATAACGAAAACCACACTTCAACACCACCAAACTGCTGCTGTGAGCGATCGATCAACAAATCACGACCCTTCTCAACCCACTGCTGGAAGGTTGGAGAGGTTCGCCAAGCTCTGAAATGGGCGTAACTGTCAAACTTTACAATCACCACGTATTCAGGATGGGTATGATCACGAGGACGAATCACATTCACCCCCAGGAAACCTTCAAATTGTTGAGCCGCCTGATTAAACCCTCTAGACCAGGCTTCATACGCTTGAATACAATCTGGTGCAACAACCTCTGAGATGACTAATGTAATTGGATCGGATGGTCGATCGAAGTTTTCCATAACAAGCGGTTGATCGACTGAGAAATGTCGATTGGGCTGGATCTACGAAACCCAACCGACATCAGCAGCTCTGTATGTCTTCAAGTTGGCAAGAGCCAGGATTTGAAGGTGTGTAAAGCAACTTAAGTTTACGCAATCAACTTATCAGGAGTGAGTGGCAAGCTGCGGAGACGTTTGCCCGTTGCATGATAAACCGCATTGGCAATGGCTGCCGAAACACCCGTAATGCCAATCTCACCGACACCACGCACACCCGCCGGATTGAAGTTCAGGTCTGGTTCGCCAACAAAAGCAACATCAATGCGGGGCGTATCGGCATGGGCTGGGAAGTGGTAGGTCGCCAGATCGTAGACGACGGGATACCCTGTATTCGGGTCAAAATGGCATTCCTCCATCAGCGCTTGCCCGATGCCCATTATCACGCCACCACGTACCTGACTAGCAGCGGCTTTAGTGTTGATGATACGCCCAACATCCATCACCGATACCCATCGAGTTACACGTAGGCGTCCGATCGCTTCATCAACACTAACTTCACAGAAGTGGGCACCCCAAGATTGAAACGCCCATTTTTTCGTTTCGTCACCGGGAGCGGAAGAAGCAGAGGCTTCGATCGCCGCCCGTCCCGACTTTTGAAGCGCTGCACAAGCTTCAGTCCCCGTTGTACAGTTAGCAGTTTTCAGGATATCTTGACAGGCTTTCATCACCGTTGGGACGAGGGATGCGGTCATTTGGGAACCACCTGCCAGTCCACCATCGGGCAACTGCGAGTCACCCATCTCCACCCGCACCTTTTCAACCGGAACACCTAATGTTTCGGCGGCGGTAATGGCAACTACAGTGTATGATCCCGTGCCCATGTCATTGCCAGAGGTAAGGACATGGACGGAGCCATCTGGGAGCAGGCGTACTTTTGCCGAGGTTTTGCCACGGAAACCAGGGAACGTGGCAGCCGCCATGCCCCAGCCGATGAGCTTACCATCGCGGGTAAGCGATCGTGGCTGGGGTCTGTCTTTCCAACCAAAGCGCTCCGCCCCAACTTTGAGGCAGTCAGCAAAATGCTTGGCGGAGAATGGCAAGCCCTTACGCTGATGCTCTTTGGCTTCGTTCTTGAGCCGTAGTTCGATCGGGTCGAGCTTTAGCGCCCAGGCAAGTTCATCCATCGCTGACTCTAGTGCCCACATACCCGGAGCCTCACCTGGTGCCCGCATGAAGGTCGGTGTGCCAATGTTCATCACTGCTAGCTCTTGGTTGAGCAGCAGATTGGGAGCGGTGTACATAGCTGGAGTGACCGAGGTACAAGGCTCTGTAAAGACCTCTACAGGCGATGTGCTGGACTTCACTTCATGGGCGATCGCGCTCAACATCCCATCTGCTGCTGCTGCTAGCCGAACGGTTTGCTCTGTTTCAGACCGATGTCCAGCATTGGCAGTTACCTGTCTCCGGCTAAGAACAACTTTCAAGGGACGCTTGATCTGACGAGCAGCAGCGGCAGCTAGAATGCCGTGAGGCCAAGGGAAGGCTTTAGAACCGAAGGCTCCCCCCAAGTAAGGGATGATAATGCGGACTTTTTCGGAGGGCAGCCCAAACAGTTCAGCATAGGTGCGCTGGCTCAAGGCAACAAACTGGGACGGTTCGTAGACCGTGAGGGCATCTGTCCCCTGCCAGTGGGCAATGATGGCGTGGGGTTCCATTGGTGCATGTAGTTCAGTCGAAGTCGTGTAGGTTGCCTCCATCTTAGTCGCGGCACCTGCCATACCTGCGGCAACATCTCCCTTCACAAACTTAAACTCCTCACCCATCTGAGGCGGCGCTTCTTTGAAGACGGCATTCTTCGCCTCGATCGTGGGCTTCTGGGCATCGTACTCGACCTTCACCAGGTGCGCGGCGTGTCTTGCTCGTTCAAAGGTGTCTGCAACCACTAAGCCAATAATTTGCCCAGCGTAATGAATCTGGTCATCGGAAAGGGGCAACCGGGCCTCATAGATTTTTGAGGTCATGAAGTTGTTGCTGGGCTTAAATACCTTGGGGGCGTTCTTGTGTGTAAAAACCGCAGTCACGCCGGGAGCCTTTTCTGCCTCGCGGGTGTCGATCGCCTTGATGCGACCCTTTGAGATCGTCGATGTAACCACAACCCCATGCACTAGCCCTGGAACGTCATGTTCTGCCGAGTAGGTCGCCGTACCTGTGACTTTTGCGTAGCCGTCTTTGCGGTTGACCGCTGTTCCAATCACCTTGCTCATGCGATCCCTCCTCCTTTGGCTGAAACGGTGAGGGCGCGTCTAATCGCCCGCTTTGCTAATTCAACTTTGAAGCCGTTGTATTCAAGGGGCTTGGCTCCTTTCAGGGCGATCTCTGCTGCCTGCTGAAACGTTTCGGTGTTTGCAGCTTTGCCTATGAGAAATGTCTCCGCTTCCGTAAAGCGCCAGGGTTTATGTGCCATGCCACCCATTGCCAACCGTGCTGTTTTGATGCGGCTATCCGCAAGCTCGACTGCCGCTGCGACCGAAACCAGTGCAAAAGCATAGGAGGCACGATCACGCAACTTGAGATACACACTGGACTTGGCAAACGGGGCAGGGGGCAAGATCAGCGCTGTAATGAGTTCTCCCGGTTCTAGATTCGTGTCCCGTTGCGGAGTATTGCCGGGTAGTCGATGGAAATCCGTAAAGGGAATTTGGCGCTTGCCTTTGGAACCTTCCACTTCCACGATCGCATCCAGCGCTGCCAGTGGCACACACATATCAGAGGGATGCACTGCCACGCACTGATCGCTGGCTCCGAACAGGGCGTGGATGCGGTTAATGCCAGTTAAAGCGGCACAGCCGGATCCGGGTTCCCGCTTATTGCAGTCAAAAGCAGTGTCGTAGTAGTAGGGGCAGCGTGTGCGTTGAAGCAAGTTGCCGCCCGTCGTTGCCACATTGCGAATTTGCTGAGACGCTCCCAGCAGAATGGCGCGTGCCAGCATGGGGTAGCTGCGCCGAACTTCGGGATGGTCGGCAACGGCGGTGTTGCTCACCAGAGCACCCAGGCGCAGACCGTCTTTTGTCTGCTCAATGCGGGTCATGTCTAGGCGAGTGATGTCGATCAGTTGGGACGGCTCATCTAGAAAAACCTTCATGCGATCGACTAGATTGGTGCCACCTGCAATAAACATTGATTGAGGGATCGATGCTTGCTGGACTGCCTCTTTCACCGACGTCGCGCGAACATAGGAAAAGTTTTTCATGCCGAGACTCCTGCTTCGCGCACCAACATCGCTGCCGCAGGAGACGGTGGCGTTTGTCCGGTTACCTGCTGCACCGCTGCGACAATCCCGTTGTAAGCACTACAACGACAGAGATTACCGCTCAGACGCTCTTTGATTTCAGCTTCCGAAAGATTTGTCAGTTGGGGAGGACTGGTCAAATCTGCCGTCATAGCGCTGGCGCAACCTCGCTTCACCTCATCCAGAAGCGCAACAGAGGCGCAAATTTGCCCAGGAGTGCAGTAGCCACATTGAAACCCATCGTTCTCAATAAAGGCAGCCTGAACGGGATGCAGCGTATCTCCCTTTGCTAAGCCTTCAATCGTAACAATTTGCTTACCCTCTTGCATGACTGCTAGCGCGAGACAGGAATAGACCCGCTGCCCATCCACCAATACTGTGCAAGCTCCACATTGTCCGTGGTCGCAGCCTTTTTTGCTGCCAGTTAGCTCCAGTCGTTCGCGGAGGGCATCCAGCAGCGTCACCCTTGGTTCGATCGCCAATGTTTGTGACTGACCATTAATGTTAAGGGTTACAGACATTTCACCTTTCCCTGAAACTGGGGATGGCTTTCCAGGTTGAGCAGCAGTGGCTTGATTGAGCAATGAGGGAGCCGCGATCACGGTTCCTGCTGCCGTCAATGCCTGCCCTAGAAAGTTCCGTCGCGTTTTATGTTTCTGACTATCTTGAGGGGGATGCATCAGCCTTACCTCTGGTTTGCGTCCAATCTATGTCAAGACTATAAGGTATTTCACTTGAGTAGCGTTCTTCTCTATACAGGTTTAGGGCACAAAAAAGCTGAAGACATCCAGGTATAGCGTCTTTAAGTAAGAGATGCCCTTCTATGTCACTAAGCTAAGACGCGCAAAATTACGCATTGCAGCCTACAGCTAACACAAGCAGTTGTAGACACTAGCGCAGGCAATCATGCAGTTAAGCAAGCACCAAGTTGAGCAACTTGCTCTGAAACTTCCTCAGAGACTTTAATTGTCTGACCATTTGCTGTCAGAAGCTATTTGCTGCCAGATAAGTAGCTGAGCGTAATGTATTGATAAGATGCCTTTCGACTTCGCGTTCGACTGAGCGCTCACGTCGAAGTTTTAAGGCTTCTAGTCCTAGGTGTGGTTGGGTTGAGCGCCGTCGAAACCCGGTCTCCAAGTCGTGCTTAATTTAGCCCTCCTTCTTAGTAGTCGGTGGCATAACGTTACTAGGGCAGGCAAACGCATCTAAACCGATCGCAAGATGGAGTTCATGGATCGTGGCTAGTAACGTCTCGAAGATCTATAAACTTTAGCTCGTACTGCCTTGCAACTAAGCTCAAAGCAGCAAATCTATTTATAAAAATTTCCTTCAGAAAAGCTTTACGTGTTTACCACGTAAAGCTAAAGCCACGAAGCAAAGTCAGGCGTAAAACTAATACACCTGACTCAAAGCAGGTTGAGGGCAACCCAACGACAGGTTAAATCTCTCTCTCTCCGTGTCATCGTCGCTCGCACACTTTACCCAACAGTGCCAGCATTTCCAGGTCTTCGTCAAAGCTAATCAGGTCAAGGTGTTTGGGGTTTTCAAGGAACTCTCGTGCTAGCAGGTAGCCGGAGATTGTCCAGGTTTGATACTTACGTGAAGCTTTGCCAACAAGTCTGCCATTTCTACCGTCGTAGTATTCGGGCCATTCATCTTCGCTCAACCGTCGTTCAGCCATTTCGATCGCCCGCCAGCCAAGTTCGGGTCTACCTGTTTTTTGAGCAACAGCGGCGAGAGTCCACAGTAAGACAGGCCAGTTGCCGCCGTTGTGGTACGACCAGGGCACGTTCTTGGGGTCGCAGCCTGTAAGAATCTTCCACTCCAGATCTTCAACGGCAGGGAAGCAGATTTTCATAGGCATATAGCCGACGAGATCCTGCCAGCGCTGCTCGATCAAGTCCATAATCGATTGTGATTCGCGTTCGCTTGCCAAGGAGGAGACGATCGCCATCAAGTTGCCCAACGTAAAGAACCGGAAGTCCATTTGAGCAGGACCCAGATTACCAGCCAGATAGCCGCCTTTTTCAGGCATCCACTCGGTGAGCCAATAGGGAATGGAATCGGGATAGATGTTGAACTTGTTGACCGCTGCTTCGCCAAACTCCTCACCTCGATAGCGATAGATGGCATTCAGCCGACTCAAATCCAACCAATAATATTCTCGAATGTGGAAATTTAAGATGCTTAACCGCTGATTGACGACCTGCCGATAAATATCACCTTTGCGCCCCGGAGCAAGCAATTCTTGGGCAGCTCTAAGTGCGGCATAAAAAAGCGCCTGGATTTCGAGGGGATGCCCAAACACTCCCATACGGCGATCGATCATAAACGCACCATCGGGGACAAGCATGGTGGGATACATATCGAAGCGATCAGCTAAGCACAGCTTGAGGATCAAAATAATACCGTTTTGAAACTCTGGATCATGTGCCAGCGTCATATCGCCCGTTGCTTTTACGTACGCTCGTAGCAGAATGATCCACCAGAGGCAAGAATCAACCGGCGTGACTCGACCGATCGCGTGTTCGCCAAAATCTGCCGTCAGGTATTGATGACCGTCCCACGCTTCGACCTTAAAGCTGGCTGGCATCAACCCCTGCCCTGCATTGAAGCAGTCCATCTGCTTATCACTACTTTGCAATCCCAGCGTTTCGACCAAAAAGTTGCGAACAATTTCGTACCGTCCTTTGATCAAAAACAGTAGTGCTGCCGACACATAATCGCGCACAAAGCACTGGTCGTAATTGAGCGATTCAACATATGGGTCGCGTGCTGCTACAGTGCCAACGGGACGACCCCGATAGTGAACAATCGCATCTTCCAACAATTCCCAGGCTTCTTTAACGAAATTGTTTTGTCCTTGCATTGCTTGCCTTGCGCTCCTCGCGCTGTCCATAATTCGGTTTGTACGCGGTCAAAACAACATGAAACCCAGCCAAGTTGAGATCATGACCTCAAACGACTGAGCTTCTTAAGCACTAAGGCTGATCAAGCATTCAAGGTCTTTGTGCGCTCATCAGGCTAGTTTTGTACTCTGCGGCACCCCAGAAAAACGAAACGGTCGCGTACTGCCAACGCTCGTGATGCGCGGCGCTACGGTGATCGCGTCTGCCCAAACAACGTTAGTCAAGCGATCGTTTATAGTCTCTTCAAGCAAAACCTGAATTGAGCGTTAACTGTCTTAAAAAACTTATACGCCTAGCTTAGTTCCTACCAGGAGGGATCTTCAGTAAATTCTTGGTGAGGGAGAGCGTTAAAGTGATCGAGAATGATAAAGATTCAGTAGCCCCGTAATTCTACGTACGTTCTCCGCTGCTTAAATTAGCTTTCAGCCTTTAACGTCCATACTGACTGCTAACTACTGACCACTGACCGCTGAAAACCTTTTGTACTGGCGACCGATGCAGTGTAGGATGAGGCACAGGAATGGTTAGACTTGCCACCACTCCAAGCTCTCGGTTAATGATTGTCCTCAATTATCCGCACTTATAGAGCGCTGCTCTATGCGTTAATTACAGCACCATGCTATAAGCTTTATAGTACAAATGTTTTATTTTTACCCCTATGGTCCAATACACGCTCGTTCAAAGCCCCGAAGTCATTCTGACCGTTCCTGGTAAAGACTCAGTGAAAGCACGCGAAAAAGCAATGGATCAGTTGATCGAACTGATGGATGCTGGCGAACTCCAAACCGAACTTTCTGACGGCTTTGCTCCTCAACAGTTTATTGAAGTGAAAGAACCTACCGCAAACCCCAGCCCCGAAGAAGATGCCGTGACCCATGCGGTGCAGGTACTTAGCAACCTGGCAACGCTGAAGCTCAAACTGCAAGACTCCCGCACAGAAGCACTTCAGGTACGTGCCAAAATTGATATCTTGTTTAGCGATGAACCCGTCAGCGAAGAAGAAATTGCCAGCCTGAAAGATGGCTTCAAAGCTTTGAAAACTTACGCGCAGGCAAACCTTCGCTATAAAGAAGCAAGAAGCCAGGCAGAAGATGCCCGTAGTGTGCTCGATCGCGCCCTCAATGCCACAGAAACAGAACCGAAAGCTAGCAAAAAGGGTGAAAACTAGCGATCGGGCTTTACGTCTTGCGTTATGAGTTGAGTCAACCGAAAATCTACCGTGCTGCTCTATGTTCAAATTTTCAGGCAACCGTCCTACTCAGCTTGGTGTCAGCAATGGTCGGCTGTTGCCCTGTCCTGGCACTCCCAACTGTGTTTGCAGCTATGATCAGGCAGCAGAACACGCGATCGCGCCGCTCTCCTTCACGACAACGCCAGCGGAAGCTTGGGCAAACCTTAAAACAGTGATCCAATCCCTGGAGCGGACACAGATCGTCAGCGAAACGAGCGATTATCTCTACGTTGAGTTTGCCAGCAAGCTGATGGGCTTTGTTGATGACGTTGAGTTTTATCTCGACGCACCCCAGAACGTCATTCACGTACGGTCAGCATCGCGCTTAGGCAAATCAGATCTGGGTGTAAACCGCAGCCGCATTGAGTCGATTCGTACAAAGCTGCAAGAAGCACAAGCGGCTGTACAACGGGTTTAATTGCAGCGTAGCAACACTTTTATCAACACCAGTGGAGCTATGCGTTAGCCTCGGCTGCCGATCGTCGTCTGAAATGCAGGTCGTTCGGACAGCCGCTTGAGGTACGCCATGAGTGTTGGATAGGCGCTGAAGTCCATTTGAAAGCGCATTTGGAAAAAGCCCAGCGTAGAGGCAATGGCAACATCAGCCGCACTGAAGGCTTCGCCCAGCAGAAAGGGTTGCTGCACCAGCATCAGGTCGATCGGCTTGAGTAAACGAGACATTTCACGATCGCGCGTTGTTTCATTTAACAGCTCTGGTCCTAGCGTGGCATTGGCAAACAAAACCCACTGTGCAATCTCAGCGCGCTGCTCGGCGGTGTCACTCTTGCCGTACTTATCTGCCAGGTAAAGCATGATGGCACCCGACTCCCACAGCTTGAAGTCACCATCCATGATCGCAGGCACCTTTCCAATCGGATTGATGGCTGTATAATCCGACTCCAAATGTTCACCCGCCTGCATATCCAGTAGCACAAACTCATAGGGCACCTCCAGTTCCGCTAAGAGCCACTGCACGATCGAGGCGCGACTAAACTTCCCACCATAAAGCTTGAGCATAGAAACCTTTTACAAAAAACTTAGTCGTTGATGATGAGCCATCCAACAACCAAAACACCAACAACCAAACACTAGAGCACCTTATGTGTGTACTCATGCTGCTTTACATTATCCTCAGTCTTGACGAGGCGCTGCGAATTGAGTACCCGCTTGCGCTCAACCGAATAAGCAAAATCGCTACGGCTCGAGCCGACTGGGATATGTGCTTGAGCAACGGGACGCACCTTATAAGTACGAGCAGCCGCGATCGTCCGTTCTACAAACTCATCGCAAAACTGGGCAGTGGTGGGGAAGGTAGTTGGTAGCTGCGGGGTCTCACCGACAAAGACAGCTCCGAGGGTTGTCGCGAATGCCGTTTGATAGGAGGTTGGAATCCCTTTAACGATCGCTTCTAACGCTGCTGAAGGAATTGGCTCGACGATCGCAACCTCATGCACTTCACCCTCATCTTTGATGAAACAGCTTGCCAAGCCCAAAACAATATAATCATCGGCTGTTAAATCAGGCGCATTCAAGTCAAACGTTGCAGTTGTCATAGAAAAATCCAAAGTGCAGATCTGGCGTTAACAAATCGATCGCTGTGTTGCATTCTACCAACTCATAGGGACGCTTCCCATTCCCTCTCCATCTTCTTATCCCTTCTCTCTCTATTTTGATCGTTCATCTTTCCTTACGTTTTACTACTCAGCCCTCACTTTTTATTCCTCTCGTCCGAAAGCCACACAGACATCTGGCACCCTAATGAAGCGACCGGACACACGATCGACCCAAGCCACGAAAGACCTACTTAGCAAGCGTATTGAGGCATAGTTAGCCCTAGGCGGCGAAAACTCTGTCTTAAGACACATGAGCAAGTGACACATAAATAGAGCACCTCCAAAAGGAAAATCCCCTAGTGTAATCGCATACCTAAGGTAGGAAGGCTATGAACTCTCGCATACATCAGGGTCGGCAGCACAGTGTTAACCTGTCCGCCCGACATAATGCCTCAGTTATCACGAAACCTCGCTGCAAGCGCAGTCTAGAGAGCAAGCAAAGTGCGTCCGATCGCTCTGGGGCTAGTGCTGCGTCCCCTAGTTTGGCTGAACAGAGTGTTTTGCTTCGTGAGGAAGCTTTCTGTGAAATCCAGCAAGGCAACTATGCAGCCGCGATCGTCCTCCTCAGCTTACTTATTGATCGCAATCCTAATAGTCCCAGTAGCGTTAATGACTATAACAATCGGGGACTGCTGTACTTTCAAACAGGGCAGTTTGCTGCGGCTCTGGCTGACTACAACCAGGCACTGCAACTAAACCCCGAACTGGCGAAAATCTACAACAATCGTGCGAACTGTTACGCCTCAATGGGGCGACCAATGGAAGCACTCTTTGACTATGAAACGGCACTTGATCTAAACCCAACGAATATTCATGCCCGCATGAACCAGGGCATCACGTTCTGTGAGCTAGAGATGTACGATCAAGCGATCGAAAACTTTGACCTCGCCCTCCAGTTTGATCAGATGCGAAGTGGTGGTGCTACGGCACCGGGCGTTTCGATCGCAGGGCACATTTATGCTCAGCGTGGTCGTACGTCTCATTTAGCTGGTGATTGGAACTATGCCATTACCGACTACCGCCGTGCCCTTGCTGCCCTCTCACCCACCGATAGCCTACTGCTAGATGTATCGCATCGCCTGCGACTGCAAGTTGAACTTTGGTTGGATGACCTTCTCGATCCCCTCTCTGGTATAGAGGAATAAGGGACGCTGCTGCGACTTAAAGGGTTTTACCACTGCAACTCTGGCGTGCATCTACCGTGCCAGGTATGGAGCTTGCAGATTATCTGGACTATTGTCCACCCGCGCGTCGGAACACAATGCGTCGCTGCTGAGTACCGATACGATTACTCTGAGCTTGCATATTAGCGCCTGTCTGATACGGGTCAAAGTATTGTTTGAATTTGTTTTGGGTGCGTTCTACCCGTTCTTCTGTCGCTGCTACTGTAACTTGCAGTTCTTGCAATTTAGCAGCCTGGGATGAGCGATAGGGTAACAGCTGCGACAACGCACCGATCGCTGCTGCCGACAAAACGACGTTAACCGATAGCTTTACAGTAGTCTCGATGAGAGCAGCACGATAGGGGCGCTGTTTTACCTTCGTTTTCTGGCGAGGAACCGTCCGGAGGGGGCGCTGCGGCTGTGGCGGAAAGGAGGACGGTTTCAGTGCGTGCATGATAGTTCAGTCCGGTCTAGGCGGCAAACAGTAGAGCAATCCTTGATATAGGTCTATAGCTTAGTCGCAATCACAGTAAAACGATCGCGCTATCTTTCAAAGCATAAGTCCCGCAGCAAAGCCTGCTCTATTAAAGTCAACAATACTTAAGTTGGCAACTTTAAAGTTTAAGCAAATTCTTTAGAAAAACAGAAACTTAGCGCCAAGACTTGCAAGGCAAAAAGGCAAGTAGCCTGCTTCAGCGATCGTGCATTTAGATGATTGACTCACCCCACCAACCCAATGACAGCATCGGGCGATCGTCATGCCAAACCGCAAAACAGGCTACCTGAAACGCTATTTGTACTAGCGTCGTTTATTTATAAAGCTCGGTGGACAACCGTAAGGCAAGAATGCCAGGAACGAGTGCGACCACTAAAGCGATGAAAATTTGAGTATCCGATAGCATTGTCTGAAAACTCCTTACTGTGGGGTTTATAGTTCCCCAATGTCCTCTAAAGTGGGCACTTCGGGAACAACTTGTTACAAGATGCAATAGATCTGATGACTTTGCAATCCCCCTGTAGGTACTGTCTCGAAGCCTGAATCAAGCACCTTTACTAGCGATTTTTTGCGCTTAGGCGTTAGGCTTAAAGCGTAGGGTTGAGTACGCTCAAGCGTGGGGATCACTTACCATGAGCCACTAACTCTGTGCACTAAGGCTATGTAGCAGGCAACTGCAACCACTACTGTCTATGTTTATGGGGCTTATGTGTTTATGACGATCGCCTCTTAGAGCCTGGGCTGCAACTGTTTCACCCTGATCGTTATGCAAAACTAAGTGGTAGCGCAATCGCCTGCTAAGGATAGTGTGTTTCCTGGCGGCAGAGACAAGCCGTGCCCCTAACCTGTAATGTTTGAACTTTAGATTTGAAGCTTAGAAATCACTGAATGCTAGATCAATTACTGGACTCTCCTAATTTTGGGCTGGAAACGCTGCTGGTGCTGCCCGTTTTAATCGCGCTGGAAGCAGTGTTGTCGGCTGATAACGCGATCGCTCTTGCAGCACTGGCACAGGGCTTGGAAGATAGTGCCTTACAGAAGCGTGCGCTTAACATTGGTCTAGTTGTTGCTTACATTCTCCGCGTTGGTCTAATTTTGACGGCAACGTGGGTCGTAAAATTTTGGCAATTTGAGTTGGCAGGCGCACTCTACCTGCTGTGGCTGGTTTTTCAGTATTTCACGTCTAAGCCAGATGCCGATGATGAAAATTTGCATCATGGACCACGCTTTGCCTCGCTCTGGCAAGCGATCCCCATTATTGGCGTGACGGATTTAGCTTTTTCGCTTGATAGCGTGACGACAGCGATCGCTGTGTCTCAAGAAACCTGGCTGATTTTGATTGGTGCAACGATCGGTATTATCACCCTCCGCTTTATGGCAGGGCTATTTATCCGCTGGCTCAAAGAATTTCGGCATTTAGAAGATGCAGGCTACGTCACCGTCGCGCTAGTAGGGCTACGGCTACTGGTACGGGTAATTAATGATGCCCTCGTCCCGCCAGAGTGGGTAATGATCAGCGCGATCGCCCTCATTTTCTTGTGGGGCTTCTCTGAGCGCAATGAAGTGGTAGACAGCACTGTGCTAGAAAGTGCGACTGAAGCCAAAGAACCAGAAAAGGAAAAAGCGGAACTGTAAGGTTTCAAACACTGGCTCAGGCAAGAAAGCGGGTTCTGATCAAATGAGTATGAATCACACTCGCCCAGAAACCCGCTTTCTCAAGGCAAGCTACTCGTGAATCCACGACAGCAGCGAGGGCTGCCAATTTGCGAGTTCTTCTTCTTTAAACCAGAGACTAATCTCTTGCTGTGCTGTTTCAGGTGCATCAGAGCCGTGAATCAGGTTGCGACCGACATTCACCCCAAAGTCACCGCGAATCGTTCCTGGTTCAGCATTTAGAGGGTTGGTAGCGCCAATGATTTTACGCGCAGAGGCAATAACGCCTTCGCCTTCCCAAACCATAGCCACAACGGGACCAGACGTGATGAAGTCTACTAACCCGGCAAAGAAAGGACGTTCTCGATGTACGCCGTAATGGGTCTCTGCTAGCTCACGGCTGACATTCATCAGCTTTAAGCCAACCAGAGTGAACCCTTTTGTTTCAAAGCGACGGATGATTTCGCCGATGAGTTTGCGCTGTACGCCGTCGGGCTTAATTGCCAAAAATGTCCGTTCCAAAGCAACTCCTGGAGTTTAATCAACTGTTACAGCACCAGATTAGCTCAAAAGGTAAAAGGCAAAAGGTAAAAGGCAAAAGAACTATGGAGGACAGCCGAGGGATTCGCGGGTGTCTACACCTGTAACGGGATTAGTGCCACTGGCAGTTTTGCAGAGTTGCACAACCTGGGTGCGATCGAGCACGGCATCACTAAAATCGGCACCTGTCACCGTTGCATTCCGAAAAATAGACTTGAGCATCATTGCTGATGTGAGAATAGCGTCGCTTAAGTCTGCGTCAGTCAGATTAGTGAGATAGGTAATCCCATTGCTGAGATTCGCACCGTGCAAGTTTGCACCAACGAGATCTGAGCCATTGAACACCGCACCTTGCAGATCGGCTCCACTGAAGTTGGCACCTTGTAGCTGTGCCCCAGTAAATTCTTCTCTGATTAAGCTTTGCCCAGAGTAGTCTTTGAGGGTTGCCTCAGCCGCATCGTAGGCTCGAACAGCGGCTGAACTGGCGGCTTGGGCAGGAGACGGTAGCGCAGTGGTGATCAAAACTGCCAGGAGCACACCCCACAAAGGCTGCCAAAAAAATTGAAGAAGACGCATAGGAATTTAAGTTGGTTGAACCGCTTGCCATCGTCAAACTTAACACCCTTTGCTTGCCTGCTGGTGTTTCGGCGGTTGTGATAGGAGGGAGAAGGCAAAGGGCAGGAGGGAGAAGGCAAAGGGCAGAAGATTCTGTAGGCACGAAGGCTTTAGGTGTGCTGTCGTCTCGGTTGCTGTTGGAACGGTCTTGTTTGAAGCTGCAATGTTTCGGTTGAGACTTAAGGCAGTCTTACTTCAAGTGGCAGTGGTCTCATCTGAAGTCACAGTGTTCTTGTTTCAAGTGCGATCGTTCCTGTTTTAAGTACGATCGTTCCTGTTTCAGGTCAGGACGTTTCTATTTCAAGTGCGGTCGTTCCTGTTTTAAGTACGATCGTTCCTATTTCAAGTATGAAATTTGTTGGTTTGAGTCGAAATGATGCCTTTAGGAAGCTTCGCTAACGCCGTTTACCTATGAAGGATAAGTGTTGCTGAAACCAGAGAGAATGTGGTGTAGAAAAGAGATACCCTTTGCAGAAAGTATTCGCTATGGAACCTGTTATTGCTCTAACGGCTGGTGCGATCGCCAAAATTGCCTTTGAAGAATTTGCCAAAGCAAGCGGCGGCGAACTGGCAAAGAAGTCAGTGGGAGGTGCGATCGACCTGATGAAAGGGTTGCGTGACAAGATTCGAGCAAAGTTCAAGGGGAATGAGCGAGCGGAAACGGCGATCGCGGAAGCCGAGCAACAGCCAACACCAGCCGCCTTAGAGAAGGTAACGAAATATTTGGAACTAGAAATGATGGAAGACGAAGCATTTGCCACTGAGATCAAGCAAATCGCTCAACAGATCATCAATGTGCAGAACACAAGCGGTGATCGCACCTATAACCAAACGGCAGGGCGCGATATTTTCAACGTTGACAACGCGGGACAGTCCAACAAATTTGGTGGATCGTGAGGATGAAGCAACCGGGCGACCAACAAGCCGATCGCGACATCTTTAATATCGACAACAAGGGTACTGTCACGGTCATTAATCAGCCAGTGCCACAGCGAGCGCGCAGTGAATCCCTGCTGCTGCAAGCGGTGAAGCAGGAAGTCATCTCACGGCTCGACCAATCGCTGCACAATGCGGTGTTTATTAACCTGGGCAAGCAGTCTCAACCACAACAGATCAAGCCTCCCTGGGATGCGGAGATCAAAATTGGCTCAAAGTCGCCTGAACCGTTGCCAACCGAGACGACGATTTTGGAAGTATTCGATCGCCCCGGCATTGACGGCAGGCTGCTGATTCTGGGTGAACCAGGGGCAGGTAAAACGACGACGATGCTGGACTTGGCAAAAGCACTGTGCGATCGAGCCGAGCAAGACACAAATGCCTTCATCCCCATACTGTTGAACCTATCGTCGTGGAAAGATCCGAGGCAGACGATGACTGCCTGGTTAGTGGAGGAACTGAGGTCAAAATACGGCGTGCGAAAAGATATTGGCAAACAATGGTTAGCAGACAGGCAACTTTTACCCTTGCTGGATGAGCTGGATGAAGTGAAGCCAGAGCATCAGGAAGGCTGCGTGCAGGCAATTAACCGCTGGCTGGAGAGCGAAGACAGACCCCTCTCGTTAGTCGTATGCTGTCGGCGAGAAGAATACGAAAAAGTGGTACGGGGTCAGTGGCAAGTGGAGGCAGAGGAGGCACCAGACGAAATCCGAATGCACCTGAATGGAGCCATTTTATTGCAGACCCTCACCGATGAGCAAATTCAGGCGTATTTGACGGCAGCGAACCAACTCGAACTCTGGCAAATGCTACGGCAGGATGAGGCACTGTGGGAACTGATCAGAACACCGCTGTGGTTAAGCATTACACTCCTAGCCTATGAAGGGTTGTCGCTGAACCAGTGGCAACAAACCGCTTCAACCGAGCAGCGATTGGCATTACTACTCAATGCCTACATCGAACGGATGCTGCACAAAGAACCGAATAGTCGAACGTATGCCAAGCGCAAGCTTCCAACTGTCAAACAAACACGACGATGGCTAGTTTCTCTGGCGCAGCAGCAACAGCAACAGTCACAAACCGAGTTCCTGATTGAGAGAATGCAACCATTGATGTTGTCAAAAGGTGGTTTGTGGAAGTATCAATTGCTTTTAGGACTAATTCATGGACTTCTTGTTGGCTCCCTTTTTGGAATACTATGTGGACTGGTTATAGGTTTAATTAATGGATTATGTTACGGTCTGAAAGTTTGGTTTTTTGTTGGATTACTTGTTGGGCTGGGTAATGGGCTGAATTCAACAATTCAGCCGATAGATCGTTTGAAATGGTCTTGGAAAAATTTTGTTGGAGGGTTGCTTATCGGACTGAGTTGTGGAGTATTCTACGGGCTAGTCATTAGGTCAGTCTTTGAGCCAATTTTTGGACAACCTTTTGGACTATTGGTCGGGCTGCTTGTAGGGCTAAGTAATGGACTACTTGTTGTCTTTCTTTTTGGACTGAGAGGAGAAGCGGTAGATGTAAAATCTAGTCCAAATCAAGGTATCAAAAGATCTACTGTAAGCTTTGTCATTGTTTGGCTAACATTTGCATTGCTGGGTGGGTTAGGGCAGGGATTATTTGTTGGATTATTTGTTGGGCTGGGTCTTGGTGGAGAAGCCTGTATTCAGCACTCTGTTCTCCGTCTAGTGCTCTATCAAAACAAAGTTATTCCCTGGAACTATGCCCGCTTTCTTGACTACTGCACCGAGCGTCTCTTCCTTCAGCGCGTCGGTGGGCGCTATCGGTTTATTCACAAGTCGTTGCAGGAGCATTTTGCGAGAATGGGGGAGTAGGGAGTAGGGAATTGAGAGATGGGCAGATAGAGTAGAACAAGACGTAGAATCAACCAAGGCGCAGATCTTCAGAAACATGAATACGCAACTGGTCGAATCCTTAGTTCAAGTCATCTTTTCGCTCTCGTCAGACGAACGGGCATTACTTGAAGACAGGCTTTTTGGAAATTTGCCCTATCCTTCCGCCCAAGAGCTGACTCACTTAGCTGAACAGGGACACGCCTTTGAGTTTCTGAAGGATGAACCTGATCTCTATACACCCGATGATGGTGAACCCGTTGAATGGCACGAAACAAAGGTGATGTCGTTCTCGTCGAATTCCCGTTTACAGACCTCAGTCAAGCCAAGCTGTGTCCTGCGATCGTTCTTGCAGTCACTGTCAGATTTGATGAGATTACCTTTGCTTTGTCTCGTCTCAAAATGTCGATAGCTTGGAGCCTAATGAATTTGCGCTGTATCCAACTGATTTAGAATTCGCTGAGACAGGATTGCGTGTTGCCTCAAAAGTTCGGGTAACAAGAATTACGACTCTGAATAGTCCGTTGATCAGAAGACGCTCAGGTAAATTGGGTTCTCGGTATATGCGATCGTTAAATGAATGTCTTCTTCAAGCTCTCCATTTGTAAGGAGGCTCAACCGATGACTACCAAGATTTACGAGAAATCGTTCATCAGCTTCAAACGTCATCTGGCTGACTATTTACCTCAGCTAGAACGGGCGATTTCTGCCATTAAAGTCCTTGAAACAACTGATCCAGACTCCGAAGCGTTCAGTCTAGGCACTTGCCGATTTGCACGTCGCATCAACTGTCCTAGAACCTTATTCTGAAGGAATGCGAGAGGCGATCGACCAGTTTACAGAAGACCGTTCTGATAAAGAGTGAATGCGGCACTTGCTTCAATAAGTGAGTGGGCGCGATCGCTCAAAACTGTTCCACACCTTCAAATTGCTTTGCCACGCTTGATCCTGCCCCTTCACCACAGGTACGTGGTGTCGGAAAAATTTTGCCAGGATTCGCGAGTTCTCTAGGGTTAAAGGTCTGTCGCACCCATTGCATTGTTTCCAAGTCAGCGTCGGTAAACATCTCTGGCATATAGCAGCGCTTGTCGGCACCAATGCCATGTTCACCTGAAATGCTGCCGCCCACCTGCACACAAAGTTTGAGAATCGCCCCACCCAATTCCTCCACCTGTTCCAAAGCGCCCGGAACAGCATTGTCGTACAGAATTAAGGGATGTAGGTTGCCATCACCTGCATGAAACACATTTGCCACGTTATAGCCGTGTTTCTCACCTAACGTCTCAATTTCCCTCAGCACATACTCCAGCTTGGTGCGGGGAATCACGCCATCCTGCACGTAGTAATCAGGGCTAATTTTGCCCATCGCAGCGAAGGCAGCTTTGCGTCCTTTCCACAAGGTTAACCGTTCATCGGGATCCGTGGCGATCCGCACACTACGGGCACCATTCTGAAAACAGATGGCTTCGACGCGCTGGCTGTTTGCTTCTGCCTCAACGTCTAACCCATCCACTTCAATCAGCAAAATCGCTACGGCATCACGGGGGTAGCAGTTTGTACGCACGACATCTTCGACCGCGTTGATGCTAAAGTTGTCCATCATTTCCATGCCGCCAGGAATGATGCCAGCGCTAATGATGTCCGAAACGGTTGCGCCTGCGGCTTCAATACTGGTGAAGTCTGCCAGCAACACACGCACCGCTTCTGGGGCTTTGAGAATTTTAAGCGTGATCTCAGTGGCAATGCCTAGGGTGCCTTCAGAGCCTACAAAAAGCCCAGTGAGGTCATACCCTGGCATTTCAGGAACAGTGCCACCAACATCAACGATCGCCCCATCCGGCAGAACGAGCTTCAATCCCAAGACATGATTGGTTGTGACACCATATTTAAGACAGTGAACGCCACCGGAATTTTCGGCAACATTGCCACCCACCGAACAGATAATCTGGCTAGAAGGGTCAGGTGCGTAGTAGAAACCAGCACCACTCACTGCTTGCGTCACCCAGTTATTAATAACTCCGGGCTGGACGACGACCCGCTGATTTTCCAGGTCAATGTCGAGAATGCGCTTCATTAGTGCAGTGACGATGAGAACGCAGTCATCAGTAGGTAAGGCACCCCCTGAAAGACCCGTACCAGAACCGCGTGCAACAAAGGGAAGACCGTAGCGATCGCACACCTTCACTACAGCAGCGACCTCTTCCGTAGTGCGAGGCAAGACGACGACAGAGGGGCGGTTACGGTAACTCGTCAGCCCATCGCATTCATACACCAGCAGTTCTTCGCGTTTGCGAACCACGCCGTTTTTGCCCAAGATGGCTTCAAACTCACGGACGATCGATTGCCAATCGCGTTTTGTCTCTTGCTGGGGTTCCTGAATGAGCATAGTGATCTAAGACTAAGTAGTGAATGTTGCTCGGTGGTCGGAGGGATCGTTTTTCTATTATTGACGATTTGCCAGAAACTCTTGTACTCGCTGCCAAACCTGTTCCACCAAAGCAGGGCTGTCGGCATCAAACCACTCGATCGCCGGATCAGCCCGAAACCAGGTGCGCTGTCGTTTGGCAAATTGGCGTGTATGCAGCACTGTGAGCGCTTTCGCCTCTCCTAGTGAAAGGTCTCCAGCCAAATGTTGCTTAAATTCGGCATAACCCAGCGTGTTTAGCAACGGCAACTCGGCACCATACTTCTGACACAAGTATTGCACTTCGTCTGCAAAACCAGCCGCCACCATTTCTTCAGTTCGCTGAACAATGCGGCGATCGCTCTGCTCCACGCTTTCACAATCCAAGCCAATTTGCAGAATGGGATAGGTCGGTGGCTTCTCGCCCTGCTGCGCCGACAGCGGGCAACCCGTCACGTAAAAAACCTCCAGCGCTCGTAGCGTCCGCACCCGATCATTAGGATGAATCTTTGCCGCCGCATCCGGATCGACCTGTAGCAGAAACGCATAAAGCTGTAGCTGACCAAGACCTTGCAGCTGCGATCGCAACTCCATGTGAGGCGCGACTTGCGGAATTTTTAGCCCACGGACGATCGCTTTAATGTACAGTCCAGTGCCGCCAACGAGCAAAGAGGGATTAGGGAGTGGGGAGTAGGGAATGGGGGAGGTTTTAGTTTTAAGTTTTGAGTTCGTTTCTGAGTTCTGACTTCCGACTTCTGCCCCTCCGGATTCCCCACCCTTGCCTTCTGCCTTCTGCCTCCTGCCTCCTGCCTTTCCCCCTTCAATCAACGCCTGTGCCTTCTCCTGATACTCTGCTACGGTTAGCGTCTCGGTGGGATCGCAAATGTCAATTAAGTAATGGGGCACCTGCTGTTGCTCGGCGATCGAGGGTTTGGCAGTGCCGATGTTAAATTCTCGATACACTTGGCGCGAATCGGCACTGAGAATGACAGGATCAACTCGTTTTGTTTCACGGAGGCGTTTTGCTAGGGCGATCGCCAGCCCCGATTTTCCTATAGCTGTGGCACCGCAAACCACTATCAAATGTGGTACGGATGTATTACTTTCGGTTAAACTAGAGTTGGTGGGCAACGGTACAGTTAAAAGAGGTTGATCCATCCCTATCACAAACGACGCTTGAAATCGCCCTAAAAGCGCTTAAAACCCTTTTGTGTTATAATTTTGATAGATTTTGCTATTATGAAGCCTGTGACAGCCTCAGGCTAACTATCGGAGCGCCTCATCCATGACGAACAATTACGATACCGAGCAGATTCGAGTCTTAGAAGGTCTTGAAGCTGTACGGATGCGTCCGGGTATGTACATTGGCACCACCGGACCACGAGGACTGCACCATTTAGTCTATGAAGTTGTCGACAACTCCGTCGATGAAGCGCTAGCAGGCTATTGTACCGCTATTCAAGTGGCGTTGAATGCTGATGGCTCTGTCACAGTTGAGGATGACGGTCGTGGCATTCCCACAGGTATTATCCCTCGCACAGGTAAATCTGGCGTAGAGACTGTGCTGACGATCCTCCATGCGGGCGGCAAGTTTGGGGATGGCGGTTACAAGGTGTCGGGTGGACTGCACGGAGTTGGTATTTCAGTCGTCAACGCCCTCTCTGAATGGGTAGAGGTCAGCGTTTGGCGTGAGGATAAGGTTCACGTTCAGCGCTTTGAACGGGGCGCGGCAGTGACTGAGCTAGTGGAGCATCCCAGTACAGAAATACGTCGAGGCACCACGGTTACGTTCAAGCCAGATGCTCAGATTTTTACAACGACGGTTGAGTTTGACTATGCCACGCTGTCTGGGCGGTTGCGCGAGTTAGCATACCTCAATGGTGGTGTGCGAATCACCTTTACAGACTATCGACTGGATGTCATTAAGAGCGATGAGCCACACGTTGAAACGTATTTCTATGAAGGCGGTATCCGTGAGTACATCGCCTACATGAACCGCGATAAGCAAGCGTTGCATGAGGAAGTGGTCTTTGTGCAGGGTGAGCGCAACAATGTGCAGGTAGAAGTCGCCTTGCAGTGGTGCGTTGATGCGTACAGTGACAACCTCCTGGGCTTTGCAAACAACATTCGCACGATCGACGGTGGCACCCACTTAGAAGGCTTAAAGGCGGTGCTGACGCGAACGATGAACTCGATCGCCCGCAAACGCAACAAGCTGAAAGACGGTGAGTCGAACCTGGCAGGGGAGAACGTCCGTGAAGGTTTAACGGGCGTGATTTCGGTTAAGGTGCCCAACCCTGAGTTTGAAGGACAAACCAAGACGAAGCTAGGGAATACTGAAGTTCGGGGTATTGTGGATTCTCTAGTTGGTGAAGTGCTGACGGAGTACCTGGAGTTTCGCCCCGGTGTCGCCGATGCCATCCTAGAAAAAGCGATTCAGGCATTTAACGCTGCCGAAGCGGCACGACGAGCACGTGAACTAGTACGGCGGAAGTCGGTACTGGAGTCGTCTACATTGCCTGGTAAGCTGGCAGACTGTAGCTCCAGAGATCCATCAGAATCGGAAATTTTTATTGTAGAAGGCGACTCTGCGGGCGGTAGTGCGAAACAGGGGCGCGATCGCCGCTTCCAGGCAATTCTGCCGCTGCGGGGCAAGATTCTCAATATTGAGAAAACTGACGATGCCAAAATCTACAAAAACACCGAAATTCAGGCGCTTATTACCGCTCTAGGCTTGGGTATTAAGGGTGAAGATTTTGATCCATCCAATCTCCGCTATCACCGCATTGTCATCATGACCGACGCAGATGTGGATGGCGCGCATATTCGGACGCTGTTGCTCACTTTCTTCTACCGCTACCAGCGATCGATGGTGGATCAGGGCTACATCTACATTGCCTGTCCGCCACTATATAAAATTGAGCGGGGTCGCAACCATCACTATTGCTACAGCGAACGTGAACGCGACGAGATTATTGCTGGGTTCCCAGAGAACGCTAAGTACGATATCCAGCGCTTTAAAGGGTTGGGTGAAATGATGCCGCAGCAGCTTTGGGATACCACCATGAACCCAGAGAGTCGCACATTCAGACGGATTGAGATTGAAGATGCAGCCGAAGCCGATCGTATCTTTACCGTCTTGATGGGCGATCGCGTGGCTCCTCGTCGTGAATTTATTGAGGCAAACGCACCTAAATTAAATCTGACTGACCTAGATATTTAGGCGCATTTTTAACGATAGGCAAAGCTTGCTTTGTCTGTCGTTATGGTTTAGCGGTGACTCGTTGACTATGCTGCATTGCTTCTCGTCGATGGGCTGCCTGCCAGCGACGACGTTGCCAGAGCGCAAAGCCAGTCATTGCAAGAGCTAAAGGGGCGAACCCAACCAGGCAGTAAAGCATACGAGTGAGCCAGCCTCCGTAGTTGCCAACATGCAAGATATATTGAGCCGTCATAATGCGGGTAGCAAGTGACGCTTGTTTAGGATTATCAACTCGCAAGGCGGCTCCCGTGTATTGGTCTAGATAAAGATAAGGATCTTTATTAAATTCATGTTCTTGTGGGAAATGCATCCAAACATTGAATGTAGCTTCTGGTTTCTTTGCGGGAAAAAACTTGAATAGTTTGGCACCCGGCAAGGCGGCTTCAGCTTTTTGCAGTATTTCATCGATCGCCATTGGCGCTTTACCCACAGCAACCTGTGAAGCTACTTCTACTGGTTTTGGGGTTTGCGTTAGATGATAGACCGCATTCTCAAAGGGTGTCCAGAAGACCATTGCCATGCCAGTAGCAGCAATCAGTGACAGAAAGACAACTGATAAAACTCCGATCGCCTTGTGTACGTCATAGTGAATCAATTGCCAGGGTGCCCGCCAGCGAATCGTCAAGCCGTACTTCAGGTTGCGCCAGCCATTCCACAGTGCTAGACCCGTGATTCCCATTAGTAGCAATAGCCCCCCACAGATACCAACCATTTGCATCCCAAACTCACCAGCCAAAAGGTGAACATGCAGTTCGATTAAGAAGCCTCCGATCGTCTGTTTCCAGGGGCGAGAGCCAAGCACCTCACCGTTAAAGGGATTGAGATACACATCAGTGTAATCGTCCTTAGCATCTGCCATCATCACCGTATAGGCGACATCGGGTGATGATGGCACCGTGATGCGATGTACTTTTAGGGCGGGATAAAGTTTTTTTGCACTCTCCACAAGTTCCTGGTGTGATTGCATCGCTCCCTGTGGTTCCACATGCCATAACTGAGGATTGAAAGCATGATCCAGCTCATCAGAGAAAATCAACAAACTTCCCGTTAAGCTAATGATGATGAGCAGAAGACCGACTAAAAGACCAATCCAGCGATGCAAAATCAGAGCAGGAATGCGTAATCTCATCGCTAAAACTCCACTGATACAGTGCCAGAAATAGTGAAAGGTGCACCGGGAATGACTTGTAAGCGATCGCCAAACGAAGATCCGGTGAAGTGCTCTACATTAAAGAGGTTACGGGCATTCAATTGCGCCTTCCAATTATTGCGTCGGTAAAACAAGGCTGCATCCGTGCGGAAATAGCTGGGCAATTCAAAGGTATTATCCAAATCACCCGATCGAGCCGCAACGTAATAGAGTCCCAGCCCGACCCCTAACCCCTTCAGATTCCCCGTTTGAATCTCGTACGTTGTCCACAAACTGGCAGTCCATTCAGGAATGTTGTCTAAAAAATTGCCTACGGGTAGCACATTATCTTGTGTGATCCGCGCATCTATATAAGCGGTGGAGGCAATGATGTTCCATCCGGGCAAAATTTCGCCCAACACATCCAACTCAATTCCCTTGCTGGTGACTTCCCCAGTTTGAATCTGGAATAGCCCCGATGGATCGTTGGGATCAGCAGTGGTAACATTTTGCTTAGTCAAATGATAGGCTGCCAGCGTGGCAATGAGTCTGGGTGTGACTTGAGCTTTCACCCCGACTTCAAACTGCTCACCCGTTTCCGGCTCAAAGGCAGAATTATCACCGTTACGCGCAGCCGCAAAAGACGGTCTAAACGATCGCGAGTATGACCCATAAAGAGATACTGTTTCACTGGGTTGATAAACAATCCCAAAGCGTGGAGTCACAGCCCCATCAGACTGTTCAAACTCCTGGCGTGGATCGGGCTGAAATTCAAATACCCGGTTTTGTTTAAACGTGTCGTAGCGAGCACCCAACAAAAGCTTCAAATTTGGGAGAAGTGCAATTTGATCCTGCACATAAATCCCGACTGTACTGGTGGTGTCATCTCGATAGCCAATTGGATCTTTGGGATAGCGCAACCTGGCATAAACTGGATTGAAGATATTGATCGATGGATACTCAAAGCCAAAGCGAAACTCAGGCTTTTCAATGGTTTTACTGTACTCAAAGCCAAATAACAATTGATGTGCAATGGAACCTGTCGAAAACTTACCAATCACATTTGTATCAGTGAAGAAGTTTTCGTAGTATCCACCAGCCCAATATTGCGATCGCAATAATTCCCCTGTCACTTCATCCAGTGCATCTGGCTGGGGACCATAACGCTCAGGTCTCTGTTTCTGATACCGGAAGTTGTTTCGCACTGACCAGTTATCGCTAAAGCGGTGATTGAACACATAGCCAACACCAAATTCCTCCTTGCTGAAGTTGCTAAACGGTTCATTCAAAAAACGCCCAATGGGAATATTGGCAGGTCGATCGCCGATCACAACAAGCCCAGTGTCGTAGCCGACCGAATCATCAGTGTAATCAGCATCTAGCCTTAATGAGGTCTTAGAACCTAGTTGGAAGGTAAGAGAAGGGGCAAGAAAAAACCGTTGCTTGTCTACAAAATCGCGAAAACTACCTGCCGTTCGGTAAGACGTATTGAGACGGTACAGAATGGTCTTCTCATCATTTAAGGGACCAGATAAATCCACTGCCCCTTCATAGGTATCAAAATTCCCAATGGTTAATTGTGCCGCGTAGTAAGGATCGCGCAATGGTTGTTTCGTCACCAGGTTAATAATGCCACCCGGTTCCACTTGCCCAAATAAAATGGATGCCGGACCTTTGAGCACCTCAATCCGTTCTAAGTTGGTGGTGTCAGGAGAACCAAACGTGAATGTACGAACACCATCTCGAAAGAAACTTCCCTGAAAGGTAGAAACCTGAAAACCACGAAGGAAAATTAAATCCTCATAGCCCTGGTACTGCCCTAAATTGCTGACTCCACTGACATTTTGTACTGCATCTCCAACTCGAATCACCCGCTGATCATTCAAGACTTGGCGCGGAACGACTTGAACAGAACCAGGAATCTCCAAAATGGGGGTATCTGTTTTTGTGGCAGTAGAGCTATTGGGCGCAAAGTAACCCCGCTGCCCTTCTCCTGTCACCACAATTTCTTCATCCAGGTCGCCCTCTTCTGGGTTAAGGCTATAGGCTAACGCTCCAGTTCTTAGGGTTACTTCTGACGTGGGCAGCACCTTACTGCCTGTCACGTTTACTCGGATGGTGGCTGCATCCAACTGCGTCACACGGACATTAGCAATTTCCTCACTCGGATTCTCAGCACTAAACTCCTGAGCATTGGGTAGCGCCAGCACCGCATTGGGAATATCTGCAATCAGGCTAGTGCCTTCAGCCCGAAAATTGGTGGCATCGATTGAAAGTGGTTTGCCTTCTTCAGTTTCTAAGACGACATTCAAACCATCATCAACGCGATTCACTTGCACATCTGTGACCGTCACAGGAGCGTTTTGACTGATCAGTTTTGAGTTTTCGAGTTTTTCCTCCCATTCTTTGAGGGTTGTGGCAGGGCGATCGAAATCCTTCAGTCGAGTCCCTACCGCTGCCTGGCTCTGAGCTTCTACCGCCGCTAATTTCTTAACTTGAAGTTCCCTCACCTCAGCTTTTGCATGGGCAAGATTCAGTGACAGTAGAGACGCGATCGTGATCCCCAACCCTAAATGCATTTGATTCACAATACTTCTCCACACACAGACGATGGTATTTGCAACAAAAACTGCCCGCCATTGGTAGACGGATGACACTACTTCCCCAACTGTTTTGCTGAAGCTGGTTTAGCTTATTGAGAATTAGTTTTAGTAATGGTTAAAAACTTATGATGACTGGTGACTAAAGTCAAGCTTTTCCGCATCAAAAGATAAGGTAGTCTGGATCAACCGAAGCATAGATAATGCTTCCCTAGAAGGGGCTTCAGCTTTTTGGAGCCGACAGATGCCTTAAAGAAGTCATCACTTTTCTGGATGAGCTGCCTTGAACGATTGAGAATTAGTCTGATTGCTTTCTGTTTCGCTAACGCTAATTTCACTTTTAGCGATCGTGTACGTTGCGGTGCGCAGCCGTAATTAATTTGGCTGACTACTTGATATAAGTTCCTACTAAGCTCTATAGTGCTTTTGAAATCTTCTGTCAGTTTGTTGCTTGTTCAACTTTGACAGCTTGGTCTGCAACTCCAATATTCCTAAGAAGTGCTATGCAAAGTCTGGGTCAAATTCTAGTGGCAGCAGGGATTGTGGGGATTCCTCTGCTTTTGTTTTCGGTTGTGGCAATCGCCCTCATTATAGAACGCACGATCTTCTGGTATCGCGTCAACCGCCGTCAGGAAAAGGTGATTAAAGAAGCGTTGGCAATGTATCGAACTGATCCGTCTCTGGCTATCGAAAAGCTAGAACGCAATATTGATCTGCCAATGGCGCGCATCTTTTTAGCAGCAATGTCACTCGAAGAGGCAGAACCAGAAGAACTGGCGCTAGCGCTCGACGGTGCGACACAGGCAGAAGTCCCCATCCTTAAACGCTTCAGCAATGGGTTTGATACTATTGTTACGATCTCGCCACTGCTGGGCTTGCTCGGTACTGTGTTGGGACTAATTCAATCCTTTAGTGCGCTCAACCTGGGCGATGTTGGCGGTACCAAAACGGCTAATGTCACTGCTGGTATTAGTGAAGCCTTGATCTCAACGGCATTCGGTTTAGTGGTAGCACTGGTAGCACTATTTTTCGCTAACACGTTTCGAGGGTTCTATATTCGCCAACTGGCAATGATTCAAGAACACTCGGCAGAGTTGGAACTGCTACACCGTAGACGGTATAAGAAAGTTTTGGAGGCTTCCTATGCGACGACGCGCGATCGATGAACCCGAAGTACCATCTCAGATCAACATCGTGCCGATGATTGACGTGATCTTTGCCATCCTCACGTTTTTCATTATGTCTACGCTGTTCCTGGGACGGTTTGAAGGGTTGGCTGTCAACTTACCCAAAGCCCAATCTGCCAAGCCACAAAAGACCATTCGTGCCACAGTTACCCTCGACAAACAAGGCACTCTTTACCTGAACAAGTCACCCCTCGCGATCGATACGTTGTCTAATGCTGTGCGGCAGCTCGACGAACCCGGTAAGGATCTGGTTGTGGTACTCAACGCCGATGGTTCCGTTACCCACGATCGCGTGGTGGCTGTGATGGATCAAATCCGCCAAGTGGAAGGCGCAAAAATGGCGATCGCAACAAAGCGGCAGTGATGGAAACTACAGGATGAAAGATAAAAAGATAACAAGGATGAAGGATAAGGGATGAGGGATGAAAGATAAAACTATTACCTTCTTGCAAATGGACTTCATCTAGCTGCAAACTGCTGTCTTTCTCTATTCTCCCCATCCCATCATCTTTTTTATCCCACCACTCCTTCATCCTATCCCCCCTTCATTCTTCACTCCATTACTTCCTCACCCCTCCACTCCATCACTTCCTCACCTTTTCACTTCCTCACTCCTCCTAATGCCCTCATGAACAGTATTGAAACGATCATTCAACAGCGACAAAAAGAACGCAAAGCGCTGAAACTTTTTCTGCTGTCTAGCCTGGTTGGTTCGCTAGCGTTTCATGCTGGCGTAATGGCACTCAAAGTGGGCGATCGTGGGGGAAACCTGCTGATCGATCCCACCGAAGAGGAGATGGAGGTAGTAGTCGACGAAGCATCGCCAGAGCAACCTATTCAGGAATCGATCGCCGCGATTGAGCCGCCCTCTGAGTCAGAGGTGACAGACGTGCCAGAAGAAGTTGCCTTTGCGCCAGAGGTTGCGGCGGCACTACCTCTAGCACCCGATCGCTCAACGCCATTGGAAAAAGGTGAAGATGCACCCAGCGATCAACCCGCTACTGCCCCAGAAGCTGCCCAACCCATGACCAACAGCACGGGTGATACCAGCCTGAAGTTGGGTGGTGGTCCTCTTTTCAAACCCTTTGGTTTAGGCAGCGGTTTTGGGAACGCAGAGCGACCCACTGGCTTTAACCCTCTAGGCATTCCCACTGGCGACCCGAAGGGTGTACCGGGTGGAGTGCCAAACGGCAACCCGAACGGTAAACCGGGGGGCGACCCAAAGGGTGTACCGGGTGGAGTGCCAAACGGTACACCGGGTGGAGTGCCAAACAACACCGCCATCCGCACGGCTCCTGCTGCAAAACCCAAAACTCCCGTTTGCGTAAGCTGCCCTAAGCCCAAGTTTCAGGGGCAAGAAGCCAGCCCTCGGGTTGAGATGAACATTCAACCGGATGGCAGCGTTCAGGTGCGGTTGCGAAAATCTAGCGGTAATCCCGATCTCGATCGCCAAACGCTAGAAACCATGAGCAAATGGCGGTTTGATCCCCAAAGCGTTCCCGAAGGTGGTGTTCGTAAGCGGGTAAGAGTTACCTATGAGGAAGAGGGTTCCAGAACTCAGCGGCAGAATGAACAGCGTCGTCGCGAGGAAGCGGAACGTCGGCAGGTCGCCGAACAACAGGAGCAGCAACGACGGGAAGCCCAAGAGCGCCAACGCCAGCCGCCAGCCACTGCCGTCGAAGCACCAGAAAAACCTGCACCTGCTTCTCCGCCTACGGCACCCTCTACCGCTAAGCCTGCTGCCGATCCAGCACCTGCACCTGCTGCAGAAACATTGCCTCCCCCTGTGGAAGCCGCACCTGCCCCTGCCCCAGAACCAGAACCTGCCCCGGAGCCAGAACCAGAACCTGCCCCGGAGCCAGAGCCCGTCCCAGAACCAGAACCTGCTCCAGTAGAAGCGTCTCCGCCTCAAGCGCCTTAATCAGCAGAAGTGAAGAAGCCTCTTACCAGGTCTTTAACCTCTCCCTAGTGTGGCACTTACACGTTCTCCTTTAACCCGTCAGGTTCGATCGAGCGTCGTCCGATTGAGGAAAGGAGGTAGAAAAACGAGGAGAATGGACGGTAGTGCTAAAAGAATGCTGCACGATTGGCTTTCGCATACGCTCGGCTGAATGTCAGGTACTTAGCACGCCTAGAGCCGTCTGAAAAGCTAACGAAGAACGTGTTTGTTTAGGCTTATCTACTGCATAAGTGTCGCTTTCAAGGCACCTTGACTACTCCTTGTTGCAACACCTGAATCGACCCAATTGCAAGCTGAATTGGAATCCAACTGAGCAAACAAATGAGTGTTGCTCGACGAGTGCTAAGGTTCAAGCCCTCACGCGTTGCCACAATAACTGCTAGTAGACTCCAGACTGCCAAAATCAACTCAATCGGTCGTCCTAATAAAGGGATCAACGTCAAAATGTTAAGCACTTGTGGGGCATAGGCAAAGCCAACCGGACTCAACAAATCACCGTAGGTTGGGTCGATCGGTTTTAGCCACTGCCCAACTTTAAAGATGATGAATGTCCACAGGTAGTATCCTGCAATGACGCTCAGCCCATCGACTAGAAGTGCGAGCAGCAGAAACAATCCACTCGCTCGATTGATAAGCAAAATAACAGCGCTTCCCAGCACATGGGATATAGCCGCTAGCAGCACAATTGTGAGAGCAAGACGGTGCGTTTTGGGCGTATTCTGGGCGTGCTCATACAAGTTTGACTTGAGGGCGATCGCGTGCCAAAGGGTTTGCCAAAAGTTTTGTTGGGATGGCTGGTGAGTCACGCTATCTTAAGGCTGACGAAAGAGGCTCATGATCAAGCAATTTGTTTCCTACGCTACATTACACTTAAGTTAGCCGCCGTACAAGCAAGGGCATAAGCAACACAGATGGCTAATCTCCTCAAACAACTACTGCTACGGTTAGCAGGTGGCACCTCTAAGCTGCTAACCGTAGCAGCCGTTGTGCTGTTGTTTTGGGGAACCTTTGCTCCCGTAGGTACTTTAGTCTGGTGGCTAAACCAGAGTACAGAGAGTCTAGGCAAGCAAAGGCAGCCCAAGCAACTGCCGACAAATGAGGGTACCGCTTCCACCGCTCGTTCTTCTAACATTAATTGCTACATCATTTACTTACCCGGTGTCGGCGATTTTTCCACCAACCAATTAACGTCTGGTGAAGAGTGGTTTTTGGATCAACTGGTGCGTTTACACCCCAATTGTGTCGCCGTACGCGATGTCTTTCCCTACTCTGCTGAAAACAAAGATTTGGGTGGTCAACGGTTTCTGTCGCCTCTATGGCACGCGATCGGGCGTGAGGATGGTTGGCTAAAGAATGCCGATGTGTTGATCAAAATTCGTAATCTGTGGCGGTTAGCGATTTCGGCAGACGATCGCTACGGACCTGTTTATAACCAGGGCATAGCCGATGCCATACTGGAGCGAATGAATACGGTACAGCCAATCGCGCGTAATCCCCAGCAGCCACTTAATTTAGTGCTGATTGGCACCAGCGGTGGCGTACAAGTGGCACTGGGTGCTGTACCGTATCTTGATCGCTGGCTGGAGGCTCGAGTCACAGTTGTCTCGTTGGGTGGAGCGTTTAACGGCGAAGAAGGTTTTGGCATTGCCGACCATGTTTACCATCTTTATGGAGAGCGAGACTGGATTGAGAATATCGGTCCCGTTGTTTTTCCGTCGCGTTGGCGCTGGTCTTTTGCGTCTCCTTTAAATCAAGCACGGCAGCAAGGGCAATACACCGCTCTCAGCAGCGGTAATCATGCTCATGATGGCGATGAGGGCTATTTAGGGTTGGCGATCGCTGAACCTCAAACGACCTTTGTTGCACTAACGCTCCAGAAAGTCCATCAACTGCCGTTCTGGAAAACACCAACCCGTCAAGATCTGAGCCACGCTCCTAGAGAGTGAGTAAACGTTCTTAGAGCTTTTGGTTGCATCGATCTCATTGATCTAGTGTTTGGGTGGTCGCAACAGTTGAAAGACATTGGTTAGCGCTCTAATGAACGCTTGCTATCCTATGTTTATTTGGTGGAGGCAAGTCTTTGTCACCAGGTTGTAGTTATCGCTTGCTGCGCCAATAGAACTAGATTAACTTGTCAAACCGACTGCAACCTGATGCAACGATTCAAAGTCAGCGCTCGATCGCCTCACCTCACACCTCCTGATCAGAAGCCCAAAATGCTTAACATAGAGGAGAAGGAGGGCTGCGAATGAATGGACAACGAACAGATCCCTTCCCCAAGTTTGGGGAGATGGGACTACGTATGCAGGCATTGGATTGGGCAGAAACACCAGCAGGCGCTGTGGAATCCTGGTCACAAAGCTTGAAATCAACCGTTCGCACGCTCTTAAGCTCGCGCTACCCGATGATTCTGCTATGGGAGCAGGAGCTGATTCAACTTTACAATGATGCCTACATCAATCTGATTGGCACCAAACATCCCTATGCGCTGGGACGATCGATCCGGGAAACCCAAGCCGAATCCTGGGATGTCATTGGACCCATGATCACCGACGTGATGACGACCGGGGTTCCCAACTGGGTGGAAGACCAGATGCTGGCAGTAAACCGCTCTGGCTACAACGAGGAAGCTCACTTCAGCCTGTCTTACAGTGCAGTCGAAGATGATACAGGCGTGGTTCGCGGGATGCTCTGTGTCTGTAGCGAAGTGACTAAACAGGTGTTGGGGGAGCGCGGCTTGCGTTTGCAGCGTGACCTGGCAGCACGGGCTGGTGAGACGCGCAGTGTGGATGTAACTTGTCAGGATATTCTGGCGGCGATCGCTGAGTATCCGCTGGATGTGCCGTTTGCTCTGATCTATCTGCGCGACGGTGACAACCAAATGCGACTTTGTGGCAGTGTACGGCTAGATGGAAATCAGGCGCTTGTCCCAACGACTGTCTTGCTGGCAGACACAACCGATCGCTGGTCTTTGGCAGAAGCCATGACGGGTCAAATCGCGATCGTTAAAGGGCTTCATCACGACCTCACCATTCCCGGTGGACCCTGGAACGAAACCGTGCAGCAAGCGATCGCCTTGCCCATTCCCTCATCCAACATGGCTGCACCGCTGGGAGTGCTGATCTGTGGCATCAGCCCTAACCGTGCTTTGGATGAGGGCTACCAGTCATTCTACGAGCTTCTAGCGGGACAGGTTTCGGTCTCTATCCGCAATGCTCAAGCCTACGAAGAGGAACGCCATCGCGCCGAGAAGTTGGCAGAAATCGATCGAGCAAAAACGGTCTTCTTCTCTAATGTCAGCCATGAGTTTCGGACACCGCTGACCTTGATGCTCAATCCGCTCGAAGAGGCGCTCCAAAGTGGCAACTTACCTGCCGCCGAACAAGAACAGATTACCGTGGCACACCGCAACAGCCAGCGCCTGCTAAAGCTAGTCAACACGCTGCTCGACTTTTCTCGCATTGAAGCGGGTCGCACTCAAGCCGTTTATGAGCCAGTCGATCTGGCAAGCTTGACTGCTGATCTCGCTAGTGTGTTTCGAGCGGCGATCGAAAAGGCAGGCTTACAACTGGTTGTAGATTGCCCACCACTGGCTGAACCTGTGTATGTCGATCGGCAAATGTGGGAGAAGATTGTGCTCAACCTGCTCTCCAACGCCTTCAAATTCACATTCACAGGACAAATCTCAGTTTCACTGCACCCTGTAGAAGACGCAGTTGAACTGGTCGTCAAAGACACGGGCACTGGCATCCCAGCCCATGAGTTACCACGTCTGTTTGAGCGTTTTCATCGCGTTGCCGAGGCGCAGGGTCGCTCCTACGAAGGCTCAGGCATCGGCTTGTCGCTAGTGCAAGAGTTGGTCAACTTGCATAACGGTACAGTGACGGTGAGCAGCGTTGTGGAGTCGGGGAGTACTTTTGTTGTGCGACTGCCCATGGGCTACGCGCACCTGCCGTCAGAGCAGATTCAGGTGAGCCAAACCCAGACTGCAACGGCTTCAAGCGCAACGGCGTATGTCGAAGAAGCCTTGGGGTGGGTCGTAGAGCCTAAAGAAGATCCAGCAGCTTTACCGCAGCGGGCTTCCGCCCGGATTTTGTTAGCCGACGACAATGCTGATATGCGTCATTACCTGCAACGGCTCCTGCGTGCACAGTATGACGTAGAAGCCGTTGCCAATGGTCAAGCAGCCCTGGAAGCCGCTCGTATCCAGATGCCTGATTTGGTACTAACCGATGTGATGATGCCCAAAGTAGACGGCTTTGAGTTACTGCGGCAACTTCGACTCGATCCTCAAACGCGTGAAATTCCTATCCTGTTGCTCTCAGCGCGGGCGGGTGAAGAAGCCGCCATTGAGGGACTAGAAGCGGGAGCGGATGATTATTTGGTCAAGCCCTTCAGCGCACGAGAACTATTAGCACGGGTGGCAACGAATTTAGAGTTGGGTCGATCGCGTCAGGCTGCCAACCAACAACGCTTTCGCTTTCTGGCAGAATCAATTCCTCAAATGGTATGGACAGCCGATGCTCAGGGTCGAGTTGATTATTACAGCCCTCGCTGGTTTGACTACACTGGGTTAACCCTGGCGCAATCTCAGGGGTCAGGATGGCAGGATGTTATCCATCCAGACGATCGTGAAAGCAATATCGAGGCATGGACTCAAGCCGTTGAGAAGGGCGTGAGCTACGACATTGAACAGCGCTTGAGGCGAGCGGATGGCAGCTATCGTTGGCATCTGACCCGCGCCCTCCCCATGCTTGATGAGCAGAGCCAGGTCGTCCGCTGGTTTGGCACCTGCACAGATATTACCGATCGCAAGCAAGCAGAGACAGCACGAGAACAACTGCTGCAACAAGAAAAAGCGGCACGAGAGGCTGCTGAACAGGCAAATCGTCTTAAAGATGAGTTCCTGGCAGTGCTATCTCACGAGTTGCGATCGCCCCTCAACCCAATTTTGGGCTGGGCAAAGTTATTAAGCAGTGGCAGGTTGGATGCGGTCAGAACCCGTGAAGCAATCAATACGATCGAACGCAATGCCCAACTTCAATCCCAGTTAATCGAAGATCTGCTAGATATTTCCCGCATTATGCAGGGCAAGCTGACGCTGAAGGCAACGCTCGTAAGTTTGCCATTTGTCGTTTCAACGGCGATCGAAACGGTGCGACTAGCTGCGGAAGCCAAAGCGATTCAGATCAAAACCAGCTTTGAGCTCACCGTGAATCAGATTTACGGCGATGCCGGTCGATTGCAGCAAGTGGTATGGAACCTGCTCTCAAACGCAGTAAAATTTACGCCTCCTGGAGGGCGAGTGGAAGTGCGACTAGAGGAGATAAGGCATGGAGAATCGAAAACGCAGAAGAGGGAAAACCCAAGCCACTCCCCACTTGTGACTCCTTACGCCCCTACGTATGCTCGCATTACCGTTACTGATACTGGCAAAGGCATCAGTCCCAAGTTTCTCCCCTATGTCTTTGAGCATTTCCGCCAGGAAGATGGAGCCATCACGCGCAAGTTTGGCGGGCTGGGCTTAGGCATGGCGATCGCCCGTCAAATTGTCGAACTGCACGGCGGCAAAATTTGGGTTGAGAGTCTCGGTGAAGACCAGGGCACCACGTTCATCGTCGAATTACCCCTTTTAAGCGATGAGGGAGCAAGAAAGTGGGGAAGCGAAGAAATGCAGCACTCTGTCACATCATCATCCCATTACCCTCTCTCCGGCTTGCGAGTGTTAGTAGTCGATGATGACCTAGATTCACGAGCATTTGTAACGTTTGTGGTAGAGCAAGCGGGAGCGGAAGTGACAGCAGTTGGCTCTGCGATCGAGGCTCTCCAAGCGCTACAAACCACACCTTTTGATCTTCTTTTAAGTGATATTGGTATGCCAGAGATGGATGGCTACGCGCTGATGCAGCAGATACGGGCAATGCTATCAGAGCAAGGTAGAGACATTGTAGGCATTGCCCTGACTGCCTATGCCGGAGAATTTAATCAGGAGAAGGCTCTCTCAGCAGGATTCCAGCATCATGTTTCTAAACCTGTAGAACCGGAGCGCTTGATACGTGCGATCGTCACACTCCTAGGACAAACTACTTCAACCTCTTTCTAAATTGTCAATGCTTAAGGAGATTTCTAGCAAATAAAATACCCGTAGGGGCAGGTTTGATACCAACGCGATCGGCTACTAGCAAAGATTCTGGCAAAACCTGCCCCTACAAGTGGTACATTCTTTCTCAGAAATCTCCTAAGTTGTAGTACGACAACTCTCTAGAGCGATTGGCACTAATTCTTTAGACACATAGCCTTCAACTGGCTAACCCTGACAACCTTTTGCCAAGCAATGAAAGCTCCTAACCTTCCAAGCAATCTTGCAGTGCTTTGGTACAAAAAGTTTGAACGGCGCAGCAAGAGTTTCAGGTACCTATGCCCTTGTGCTGCAATCGCTTTTTAAACCAGTTCTCTATAATGAAGCTATTGAGCTGGCGCTCGTCTCCAGCACTCACAGTGTGTTAAGTGTATGGATGACTTGCTGCAAGAATTTAACGATCTCTTTGATCAAGGGATTGATGGGTTACTAGACATCGTGAGAGTGATTGAAGGCAGAGCAGAGCCAGAAGCATTCTCAACAGATGTTAAGCGTACCCCTCGGAATACGGCTGATGATCGCTCAGAGCCTACTGCTGTTGGTAGTCCTGCTAGACCTGCTCGTGTCGATCGCCCAACGGCAGCAACGGCAAATGAGGTCATGAATGCGCCAGGCGCTACTAATAAGCCGTCATTAAAAGGCGTTGGTGGTCTCACAGAGGTTTTGAGCGAACTGCGGGAACTGGTAGAGTTGCCGCTTAAACGCCCCGATTTGCTTACAATGCTAGGGCTGGAGCCCACCTCTGGAGTGCTGCTGGTAGGACCACCGGGCACTGGCAAAACCTTGACGGCTCGTGCCCTCGCTCAAGATTTAGGGGTTAACTACATTGCGATCGTCGGTCCCGAGGTAATGGGTAAATACTATGGGGAAGCTGAGGGTCGCTTGCGGAGCCTTTTTCAAAAAGCGTCACGGTCGGCACCCTGTATCGTGTTTATTGACGAGATTGATAGCCTCGCGCCCGATCGCGCCCGGGTAGAAGGCGAGGTCGAAAAGCGGGTTGTGGCTCAATTGCTGAGCTTGATGGATGGCTTTGCTCAAACAAAAGGGGTCATCGTGCTAGCCGCAACGAATCGCCCTGATCATCTTGATCCAGCGCTGCGCCGACCCGGACGGTTCGATCGCGAAGTGCAGTTTCGTGTGCCTGATCGAGCGGGACGGTTAGAAATTCTTCAAATTCTGACCAAAACGATGCCACTCAGTGGTGTTGATCTGGGTGCGATCGCCGATCACGCTGTTGGAATGGTGGGTGCTGACCTCAAAGCGCTTTGCCAGAAAGCTGCCTATACTGCTTTGCGTCGGTTTGTGCCGTCTCCAAACAGTCCCATGCCAACGAAGATGACTGTGACTCAGGCAGACTTTCTTCAGGCGACTAAACAAGTCAAACCTGCGGTGCTGCGATCGGTGGAGCTTGAGACTCCTAACGTTTCCTGGGATGAGATTGGTGGGCTTGATGCTCTCAAGCAAACCCTGCAAGAGTCAGTTGAGGGTGCCTTGCTTTATCCTGAGCTTTACCAGCATACGAAAGCCAAAGCCCCGCGTGGCATTCTGCTTTGGGGACCTCCTGGCACTGGCAAAACGTTACTTGCCAAAGCCGTTGCGTCTCAAGCCCGCGCTAATTTTATTGCTGTCAACGGTCCCGAATTGCTGAGCAAATGGGTCGGTGCTTCAGAGCAGGCAGTGCGAGAATTGTTCGCTAAGGCACGACAAGCAGCACCTTGCGTTGTCTTCATTGATGAGCTTGATACGCTGGCTCCAGCGCGTGGTGGTCATGGCGATACAGGTGTTAGCGATCGCGTCGTGGGTCAATTGCTCACAGAACTCGACGGTTTACACGAATGCCCTCACGTGCTCCTGGTGGGAGCCACAAATCGTCCAGAGGCACTTGATCCTGCTCTGTTACGGTCTGGACGCTTAGATTTGCAATTGAAGGTTGATCTTCCTGATGAAGCCAGTCGCCTGTCGATTCTACAAGTGCACAATCACGATCGCCCGTTAGCAGCCGTTGATTTAGCCTTTTGGGCAACTGAGACAGACGGTTGGAACGGTGCTGACCTGACTCTGCTTAGCAATCAAGCTGCTTTAGAAGCCATCCGTCGCTATCGACGAGAAGGCTTGAGTAACCCTGGAGAGCTTCAGATCGTGACTGATGATTTCATGGCTGCTTACCAACGTCTGCTTGAGCAACGACACGCCTAAGCGATTGTATTGGGGACAGGCGCATTGGTAGGAAGAGCCGCGATGGGATGGCAGATACCGCATGACACTGCTCATTCAATCCATTGGGATGGCATCATGATCGGGCAAGCTCTGCTCTACATTCCGTACCGTGGAGCAGGCGTACCCTGCCAAACCAACCAGGATCAGCCCTAGCGAGGTCATGATATATAAAAGTGCAAGTCCTGCACCCTGCTCTCTGCCAACAATGCCACCAAAAAGGGGTGAGACACTGCTGCCCCTACTTATAGCAGGTTCAAACACGTAATCGGCTAGCGGACCAGCCATGAGCATGGCGATCGCTGAAACAATCTGTATCAAGAGCGATCGAGTTGCCAGCACCCGTCCTTGCACCTCTGGGTTCACCTTCGTTAACCAAATCGCTTTTTCCGAACTGGTCAGCAGTGGAAAGTTGAGCGAAGAACAGAACTGAGCTGGTAGCCAAACCGATGCCACCTGTCCTAAACCAAACACCACTTTGCTCAAGCCTGCCCCTGCCATGCCTAAAAGCACCCCCCAAATGTGACGTTTCGGACTGCCCCAAGCACTTAAAAGTAGTGCTCCAGTGACACCGCCCAACCCAGCAGCAGACGCGATAGAACCCAGAGTGCTGGCATTATTGTCAGAGCGTGCCAGGATCATCGGTGCATAGATAGCGCCGCCCAAATCATGAAGGAACCAAAACGAAGCCATCAGCCCAACCATTGTCAGTAACCCAGGACGCGCCAAGATGTAGCGAGATCCAAACACGAGTTGCTGCCAAATGGTCGTTGCTGTCTGGTGCTCTTTCTCATTCAGGGTTGGTTGAGAAATCTGTATGGGTAATAGTGTTGCTAACGCAATGGCAAACGCGACTAAATCGAGAAGGGCAATGCCTGCTAACTGAACTGTCGCGTAAAGCGCACCCGCCAAAGCAGGAGCTAAAATGATTGCTCCATAGTGAATGGCAGCATCAAGACTACTCGCACGCGCATACTGCTGCTTGGGAACTAATAGGGTAATTGATGCCGAGTAAGCGAGGGTTTGAAGTTCCACAAACACACCTTCGATCGCTCCTAGCACATAGAGATGCCAGATTTGTAGGTGATGAGTGAGAAACAGGCAGAGAATTGTGAATGTTGATAGAGCGGCGATCGCATCCCCCAGGATCATCAACCCCTTGCGATTACAGCGGTCTACAATCACGCCTGCAAAGGGAGTGACAAAGATGCTAGGGAGTCCGGAGAAGAACCCCACTAATGTCAGGGCAGTTGCCTGTCCTGTGAGTTCCCATGCCCAAAGCTGAAGGGCAAAGCTGGTCATGCGGCTACCGAAGGTAGAAACCAGTTGACCGAACCAGATGATCAGGAATGTCCGCATTAGGATTGGGTAGCTAAACTTTGGTTTCTATTGTGGGTGAAAGTAGAAGACTACGAATTTGCTTCAGGATCAATTCAGCGGAGACCGGACCTTCAATGCGGCTCCAAAGCTGATAATCCACAAAGTAAACCCGTTGAGTTTGACTGGCAGGAAGCGATCGTAGAATGGCATTATTCCACCAGGCTTTAGAAACGCTTTCCACGCTACTGTTGCCACTTGCCATCACAATGATGGTGTCAGTTTGCAATTGAGGAAGAGTTTCCAAAGAAATATTGATTTCACTTTGCTGCACAGGCAAAGGTTCAGGAACCACAAGCTGAAACCCAAGCTCCTTCAGCAGTCCACCTGCATAAGTATCGTCTGTAAAAATCTGAATTTGATTCATTGCAGAAACTGATAGCAAAAGAATCTTGGTTTGCTGGGTAAGCGGTTTGAGGTCAGTTCTCGTAATCGCAATCTGCTGCTGATGTTGCGCGATAGTGGCTTGAGCACGTGCCTCTCGATTCATCGCCTTGCCCAACTTCAATAGGCTATCTTGCCAGCGCTCTTGATCAGATGTTGCTAAAGGTAAGGTCGGCGCAATTTGAGTCAGATTTGCATAGAGCGATGGTTGAATGCGCCCCAGGATTAAATCAGGTTTTAGCTTCAGAATGGTTTCAAGAGAAGGAGACTGCCAAGTGCCAACATGAATAGGAGGACGAGTGAGGCGATCGCCCAGATACTTAATCTGTATGGTTGGCTTTCCTGAAGTGGGAGAACCCACTAAGGCACGTCTATCTTCTGCATACCCAATCGGTTGAATTCCTAAAGCAAGCAACAGATCCAGCGCGTGGGGATCAAGAGCAACAACGTCCAGTGGTTGCCCACACACTTTGGTAATGCCCGATCGATGCTGAATGCCTTGACATACTGTATTGGAATCAGCAGGCGAATGAATGACTCGCTTGTGTTCCCCTGGAGCAATACAGCCTGAGATTGAGAAGACCGCTAGTGTTGCCAGCAGGAGTAACCGGGTAGAACCCTTTGCTTGAAGCTCACCTCGTTTGATCGCTTGGGCTGTTGGTTCCGTCATTATGGTTTCTCCAGCACCAAATGCTGAGAGAGATCATCCAAAATGAGATTTGCCCCAATCATTCCCGCTCCAGCAATCCAGATGGAACTGTCGACCTCGTAGACTTTGTTTGCCTGCACAGGCTTTAACTGCGACCACAGGGGATGTTGCTTGAACTGTGCCAAGTTCGATTCTTTGTGACCACCTAGTAACAGAAAGATGACATCCCCATCCATTTTGGGAATCAGCTCCAAGGACAGCCGCTCCCAGAGTTTGTCTTTGTTTTGGACAGGTGGACGCGCTAACCCAACTTCCTGCAAAATCACTCCACTAAAAGACCGTTTCATGTAAATGCGAACATTGTTTTGCCAAAAATTGACGACTGATACCTGGGTGTTTGAGGAGCGATCGCCCAGCGCTTGCTGCAACTGCTGCACCCGTTGTTCGTAGTTCTGCAACAACTGTTCTGCTTCTGATGTTTTACCCAGTGCCTCAGCCGTCTTTTTCAGCCATGATTTCCATGAACGGTAATCGTTAGTGTCAACAAAGACCGTTGGCGCAATGCGATTGAGCTTGTCGTAAATGTCTTTGCCATCCCAGGTTGTGCCAATAATGAGGTCGGGTTTTAGTAGTAGAATTTTCTCTAAATTCGGCTGACTATCGGTTCCAACCTTTTCAATACCTTGAGTGCGATCGGTCAGATAATCAATAAACCCACGATCGAGCGTCACTGTTCCTATAGGCTTGACTCCCAAAGCCAGGACATTATCCAGTTCATTCAGGACAACCACCCGTTTGGGATTGAGGGGAACGCAGGTTTTTCCCATCCCATGTTCGATTGTTCGGCAAGCAGTTGTTGATGCGGCTGTGCTGAGAGTACGAATGTTCGCCTTGGATGCGGTTGGATTGCAAGCTGACAGCAACAGGGCAAAGGGAAGGAGTAGCGATGCAACGCACGTCCCTCTCTGGCGTAATGGCAGAATTCTTCGCATCCAGTTTAATCGTTTCATCAAGGTATAGCTGAAGCAGCAAGCTTCGTGAGATGTTTGACCACGTATTGAGGCATGGCGTAGCTTTCTGTATTGCCACAGCTACCGTGCAAATGCAGCTTTTTATTGTCATCTATAACTACATCCGCTTGATAAACCTCTGATGTATGATCAGCACGAACCAGTGTAATTTCAACCCGATTCCAACTTTCGTCTTCATTGTGGTCAATCACTCGACCGACAATCCCGTATTTGAACCAATCCCAGCCGTACTTCAAAAGCAATGCTCGCTCCAACACTTGTGCTGCCCAAGGGAGAATCCCCCAACCCCGGTAAACGCGGTTGAAGCATTGCGTATTCCCACTCCGAGTCAGAATTGCCGTAAATGAGTCTTCATCTAGCCTGCCGTAATATCTGCCCTCTGGAAAATCGATCGCGGTAGGGGCAAAGCGGTGTCCACCAATATGGCTAGCTTGCCAAACTCGTACGTCTGGATTGAGGGCTAATTGAGCGACCGTTGCGATCGCCCGTCGATAAAATGGCTGACCATACTTAGCACAGCATTTATCATGGCTGCCGTGGGTACAAACCAGAATGTCTCTTGTGTCTGTCTCGATCGGCTCATGAGTATGGCACTCGTTAAAATAATCGCTCACAAGCGGGGCTACTTCTTCCAGGCTGGAAACTTGAAATTCCTGCTTGCTGTACCCAAATGAAACTCCGTCTTGCTGACGAAGAATGATCACGCTGGTAAAGGGTTCTTGTCTACGATCGCGGTGGATCAACAACGGTCGAATGGTGCGTTTATCTTGCTTGAGTGCTTGAACCAGAGTTCGCAAGTTATCTGGAATCTGGTTGGAGTGAAAAGCATTGGCTGACCACGGAGGCGGACATTCTACCAGGACATAGAATTGAGCCATCACGGCACAGCCAATCAGGTCTTCACCTGCTGTGTTGGACTCTTCAGCGCAAAAGAAAGGTTCTACCATTGCAACGCGGCTTTAGAACTCCACCGAGAAAGAACCAACCACTGTAAACGGTGCACCTGGATAGACTAGAGAACCCTGGGCTTCGTAGTAGCCAGTGCCAAAGAGATTCTTGAAGTTGATGGCAGCTCGATAGGTGTCGCGGCGATAAAAAATAGTGGCATCGGCTCTGACGAAGGAAGGAAGCGTAATGGTATTGGGTAGCTCGGCTTCGCGATCGCCCACAAAAAAGATGCCACCACCAAAGCCTAGCCCTCTCAGTCCACCGCTCTGAAGTTCGTAGGTTGTCCACAAACTAGCACTATTTCTGGGCGCATTGACCAATCTGCTGCCGACGGGAAGGTTGTTATCTTCGCTGACAAAAGCGTCGTTGTGGGCATAAGAGGCAATAATATTCCAACCCGGTGCGAGTCTACCGACGATATCGAGTTCAATGCCTCGGCTTTTAATTTCCCCTGCTGCGATCGAGAAATCTAGATCATTCGGATCGGTCGTGGCGACATTTGTTTTTGTGATGTTGTACGCTGCTAAGGTCGCAGAAAGTCTGCCATCCAGAAGTTCACCTTTAATGCCAACTTCATACTGGGTACCTCTTTCCGGCTCTAGCAAGTCACCGCTACTCGTCGATGCAAAAACATTGGGTCTAAAGGAGCGGCTGAAGCTAGCGTACAGAGAGATGGGTTCAATAGGTTGGTAGACAATGCCTACCCGCGGTGAGAACACATTGTAGTTGCGGTTAGTGGTTGTACCCGCCAGTCGATCTTCAATGTCTAGTTCAACAAAATCAAAGCGTCCGCCAAGCAGTAGTTTCAGATTGGGCAGCAACGTAATTTGATCTTGTAAATAAAGCCCTAGGCTATCGTTACGGCGATCGCTATCAAAAACAGGCGGTAAATCAGTCGGAATTGCAGAACCGTAAACGGGATTGAAAATATTAATCGGCGTGAACTCTGTCCGCCGTAACACACCATCTGAGGTACTCCGGCTTAATTCAAACCCTGCCAGCAATTCATGCTTCACTGAACCTGTATTGAATTTGCTGACCAAATCCGTTTGGAGACCGTAATCCTCAACTTTTTCGTCAGAAGCAGTGTATCGGCGTCGCAATGTTTGACGATCGCGTTCTAGCCGAAAGGTGCGTGCCTGAGCATTGGAACGGCCTGCCTCAAAAATTTGAGCCGTAAAGGCAGTGCGTAAGCGCAAATTGGGATTGAATTGATGGTCGATCGTTAGGCTCGGCTTGTTTCCTGTTAACTTATAGCGATCGCTGGGTTCCCCTAAAAATCGATTAATGGGCAGAGCAAAAAGCTCTGGTTCGGAAGGAAAGCCGCGATCAAAGGTGCGGTCTACATTAACGTATTCATACTCCAGGGTCAAGCTTGTCGCTACACCAAGTTTGAAGGTGAAAACGGGAGCAGCGACAAATACTTCATTGTTAACAAAATCACGAAAACTACCTGCGTTTTCATAAGCAAGGTTTAAGCGATACAGGATTGATTTATCGGGCGTGAGGGGACCTGAAAAATCGATCGACGGACGGTAGAAATTGTAACTACCAATTTGCAACTCTGCTGCGTAGAAGGGATCGCTCAACGGTTTTTTCGTCACATAATTGACCACACCTCCTGGTTCAAATTGCCCATACAGCACCGAAGCCGGACCTTTGAGCACTTCAATCCGCTCAATTGTTGCTGGGTCAGTGAAGGTGAGAAAGCCATCATCTCTGAATCCATTTCGCAGATTGCTAGAAGTGGTTAAACCGCGAATTGTGTAGTTGTCAGTTGAGCCACCGTAGCCTTGCAGTACGGTTACACCACTGACGTTGCGAGTTGCGTCACCAATCCGTGTCACTTGCTGATCTTGAATCACCTGCCGGGGCACAACTTGAATTGACTGGGGAATGTCACGCAACGGGGTATCCGTTTTGGTGGCTGTTGCGGCAGTAGGAGCACGATAGCCGTCGACTGCAGGTTCTCGATCGCCCGTGATAACCAGTTCTTCCTCTTCAGCCTCGTCTGCTTCAGCCTGATCGGTAGAGTCACTGGGCGGTGCAGGAGTGGTTGATGGAGTGTCTGCACTGGACTCTGAATCTGTCTCTGATGGTTGTAAGGTTGTCTCTGTTGGAGGGGCTGTTGCAGCAGTTGTGGGGGTGGTAATGTTCAGCACCAGTCCTGGAGTGCTCTGAACGACTTGCGCTGAGGGCAATTCCGCTTTGCCTGTAATCGTCACTCGTACACTATTGGCACCTAACGGAGCGACGATGACTCCCGCGATCGCCTCCGTTGGGTTGCTTTGACGAAACGTTCTGCCCTCTGGCAATTGTAGTTGCGTGTTAACAATATCTGTAATCAGGGTTTGACGATAGCGAGTGGTAAAAACTTGAAGCGGGGTACTACTCGTGCTCTCCAGGATGAGTTCAACTCCGTTGGCTGTCGGTTGAAGCTGGACCGCCGTAATTTGTGCTACCTCAGCTCGGCAGGGCTGAACGATCGCAACCGATGCAAGACCTGCAAGACCTAAACAAGTAAATGACCGCGCTTTCAACATCTCGCCTCGTACAAAAACTTTAGAAATGGGACAGTAGCTTTGCAGGCTGAATGACCTCTCAGGGTATACCTGGAGGTATCACAGCAGCAATTTCAAACGCAAAAGATTTCTATTAATTGCTTGAGCGCTTCCGCTAATAGCATCAAGCAAATGACATTCTTATCATTAAGCAGTGAAGTGGTACGCTTGTCAAGGCTATTTTTCTAAAGGCATTGAATCATTTTCTGAGTTCTAGTCTAAACAACTAAGCCCCAAAAACCCGGCTCTCAAGGCTAGACGTTTTACGGTAACCTTTCCTTCATAAGCTATGTGCTCGTACTACCTTGGGGATTCGAGCTCAGCTAGTTGAAACTTTCTCGCAACTCTACTTGCAATGCGCTACTTCATCATTTAATCTTATTGAGAAGGAATCTCAACTTAACTTAGCTTATGTTCAATTTTGCTGTTGGGCTGGGATCTTACGCCCTCATTCACGTTGCCTGTCAACTCTCACTAGCCTGCTAAGGATTTGAAGAGCGTGGTCAAACTAGCTTCATTAAGTCAAAAGGCACGATCGCAGGTTCTGTTAATCTCTGGTTTGGTACTGTGTTTGCTGATTCTCCTCGGTTGTCTGATGGCAAGCATCCTTCTGGGAGCAGCAGAGATTCAGCCTGGTTCCATCTTCTCTGCCTTGACTGCGTTTGATGGTTCTACAGACCATCTAATTATTCGGACGGTGCGATTGCCACGATCGCTGATTGCGTTGATGGTTGGAGCCGCACTAGCAGTTGCTGGCACCATCACTCAAGGACTCACCCGTAATCCCCTTGCCTCACCAGACATTTTAGGAATCAATAGCGGCGCTGCCTTTGCCATGGTGGCGGTCCTATCCATATTCGGCAGTGTGGCGTCTATAGTGCATACCAGCTTTGCCTTTGTGGGTGCAGGACTTACTACGGTTGTGGTTTATCTGCTGGGTTCTTTAGGTCGGAGTGGCATGACGCCTCTGAAGCTCGTCGTGGCAGGCTCAGCACTGACTTACCTGCTTTCTTCACTTACCACCGGCATTTTGATCTTGAATCAAGAGACACTGGATGAAATTCGCTTTTGGCTAGCGGGGTCAGTAGCAGGACGAGATATTCATTTATTTTTGCAGGTGCTTCCCTATATGGGAGTGGGGCTGATGATGGCATTTGCACTAGGTAAACCCTTAACGGCTCTGGCGCTCGGTGAAGATGTGGCGAAGGGCTTAGGGCTGAGGACGGGATGGATCAAAGCGATCGCCATGCTTGTCGTCGTGTTGTTAGCAGGAAGTGCCGTCGCGATCGCGGGACCAATCTGGTTTATTGGGTTAGTTGTTCCTCATCTGGCGCGATTGTTGATCGGCATGGATTATCGTTGGTTGGTTCCCTATGCGGCTTGTCTGGGCGCCATTCTTTTGTTGCTTGCAGATATCGGTGCTCGGCTAATCATCAAACCACAAGAGTTGCCCGTAGGCATTATGACGAGCCTATTGGGTGCGCCCTTCTTCATCTATTTAGCGCGATCGCGGGTAAAACAATGAGTCATTGGATTGTTGTTCGTCCTCGCCAGATGCCAATTTCCTTTCGCGTTCAGCGACGGGTTCCGCTCGTGCTGTTGTTGCTGACCGTGATCACGTTGGCGATCGTCATTCTGAGCGCAAGCTATGGGGAATATCCCATCTCGCCGCTTGATGTATTGAAAACGCTGCTGGGAATTGAAACGGGCAATCCTGATCATGCGTTCGTCATTTATACATTGCGCTTACCGCGTGCCCTCGTTGCCTTGCTCGCTGGCATTGGGCTTGCCATTCCGGGAGCAATTCTGCAAGGGTTGACTCGTAATCCGCTAGCAGCCCCCGATGTGATTGGTATTAATGCGGGTGCGAGTATGGCTGCCGTTAGTTTAATTGTTTTATTTCCGGCAGCACCGTTGTTTGCAATTCCACTATCAGCGTTTGCAGGAGCAGCGATCGCGGCAACATTGATCTATTTATTGGCATGGGATCAGGGCAGTTCACCGATTCGTTTCATTTTAATTGGCGTAGGGATTGCTGCGGTTGCTAGTGCAATAACTTCAGTTTTGATGGCATTTGGACAAATTAATAATGTCACGCAAGCGTTGATCTGGATGACGGGCAGTGTCTACGGGCGCAGTTGGGAGCATATTTTGCTGCTGCTGCCCTGGCTAGGAATCTTTGTGCCACTGGCATTGCTGCTGTCTCGCGAGTTGAATGTGCTGCATCTAGGAGATGATGTGGCGCGAGGGTTGGGAAGTAGCGTGGAGTGGCAGCGGTTTTTGTTGTTGCTGACCAGTGTTGCGCTGACGGGGGCTTCAGTGGCGACGGCAGGCACAATCGGGTTTGTCGGGCTGATGGCTCCTCACCTGGCTCGACAATTAGTAGGAACTGCGTCTGAAGGATTGCTGCCTACGACTGCCTTGCTAGGTGGACTGATAACGGTGCTAGCCGATCTGCTCGGACGATCGTTGTTTTCGCCGACTGAACTGCCCTGTGGTGTACTCACTGCCCTTGTTGGCGCACCCTACTTTCTTTATTTGCTGTACCAAAATCGTCATCAATGAATGCAGAACCCTCCTCTACAATCGTGCAAACATTTTCCACCGGAGTTGCACTGACCACTCGCAAGCTAACGCTAGCGTACGATGGAACCGTTGTTATTTCCGACCTGGATCTGGCAATTCCAGCCGGAAAAATTACCGTTTTAGTCGGTTCCAATGGTTGTGGTAAATCGACGCTGCTAAGAAGTTTAGCTCGGCTCCTGAAACCTACCCGTGGCACCGTTTATCTTGATAGTGCTTCTATCTTTAAGCTATCGACTAAAGAGGTGGCGAAACGGCTCGGCATTTTGCCCCAAGGACCGGTCGCACCAGAAGGATTGACTGCAAGAGATCTGGTTGCACAGGGACGCTATCCTCATCAAAGCTGGCTGCAACAATGGTCAAAGGAAGATGAGTGGTTGGTGGAGCAAGCCCTAGCCATTACTAATATGACCGTGCTAGCAGACCGATCGCTCGATACCCTCTCCGGCGGTCAGCGGCAACGGGCTTGGATTGCTATGTCTTTGGCGCAAAATACAGAAATTCTGTTGCTCGATGAACCCACAACGTTTCTGGATCTGGCGCATCAAATTGAAGTTCTAGATTTGCTCTATGAATTAAATCAAACGCAAGGACGCACGATCGTCATGGTATTGCATGATTTGAATCAAGCCTGTCGGTATGCCGAGCATTTAGTGGCGATCGCGCAGGGACAAGTTGTTGCTCAAGGAGCGCCTGCCCAAATCATGACAGAAGCCCTAGTGCAGGAGGTATTTGGGCTAGAAAGCCGCATTATTCAAGATCCGGTTGCTGGAACACCCTTATGCATTCCGGTTAGTCGGCACCGTTGAATTGGCAAATTTAAATGCTTGACGAGAAACAAGTATGGCTTTAATCTCGGTCACGATCGTGATTCGCTTGATTCATCCAGTGTTACTACAACGTTTTTCCCCTCCAGCAGACGTTAAAAGGATAGCGGGGGTAGATAAATCTATTACGCCTAAGGCAGTGATCGTTCCCCCTTTCGCTGCTGGAGGGGTATTGAGCCAGATAGAAAGATTGAAGCGGGCTTGGGCACTGAAATCTCCTCAACGCAATTGTCTGCGATCGGTTCAAACAAGTTTGGTTAAACCTTGACTTCAAAATAGTTCAGTTACAGCTTAAAGACTGCTAGAAACAGAGTTCTTGTAAATTTAAGCTGTTTCTCAAATAACACTTTATTTAAGCTCTCTAAAGAGTAAACAAAGCGGCTGTCTAACCTGGCTACATTGGCTACAAGAGCTTTGATTACAAGTTCACCTCATTGATAAACTGCTGTCTCTTCCTGATGAAAGAGCACTTAGTCATCCACGTTTTCTAAACTAGATTTTAAGAAATCAATTAATGCGATCGCCAACACTCGATCGCATCAACACTTGAGTGTGAATTAGCCCTGTAACCGAAGACGCTACCAGCAACTTGCGAATGTAGCAGCCGCTTAGGGTCGGTAGAAATTTAGACAGAAATTAAAACCAAGGAGTTTTTGATTCATGCTGATTAACTATGCCACCCTCTTTGGACTCATTGCTGTTGCAATTGTTTTATTCCCTGGTTTCCTGGTTGTCGATCGCTGGTGGCGCGAACGCATTTACGAGCTATCTGGTAAGGTCATTCTGATAACAGGAGGGTCGCGCGGACTGGGGCTGGTAATGGCACGCCAGTTAGCTGACGCCGGGGCACGGGTAGCCATCTGTGCGCGGGATGAAGCCGAACTAGAACGGGCACGCACCGAACTAGAGCAGCGAGGCGGAGACATTTTCGCCTTGACCTGTGATGTAACAGAGCAAACCCAAGTTAAGCAGCTAGTCCAGCAAACCAGAGACCACTTTGGCGCAATCGACATCCTAATCAACAATGCGGGAACAGACATCGTCGGTCCGCTAGAAAACCTGACCATGCAGGACTACGACGACTTAATGAAGCTACATTTCTGGGCACCGCTCTACACCACCTATGCGGTCTTGCCAGAAATGCAGGCACGCAAGGCTGGACGTATTGTGAACATCTCCTCAGTTGGAGGGAAAATGGCATCGCCACATATGGTCGGGTATTGCGCCAGCAAATTTGCACTGGTTGGGCTATCCGAAGGGATGCGCACTGAACTGGCAAAAGATGGCATTGCCGTCACCACTGTCTGTCCTGGTCTCATCCACACAGGCGTTGTTGATCACGCCATTATGAAAGGTCAGAACCGCAAGGAATATGCCTGGTTCAGCATTGGCGATTCTCTGCCGTTTCTTTCTGCCAGCGCCGAAAAGGTATCTCGTGCCACGATCGCTGGCTTGCGCCGAGGTGCGGCGGAAGTGATTGTGCCCTTTCCAACCTGGCTGTCGGTTAAGTTCTACGGCTTGTTTCCTGAACTAAGTACCAATTTATTCGGTTTATTCAATAAACTCTTACCAAAACCGGGTGGCATGGGAGAAAAGCGAGCCTTTGGCAAGGACAGCCATTCCGCCTGGGCGCCCTCTTGGTTAACGTATTTGAGCGATCGCGCTGCTGAACGAAACAATGAACATCCGGTAACAGAACCGAAACTGGCAACGGTTGTAAAACCAGTTGGCACCGTTGACAAGAGCTTAACCCAACGCTCAACTTCACAGGAACCGCAGAAGCAGCTTGAAGCCGATCAAGTTCAAGGACTTGAACCAGCGATCGTAGAAGATGAACAATCTGCCTTTCCATTCATTAATGTTTCTCAGGCTCCATCTGAAGTTCAAACGTGTTTAAGTGATATTCAAGACACGCTAGGGATTCCCTGGAAACCTGCAAACTGGCGAGCTTATGCAATGTATCCCGCTGTGATGCAGTTGTTTTGGCAGCGGCTCAAACCAGCCACACAAGCCGAATCGTTTTTAGAGGACGCGATCGCCATTACTGAACAGGTTTACCGTGACACCTACGACTGGTATCAACCCGGTTATCAAATCGACGTGGATGAAGCGCAACGGCGACACATTCAGCGAGAGCTAGGTGCCTTCAGTTTTGGTAATCCTCAGTTGTTGATTCAACAGATTGCTTTAAGTAAAGTCCTGGCAGGTGAAATTGTTGGTCAGGATGGAAAGACGGAAATTCGACGTGGGCCTCATGCTTATCGTCATCCAGAAATTCAATTCATTGGAGAGCAGTTGGCTCAGGAGGTTTCAACAGAGTTGCAGCGAGTCTATCAAGACCTTAAACAAACCCTGGGGGTTCCGTTCGTCAACTCTGACTACCAGGCACTTGCCCACTGGTCTGCCTTTTTCATCCCTGTCTGGGAAGAGATCAAACGTTGGCGCGATCGCCCGGAATATGAACTTCTCAAGCAAGCAATTATCCAAAGAGCTGAAGAAGCTGCCAGTCGTCTTCGCCCTGCGGTTGTCATTGGTGAGCAAGAAGTGCGCGACCTTTTAGAGAATCCTGAAGATTTTGAGCAGATTCAGCAAAAAGTGCAAATGTTCAACGACGTTTTGCCAGAACTAATCATTCAGAATGCCCTATTTCATCAAAGGTTGACAGTCGATCAATCAGCACTCTCTGAAACATCCTGAGGCTGTTACAATGCCTCTCCATAACTAGCCCCAAGGGGCATTTTTAATTTCCTCAAAGTAAGACGCTTATCGAGTCATTTCAGCAGTATCTCTACAGCAACGACGGCAATAACTGGGCAAGCCGTATAACCCTTATGCTTGTGATGATTCAGACAGTTGAAGCAGGTAAACTACCGCTGCGGTTGATGCTTGGTGCGGACGTGGGGCTATTGTTTTAGTACCAATCAGACTATACTCTGACTGGTACGTCTTAGTAACACTGCGAAGTGCCCGTTGAAATGTCCGCTCAACTGATTTTCAGCTTTAACGTACCTTCCTGCCCTGCTACTCAAACCCTGTTGTAGTCATGCTCCAGCTTGTAGTTCAGTGCCACTGATAGAGTAAGAGAATCGCAACACACTTTAGATGTTTTCTATGAAGGTATTGACCCACAGAACTAAGAGAAAGGCTACAACTTGTATTGTCACAGGAACGCATGACTTGTTTTGACGTTATTAACTGCTGATTTAGCTTAGAGTACTGTCAAAATCATATGGGATTTCTGGTTGGCAAATACCTACAGAATCATAAATATTCTCTGGATCAAGAACTTGGACGGGGAGGGTTTGGTGTTACTTATAAAGCGACACTACATTCTTTAGGGCAAACTGTAGTTGTTAAAACGCTGGATGAGTTACTGCGGCAAGACCCAAACTTCGCTCAATCCAAGCAGCAGTTTCAAGCAGAAGCCAAGCGATTAGCACTCTGCGTTCATCCTAATATCGTCAGGGTCATCGACTTCTTTATTGAGGACGATTTTCCCTTCATCGTGATGGAGTACGTACCTGGACCAACGCTTGATACCGTTGTGCTGCCTGCCCAACCTTTAGCAGAAGCAACAGCGCTCCACTACAGCCGACAAGTTGGTGCAGCGTTAAAGGTTGTGCATCAGAATGGCTTACTGCACCGCGATGTTAAACCTCAAAATTTGATTCTACGGCAGGGAACAGATCAGGTCGTGCTGATTGACTTTGGGATTGCGCGTGAGTTTTCTCCAGGTTTAGCTCAAACACACACCAGTTTAGTTTCGCCTGGCTATGCCCCGATCGAGCAGTACATATCGCAAGAGCAGCGATCACCTGCAACTGATGTTTATGGTTTGGCGGCAACTCTCTACACGCTACTGACGGCTCAAGTGCCCGCTGCCTCGATTCTACGCGATCGCCAACCGTTGCCTGCTCCCCGTGATCTACGTGCAGAAATTAGCGCCGCTACCAATCAGGCGGTGATTCGAGGCATGGCAGTTGAACCGCACGATCGCCCCGGGAGTGTAGAGGCTTGGCTGAAGCTCTTACCAGATGTATCAGAGAGAAGGGCTGTGATGGCTGGAGCAACCAGCCAGGTGGCAACCTTACGTGCGGCTCCTGGCACACTTGCGGCTTCTAGAAGGAAGCCTGCGATCGCCCCTCAAGCAAGTAGACCTGCGTGGCAGACATGGTTGCCGGGAGTTTTAGTTGTTTTGGCTGGAGCGGCTGTGGTCGGAGCTATTCTGGGAAGACCGCAGCCTTCACCTTCACCGTCTCCAGAACCTAGCACAGCGTCGCCAACGCAACCTTCCACCGCTGTTGAAGCACCCACTTCTACGGATGCTGAGGCACCTACTCCTGCTGATGCGGAAACACCTGCTCCTACTGATGTGGAAACACCAACGCCGACGCCGACGAGTCAGTCAGACACCGCTGACACTGTTCCATCCACCGAGGCTCAGTCACCGAGTCCAATACCATCAGAGTCCCCTGACGCGATCGCGCCTAGCCCACCAGTGGCTAGTCCGAGTCCCCCTGCTAGTGAAGCGCTACCAGAACTATTAGATCAAAAAGAAGCTGAATCACTTCAAGACGCTGAAAAGAAAGCAACAGAAGCGGCACGAGAAGCTGAAAAGCAACGAGAAGAACAACAACGAGAGGCTGAAAAAGCTGACAAAGAGCGTTTCAAGGAGCGATCGGAGAAGGGCGATAAGGGCAAAGACTAGCGCTTTCCAGCCTTTCTAATAATGAGGAACACCCTGGTCGCCGTAGAGAAGGACAAGCGGCAAAAGGAACTCCCTCGTCCTAATGCCCTCCCTCGTCCTCACTGGTACGTGGCTGATACAGGGCTTCATGCACTAACTGATGCATCTCAGAGCGTGCTTGTTCATATACTTCTGCAGCACACCAGGGACGGAGATACAAAATCGTCTTTTCAGGATTAACAGAAGCAACGTTACAGGTAGGTTTCGGGTCATTCAACACCAGGGGGTGCGGTTGAACCAGAGACAATAAAGAGGTAATAGTCGGTTCGATCGGGCGATTACCAATATCCACTTCTAAATCAACTCGTCGCGTCCCCATTGCTGTTAGATTCTTCAGCGTTCCAGCAAAGAGATTGTTATTGGGTACAACGATTTTTACATTGTCTGGGGTCAAGATGGTGGTTGAGAAGATGCCCACACTGTCTACTACGCCCGTTGCTCCTGCACCTTCAATGACATCGCCTGCCTCAAAGGGACGAAAGGCAATGAGCATAATACCAGCCGCAAAGTGAGAGAGTGTATTTTGCAAAGCCAAACCAACCGCTAACCCTGCTGCGCCTAATACTGCCACTAGGGTTGTGGTCTGAATGCCGACAACATTGAGAGCTGCAACAAGTCCAACGATGAGTGCTAAAAATTCTGCTGTCTGAATGAAGAACTTTCGCAGCGTTGGCTCTACCTGGACTAGCACTCTGCGAGCGGTGCGGCTAGCTACATTGATGCCAATGCGGGTCAGAATCAGAATCCCGATCGCCCACAAAAGCTTCAACAAAATCTGGAGTGTTACATAACTTAGATTTTGTGCTGAGGTAGCAACCGGAGAGGCAACTTGTGCTAGCAAAACGAAAGACAATATCTCCATCACACGCTACAGTTGTTCCTTAAAAAACGATGCTGAGCTTCAAGGCGATCGTCTCCTGCACCTTAAAGCTCAGTCATACAAAGAATAAGACATAAGGCGACACAGCAAAGAAAACTGTTGAAGCGGAGACCTTAAAGCAAGACTGAGACCAGCCGCTTCAACGTTTATTTACTGATTCAAGGCTTACTGATTCAAAGTGCTGCAACTAGGTCCCGCTAGCTCTCCACGGGCAACATCAGGACCCTTAACGGCAACCGTCGTCGTACCCACTGCCCAGCGTCCATTCAAGGTGACAGAAAACTCACCCTGCACAAAGCCACCGCCGGGTTGCCACTTAATACCGCTGATCCGGGCATTGGGGTCAGGATTAACCCGTTCGCCTTTGGGGCTAGCACTTGCCACTTGAGCACAAGCAGGTAAACCCAAAACCCAATTACTTAAATCTTGAGCGACGGGCAACTCTTCGACGTAGTAACGCCAGGTGGAAGTGTTGCTGCTGTAGGATACGCCTCGGAAGGTGACGCGGTAGCCATTGGTAAGCGTTACCGTTTGTCCGCCGCTGACCGTTGATGTACCTGTACTTGTAGTGGAGCCAGTCGTCGTGGTCGTGTCTGTAGTCGTGGTAGTTGTAGCTGAAACTGTACTAATCTGCTGCACGCTTGAAATTTGCGTCAGGGATTGATAGCGTTGCACACTTTCGCGCAGCACCACTTGCTGCCCACCGTAGCTGGCATAGGCAACCGTTCTCAGTTCTAATCGGGACAGATCGACGTTGCCGAGTCCGAGCTGTTGGATGGGAATGACAACCGGGGTTAAACTAACCTGGCTAGAAGAAGCAACCAATTGCGTTGCATTCGTGCGGTAGACCGACACCCAGCGGTTGTTGCGACGGGCATAGACTTCGTAAAAGGCTGAGGCGGCGTTGACAGCGGGTCGATCGAGCACATCCAGTTGGAGCACCAGTGAATTTTGATCGACCAACCGTGCGACTCGAAGCAGGCTGTTCCAGCTATTAACGCGAGTTGTGGCGCTCCGTGCGGCACCGTTATAAACGACTACAACTCGACTGCTTTCCTTATAAACGGTGACAACCGTTTCGATCGCCGTTAGGGAAGCACCCGGTCGTCCACCTAAAAAGGTCCAGGTCCAGGAGTCGCCATTATCGACAAAGGGTGATAGTTTAGCCGGTCCGTGCATGGATGCTGCTGCCCGGTACACGCTCACGCCTCCATTCGCGGCTTCTGCGGCTTGTCGAGCAATATTTTTAGCCCGGTTCAGGTCAATGCGACCTTTTCGATCGTCATCGCGGTCACGTCCGCGTTCTCGATCGTCATCGCGGTCACGGTTCCGATCGTTGCCACGTCCTTTTTTATCGTCCTTGTCGTCTTTATCGTCTTTGTCCGCCATCAACCACTGCTGCGTCTTGCCATCCTGACTAACAGAGGAAGAGTCTGATAAGGCAAAGGCATTAGCAGCAACAGGCAGCGTCGTCAGGAGTGCCAAGCTTGTTGCTGTCAAAAGACGTTTGCCTAAAAGTGCAGGTGAACGTGACATTAATGACATTAAATAGTTGTCCTTTACGATAAATTTTGGTAGCTCAAGGGAACCAGCTAAGTTCTTACACTGGTTCCAAACTTATAGAGTTCCCTTCTTGTCACAAGCTTGACCGCTGCTTTATGAGTTCTTTGCCTCAGCCTCATAACGGTCTAATTCAGTATGCAATGTATAGTAGTATCTAACGTTGAAGAATACCTTCAGCTTTCTGTGTTTGAATTGATTGGCTTTTTACTATCAACCTTTAGCGTTCAACAGTGCTCGTTAGATTGACGGTATACCGACTTCAAAAGCGATCGCGCTCAAAAATGATTCACGCTATCTTGCTTAAAAATTCATTTATAACGATGACAAAGCAATCAAGTTGTTTTAACTGAGAAATCAATCAGGAATGATTTTGAGATAGCCTTCATGCAGTTGTTTTACTGCTGCTTTAGCCTGAGTTTTAGGAAGCTCAAATCATCTTTTCTCCAAATCAGTAGCGTCGGCATTTGTAATTGTGGAAAAGCTTCAACCATCACGGCCTGGTGTCCAATTGGGTAGAGTTGAGTGCGGAGGGATGACGATAACGCTAAACTGCTTGTCCCTTAGCATGTGCGTGAAATTGGTATTACCTGTCCTTATGGTGGATGTTGACCCTAGAGCAGATTGTTACCGTCAATAATGTGTTTTGCAGGAACTTAAGGATGTTGAACTCCTGGCTCATTATCGGTGGCATTACTACTCTGGTCGCCTTTGGCAGTTTCTTCTTTAGACCGCGTGATATTCCCTGGGCAGCCAAGCTCGATCGCCCCAGGTGGTTATTCTTTGAACCTGCTATCCCGCTCATCTGGACGGTTGCGTTCTTCTGTGGTGCCTGGTCAGCGGGGCTAGTTTGGCAGCAAGAACCAGGCAGCATCAAAACCTGGATTTTTATGGGGCTTTACCTGTTGGTAGAAGTGGTAACAGTTGCCTATATTCCCGCCACTTTACGATCGCGGAGTTTGGCGATCGGGACGTTTTTGGGTGGATTGGGAGTTGTCTTGGGCGCTGTGCTAGCGTTACTGGTAGGGCAACAATCCCTTGAGGCTGCCCTATTATTGCTGCCCTATCTGCTTTGGAGTCCGGTGGGGACCTATACGACTCGCCGTATGATTGACCTGAACCCAGAAGCAGCGTGATTAACCCAGGTGAATGGTAACTACTCATAACGAGCCATGCTTGACCTTCCATCATGTGAATGCCTTTGAGCGAGATGGCGAAACAGTAGTAAATCTGGTCGCGTATCCTGATGCAATGGAAAATGGAACGATTCAGATTTGGCACTCACCTGATTACTACTTTGGTGAACCTGTCTTTGTTGCCGCACCGATACTACAGCCGAGCACAAAGGGGGCATTGTATCGGTCGTTCTGTGTGTGTTCTATCAGGCACCTAAGCACCTTAAGTGAAAACGAGTATAGGAAACTATCTGGGGAGGATGCTAAGCCTTGAGTATAATTACGGGCGATCGAGTGTAAAAGCTTTCCCCTAAGAATTTAAGTCACGCAGAAACTAGAAAGATAACCCAGGGGGAGGGATTGCTCTTATATCAAGCAGGTGTTAAACCAGGTCAAGGCGAGATAGCAGCAGAAAACACACGGACGCGTTAACAGTTGACGTGGCGTAGCTAGCTTTCACTCTCCTTAACTTAAGGGATTGGAACTTAAGGGACTGGAGTAGGCAGTGAATGTCTATTGCTGGGTTGTTGGTGTCAGCCGAACCACGACAAGTCATACATTGCTTTCAAATTTGAGGGTCTTTCAAGCACCTCAAGCGCCAAAAACTCGTCAGCACTTAAAGAGTTGGTTATGTTAAAGAAGCTGTTTAGCGGGTTAGCGTTGGTGTCTTATGCCTAGCAAGCTTTTATGGCGTCCTTTACGATTGCTATTCGCTTTAGCAGTGACCACCAGTACTACCCTCTTAATGCCGAGCAGCGCCCACGCTGAAACACCCCTGGCTCGTGCCATGATCGAGTCATTGCGAAACTCAGTACGGCTCCTTCTGCGTGACCAGGCACCCCGTCCAGCGAGACGCCGAGATGTCTTAACCCCCGGTGATGCGCTATCAACGGCTCAATCAGCGTTGGTAGAACTGCGGTTTAACGATGGTTCCCTGGCTCGTATTGGCGAACGAGCGCTGTTTCGGTTTGTGCCCAATCGCCGGACTTTGCGCCTCGACAATGGCACGGTGTTGTTATTGATCTCACCAGGGCAGGGGCGCACCAATATTAGGACACCGAATGCTTCCGCTGGCATTCGAGGCTCTGCCCTGTTCGTGCAGTACACTCCCGCAACAGATACTACCGTTGTCGGAGCCTTAACCAATAGTGGCATTGAGGTTGGTAACCGTAATCGCTCACAGAACCAAGCCCTGCAAGCAGGACAATTGGCTGTCGTTGTGAGAGATCGCATTACCCGCATTGCTCAGTTTGACTTAAAAACCTTTTATGAAACGAACGAGTTGGTGCAGGGCTTAAAACTGTCTGAGGACGTTCCAAGCAATCGCTCAGATCCAGCCCTTGCAGCGGTACGGGCAGAAACGCTCGACGCTTTGCAACGCCAAATCAAACTACCAGCGGTTAGCGCCGGTAAACTTGACTCGATCTGGCAAGATGTCTTGATCTCACCGAAGAGACCATTGCCGTGATTGTTCAGGTGGTCTTAGAGACTCAAACGGTAGTGCCCAGTGGTAAAAAGGTTTGAAGGAACGACTCTATGAGTAACGTACTTACACGCTCCTGCTGCTTTATCTTGCTGTTGCTTGGAAGCTGGACGCTGGTAGCCCAAAGGGGGCAGGCTGAACCCCCCAAAAAAACTAACCCACTGCTGCTGTTGCAGCCTGGTGCTACACCATCGCCTCTGGTTTTGACTCAACGTGCCCTCACTGTCGTTGGGCAAGGACAGGTAACGGTGCCTGCTGATCGCGCCACACTAGAATTTCAATTGGGTAGCCGTAGCAACCTCTCGGCTCCAGAGTTGCCTGGCGTTTCGTTACCATCCGCTTCCACAGTAACGCCAGAAACCCTGCAACCATTGATCACAGCGTTGAGAGAGTCTGGCGTTAAGGCTGAGCAGATTGAGCTCCAGACTAGTCCTTTAGAAAGTCCGCGCTTGCTAGTCACACTGCTAAAACCGACGCGCGAACAGGTTCAAAAAGTGGTGATGACGGTTAACCAGGCAGTAACTCGGAGTCAGCAATTATTCCTACAAAGTATTGGTGCCGCTTACTCAGTGAAGAGCTGCCAGCCGCTAGAACAGTCAGCCCAACGGCTAGCACTGGCTGATGCGCGCCGGCAAATGACACCATTGGCACAAGCGCTGCGGATGCAGGTAGGTGAAATTCTCTTGGTGACCGTTCTACCACTCCAGGGCGCTGCTAGTTCCATAGGGTGTGGCTCAAAGGTTGGAGTTTCGTCCTCCTTCCTCGCTACAACCGATGAAACTGCTCTCCCGCCTTACAATGCGGCAGCGGTGCCAGAAGTGAAGGTGAGAAGCCAGATTAGTGTCACCTATGGTATGCAGTAAAAGACTGGAGCCGAGTCACGTGCACTGCATATCACTCCAACCACGATTCGCTCTACGGCTTGCGTGTCAGAAGAGCAACGGTAGAGCGAAAAAAGTGTTGGCAAGAGTCTTCTACGCTGCCAGCGTTCTACAGACGCTCCAGTTTTTGGGGTTGTTGCGTCGATCGCCATCGCCACAAAGACAATACTGCTATAAGTGCGACTGCTATAAGCGCGAGTCCTGTGTAGTTGACGACAGCCCAGCCCCCATCGTTCATCAGCCGACCGGAAAGAAACGTGGCGAAAGCCACAAAGCTCAGCATGAGGAAGTCATGGGTTGCCTGTGTTTTAGCTCGTTCTGTTAGCGTATAGGCTTGAGTTAGCAAGGTGGTTGAGCCAATAAACATAAAATTCCAACCAATCCCCAACAGCAACAGCGCTCCAAAAAAGTGTGATGCCTGTGTGCCTGTCAAATTAATCGCCACACACAGCCCATTTAGGACGATGCCTGCTAGCACAATGGTCAGCACACCAAAGCGCGCAATCAAAAAGCCCGTAACTAGGGACGGCGTAAACATCCCCAGCACATGCCATTGGATTACTGAAGCCGCTACGTGAAAGGGATGGTGTTCCGCAACCATTGCCAGGGGTGTTGCTGTCATCAGTAGCGCCATGACGCCATAGCCAATCATGCTGCCCAGCACTGCCACAATGAACACAGGCTGTTGCACGATCGTGCTTAGCTCGCGTCCAGGCTCCTGGTGCTCCGGCTGTACTAGTGGTGGCAGAGCGACGAAGCGAAGGAGCAGCAACGTAAGGCTTTGGAGTAATGCGATTGCCACCAACCCTCCAGCAAAGGTGACAGGCAACCAATCTTTCGTCCAGGTTGCTAACACTGGTCCGATGAAGGCGGCAAGAATGCCTCCTGAAATGACAAGAGAAATGGCACGTGAGCGGTCCGCTTCTGGTGCTACATCTGCCGCTGCAAAGCGATAATAACTCACAAAACCACCGAAAATCCCATACAGCAGTGTGCTCAGACTAAAGAGAACAAAGCTGCCTGCAAAGATTGCATAAACACCTAACACTGCGCCACTCAAACCGACTAAAACCCCGGTCATGAAGCCGAACTGACGCCCCCACCGCTTAAGGATGAAGGCGGCTGGAATAGTCGTCAGCATCGTTGCCAATTGCAAAATCGCTAGTGGTAAAGTAGCCAAAGCTTTGTCTGGCGCTAAGGTTGAGCCAATTAGGGCAGCCGTGGTAAAGAGCACAATACTGCCTGTCATGGCAAGTGCCTGACAGAGAGCAAGAAGAAAAACAGTTTTTTTAGCAGTCACAGGTAGCGCAATCTAACGGAAGGTTAATAATCTGTAAGGCTGTCACCTTTTAGAAGCATGATATTGCACGTTCCACATAGAACATAAGACCCGATTGAATCTATGTTCCGCTAGAGCAAGAAACCTAAGAACCATGTTTGACGAATCAGAGCACAAAGCTCCCAGCGTTTTTGCCGACTGATAGAGCGTTACAGGTACGATCGCCCTTAAAATTGTCCTAAATAATCGCGTTTGCCCAACTCAACGCCACTATGCCGCAGGATGTTGTAAGCCGTTGTCACATGAAAAGAAACGTTTGGCAGCATAAAGTACAGGAGATAGGACAGCCCCTCAAAAGTCATTGTGTCTTGACCCACTGGTAGGGTGATCGACTTTTTCTCCGAGCCGTCAATCTGTTCGGGGGTAAGGGTTTCCAGGTAAGCAGTGGTTTTATGCAGTCGATCAATCAATTGAGCAAACGTTGTTTCGTCATCTTCTAGCTTGGGAGCTTCCAGTCCTGCTAATCTTGCAGCTCCCCGTCTAGCGATATCTGAAGCAATTTGAACTTGTCGTCCGAGCGGAAACATATTGGGATAGAGCCTGCTATTGATCAGGACAATCGGATCAATGTTCTGAGCTTCAGCGTGGGCAGCACCCTTCTCTAAAATAGCCACGAGATTATGAAGCGATCGCGTGAGCAAAGGTACTGAAGCTTGATACATGGAAAGGGTCATGACTAATGCTCCTAAATCGCATCATTAAGCGTATTGTCCCTTTTTAAGAGACAAATGCTTGACCTATAGCAGTGTGCAAGTTTGCTCAGTACACTGATAGGGAACAGAATAAACCGATTTTCTCTCTTTCGATGCGACCTTACTCCTGCGACTTGCGCCAAAAGATTGTCAGTCTTTACAATCAAGGTGAAGGCTCAATTCGTCAATTAGCCCACCGCTTTGCTGTCAGCCCAGACTTTGTAC
>NZ_JACJPI010000066.1 GCF_014695975.1 Leptolyngbya sp. FACHB-321
AGGAGTCTGCCCGGTCGCCTCGCAGATAGCTATAATTTCCCCATACCAAGCTGGAGGAATGCGACATCCTACCATTGGCTGCTGACTCATAAGAAAACCTAAATTGCTAACGGGTTAGCAGCGCTAACGCAACTGGCACAAGGCATCAACTTTGCAATTGTCACATTTAAGCTGGTTAGTCCAATTTTAGTCCAGAGCATCAGAAAAGCACTAAGCAAGAAATTCAAAAGCGGCAGCTAGCAGTAATCTCAGCCTTCAAAAAATCCGCTTGTATAGTTGCAGGTTCCGCAACGGGGCAACGAGGTGGAAAAGAGAAAGGTCGACAGTGTGAGGGTTTGAGGGCTTGTGCCAGTTGGCGGTCGGTCCAGAGGGGGAAGCGCTAGCTGACTGTTAGCCCTGCTTATCAATCGGCACCTCAGAACCAACATAGACACAGCTAAGATTGCAACCCGCCAACCATCGAAAACTGGAAAGTTCACGGTCGCCGGGCAAGCTGACGGAATTTTCTGGGGTTTGGGCTTACACCCCCAATTAGGCATCAGGGCACCAACGCCTTTTGCCCTCGGATTTCATTGCGGATCATTGCGCACTTCCCACTGGAAGAGAATGTCGCTCTCAAACAGATCGATCAATTTAACTAACACGCAGAATCCAGTGTTAGCAGGTTGAACTACCGCGATCATCCCCTTTTTCATCCTTGCAAAGTGGCTGGGAAACCTGAAGACGGTAGGGTCGGTGATGTCGCTAAATTTTTCTGCGCCAGAAGCCACCTTTACAGCGCCATTTAGGCTGGATAGGTCTACGCAGCCGTGTCCGCGTTGCAGGGTGGCCCACTTTATTGGAATGGTTCTTGTGTCGGTCTCGCTGAAATGCACATTGATGTCAATTCCGCTGTGCACAACGGGCACCCGTCGCTTGCCGCTGCCATAGACCGCATGTACGCTGCCGAACTCAAACGTTTCCTCTTCAATCGCCGCTCGCAGCTTTCGGCTGAAGAATTTGACGCTAATGTGGTTCTCCAAGAGCTTTCTGAATCCCTGCGAATAGATGGTGCCGTTCGGATCCAGCACTCCTATAAAGACTTCCTTGATTCCGGATGAGATGATCAACTCTGCGCATGATTCGACGACTTGGTCGTTGTGCAGACCAACGCATGGCTCTAGGGTTGTGTATAGAGTCGAATCAATGAGGTCTTCTCGCCTTAACTTCTCAATTGCAACTCGTTCCGCGTGCCTTCTTTTAACTTCGCCGCGATGACCCGTTGAAAGGACTTTCCCGTCTTTGACTATAACCGCTCCGACGCGCGGGTACTCCGTACACTTCAGGTGCTCTTCGATCGCGATTTTCATTAGGTCGGTACTCGAGTATGTCATGTGAGCATGAGTGTTCGATCGTATTTGGATGCGGTGCGCTCCCTACAGCGCCGTAGTGGTTCTCTCTAAGAGGTTGAGCCGACATACGGGCAAAAGGTGCAAGAAAGGCTTTTCAAATCGCATTCGCTGGCGCGGCAACTAATGGAGTATGACAGGAAGCAGCATTGCACTGGTGACACGAGGATTTTCAGCTTTGGACTTTATTTGGACTTCATCACCATGCAGTTATAGTCTGCAACCCCGATTGCTTCGTTTTGATTAGCTCCTACACACAGGCTGGGCTGCCGCTTCTGTCGTCGGTTAGTTGCGGGTTTTGCAACTAACCACGAAGCAAATAAGCCTGAGTGCAAGTGATCGCATGGACTGCCTTTTACTGCAAGGGTTCACTTTTTTCTGTTTTGTTAGTGACCACTACCCACTAGTGCTGTCTGCAACGGCTGAGGCACTGAGCCCAGCGAGTGAGAAACATGCAGCGGAGCGCCTGAACCGAAAAGCAGAGTGATGAAAGGAGATGGTGCCCTTTTAAGGTAAGGCTGCAACATGGTCGAAAAGCATGGCGATCGAGCAGTGTTCTCGCATGATAAAAGCACGACTGCTTACTCCATCGCTCAGCCTTAGGGTAGTTGTGTTGTTGTTCCTCATGGCTCTGCTTTGTCGGTCAACAAAAAGAGATTGCCTTAAACCATGACAGCAGCCCGCTTCGAGTGCAAATGTTTGTGCAATTGCAATCCAATGCCGCTTTCTCTACGTAGATCCACTAGTCACTTCAGCCAGCCTCAAGCCGTGTTTGAAGATGTCCGCCCAATGATGGATAGGAATCCATTTTCGGTTCGAACAATGATTGCTTTCATCAGAGATCAACCGTCTCAAGGAATGCCGTTATGCAGAGTAGTCATGAGGAGAGTTTTGTTCAGTTGAATAGTTATAGTGCTCCCGTCTCAAATGCTTCTACATCTAAAGTAGAAGTGCTTCTACCATTGCCCCAGAAAGTCGGAAAGCTTCACTGGCTGCGAGCGACTGGGCTCTGCCTTGCCGCCCTGTTACTGGTCTTTTGCCAAATTGCCCCACCTGCTTTGGCTTCTGATCACCAGGACACAACGTTTCTAGCCACAAAGTTGACGGCTGCCGACCTAACGGATCTCTACGTATTTGAGAGTGCAACCGACCCTGCCAATGTGGTGCTCTCCATGAACTTTGATCCACTGATTACTGCAGGAGAGGTTCGTCCGTTTGATCCTGCTGTTCTTTACCAGTTCAAGATTGACAACACCGGTGATGGCGTTGAAGACCTGGTGTTGCAGTTTCAGAGTCGACGCAGAGGACGCGGGCAGTCAGTGGTGGTGCGAGGACCTGGCAAGCCGAAGAAAGTGGGCACAGAGTCGAGATTCCTTGGCGAAAGTAGTGTTGTCGGTCCCCTTGATCAAGCGTTTACGGCCGGGAAGATGAAGGTGTTTGTTGGCACCCGCAAAGATCCCTTCTTCTTTGATCTAGAGCAGTTTTTCAAAATTATTCCGGATCGCAACTACCTGATGCAGCCGAATCCAGCGCCGCCGTTGAAAGTGGTCTCCTTCCGTCCCCCCGGTCAAGCGGTCGATACACTTGAGCCCTTTAACGTGCATTCGATCGTCGTGGAACTGCCCAGAAAGCTACTTGGAACCGGCAAGATTGGGGTTTGGATGACAACCAGTGTCAAAACCCCTCGCCTCAAGAATGGGAACTACGCGCAGATTGAACGGTTAGCCGTCCCAGCGCTGAATGAATTGTTTATGGACTTCCAAGCCCATAACGAGAGCAATCTGCAAACGCCCACCGGTGATGCTGCCAATCAATCTCAATTCATCCGCTCCTTTGTGCAGACGATCGGGCGACCGGCGGGTATTGCCGATGCTGTCATTTCGGTGGCTATTCCCGATGTCATCCAGGCTGACCTTTCCAAACAAAACGGGACCTACTTTGGTACGCAGTTGGCCGGCAACTTTGGCGGTAGACGCCCCAAAGATGACGTGATTGACGTGACGGCCTCGGTTGTGTTTGGCAGCGCGGTGACTGGCATTACGCAGGGCGCTATTCCAGCCTTGACCAGCGACAACGTTGGTCCTAAAGAGGCCAACTTCCTGCCCACCTTTCCCTACCTGGGGAACCCTCGCTAACGTCTGAAGCGAACCCTGAGCCGTTGGGTGTTGGTCTGTTTCTTGTCAGATGGCACTCAATGGCTCTCTCCTCAAACAACTCTTAAGATTTATGCTTGGACGCTCGCTCAGTTTGTGTCTGCTAGTCGGTCTACTGGCTCTACTAGGAACGGTCCCTGCGCTGGCAAATAGTAAGTTGCCGGCGCAGGCTCACTTGCCCCAACGAGACGTGGCAGCGGCAGTCTTTCCCGATTATGAACAGCGCAATCTGATTATTCATAACTATGAAGTGCAAGTGCAGCAAGCACCGGATGCCTCTATACAGTTGCGCTTGCTAGCGGCTCAGTACCTCAGGCGCTTCCGGGAACAGGCAGACGTAGAGGATTTATTGCGTGCTGAACACGCTGCCCAACGAGCGCAAGCCATCCAGCCTAGTAGTGAAGCGGCTTTGCTGTTGGCTTCCACGCTGCTCTCACAGCATCGGTTTCGGGAGGCACTACAACTAGTGACAGAGACACCGCAAGCAACGGCTGAGACTGTGGCACTCCAGGCATCCATTCAAATGGAGTTGGGAGACTACGAAGCCGCCCACCAGTTGATTCAAAGCCTACCAACCGATGCCGAACACTCGGGTTATAGCGCGATCGCGGCGCGTTATCTAGAATTGACGCACCATCTCGATGCGGCGCGTCAACTGCTGGATGCCTCTGTGCAGCGAATAGACTCGTTCTACACCAATGCGGCAGAAATGCGTGCCTGGTTCCACGTCCGCTCCGGCGATCTGGCGTTTGTCGCCGGGGACTTAACTGAGTCTGAGCGGCGTTACCAGGAAGCGATCGCCCTGTTCCCACAGGACATTGCAGCCCGAACGGGGCTGGCACGCTTGTATGCTGCTCAGCATCGCTGGCAGGCGGCTCTGGCAGTCGCCAACCAGGGGATCGAGCGCGTGCCGCTGGTGGAAACGCTGGGCTATAAAGCCGATGCTCAAAGAGCTTTGGGCGATCCGCAGGGAGTAGAGGAGACCGAAGCCCTGATCGAAGTGGTGGCGCGCTTAAGCAAGGTGCAAGGCATCTACGATCGTGCCTTAGCCGTTTACTACACCGAACACGGCATTCACCTGCCAGACGCGCTAGAAATTGCCCAGCGTGAGGTGGCAGTGCGAGACGATATCTACGCTGAAGATACGCTGGCGTGGGCGGCGGCCGCTAATGGGGACTGGCAGACCGCGCAACAGGCGACCCAACAAGCAACGCGCTATGGCACTGAGGATGCGTTGCTGCATTTTCACCGTGGCATGATTGCGCTGCACTGCGGTGATCCGGCAGACGCTCAGGCACAGTTGCGTCTGGCGCTACGGCTCAACCCGACCTTCCATCACAAGTATGCCGCTGAAGCTCGTCAAACCCTGACACAGCTTACTCATACTGTCGTGCTGAAACCAGCGACACTGTCCCTTCTCACCTCAGCGGGACCAGCCTCATGAAAACTCTGCTGCATCACCTGACCTGGATGGCTGCGCTCGTGGTGGTTTCTCTCGCCTGGGAACCCGCTGCTGCGGCCCATCCGCTGGGCAATTTCACGATTAATCACTATGCTGGCTTGCAAATTGCGCGAGACGGGGTAGCGATTGATTATGTCCTGGATATGGCAGAAATTCCGGCGTTTCAGGAGCGTATTAAACTCGACACACCCGCTCGTCTGGCTGACTATCCGATGGCTAAATGTCAGGAACTTAAGTCCGACCTGCACCTGCGTTTGAATCAGCATGCTCTACCGTTAGCGCTGCTGCAGTCAACGGTAGCCTTTCCGCCCGGTGTGGGTGGCTTAGCAACGTTGCGTCTGACCTGTGGATTTCAAGCGGCGGTCGCCCTGGCTGGCGCCGATCAACAACTGGCGTTTGACGATCAGTCTTACTCGCAGCGTTTAGGCTGGCGCGAGCTGACGGTGACGGCAGATCTGCCGCTTCAAGGTGAGGTGACAGCCAACAGTATCACTCAGCGCCTGACCGACTATCCGACGGAATTACTGAGTAGCCCCTTCAATCAGCGTCAGCTTGCCTTTACGGTGAATCCATCGCAGACGAGCGCTCAACCGCTCACGCCAGTGCCACTGAAGCCAGCGAATGCCTTCTCTCAAGCGTTAAGCGGCAGACGCAATGATGCCTTCACGAACTTAATTCTGTCGGAAGAACTCAATTTCTCGACGATCTTGGTGGCGCTGGCGGTTGCCTTTGTGTGGGGTGGGCTACACGCCCTGACTCCGGGGCATGGGAAGACAATTGTAGGAGCGTATCTGGTAGGCGCTCGCAGTCAGGTGCAACACGCCCTGCTGCTAGGGCTCACTGTCACGCTGACGCACACAGCAGGCATTTTTACACTCGGTTTAGTGATGTTGGGTTCGTCCCGCTTCCTTTTGACCGAGCAACTCTTTCCCTGGTTGAGCGCGCTTTCGGGTGTCTTAGTCACTGTGATTGGCGGGAAGCTGTTGATAACCCGCTTACGGCAGTTGCTGCTTGGGCAACGCTGGACCAGCAGTCAGGTTGCTGACGCTAATCAGGCGCACAGCCATCATCACTCGCACGACGCTTCCCATAGCCACTCGCACGACGCTTCCCATAGCCACTCGCATGATCATGGCTTGCATTCTCACTCCCACCTACTGCCCAGCGCGGATAGTTCTCCCATCACCTGGTCCAGCCTTCTAGCCTTAGGCGTTTCGGGCGGACTGTTGCCGTGTCCTTCAGCGCTGGTCGTGCTGCTGGGTGCGATCGCGATCGGGCGCATTGGGTTTGGGCTAGCGCTGGTGCTGGCGTTTAGTCTGGGTTTGGCTGGCGTGCTGACTGGTATTGGTGTGTTGTTGGTCTACGCCAAACACTGGTTTGAGCGGCTCCCTGTACAAGCGCCACAAAGCAACTTGTTTCCAGCCGTGAGTGCCTTATTGATGACTCTGGTTGGCATTGGTCTTACGGCTCAGGCGCTCCTCGTGCCGACGCTATAGCTTCAGCCTTACCCCTATCGCCTGTAAAACGTGTGTTCCGTTCTCTCATCAACTTAAGGTTAGGAGCCAAGCTGTCAGCGATTACTCAAGCCCCCCTCCGTCTAACTTTAGGTGCGACCGTGACAAAGACGCTGGTGGGACCGGGTGCCCTTTCTCTCCATGCTAAGGCGGCTGCCGTTCCAGCACCGTCTGCTTTGGGAGGGGTAGCGCTCGCACTGTGAGGCGGAGGCTTCTTGCTCAAACACCAACTGAAGCAACACCCTTAATTTCCATGACTTAGGCGGTTCCTGCCCTTGCCTGAGGGCATCCCAACAGAAACAGCCTTGTCCTTTCTATATAACCGCTTGATTGACCAACCGCGTTCAAAGCAAATGAAACAAACTTACTTTCAAGCCGCTTTTGTAGCTACCACAATCAGCCTTCTGGCCGTTCCTCACGCGCTCGCTCAAGACCCTCTTTGCTACAGAACCACGGCAACCGGTCAAATTGTTGATCTCACCGCTCTCTGCACCAGAGGCCCTACAGAACCCAATCAAATTGCGGTCTCAAACCTCAGCCTCGACGTGCCAGAGGAAGAGTTTTTGTCTTCAAAAGTCAAAGCAACCATTACGAACAACAGTGGCAAGCCCATTCAGGTCAGTACAGTCATGCTGCAAGTGAGTCGAGCCGACACAGCGATCGTCACCATCCCTTTAGACGTTGATCGAACACTCAAGCCAGGACAATCGATTGTTGCCAGTGGCCTCTTCGACAAAGCGGCTTTACAGGGACAAAATCCCCAAGAACTCAGCATCAAGTTTCAGGGCTTGCAGTAGCTCCTAGTGCGGTGGTTTTGCTAGTGCGGTGAGTGCTACCGCTGACCCAAAAGACAGTAGCACTGGCCCCAAAAGCAGGTTTGAGACGGATCTTTCAGAGAGGCAAATGGAAAAGCGTATGAAACGGTTCAGCTTAATTTTTCTAATTACGACTTTGGTGGTTATCGGCTACTTTGAGGTCAGCGTGTCGCACGCTGAAAAGCTTTTTTGGCTTAATTTGGGGCTGTAATGGGGGCTGTAACAGAGGCTCTTTGCCTCACCGCCAAGACGGTATAGGCTGTAATCACTGCGTCAGTACGCTTGCTGCTTAAGCGTGTCTTAGACGGTAGACCTTTGGCGACCCCAGGCAAAGGGTGTCTCAATACATGTCTCATTAAAGGTGTCGGGCGATCGCCTTGGTTAGTTGCACCCCGGAGCAACGGTGCCACGAAGGCATCGGGGTTGCAGGCATTGAAAACGGGCAAAATCGCCTCTGTACTACCGCTTGCTGCGTCAAAAAAGTCCAAATCTAGGCCAAGCCACTAGTACACCCCTCCAAACCGCTTGCGGTGCGACCACTGATGACACTGCTTTGACTCGGCGACGCGGTCAACGCTCCGTCAGTCAGTGTGACCAATCATCCAGCATGATAAGAGTGGTCTCAAGCGCGGTTCTGAAGACAAGCCGCCTTGGTGAGGGGTGACTTGGTTTAACCCTATGGAGGAGGAATGAGGTCGTGAACACGCTAGCAAAAATTCAAGGACTCACCGCTGCAGAGGCTCCAGTTGGTCAAGATTGGGAACCCTACTTCACAATGTTTGAAGCTCTACCGACCCTTGCCGAAGCAGATTTGATACATCGAACTTGGATAATGGAGCCATCTGTTCATGACACTCTGGTCGGCGGCAATGAGACGCCTTTGTACACAATAAGCTCAGAGCGCAGAACTATCATTCGGACCCTCTGCCAGAACCGTAGTTTCATCAATCAAGCCATTGCACAATGGTTGCGCTATTACCAATACAACCTTGTTGAGTACCGTCCTCAAGAGGAGACCCCTGAATATGTAGCGGAGGCTGAAGCCCTCTACATAAAGGCAAGGTTTGTGCTGTGTGAAGGGCTTTATAAGCACGTGGAATGGTTCAGGATCAACTTTAGAGAACCCAGGATTGTGTGGCTAAGCTGGCTCTATTTAGACCTTCTTGCCTGTTTTGAAGAACTCTGCTCCAATCGCTACGCTTCCCCTTCGGGAAAACCACTTTCTATGGGAAAAGCAAAGTTGTTCGAGCATTTGCGCAAGGCTGCCAAGGAGGAGGAGAATCTAGAAAATGCTCAGGCAGCAACAGACTACAGTCACCTAGAAGCTTTTCTGAAGAGTGATCCTGTGACTAGCTTTGCTGCATTCAAAAGTTTGACTGAGCTAGAAGCACTCATAGAAACAATGCCAAAAGCGTGCACTGCAACGGCGCGATTGAGCCCCGACTTTGAATTTCACTATTGGATTCCTTTCACAAAAGCAAGAAGCCGGTACCACTGTACGTTGAGGAAGGATAAAAGGTATCAGATGACTCGTATGTAGAAGACCGACTAGGTCTGTTTTCTCATGCCATACGTGGAAGGCAGCGAGCCAAAGCAAGAGCTTGGTTAAGTTAGGTAAAGTTTTCTGGTGCCACGGTACTGAAATTTTTTGCCAATTTATTTGGTCTAGTGTTGTCTTAGGAATTTGAGGTGCAGTGGAATGGAAAACCGGGTTAGGAGGACAATCTGCATAGCCCAAGGACAATTGGACAAGCTGGTGTGCTCATGTTCGCGTTCAAGTAGCTTTGAAAGCTCATCCCTCTAAGCTTTCAAGACGGATCGCTCCTCATGGCAAGCTGGCTTCCATGACTTCAGGTTGAGGCGGGCAATCGCTTGGGAGCGCTGGTCTAAAGGGGTATACCCCCATTGACCTTTCCTAGCAGCGCTAGCCAAAACCAAAACTGCCGATGTTAAGGGGCTACAACCTCTTTGACTCGGTAAAAGGTGTCTTAACTCGGTTTTTCGTTCCACTGCACCTCAAAGCTCAAGCCCGGTGCGATCGCTCTTAGTCAACCCGGCAGACGAGACTGCAGGTTGGAGCGTAGAACTTTCCTACTGCTTACTTTCAAGCCACTGCGCTAGCCCCAGCTGCAGTCGTTTCAAGCTGCCGTTTTCGTCTGACAGCAGCGCTAGAAACCCTACTAGAAAAATGAACCATCAGGTGCGTTGGGCAGAGCGACAGCCCTGCCACCATCGTGGTTCTTCTACTAGAGCAGACGGGCGCTGGCATCCGTCTACTTTGAATCACCAACTCGTTGCAAAGGGAATGCGTATGAATTTGTCTCCTTTTAAGAAGCAATTTTTACTACAGCTAAGACTATGAGTGCTCACTGTTGGTGATGCTTTGGCTTTGCGATCGGAATCAGTCCTCTACCAATACGCTCGACCAGCTCAGAGCGTGAAAGGTCATGTTGAATAGCCAGATCATCTAACCCTTTAATCGCTGTCCGAGTCAAAGACAGAGTCATTTTGCCTTTGACTTCATCATAAAGTTCTGGACGCCCACGCTCCCCTTTAAGCCCCTTCTTAGCTTGCTTCCGAGGGGGCTTAACAAGTTCAAAGAAGGTTTTGCCACACTCGCTGCATTTATAACGTAGTCGCCCGTGTCGGTCTTTGCCGTGCTTAATGATTCTGGCTAATTCTTTGTTTCCGCAATCACGATTAGGACAAATAAGTGACATTAGCCATTTCTAGACATAAACGAGCCATTTTATCTAACCACACACTAGGCTCGCCGTGTGGTCGAACATTGACTTATATGTGTGGAAGAAAAGCCGAAATGCCTTTTTTAGAAGCAGTCTAGCTAGTATTCCTATTTATAAGAGCGCAAAGTGACAATTCTTTTATTTATAAAAAAGTCTCTGCAATAGGGAGCTTTAAGCCTTTATTCATCGATTGTTCAGTCGTTTCTCGGCGCCATCTTTTTGAGACAGACTACCGCTCCGATGACCTGCTAGAAGGCGAAATTTTTTATAAGTATCTGTGTTGGTGTTTCCAGCTTCTCTATCACTGACAGTCCTTTAGCTACGCAATACCTAATCTGCTATACCTGGAGCCACTTATAAGATGGAATCTAAAAGCCTCGAAGAAGCACTGTTGCAATACAAAGCGTACCTTGACGCGACACGCTCGCCTCAAGCTGCTGCCAATTATCTCAATCAGACAAAACGGGCGCTTGCTCGCTACCTGCTCACTAGCATAGACGCTCCACCGTCAACAAAAAGAAAGCCGACCAAAGCCGAAGAAGAGCAGGTTGAGTAGGCCTTACAAAGCATTCCCTTAAAGCAACTGAGTCCAGCCCTCGCTCTGAAGCAGGGGCTTGATGCTTTGCAGCCAAATGAGACGCAACGTCAGTCCAATCGTTTTAAATAAGATGACATCAATAACCCTCAAAGAAGCACTACTGCAATACAAAACGCACCTTGACGCGACACGCTCGCCTCAGCCCGCTGCCAATTGCTTTAATCAGACAAAGAGTGCAGTGACTCGCTACTTGCTCACCGGCATGGGCTACCCACCGCCAGCCGGAAGAAAGCCGACCAAAGCCGAAACAGAGCAAGTTGAACAGGCCTTACAAAGCATTTGCTTAGAGCAACTGGGTCGGGCCCTAGTGGATCTAGACAAGGGGTTTGATGCTTTGCAGTCCAATGAGACGCAACGTCAGTCCAATCGCTCCAGGATAGCAGCATTTCTGAAGTGGGTTGAGGAAGAAGGGCTACTACCTCGCAAAGGTAGACAACAAAGAACCCATCGCTGCCCTCAGATCAATCTAGGGCGTGGCGCACATACACAAAAAAGGTTAACAGTCAGAGACCACAAACTTCCTTATGGCTTGATTGCAGTAAAGCCGAAGGAAGTTGAACTTGCCACAAAAATTCGAGCCGATCCACTCGCTACTGAAGAGGAGAAGCAATGGGTAGAAGAAATTGAGCAGAGACTTGCCTTAGATGCAAACGCTGAAAACCTGTATGAGTTTTTGACCAAAGAACGCTTTGCTCACCGGCAGGATAACCCTGTATCACCATCAACTGGTCGGCTACATATAAAACATCTGCGTCTGTTCCTAGGTTGGCGACATTACATTACAGGCGTTCCCCTTGAGCAACTAGCTTTTGATGTCTTAATGCCACATGTCCAGCTACCAGATGAAGATGAGGATGACTCCAGCGTTATTAAGGCTGCAAAAAAGGCTATCAAAAAGATAGAAGCCGACCTCGATCAGGAACTGGTTAGCTTCCAGGATTTTCTTGAGCACGAGAGAGAGAGCCAGAGCCCACACACGCCACAACACTATCTTAAAGCGATTGAGAAGTCTCTACGGTGTCAATACCATCGCGAGGCTAAGGATACAACTTACTCTAACGTTCCAGGTATGGGAGTGATTCAAAAACATCGTGCCGCGCTCAGGCAGAAAGAAGCTGCTCATGATGGAGTGGTAGACCTCACTCTCAAGTGGTTGGATCTACCGGATGTCTTGAAGAAAATCGTTACCCCTCTACGTCAAGAGTGTGAATTTAGAGTGATGAGCGGCAACCAACGCCCGCTTAGTAGTATTGCCGCTAGCTTTCAACGCTATGCCGTGTGGGGTGTGCTCACCTACGAGCCACCACGGAGGCAAGAGGAATGGCGAAGAGCCAAGCTGACATCAAGCTGCTTGCTCACAGATAAGCCACAAGGTGCTGCCGTAGGGCAGTGCATTCATCCACTGCCGCCACAGAAAGCGCGCTACAACAGGACGGAGAAATATTATCCCTATCTACATAAAGCAGACGGTGTATGGCTACTGGACCATACCGAATTTAGCTACAAAACTGCCAAGACTTACAAGAAACAATCTTTAGAAATCCCCAATGTCCCCTTTCCAGACGGAAAATACTTCTACGACTACCTAGAAGCTTTCTTATACGGCTATTACCGGGACCAGCAGGGTAACTGGCGCAGTGCTGGAGAGCTGAACGCACCACCGGGGGCTAACTGGAAGCTCTACAGCCTGCGCATGACCTTTAATCCCCAGCCAGTGCTGGTAGGCAAAGCCGGTAAACAACAAGTAGCGATGCCACAAGGCGTTTTTGTCCAGCCCCAAGAGGGAACAGCATATGACACAGTCGGTTTCTCGCAAGTTATTGGGAAGGCAGCACATCGGCTCACGGGACAGCGACTTACCCCACACTTACTGCGTGATATTTACGCCACTTGGTTTCTTGATCAAGGTTACACCTCACAACAAATTTCCAGTCTTGCGTATGCCATGGGTCACAGCGAGGCAATGCTCCGGCGGAAATATGATAAACGCAAGGCGAACCAAAAAAGACGCGCTGCTCAAGAAGCAGTTTCAGCGATTGTCTCAGAACACACGAAATAATCACTACGGTTCTGGTTGGCGATGTTATGCCACAAAGCTTTCACCGCCCGTAAAGGCAACTGCTAGAAGAACGTTCGTTTTCTTGGTGACGAACTTTCAGCCGCAATTGAACCTTGATAGGCGCAAAAAACTCATCCAGAAAGCAAAATCAAGTTAAGTGGGCAGCCGCAAGTTTCTTGACAAGTCAAAACCGTAGGTTTTTTCGTAAATGCCCCCGCTGGTCCAGTCTGCTGGTCCTCAACCAATGATCCAGTAATATTTTCCTTAAGCTGATTGGATGACTTAAAGCGCTATCGGATCACGTTCAAGAAATTAATTTCTTTTACTTGTAAAACCTGAAAGGTAAGCCCCACAAAGCTTGCAGCTTTTGCTCCATCAGGCTGAATTGAGGGTATGATCACTCTCAAGTCTAAAAACTAAATACTTAAAACGGCAAAAGCCGAGCATCACCGGGGAAACCTCGAACCGCCAAGAACGAAAATCCCTAATGCCCGACTTTTTACCGACCAGCCAACCAGGAGCTGATTCCCAAATACTTTGGGCGCTCCATCATCTTAACCCATGTTAATCCGGCTGTAATCGGTAAAAAAGGGCAGGTGTGTGCTCGGACTCCAAAGGAGTCAGAGTGACAGTAACAACACCAACAGAATTTCCCTCGCCACAACGGTTTCAGTCCGTTACGGAAGCGGACGCTTTCCTCGCGCTCTTCCCCCACCGCTATGACTATCTACGGGCAGAACACCCTAATCCAGGCGATCGCCCTGACTGGAAGACTGAGAGCAGATACCCACTGGGCGATCGCCCCTTACAGCAAGGCGCTTCTCTGTATGGTGTCCGCTTCGGTCCACTCACTCGATATTTGGCGCTGGATATCGATCGCCATAGTGCCTACCATCCCCGCCATGACCCGTTTGCGATTCAACGAATGCTGGCAGCACTGGAAGTGATCGGACTGGTCGCTTACGTTGCAGTCACGAGCAGTGACAGCGGCGGTATCCATCTATACTTTCCCTTTGAGCCAGAGCAGAAGTCATGGGCAATCGCGCAAGTCGTCAGCACGTTACTAGTGCAGGCTGGGTTCAAGCTCACGCCAGGGCAGCTTGAAAGCTTTCCCAACCCCAGACCCTATACGGTCGGCACACCGAGTTTATACAACGGACACAGAGTGCCCTTACAAACTGGTTCCTACTTGCTCAATGAGCAGTGGGAACCGATCTACAGCGACCAAGCAGCGTTCGTCCAACAGTGGCACTGGGCAGAGCGACGCAATGACCTCGACCACAAGACCATTAAGCGTGTGCTCAAACAGACGCAACGCCAGCAATACAAAATTGTCAAAGGCGGCGGTCAGAAGCTTCTCAACGATTTGCACACTGAAATCGAACTCGGCTGGACGAGGGCTGGTCAAACGAATCGGCTGCTCGGTCGGATTGCCATGCGTGAATATATCTTTGGTCACATCCAACGTGGTGGTACACCCTTAACAGGACCAGCACTCGTCGAGGCGATCGTTGAAATCGCAGTAGCGCTACCCGGCTATGAGGAGTGGTGTCAGCACCGGCACGAGATCCATCAGCTTGCCGGGTATTGGGCACGCAGCATCGAGGCAGCCCCCAAGTATTATCCCTATGACCCCAGTAAGCGGGTCGTTCAATTGGCACCACAAGCTGAGTTGGAACCAGCTAACAACATTGTGTCCTTCAACCAGTGGCAAGCACTAGACGCAGAACAACGCATCAAAGACGCGATCGCCACGTTACAAGCAAGCAACAACTTTCCCACTGGTGTAACCGCTAGAGCAGACGCGATCATTGGCATCGCCCGCTGCAGTAAACAAACCCTCAACAAGCACAAAGCGTTGTGGCACCCGGCAGGGTCTATCGAAAGCACTGTACTAACCCTGATCGAGCCAGAGACAGCACCTTCAGAGTCCACTTTGCTGCAAACGCTAGAACCTTTACCAGCAGGGAGCGTACACCCAGTACACCCTAATAAGCTTGTGCCGCATCCTGCTGCCCCCTCAGGGCAAGCAGAAAGGCAAAAAGAAGTTCGGGGGTCTGGGGGTTTTTCCAAAGGTCAAGTTTCACAAGTAGTTTTCTTAGCCATAGAACCTCGCGATTCAGATATTAAGTTCAAGTCTTTAAGCACCGACCGCTCTCATGCCTTGACCACGGAGCAGACTGTCATAGCGGCATCTGGAGACAGCAATCAAGCTCTCTCACCATCTCAGAGCAGTCGTGCCGTGTGTTCAAGTCCTGTGACAGGTGTTGTAACGCATGCGCCAGTAGCGATCACTCAGGCTCAGGCAGAGCGGCAACGGCGGCGAGAACGGCAACAGGAAAAGACGGCTGCCCAAAGACAAATGTGGTTAGATTCAGGTGATCCGATCTTAGTGAAGGAAGCCCAGTTACGGTTTAAGGCTCAGGTGGAAAGACAGAACACCGCCTGGTCTGACTCCTAGATTGTGTCTGGGTTTACGCCCAGTTCCCGCAGTCGCTCGGCTAACCGATCCGCTCGTTGTTGAGCCACTGTCTGACCTTCTGCGCCAGTCGGAATCACCTGCCCCACCTGGTCACACCAGCGGAGCCAGAGTCGGGTAACGCCGTCCTCAAACTGACCTTCCCACAAAGTCAAGCCAAGCCCAATGGCTGTTAACCAAACTGATTGTCCAACCTCGTTAAGGCCCTGAAGTGGTGTCAGTTCGGTGTAGCCCTCTGCCGAGAAGCTCCAGACCCGGAGTAGTGCCCCAGCCATTTCCTGTTGACCCTGTATTTGTCGCAGTGGGTCAAACACCACGTAGTAGGGTATGTGGATTTGGGCATAGAGGTCTCTCTTTGCGGTTGTCTTACCTTTCTGCTGTGACTTGCGGCTCAACGTCAGCTCGTCGCCTTCTTGGTTCGAGACAATTTCCAGGCAAACGTCTGGCAGCTTCCCCATTTCCCAGGTTAGGTAAGAACGGTGCTGTTTTTGTGAGAAGTCGTCAGGACGCTGTATACCCAAACTCAACATGACATCGGGGACCACTGGATCACCCTTGAGCTTGTAGAACAGTCCTACGTTAGCGTCAGCAAAGAAAGGAGCAGGCAAGGCTTTTGCACTGTAAAGCGGCTCGACCAGTAGCCGTTGTTGTTGCGCCGATTGCAAATTGTCCACAGGGGTGTCGTCCTCAAGCACCAGATGATCAATGTTGGGGGCGACGATTGCTTCGTTGTCTAAGAGCTGCTGCGGAGTCATAGGCAGAACTGGAAAGACTTAACCACGATCGTACTCTGAACCGCAGGTAAGAGTCTTGGCAAAGCTACTTATTTGCCTTGCCATTCAACTCTCCTGCTTCCTTCGCCTTCTCGATCTCTTGTTGGATCAATGTCTCAACTAAGTTGCTCACAGAACGATTACGGCGTTCTGCTAACTGTTCGAGGCCTTCTTTTAACTCTGGGTCAATATAGGCAAAGACTTTTGCCTTGTTTGTGGCCACAGACCCCATTCCTTCAGTCGTTTCAACATTCATAAGGTTACACCCTTCGACATTTATAGTCTTTGAGTAGTAGCACTCTACTACCACTGTGCTAGTATAATTCCCAGAACAGGAACCGGACTGATTGGCGGCAGCATCGGCACTGTTCATGGACTCTAATATTCGTCAGAGGACAACTTATGGAACCCTTAGCTGGTGCAGGTTTAGAACCTGTACAGGAATCGTTTGGGCAAAAAACGACGGACTGTTCTGACACGGCTCAGGACACTCATTGGCGCAAGCTTGTACAACTATCGGACGTGCCCCGAACCTACACCTTTACCGAACTGTCTGAGTTACTTGAAGTCAACGAATCAACGCTACGTAAGCGCTGGTGGGAGAAGTTGGAGACGGCTTACCAACACTGCCCCGAAGCGCTCAGAGTCGAAGTACGCACCACAAAAGCAGGCAGTCCAGTGTTTGCCTTTACTGAGTTTGGGTTGCAAGTCTTTCAAGAGTTCAAGGCGGCAAACGAGGAAGGGTATGGCGATCGTTATTTGCAAGCCGTGGCGTTGCAATACCCAACACCGACAGCACCAGAACAGTTACCCGAAGCAGAACCAGCAGTCGTCAACGTTGAGGTTGGGAATCACACGATCGTCCTCACGCAACCGGAGCTACGACAGACGTACAGCCTGGAATCGCTGCGACAGAGCGAAGTGGTGGCGTTTGACGATCCGTTGGCCATTGCGGCTCAGTTCCTGCAAACTGCCGACGCGTTGACCGAGGAAATGCAGCGCGACATTCGAGTGCGGGAGCAGAAGTTGCAACAGACCCAGCAAGCGAAAGCTGCGATCGCCGAGAAAGCCACCGAATTCAAGCTGGAAGCACGTCTCTACCGCGAACGAACCGCCATGCTGGCTACAGCCCAAAGTCAGGAAACGCAGCACTTACAGCACTCTCTCAACACGCTGCAAACCCTGGGAAAGCCTCCAGCAGACGCTTGACGCGCCTGCTGCTCTTGATCGGGCTCATGGTGCTTGCCTGGGCGCTCTTGCGCGCCTCCATCCACTTATGCCAACCCAGCAAAACACCTCAACCCACCTGCCTGCCTGCCTAAGAAGTGTCAAAACGGCAGGCTCTGACCCTCAAAGGCCCTCTTTTGCTTGAAGCAGACAGGCAGACAGGCAGGCAGGCAGACAGGCAGACAGGCAGAAAACTTAGGAGAACTCAACCAATGACCATGCAACGCTGGCTGCAACGGAACCCTATGGAAGCAGGCGCGATCGCCCTCGGCGTGGGCATCGCCCTGCTGAACGCTGGCGGGATGAAAGACTCGCTGGCTAAACAGTCAGAGCTACGGTCGATTGTGGCTGCCAATCAAGAGCAAGTGCAGGCGCAGCAGCTTCTACAGGAGAAACAGAAGGGACTAGAGCCGATCGCCATGGATCGCTACCAGAAGGGCTGCGAGATGGTGCTCAGCTTTGACGTGATCGGACAGTACAAAGCATTGTCTGTCGGCTCCCCGGTGATTGATGGCAACGTCGCCAGCAAGGTCAGAAACCTGTCGCCCAAGAACTTACCACTCTCGGCAGTGCTGCCAGCCGGCTCAACGGTCTGCGATGCTTACGGCAACACTGCGGTACTGGAAAACAACGCCCAAGGGTTTCCGGTCGTGCTGTCGCTTGCGTCCACCGCCGATCGTGAGTTGGTGGCTAAGGCCATGCAACGGGTCAGGGCACGGCGGGCTGGAGTGCTGAAATGACAGCGAGCGACTCAGCAGCACTATGACTTCTATCAACTTTAAGCACACCAAATTCATGCACGACTCCTACGAGGTAGAACCAATGACAACCACGACAGACGGACAGACCGGGAAACAGCGCTGGCGTGATCGCTTCCGCCATACAGCCGACAGAGGGCGCGAAGTCTACGAGGAAAGCTGGGTCATGCGCCTCACTAGTTGGGTAATTGTCTCAGGGCTCATGGCAGCCATGGGCTATGTGAGTTGGCTGAACATCGCCCCTTATGTCGCCTTGGTCACGACGCTCGGTGTCGGCACTCCTAACTGGCTCACCGCCCTCCCTTTGATCGGCTGGCTTGTCACCGCCTGGTCAGCCGCGATCGTGACCGTAGTTGGTGTGCTGGTCTGGGCCTTGGTGCAAGCGCTGCAATGTCTCTGGTTACTCATCAGCCTCGACAAACAAGCGCTGCAAGGCGCAGTGCAACAGTCGCAATCGGGACGCTTTCTGATGAGCGGTCAGGCTGATCCCGCTGCCCGTTCGATCGCACGGAAGGCGCGCAAGATTCCTTACTTCTTCATCCGTTGGGGTGCGCTGCTCTCGCTCGGCGCTTATGCCTTTGATCTGGTTGTTGGTCTGTCGCTTTACCCCCCGGCTGCTTCCCTCAACACCTTCTTGTTTGCTCTGAGCGCTGGGCTGTGGTCAGGCCTTGATACAGGCAACCTCGCCAAATTGCTGGTCATGTTGTTCGCGTTTGAAGTCGTTTTAATTCTGTTCATCATTGCCCTGCAATGGGTCAACGCTCGTCAGGCAGCAGCGACTGCTCAATAAGGAAACGCTTATGCATCCCACAAAACTCATTCACGTCGATGACGCTGCCCTCGCGCAGATTCAGACTTTAGAGCAAGCAGCTCAAAGCGCGGTCACTCAAAGCAATACCAAATTCTTGCTCGGTGGCGTTGCCGTCTTGGGTCTGCTGGTTGTTCCGCTGGGTTTGCCAGCGGCGGCAATGGTTGCGGCTCCGTTGGTACTCATTGCCGTCAAACGCGCTGTAACATCCGGCTCTGCTGCTGCCTACATGAAGGAATCAGGCAACTTTGCACCCCTGCTGAACGATCGCCAACTGCTGAAGCTCACTAGCCTGGTCGGTAAGCAGACAGTGCTTGAGCAGCTTCAAGAGGCGTTGGAAGATGGTCAGTATCTCAGCGGGTCAGCGCTCGATTACCTGGAGCATTGCGGCATCAACACCACGCCACCCGACCTGAAGACGGAGCTTGAAGCCTACGACAAACGCCAACAGCAAGCGGCGGCAGTCAAGACGATTCATGTGACCGCTCAAACGGTAGAAGAAGCAAACCTGCTGGATGATGATGCGGCGACCGTAGCGCAGACAGCAGACAGCAGTGAGATTGCCCCCGTGAGTCTGATTGAGGCGATCGCGGCTGACCCTTCAAGCTTGTTCCTTTCTGCCCCGGTGCGGACTGGTAAAGGGGTGTTAATTGCCGCAGCCATCCGAGCCACCCAAAAGTTGGTTGCTAGCGGTAAGCATCCAGCCATCAAGTCGATCCGCTTTTGGTTTATCACCCCGAAGCAGTTCCCTGGTGAGTGGTGGTACTGGCAGACCGTTGATCAGTTTCACAACCCCGACTTGGATGCCGGCAACAAGGTGGCAGCAGTGCGGAGCATCTACCAGTTCATTGTGGAGTTCACAGCGCTGCCACGTGACCGCGAAAACCCAACCGTCTTAGGGATTGATGAGTTTACGCGCCTGTTGGGACTCGTCGCTAGTGTCAAGCTGTGCGAGGTTGATCCGGTGTTGTTTCAAGGCGACAACCAGGGCTTCGATCGTTGGCTGATCGATAAGGTGATGCTTAGTGCCAGCATGATGCAGGCCAATGGCTACTATGCTTGGGTGATCCTGCCAGCCAACACGGTCGGGGGTCGAGGGTTCAGCAAAGGTGACGCGGACTCGTTCAATGTGTTCACGCTGGCTTCTCCTGCTAACCTTGCCTTTGCCGATGGTAGTAGCGCTGCTTTTGCGGCCCCGGCGATCGCGGCTGACCATCCCGTGTTCAAGCTGGGGTTCAGTGCTGGTTACCGGAAGCGTGATCGTCAGTGGTACCCAGTACCCAACTTTGGCGACATCGTTGACCGCCGCACAGACAAAGAGTTGCCTGTAGAACTCACTAACCGCTGGCTTGCACCCATCCCCCAAGAAGAAACGGTAAAGGTTACTACCTTGCTAGACGATGGTGCAGCCCAGGCGCTCAACCAGGCCCCAGAAGCACAGCCAGAAGTCGATGAAAACGGGTTGATGATTGTGGAGTATCTAGCCATTCAGCCTGAACATTCCAGTTGCTCTGCGGTGCTGGACAAATTAGGCACCAAGTTAGAGCGACGTGGCCTGATTGAAAAGCGCACGGTAGAATGCCTCAAAATGTGGCTGGCTGAAAACAACCTACCCCTACCAAGCAAAAGCGCCACACAAGCTGAGGCACAAACGGAGCCTGAGCCTGCTAACGATCCACCCCCTAAGCGCAAACGAGTCACTGTATGAGGCTTAGTTATAGCAACGGATGCTGTTGGCGAATGTGCTACGAGTAGAACGACAAAAAAGTGACAGACGCTGAGAAGGTCCGATTCTTCGTTGCTAATCAATCCTTGTAGTCTTCTTGTAAGAGCGGTTGTCATACATTCACCAACAGCATCAGCAATGGACAAAAAGTGGTCGCAATGCTAGACACCAGGTCAAGCGACTCTACGGGGTAATTGACGAGGCGGAGAGCTTGAGCCCCAGATGAAGGTGCAGAGGCTTATAACCGTAGAATTCAGCCATTCATTGAACAATCTGGCGGTCAAGGCGATGATCGCACCAGCGCTTAAACAAGAGGCTGAGAGTCAACTGGTAACCGCTCTTTCACTGGGTCACAGGCTGGAAACTGCCAAGGAGAACGTGGAGGAGTCCAAGAAAACTGTACAGGGCATGCGAGCTCTAAACCAATATGCGCCTACTGAATTTTTGAAGGCTGGTCGGCTGGCGTTGTAACGACGAGATAAGGTAGCAGCAGAGAAGACTTAAAAACAGTCAAAGCAAAAGCCACAGCTAGCTATAGAGGACAGTCGTTAATCGTTTCTATACCGACTTAAATTCAAAAGTCGTCGGTAGTCCTAAACGAGTAAGGATGCTTAGAAATCCTTAATAGCATGGAGTCCATTGATTCGCTGCCGTGTAAAAAGCGTTAAGTATCTGCCCAAGACAGGAGCCCTAGTGTCGATTACTTCGTTAATCTCTTAGCTGGTAGCTGCAAAAGCATAAAAAAAGTCAGGATGCTTCAAGCCTGTAAGGTTGTCTCTAAGCTCTAAAAGCCTTGCGTACTAGGACGTATGCTCATCCTTACCTGTTTAGGACTACCAGTCGTCGTCCCACTTCAATTCTGAGCTTTCTGAAGAGTCACCTTTGTCTTTCTGCCGAATGCTGGGTAGCTCTGAGGGATCTCTCCATTTGTCAGGAGAGGCAATTTTGTACGTATTGGTGCCTCCCCGCCGGGATTCCTTTTCCAATAAACCAGCAGCGCAGAGAATTCTAAGCACCTCCTGAGCTTTTCTATGGCTCATACAACAAATGTCAGCAATGTTTCTTTGTCTGGCAAAACATCCCTTACCATTGCCCTGTTTGCTTTTCCCTTCTCTACGAGCAACATGGGCTAAAACCCTAAACTCATAGACATTCAGACCATAGTCATCCAGCAACGAATGAACAAAAAGAACTGAAGTGATCTCCTTTTCAGGAGGCTTCCATTGTTTGGGTTTCCGCGCCGACTGAACCATGAAATTAAACCAGAGAATTGTAAACTTTTGTTGCGCTGCTAGCCAGCTTGTTCTCTTGGAGCACTTGAAAACCCCTCTGCCCCATGAACTATCCTTTGGCTTGGCTAAAGCTCATGCTATTGACTTACCGTTAGTATAGCCTTCATAGGTATCTACTTGCGTTGTATATCCTTTTAGACGCATAAAAAGACATAGGTGGATAAGCATCATAAGACATAAGTCACTTACGCATATAAAAGCACTAGGTTAGGCATGAGAAGACATAACCCTAACGACGTTTTATGCGCAGGTATACGCACACAACGTCATTCGGTGATACGCATTGTGTGCGCAACTAGTCGCCTGAATGCTAGTTCCAGAGGGTGTTCCAATTCAGAGAACAAAGAAAACTCCCGCTTTCATACAGTATTCTGGACGAAGGCGAGAGTCTATTAAAGTTATTAGGATCAACCTAACATGTCTAACCAGCAATCTGTTGAAGTCCCGCAATCTGCTGCTCCACGACCTTCTTATCCACTCCCTGTGCCTACCTCTCCTAATGCTGCGATCTTGGACAGCCTAGTTACGGCAAGCCCTTTATTGTTGGCCTGCCTAACGATTAGTGTTTGTTTTTACCTCTCAGTTCAATTAATGGAGCAGGTTAACCGTTTTGTAGAGTTGGTCCGAAAGAAATAGTTGCGTAGAGACGCTCGGCTCTAGCATTGTTCGGGGATTGCATATGACAGATTTGTTTGCGCAAAGACTGTAGCAATCCCCTGAAATATGTTGAAGCTATCTCAGCATCAACTCTGCCACTTCTAAAGGGATTAACCTTTTAGGCTGTTCTCGCTGCTCAATTGCTACCCCCGCAGAAGGGCTACAACGAAATACGCTCCAAACCTTTAGACAAGGAATGGACTCGATTAAGAGACACTGCTGTTAAAAACACAAAAGCCTGAGAGGATTACTCTCAGGCTTTTGTTATTTCAAACGGACGCTCTACCACTAAGCTAAAACCCCATACATGGAGCTTACGGGATTCGAACCCGTGACCTTCCGATTTGCTGTGGTGACAGGAAGCTGAACCTTATCTACCTGATCTTATTGTAGCATTTTTTGAGCCGATTCTACCTATCCAAAGGCATACCCTGAAGTAGTTTTAGGCTGTTCCTGCTCAGTAATCTTCAAGCCGATCCATAATGAACTCGCCAAGCACTCACCCGACTACGTCTGACTGGGCAAACTTAACTTTGTACAAGCAATAGCCCTCACCGCTTGGGTTGCGCTGAAGAACCTTGACTTGGTCGCCTCGACAACCAATATGTCGGGCACATGCCTAGACAGAAGCTCCGTCTCGAAAATTAATCCGAGAGTCAGCATCTCGCATCCACAGGTAGTCACTTCTGCCGTCCCAGCAAACTTGCCCATACTTTTGAGCTACCCGTTGATTACTGAGTGCCAGGGTGACAAGGAAAGTGGTAAGTAGTACCGACGGGGCTTGCCCAAAAGGGAATGGATTTGAGACAGGCAGTTGCCGAGCTGGCCTGTTAACACTCTCACATAATCCCGGTGGAAAGTGGGAGCCTACGTGCAGCGCAAAACGGCAGTTGGGAACGAGGTAACCCTTGCCATGGCTCTCCTGATCACTGGATCGGGAGCAGGTAGTCAGCCGCAAGCTTGGTGAGGGAGGGATTGTCTCAGAAGCCAATGCCTTTGGGAAAGCCAGAGGATATGCCGACGGAGACACGACCACCAGGAAAGTCGCGTTGTGAGTCGCAATGCACACGTCATGAGCGAGTTAACGACTACGTATGGATGAAACGCCAGCTTCACAGTTGGTGTTGCAGTTGCTAAAACAAAGCCACTAAGCCATGAGTTAAGGCTGTATGCCAGCAGTTCATGGTATGCAAGACAAGCACCTGATGGTTGAGGAGCCGTGTGCCAGAAAACTGGCAAGCACGGTTTTGTAGCAGAGGGCAGGGCAGCGATGTCCTGCTCGACTGCATCACGATGCCTAGTAAGAAGCAGCCAACAAGTTTTTGTCCTTTGTTAATAAAGTTCTGGTAGCACCCTCATAAATAGGGCACTTTAGAAACGTCGTGCTGTTACGAAGCACTTCCATCTGATAGAGCACTTCAAAAAGGGCAGCTAATGGGTACTTCAACAGAAGGAGCGGTACTGATGGATTGGAGCACCGTTTTAGCTAATATCCCTCCACAAGCCAGGGAAACTGACGTTTGCACCCAATTTGTTCCCTACTTATTAGAGGCTCTAGGGTTTGGTGCCATGGAGCGAGCGGGCGAATTTGCCACTGGAGCAGGCAGTGACTGCGTTGATTTTGCCGCTCGCAAAAATACTGCGGACGATGTTTTCCTTTTCACTAAAAATGCTCCTTTCTTAATGGTTGAAGTCAAAGGACGTGCCACAGGTGCAGGCAGTCCCATCAACTTGACCGAAGGTTCTGTCCAGTATGTGCGGACGCGAGAACAGCTTAAACGGTATTTGCTAGCGCCCAATAGTAAGAGCGTTTACTGGGGCATCATCACTAATGCCACTCATATTCAGCTTTTTAGACATCACGGTAGGGTTGTCATACCAGCTACCAAGTGCATCGAAATCACTAGCGAGAACATCGAAGCTGTCATTAGCAACATTAAAAAGCTGATTGAGTATACGATTCGCAGCCTTAGTGTTTGTGTGTACAACAATAAAGGGGGCGTGGGCAAAACGACAACGACCATTAACTTGGCAGCAACTTTAGCGACTCAGAAAAAGAAAGTCTTATTGGTTGACTTTGACTCCCAGCGTGATTTAACAACATCGCTAGGGCTACAGCCGAACAATATCAAGTTATCTGAATGCTTAAAAAATCGAGCTTTAGATATTCGCTCGACGATCGTGCCTTATAAGTTAGTTCAGAAGGCTAGCAAGGTTTATCACATTTTTGACGTGATACCAGCCGATCTCGGCATGGAAGCGTTCACTCAGGATACTCAAGCCCGTGTTCAGAAAGCATCTGCCCGGCTGAGAGACCTGCTGAAGCCCTTTATCAATGAGTATGACTACATCTTGATTGACTGTCCGACGCAGTGGGTTTTCTTCAGTCAAAGCGGACTCTATGCCTCTGACGCTGTACTCATTCCAACACGCCATGATGACCTCTCATCGCTGCGCAATGCTGCCAGAGTGGTCCAAGAGTTTGTGCCCAAGGTAAAGGAGTTAAGACAGGACGGCGGACCGATCTCGCTGCCCATTTTCTTCAATGGCAGCCCTTCTGGTGGGCGTTCCATTGATCTGGCACGGGGAGAGATTGAGCAAATCATTCGAGAAGGGAAGACAGCCAGCAATTTCAACTTGGCACCCTACTTCTTCCCCAAGATCAAGCCCGGCGACGAAAACAAGACTGTATTCAATCTTCCAGACTATGCTGTCGTGTCTAGCTCCGCTTTTGCCCGCGTTCCGGCTGTGCTTAAAAACAAGAAAATTCATGAATATTATCTCGCTTTAGCCAGGGAGTATTTCTTAAATGACTGATTTTGATAATGTTGGGCAACTCATGTGTCTACCGTTCGACACGATTCAGCCCTCTGACCATTATGTTGCTCCCTCTGAATACATCGTTGCTGCTGCTGCAGAGGCGCTCTTGAAGACAGGAGGGCATAACTGGATACCGCTGATTGTGGAAGAAGAAGCAGATTATGAGTACCGAGCCATTACTAACCACTTTGTCTATGTGGTTGCGGCTCATGCCGGTTTGGAGGAACTCTGGTGCCTTGTCATCAAGTCCAGCACGCCAGATATTGAGCAAGCTCGTATTCTAGCTGGTGAAGTGACGCCGAAGGTTGACCTGACAACAGCTTCCAGGGAGACGATTAAATCGGTCTTGAAAGCTCTTGTTAACCAACCAGAAAGCCCCTTGAAAGGTGTTGACGCGACAATCGCCGCTGGTAAGATTGCGGCTGAAGATCGAAGCACCTGGCAAGACTTCACCCCGATTATCAAGCTCAAATGTGGCATCACTAAGGGTAAGAAGCTCGATGCCTTAGCCACTGCTTTTTATCTGACGCCGCCCCCGCCACTGCCAGCACCACCGGTTGCCATCAGCGTCAAGCAGGCATCGAGAGCAGCAATCTTGGAGCGCTTGGCTTACTTAACGAGCCATAAGATTGGTGGCTTTGGCACTGTTGATCCTGACGCCGTATCTGATCTAATTACCAGTGCCGATCGAAGCAAGTGGAAGAGCCTGAACCCAATCACTAAATTAGACTGTGGCATTGACACTGCAAAACTCAAAGCTCTAAAGACTCTGTTTACCTTATGAGCCATACCCACCTTTGTATAGGGCATCGTGCCGCTATCCGTGCGAAAGTTTAGCATAGCGCCTGAAACGTAGTCTGAATAAGCACTCTAGCTTTTACTGACAATTACCCTGAACAAAGCTTAGGATTTCCCAAGCTCTTTGGCTGCCAATTCCAAGTTGACCTTTAACTTGATTCGCTCAGTCTCTATCTTTGAAAGCTGCTTGTCCATCGCTTGTGCAAGCCTTAAATGCACTGTCTTATCTATGGAGTGCTGGAAAACTTGCCCCATATCTTGCTTCGCTAATGCTAGCTGTAAGCTCTTATCAGCTTCTACTGCTTTAGTTTTGCTGAGTACGCAGCGCTGTCTCAATTCGCGCTCAAATACTTCAAGCTCTGAGGCGATCGCCTGTAATGACTGGAGCACCTTGCTGATGTGGCTTGAGAAATTATCTTCCCCTGATTCGCTCTTGCCAAGGAGAGCAGCTTTCATGGCTTCTAATTCTATGTCGATGTGATCATGCTGCATAGCTAGTAGGGACCAGAGGGGGGTTGAACCTATTCACCCGAGTCTAAAGGAATCCTGAAAAATGTGATGAGGGATTGCCCATCTGACTGCATCTACAATCTTGACAGACACCTTTTGAGGCTAAAGCTGGCTAAAATACCCGAGTTTTCCGAGTCGGCTTTTTACGTAATCACTTAATCACTTACTCACTTGATTCAGTAACTACGTAATTCAGTAACCGTGCGCTCTAAGCCAATCTTCTGCCGCTTCCCGTAACAGCTCGTTCATGCTTTGGTCTGTTTCAAAGCTGGCTCGTTTTAGCCGTTTATACTGCTGGGTTTCCATGTCAAAACTGATACGATGCGGGTATGGCTTGCCTTTCTTTTCAGGCAATAGGACTGGCTCTGTGACCGTTGGCAGCGGTGGTGGTTGCTGGCTTTGCAACTCTGGGTCTAACCCAGCATCATTCACCCATGTATCAGCAACCTGTGGCACCGTGGACGGTTTCTTGGCAATACGGCTACGTTTCTCTACCACTTGCTTACCTCCATCAGTTTCAAGACTGCTTTTGCCAAGTTTTTAATCTCGGACGCTGCTGCACTGCTGGGCGACAGCTCCATAACCGTGTAGCCAGCGCTGGACTCTGAGAAAACTACACGCTGAGCGATTGCTGTCTTCAGGACTGGCAACGCGTAATCAGCTAGAGCACTGTCAATCTCCTTACCGATCGCACTATTGCCGATTCGCCGGTTGACCACGAAGGCTGCTTTGATATCGGGTTTGAACTGCTGCGCCTCTTTGACCAACTCCACTGTCTCTGAAGCTGCCCAGACATCGTAACTGGATGGTTGCACTGGAATCAGTACCAGGTCTGCTGCGAGGATGGCAGAACGCGCCATAGCGGACACACGCGGTGGTGTGTCAATGACGCAGTGGTCATAAGCCTCTAAAAGTTCTGGTAGGTCCCGGTGAATCGTGTTGCGAGCGAGTCCAATGACGGGGAATGGAGACATACTATCTCTAGCGGCGGCCCAACTGCTAACACTGCTTTGCGGGTCAGCATCAACTAGGAGCACACGCTTTTTAGCCAAGGCGATCGCGTGTGCCAAGTGAATCGATAAGGTTGATTTCCCAGCACCTCCCTTCAGACTGGCAAAGGCAATGATCATTTTCAGTAATCAAGTGAATCAGTAATCAAGTGATTCTACGCCTGTTAGTTACCTGGCAAGTTTTTTACTTATTCACGTAATCACCCAGGTACGTAATTAATGAATCACTTGCTCACGTACTCAAGTATTCACGTAATTATTGCGTCAGGAGCAGCGCCAACTTGCTGGCGCTGCTCCAAGTCATCCAACCTCGATCGCACCGTGATCGCTTTCGACTTCTTCAGGTAGAGGGCGATCACCCCTCTCGCTACCTCGCTAGGAGTCTGCCCGGTCGCCTCGCAGATAGCTATAATTTCCCCATACCAAGCTGGAGGAATGCGACATCCTACCATTGGCTGCTGACTCATAAGAAAACCTAAATTGCTAACGG
>NZ_JACJPI010000067.1 GCF_014695975.1 Leptolyngbya sp. FACHB-321
GGTACTTGGGCGGACATCTTGAACCGGGCGAACCTGGGGATGGAAGTGATGCACGAGCGGAATGCGCACAACTTCCCGTTGGACTTGGCTGCGGGTGAAGCGGCTCCGGTTGCCCTCTCGGCTCCTGCCATCAACGGTTAGTCGACTGACGACGGCTCGACTGTTCCACTGATTCAGTTGATTGCCTGATTAAGCAAAGAGCGCTTCCTCACATGAGGGAGCGCTCTTTGCTGTAAGACTATGTAGTAATTTTGGAGACGACATAATTCCCCTTCCTGATGGCACCATTTTTCAGGTCAGCTTAGAAGTAATACCAAATTCAAAAATAGACGTTACAGATCAATCGAGCTACCCTTACCCTCAATCCCTCTCCTAAAGAGGGACTTTGCCTTTAGCACCCTTCTCCTTCGGGAGAAACGCTGGGGATAGGGCAACGGATCTGTAGCCCTTGCAATTTGATTTGGTATAACAGACCTCAGCTGTAGTGCCGCTAGTGCATTCCTAATGCTGAAGCGCTGATTTACGATGGTTGACGGCAGTTACACCTGAAGCGTCCAAAACCTTACCTTGATTTACAACCGCATAGAGCAGCCAGTGGTCGCCACATTCCATGCGGTTCTGGACGGTACATTCTAAGTAGGCAAGGGCATCTGTAAGTATCGGGCAACCATTAGTTGCCGTGTCGGTTTGGATCGCCACAAACGGATCTTCACCAGGGCTGGGCGGTTTAAGAAAGTGTCGCCGGAGGTTTTTGCCCTGCTTAAGAATATTTAGTACAAAGGGCTCGCCTATGTGCGCGAGTAGCTCGGCAGTCTGGTCCTTCGCGATCGCAATCGTCAGCCCTGGCGGATTAAAGCTGGCTTGTGAAACCCAGGACGTGAGTAAGCCTAGCTTGGTATCATCCTGTGTAGCAGTCAGTACGCAGAGCGAACCAGTCACTCGTCCAACCGCTTGCCCAGTGCGATCAGTTTGCCCATCTGCTGCATTTTGATACGGGGCACGAATGCGTTTCTCTTTACGGAGGCTTTGGGCAAAATCTGTGCCAATGGCTTCGCATTGCTGAAGCGTCTCCTCAGTCGGCTTGAACTTGATCCGCAGTGTCTCAAACCCCAGTCGATACCCAGAGTCTTTTAACTTTTCTGCAATTTGATCAACTGCCTCACCGCTCCAACCATAGGAACCAAACACACCTGCCAGTAACGTTCTTGGAGCCGTAGATAGAATAATGCCTAACGCCGTCTGAATTTGAGTAGGGGCGTGTCCGCCTAGTGTTGGTGAGCCAATAATAAACCCGTCGCAGTGCTCAATCAAACTGGTAATCTCAGCAGGGTCAGCAAACTCGCAGTTGACACATTCAACCTGAACGCCTGTTTGGGCAATGCCTTTCGCGATCGTCTGCCCAATCGTTGCCGTGTTGCCATAAGCAGACGCATAAAGCACCAACACGGTTAAATCCTTCGTCTTTTGCTGCTGGCTCCATTCACGATAGTCGTACGTCAAGCGGCTGAGGCTGTAACGCACCATCGGACCATGTCCAGGTGCATAGAGTTTCGTTTTGGTAAACGTGGCAAACTTATCCAGCGCTGCCTCAACCTGACGGGTCTGCGCCGCATGAAGGCAGTTGAAATAGTAGTGGCGATCGTCATCAAGCTGCTTCCAGTTTTCGTCCAACACTGGCTCATCGCAGACGTGTGCACCAAAGAATTTGTCGGTAAACAGAATGCGTGTGGCAGGGTCGTAGGTGCAAAGAGCATCGTGCCAGCGGGGAGTCGGCACAAACACGAATTGAAGGGCGTGTCCTTGCCCTAGGTCTAGCACCTCGTCACCACGAATGGGCTTAATCTGCGTGTTATCGTTTGCCCAAGCTGCGCGTAAGAAAATTGCCGCTGGTTTTGAGCAAATAATCGTTGCCTGTGGTGCAAGTGCCAGCAGCTTCTTGAGCGTTGCGATCCGGTTCGGGTTAACGTGCCCAACAATTATGTAATCAAGCTGTGATAAATCCAGTTGCTGCTGCAACGCAGCAAGAAAAATGTCTGTAAACGATTCGCCTGGTGGATCAAGCAGAGCAATTTTGTCTGCCTGGATGAGATAGGCATTGGCTGTAGTACCTTTTTGCCGACCGTACTCGACCTCAAACTTGAGTCGATCCCATGTGCGCGATCGCAGCACCGTTGTACCATCCCCGAGCGCCGTCACCTGCACATCACGTGGTCGAGTCTCTACAGCTGGCACATCGTCAGCCGTTTCATCCACCTCCGTCTCTACTTCCGCGAACGCCTCCTGCACATCCGGTTCCTCTAAAATATCTGGCGAGACATCTGGCGAGGGCGCAGAGGGTTTAAAGAAACTGGCAATCGCTTTAAGGAACGAATTTGGAGAAGACATGGCAGCGGTGAGAGGGTGAAGGGATGGCAGAGGGGCTCGGGGAGTAGAAACGGCGAGGAAGCAGCAGGAAAGCTTCGAGATTTGAGTTAGTTTTGACTGCTAACTGTCAACGCTCATTGCCAAACGCTGACTGCTGACTGCTGACTGCTGACCACTAACAATTAACTCTAGTAATGGTTGCCCACCTTCCGATGATGGACTGCCGTCAGCGCATCCTGCTTTGCAAGACGACCAGCATTGATCGTGCTGTAGACGATCCAATGATCGCTGCATTCCATTCGGCTCATGACTTCACACTCCAGGTATGCCAAAGCCTCTGACAGAATCGGTGCACCGTTGGTCGCCGGATAGGTTTTGACCCCAGCGAACCGATCGGCTCCAGGCGCAAAGCGTTTCAAAAAGTGCCGCATCAACGGCTGATAGCTGCCTTCTTCAAGAATATTCAGCACAAAGCGATCGCCCACGTGCATAAAGGATTCGATCGCCCGGTCTTTGGCAACCGCGATCGTAACGCCTAACGGTTCGATACTTGCCTGAGCCACCCAAGATGCAAGCATCGCGCTGGATGCTTTACCCTTTTGCGCTGTAATGATGTATAGCCCACCGCTTAAGCGACCTAACGCTTTGTCTAGATCGCCATCCAGCGATTTCATTTGTTTAATGGTGCGATCGCGGGTCAGCCATTGTCCCAGGTCAGTACCTGCTTCATCGCAAAGTTGATACGTCGCTTCGGTCGGCGCTTCTTTCACCAAAATGGGTGGAAAGGCTTCAGATAAGCCCACGTCTTGCAGCTTGTTCCGCAGCAGATGTACTGAATCATCGTCACCACCACCGCTTTCAAACAGACCAAAGGATTGTTTCGCGTGCGTTGCAGCCAGAATCGTTCCCAGGGCAGTTTTCGCCACAGACGCAAAATCACCGGACTGGGGCGGCATGGCAATGACTATACCAGACGCAAGGCTAACCAGTTCTCGGATTTCGTGGGGTTCTGCGGTACGTAAATCCATCTGTTCCACCGCCACGCCCGTTTTCATGACGCCCTGGACGATCGAATGTGCCAGACGCTCTGCCGCACCGTAGTCAGAAACGTAAAAGAGTGCAACTGTCGTCACGGCTTTTGCTTGCTCCTGGCTCCAGGTGCGATAGCGCCCGACTAGCTCTTCCAGGTTGTACTGCAAAAGCGGACCATGCCCTGTCGCGATCGTTGCAACTCCAGGTAGATCGCCCATACGCTTGAGTGCAGAGAGCACCGAGCGCGCATTGGGTCCCATCAAGCAGTCGTAATAGTAGCGATAGTCCGACTCAATTAGTTCCAGGTCTTCATCAAAAGTAGAATCGTCGCAATAGTGCATTCCAAATGCATCGCAGGTATACAGCACTTGCGTTTTGTGGTCATAGGTAAAGATGGTGTCGGGCCAGTGGAGGTTAGGCGCAGAGACAAACTCCAGCAGGTGCCCATTGCCCAGATCAAGGCGATCGCCGTTCTTCACTAGCTTCCGCTCAAAGGGCTGATGCACCAGATCTTCTAGAAATTGAATGGCGACCTTCGCACCAACGACCGTCACATGAGGAGCCAGCTTCAGGATATCTGCAACCAAACCGCTGTGATCTGGCTCAGTGTGGCTGATGACCAGATAATCAATTGCAGCGGGATCAATCAAGCCCTTCAGAGTATCGAGATAAAGCTGCCGAAACTTTTCGTGGGAGGTATCAACCAGGGCAACCTTTTCACCGCGAATGAGGAATGAGTTGTAGGTTGTGCCATTGTTGAGCGCAAATTCGATGTCGAAGCGTTCTCGATCCCAATCTAGACAACGAATGATAGTGGTATCAGACTCGCTAACGCCATCAGCCTGTGCCAACGCAACGGTTTCTAATGTTAAGCGCTGCCGATCGGTGAGTGCTACCATACCTGCCTCTCTGTCTAATGACAATTGGGTTTTTGTAACTCGCTACACCTCTTATTATCTGTTGCGCGATTGCTATCTGTAAAGTTTTGTTAGGTAAACTTACTCATGAGCTGTGCTTATGGAGAAAGGCAAAAGGCAGAAGGCAAAAGGTAAAAGGGAAGCTATGGTACGCTTTACCTCTGCTCTCTAGCTTCAAACTCAACGTCTTTGTTGCAGCAAGTCAAACTGCATATGAGCTTTTCTTGAGCAATGAGATGAATTTTTAATGTTTTAGGCGCTGCAAATAATCCCAACCACGCTGGTTCCAGACCTGCTTGCCAGTCTTGTCTGCGATCCAGCGGGCAACTTTCGGTCCTGTCCAGCGTCCGCCTTCAGGAGGGGCACTGCAAAGCGCCTGCTGTAGTTCTTGCTGCTGGGTCAGCGTCAGGAGCGATCGTGGTGAGGGTTTACCGCGCTGACTGCGGTTTTTGATGCCAGCTTCGCCGTTCTGGTTGTAGCGGCGGACAATTTCTTTGGCGTAGTCATAGTTTAAGCCCACGCTCTCTGCTGCCTGCTTCACTGTCCACTGTTGGTTAACAAGGTACAGCAAGTGCCATCGACGCGCTTCAATAGGGTCTTGCGCTTGCTGGTAACGGTCTTTCAACTCTTTAGCAGTGAGATGGGGTAGCAGTTGTACTCTGCGTGGCACGATCAAACTCTGAAACATACGGTATCTCTTCCATTGATCAGAATGGTTTTTGTACGTCCGGATAGTTATACGTCTGGATCACGCTGCACATCTGGATCAAGCAATGTCTGACAGCTACAATGTCCAAACCTGTACAAAAGATTGCTTCAAGCGTTTGGCTAGGCTGAGTTCACCTATGGCAATTCGATAGTACGAAGCAAACAGCTTTCAGAGTTGAAAGCGCTGTTGCCCTTTGGCTGTCAGTAGCTACACGATTATTTAAGGACAAATCCCATGTTGGAGGAAAGCGATCGCCACATCTGTGACAGTTACGGTGATGCTCCATAACTTTCGTTGTATTACCTATTAATTTTCTACCCGCCTAGTGAAAAAACACTAGAACCATCAGAACAGCATTATCTAGGCAATTATGAGCGAAAATTAATTAAACCTGATTGGAACCATTTCTGGTAATGACTGCAATTCAAACGAAACCAACCTTACTGCTTGCCACTCTGCAATCGACCGCGATCGAGAATCGCGCTGCTCAGGTGGTATGGACTATTGCTCGAGTAGCGGTGGGCTTACTGATGATCCATAACGGCTTTAGCAAACTGGCGGACGTGCAGGGGTTTGCAAGCGGGGTTGTGAGTTTTATTGGCTTGCCTTACCCAGTCTTCTTGACTTATTGTGCTGCCTACGCTGAAATTGGGAGTTCGATTCTGCTGGCGATCGGCTTATGCACTCGGTTCAATGCCTTGATCTTGCTATCGACCATGCTGATTGCGCTCTTCTTTCATCTCAAGAAAGATGGCTGGCATATTTCCCCTTTGGAAACAGCTTCCCTGTATGCCTTGTGGTTTAGCTTCTTCCTCACCAATGGGGGCGGTTTATTCTCTCTCGATACCACGATCGCAGGTTGGCTGAGAAAATCCTCATCTCCGTAAGATGGTCAAGTGGGATTGGTATCGGCAGTTGATGGAATGAATAATTTGCAGCAGTTCAGGTTAGTGGAACGATCCGCTTACAGGTATCTCACATTTACGGCTTCCCAGTCAGCCTTTGGTTCATTGGTCATGTGAAAGAGCACCTCCACTTGTCGCCCTTCGGCATCCAAACCAACCACCACTAGCCCTCGGCTTGTTTGTTCCTGAGCAAAAATGCCTTTCAAAGCTGAGAACTTCATGCCTCTACTCCCTGTGACACACCTGGACTTTTGGTAGCAGCTATTTCAGGGCGTTCGCACTGGTCGCGGTGACGTACAGCTAAGCGCACATACACTGGATCAGTCTTAGCCAGTTGCCACTTTTCATAGAAAATCCTAGCTGATTGGGCTTTGATCGGATCTTCTTCACGCGGCAGCACCGTTTTGGAACCGGAGGCATACTTACGCCCCGACTTGTGATTGGCATAGCGACGAGAGCGAGTATACCCCATCTGCAAAAACTTGCGTGCCATATCCATGCCCACAAAATCGTCTTCCGCCTTATATTGGGCAAACAGGCTGTAGATTTTGTCAGCCGATTGACGAGCGATGTCTGGGTTTTTGAACTTCCAGTAGGGCAAAATCTCGCTCTTGTAGGGTTCAACCAGCAAAACACCCTGTTCGCCCCGACCGATCTGGTACAACTCTGGCTGTTGGCGAAAGTCGATCGCCTGAAAATCTAGTGAGTAATCAAATTCCTTCATCTGCAAAAGCTCAGCTCAACCGAAGACGCCAATTTTGATCTAGCTTCTTTAGCTTGACCGAATCCCTTGCTGTTAGCATCGCCCTACTGATATACCGTGCTTTCTATCACTACAAGCTCCATCCTGATGCTGCCGATGCTTGCGCTCAAATGGAGTCGTGGTGGCATTGATACAGGAGCGATCGTCGCCCTTCCCAATGAAAATAGTGATATTCGCGCTAATTCTGTCAATGCTTGGGGCAGCAACATCTGGATTAATACCCTTGGCACCTTTGACCTTCAGTTTCGCCCTCAAGGTATACCTTTGAGCGACATCACCACTACTAGAACCAGTCCTGCTTTAAGTAGCACAGTACAGCTTAACGAGGTTATGGACTGCAAGCCGCGCCCACGGGAGCAATTAGTCTAGTTACTACCACTCCTGACCTCATGGTGCCAGAGCGCTTGGCGTTACCAACTGATTTGCTAGGGACAGTAGTCAGCCGCTGCCAGCCACACTCATAAACGCTCTGCTCTGACAGCTTTTGAACCTTAATGACCAGTATTTGTCCGTTGCTCAAACTAAGCCTACATGTACTCCGAATCAACCCGTTTAAGTTAATCCTTGCCAGCTTTAGCGCTGAGACGGCTCGGGATAGTAATGATAAATTCTGTTCCTTTACCAAGAGTTGAGTAACATTCCAACGTGCCTTGGTGCTTCTCAACAATAATCTGATGGCTGATGGACAGACCCAACCCTGTTCCTTGACCAACAGCTTTAGTGGTGAAGAAAGGATCGAAGAGCTGTTTTCTCACTGCTTCCGGCATCCCCAACCCGTTATCACTGATGCGAATGGTGATCCAACCGTCAGCGGAAGATTGAGTCTGAATTGTAATGGTTGCAGCTAAACAGGCAGCTATTTGGGCTGCTAGCGCCTCGTTTCCTTGTCCCTTCAATGTGGCTCGCTGGGTTCTAGTCTCTTCGATCACGTCAATGGCATTTGTCAAAATGTTCATAAAAACTTGATTCAACTGTCCCGCAAAGCATTCCACTGGTGGAAGTTGCCCATAATTCTTGACAACCACAATACCTGAATTATTTCCGTTGGCTTTTAGACGACTTTGCAGAATTAATAGGGTGCTATCAATACCTTCATGCAGATCAACCGTTTTAAGCTCTGCCTCATCCAGGCGCGAGAAGCTACGCAGGGATTTAATGATGTCTCGAATACGTTCGGCTCCTACCCGCATCGAAGCCAGTGCTTTAGGTAAGTCCACAGCTACGAACTCAAGATCAATCTGCTCCAAAGCCGCTTGTAGCCCAGGTGTGAGATGAGGATATTGATGTTGATAGAGTGCAAGTAATTGCAGTAGCTGTTGGGCATACTCCGTGGCATAGGTGAGATTGCCATAGATAAAGTTGACCGGATTGTTGATTTCGTGCGCTACACCAGCTACCAGTTGTCCTAAACTTGACATTTTCTCGCTCTGCACTAACTGAAGTTGCGCGCGTTGCAGTGCGCTCAATGTTTGCTCCAAGTGCTGTGTTTGCGCTCTTAGCTGTTCCTCAGATTGTCTCAAAGCCGACTCTACCCGCTGCCGTTCGAGAATCTCATCTTGCAACTGTGCCACCACAAGACACAATTCTTGGTTTGTTTGAGTGATTTGTTTTAAAGCCTCACTTACTTCCCACTGGGCTTTTTCCAGGGTTTTTAGCATCTCGTTGATATTCTGCGTCAGGTTCGCTATTTCATCCTGACCTGTTACTGGTAACCGTAAGGCTAAGTCGCGTTTAGTTCGGATCTGGCTGACGCCTTGGCTTAAATGGGTGAGGCGGGCTAGCACGAAGCGCTCTAGCAAAAGGACGCTCACACTACCAAAGAGGAGTCCGAGCAGGAGAATCATGATCATCAGGGACTGTTGGCTGCGGTGCCCTTGCTGATAGATCTCTCTGGGTAGTTCAATCCGTAAAATCAAAGCAGGCTGCTGATAAACATCCAGCAGCAGCAGGTAGCCAACGAGCACTGTTTCGTTAAGCGGGTGAACAAAAATGGGGTTTTGGCGGGACAGCGCTTGACGAGCCTGTTGGTAATCAGCAGGCAGGTTTTTTTGATTGAGCGGTTGGATGCTAATTGGAAAGCGCGTCAGCTTCGTCAGATTGGCGCTGGTATCGGCATTAATGTAGCGCCCAAAGATGAGCACTCCACGCGGTTGTCCTTGACCCGCTGAGGTCAGAATTGGTTGGCAAGTGATCAACATAGGACCTTCCTTTAACTGGATAATGCCGGTTAAGGGTCCTTTTGTGAGGGGGGAGTCCAAGAGCAGATTAGCTGCGAACTGAGGGGGTAATCCTTTAGGTAGTGGCTTTACTTGCTTGGTTCTGAGGTCAAACCCTGTGCCATAGACAACTTGACCATCAGCATTTACAAATAGCGCTAGGTTAACCTTTAAGTTCTTAAGCTGCTCCGGCACTAAATTGGATTTAATGTACGCCTGATTGCGGTCTTCAATAAAAGTGTAGGTGTCATCCCAAGCAGACCAATCGCTGTAGCGAGACGTAAAGGCTTCTTGATCTTTAGCAAGAACGTTTAGTACGCCTTGCAACGATTGATAGGCGCTTTGCTCCTCTGCTCTCCTCAAGCTGCCTAGTAGAATCGCTGAAGAAGCAAAATAAACCACACTGGTTAAACCAGTCAGAATGAAACAGAAGGTAAGAATTGTCTTCCCTCGAAGAGTCAACCGCTTGAAAGGAAAAGGTTTAGTCAATTTCATTCCTTCTTTCTCAGTCATCAGTCATCAGTAAGCAGTGAGAGGGCGACAAGAGATGATACTGTTGGCAAACCGACTAGAGAAAAACCTGCAATCGGTAGTCTTTGATCCAGTTGCGATCGCCAGTCTTGCCAAGTGAGTTGGTTATACTCTCGCTAGCAGCAGACCTTTTTACCAAGCAATGATTTGCATCAGATAAATCGCTGCTGTATCAAAGGACTGCAAGTGAATTTTGCTCAAGCCGAGCTAGAGCGGCATTACGGTTAGTCGAAGACCTGCACCCCTTGAGAAATAGTGCCCTCAACATCAGCTCGAATCACCTATGGTTGCTTGAATACTTCGATTATGTGACGTACACGATCGCTTCTAAGACTTGGTAGGGATGGAACTAACATAAGGGCAAGAAGGTGCCAAGTGACCTAGAAGCCTTATCCGGACTGAGTTTGAAAAAAGCAGTGATCTGTTGACCTCAAAGCTGCCCTTCCCAAGGCACAAAAATCCGTAGCTCAACAAGCCCGTTGTACACCGTCTGCATCCGAGCGATCGGCGAGTCCGAAAAGTTTTTTGCGGTGGGTGAACAGGGACATTATGCGGCTTAGTTTATTGATATGGGCGGTAGTTGTAAGTCTTTAGTGAAGCAATTAGAGTAGATTTGGTGTGAGTAGGCTAAGTCGTGGTTGCAAAAAACTTCTGATGCACTGCACGTGTACGATCGCACAGTAAATGTTGCTCATCGCGCACTAATGTTAAGCACTTTAGTCAACCCAGATTGATCGACCACTAATGTGAGTCTATGCCATGAACAGCAAGCGGCGTGAACGATCGGAGCCGGAAGTGGCTAGAGAGTCTACAAAAGGCGCATCTGAGACACAACTCGCTGCTTCCTCCACAACAACTAAGGACGATCGTCCGTTAGCGGTGCGCTCACCATCGTTGATGCGATCGGTGGTCAGCACCGTAGCTGGATTTGGCGCAGCCGTTAGCAGCAAAGCTTCACAAACAGGTCAAGCGCTGGTCAAAACATCGGCAAACCTTGGTGGCACGATCGGACGCACGGCATCGCAAACGAGTCGCTCTGCGTGGAAGGTGGCGACAGGGTTTAGTAACGTTGTCTTTAAACAAGGGCATCACTGGGCTGAACAAGCCACTGCTGGCACCGATCAAGCCGTTACTTACGTTAGCGATAATCCCATGATTCGCCGACTGACTAAAGCATTGAAGCTTGATTGGCTCGTTAGCATCAGCGATCAGGTTGATTTGGCAAAGGCAGAAGCGGCTGTTCATAAACTTCAGCAAGCGCACCCAAACGAAGCGCCTAGTCAAATTGCTCATCGCATCATGCTTGAGAAAGCCGTCTATGCTGGTAGCGTTGGGTTAGCCAGCAGTTTAGTGCCAGGCGGAGCGATCGCGCTGTTAGCAGTTGATCTAGCAACAACCAGCAAACTGCAAACCGAGATGCTTTATCAAATTGCGGCAGCCTATGGGCTGACGTTGAACGATCCGGCACGGAAACGGCCTGTCGCTTTTACGAAGCCAAGCTTGATCCGGAAGTCGCCGAGACTGCAACAGAGACATTGCAGGACATTAAGCAGAAGAGCGACAGTTATCTAGAAGTTGCGATCGCCCAACAAGCGATTATGGATCAGGTCTTGGCACACATGATGCTCGCCAGCTATCCCGAAAAAGCCTGGGAGGACATTTTGCCGAATCTGCAATCATTGGGGCTACATCCAAATTCGTTGCAAGCGATCGCCAACCATTTACAAGCGCCGCAACCTTTAGGTGCCTTGCTCGACCAACTTAATCGTGATTTTGCGGTGCTAACACTCTCACGCTGCGACACGATCGCTCAACTTGATGGTCAGGTTTCGGCAGCAGAAACGAAGGTGCTGGAAGCGATTAGTGAAAAGTTTGATCTGGACTTAAACACCCTGAAAGCCCGTCTATCTACCACCGACTCCGCTCTGAACCAAAAGTAACCACCCGTTGATCAGCCCGGCTAACCAGGCGATTGTACTCTTCACGCTGGACTAGACCCAAATCAGCACAAGCCTCAGAACCCTTGTACAGTAGTTCTACTTTTTTAACCGCTTGCAGCGTTTGCGGCGTTAGCAGGAAACGGCTGCGGGTGCTGTGCTTGCTCTACTAGAGTATGTCACCAACATCAAGAGGTGCTGCTCTCAGTCAGCGATCGCTGGGAGAGCAGCACCTCTTGATGTTGCACTTGATGGATTACCAGACCCCGATCAAAGAGTAGACGTAATATGTATGAAGAGGCTCACTAACCCCCTCTAGAGACGCTCACCTCTAGCAACCGGTGACAACGCCCCACATATAATCTTCAAAGGAACCTTCACCCAGATCAACCGAATATTTGCGTCCCCAACTGTAGCAGTCGAAGCGGATGTGCCCACTGTCATGCTGATACCAAATGCCGTCGTCAATCTGTAAGTTTCCTAGATACGACACCCAGTGATTGGGATAGGCGATCGCTGGTGCCGATCCTTGCAGCATAGAAGCATCAATCATTAGAAAGCCAACGCCTCCTTGTTGCCGAGCCGCATGAGCTTTGCGCATCGCATCAAACTCACCGTAGACAAAAGTTGACTCAAAGCTAACCTGGTCGTAGCCGAGAATCTCATAAATCCAGCCTTTCATTTCCCAGGGCGTTGTGATGCCAGCAATGTTATTTACCAGTCCACTGGAGTTGGCATCAATCGGAAAAATCAGGTTTTCACTGTCTCGTAGCGTGGCAATCAGCATCCAGTCGGCAACAGAGATACCAGCACGCACTTTGCTCTGGCGCAACTGGTCGGACGGTCTAACCACTTTGGTGCGGCTCTGAAACTGCCCGGTTTCATAGAGCGACTGACAAAGTGCGACGTAGCGAGCGGGCTGCTTCGCCACTAGTTCAAACACGATCGCAGTGGGACCACAAAACGGCGTATAGTTTTGGTTGACCTCAAAGGGATTGAGCACCGTGGAACGGATGTCTGCTAGCAGATCTGCCTTTTGAATATAGGGCCATACCCCTGGTTGAGATGAGTGCTCGAATGCGTCGATCGCAGCTTTAACAGGGTCAACATCCGGTGCTTCAATAACCTGATACCAGAGCTTATAATTAGCACCGTCTTGGGTAAAGGATGCAGCAGCATTATCGGTCACTCCTGTCCCAATGTGAGTGGCTCCTAAAAAGTCATCAGCATCGGGAGAATCTTCGTCCCACAGCTTGATGTCCACACTGGTTTGAAAGGTATATGTGCGGTTGAGTGCCCACACTTGTTTGTTGTTGAGATTCGTCTTTAAGTAAGGCTGTAGGGCTCCATCAAGGTAGACTTCTAGGCGACACTCATCTGCACCCCAGTCTTCGGACTCGTGACATTTCAGTTGCTTGAGTATAAGCTGACGCATAATGATCTCCTGTGTTGTGGCAAATTGCGTACAGAAGGCTTCACCCGTCCTTGGTGTAATTACTGAAGCTCTATCGCTAACTCATGCCAGATTGTTTTCTGGCATAAACGTGCAACAACGCGGTACATAGATAGATAGTGAGTACACGCCTAATTCAATGGCACCGGCACAAAGTGTAGGTGCTCACTAACAGATGGCGATCGTTCTTCCGCACTTGATATTAAGAGAAAGGCTCTAGCGAAAAAGCGATATAGAAGCATTACGTGCGTGGTTTGTAGAGGAAACGTTGACCACAAACAGCAACTCAGCACGCCCAATTCTGCCGAAAATGACTGGTTTCGGCAAACACTGTACCCCTTGCCGCTTGATGCCGCCAGCGGCTGTCTCATAATAAGAGTAAGCCCCAAGAAATTCGGTACGACTGGAGAGCATACGCGTGAAGACCTTTTCGGAAGCTGTGACTGTTGGCAGTGCTAGCACTGCTGAAGCCTGGGACATTTTCGATCGCCTTGAGCCTGTGGCTATCAATTTTATGTATGGGAACTGGAAAGGTGTGAGTTTCCCGACCGATCACCCCCTTGATGGCGTCCTTGAGGCGTATCACTGGCATGGTAAGCGGTTTGTTGACGCAGAGCATGTCCACCCGCTAGTGTTCCAGACCTTGAGCGGTGGCACAACTAACGTCAATCCGCTCTGGTTGCTACCATCTGTCAGTTGGCTTGAGCGGTTGCTGCCACTCCCCCAGTCGCAAGCTATTGGGCGTTTTTTTCAGCTATGCCTACCGTTATTAAGTACTAGTAGTTCGACAGCACGTCTTCGCTTGACCCACTACCGAGGCAAAGAAAGTGCGGCGATGCTTTATGACAATCTCCCAATCAACGACATTTTTCGCCAGGTTGATGCACAAACTGTCTTTAGCGTTATGGATCTCAAGGGTATGAAGCAGCCGTTCTTCTTTGTGTTGCACCGTGAGTAAGGTGGTGGCTTAGTAAGTCGCTCGCTGTTGTCGTTTGCTGCCTGCTGGTCAGTCTCAGTGTCTTGCTTCATTAATGACTTGCATCAATGAACCGTTGCTTTAGACCGAAGGCAGGTTTATAAAACGTGATCGCTTGGACAACATCTTTAACCTAGAGAATTGTGTAGGAGAATTTCATCCTTTTTTGTTTTTTCTAGAGAACAAAAACCTTTTAGAGAACTCAATGTTTGTCGCCCTTGCTGTTGCAGTGATCGCAGATTCCACACTTGCAAATTTGGTACGATTGTAATGCCATAGTGCTCATTAACAATTTCACTTGTTAAGCAACAACAAAACTCTCTACAGGTATTTTGTTTTCTAAAATTATCTAAGACGTAATCATAACGGGTTCCTGGTAGAGCAGCGCTGTAAAGGTTACGGTTGATCCCAAGCCTTCGCCCATGCTGTAAAACCCGACGGTACCACCCATCGCTTCGACAAGTTTCTGAGAAATCGCCAATCCCAGCCCAGTGCCACCATACTGGCGGGTACGAGAACCGTCAATCTGACTAAACGATTGAAAGAGCCGATCTTGCTTGTCCAGAGAAACGCCAATGCCTGTATCCGCAACGCGCACCTTCACCATGCCAGGGAGATCGTAGGTCAAAAAGGTCGTTTTTTTCTTGATGACCTCAATGCCGATCGTGACTCCGCCTTCGTGCGTGAATTTAATCGCATTGCCAACTAGATTAAACATCACCTGCTTGAGCCGCAAGTAGTCACCAAACAGAATGATCTCGTCATCAGTAGGCGGCTTTTGAATTTCAAAGCTAAGTCGCTTCTGATGCATTTGGCTATTGGCAAAGCGGCGAACATCATCCAACAGCTCGTTCAGGTTCACCGGGTTAAGCTCGATTTGCAGCGTGCCCGCCTCAATCTTGGCAATATCCAACACGTCCGTAATGATTTCAAGGAGGTGCAGGGCAGACCCATATGCCTCTCTAATAAATTCGTCTTTTTCAGCGGGATCATCCGCCATGCCATCCAAAATGAGCTTGAGAAAGCCAATCATCCCGTTTAGAGGGGTGCGTAACTCGTGAGACGTGTTGGCGAGAAACTCGCTCTTTAAGCGCGATGCTGCTTCAGCCTGTTGCTTTGCTTCTTCCAGTTCATGATGCTTTTGGAGCAAGCGACTGTTTGCTTGCTTCAAGTCTGCGGTCAGCGCATTACTAGCAGAAAAGAGAGACGCATGGGCGATCGCCGTACCAACCTGGTCTGCCACTTCCTGCATTAACTCCAGTTCGGCTTCTGTCCACAGGCGGGCGTAATCACACTGGTGCAGCACAATCAGTCCATTCGGTTGATCTTGGTAGCACGTTGCTACAACCAGTGTCGATTGTTGCTGCAAATCTGTAGGAGCTATCTGTAGAGCGGCGTTGCCTTTCAGCGCAATCGGTTTGAGCGAGGCGATCGACGCTGCCAGTAGGGGATGATCAGCCACCTCAAACTCCATTGCCAGCATAGAAGGGATTGACTCTTGGCAGTACTCCGCGATCACCTTGATTTGAGGATTTAGACGTTCGTAAGGACCAACCAAACAACGGCTAACGCTCAGTGCTCTGCCTAAGCCCTGCACCGTCTGCTGCCAAATAGTGGGTAAATCGAGCGTCCGACGTACGTTCCAGGCAATCTGAGTCAACAGGCGCTGATAGCGATCAGAGCTGAGTGAGGCAAGCGGATAACCGCCGCTAGAGACCAGTGATGCTGCTAAGGCTGGCGTGAGAGCAGTTCCATCTGGTGAGTGCAGCGATCGCCCAGCGACAACGACAGTCGTTGGTGCTTGGCTCGGCATCAAAACAGGACTCATGACCAAATCAAGCAGCAGCGTCTGTTCACCACAGCGAAAATCGCAGCAAAAATGCTCTGCAACACGACAACTTAGAACACGCTGAAGTCGTTCTAGATAAGGCGCTAACTCAACCGGACTAAAAATAGCATCAGGATGGCTGCCCAGCAATTGCTCTGGCTCCAAACCATAGTTACTAGCTTGCTGCCAAACAAAGGAAAGATAATTCCCTGCTGCATCCTGAAGGAACATCAACTCATTCGTCACCCCAGTTTGCTGATCGCTGACCGGGATGAGTGCCACGCCTTCTGACAGGGGACGTTGAAATTCTGTAGGGGTAGTCATCAGAGTCAGAATGGGAATGAGTTGATGTGCTATTCGCGCAGGGTAGATGCAGTCAGATGCTTTGAAGCGAAACCGATCAAACAAACAACTTAGGCGTTTGCCAACAATCCCGTTACTAATAAGACCTGGAACCAAACTACAGCGTTCAACAGTAATAAAACGTTGGTACTAAGCATCAGCGATCGCTAGCAGCACTAATCGTTCCACTCGCCCCGTGGCGGTACAGGCGGGTTACGCTTCAACGTCCGAGCCAGTTCATCCTCGCGACCACCTTGATTTCTGAGCCACTGTCGGATTGCTACTTCAATCACTTTGCTTGGATCATTGGTCAAGTGCTTGAGTTGCTCGAGCAGATCAGGGTCAAGCTGGACGGAAACCGCCACCTTTTCAGCCGATGGATGTGAATGGACAGCAGGCTCGTTCATAAGGGAAAACCAGAGGATTCTGTAGAAAAACGCAAATTAAAGCATGGAGTGTGTCCATCTTGCCTAGCCTACTACCTAAGGAAAGCGATGGGCAATTCCCAGATAGCAATCAACATGGCTACACTCCGCAAAACTTTATAACTCCTTCATAGATTTTACTGACCTTGTAGCTAAGGCTCATCCGAAGATCAGACAGAACAGCCAATGCCATGTTGCTAGCAAGAAAGCATTACAATACGTTAAGTAGAAAGGACTGGAACGTCGCTTGTGTGTGCGATCGCGCATCAGTAAGCTAGAGTCTAAGATCCAAAGCCCAAGCCGTGACAACTTAATTCTACTGTCTTCTTTCTGCTTTATTTTCCGTCTTAGCTCAGCGACCATCTTACCCAACTACAGTGGAAGTGCATGACCGACGCACCTGTCTCTCATATTCGTAATTTTTCAATCATTGCCCACATCGACCATGGCAAATCCACCCTGGCAGATCGGTTGCTGCAAGACACGGGCACCGTTCAGGCGCGAGAAATGAAGGAACAGTTTCTCGACAACATGGAGTTGGAGCGAGAGCGAGGCATTACGATTAAGCTGCAAGCCGCACGGATGAACTACACAGCTCGTGACGGACAGCACTATGTTTTAAACCTGATTGATACACCGGGGCACGTTGATTTCTCGTATGAGGTGTCGCGATCGCTGGCTGCTTGTGAAGGCGCGCTGCTAGTGGTAGATGCGTCTCAAGGTGTAGAAGCGCAAACGCTCGCAAACGTGTATTTAGCACTGGAACACAACCTGGAGATTATCCCGGTCTTAAACAAAATTGACCTTCCCGGTGCAGAACCCGATCGCGTCAAGCAAGAAATTGAAGAAATTATCGGGTTGGACTGTAGCAATGCGATCCAAGCTTCTGCTAAAGAAGGTATTGGCATTGAAGACATTCTAGAGGCGATCGTTCGGCAGGTGCCGCCACCGCAAGACACCGTGCAGGAACCCCTCCGTGCGCTCATTTTTGATAGCTACTACGATCCTTACCGGGGCGTGATCGTTTACTTCCGGGTGATGGATGGCTCGCTGAAGAAGGGCGATCGTGTCCGGCTGATGGTGTCTGGCAAAGAGTACGCAGTCGATGAACTGGGCGTACTCTCTCCCACTCAAGTGCAGGTTGACCAACTCCACGCAGGCGAAGTGGGTTACTTAGCTGCCTCCATTAGAGCCGTAGAGGATGCCCGTGTTGGTGACACCATTACGTTGGCAGCGGCTCCCGCTAAACAACCGTTGCCTGGTTATGTCGAAGCCAAGCCTATGGTTTTCTGCGGGATGTTTCCGATTGATGCCGACCAGTTTGAAGACCTGCGCGAAGCCTTAGAAAAGCTCAAGCTGAGTGACGCAGCCCTGTACTACGAGCCAGAAACCTCTAGCGCGATGGGCTTTGGTTTCCGCTGTGGCTTTTTGGGCTTGCTGCACATGGAAATCGTCCAGGAACGGCTAGAACGAGAATACAACCTGGATTTGATTACTACGGCACCGTCTGTTGTCTATCGGGTGACAACACTCAAGGGTGAAGTGCTAGAAATTGACAACCCTAGCCGACTGCCAGAGCCACAGTTGCGCGAAAAAATCGAAGAGCCGTATGTCCAGGTAGACATGATTACCCCAGAGGCATACGTTGGTACCTTGATGGAGCTAAGTCAAGGGCGGCGAGGAGTTTTCAAAGATATGAAGTACCTCACGCCGGGACGCACCACGCTGATCTACGAGTTGCCGCTGGCAGAAGTCGCAACTGACTTTTTTGACCAAATGAAGTCGCGATCGCGCGGCTATGCCAGCATGGAGTACCAGTTGATTGACTATCGAGAGAACCCGCTTGTCAAGCTGGACATTATGATTAATGGCGATCCCGTCGATCCCTTAGCCAGCATCGTGCATCGCGACAAAGCCTATGGCGTGGGTCGTGCTCTTACCGAAAAGCTGAAGGAACTCATCCCGCGTCACCAGTTCAAGATTCCCATTCAAGCAGCGATCGGCAGCAAGATTGTTGCAAGTGAACATATCCCGGCGTTGCGGAAGGATGTACTTGCTAAATGCTATGGCGGCGACATTTCTCGTAAGAAGAAACTGCTTCAGAAACAGGCAAAAGGTAAAAAGCGGATGAAGTCGATCGGCACGGTTGATGTGCCTCAAGAAGCCTTTATGGCAGTGCTGCGGCTGGAAAAATGATGGCGATCGTGTTATCCAGCTTTGAAGTTTTCGTAAACTCTTTGGTTAGCACAAGTATTTATACGGATTTGCCCATTAGTCTTAGGAGAAAGAATTAGCTTGTAGAACCTAATCCCTTTCTTAAGAAACTATGAGAATTCTGGTAACGGGCGGTGCTGGCTTTATCGGTTCGCACCTGATCGATCGCTTGATGCTTCAAGGTCACGAAGTCGTCTGCCTCGATAATTTCTATACAGGTCACAAGCGTAATTTGCTGAAATGGTTTAATCATCCCTACTTTGAGCTGATTCGCCACGATATTACAGAGCCAATTCGCCTGGAAGTAGACCAGATTTACCACCTGGCTTGCCCCGCTTCACCAGTGCATTACCAGTTCAACCCAGTTAAAACAATCAAGACCAATGTCATTGGCACGCTTAATATGCTGGGCTTAGCAAAACGTGTCAAAGCAAGGTTTTTGCTCGCTTCCACCTCTGAAGTCTACGGCGACCCCGAAGTGCATCCCCAGACCGAAGACTACCGGGGTAACGTCAACACGATCGGCATTCGGAGCTGCTATGACGAAGGCAAGCGTGTCGCTGAAACACTTGCTTTTGACTATCATCGCCAAAATGGGGTCGAAATTCGAGTCGCACGTATTTTTAATACGTATGGTCCGCGAATGCTAGAGAATGATGGGCGCGTCGTCAGCAACTTTATTGTGCAGGCATTGAGAGGCACACCCCTAACTCTCTACGGTGATGGCTCTCAGACCCGGAGCTTTTGCTATGTCTCTGATTTGGTAGAGGGCTTAATTCGTCTGATGAATGGTGAACAGAAGGGACCCATTAATCTGGGCAACCCAGACGAGTACACTATCCTTCAGCTTGCTCAGGCTATTCAACAGAAAATCAATCCGTCAGCCGAGATTCGCTTTGAACCCCTGCCTCAAGACGATCCTCGCCGTCGCAAGCCCGACATTACTAAGGCGAACGACTGGCTCGGCTGGCAGCCCACAGTGCCTTTACAGCAAGGTCTTGACTACACAATTGACGATTTTCGGGCTCGCATGATCGATCCAGACGCTCAGTACGAGGGTGCTTCTAATGAAAGCGGTGCCTCTCGTGATCGCGTGACGACCCTTTAGTTTTGCTTGTTGTCTGCTGCAATCAGTCTAAGCACTGAGCAGACTAACATTCAACAGATGTCATCAGGGGGTCTGACCCCATTCTTTGCGCTGGCTACATTGCCTACAGATTGCTTCTTGCTAATTGCTAATACTCCTTGAGGATTTTCCTATGCGCGTTTGTGTCATTGGTACGGGATACGTTGGTTTAGTAACTGGAGCCTGCCTCGCTCATGTCGGTCATCACGTTATCTGCGTTGATAACAACGAAGAGAAAGTGAAGTTGATGCAAAGTGGTCAGTCGCCCATCTTTGAACCAGGGCTATCAGACATCATCAAAGCGGCGATTCAATCAGAAAAAATTGAGTTCACCACCGACTTGGCAGCAGGTGTCGCCCATGGACAAATCTTGTTCATTGCAGTTGGTACGCCTGCCTTACCCAATGGTGAAAGCGACACACGCTATGTTGAAGCGGTTGCACGAGGCATTGGTTCTCATCTCAGCAGTGACTATAAGGTCATTGTTAACAAATCAACTGTACCGATCGGCTCTGGCGATTGGGTCAGAATGCTGATTATGGAAGGTTTTGCCGAACAGCGAGCAACATTGAATGCGGCTGTGCTGGCTGGCGCTGGCGCAACAGAAGATTTAGTAACACGTAAGGTGCTGTCGCCAGACCCAGCCTTTGATGTGGTGAGCAACCCCGAGTTCTTACGCGAAGGATGTGCAGTTGACGATACATTCAATCCCGATCGCATTGTGTTGGGTAGCACTAGTGCGAAGGCGATCGCGCTGATGCAAGAGCTCTATGCGCCCATTGTCAGACGTGAGTATGCGATCGACAAAACTCTGCCCCCTGTACCTGTTGTAGAAACCGACCTCAGCTCGGCAGAAATGATTAAGTACGCAGCTAATGCGTTTCTGGCAACTAAGATTAGCTTCATTAACGAAGTGGCTAACATCTGCGAGCGCGTTGGTGCCGATGTTGTTGAAGTCGCTAAAGGCATTGGCTTAGACTCCCGTGTGGGCAACAAGTTTTTGCAAGCTGGTATTGGTTGGGGTGGTTCCTGTTTCCCCAAAGACGTTTCTGCTCTCATCCATACAGCGGATGACTATGGCTACGAAGCACACCTGTTGAAAGCTGCCGTCAGCGTTAACCAGCAACAGCGCATTATTGCAATCGAAAAACTCCAGCAAGTGCTGAAAATCCTCAAAGGTAAAACGGTTGGGCTGTTGGGTCTTACCTTCAAGCCTGACACGGATGACCTGCGGGACGCGCCTGCACTTAATATCATCGAGCAGCTTGCCCGCCTGGGAACCAAAGTGAAAGCATACGACCCAATCATCGCGCAAACCGGAATGCGGCACGGTCTCTCAGATGTCATGGTCGAAACCGATGCAGAGCGCCTAGCAGATGGCTGTGATGCTTTGGTACTGGTCACAGACTGGAAGCAGTTTCGTGAACTTGACTACGCTAAAATGGCATCGCTGATGCACACTCCTGTCATGATTGATGGTCGTAACTTCCTCGATCGCAAAGTGCTAGAGCAAGCCGGTTTCCGCTATGTCGGTGTTGGAAGAGGTTAAAGGCAAAAGTTAGAAGGCAAAAGGCAAAAGTTAAAACGAAGCAATACCTCTTCACTTTTTACTTTTGCCTTTCTATGGTGCTGGGCGTTGAGCCGCGATCGCTAGCCTTACGCCAGGGATCAACCGCAGCCGATCCATCACGGCAATAACTTGCCCGTGGCTCACACGCTCATCTGCATTAATTACCACTACTGCATTCGGGTTATTACCCATCAATGCCCGAATCCTTGTTTGCAAATCGCCTAATTGTGCCGGTCGGCGGTTGAGTGTAAGCTGTCCTTGCTGGTTGAGCGTTACTACAATCTGGCTGCTTGATTGCGGTTGCGCTGTCGCCGCCTTTGGTAAGTTAACAGGCAACCCTTCCGATCGTGTGAGAGACAGAGTAGAAAGGATAAAAAATGTCAGCAGCGCAAAGATCACGTCGATCATGGGCAAAATATTTAGCTGCGGCGGATTATCCGGTTCTTCAGGGAGACGCATAGGGAATTTCTCCTCGTTCGTAGCGATGACGGTAGAGCAGCTCCATTTGCCCACCATACTCTTGAATCAAAGCGATTTGACGCAAGTACAGGCCGCGAAACGTATTGGCAAAGGCAAGGGTGAGGATTGCCACTGCCAAGCCAGCCGCAGTTGAGACTAGCGCTTCGCTAATACCAGCACTAACGGGCGCAGCGTTGTTAGCACTCACTTCACCAATTCTAAGTGACGCAAATGAGCGAATTAGCCCTAAAACGGTGCCCAGCAGTCCTAACAGCGGTGACAGACTGATAATGGTTTCAAACACTGTGTTAAACCGCTTAATCAACGGCATCTCTGCCTGAGCAGCACTTTCTAATGCCAGACGAAACTCCTCTGGATTGGGGCGATCGAGTCCCAGCGCTGCCAGAAAAATGCGAGCGACCGGTAAATCTAGATTTTGCTCTAGCTGCAACAATGTGGCTCTAGGACTGCGCTGGTAAAGATCTAGAATGTCGCGCACAAATTTATCCTGGCGCTTTGTAATCCGTAGCCAAAAACGAAGACGCTCTAGAATTAACGCTACCGCCACGATTGAGAAGCCCAGCAGCGGAAACATGACGATGCCACCGGCTTCAAAGACGTTGGAAATTTGCTCAAATATCATGCCGAACCTTAAAGCATCACCGAAAAAGCATTAGCCCACCAAGCGGCGATCGCAAACCTTCAACAGCTTATCAGGTGAGGTTGAATCGGACGCACATTTAAGCAGGAGGAGTGAGAGGAGCAGGGGTAAAGGGAAGCAGGGGAAGCAAGGAGAGTGGAGGAAGCGAAAAAACTTATCCTTCACCCCTCATCCCTCACCCATTACCGTCTCGATCAAATGCTCCACATCGCCAACGATAAGCATGGGTGTCTGCAATTGCTGACTCAGGTCTGCAACCGTCATATCGTCGAGAAAGCATGTGTCATTATGCTTCAGCATCAAGGATGGTAGAAGAATGGCATCGCCTAGTTCCCGTTCCTTAAGCGTGTGCAGGATATCTTGCCCGGTGAGTAGACCCGTCACGGTCATGGTTTGCCCCCAGTATTGGCTGGCGATCGCCACCATACTCACCTCTAGCCCTTGTACCTGATTGAAGCGATCGAGGATGGGCTGAAAGGCTTGTTCTACTGCATTGCCGACGACCCATGTAAGGCGACGCGGCTGAGCCAACTGTTTGGGCAACTTTCGAGCAGCGCTTTGGAACTGTTTGAGGAATTGGCGAATCGAGCCAACCCCATTACCAAGCTGCGGATAGTCTTCGTAATGCGATTCGGGTGGTAACTCCTGGTGGGCGAGGAGAAACCACTCATCCGCTAACCAGGCAAAGGTAGAGCCGACCTGCTGGCGAAATTTGGCTTGCAGGTCTTGCACTTGGGCAATCACTTCCTGCGCCTTTTCGCGGCTGACTGGGATGAGTTCATCTTCACTGGGACGAAAGCGCGTCAAGCCCACGGGTACAACGGCAACTGACGCAACAGCAGGCACATCATCTTGATGAAACTCGAACAGGTCAAGGAGCGTGCGAGTGAGATGATCGCGATCGTTGATCCCAGGGCATAGCACTACCTGCGCGTGAATTTGCAGCCGCCGTTCTTGAAACCAGCGTAGTTGCTCTAGTAGCTGTCCCGCACGAGGGTTTTTCAGGAGTTGGCTGCGTATGTCTGGCTCTGTAGCGTGTACTGAGACGAAGAGAGGAGACAGCCGCATTTGTTCGATGCGATCCCACTCACGCTGGCTCACATTAGTCAGGGTGAGATAGCTGCCATAGAGAAAACTCAAGCGGTAGTCGTCGTCTTTGAGGTAAAGGGTTTGCCGCATCCCTGGAGGCTGTTGATCAATAAAACAAAAGGGGCAGCGGTTATTGCATTGCATTAAACCGTCAAAGAGGGCACTTTCAAACTCAAGCCCCAGGTCTTCGTCGTAGTCTTTCTCGATTTCTACCTGATGTGGTTTGCCAGCCGTATCAAGCACTTCGAGCGCCAACACTTCATCGGCACAAAGAAACTGATAGTCAATCAAGTCACGGGGACGTTGACCATTAATCGACACGAGTCGATCGCCAATCTCAAACCCAATCTCAGCCGCGATCGAGTCTGGCAAAACAGCAGTAATTAAAGCAGGACGAATCGAGACTTCGCTCATGGGAGTGAACAGGGTAGCACTGCTTCCACCCTACACCCCACCACTCTAATCGTGCAGATCTTTAAGCGTCTCTGAATAAATTTGCTGCTACCGCAAGCAGCAATGCTCCTCCAAAAGCCAACCGATACCAAACAAAGATCCAGGTGTTCCGGTTTTGCAAAAAGCGCAGCAGCCAGGCAATCGCAAGGTAAGAAAAAATAAAGGTAGAAACGATCCCCACGAGCAACGGCAGCAGCATTTCGGGGTTGCCAAAGGCTTTACGGGACTGATAGAGCGTAGCGATCGTCAGCGTCGGAATGCCCAGCAGGAAAGAAAACCGTGCTGCTGTTCGCCGTTCTAAACCCAGGAAGAGAGCCGCCGTCAGCGTTGAGCCAGAGCGCGAGACACCAGGCACCAGTGCCAACATCTGCCCCAACCCCACCAAAATGCCATCTTTAATCTCCAGTGCATTAAAGTCACGCTTGCGGGTACCAATCGTCTCCGCCAACCCCAGCAACAGCGCCATTACAATAGAGGCAATACCAATGACCAGCGGACTTTCAGGCAGCACATCTTTTAACAGAAATCCTACGCTTAACGCGGGCAAGGTGCCAACAGCAATACCAACCAGGATCTTCCACTCTTCTTGCTGCCAATCTTTGCGCTGAAACGCTGCCCAGCCTCCAGTCAAAATCTGGCGAATGTCTGCCCAGAAGTACCACAGCACCGCCACAACGCTGCCAAACTGAATGGCATCAACAAAAAACTTTTGTCCGAGGTAGTTCCAGTGAAAAACATCGGTAAAGATGATGAGGTGAGCCGTACTGCTAATTGGCAAAAACTCAGTAATGCCTTGCACTAAACCCAGCACGATCGCTTGCAAGAGACTAAGCAGCAAACCAGGGCTGGAAGGCACTACAGGTGTTACGGCATCGCTGACTGCAAGCGTTGAAGCCAGGCTGAACAGACCATGCCATCCCTGATTAAGCAGAAAGAAACCTGGATTTGACATTGACCAAACCATTAACTATTCTCCATAACGATCGCGGCAACCTTGGCAAACGCTCTAAAGGCATACCGCTTTATTTCCCAACCTACACTTGCCATGCATGTCTAACAGGAGATGTTTCGCAACAGCATGGCTGATTAGGCTGACTAATAGAGTAATTTCTGGTTGCAGCGCTGATAACATTCACGCCAATCATATTTAAGTAGCGGTAGCGCACTCGATCGCCACCTTGAACGATCCCTGCAAGCTGAACCAAGCCCTGACAGATTGTGAACAGCCGCAGCCGCACTTTAGCAGAAATTCAAGTTAGGATAGTGGCTATATCCCCCTGGGGGGTATAGATGGATTTGTGCTATGTTAAGTAAAGTAAAGTAAATAAGAAACATTAGTAATACTTTGGTTTCCTACACCCCCGCATCTAATTCTACCTCTGCCGCCCCGCCAGCTATCTACCTACCAGAACTGCATTCTGAGTTGAGTGAAGCGTTAGTAAGCTCTTCAGTGAAGAAAGCTGAAGGATTACAACGTTGGCTCATGCTGGCTGCTGCAGTGGTTCTAGTGTCGGTGCCCGTCTTTGTGCAAGCCCCCCTTGTGCGTCTCGTGCCGTGGCTCAGCCTTGTGATGACGCTTGGTTGGCTCTTGCTGAGTCTGCGACTGCTGAAGCGTCCTGCAAGTGAGCGTTGGGGCGATTTGCTAATCGGCTTTACCTGGACATGGCTGGCAGGGTCGGTTTACTGGGGTTGGTTTCGGTGGGAACCGTTGCTGCATCTGCCTATAGAAGCCATTGGCTTACCAATCGCCATTTGGGGCGTGGCTCGTAACTCTGGCAAGATTGGCAACTTTTTCTACTTCGGTTCCCTCTTTGGAACGGTTGTAACGGATGTTTACTTTTACCTGGTTGATTTGATCCCCTACTGGCGGCAACTGATGCAAGTTGATGCTCAAGTTGCTCCTGATGCTGTACAGCCTATCTTTCAGAATGCGATCGCTCAAATGCTGACACCTTGGGGTTCTGGATGGGCGATCGTGCTGGTCTCTATCCTCTTTACGGTAGCGATGTTGCCATTGTTCTCGCGGCAGCTTCACTGGTGGGCATTTAGTGGCGCAGTGTTGAGTACAATTCTGGTAGATAGCTTGTTTTGGCTGGCGGCGACTGCCTCCTGAGGTCTTCTCTAGCTCGATGTGTCTTGTAGCTCTGCCGCATTCTCTCTATGCAAGTTCGACTGGGAAAGATTAGTTCAAGTTGTTTTGAGCGAATTTTCCTCGAAAGACTACACTGTCATAGTGAGATATGTCAGGATGCATCATAGGAAAGGATTATTTGTCTCAGCCTGTGGTGACTTTACAACCCACTCCCCATCTCGTACTTCGTACTGACTCTGGCAGTCGGCGGTTACCGCTTGCGGGTAGCAACTGCTGGACACTCGGGCGCAGTGAGGATAATAATTTTGTCTTGCCTGATCGTTGGATCTCTCGCAATCACGCCATGTTGCAGTGCATGGAGACTGGCGAATTTTATTTGATCGATCTGGGTAGTCGTAATGGCTCGTTTGTGAATGGTCGTCGGGTCAGTATTCCGGTCACGCTGCATAATGGCGATCGCCTTACGTTTGGGCAAACAGAACTCGACTTTTACTGCCCGACCTTAAATCCGCCTGTTGACTCAGGTGCTGGCGCTGATTCAAAGGAATTTACGGCAACAGCAACGCTGCATGTGCGTCGTTTAATCTCCGTTTTGGTGGTAGATATCCGCGACTTTACAGTGCTGACGCGCCAACTGGATGAAAAGGTTTTGTCAGAAGTCATTGGTACCTGGTTTCGCCATGCAGGCGATATTATTCGCGAGTATGGCAGTTGGGTTGACAAATACATCGGCGATGCCGTCATGGCAATCTGGATTCATGGACCGCAGGGTGTGAATAACGACGAGATGCTACGCATTTTTCGTGCCCTGAATGCGCTTCATAAAATGACGAGCGATTTGTACAACCTCTACCCGCTTCCCTTCCCACTGCGAATAGGGGCTGGCATTAATACAGGCTATGCGATGGTCGGTAATACTGGCAGCGGCGATCGCCCTGACTACACGGCACTAGGCGATACCGTAAATGCAGCCTTTAGGCTGGAAACCTCTACAAAGCAAATTGGTCTCGATATTGCTGTTGGCGAGACGACGTATAGGCACTTGATGGATCTCGAAATCACGTCGATCGATCTATTCAGAAACTACACGGTTAACCTCAAAGGCTACGAGGTTTCGACGGTGGCTCACGCGTGCTCGTTTCCAGACCTGGAAACCTTCCTGCAAATGAAGAGTAGAAGCTAGGCAAACAAGCTAGAAGGTGATCTGGCTGCTGGCTTAAAAAATTAGCGTGTGCTTTGAGGGCTTGAGCCACAGCAATTTCTGCACTGAATATTTTTGCAGTAGATGGCGATCGCTCAACGCTCATGCTTCATCCCTTCACTATGCCGAAGCAGTTGCTTTCGCTATGACAAGGCAACTGCTTGTTGGCACTGCCTGCTTGCTTCCTCAAGTGTAAAGATTTGCACCAAGACGCTCTAGTCAGGCGCGCCATAGTGAGAGATGATGACCAGGAAATGATAGGCTCTAAACAAATGCTGTGTATGGCTTCCATACGACAGGAAGGGAGGAATGTATTCATGAAACGGTTGGTTAGTGTATTGACAGTTCTTTGTATGCTGGTTGGTTGCCTGGGTTGGCTCGGAATGCCTCAAACGGCTCTAGCAGCAAATTTGGACAATTTAACTGGCTATCAGTTGCAGCATGTGGCGATCGCCCCGACTTTGCTTGCGGCTGAAGCGATTCGTGATGTTGTAGGCGAAAAACTCAGTTCCGAGTACGGTAAGAAGCTCGACTTGAATAACACAAACGTGCGTTCATTCAGGCAGTATGCGGGCTTATATCCTACTCTGGCAGGGTTAATTGTCAAGAACGCACCTTACAAAAGCGTTGAGGATGTTTTGGAGATCGCAGGTTTAACTGACAAGCAGAAAGAAGTGTTGCAGGCAAATCTGGATAACTTCACCGTCACTGATGTAGAAGATGCTCTAGTAGAAGGCTCCGATCGGATTAATAACGGAATCTACCGCTGATCGTGCCAGCCTAAGAAGGCTGATTCAATTAAGCTCACGCTCAAGTAAGTAAACTAAATTGCTCAATGGCTGCTATGTGGTCGGAGAGCAATTTTTGTTTTTGACCCGTACTTTAGTCACTAGCTTTAGACTAAAGGCATTGAGCGAGCAACACTGAGTCTGAGCTTGCCCGTCGTTGAGTCGGCTTAAAGGATGTTTACCTCCTTGTCTATAGGTAGCACCTTGTTACTTAGTAGAGTCTCGCATCTCCTTACACTAAAATCTGAACCCTAACATTGGTAGAGCCGTTGCCATCGTCTGTTTTGCGATCGCCCCTTGCGTCTGAGTTACCCCCACAATTTGATGTGATCATTGTGGGAGCAGGTGCAGCCGGACTATACACAGCGCTTTGTCTGCCAGATCATCTTCAGATTGGGCTACTAACAAAAGATACCCTCTCGTTGTCTGCTAGTGACTGGGCGCAGGGCGGCATTGCGGCAGTGACTGATCCAGAAGACTCCCCAGCACTGCACCTTGCCGATACCCTGCAAGCAGGAGCCGGACTGTGCGACTACGAGGCGGTTAAGTTTCTGGTGGAGCAGGCACCAGAGTGCATTCAAGCCTTAGTCGGCATGGGTGTTGCCTTCGATCGCCATGATGGTACCCTAGCGCTCACTCTAGAAGCAGCACACTCTCGACGGCGAGTCCTCCATGCAGCCGATACAACGGGTCGCGAAGTGGTTAGCACCCTGACGGCCCAAGTCTTGCGTCGCAAGAACATCTGTGTGCTGTCAGAGGCGTTGACGCTTGACCTTTGGATGGATGAAGTAACCGATCACTGTCAGGGCATTTGTTTGCTTTATCAAGGACAGGTACTTTGGCTGCGAGCAGAGGCTGTGATTCTCGCGACGGGTGGCGGTGGTCAAGTCTTTGCCCAAACGACTAATCCAGAACTGAGTACAGGCGATGGTGTGGCGATCGCTCATCGTGCTGGTGCCATTTTGCGCGATTTAGAATTTGTGCAATTTCATCCTACAGCGCTAACAAAACCTGGTGCCCCTCGCTTTCTTATTAGCGAAGCTGTGCGGGGTGAAGGCGCTCATTTGGTTGATGATCACGGACGACGCTTTGCGTTTGACTACCATCCAGCAGGCGAACTTGCCCCTAGAGATGTTGTGAGCCGTGCGATCTTTAGCTACTTGCAGACAACCCACGCTGATCCAGCATCTGCTCACGTCTGGTTGGATCTTCGGCCCATTGCACCTGAAACAATTCAGCACCGTTTTCCTAACATTATTCAAGTATGTCAACGCTGGGGCATTGATGTTTTTCGTGAACCTATTCCCGTTGCACCCGCTGCCCACTACTGGATGGGTGGCATTGCTACCAATCTAGGTAACCAAACGTCCATTCCCGGTGTGTATGCGGTTGGTGAAACAGCCAGTACGGGTGTGCATGGAGCCAATCGGCTTGCCAGCAATTCATTATTGGAATGTCTGGTCTTTGGCGCGCAGTTTGCTCACTTAGAAGTAAACGGGAGGTGGAGAAGTGAGGCGTCGGAACAGGTCGTGGAGACTTTAGAGGGCGGAAGCACAGAGGAACTGCTCGAGCACTCCAATCGGAAAACTTCTACGCTCGCGCCATTGACACCACTCCAGCCCATCAGCAAGCTACCTTCCACCCTCGCCGACTCTGATAAGCTCAAAATGCTTCGTCAAGAGCTGCCTCGTCTGGTGTGGCAAAGCGCAGGTATTTGCCGTGACGGCACAACTATGGCAGCGGCGATCGCTCAGGTTGAATACTGGCAAGAAGAATTTGCGAACCTTGCTGTAAGTCGAGCGTTGCTGCACCGCCAACCAGGCAAGGTTGTTGCGCTTGAGGCGATCGCTGCTGACGCAGAGCTACGAGTTTGGGCAGAAACCCGTAACTTGCTTGATGTTGCCTGGCTCATTCTCAAGAGCGCACACTTCCGCACCGAGAGCCGAGGTGGGCACTACCGGGTTGATTACCCTGACGTGGCAGAGGCATGGGCGGTACATACGATCGCCCAACAGCATCACAAAGGCGCTTTCAGCAATACTTGTTGGAGCAAAGCGCCTTTACTGTAGCAAGGATAACGAGAAAACAGAGCTAGCTGTATATCCTTTCGATCAGTAAGGAACGAAATTTGGTATAGTTTAATTTCTGTCATCAATCTATGTTTCTGGCGGCATGGCCAAGTGGTAAGGCAGGGGACTGCAAATCCCTTACCCCCAGTTCGAATCTGGGTGCCGCCTTCGTAAATGTACATTTGCTGTACATTAAAGAATTATTCAGCAGTTTTAAAGAGTTCATTTCCAAAAATTGTTGAAACCTTGATTCTGTCGTTTGAGCGGCAGAATCTTTTGATTAAACAGTTCTTATTACCCTAAAAACTAGCTTTAAAGAATTAATTTCCAGAAGTTCATGTACAGTCCACGTTACATGGCGCTAGTCGCTAGCGGTGTGAGAAGACTGAAGCAATATAGCAAGCTCCTAAAAGCAAGGTTAGCAGGAAACTGAAGATGTAAGTTAGTCAACCTCACTGGCTGCCACCAAAAAACTAACGCACCCAAACATTTATGCTTGGGTGCGTTAGTTTTCTAAATATACTGTGCTGTTTATTTTACTTTACGCAAGAGTTTGCAGACCCCTGCCTCTTTCATCCTTCCCATAGACGAATTGTAATAGAACTGATACCACTTATGACATCCAACATGCCAAAATAGCGGCTTTGCTCGGCTATAAATCCAATACTCTCAATTTTTTCTTTCATTCCACCCCAAGCAAAATAGTCATTGCGGCTGTTTGAAGACCGTTGAGCGAGCGAAGGGAGGTACTCTTTCATTCTGCCCTAAGCCAAAACAGTCATTGCAACAATGGACTGTCCACGCAACCAAAAAGACTTTTTAGCTCTTTCATTCTGCCCTAAGCCAAAACAGTCATTGCAACCATTCAGGCACGACTTGAGGGCAGGGGTGACACCGCTTTCATTCTGCCCTAAGCCAAAACAGTCATTGCAACATACGAAGTGGCTGGAAGGCATGGATGGTGAATTGCCTTTCATTCTGCCCTAAGCCAAAACAGTCATTGCAACCATTCAGGCACGACTTGAGGGCAGGGGTGACACCGCTTTCATTCTGCCCTAAGCCAAAACAGTCATTGCAACAACGGGTGTAATGGGTGAGGATAAACGCAAGGGTAGCTTTCATTCTGCCCTAAGCCAAAACAGTCATTGCAACAGAACCGTTTGTTTGAGGCTCAGTGATTTCATTCACTTTCATTCTGCCCTAAGCCAAAACAGTCATTGCAACGCTTGTTCTGTGCCGTCTGAGTTAGTCATTCAAAACTTTCATTCTGCCCTAAGCCAAAACAGTCATTGCAACTTCAAAAAGGAGGGTGGAGCATCCACAACGTCAAGCTTTCATTCTGCCCTAAGCCAAAACAGTCATTGCAACCCCTTGGCATCAAGATTCCCAACTGGCAACAGTTTCAAGCCTGGTTTTGGCAAACCTCTGCTTCTGCCTCACTTTTACCTTTTAGGGAAAGGCTTTAGCAAATAGCAGCGCTTGTAGAACCTATAGCTAGCAGGGAATACAGGAATTTGGCAAACGTGCTAGGAGTATTACTCCCGCTTCGGTCTGCCAAAAAAAATTGGGAAGATTCAGTAGCCACTTTGGAGAACCATCCCTACGCCAGTAACAAAACAGAAGCTCTGGTTTGCTAAAGACATATAGATCCTTGCGGATCATACTCACTTATCTAGTCGCGTAATTTATGATTGAATTTAGGTAACGAACCGATGCCTTAACTTCGCTCATAACCTAGACAGCCACACACATTGCTGTAGTGGGGTAAGGTGTGCACCTCACCAAGAGCGAGCAGCTACCATAGGGGTCTGAAAGTATCCACCTTGCAGTGGTAAAACGTAACCCCCTCGATCATCCTAGTTAGTTAGAATCAGTTAAGGAAAAGTTTCTGACCTTTCTAAAGCAATTCTCCCTTTACCAAGACGATCCCTGGCACAGAGGCACTAAGAGACTTAAGTCTATAGAGCATGTACCTTCGACGCCTTGCTTAAATAGTACTGCCTTGAAGCAGAAATTACAGTCACATTTGAGCAGAATTTAACGAATCGTAAGCTGTGATTGTAAGGTTTGCTGCCTGTTGAAACACATCTGTTTCAAACACAGTTTTTTGTCGAACGACTTCTATACCGTGCGTGGCGGCACAATCAATGATTGCTTGGCTTAAGCGGTTGTAATCCCACTGATGCAGTTGCTTGCCATGTTCTTTGGTATATCGGTCCATTGCTTGCTTGTTGCCCTCACACTTAAGTTTGGCTCTGGCAATTAGCTGGCTATATAAGCGTTCTCGCCATCCATCTGTTACCGGGATGACGATCGTGCTGGCTTTGTGGGCCTGCGCTAATTCAACTACCCCTTTGGCAAACAAACGTGCTACCTGCTGACCTAAGTCAGATTCAGTCTGGTAGTTATGTCGCTGTACTTGCTGATCGGTTTGGCGTTGTTTTGAGTGTTCCCGTCGTTGCCGAAAATATTTTTGGAGGAGCCTGTGACCTTCTGGTGAAACCTTAGGAGCACTGCGAAGGGTTAAACGCTTACGGCGCATCGCATCCACGACGGTCACGACAAGATGTTTGTCGAGATCAAGGAGCACACCAACAAAGATGTTGGGGACACCTTCGTAAAGGGGGCGATCAGGACGCTCAAACGGTTTGGCAGCTTTGAGACAATCTAGTTTTGGGCGTGGTTTGGCAAGCTCTTCCTGAAGCTGCTGAATCTGCTTTTTCAGATTCCCAAGGCGTTTGAGTTGATCTTGGCTCTTGGAAGCTTCTGGTGCTGCTTGCTCTAACTTGTTCAGCAGGTCTTGCTTCTGTTCCAGCGTTGCCTGTTTCGCCTGCAACTGCTTTAACTGTGGCTCCAGCTTGCGCTGACGAATCTTTTCTAAACCCTGACGTGTCAGAGCCTCGGCATTAAAAGTCCAATGAATCGTGAGCGTGCATTCATGCCAGAACCCTTTTTCGCCGTACTGCTGAAAGATCTTGCACTGGGAGCACAACTGGGCGTCTTTTTGCTCACTGGCTTTTATAGGCTTCCAGATCAGTTCAATGGAGCGGAGGAGCATAAAACTCCCTGTAAATTGATCCTTCTTTGAAGATTGAGCTTTCCTTTCAGAGTCGTTTTTGGTTTGCCAGTCCTTCAGAAAGGTTTTGATCAGCGACAACTGACGACGATGGCAACGCACCTCAAACAGCAAGTCACCCCAACCATTTAACTTGAAGAAAATCTTCCCCTTTTGATTCATCCACCAGGATCGGACACCATCGTAGCCAAAACTCATTGGATAGGGTAGAGCTTTGGGCTCTCTCAAGAAGTCATGTAGCTTTGGTGTGATTGACTCATGCCAAGCAAAGAAAGTAGCTTCAACTCTTTCTGCCTCAAGTTTTATTGTTTGCAGTAGATAGAATCCAAATTGCAGATATTGCTGCTCAGAGGCAGCGTACAGCATGAAAGAATCAATTAAATCTAGATAGTAGTGAAGATCACCTAATTTGCTCCACTGAAGTACCAGTGCTGCAAGTAAGTGCTGCTCAAGTTGAATATATTCGTTGGAATCAGAAAGGTAAAGCAAAAGTGAAAAATATAAAAAGTAATACCGCTCAAGTTCGGTTGCATCTGAGTTCGGCATAGCAATTACAGCTTCCAGATGGTGCTCAAACGCCTGCTTAGGAAAGAGATTTCTGGCTCTCGGAAGCTGTTCTAGAAGCTGCTTTTCCAAACGCTCTATTCCAACTCGCATTGCTTCCAAGCGCTCAGTAAGCGTTAGCGGCTGTGCAGGTTTGCTTTTACTCTTGCTCTTGCTCTTGCTCTTGCTCTTTCTAGGCTCCTTTACTTCTGCTTGAGGTTTGCCTCCGTTTTTGAGCAGATGAATAATGGCACGACGACTCAATACCTCTTCTGTTGCGTCAAATTGCTTGAATAGGAAATCGAAGGGTGGGCGATCGCCACTAGCATCAGTCAATTCATCTTTAGCTTCTAGTTCGGCGAGGATTTGTGCTGCTCTCTGCTCGATTTCCTGCTGGCTAAAATTACTGGTTTCAGCTAAAGCAGCATCACTTTCGACAACTGCTAACCAACGTCGTTTGCCCCCTATTCTCTGGATTAGCTTCCGGTGAGAAGTAAACCAGCTTTTGAAGATTTCTTCGACACGCTCAATAGCTGAGGTATAGAAGCGCCCAGACATCTTACTAAATTGAGAAGTTCGTGCTAGAGCATCACACAATGTTTTGACTAGCCCCTTTGGCAACCAATTTTGCCTCTGCTTCGCTTCTGGTTCCTGAGTGGTTTCATCCTGCTTTTGAAGCTCCTGACTGATATGTATCCAATTGAGGAGCTTGTGATGCTGTTTGATCTGTTTAATGATCGTATCGACAAGCAGCGTATGTTTGTAGCCAAATTCACATACACAGCACCAGGCTGCTTCATCAAACGAGACCAAATCATCTATGGCTTTCTTGCTTTGCCGAGGCTTGCTAGTCCTGACTATAGCGTCAGTTCTAATAGTCCGCATTGCCATGTTTGAATGACTCCTAAGCAAAGTGCAATAGTTAACGTTGTAAGAGGGGCGTAAAATGAATCAGCTTGTTATTTAGCTCGTAGATTAAGTCATGCCACAACTGAGTGCGCCTGAATTAAGCATTAAAAACTGGGCATTCATGTACCAAATGAGTGCCTGAACCAGATTTGATTTCTCAATTGCTTTAACTAACAGTTCTACGGCATAGACTCATGAGTCAAAACTGTTTCAAGCCAGCCATCTTCAATCGTGAAGGGTAGAGTTGTTGAAGCCATTGATCGAATATTTATCAACGGCATCTATAAAACGCAAAGCATCCTCACCCTGAAGCATTGTTTCTTCGTAGCCTGAAGTCCAGAAGATTAAAACAGTCAGGGGATCTGGGCTGATTTTGATCATTTGAATGGCTTCAAGATTCACAATGAAATTGGGTAGCGTTAAAAAGGCTGCCATATTAGATTCCTACCTCGTAAGAGAGTGAAGCATTGCTGACTCGATGAGTGCTCGACTCAAAAAGAGATCGCAGGATCACATATACACAGTCTCGACTAAGTAGAGCTTTCACATGTTTCGCAAAATTTAATTTTCTATGGTCAGTCAGCATATTTTTGCCGTTGTTTTTCTGTGATACGGCATTCATAACATACAAATAAAAGCGCGCGATACCGTGGATTTTGAGACCTTAACTCAAAGTTAAACTTACGTTACAAAGCTAAGAAAAAGAGTTTTATAGGATGTGTGAATTATCGAAAGCAAAGGTTGATACTGAATTTCTTCTCATGCTGTTGCGACCGAAAAATCTTTGATTGCTTTGCTGAAGCGGATTCCCTTAAAACTTGACATTTTTGGTTGCATGCTGATATAAAGAGAGTAAGAAGGTAAGCAAGAAATTTGATATTTTGAAAAGCACTTTTCCTTCTAGTTCGCAACCGTAGTAGCACTTATGTTTTAGATAAGATTTATTTGCTCAAAATCGTTGCGTTTGAGCAAATTTTTAACTTTCTTAATCTTTTGATGAGGTATTTCTCATGATTGAAATGAGAATTTAGTCTTTCACCTGTAAATGGTGAAATGACAAGTTGCTACTCTCCTGTAGCGAGTGCAATCGCAGTTGGATGAGCTTTTAGCGGTGACTTGTATCGACCTCTAGAGTCAACGAGCGAATGAAGAGGGTGACTCTAGCTTCAAGAGGCACTGAACGGCTAATGGCTGTTGAACCGCACTATCGTTTGTTCGGCAATAGCTTGCTCGACACAAAAGCAGCGATCGTCTCGCTAGAGCCAGTGTTGCTCCTCTACTTGGGCTTTGCCACCACGACTCTGATGTGTTTGGGTTGTCTAAATAACCCACGATCGCCTTCAGGCTGTTTCTGCCCTTGTTCAGAAGTTCCTCATCCGCACGGGGTAGCTTTCCCCTAGCTTTAAAGGCTGTGCTTTGGTCGGTGCCGTTTATAGAAACGCCAAGGATGATGGGGGATCTAGGAGTGATGGCTTAGCGGTAAACCGAGGTGCTGTAAAACCATCATCAGAAAATGAGGACAAGCCTCCCCACTCATGCACACAACTAGCAGCGAGCGTGCCAAGCGCTGTGCTGGCTAATTTTGCTGCTTGCTAGAGCGGCTTGCCCTGCGCCAAATGCTCCAGTGTCCTGGGTGCCATTCTGGTCTTGACTAGAACTTTTCCCAGACTTCAAGCGGGGCATACAAGTCATAGGCAAGCTGCTCCAAAGCTGCTTTTGCCTGCTCAACCACAGCATCGGGAAAGCCCTCCAGAAACGTGATGATGCTGCTATCCGCCTCAACCACGAACGTGATCCCCTCGCTTTCCACTTCCCAGGGATAACCCCTGCTAGCTCGGACCCGGTAGGACTGCGGGACGCGCTCCAGAGCTAAACGGCAGTCTGCCAGGGGGTGGACAATTAAACCCTCTGAATGACCCCGTGATCCCAACTCAGTAATCTGGAAAGGGACGGGGGCAGCAGACACCACCTTGGGCGCACGCATCACTTCACCCTGTTGTGTTGCCTGGAGCCGCAACCCTAACGTGGTCATTTCTTTGGCAACCCAGCGCAGCGAGCGGGCGATGCGTGTCCAATAAGGGGACAGGTCGCCCTGGTTGACTGTTGCTGCCCGTGCCTCCAGCAGTTGCGTGGTGGTTTGCATCGCTGCCTGTAGCAGCTTGCCCTGAAGATAGTCTGCTTCGCTAGCCTGTGCCAGTTCCCGCATCACCTGCTTGACCAGTTCCGTCAATGCCAGTTGCAGTACCAGATTGCTGTCATTGCCGCTGTCCGCACTTGCGACCAGGATACACACCACCTGTTGTAGGATAAACTCACGCTCGGAAATAACTTGTACCATCAGCTTTAGACCTGTACTTCGGAAATCGCGCAATGCCACTGGTCACTGCTCAGGATCGTGGTTCCGACCAGTAGCCCTAACACTTTAGTCGGTGTATTGTCCAAGGCGTTGGCTGCTACCACAAAGGGGATAAAGCGTGGTAGTTCACTGTCAATCACGCGCTTGATGTCGTCTACCGTCTGCGCCGCCGTCGCTTTTGCTTCGCCCAAGTAGAGCGTCTGATCGGTGGGGTGAGCACAGACGGCATCCGGATAATCACCGATCGGTCTCGCTAACAGCCGACCGTGGTAGAGGGACTGCATCACCAAGCCTAGGCAGGCTTCACCGAGGGCAGCGGTGGCACTACGGTTGGGGCAGACGGTTTTATGTTCTGTACGGGCATAAAAGAGGGGTTGATGCCCTGGCAGCAGGAACAGCCCGTAGCGCTGGTAGGCAAGCCACTGCGCCATTTCCTCCAGCGGGTAAAAGGCAGACTGTTCCGAATAACGCCGCACCAGGGCACGGATGGTATTGGGATGCACGGACCAGGACGGGAGGGGCGCATAGGGAGCCGCTAGTTGCTCCAGCCGTGTCAGCAGTTCGGGTTTCATGGCAGAACGGCTATAGGCAGCCTGGGCGAGCGCCCCGGTGATGCGGTCAATGGTGAGACAACGTTTTTCCAGGGAAATTTCAATCACAAAGCCACTGGGTTAAGTTCCGAGCTTCATCACCATAAAACAGCCCCCCTGTCGAAGGGAAATGGTTCCTATCACGGTGAGGGGACTTGACCATTGCGTGGGGGTGAACAGATGTAAGCGACCAGTTCTAACGGCACGCGCTCGTAGTGCTCCCAGATAAAATGCATCTCTGCCAGCTTGCGGCGGTGCCTGACTTCAGCCACACGGTGGTGCTTGCCGTGTGAGAACCAGCGGTCCACTGATGCCTCACTCACACCACAGATCTGTGCGATTTGCGTATGTGTGACGCCCCAGCGAGCGTAGAACTCATGCGGGGTCATGCTGAACTGACAACCACAGTAAAAGTGCAGCAGAGCAAGTTCGCGTCTGCCTAAGGCTTGCGGGGTCATGCGGGTTGCTCCTGGGCTAAAGGGTCAGCCGGGTCAAGCGTGAAACGTTGCAGGTCGTCTTCCCAGACCAGGTCTGAGTCAGTCCAGGCACGACTGGGTGACTGGGGATCAAGCCAGATGGTGTAACGCCACCCCCAGCCCGGAAGGTGTGCCGCTGGTACGAACTGGAGTCCGACGATGATGCCGTAATCTTCAGTAGGCAGGGGGACAAAGCGGACGCGATCGCCCAGCTGAAACTTAGGAAGGGCAGAGGTTTGTGGGAATTCTTCTGGAAGGGCAAAGAAGGTTTCAGGAAGCATATACCTGTAAAAAGCTGCGCCAGAACTGTATCGCTAATATTATGGCACGATCGCTCAATCGCACAAGTGCAATTTTGCACAAATGAGATCTTGTTAAATTGCCGTGTAACAATTAACCCCGAACTAAAACGGAAAGTCCTATGGCAAAGGAGATAAGGGAGATTCGGGGCAGAGTTCCGAAAGACTTAAAGATTGCGTTTGAAGTTGCTTGCGTGCGAATGGAACTGACCCAAGCAGTGGCGTTGGAAGAGGCAATCAAGGATTGGTTGATCAAGAAGGGTTTTCCTACCAGTGATGATGGCAAACAGTGATGAAGCGTGAGCACTTGTCGTGATGTTCACACACCCGGTTTGATACTGTTTCTGCCACACCACTACTGAGAAAGCTTTACTCTGGCAGTTTTCTACGTTATCGACTATGCTGTTTTCCTCTCGTCTTCAGAATAGCGATGGATCGACCAGCGTAAAGTCGCCTCATCGATTTTGAGAGAGCCAGCAGGCTCAAACAGCGCGGTTACCGCGATCGCACGGTCAAACTGTCGTCGTAGGGCGTGACGACTCGTGGCAGCTTTCGCCAGTGCTGCTTCTGTACGGGTCAATTGCAGTTGCCGTCGCTCTAGGGTGATTTCAATGGGCATCGTCAGTGGTAGGCAAACAGGACTGTTCTCACCCTACGTGCTGGCATTTCAATCCGGCAAGCAATCCCTGTTACGGTGACAAGTGCAGACTGGCACTGGCATCAGGGCGGCAATCGCCTCAGTTGATGTGGACGTTGACGTTGTGAGTGAAAGGTGGCAGCAAGAGCCTGGAGCGAAAGATGTGTCCCCTTGCTGTGTCGGTGCTATGATGGTCAGCAACAATTGAAAAAAGCCGCTGCCACGATTTATGGGGGAGCGGCTTTTTGTCTTTAAAAGGAAGACACTACTGATGCTCAAGCATTTGACTCCAGCGCAAACCCAAGCACTGCACAAAGTCGTTACGTCGGTTGATTACCAAAGCCTCTTTGCCTACCACAGCTACCGCTTAGAAGTGCTGGCTCAAGGCTCTTGGATGATCGCCAAAGCGATCCACACATTGGTAGGCGGTGAACTGTACCAGGTCGCCTTCCGGCTGAACGACACGTGCAGGACTATCTTTATCCATGCAGCTGTGAAGTTAGACCAAGACACGTTTATTGATGGGCTGGGTCTACACACCACTGAACAACTGGTGGAGCCATGGTTGGATCTATACACCAGTGAACAACTGCTGGAGCTATGGTCGCACCTGCAATCGCTGGAAGATGGCTGTCTCACCATCGAGCCGCTGTTCTTTCTACCCGACCAAGTGGAGGACAATGCGGCGGTGGTGAAGCAACTCGTGTGGACCATCGAACAACAACTACGGCTACAGTGGGACGTGGGAGCCGTCGATCGCCTCAGACGGCAGCTCAATTGGGAATCAGCCAAGCAGGCATTCGAAATCGCGGAGTTCTATCGATCGCTGCACGAACAGTTGGATAAGGAACATGCTTTACCGTACAGCGCTTGGGAGGCTTTTGACTGAACGCCTGGGGCAGGCTCGCCGCTTGTGGTGCCCCTGCCCTGCCAGCTAGCCATGCACTGTCTTCTGCCTGGTTTAGCCTTGACGCAGTGACTGACCAGGAGCAATGGACGTACTCGCCACTCATGACCGTCCTCTCCCAACCAAAGGGATTGACCCGAAACGAACTGATGCAAGCCTCCAACGGCACCCTCACCGAGGAGCCAGTGAGACGACCGACCGAAAAGCTCATCTGCAAGCGCCAAGTTTAGTGTTGTTCAGATGAGGCAGAGAAGTGACAGACGTTAACGATCGCCAGCGTCAGACTGAGAACTGCTACTTTCCTTACAAGAGTTTTGCTCATAGATGAATCGGGTGGTGTCCCTCATTGGGGCACGCTAAAGCCTGTATTCATCAAGCCATCTAGGACACATAGTGCAACAAGGTGTGCAAGTCCGATTGGTGTCTGGTCAAAGCTTCAACAGAGCCGCGCCCAGAAGGTTCAGTGCAACTGGGATCGGCGACCGGGGCTAAGTTCCTGTTCGCCCTTCAACGGAGCCACACCTGCTAGAGGCGGTGCAACCCAACCTAGCTTAACCCGAACTCACGTTAAGCCGGAAAGCTGAAAGCTTTGTTCAACAGGGCTTTTATCCACATCCCACCCTGAGAACTACAGCTAAAAACACCCGTTTTTTGCCCTCAAGCCGCCAATTCGGGAATTTCTAAACGGTGCAGTACGAAAAATCAGTAGTTTCAGGCACTCTTAACCCAAACTCACGTTATTTAAGACTTTTTTTCACTGCAACAACAACTGTGGGTACAATCAATAAAGGGGTATAGGGGTAAATAAAGTCACGTTTATCCGCCACATCCGTCACAATTCCGCTATATAAGGGTTCTAGCCATCACGCATCCGTCACGCATCCGTCACAGATGCCTTTTATCCGTCACACTTTGGCGATTTCACCTACTAAGCACCTACACGATCGTCATTAGCAGCCACTAAGCACACGCCTTGTAACCGTTTCAAGATAGCCCTAGTCATCTAGGGTCTACCAATCTCCTTAGCTGCTAAGTCCAAATTGACCTTTAATTTAATTAGCTCCATCTCTATTTTTGAAGCTTGATTCTCCATCGCTTTAGCAAGCCTTAAATGAACTGTTTTATCAATGGAGTGCTGAAAAACTTGCCCCATCTCCTGTTTAGCCAAAGCTATTTTTAGATATTTATCGGCTTCTACCGCTTTAGTTTTACTGGTTAAGCAGCGTCGTTTCAATTCATGCTCAAACTCCTCAAGCCCCGATGCGATCGTCTGCAATGCTCTAATAGACGCGCTGATAGAGCTTGAGTATTCGTCTTGCCCTGAGTTGCGCTGCTCAAACAGTGCGGTTTTCAGCGCTTCCAATTCCATATCGATTGGATCAGGTGCCATAACAACGTAAATAATAGGGACAACTTTTGCTTTGATTCAACCGCTATTAGGTTTTGAAAATCTTTTTACACTGTGGACATTGCCGAAATTGATCTGCTGCGAACCAACCCATGAAGCCACCCACAATTGCTCCAGGCACCGTAGCAGCCATGCCAGTGCCACCCGTCGCAAGACCGACACCCGCTCCCCACTGAGCGCCCACCCACGACCCGACCGCTGCGGCTCCTCCCCGCGTAACAAAACTCTCTTGGTTGTTGGCTTCAAACGGGTAACCACATTTAGGACAAATTATCCGAGCCATAATTTTGTGTTGGATTTTATCGTTTGCAAAGAACCGATTTCACAAAATTATCCAGCTAACTAGGCGATTACCAGACATATTACTTTTGCTTTACAAAAGCTTTAATATTCCTACAAGTAAGAGAAAGTTAAGGCTGAGGTTTAATCGTTAGGTTCCCTGATAGCCTTTTATCCGTCACACTTTGGCGATTTCACTCCTTACCCTTATCAGGATCATGCCTCTTCCTTTCTCTGTCTGTTCGCTTCCATTAACTGCCTAAGTTGGTCAATCTCATAAGGAGGTGTTTCCCTGTGTAGCATGGCATGACAGTTAGAACAGACAGGGATTAGGTCTTTAACAGGATCGACTTCATACGTTGCACCTATTTCAGATAAAGGAACGCGATGATGGACGTGGATGTAACCCTCACCAACCTTGCCGTAAAACTTCTCAAAGTTAAAATCGCAGACGCTACAAGTTAACCCGTAGTGAGCTATGCAAGCTTTACGGGCTTCTGGGCTACGTTCATAGGCATTGACTAGAACCTGTTTGACCGCACCTTCAGAATATGTCTGAGCATCAGGAACTTCATTAGGGTAAGTGAGTTCAGCTAGCGGAATATCCCTTTGCTGTTCAGACCGAAGCGCTGATACCGCTTCAAGCGGAGGTAAAAATTCATCAAGCTTTAAGGCAGAGTCCTCATCAAGTTCTCTAACACCTCGTAGGGTCTGTTGATCCAAATGACCGGGGGAAACAAACGCAAGAGGTTTTAGCTTCTCTCCACTCCTGAACTTAAGACTTTCAGTTACGTCTAAAGGTATTTCACGTTTGAAATCCATCGTCGTAGCTTCTGATGCAAGTATGTGTTCACCTGCGTCCCATAACTCATAAATGTCACAATTTAGTATGCTGGCAGCTTTAGACATCTCACAGATTCTATCGACCTTGAGCTTTCCGCATAGGTAAAGCTTGCCTTGAACCACTGTGGCGACGTAAATCACATCGTCCTTACTGACGTTCCGTTTGCGAAACATATTCCCTGCAATATGGTCTAGTAAGTCGTTACCAGTACCACTGGCTCTGCTCCACCCCCAAGTTTTATTAGTCCAGTAATGTGTGAAATATCTAGGCATACGAAAATTCCTGTCTGTCTACAAGCGCTCAAACACAATTAAGCATTCCCCTGTATGACATCAGTTGTCGGGATCTTTACCAAAACGATCAGAAATGGTTGTGCCCTTTGTATGCGATCGCTGCCATTCCTTTCGCTAAACCTTTTATTTCATCGTCACTTCAAGCTGATCGCTAGTAATTGACTCATCTTTACTATTGAGCTTGCACGTAAAGTAGTTACGCACAATTGCACCTAACTGATTTTGAGAATCGACATAAGAGTTAAACAGCCAACCAGTAGGGGTTTCCTTTGATTGAGACTCAGACAAGCTAGGAAAATTAGCTGTAGCAGGACTTGAGAGTTCGGTTCTCACGCGATCCTGGCAGAGGGTCGCTACTGTACCAAAGTTAAGCGCTTATGCGTACTCCGATCAATCGGACTCGGTATGGTTGCCCATTCAGAGGCTGTAAGCACTGGTTTACGGTCGTTTTGGCTGCAACTATGAAATGATGCCCACGCCAATGGAGGTGTGCTGTACTTAGGTTTGGGAGAGTAGTGGAACAATAAACCACCTCAAGGCTATGCGTTTGTCGCTGAAACAGAGACTACGCCTCATCTTGCACCTGAATCACAATCCCGCCAAACCTGGCTTCATCTGCCCAGCACTTCACACCATTGATATAACAAAGATGGCTGGGATAGTCCGCTCCAGTCTCTGCCACTACTGCTCCGTAGCCGCCGCTCATTGAAAGGTTAACAAAGTTCAACTGTCGTCCTTGCTCATCGCACGCTTTACCAACGCAATTTTGGCAAACAGCACGCGGATATCTTTCCTGGTGCGCGATCAATGTGGAGCAAAGGGGGCAGGGTTGTTGACTCATCGCTAAGCCATAACAGTTGAGGGTAGGTAAAATCGCCACGCAGTGCCCCTCGCTAAAGCAACACTGAGCAGGTTCTTATTTTAGTCGGAGAGCTTGACCATACAGGACGCTAAATCGGAAGCCAAATCCGTAGACACTCACATCTGGCACGGTTCTTAGCGCTGCTCTGTTCTTGATTGTCAGGCGAGCCTAAGCTGCTGGTCATGCTAACTAGGGGTTGAGTCGAGAAACGTGCGAGATGTGCGAAGCAATTCGTGAAATTGTCGAGGGAAGATGATTTGAAGGGAACTCTGTAAATACTACCGAAGTACTTATTCTAAAAGGAGAGAGTTATGCCTCTGGTGATTGCTGAGCTTATCATGAAGATTGCTCCCGAACTGTTGCAACTGTTCGTTTCAGTAATAGTTCCCGTTGCAGGGCAGCTTTTGAAGTTCACGCTCCCAAGATTAGCAAGAATTCCTCTCTACCTCCGACTTCTTTGGACAATTTACCAGGATGATGAACTGAATGCAGAAGCTAGAAAATATTTAACAAGTGTGCTGTTGGTCTTAGGGAGTATTTTGACCTTTATTGTATATTCCTACATACCCTGGACAGGTGTACCTATAGTTGGGGCACTTACAACTCCGATCGCAGGTATGGTAGCAGCAGTTGTTAGCTTAGTGTCTCTAGATTTTCTTGTTGCTGCGAATCGGGATTATTTGGTTAGCAAATATCCCGAAGAAGTTGGCTTGATTAGCCGAGATATTGATGACCTAACAGCGTTGATAGGAACTAAAGCTTGGAAAGAAACAATTCAACAAACTCAGGCTTTGTTGGATCGAATTAAAGAATCAGTCGATCCTAATGGTAAGTATGATGACGTTTTATCAGCTTTGATGAATGCCCTGATTTCTTACCTTGCCGATCCCGAATCTGATCCATCACTACCACCAGATGAGATCAACCGCCGGATCGTAACAGAAGGATTACCTCCAGTTGCAAAAATCGGTGGCTCTATTGCAGAAGGATTAGTAGGTGGTGCAATTGCAGGAGCAGCAACTCAAGGCATTACAACTGCTACGTTTGTTCAAGCAGGTTTTTTAACTTCTATAAAAGCAGCAATTGGTATGGGTAGTGGCATTGCAGTTGCACCGACTGCATTTATCGGTTTGACAGTCGCCCTTCCAATCGCGCTTACAGCTATCACGGGAGTTGGCATCATTTATGGTGCAAAGACCCTGCGAGATGAGGGTGAGAAGCGAAAATTAAGTGCATTCCTTGCTGACGTATTAATTTCTGCTTTACCTATGGCTTGGATAGATGGAAATTTCTCAATGGCAGAGCAAGATGTGTTCGAGAAACTGTTACTCAACTCCGCCATTAATGAGTCAGACCAACGACGAATTCGTGAAGTGATGAAGCAGCAGACAACCTTGGAAGAAGTCTTAAATAAAGGTCTTTTGAAGGAAGAGAATCCCCAGAAAGCCAAGATGAAATATCGATTGCTATTGTGTACTGCCTGGGAAATTGCGAAAGCGGATGGTTCTATTACTTCAGATGAGATTAATTTGCATAACCGAATTGCAAAATTTGTAAATATTGCTGAGGAGGAAGTACATGAAATTCGTCGGTTAGTTTTGCTTAAGTCTGGAATAGACTTACATGATCGGATTTCAGTAGTACAAGGACATATTACTCAGCAATCGGTAGACGCGATTGTTAACTCAACCAACAAGAATCTGCTTCCAAGCAATAAAATAGGGTGGTTACCTTTGCCTAAAGACAATAGGAAGATCGATACTGTAGTTCATGATGCCGCAGGATCGGAATTACAAAAAGAATGTCAAAGCCTTAATGGTTGTGATGTGGGAGAAGCTAAGCTTACTAAAGGATATAAACTTCCATCTCAATGGGTAATCCACACGGTTGTACCTACTTTAGGTGTAAGTGATCGTGGAGAACATGAACTGCTGGCTCAGTGCTATCGAAGTTGTTTGGCGGTGGCACATCAACAATCTGTTCGTACACTTGCTTTTCCGGCACTAGGAACTGGTAGGGGTAAATTTCCAGTAGATCAAGCGGCAAAGATTGCAATCAGTGAGGTTCAACAATTCCTGAATACGCATTTCAGCATTGAACAGGTCAAAATTGTTTGTTTAGATGAACATACCTATCAAGTGTATGTAGAGACAATCAAACAAGTGTTGGGTTCTAGTTCTACCAAACTTTTAAGCCCAGTTAGTAATGAAGCGGTAGCTGTCTAGTTATTGCGTATAGAATAAACCACCAAGTTATGGTCCTTGTGAAGCTGACAAGAGAGATTTGATTTCTCTTCAAGAAGATCGCGTTTTAACGGGCGATCGCTGCCCTCCAATAGCGATGCCGCTCACTCCCTAACCGTTTGCTTTAGAAACACATTGAAGAGCACGCACACACACAAGGCTATGCGAAAGCAGCAGGTTTTCGTTGACAGTGTCACCTAAGGTGAGTACCTAGAAAAACGGCGGCAACTCTAGCTGTAACTGACTGTAGCTTCGCTCTATGGTGGGTTCTGTTAGATTGGACACCGTTAGTCCTAACAGCCTCACTTTGCGGCTGGGATCAAGGTGTGACTGCAGCAAGCTTGTAGCTAGACTGTAGAGCGTCGCGGCATCCCGCAACAGCCCTGTCACTGTCTGAGCACGAGTCATCTGCTGGTAGTCGGCGTACTTGACCTTGAGTGTCAGGGTATAGCCATAGCGCTGCTGTTTGTCCAGGCGGGTCGCTACTTCCCTAGCCAGCTTTGCCAGCGCCTCATCCATCGCTTCCAGCCCTTCCAGGTCTTCCGCAAAGGACTGCTTGGCTCCATCGACTTGCGAACCCTATGTGGGTTGACGGGGCGCTCGTCCTCAGCCCTGGCAACGCGGTAGTAATAGCTGCCTGTTTTACCAAAGTGTTGCACCAGATCGGCTTCGGACCACTGCTTCAGGTCTACCCCCTTATGAATGCCGAGCGCCTGCATCTTTTGAGCTGTCGCCGCTCCCACGCCGTAGAATTTCGCGATTGGCAAGGCTTCCACTACTGCCTGCCCCTGCTCGGGCGCAATGAGGTAAAGTCCATCCGGCTTGTCTAACCCAGAGGCAAGCTTGGCGAGAAACTTGTTGTACGAAACTCCGGCGGAAGCCGTCAGTTGCGTTTCTGCCCGAATCGCTTGTTTAATGGCACGGGCGATCGCCATCGCGGAAGCAATACCGGGTTTGTTCAGGGTTACATCCAGGTAGGCTTCATCCAGCGAGAGCGGTTCCACTAAGTCGGTGTAGTGGTCGAAGATGGCTCGAATCTGCTGTGAGACAGCGCGGTAGACTTCAAACCGGGGTGAGGCAAAGAGCAGGTGCGGACACCGTTGCTGGGCAAGGCGTGAGGGTAAGGCGGAGTGAATGCCATAGGCGCGTGCTTCATAACTGGCAGCGGCAACCACACCCCGTTGGTCCGGTCTACCGCCGACGACCAGAGGCTTGCCACGGTACTGCGGGTGGTCACGCTGCTCCACAGCGGCAAAGAAGGCATCCATGTCGATGTGGATGATTTTACGCGGCACCACCATCGTGTCGTTAGGGGGGTTGCTTGCAGTTGGCGACTCCAGTTTAGCCGCTTACCTAGACGGCTCGTAGGCATGACTGGCACAGTCGGACGACCGACAGCAGCAGTACTAGCCCACTACATTTAAGCTGGGTGCAACTGAGCGTCAAGCCTTGTGGAAATGCGTGCATGAAACGCGGCTGGAGCGCTGTCACCGACACGATCGCTATTCCTGTAGCAGAGTTTGTGGCTGTCATCCCGCCAGGATCGCTGTTCTTTGGGCATCATTGGCTGCAAGCGTCTGCCATCCAACCATCGAGCAGCCTTCTGCTAGATGCAAGCGGCGGCTAACGGCAGTGCAGTTGAGCGGCAGCACTAGCGCTTTAATACCCGGACGAGGAAGACGTTTGAGTGCGGGGACCGGAGTTGTAGCCATAGTTGGAACCCGAATAAACAGAGCGCATGGTTGCGTTATAGCCAGGCGAAGAGTACACCGTAGTCGTCACGCCACCATTGACCCTTTTCACCACAGACCGAACTCCAGTGTGCGATCGCGACGAAGCGGGTCGGCTGTAGGCGGAACGTGTTTGGGTCGCACGGCTAGCAGGCTGAGTGCGGCAGAGCGATTGTTTCAGGTCGATGACTTGCCCAGACGCAGTGGTCATGTAACAAGCGCTATCAGACTCCACTGGTAAAGCCTCGGCACGCAAAGCAGTGAGCGTCATGGAGGCAAGTCCAACAGCGGCAGCGATCGACCAAAGATGGCAGTTCATGAAGGCAGTAGGTACAGGTGCTCTTCAACCATGCACCCACAGAACTGCTACCGCTAGTCTTACTGCGTAGCCTTCACGGAGTTTTCATTGACCTATGTTTAAATGAGTACGCGCTCACCTCCTTTACAAGCCACTGAAGCTGGGTATGCCCGCAAAGTAGCCGACTTCCTTGAAGCTGATGGCGATCTAGCCCCGCTCGCCATCAGTATGGGCTGAACATTGAAAAGCCATCGGTGCCACCAGCATCGGTAAAACCAGGGTTTGCTCCAGCACCGTGACATTCATTTTGCGAACACTGACGCAGCGGTTGGCTTCAGCGTCTGAAACCCCTTGTGCTGATTCAAAGGTCATTGACTAGTGTGGCAGGAGGTTGCTCCGCATTCATTAAAGTGCGAACAGCTATGCAAATCAAACAACCAACGCTAAAAAGCGAGGAATTACATGCTGGACATCGCTAAAATCGGGCAGCTTGCCCAAGACTCTAGCCCTCAAGACCTTCACGCAGCTTGGGTTTGGCAGCAACAGTTTAATGCCTTCAATGGGCAAGAGATTATCACAGATCTCGCCCAGCAGCCTCAGTTATGGAGCAGCTTTTTCTTCATGGCAGCCAGCGATGGTTCTGCTCAGCAGGCTGGGAGCTTGGATCAAGTCATCGGGACACTGGTGGCAATGGCAATCCACCGTGCTGTCCCAGCGATCCAGAGTGCTCATGATGCGCTTTACCCAGCCAACACTTTGTATATTTTGGCTGCCAAGCAGGACACAATTGTGGCTCAATTGGTGGCTCTGGGAGAGCAGTGGCGTGCTAAAGATGTAGCTGTCCATAGCGCCACTCAGTCTACAGGCGGTTACCCCTGTAGAGACGCTTTACAATTAGCGCTCAAAGGTGCTGCCTTGAGTGAAGACGGTGAGGCGCGGCAAGAGGCTGTTGTGCTTTCCTACTGCTGGTCTCACTACACCTTGTCCCGTCCTGTCGCGTCCAACGCTAAGCGCAAAGCTGTCTCTGGGCTTGCAGCCAACGGCAAGCACACGCAATTAACCTTGATCTAGACACTGCTAGCAGCGAGGAGCGTAGCGATCGCTTGTAAAGGATAATTGGCATCCAAGGGCACGAAGAGTGCTTGACCCAGGGGGCACGGAAGGCTCCTACTCGCCTTTGTATAGCAGCGGGGTCAAAATGGTCGTTAAGGGTAACTGTCCCATTTTCGATGCTTGGATTGTAAACAATAAGCAGGCTATACCAACGTAAAATCAGACTTTTTCGGTATCAACTATCCCGTTTACAGTCCAAGATGGAACAGTTCAAGCCAACAGATACCAAAACGAAGCAACCGCTAAAAGCTTTCATTCATAGGTCTTTCAGCCTTAACGATCACTTTTTGTCCGTTGCTATAACTAAGCCCGGTAGCGCGACCGCCAAAATCCTAGCTTTCAAAAAACTTTTACCAGATTTGTGCATAACGCGGTTAACTTGCCCGCAAGTTTTATTAGAGGAAGCAAATGCCTCCCTTCTACAAACTTGCCCCTACTTAAAGGAGTCACATGAAAACTTGGAACGCATTTCTTTTGGCTACAGCAGTAACCGCACTAGGTTTTGCGATAAAAACAGACCCTGCTCAAGCTTTTTGCGTCTACAACAAAACCGATAAGCCTATTTATAGCGCTGTTCCTACCCTTGAAAACCTCCGGAATTTTTCTGTGGGAATCCCTGTAAATAATTCCTCTTGCTGCAATTGGAAAAATAAAGACTGTAATCCAACAAAGAAACAAAATGGCATTCTAGATGCAGAAGTACGTATAGAGTTTCCAAGAGACGCTCATTACTGTGGGAATCCCCGTAAAGATATGCTCGGTCGTCCAGAACCTAACTATCCAAGAGTCAAAATGCAAGGCGGCGGATACTTAACAGTTGTGAACAATCCTGCTTACAAAGGTGCTCCCCCAAAGACCTATTGGGACGTGAAAATTGGTGACTCAGGTTATCTTGTTCAGTCTTGGACTTATGATCATAAACTTTTGGACACCTACCCTTGTACCCGAATAAGGTAATAGCCTGATTGAAAACTCTTACATCAACAGGTAGCAGTATTCACCCTATTTCCTAACAAACACTCTCCTAGTTTATAGCTTGGGGAGTTTGTTTTTATGGTGTGTGGTGGTAGGGGTTTGAGGTGGTGCGGGGTAGGGTAATAACTGGTTGGCATCCAGGTTTATGCATCCCGGCGCAACCTCGACAATGACATCTAACAGTTTGCTCGTAGGTACCTGGTAGCAGTACGGCAGCTTACCGCCAATGGCAACCAAGTCGTGCGTACTGGTGCTGTGTTTGCCGCTATCAAGGTCAAGGTTGAGTACTGCACTATTCGGCTGCATGGATGTCACTGCCTGTTTAACGGCTTACTTGACTACAGGGTGCCCCTTGGCAGCAACAGTCAAACGCTGATCGTCTCGCCAACCGCACACACAGTCCCAGTACACTCGTGCTGGCTCGGTTTGCAACAACGGCACTTCACAGTGCGGACAGCGTCCGGTGAACAGCGAGTGCCAGTCCAAGAGCGCGAGCTTCTGTTCCCTGTTCCAGCGATGCTCTGTGTTGATCACCAACTCATCCCCGTAGTAGCTAGCACCATCGGGTTCCCATAAGCTCTTACCGCCATCGGCAACCCATTCCAGCGCCATGAACTCACGATGCTGATCAGCCGCAGCGGTATCTTCTCGGAAGTCAGGGCAGCGATCGCTCTGCACACCAGTGGGATACACACTGCAACAAAGGTAAGGACTACCCGCATTGAACCAGCAGCGATCGCACTCGGGCAGTTTTTGGAAGGCAGGATCAGTCATCGTCCTTAATTTCAAGCTGGTAGAGGCGCATAAAGGTATGTTCTGGCATCAACCAATTCAGGATGCCCATGCAGACAGAGTAATCCTACCCGTTACGAAAAAGGCGTGTGTCTACCGAGCCTCCTTGCACCCTGTCTGAAAGTGTTCTTTGCCAATGTAGACAGCGGTTTGGCTCAGCCGTGAAGGGACATCATCAGCGAAGTGACCCTCTCTGATGAGAGAGAAATCATCAGCTTTGGCTGCTTTGCCTTGCGCCATCAGGCAGAGTGCTGCTCCCTTTTTCTCCTCCCTCTGCTTTGCCCAGGTTCTTGCTACAGGCAGGGACAAGTCAGCGGGTGCGCCTGTTAACTTAAGAACATCAAAAGAGTTTTTCAGCGCCCTTTTTCAGCGCACTCACTATTTAACCGGAGTTGACATTATGAATATCTTGGCTTGGATAGTTTTAGGTTTGATTGCAGGCGCGATTGCCAAAGCGCTGTTTCCGGGTCATCAAGGTGGCGGCATCTTGGGCACCATGATTCTGGGTATTGTCGGTGCTTTTATCGGTGGTAGCCTCTTCAGCTTTTTGACCACGGGTACCCTAGCGTTGACCTCAGCCGGGTTGAGCTTGGGCGGCATCTTAGTCGCAGTGCTGGGCGCCATTGTTGCGCTGTTCGTCTACTATGCTGTGACCCGTCGGAGCGCCTCCTACTAAGCGTTGAAGTAAGCGACTAGCTTTAAATCATGATGAAGCCCCTGCACATGCAGGGGCTTTTTGCATAGCGATCGATTTGGGGTCAGGAAGGCTGACTCCCACGGCGGTTGCGCGCATGAGGGTCAGCGGTGATTGAACATCTTGCTTGGACTTGGGAGTCCACTCCTTGAGCCTAGTGCGAGTCGAGGGGCACTTACGTCTTTCGCTAGTAGAGTCAAACAAGAAACAAGGCATTCCTTACGGCAGAAAACGTTGCTGTGGGTTTTCCACCCCTTGAGGGAGCTTTGTACTGACCCCTTTTGACGCTTCAACCAGCGCGGGAAGAATGCATACGGCTCTAAGCGCTCGCGCCATAAGTAGATAAAGCACGACCAGACTCGGTCGGTAAAGTTATGAGTGCCGCTGTCTTTAGAAATTCTTTGTTTGTAGGAGACAAGGTTGCTGATATTCGTTCGTAAACACAAAGGCTTCTATCCGTCTAACAGCCTCGAACGCACTCAAAGCTAACTCGGTATAGGGACTGGCATAGTTAAGAGCCTGCTCCTCAACAGCACGGCGTTTCTTGCGGTTACTCGTGCGTTTGGTTGTACCAGTACGTCCTGTGCTCTCAAGGTCAAGCCATTTCACTTCCACTACAGCAAAACAGCCAGCGCCGTCCGTAAATACCAGATCTCCACGTCCTCGATCCGTGCGACCGGGTTCCACTTCCCATTCATCCTCAATCACATACGGGTAGTCGGGAAGGAACTAAGTGCTTCTGAGGACAAGTTGCCGTTTCAAAGCGTATTCACCACTGCCGTCCCAAGTACGACTCTCAAGGTAAGTCCGCAGGATCTGATTACGATGCTCAATTTCAAGTTGCTTCACGGTCTTTCAGGTAGGAATGCTAACAGGTGCTACTGATCACTTCATGACCCAAGGCGGTCTTTCCACAAAACCTCAAGCAGCGGCTCCGCTGAGTAGTTTTGAGGGCGCTGGAGCAGAAGCAGCTTCCCGATTGCATAGCCTGCCTGAGGCGCTTTAGCACTTTAGTACACTTGTTCTTTTAGTCGCTTTTAGGTAGACTGAGCCAGGTTAATGGGTTCTGTACCCCCGCGTATGAAAGCCTTCAATCAGGTTGAGGGCTTCTTTTTCTACGTTGAGTGAGCAGTAACTTCAGACCATATGGCGAGCGGTGGCAGACAAGCCGCAGCGGCATAAAGTCTTAAAGTATGATGGCTTCATGTCAGCCTAGAGGCGAACATGACTCTGATTAACGTCCGTGTGATTGCCTTACAGCGTCACACTTTGAGTGCTTTGGCAGCGGCTTGGAAGGGTGAGTGCTGGACTTCTGAGCGCTCACCAAACGGCTGGAGATGGGAGTTTGCGTTTCCTAGTCAGGCGCTAGCACAGCAATTTCTTGCCGCGTTACCGACTAGCTGTCAGGGTGTCTTAGCGGTACTGCCCTCACTGCAAGACCGACAAGAGCAGGAAGAACCAGCAGAACGACCGGAACAGAGGCAACTACCGAAGCTCTTTGAGTTCTTTGACTGGAGTGATCGCGCTGAGGCTGTGGGCTTTCGACTCTACAAATATGGCACTCGTGGTTGTGCCCTGCGACGTGAAGCGGATGGTGAACTCATGGCAGATGACTTAGATTGGGAGCAAATGGCAACACTCATTGAGCAGTTGGAGGGCAAGGGCAACCAGCTTTAGAGCGACTGGGCTGACTGTCATTTCATATCCCGAATTGCACAAGAGTCTTTCACCAGCCATAAGCAGTCCGGCTTGCGCTAATGTAGATGTGCTTGAGCAGCATTGGCGAGAGACAAGATGAGTGACTTTGAACAGCTAGACCATGCCTGGGAGCAAGCAGAGCAGTCGCGCCATGCTGCCTTGCTACGTCAACTGAAAGCAGAGGTACGGGAGTTCCGGCGGCAAGCCCGTATTGCTGTTGCTCCCTCGCTACCTGTGCCCAAAGAGCAACCGCCTCAACCAGATCCCGGTCTGGTCAAGCGAGTGCACTCTTAAAAGCCCCGTGCGGGACTGAACGTTGCTGAGCCTGAGCGCGGCTCCACCACTCAAGCTGGAGCAGGCTGCTGCCCCACTGACACTTTTCATCCGTGTGCTAACTTCACCTGACTCTGGCAGGCGCTTTGTCGTTGATTCATTGCCAGAAAGAACAATTCAGGCACAGGCTTTCACATCAGACAGCGCTGAGTGGTGCTCTCATGCGAGGCGTGCGCTCTTATGAGGCAGGCAATGCTAATCTCGCCACTCTGGCACTTGCTGATCATGCTTCAGTCTTACCTGTTGCAGCAGGATGGCGGTAAAGCAATCGTCCAGACTGGGCGCATCCGCCATCGACAACAATCCCGGCAAGCTAGCACAGGCTTCCTGTGTAAACCGTACAGGCAGTAAGGGGTTGAGCGCCTGGAGATACGCTGCCTGCCACCAGCCTTGCACCCGGTTTTGAGCGGACTGCAACCTGGCAGCACTGGGAAGGCGATCACGCTTCTGGCGTTGATTCACTGTCCGGTCAGACGGCAGTAAGTTCCACAGATCATCACACGCCCAGGCGGACCAGGGAAAGCAATGGTCAATATCTAAAGAGCGCTCGGTTAGACGTTTGCCACTCCAGACACAGAACAGGTCTTGTGAGCCTAGCAAGGCGATCGCGCGTTGCCGTGCTGTAGTGACATCACGGCTAGGGTCAGACCAGGTCAGCGCTAAGGCAATGTCTGCTTCGTTTAGCGATCGTCCTTGTCCACTGGCATAGCTTTTCATCAGTCGTACCCATTCAGCCAGCAATGCGGGTTCAATCCAAACCTCAAAGTGCAGTAAGGCTAACCAGATGTGTTGCGGGATGAGCAAGTGCCCGAAGCTGGCAAGATAGGCTGGATCGATCACAAGCTCAGTTGGTGTGGGTAAACGGGCTGAGCGTGTAGCTTTAAGTAACTGGCTGCCACCAGGGTCAGTCATGTAGTGGACAGGCATCGTTGTGATTGTCTTCACGGCTTCCTTCAGTGCCTGATGTAAGGCTTGAGCCGTTGTCCCTGCAAAGCGCGACCCGATCCGCAGATCCAGGTGAGAAACACCACTGAGCGCCCGAAAGCCTGCTCCAGCAAACCCTAACCCCTGTATGCCCCGATTCGTGGGGCTTTGCGGTAGGTCTGCTTGTAGGAGCGGCTTAAACAAGCGCAACCAGTAAAGGGCAACCAAACCCAAAGGCACGCTGACAGAGGCATCATCCTGGTACTGCGCGGTGCCAGCCGTACTATCTGCGATCCGGCATAGGACTCGTAGCAGCGCCAACTTGTAGGTAGACGACTTGGAGTCATGCAAAATGACATGTCGTAGCAGGGGCAAAGCACCCGTGCCGTCATCGGGTAAGGTGAGTGCCATCTGCGTCCAGGCAACTTCGTCTCGGTCCAGCCGATCGCGGTCTACTACTTTGCGAACAACCGTGGCTCCATGATCCTGTGCCAAGCGTTCGATTTCTTCCCATGACACCACGTACAACTCACGATCGTTATCTGCGGCTCCATGCCGTAGCGTGATTGCCAGCAGTCCACCTGGTTTCAGCAGAGTAATCACTTTACGGAACGCTCGTGTGCGTTCTGCGGGTGGCAGATGCATCCAGACAGCACTGACAAGGATAAAGTCGAACGCCATACCCAAACGCTGTACGTGTTGAAGCGCTGGGAGGCGATCGTCCAACCAACAAATGTTGGCATCAGGATGGAGTTGCTGTCCTGCTGCCCGCATCGCCACCGCTGGTTCTACAGCCACTACCGTATGTCCCTGCGCCGCTAACCAAGCGGCATCCCGACCACTACCAGCCCCAATGTCCAACACTAGCCTGGGACGATCCGGGAGCAGTCCCAGTAGCCAACCATGCAATGCTTCTGCCTTCAGGCTCTCATAGGCAGGGATGACGGTCGCTGCATTTTGCTCATACCACTGGACTGCCTTCACACCTGGATCACCTCAAGCGGCTGGCTAACTGCATGGAACGGTTGTCATCCGGTTAAAAGTTCTTTTATCACCCTAGCATTGGCAGTGAGGAAAATAGAGACCACAAGTCGTTTTTGGAGGTAGCAGCAGGTTTACTGCCATGGAAAAGCCCCTGGGCGTCTGTCCGTGTTTCGACTCCAGGGGCTTTTCAGTGCTAGGCAACTCCTCACATCCATGAGGATAGCGCTCTTCCCTTTGCCTGTCTACTGCACCAAAGTGTTGTTATACCGGAGGAAGCATCCGCATCGATCAGCCCAAAGCTGGCAGGACAGACATGGCAACCAACAGCAAAATTGAGTGGACCACCCATACCTTCAATCCCTGGATTGGCTGCACCGAGGTTTCACCGGGCTGTGCTCACTGTTATGCCAGAGACATGATGGAGCGCCGGTATCATCGTGTGCAGTGGGGTGCGGGTCAGCCCCGTAGTCGGACAACAGCAGACTATTGGAAACAGCCAACGCGCTGGCAGCGGCAGGCACAGGCGAACGGTCAGCGCGATCGTGTGTTTTGTGCGTCGTTAGCAGATTGGCTCGACGACGAGGTGCCAATTGACTGGCTAGCAGACTTGCTCACGCTGATTGCTGCCACGCCGCACCTCGATTGGCTGCTACTGACAAAGCGCCTCGAGCACTGGAGCGATCGCTTGAAGGCTGTCAGCCGCTTGACTCACGACGGTGCCGCCATCGCGAGTACCTGGCTAGAGGGCAACGCTCCAGTGAATGTGTGGCTCGGTACTACTGTAGAGGGGCAGCAGCAGGCAAACGATCGCATTCCGATGCTGCTCGAAATTCCAACAACTCTACGCTTTCTGAGCTGTGAGCCGCTGCTGGAAGCTTTAAGCCTTGAACCCTGGTTGTACGCCAACGCACCAATGCATCCCCGGCACTTGAACGGTAATGCGTCTGTTCAGACTCACGGACCTAACAAAATTGCTTGGATCATCTGCGGTGGTGAATCGGGTAAGGAGGCACGCACCTTCGATTTGCAATGGGCGCGATCTCTCCGCAGTCAGTGTCAAGCTGCTGGTGTGGCGTTCTTTTTCAAGCAAGCGGGTGCTCACGCGGTCGACTCCAGTCACTTATACTCCGTGCAGCGATCGCCGCAAGATCCTAAAGGTGGCAACATCAACGTACTGCCGGAGGATCTCCAAGTACGTGAAATCCCGCTACCGCTGCTTCAACCTGCACCAGTAGGGCGCAGCAAACAGCAAAAGCGTGCGCCCTTGCCGCTCAAGGAAGTGCTTTAGATGGTGGCTTACAACTTCAAACAGCAGTTTGTGACTTTGATTGAAACGGGCGCGAAGCAGCAAACGATCCGGTCGCCACGCAAGCGGCATACCAAGCCTGGTGAAGCCATGCAGCTCTATACCGGAATGCGAACCAAGGCTTGCCGGAAGCTAGTCACCCCCGATCCCTTCTGTATCAGTGTGGAGCCGTTACTAATGCACGACAAATTAGGCATCAAGCTCAACGATCGCTGGCTGACCAAAGAGGCACTGACTCAGCTTGCCCTTGCAGACGGCTTTGCTACTTGGGACGATTGTTTGCGCTTTTTCAGCGCTGTGCATGGATTGCCCTTTGAAGGAGTGCTGATCAAATGGGCGGTAGTAGGTTGTTACTAGCCAGGACATAGCTTGGTGATCGTCCTTCACGCTTTGTCTAAACAGAGAAATATCTGCAACAGTTGGAAAACATCCAATAGTCCCAATGGCATCATCCCCAAACGCTTTTGCAACCTCGCCAGAGACTTTCAGCACACCACAACATAGGTCATACATTTTTAGATTGGAGCAGTCCTTGGCAGGAATGCCTTGGATAAATTGAGTAGCCTGCTCAGACTAACCCAAGTAACCCCTTTAGAAAGGGCAGTGACGTGTTAACCACGCCTACTAATTTACTGGTATCAGAAACAGTACTAGCAATTCCTTTGAGTGCGTTAACTGCGAGACTACAAAGTTTCGCGACACGGTTCTCAGACGGTTTCTTACCTTCCTCCGCTAAGGTAGCAACAGCTTCCAGCGCTTCCTGTTTTTTCTCGTCAGGAAGCGTCTGCTCTTCCTGGATTGCCGTTTGCAAGCTGGTTAGGATCTCTGCAAGGTTCGTTGAACCTTGCACTGGAGAATCTTTTAGTTGCTGAAGCAAATTGGTCACCTGTCCACTAATGGTCCCTAGATTCAGGGTTGAGCCTGTAACATCGCCGCCTACTGTGATCTTTGCTCCTGTAGAGGCATCCACATTACCACCAGCACTGATGTTCTGATTTTCCATTATTTCTCCAATCTGATTTGTGAAATAAATTCGATGTCCTTCGCCTTGAAGAATCACATTCTCAGCAGAACTCCCTGTCCGTTCCACCATTTTTTGCAGGAATTGCTGCTGCACATCCATTAAAACTTGATAGTAGCTAGACAGTCGAGCGATTTCACCTTCCTTTGCTTCCAGCGCTAATTGATAACGAGCTTCAAACAGGTCGCGTAAATCTTCATAAGTTTCATTGACCTGTTCCACTACCTGCTGACGAGACACGCCCTCCCGATGTCCCACTTTGACAATCCAAAATTCACCGCGCTGCTCCAAGCCTTGCAATTCTAGTCCTAGGCTTTCATCTTCCAAACGGAATTTTTCAAACATAAAACTGAGAGAGATTGGGTCGAGCTGCTGATCAAACACCAACTCGTAGGAAGTCTCTAATTTGCGAACGATCGCCTCAAACTCTCCTGGCTCAAAGTTTCGCTCTAGTGGATAGCGTTGGATCGGTCTACTGTTTTCATGGTCGTAATCACGATACATATAGTCACAGATAACTCCCTCAAAGCGGGTTTGATGATTAAAGCTCCAATCCTTGAGACAGCAGCCGGTTAAATCCGCTTGTGTAAAATCTACATCTGTAACTAGCGTTCGCACAAACTTGGAATAGCGCAGGTTTACTCCTCGCAAGTCAGCTCCGTCTAAAGTTGCCTCTGTGAAATCGAACCCCTGCAAGTCTCCACGCAGGTAGGCTCCCCTTAAATTCATACGGCAAAAGGTTTTTTCGGTAGGTTGCCCTGACAATAAGGTTTGCACCTTGGGATAATCCAGATCTAGATAGCAGCTGTCTACTGTTGCTGCTTCCCAACCTGCCGTACCCAAGAAACAAGTTCTGTAGAGTTTCTTTGCTCGCAGATCGACATTTGCCAAAGATGTACCTGAGAAATTCAGGTGGCTCAAGTCTAAGTTACGAAATGAGGTACCTCCAAAATTTGCTATCACTCGACCTACCGCGATCAGAATGTTGGTCTGCCTCTCAGCTCGAAGCGTAAGTTCTAAAAATTGCAACGCTGACCAGACAATGCCCATCGCCAGTAAACTCCCCCCCAACCATCCAAGTAACTGGGTGAAGGGAGTTACCCACTCCTGTGACTGCCGTATAAGGCTCAAAGCCTGATTGTCCATGTCACCAGTGGCTGAACGTATCAAGCCCACTGCACTGCTTAATGCGATGAAACTTCCTAGCAACAAGCCACGTAACCATCGGAAGTGCTTTTGGAAGGATATAACAAACAGCCAGTTTGCTAGACTCAGACCCACTACACTTAATGAAGCCGCTGTCGTCAAGAGGGTACCGATTAAAGCACTAACAACCACAAACGGACCTACCTCTGCTGGCGGTACTAACCCTAATAGCCGCAGCCCTAGCGTTAAAAGCGGCAAACCTAGCCAGCAGCCGAGCAATGTCACTAAAGTACTCCATAAAAACTGGGTACGCGCCCAATAAAGAAGCATAGTTAGAGTGATCACCGTGATCGCAATCGTCAGATAGCGCCAGCCTTGAAAATCGAATGCCAGATCAAGCGCTAGTTTGGCTCCAGCAATGCCTGCTATCGTCCCACCTAAAAAACTTAGGAGCAGGCTTAAGGCGAGTACGCCAATTCGACTCGTAACGGAAAGTCCTAGCAAACACTGGCTGAAGTCTAATTGACTCAGTATCGCTTGAGAGACTCGCTGCCCACGCAAGTTCGTTGAGTAGGGCGCAGGGGTTGACTGGGATGACTGGTTCATCAAGTTACAGTAGTAATTTTCTTTTGCTAAGAGCTAAGATTGGGGCGCGAGTAATCTGATCTAGATAAAGCTTTATGGCAAAGATTCTACCTAACAAAATATGGACTGAGTTGGGCTTCATTTGGAGAGGGCTAGAAGACATAGAGGCAGGGGAACAGGAAATTGCTTTAGAGCCAACTCAAATATCAGGAAGTAATCTTGCAACTCTAATTAATCAAAGACTGACGCTGCGATCGCAGAAGCTCTCAGATTTAGTCTTAAATGAGAATGATTTACTGCCCTTCAGCTTTTTTGAAGAGGGTCAAAATGCAGGTAAAGGCGTCTGCTGCCTTACTCGTCGAATCAGCAACCTTAATGAGTTAGACAAACTCATTGAAGCAGCTAAGGAGCAGCCAAGACTACAGGCAATCTTACTAGTGTGGTATTTGATTGATCCTGTGAGGGAGCCAGAAAAATTTAAGGAAAAAGCCCCAACTGTAGATTTACCTTATGCCTCTGGTTTTCTGGTCGGTGGGGATTACCTACTGACCAACCGTCATGTTGTAGAAAACAAAGATCTACTCAAAGAATTTAAGGCGGTCTTTAACTACGAAGACCGCGCCCGTACTAGAGAAAGTCATCCAGAGCTACTGGCTCGGTTAGACAAATATGGCTTTGTTGACGACTTTTGGGTCTCTTCACCCCCTGAATCAGACTTGGATTACGTGTTGCTTAAGCTTGAGCCGCTGAATGGAAAGTCGGTGAGCGCCTTTTTTAAGGGAGTTAATTTAGCAAAAACCTTAGCAGGAACGCTCGCGCCCGGTCTGACAAAAGGAAACCTAGACAACGACCCTGCCTTAAAAGCCGGATTAAATAACGATTTCACAACTCTCGTAGAGAACAGAGGATTTATCTCTGGCGATCCAGTTCATATGATTGAGCATCCTGGGGGACGACCCAAGGAAATTGTCGTCTTTAATAATCGCCTCGTAAATGTGTACGAGAACTTTCTAGAGTACGAAACTGATGCGGAACCTGGTTCTTCCGGTAGCCCGCTGTTTAATACATCCTGGCAAGCAGTTGGTCTTCATCAAGCATCACTTCTGGACGAAAACAGTGCTGAGCGGAAGATCAAAGGCTATTTAGGCATTCGGATGGATAGCGTTTTGACAGACTTGCGCTCACAGGTTGCCAGCAATCTAGACCCGCGCCTGCGCGATTTCTTTGACATCGTTGATGGTACCGCTCCACCAACACAACCTCAGGTATTTATTCTGGCTGGACGACGACGCTCATTTCTAGGAAATGATGCAGACCTAGAACGGCAAGCGATGGAAAATTTGAGACAGGCAATTCGTACAGAATTAGCTCACCGCGACCCAACGGTTCGTATCGTTCCTATATCAGGACATCCGGAGCAACCCCACTCAGATGCTCTTAAACAGGCAATAGAGGAAATTAATCAGCAACGTAATCCTGATCAACAGAGCGAGTTGGCGATCGAAATTCTCACAAACCGTTCTGGGTCTCCTTCAAAAGTTCATGGTATTACTTTGTACTATAGCGCTGCCAATCCCCTTGCCCAGCAGTTGGTACAGTTTTTACAAGCGGCTCTCAAAACCACTAGTCCATTACCCTACATTGGTGCCTTCCCTGATTCGTACACCAAGAGTCGGCGACTTGCCTTTTGTCGAGAGATCAACTTACCAGCCGTGGTAATTTATGTTGGCTACTTAGACAATGAAAGCGATCGCAGGTATATAGAGGCGGTAAAGCGAGATTCCAGTGCTGCTGCTTCTCTAGCAACTAGTCTTACTACTGGCATCCTCGATGCCCTTCAAGCATTTGAGCCTCAATAGCATTAACTCTTTATGATTTAGAAAACTCAACATCTTCCACCCGTGTTGAGACTGATGCTGTAAGCTCTCTCCTGAGCATCTCCTCTTGACGAAGATTGCACGACAGTGCCATCTTAAACGTAATGCAGCTTTATTAATCAAGGCAGACGAACGTCTGGGTTTTCGTCTCATAAGCAGCATCTCTGTACCTTGACATGACATAGGGCTATTACCTTGGTCTAGCAGTAAGCTGGCACAGTCTTCTGGCAATGGCGATGAAAAACTTTGGTTTCAGTGACGTTTCTTCACTAATGCCAGAGGTTTTCCTACCCACTGTTTGACAAGCTGTGTACGTTTATTGCTAGCTCAAGTTAATCGCTGTATGTGATGTCACGGCATAGAGATACTGTGCATTGAGACGGTAATCATCTAAAGCTGGATACCTTTAGCATTATCGCAGCGTATTCAGCCTGTTAGATCGAGCTTGAGCACTAGGGCTGCCTCACAAACAAATTAGAGGCATATTTATGTTGAACCAACCCGATGGTTTGGTCATGTCGTCTGTGGCAATTTTGTGTGATTGGCAAAACGTTAGGGGCACGCACGCGCAGCTTCGCTGCCTCATGACGTTTGCCTGTCTGCGTGGCACGATAGCGTTTAAGCGTGCCTATGCACACTGGCGACGCGAACAGGCTCAGTGGGAGGAAGTGTTTGATGACTTGGAATTCGAGTGTATTAATACTCCCTCCTCCAAACGCAAGAAAAATAACGCCGATCACAAACTGATTGCCCATTGTAGGCAGCAGATTCTTCCGCGCCCGGACATTAAGACTGTCATTCTGCTCTCTGGCGATGGCGATTTTAAGGGACTGGTACGTGACCTTCAGGCAAAGGGCAAAGAGGTGATTGTGATCGCGCAGTGTCTCAAGAAAACGAGTCGCAAGCTCAGGCAAGCGGCGGATGAGTTCCACTTATGGCAGCAGCTTTGCTAACAAGTTTAGTCACTAGCTACCCCTCTCAGAGCAGAGGGGTAGTAGCAGTGCATGGGAGCCAATTGCCATAGAGAAGGAGCATGATAAATGCACAAATTGTTGACCTTTCGCAACGAAAAGTTGCTACGACAGGCGTTAACGCACCGTTCGTTTATCAACGAAAATCCCGGTGAAGCGTATAATGAGCGGTTAGAGTTTTTAGGGGATGCTTTACTGACTTTTATCAGTGGTGACTATCTGTACCGTCGTTACCCAGACATGGGGGAAGATGAAATGACACGGCGGCGGTCATCACTGGTGGATGAGAAGCAGCTGGCTAAGTTTGCGCTGGAAGTAGGGTTAGATTTTCGGATGCGTTTGGGCAGAGGTGCGATTCAAGAAGGTGGGTTTAATAATCCCAATTTACAGAGCAGCACCTTTGAAGCGGTCGTTGGTGCTTATTACCTGGACAACGATCGCGACATAGAAGCGATCCGTCCGCTGATTGAAAGTTTTTTCAATGCTGCTTTGCCAACGGTTCCAGAAACCCGTTCTCACATTGATGCCAAGAACCGCTTTCAAGCATGGGTACAGGCAACCATTGGGTCTGTCTTACCAAAGTACGTGACAGAGCGCACAGGTGATCCCGATCATGCACCGGAGTATCTGGCGCGTGTTTTGGTCAACGGCAAAGTCTATGGCGAAGGCAAGGGTTGCGGTAAAAAGGGGTCGGAGAAGTGTGCCGCCGAGGATGCTTTGGCACGGCTCAAGGCTCAAGGTTTACTTGAGGGCTGAGAACCCTTACAGCTAGTAGGACTTCTATCCAACCTCAAAGGGGCAATGCTGCTCTATGTCTAATCCGCAACAGCTGCGCTCAAGCAGAGTTCTCTAATACCAATTTCAAGTGGAATTGCATAGGCATAGAGGCATTAAAAGTTTAGATTGAATGAATTCAGTTTTAATCAAGCTGTGCTCTTCGGCAGCACCACGCAAGATCGAACTTTAGTGTTGGGAAATGGCTAAGAGTGCACACCGCCATTGGGCATAATCACGTCCATGAGAATTGCGCCCGTTAATTTGACCATGAGTTGCTCCGAAAAGCCCATTTTGGCTCCTTGTAGGTCAGTCTCACTGAAATCAACGCTACTGAAATCAGTTGGGGCAGCCAGGGGGTAAAGAGCAGTGATGTGTTGCCACAACTGAAAATTGGCACTGACTCAAGCGTTCAACCTACTGTCGATCGTTAACGTTAACGGATCAAGCATCGAGGCTTGGAGCCAATCAGCTAAAAGCTTAATTTATTAAAAGCTAAAAAGCTAAAAAGCTAAATTTAGCTAATGTTTACTTGTTAATTAGGTTATTTGGGGACACTTTGTCCCATTAAGTGTCTGTCAAGGATTCTCGTGATCCTGTGATAGATGAGCTTCTAACCATGCTAGCAACTCTGCAAGCGCCACAAAATCCAAGAGCGCCTCGCTCAGATCCTCTAATTGCGAGTTAGAGAGTTGCTGAATCCTTCCTCTTACATCCTCATCCAACGTCCCTACACGCCGAACTAACAAGCGCAGCACGATCGATAAGGCTTTTTCGTGTCCACCTTCTTCTTTGGCTTCTCGCAAGATTCTTGAATCTTCCAACTGTAAACCCAGCATGGCTTCCACCTCTTCCCGACTTAAATTGGTAAACTTGTAAACCGCGATCGTCGTTATAACTTCTATTATCGTGCCTACTGCAACCGTACTGCTCACTTCCCGCTGCGCCCGCTCAATCAAGCCTCGTGCTTGGGCTGCGGCAGTTTCCTCTGGAGCGATCGTCAACTGCATCAAGCCGATCCCTACAGGCTGTTGACTTGGATCGCCTAACTCGTCCAGGTAAATGCGCTGCACCTGCTCGCTATTTAAAAAAGCTCGGTACATTGTGGCGTTCTCTGGTTCCAAACTACGGGATGGGAAAATGATCACCCCATACCAATCGCTATACAAAGCACGGTTGCGATACAAATACAGCATCGACTCGGCAATAAAGCGATGGTAGAGGTCATCATCCTTTTGGAACTGCACTCAGCAAAAAACACCGTCTTGGCATTCGCATCATCGGGTGGCAAAAAGACCCCATCAATCCGAAAAGACGGCTCCTTCACTTCCACCGACTCAAAGCGATAACGTTGCGCCTCAATGGGTGGGTGATCCACTAGCTCAAAGATCAGCGCCGGAAACCGCTGGAAAATTTGATAGAAAATGACATCTCGTCTCACAACAGACTCATGCAGCCATAGCAGAGCATCTGATTGTAGCCGTAATTCCTTCTGAAACTAATACGTCAGTACTTCAGGTTAAATCCTAAAAAACTAAAAGCAAAAAAGCTAAAATTAGCTTTTTAACAAAAGGTTTTTTAATCCAATTGGATTTTTGGTAAAGTCTAATTGGTTCAAAGAAGAATTAGTTATGCTAACCATCGCGATTGCCTCCCTTAGCGGCGGGCAGGGCAAAACTACCGCTTCTCTAATGCTCGGTCGTCTGCTCTCGCGCCAAGGCTACCCGACTCTATTGGTTGACGCTGACCCACAGCACAACCTAACCACATACATGGATTTAGAACTCCAGGCAAATCAACCCACACTGCTAGAGTTCTTGAAAAAAACCGTTTTGGCAGAAGATAGCATCTACCCCAGCGAAGGCAACGACAATCTCTTTCTCATTCCTGCCGATGACCAACTCGATACCGTGCGACTATCTTTCTAATAGTGGTGTCGGTGCAACGTTGCTGAAGCGCCGTCTTGAGCTAATCGCTGACGCTTTTCAAGTTTGCATCATTGACGCGCCACCCCAAAGATCGCAAATATGTCTCACTGTCCTTGGTGCTGCGGATGCCCTGATCATTCCCGCTGAAGCCTCTGTGAAAGGCTATGGCTCTTTGGTAAGAACGCTGGACTTACTACGAAACCTTCAGGATGTCGGTGCAACAGAGGCTCAAGTGATGGGAATCTTACCCTTCCGAGATCGTTGGATTGGCAATTCCCAAACCCAGGAGAGCCGCGCGGCTGTCACTGGCATGTGTGAAGAAGTCGGGGAGGAATTGATCCTGCCTTCCATTCGAGAATCCGAACGGTACAAACAAGCTATCAACCGACGATCTACTTTAAGCGACATGGGCTACACCGAGTTGGAATATCCCTTCAAGGTGTTAATCGACAAAATTAGCAAGCTGTCAAAAAAGCAAAAAGCAAAAAGCTAATTTTGTCCTTTTAGCTTTTTACTAAAACCTGATAAGACAGTGAAGCCAGGTATTCGTTTGAGTTAAAGTGGTAAGATTGTGAAATATAAAAAGCTAATTTTAGCTTTTTAACTTTTTTGCTTTTAATAAACTGATTGTTTTAGCTTTAATTAATTGTCCCCAAAACCCCTAAAGATCATGTCTGACAGTGTTCTAGACCGAATCCGCCAAAACCGACAGCGCCCAGCCGTCCCCGCCAGAGACAATACGCTCATCAGCAGAGTGCAGCAGCCAGAAGCGCCTCAGAGTCTTGATGTGGTCGAGACTCTACCAGAAGCACAGGTATCTGCTGCTCCCCTAACTAACGATGCCCTAGAGGATTTGAAGGCAGAACTGGCGAAAATTCCAGAAACGAACCGCCACTCAGCGATCGTTCTGGAAAAGGAGCTTGATCAAAGCTTGACGCGCTATTGCAAAGACAATCGCATCACCATTGAGGTATTTCTCGAAGCTGCCTGGGTGCATACCAACGCTAACCCAAAAGCAATGGAGGAAATTCTGACAGAAGCCAAACGACGCTATGCCGATCGCAAACGGGCTGGTAAGCTGCGTCGTCTCATCACCATGCTGGAAGGCTAAGCCTGCTCAAAGATTCATGGAGCCAACTGTGCCCAAACAGCCCGAAAACCAACCCATTCCAGACAAGCAATCTGCCGAACAGCTTGAACTGATCGGTGCCGTTGATACTTACACAACTGTACTGGGTGCTGTTGTGGAACTCATGGAGGCTGCCCGTCGTGCTGCTGCGCGATCGGTTAACGCCATCATGACTGCAACTTACTGGGAAATCGGACGGCGCATTATTGAACTAGAGCAGAGAGGGGAAAGCCGTGCTGAATATGGCAAACAAATTATCGAGCGGTTAGCTAAGGACTTGAGCGATCGCTTCGGACGCGGCTTTCAGAAGAGCAACTTATTCCAGATGCGTGCCTTCTACCTCGCCTATCCCCACCAGGGACAATCCTTTTCGCCTGAAACACTCGCGCCTGAGATTTTCCAGACACTGTCCGGAAAATTCCCACTTCCCTGGTCCCATTACGTGAAGCTACTCACTGTCAAAGCACCGGGAGCACGTACTTTTACGAAACAGAAGCCTTACGTGGCGGGTGGTCCGTGCGCCAACTTAGCCAGCAGATTAACACCCAATACTACGAACGTGCCTTACTCTCCCGCAACAAAGCAGCCATGTTAAAGAAGGGTGCTGCTTTACGCCCTGAAGATGCGGTCACCCCTGAAGAGGAACTGAAAGACCCGTTCGTTTTAGAGTTCCTTGACCTCAAAGATGAATATTCTGAAAACGATTTAGAGGAAGCACTCATCCGCCACATTGAGAGCTTCCTGCTGGAACTAGGCGGCGATTTTACGTTTGTGGGTCGTCAGCGCCGTTTGCGGATTGGTGATCAATGGTTCAGGGTAGACTTACTCTTCTTCCATCGTCGTCTACGCTGCCTGGTGATCATCGACCTTAAGCTGGGCGAGTTCACTTATGCCGATGCAGGACAAATGCATATGTACCTGAACTATGCTCGTGAGAACTGGACTTACCCAGACGAGAACCCGCCTGTTGGCTTGATTCTGTGCAACAAGAAGAATGAAGCAGTTGCTCATTACGCCCTCGAAGGTCTATCAAACATTCTGGCAGCCGAGTACCAGACAGCCCTACCAGAAGAGAAATTATTAGCAGCTGAATTAGAACGCACCCGTAAAGCGATCGAAAATCGGCTCACTGATGGAACAGACTTGCTTCATGAACAGATTTGATCCAGAACAGCTAATTACGGTAGATAAGTTTTGCTTAATTGACTAAGAGGCTTTAAGAAGTGCGAACGAAGGAATAGGGCTTTGAGGTTGATACATTAACTTATATAACTTTCCTAATGTAGAATTGGCTGAACACCTGTACTGGTTCAGCCGTGAAAGTCAATCGCCACGACCAAGCCAAGATCCTCTCACCGCAGGAGATTGCCTGGTTGTTTGACGGGAAGCTGGGATTAGTTGCGGATCTGAAGGTATTTCGGCTGCTGATTTGGCTGTTGGAAGGGAAAGAGTTTGGGGCGATCGCCTCCCTTTCGTTGCTCTCCTATATAGAAGGGTTGCCGACGGAGCGCGATCGGGCGTTGTTTGGGATTTGTCTGTACACGACTGCGCGGGTTAATGAGGCATGTTCGTTGCATACCGCTGATGTGTATGGGACAGATGGGCGGGTGCGCGATCGCATTACCTTTCGGCGGGCAACAACCAAAGGAAAACAGGAGACGCGATCTGTTCCGGTGTCGCCGGAGTTAAGGAATTTGCTGGAAGGGTATCGGAGCGATCGTCCTTACCTCTTTCCAGGACGTTGGGGTAGAGGACATATTTGCCCGGAGTCTGCCGATGCCATTTTACGAGCAGCCTTTAAGCGGTTGGGGATTGAGGGTGCTAGCACTCACAGCTTTCGACGCACGGCAATTACCTGGATGCACAACGAACGAGTGCCAATCAAGCATATTCAGTCGATCTCTGGACACAAGAGTCTGTCAGCGTTGCAGCGGTATATTGATGTGACCGAGAAAGATAAGGAGATGGCGGTTGCGACGCTGAGTTTTCGATAACCTCGTAAATTACACGGCTATATTTACTGCAGATCTTCTATGCAGCACCGTCTTGTTAAGACTTATGGTTGTCTAGAACAGCTTCTGGAGGACTAGAGCAAAATATTGGAAATGATTCCGCTCTTTAGATGGTGAGTAAATACACACCTTGGAAATACTAGCTTCTGTCATTCAATGAAAAAACTACATCAGGCTGCACACAACTCATCAAAGATAACGAGCTTAAGGATACATCCAGATCTGCTTGATCCTATTGAGTATCGAAAGTCCGGTTTAAGCTTAAACCACATTGTAGGTTGCCCTTTAAACTGCACTTACTGTGTTCGTCACCTGTTTGATAACTTTGAGATGAAACAGCCAGAAGCATTAATGAGTGATGAAGAGGCAGTAGAGTATCTAATTAAGCATCCCTTTTTTCAAGCCCACAAAACTCCACTTCAAATTTTCAATCGTGCGACTGATCCTTTTCTACCGATAGTTAAACCCCATACTTTTTCAGTACTGGAGAATCTAGATCAGCGAGGATTGAGAAATCATATATTAGTCATCACACGTTCTAAAATTACTGAGGATGACTGTAAATGGTTAAATAGTCTTTCTTCTTTGAAAGTTACTCTATTAATTACTTATTCTGGAATTGATGATGAAAGAATTGAACCAATAAGCAGTGATATTGCTGAAACCTCTCTTTATCAAGCATATGCTCATGCAGTTCGGTATCGAGTAATTTTTTACTGGAGACCTATTATTCCTAGTCTTAACGACTCTAGCAAACACATAGTAAAAGCTATTGAATTGAGCCGAAATGCGCATGCAACGGTATTTACAGGTCTGTTCTATCGAGAACAGATTCGGAAGTATTTTCAAGATAACGAACTACCCGATCTTTACAATGAGGTAGCAAGGAGAAAAATTTTACCTAAGCAGCTAGAACTGAGAATAATAAAAGCCTTTGAAAATGCATTTCCAAAGGCTGGAAGCCTATTCCGAAAAACTTCATGTGCTGTTTCTTATGCTCACAATCTCCCTGACTACAACGGGCATTATGGAATTCGTGAGCTTTGTAGTATTTGCCCAAAACAGCAAATTAATCGTTGTGCTAAGTTCTGGAAAACACCCTCATTTAATGAAGTTGAATACTTAGCCAAGCAGATGGGTAGCCCACATACTCCTCAGATTAAGGGCGGAGCAATTGAAATTGATGGATTAGATGAACAGCGTCGATACTACATCCAACACGCTTTAGGGTATCAAGTTCATGACCCTCACTATCCTCATCTTCTAGATCAACATGGACGTGCTCCAATTGGGTGAGAGGATAATAATGCAACCTACTGACCAGATTCCGTGGTATCAAGCTCGTTATAAAGTGATTGATCTGGAGGGTAACGGCTTTCAACCTCCTGACATTGTTGAGCTTGCAATCGTCACGTTGGAGCAGGGAGTAATTACAAGTGTACCTACTGTATGGCTTTTAAAGCCCGAACAGCCTATTACACGTTTTGCAACAAAAATTCATCACATTACTAATAAAGATGTAACTAGCTCTCCAAGCTTTGAAGAAGTGCAAAATGAAATTGAGCAAGAACTTCAAGATGATTACATCATTGCCCATAATGCTTCAGTTGATTACAAAGTTCTTAGCCGTAAATTGCCAACTTGGAAGCCTAAAGGGATTCTTGACACCTTAAAACTTTCGAAAAAAATTCTACCTGGAATGAAATCTTATAGTCTAAGTAACTTAACTGAACAGTTATCGATCAACCTGTCGGATACTAATCATAGTGATTCTTTAAAGCCACATCGGGCTGGGTACGACTCTCTGATAGCTGCTCATCTTTTCTTATACTTATTAGCTCAGCAAAGTAGTATTAATACTGTTTTTGATCTGCTTTCTATCTCAGAAATTAAATAAAGAAGCAAGTTTATTTATAACGATAATAGCTACTTTAGATGACTATCAAAATTGGAATAGCTGGAACTCATTCTACTGGTAAGAGTACATTTATTGAAGATTTAGAGTGTGAACTTCAGAATCTAGGGTACCGTGTTGGGCGAGTTAATGATTTAGCAACTGAAGCTCAAAAACTAGGATTTCCAATCTTGAGCGAGCATACCTTCAGTAGTACCTTATGGATTATGAGCCGAGGAATTACTCTAGAGTTAGAAGCCAGTCTTAATGCTGATATTGTGCTTGTAGATAGGCCAGTTCCCGATGCATTAGGATACTTACTGGCAGCACTTAAAATGCGGCATGAGAAAATAAGTGACTGGGAACGGAAATACCTTTTTGATTTAGCAAGTTATCATGCAAAGACTTACCTGCTTCTATTCAAAACCAAAATTAATCCAAACCTTCCTATTGGTCAAAATAAGCCCCGTGATCACAACTCAGAATTTCGAATTTTAGCAGCTGAGAAAATTGATTCTGTTTTTGATGAACTTCAAATTCCTTATGAGGTTTTAAGTACCTCCAATTCTGACCAAGTCAAGGAAAAAACCATTATAAAATTGCTTAATGTATTGTCAAGCCGATAAGATTAAGGCTTGACATCTCAAGCTAGAAGTCACTCACTTGCTTGCATAGATCCTAGTGTTTGCTACAGAGATCCAAGAATTGAGATCAATCTCAATTTCCGAGCTACTCACTAAGTGGATATTTCTAAATCAATTCTTCTGTTTTTGACAAAAAACCTCCGTTTGTGGAATCGTTTACATCTATTTTTATCTCTTCAGATTCTAAATTCCCGGAAGTATCTATTGAGTCGTTTCCCACGTTAGGATAAATCACGTATTCTATCTTGTGTTGTTCACGGAGCATGTAAACAATTCGACTTGAGTTTTCAAATTCGAGAGTGTTAGGCTTATCATCTACTTTCTTTTGTTCTCCTAAGTAAATACTGTCGCCCTCTTTATAACTCTTTCGCCGTGAAGTATCTGGTAAAACGTAGTACTCACGAAGGTCGTCTTCTCCTAAGTTCAAATAATTAGAATTCTTCAGATTTTTTAGAGATTTCTCCTCCCTTTTTCTACCGTCATCATGTCCACTAATTTCTACAGCAGAGTGCAATTTACGGTGCCAAAGTCGGTCTGCATAATCCTTTACTATAGGATCCTCATAATTTTTCCATTCTTCGATCAAAGCCCATACATGACCCTCAGTTAAATTCAAATAACTTTGCAAGCTCACATTCTTTCCATCCCTCATAAGTTGAAGTAAAGGATGATCCACCCGATTGAATAAAGCTAAGGCTTTTTCTTCATCAACTGCTAAACGGGCTACACGTAGTAACAGCGTCTGCATCATGGCTGTTGCTGCTCGGACTTTACGGTGATAATACACTGCTCGGTAAAGCTGATCATTTGCTAGAAGTGCCGACTCTAATGCCTCAATAGCCTTACGATCCAATATAAAAAATCGATCCTTTGGTTCTCTTACATACAAATGTTGTAGAATCCGATCCAAGTCAAAACCTACTCCTGTCAAACCTGCCATCCGAGCATCTCGAAGAATATAGTCAAGCCGATCGGCATCTAACTGGCTTGAAACTATTCGATAACGCCAATGTTCTTCCCTACCTTTTTTAATAAAGAACTGAGCAACACGAGAGGGTAGATCTTCCCTGCAATTCTTCAAAACTCGATTAACCTGCGTATCTTCTTGTATTAACCGGAGTGTCATTTCTTCGTGATCAAATTGCTCAGTTGCAGGACGATCTGCATGAATTGCACGAAGGATTTCCTCAAGACTATGGCTAAAAGGTCCATGTCCGATATCATGAAGTAGTGCTGCGGCGACAGTTTCATATTTCCAGAGCCAAGCATCCTCGTGCTCTTCTAACCCGCTGTTAAGTAATATTCTGTCAACCATTCGGCGAGCTACAAAAGCTACACCTAGACTATGAGCAAAGCGCGAATGCTCCATAGTGTTGAAGACAAAATGTGCTAACCCATTCTGACGAATCCAACGTAACCGTTGCATAGCATCAGTATTAATGAGTGCTTTTACAAAAGCATCAAGCCCCTGATTATGATTACTGCGCGGCAAATTACCTGGAAATGTAATGGGGCCATGAATTACACAAGCATAACTTTGTGTTCCTGCTGGAGAATATGAAGATTCAGTCATGGCTTCACCAAATAAGCTCCGTATAATTTAGCCTTGTCAACAGTAGTTGTAGCAAATCGAATTTATATTTGGCAGGGATTCTGTTGCCTAATTGAATCTAGACTGCCATTAAAGACAGTGGAACTAAGATTCCTTGTTTAATCCTAGCCATATAGCCTGCTGTGGTTGGATAGATTGATTCGTGGCAATATATCGCTCCTTTTGATGAGCGATCGCCCTAAAAGTGGCTCGAATATCCGACATAGATAACAGTGGGGAATGGGAGGGCGAGCGCCTATCTTCTACTGAATATGACTGCACCTCACCCACCCTCATCTGTTGCTCCACAAACTGCCAAAGCACTTCTCGAATCAGGGTTTGATAGCCCTGTTCACCAGAAATCTCCCGCAATCGCTCTTTCAGTTCGGGTTCCAGTCTGATACTCGTTACCTGCATTTCCGAAGTGCTACCCCGTTTGCGTGTATCCATAACCGAACATCCTAAATTTCAATCAAGGGTGGACAATCTGATACTACAAATGTAGTATGTAGACATTCGGATTTGTAATACAAATACTACAGCCTTCCATGATACGCATCCTTTATGCCACCTTAGCCAGCGCCATGCAGTGCCGACCTCAACACGGTCTAGGCAGAGCAGTGGCACTGTTTGCATTTGAGGGTACGTATTGGTTTAGCGGCGGTAAAGCCGTCAGCGAAGGCATTGATAGCAACATCGCCGGACGACTCAATTCAGATCAACTCACTAGCAGCGGGAGGTGCAGGGTAAGCCTGACACCGACATAGGGAAAAGCATATCTACTTCCCCAACCCCCGCTCCTGGTGATCAGAGGCGGGGGTTCTTTTTTAAGGAGAAAACTAATGCAGACCGAGCAGCGACAGAAGATTCCAATACTCCAGAACCAGGTCGTGGTGTTCTCTAAAAACTACCTGCCCCTGGCGCGGATCAACCTTAAACGGGCGGTCGTGCTCCTGGTGACCGGACAAGCAGAAACTCTGGAGTTCAGCAGCACTCAGCAGTGGGAAGTACGCTCTCCCAGTGTCGTGCTACAAATCCCTGACCACATCCGGTTGACCAGCGGCAATCCAGAGCGGCATTGGAAGGTTCCTCCGGTAAATCGTCGGGAGGTCTTCCGTCGAGACAACCATACCTGTCAGTACTGCGGCAGCGCCAAGCACCTGACGCTGGATCACGTGATTCCCCGATCAAAAGGTGGACCCTATACCTGGGACAACGTGGTGACCGCCTGTGAGAAGTGCAATTCATGCAAAGGCAATCGCCTCTTACATGAAACCGGAATGGTATTGAGAACCAAACCCAAAGCACCGATGCACCCTGCGATCGCCTTTGCCGAGCAGTTTTGGAAAGAACAGCAACCTGTTGACACCTGACCTCAAGCCAGAAAGGAGGCACGACCGATGTTGAAGCTGAACTACACCGACGTTGGGCTGTACATGGAGCGGATCATGACCAACCCCGAACGGTTGATTGCCCAGCGAGTTCTTCTGGCGATGCGGTTAGGGCGATCGCTCCTTATCGAACCTGGTCGAGCCTCCTTTCTGCTGCCTGCTGATATTCCCCAACTGAAAGTGCTAGAGACAGCACTACATCGCGAGTATGGCTCAGTAGTCACCCTCATTGCTGTAGATGAGGGGTTTGTCGAGGTCGGACTGAGCGGAAGCTGGATTGCCGAGGACAAGGACGCTCACGAAGGGATGTTCCTGGCGGTGCTGAGTGATCGCACTGAATTCCTGATCCACAAGTTGTGGCAGATGAGCGAAGTCCACATTTCCTCTCTAGCGTAGTGGGGAAACCCAGTAGGAGAGGGCGATATGACCATTTCTTTCCCGATCGTCCTCTTGCCTAGAAAAAAAGTTGTAGTACGGGGTTGACAATTTGTAGCACGTTTGTAGTATAACTGTAGTATCAACACTGCAACCTCTCACAAAGGCTCTGTAGTCACCCTTCTGAACCTAGACAATTGAATCGCCACCTTTGGGGGTGTAGCTTAGTCTGGCTCAAAGCAGTCGCCTGTCGAGCGAAAGATCGCGGGTTCAAATTCCGCCATCCCCGCCTTGTAGCATTGTGGACAAATAGAGAAGTCGCCGTGCCTCTCAAGCATGGAGAAGCGGGTGCAACCCCCGTCGATGCTCCCAATGAGGATGTAACTCAGATGGACAGAGTGCTTGTTTCCGAAACAAGTGGTCACAGGTACCGCTTCGCGGAAGCAAGCTACAAATCCTGTCATCCTCGCTCATGGGAACGGATTGGCATCACTTGCTTCGAAACCAACAAACGGACGGTTGCAGGATTGGGGTTCAATTCCCCACGTTTCCACCACATCTCCAGGTCGCCAAGTGGAAAGGCGTTGGTCTGCAAAACCGACTAGCGAGAGTTCGATTCTCTCCCTGGAGTCCAATCATTGCAGCGTAGCTTAATGGCAAAGCCCCAAGCTCATAACTTAGTCATTGCGGGTTCGACTCCCGTCGCTGCGACCAATGCACAGATGGTGTAACGGCAACATCGCGGTCTCCAAAACCGTTGTTCGAGGTTCAAATCCTCGTCTGTGCGTTGTCGTGCCCTAATCGAAGAAGCTTACATACTCGCCTAATGGTAAGGCAACTGTTCGTAAAACAGTCCATTGCAGGTTCAAGTCCTGTGTGTGAACAACAGCTTTTTCAACTTGCACGGCATACATGGTGCAGAAGCGAAGTGGTCGAGCGGCACGTCTCTCAAGCGTGTGATTAACGGGTTCAAGTCTTGTCTGCACTGCCAATTTCAACATAGGTCGGCTCGCCTATTGGTGTGGGCAACGGTCTGTAAAACCGCCGCGATTGCGTTGCTGGTTCAATTCCAGCCCGACCTACCAACGGTTTGATTGACAACATTATGGAGAGTAAATCGATCAGGCGATCGACGCTGTTTGCTAAACAGATGGATGAACAATTGTGGTTCGACTCCACTGCTCTCCGTCTTTGAGAACGTGGTGTAACTGGATGAACACATCGGTCTACGAAACCGAAGAGTGAAGGTTCAATTCCTTCCGTTCTCGCCAATCATGGAGGGCACCGCTGAATGGTCGGCAACTGGTCTTGAAAACCAGGGTAGTCCTTGGGCTAGGGGTTCGATTCCTCTGCTCTCCGCTTGTGGGAAGTTGGTGAAGCTGGTGCTCACGTGCCGCTGAAGACGGCGAGAAGATGGTTCAATCCCATCACTTCCCACTCATTGCCCTATAGCTCAATGGCAGAGCGAGCGGTTGTTAACCGCAAGGTTGTAGGTTCAAGTCCTACTGGGGCAGCCATGCTTTGCCGAGTGGACGACATGGAAAGTCGCTGTGACTCTGAATCATGGAGCTGCTGGTTCGACTCCAGCCTCGGCAGCCACATTTATTGGGAAGTACACAAACAGGCAAAGCGACTTGACTTTGAATCAAGTGTTTGAAGGTTCAATTCCTTCCTTCCTAGTCAGGGGGCGTGAGATGTCATTGGGTCACGATCTCCATCCTCCTGTTTCATACTCCTGTAGCCCAGCTGGCAGAGGCGGCTGTTTCAAAAGCAGTTTATGTGTGAGTTCAACTCTCACTCTTGTGTACCAGTCTTGCTCCTGTAGCCCAATGGAAGAGGCGATCGCCTTAGAAGCGATGCGTTGCGGGTTCAAATCCTGCCAGGAGTACCAACCATCGGGATGTAATTCAGCGGTCTAGAAGCCTTGGTTTGGGACCAAGGAGTCGTGGGTTCAAATCCTACCATCCCGACCATTTGCCCTTGTGGCGGAACGGCAGACGTACTGGTCTTAGAAACCAGGTTTTGTGGGTTCAACTCCCACCGAGGGGTGCGACACGAAGTCGCATTTTACAAGTGAGCGAAAGCTCCAAAGGCTTGTGTCAAGCCTGTTCCCACTTCTCCCATGCGTCATCAGCAATGATGAGGTGTGAGAGCGGAGATGAAAGTCTAAGGAAGTAGCCCAGTTACAGGGCGAAACCGGGCAAGGGAAAGTCCTGCATGGTTAGCCTAGCGAACCATTGTTTGAAGCCTCGTTAGGGAATAGTAATCGAAATGTAACTAACACGATCGGTGGATGCAATTGGCTTTGGTCTCCCTTGAACCAAAGTATTGACACCAAGCATCCGGGGTAAAGATGGAACCTAACCAGGACGAATCTTGTGAATGCGGAACGTGATAACTTCCACAGGGTCAGCGAACGCTGTAGGGAATCCGTAAGGAGTACCAATTCCCTGGGGAAGGGGGACTTCCTCAAGAAGCGAAAGGCGTTAACTCGAAAGAGAACGGGAATGCATAACCGAACGCATAGGGTGATCCCTATCCGAAAGGAGAGCAGACGTGAGGAAGGCTGAAACGGTGGTGGAAAGCACTGGTGAAGCCCAATTACTGATGAAAAGTTAGACGTGTATGCAACTACATGAACGTAAGTCAGTAAGTCCTTCGGGGCAAGCAGAAACGCAGTGTGAGTAGTACTTGACACAGCAGGAGCCGAATACTTGGAAACTTGTACGTTCGGTACTGTGAGGGGGAAAACCTGCAAAGGTTTACCTATCTCGACTACCAAGCACCGGAGGCGAAAGTGGTGGACGCGCACGCCCGATAAGCGTGTGACTAGCAGGTTCGACTCCTGCCCGGTGCACCAATTGTGGGTTGTAGAGCCCTTCGGGCATACAAGAAAGGCAGAGCGATTATGCAGCCGCCTTTTAAGCGGACTCATCCAGGTACCCTTCGGGAAGCAAGCTACAACCCCTGGGCAACCCACCAAAAGCTGGGCGTTTGGCAGAACGGTGATGCATCTGATTCTTAATCAGGTTAACGTCGGTTCAACTCCGACAGCGCCCACCAAACCCTACCCCTGTGACGCAATTGGCAGACGTGTCCGGCTTAAAACTGGAATCTTTGCGAGTTCGAGTCTCGCCGGGGGTACTGCGGGGATAGAGCAAGAGCGGCTCGGCAGTCTCATAAGCTGCATACGGTGAGTGCAACTCTCACCCCCGCTACCAATTACGCTGGTGTGGCTCAACGGCGGAGCAATCGCCTTGTAAGCGATGGGTTGCAGGTTCAACTCCTGTCACCAGCCCCAGAATGCGATCGTGGTGCAGCGGCAAGCACCTCTGGCTTCCACCCAGAAGACACGAGTACCCTTTGGGAAGCAAGCTACGAGTCTCGTCGATCGCTCTGAACCAGCAATGGTTCTTTCTGCGATCGTGATGTAACGGCTAGCCTCTGAGTCTGCCAGTCTCAGCGCATGGGTTCGAGTCCCATCGATCGCTTGAGCGTGCCGCAAAGCAATCGCTCTTCTAGTCCTGTAACTCAGTGGGGAGAGTGCCTCTCTTACAAAGAGGCAGTCGCGGGTTCAAGCCCTGCCAGGACTACCAATTATGGGAGTGTCGCCTAAGGGAAAGGGCATCGATCTTCTAAATCGAGCTATGTAGGTTCGACCCCTACCACTCCTGCCAAATATGGGTCTGTAGCTTAATTGGGAAAGCGTCTGCCTTGCAAGCAGAAAGATGTCGGTTCAACTCCGACCAGAATCCACTGTGACTGAACCCGAAGTGGTGGAGGGGCTGGTCTGTGACACCAGTGTTAGCGAGTTCAACTCTCGTCAGTCACTCCTTTATGAAATGATTGCTCGATCGGTGTTAGCGCTGGAGCTAATCCTTCCTGGCTCAAGAGAGAACTAGCGCCTGCCCCTCACTGAGCGATGACTTGCAGAAGATGGGGACTGGCTCACTCCATAGGGTCAAGTTGTTTGAGTTGAATGTGGTTCCGTCCCAGCACTAACTCAAACTCGTCACCTGGCTGAAGTCCCATCTGCTTGGTATAGGCGACCCCGATCAACAAATTGCCGTTGGCTTGCACGCTAAGGCGATAGCTTGCACTGCGTCCAGCCCGACCATCACTGGCTGCTTTGCCATCCAGCTCAATGCCATCTGCTTCCATCAAGGCATTCAGAAATTGCATCATGCTGACGCGCTCCACGCCACCTTTGGTGACGGTGTAGTACCCACAAGCTTTTGCTTTCTGCTCTTTGCTCAGGGTGTCTAACGTTTTCACCTTTCGCAGCAACGCTTCTCCTGTCAGCGGTTCGCTCTTCTTCTTTTTCGCCATGCCTTTACCTCCCTACCAATGACGCTCGATCCATCATGATCGATCACGGGTGCGTGGGAACAACAATAGGTTTTAAGCTTTGCTGAACTGCCTAGCCATGGAGGGTTTGAGCCAACATCAGCTTGAAGGACCTTGCAGTCTTAAAGAGACTCTCCACAGCACCAACTTTGGGTCTTAAGTTGGTATGGCAGGATAAGGCAGGCGATCGCGCTAATCAGCGAACCTGTAGTTTCAATCCCTGTAAGGGTTTCAGGCTGTTTGCAGCATTTTAGCGGGTCAGGGTGAATCCCTGGTAGTTCATGTTTCAATCCCTGTAAGGGTTTCAGGCTGTTTGCAGCAAAGCGACCTTAGCAATAATGTCCTGCCACACCTTTGTTTCAATCCCTGTAAGGGTTTCAGGCTGTTTGCAGCATCAACCCGATCGCCGCGATACCCGCCACGAGTAGTTTCAATCTCTGTAAGGGTTTCAGGCTGTTTGCAGCAAGGACTGGGCGGAGGTGTGTATTCAGGATTCGGGTTTCAATCCCTGTAAGGGTTTCAGGCTGTTTGCAGCTGAGCAATAGCGATTTCTCCAAGAATAATACAAGGTTTCAATCCCTGTAAGGGTTTCAGGCTGTTTGCAGCCGGGCTACGGTGCCTTTGACGGCAGTGACGACCTGTTTCAATCCCTGTAAGGGTTTCAGGCTGTTTGCAGCCTGAGCGCTGTTGGTGGCATCCCTCCCTACTCCTGGTTTCAATCCCTGTAAGGGTTTCAGGCTGTTTGCAGCTTGATTTCAATCGTCCCTCAAAAATCTTTTACACGGTTTCAATCCCTGTAAGGGTTTCAGGCTGTTTGCAGCCAAGGTTCTTAAGTGGCGTTGCAGTCGCTGCCTGTGTTTCAATCCCTGTAAGGGTTTCAGGCTGTTTGCAGCCACCCTCAATCGTTCCGCTACCAGGATCAAACCAGTTTCAATCCCTGTAAGGGTTTCAGGCTGTTTGCAGCAAACTGAGCGACTAGCGGCGTAATGTTGAGCGTGCCGTTTCAATCCCTGTAAGGGTTTCAGGCTGTTTGCAGCAATAAATAGCCGTGACTAGGGATACGCGCACTAAGTTTCAATCCCTGTAAGGGTTTCAGGCTGTTTGCAGCGCGCCTATTATGATGCGGCGGTGCCGATCTGCCAAGCGGTTTCAATCCCTGTAAGGGTTTCAGGCTGTTTGCAGCTGTACTCATTTTCGTGAGGTTTTTTAGGGATTTTGTTTCAATCCCTGTAAGGGTTTCAGGCTGTTTGCAGCGTTGGGCTTTAAGCGTGTGCAGCAACTTCACTTGGTTTCAATCCCTGTAAGGGTTTCAGGCTGTTTGCAGCCAGCAGTTTCAACCGTCAACATTGACCAGTATGCCGTTTCAATCCCTGTAAGGGTTTCAGGCTGTTTGCAGCCCTAGTCCACAATCCCCTGTATCTTCAATCATGAGTTTCAATCCCTGTAAGGGTTTCAGGCTGTTTGCAGCGCACGACTCGCCAACACTCTCAGAACTGAGAAGAGAGTTTCAATCCCTGTAAGGGTTTCAGGCTGTTTGCAGCCTGCAACGACCTAGCCTTGCTTGAATCTGCTCTAGTTTCAATCCCTGTAAGGGTTTCAGGCTGTTTGCAGCCCGGATGCCGTTGTGGGACTTCCCGCTGTGATTGGTTTCAATCCCTGTAAGGGTTTCAGGCTGTTTGCAGCTATTTCATCATGCCTGCGTAACGACGAACTTCGCGGTTTCAATCCCTGTAAGGGTTTCAGGCTGTTTGCAGCTTCTCAGGGTAGCCAGGTAACACGGTTAAAACATGGTTTCAATCCCTGTAAGGGTTTCAGGCTGTTTGCAGCCTGAAGAGGAGCGTGTATGGGGAGAGTATCAGTTTGTTTCAATCCCTGTAAGGGTTTCAGGCTGTTTGCAGCGTGACGGTTAAATGCGGCTCTTTGTAAATGGCTTTGTTTCAATCCCTGTAAGGGTTTCAGGCTGTTTGCAGCATCACCGGCTCCTGCCAGTCAGAGTCAAATACCAACCCCTGCGTTTCAATCCCTGTAAGGGTTTCAGGCTGTTTGCAGCGATAGATTCTACGGCTTCATCCATTTGAGTATTGGTTTCAATCCCTGTAAGGGTTTCAGGCTGTTTGCAGCATCGCTCATTTCCAGGAACAGTGGCGCGAGTGCCAGTTTCAATCCCTGTAAGGGTTTCAGGCTGTTTGCAGCGGTTTGCGATCGCCACTTTGGGCTTATCATTCAGGTTTCAATCCCTGTAAGGGTTTCAGGCTGTTTGCAGCATTAAACGTTACGCCCCACCTACCGTATATGATCGTTTCAATCCCTGTAAGGGTTTCAGGCTGTTTGCAGCCCTGTAGACTTGCAGCATCCATCTTTAGGAGGGTTGTTTCAATCCCTGTAAGGGTTTCAGGCTGTTTGCAGCGTTGGGCTTTAAGCGTGTGCAGCAACTTCACTTGGTTTCAATCCCTGTAAGGGTTTCAGGCTGTTTGCAGCCAG
>NZ_JACJPI010000068.1 GCF_014695975.1 Leptolyngbya sp. FACHB-321
CGAACTATAGAAGCACTTGACCAAGCATTAACCAGGATTATTAATGAGTGTAGTTCCAATGACAATGCTCTTGCCTGGTTTGCTCCTTGTGGTCTATTCATCTGAGAACCGCTATAAGCAACGTTTTGCTGGTTGAGGCGTCGCGTCAGAAGCTTTGACCGCTATGTTGCTCGTCGAGGTAATCGACATACCCTTAAAGAAGGCGCAAGACTTAACTCGTCCCTTTTGAAGGCAATGCAGGCAACTGAGAAAGCAAAGGCAACGCATGAGCGTCAACGACGGTATGACCTCGATTGGCTTCGAGTGCTGGCGGTGCTGCTCCTGCTGTACTTTCACACGGCGGCCATTTTCTACCAAGGCGAATTGGGTGAGTTCTATATCCAAAATGCTCAAACGAGTCTGGTGATGCATGGTTTGATCCTGTTCGTACATCAATGGCATATGCCGCTGTTGTTTCTGGTTTCTGGGGCAGGCACATGGTTTGCGCTGTCTGTGCGAACGCTAAAACAATATCTGCAAGAGCGCTGTCAGCGACTCTTAGTGCCCTTTGTGTTTGGCACACTGGTACTGATACCACCGCAGGTTTATTTACGGCTCCTGAATCGCTCTACCGCACACGCTTCCTACTTCCAGTTTTATCCCCAGTTTTTCCACGGTATTCGTCCTCATGGCAATTTTGAGTGGGGACATCTCTGGTTTCTGGTTTATCTGTTTTCGTTCTCATTGGTGACTTTGCCGCTGTTGTTTTACCTGAGAAAACCAGAGGCAAAAGTGCGCTTAGCCCTTGCTGGCTGGATTGAGAAACCGGGAGCCATTTTGCTGTTCGCCTTGCCCCTAGCAGTGCTCGAAGGGACGTTGCGACCGCACTGGCTGGGGTTCCAAAATCTCTATGACGACTGGGCAAATTTCTGTGTGTATTTGCTGTACTTTGTCTACGGTTACCTCCTTTGCTCAGACGATCGCTTCTCCCAGGCAATTGACAAGCATCTCAGTATAGCTTCAGGTTTGGCTGTCCTCTGCATGGGCATACTGCTCAGTCTTTGGCAAGCTGGGAGCATTCCTGATCGAGGCTACTCTCCCCTCTACGTGTTGTATCAATGCTTTCGAGGCTGCAATGCTTGGTTTTGGGTGGTGACACTACTGGGGCTAGGGCGTAAATACTTGCATCGCAACAGTCAGCTGCTGCAATACGCGAACGAAGCGGCTTATCCGTTTTATTTACTGCACCAAACTGTTTTAGTGCTGCTCGCCTTCTATGTCGTGCGCTGGAACTTCAGTGTGCCAACGAAGTTTTGGCTACTGAGCACCGCTTCTTTCGGTGCCACGATCGCGCTGTATGAAGGGTTGATTCGACACTTCAACATCCCGCGGTGGTTGTTCGGACTCAAGCCGCTGCGTCGTTAGGTGATTGATCTCGCTGCTGCGAGCGCTCAGGAAAGTTCACGTCCATTTTCATGCCTTTACCTGAGTCGAAGAGCAGCTTCCTTACCTTAACGAATCTGCTAGAAAGGCAGAAATCAGGCTGTTGAAGGCTGCTGCCTGCTCAAAGTGCACCCAGTGCCCACAGTGGTCAAAAAGCTGGAGACGAGCCTGCGGCAAGTGTTGCATCGCCACTTGAGCATGAGCAACAGGCAGAATGCGATCTTGTTTTCCCCAAACGACTAGTGTGGGCATTGTAATCGTGTTGAGGTGATCAACGATTGGCTGATAGACCTCAGTCCGCACACCCAGCCAACCGATAGTGGCGCGGCATTGAGCCATCAGTGCCTTTGATGCACCCGGCAAACTAAGCACATCGTAGAACGTCTCAACCCAGGCGTCGGTAATTAAGGTTTGATCCTCGACTACCTGCTTCAGCGTCAACTCGATGCTGCTGCGAGTCGGTCTATAGTATTGGTCTACCCAAGGTAGATTGGCTAACCGCAAGCCCCAGGAAATCGCTCGACCCAGCCCCAAGCTATTGATCAGCACCAACTTCTCCACTTGCTGCGGGTACGAAAGGGCGAATTGCAGCGCAATGCCGCCGCCCATCGAATTGCCGATTAAGGTGACGCGATCAAGTGCCAGCGTATCGGCAAAGGCTTTGACGAACGCAGCCAAAGCCACCAGTGAGTAGGAGCCCAGCGGTTTATCCGAGCGCCCCGAACCCACGAGATCAAGTGCATAGACTCGATGCTGTTGCGCTAGTGGTTCGACGTTGAGTGCCCAAGTTTCGATCGCGCTGCCAAGGCCGTGAATGAAGATGACCGCGCTGCCGTGAGCGCCCAAGCTCCAGTAGCGTGTCTTGACATCACCTACCCACACATACTGGTCTTGCGGTCTTTGTTGCATGCTCTCCTCCTGCAATTGAGTGGTCCAGCGCCACCTAGAGATGAATGATGGCACGATGAGCTTCAAGGCTCGGTGTGCTTTGACCCCAAACCAGCGTTTCGCTGTTGACTGACATCAGCTTGAGCGCTTGCTCCCCAAAAGGTGAGTAACTCGGCTCCTTGTGGTTCGAGTCGCAGCAGAACCATCACGTACGTTAAGCCTCGCTTGTCTTCACCCATGAAACCCTTCTGGACATAGGAGGCTGAAGCCCTGGATCGACCGTTCTAATTTCTTGTACCAATGAATCCTTAATTTAACGGATACGTCTCATATCCCTCTTCTGTCAGTCTAGTCGGACAGAAATCCACAAGCTAAGCTGCACAGCGGTTTCGGTTCTCGGATGAGTTTTGGCAGTCCTATTGAGAAAGTGAGGCTAGATAAGGCTTCTAGAATTCACTCCTACGAAAGTGACAGAAGAGGGATATCCATCACGACGACTTGTCCTGGCTTTAACTGACTCACCAAGCATTGCTGCATCCAGGTTTCAACCAAAGCCGTATCGCAGTAGCCCTTGAAGGTCAGGGGTGCCACGACCTGACGAGCGGCAATCATGCTAATGCGCTGGGTGCGGTGCCCTAGCTTCAAGGCCTTAAACCGCTCCGCTTGAGCACACCAGCCGTAAGCATAGTCTTCGGTGTCATCCACTCCGGCTTCGTCTACGTAAACCAACTGTTCTGCTGCATAGGCTTGCAATTGAGCTAAGAAGGCTTGCCGTTGTGCTTCATCGCGCTCCTGATAGCCGTAGCTCTTTTTTTGCGAGTGAAACCAATCCGCCTGAGCGCCTTGCTGAGACGGATTCCCCTATTTCACTGGGAGCGATCGCCAATCAGGTTAACTGTGCGCTGCCGCATGGTTGTATTGCACAGCTTGCAAAGCAGCGCGTTCACAGCAGTTTCGCCTTCAACAGCTGTGTAAAGGTCTTCCGGGCACCCAGTCGCTTCAAACCTTCTTCGCTCCAGCCTCACCACAACTGCTTTTGCCGTTACGGTAGGTAAAACCCATAGCCACGTTTTTTGCCGCAAGGAATGCCCGTTTCCTGACTTGACTCGCACTAAGCTCGAGGAATGGACTCCCGAGTCCAAGTAAGATATTCAATAACCGCTGACCCTCATGTGCTTAACCGCCGTGGGAGTCAGCCTTCCTGACCCCAAACTGATCGCTATGCAAAAGCCCATGCATATACAGGGGCTTTTGCATTACTTAGGGCAGTTCGCTTACTTCGACGCTTAGTAGGAAGCGCTCCGACTGACCACGGCGTAGTAAATGAATAGTGTAACAATCGCACCCAGCACGGCGACTAAGATGCCGCCTAAGCTTAGTCTGGCTGAGATCAACGCTAGGGTACCCGTGGTCAAAAAGCTGAAGAGGCTACCACCGACAAAAGCGCCGACGATACCTAGGATCATGGTGCCCAGGATGCCGCCACCTTGGTGACTAGGAAAAAGCGCTTTGGCAATCACGCTTGCAATCAAACCTAAAACGATCCAAGCCAAGATATTTATGATGTCAACTCCGGTTAAATGGTCGCTTGAAAAGCCAGAACGCTAACGTGAAAAGCCAGAAAACTAACGTATTTGAAGGCTTTGAGCGTGCCATCTCTCCCAGAAGGTCACCTCAATATGGCGATCTCACAAAGTACAAATGATTTAATCAGCAATCACAGCTGTGAATGAGCAAAAAATATGGCACAATTCGTAAATCGATGACGCAATCAGTCAACGCAACTCTAAATAAGCATTCCAGCTTCTAACAGCCTGGGATGAACTGTGTCCAAGCAGCAGTGACTAGAAGTAGGCTAGAAGCTTGAAACATTTGTGGACTCTAGCTTCGGAAGACTGTGCCACTCATTTGCAAATTGTGCCATATTTTTTGCTCATTCACAGTTTGCTAAACAGATGGATGAACAATTGTGGTTCGACTCCACTGCTCTCCGCCTTTGAGAACGTGGTGTCACTGGATTGCCTCTCAGCTTACGAACCTGAGGGTTGAGAGTTCAAGTCCCTCCGTTCTCGCCACTTGTGGAGGATACCGCTAAATGGTCGGCAACTAGTCTTGAAAACTAGGGTAGTCCTTGGGCTAGAGGTTCGAGTCCTCTATCCTCCGCCTGCGTGGGAAGTTGGTGAGGCTGGTGCTCACATGCCGCTGAACGCCATCGAAATGAGTGACCTCCCATTGCTTTATGCGTCCCCCTCTCGCCAGACGCATAAAGCAACATTCGTATCACCAACAACGAGCAGAAGGCAATGAACTCGCGTTTCTTTAAATCACCGTCGAAGATGATTTCATCCTACTGTTCCGCATGACCTAGGTCGCACAGGAGAAACCTGTCGCATCTCACCGTTTTGCAAGTCGTTGACGTTGGTGGCGATCGCGCTATTGACGCATACCATGCGCCGTCTTATAGCTGCGACAAAATAAATTGGTGACCACTAAATGTCAATCTAAGCGAAGAGAAATTGTTATATCTAAACAAGCTCAAACTCAACGGTAAAGATAACTTTTGCAAAAGGCATTGCTGGTGCTGCCATAAAAGCTCCTGAACTTCGGCAACCTTAGCTGTTTTACCTCGGTATTCCAGGTCTCGCGTTGCACAAGCATCATCAATGACAATGCACTGAAACCCAAAGTTAAAGGCAGTGCGGGTGTAGCATCAATGCACATATAGCTCATCGCACCACAAATGACCACTTCTTCAAATTCAATCTCTTTGAGGTGCTGTAGTAAATGAGTATCTCTAAAACTGTTGGGAAAATGTTTCACAATAGTAGTCTCGACTGGTTGAGGAGCTACACTTTCGTGAATCTCAGATCCTCGTGTATCGGGCAAAAAATGTTGCTCCTGGTTGCTTTGAGCTGTGTTGGACATGAACGATCGGAGATTGCTTGTCTCGAAACTTCTGTAGAAGCTTCTGAGCGTTTCTTGAAGCTTGTTCTACACCAACAAGTTCAAAATTTCCATCAGAGAAATAATCATTTTGAATGTCAACGAGAATCAAGCCCTGTTTCACATCAGTTCCTTTCATCAGACCGTCCTTTGTTGCTGTTTGTGTTTGTACTTCTAGCAAAGATGGCTCACTGCTTTGTCTAGCTGTTGCTTCAATAGCCTGAGTATGAGCGAGACATCCAGATATTTCAAGTACGTACAATATGATTGGGAACTATCAAAAAGTATCGTTGAGGACTCAAAGCCACAGAAACAATACATGTGTCCGGTAGAAGCCCTTGTCAATATCATTGGGGGCAAGTGGAAGCTGCCAATTCTCACGCTCTTGTTTCAAGAAACCAAACGCTATGGAGAACTGAGACAGCCTCTTCCTGGAGTGACTGAGCGGATGGTGACCATGCAGTTACGAGAACTAGAACGCTCTGGTATCGTTCAGCGGAAGGTGTATGCCGAAGTTCCTCTAAAAGTAGAATATTCTCTAACTGCTCTGGGACACAGCTTAGAGCCTGTTCTACAGGTCATGTTGAGTTGGAGCGAGAGGTTATTCATAAAACTAAGACAGGCCTGGGAAAGAGGTATGTCTACTTCTCCGACGCACAGCAGGGAGCAATTGGTGCGGCTGCGGCTGCTTCCAAATCAACCTGACGGAGTAGGTCAGACCAGGCGCGAACGATCGCAGAATCGATGGATTGCTTCCCTTGCACTTGCAGCCCCAATGTAGTCAGCGCGTCATACCAGATGCCGTTGCTGGCGTAAGCGGTGGCGCGATCGAGCGGCGTTTTGACTGTTGCGAGTTGGCGCTGTAGCTTGGCGGAGGGTGTGATGCGCTGAATGCCACCGCTGAAAATGATGGGAGCGTCAATGCTTGAGTCAGCCTGAGTGTTGCTGTTGCCTGAGTTGCAAAAGAGCCTAATTTCCCACCGATACGGTGTATTGGCTTGCAGCGGGGAAGCACTAGCGGGAATGGGTAGGCTCAGGACGGCTGGTGGCGTATTGGGGGGAATTTGAAATGTCAGACGGCGGCTGGTTTTGTCAGTTCTATCTTGTAAGGCCAGGACAACTAGGGCACCGTCTTTAATGCCTTCAGGGGTATGGAGCCAGAACGTTGGACGATCGGCAGTAGTTAGTCCCCAGCGAACATTTTTGCTGCCAGCAGCGAGTGGTACCAGTGGGATCGGCTGTTCTTCAGCACGATCAGTATTACAGCCTCGGCCCGCACCACCTTGACTGCGCCCACTGCCCGGATCTCTGACAATGGGCGGTGGCGGCAGGGCAGCAGGGGGTTCAAACTGAATGGCGACTGAGGCTGGAGCGGCGATCGCGTTGGTCTGTGATCGCGTCATTTGAGCGGGACTGAGGGCAACGACTAAGGCCAGGGTCGATGCTGCCCCAACGGTTGCATAGCTTCGGTGCATGTTAATCATGGGATAGTTCTGGTTTCACTAAAGTAGCCGTTAAGAGCGCCACAGCGGTGCTAGTCATCAACAGGGCAATGATGGGTGGAGCGAGGGGAATCCATCCACCTTGAATCAAACATATCTGACACAGAACAATGAGAATGCCGATCGCCATCCCAACGGTAAGGATCAAAAACTCCAGCCGTCGAAATTGCCAGGCAAGCGCGCTACCCATCAGTGCCCAGCCCGCAAGCCAGATTGTTTCAACCCAGGTAGACCAGACCCATAGCAACGGACGTTGATCGAGTACGGCGCTAAGGATCTGACTGATCATTTGGGCGTGAATCAGCACTCCGGGGACGCGATCAGTATCGGCTTTACCAAACGGCGTTGTCCAATAGTCGCCGCTGCTGTGGGGGGCAGCAATCCCAATCAACACAATCCGACCGTTAATCGCGTTGGGATTGATCTGGTTTGTGAGTACCTGCGCCAGAGTCGCCTGTTGAACAATCTCACGGGGAGAGGGCGCGGCGCGATAGTTGAGCAAAACCTGCCCACTGTTGGCAACGAGCGCTTGATAGGCACCCGTGCGGCTTTGCAGTTGTCGAAAAACGGTGTTGCCAAACTGCAAATCGTTTTGAGGCGTTACCTTGGCTTGAATGCCCTGCGCTTCCAGATAGTGGTTAGCGAGTTGCACGCTGAAGGCATAAGCAGCGGTACAGCGCGAACTTGGGTTGGAGGGTAGGACGAGCAAGTGGCGACGCACCACTCCATCGGCATCGCGCACAAAATCGCTGAAACCCAGGTGGCTCTCTGGCACTTCGGGAGGCGGTAGAACGCCGATCGGGTCACTTTTGGCAGCAGGACGTTTGCACACCGCGAACAGGTGGTTCTGTTTCAGCCGGGTGGCGAGTTCGGGTACATCGGTGGGCGCATCGCGGTAGAGATCGAGTCCGATCGCGGCAGGCTGGTGTTGTTCCAGTTTCTTCAGCAATTGGTTTAAGGTGCGATCGGAGATGGAGCCGCGACGCATCTTTTCACCTTCTGCCTGAATATCTTGTTCTGTGATGGTGATAGCTAGAAGTCGGACATCGGGCGGTTCAGCAGGACGCGACTGCATCAGGCGATCGAAGCTCCATAGTTCTAGCGGCTGCAACCAGCCCAGCAACCGTGCTCCAGCAACCAGACCCGTTACCACCAGGCTGCTGAGTAGAACTGTGCGTAACTCTTGACGAGTAGGCAAGCGCAGGGGAGACGATCGCGCGCCGCACCAGTCTTGCCAGGTCGGTGGCACCTCAGCAGGATTCTGGCAAATAACAGGGAGCCAGGTGGCACAGGGAAAGTCGGTTTCTAAGGCTTGCAGTTTTTCTCGTGCTTCACGCATAGCGGTATACAGCGATGCTCCGCCCGCAAAAGCAGTGAGAAAATGCTTCAGAAACTCCTGCGCCACGCGATCGGGTACGGGTTCACGCATCACGATGACCTGGGGCAAATGCAGATCTGCCAGATCTCGCGCCAGTCCTAACCCATCACAAGAGTTAAAGATTGCCAACTTCAACCCGTGAGCGATCGCTGTTCGCAGGGCAAACTTTAACTGACCGATCGTCAAACTCTCCGTTGCATTCACAGCAATGCTTCCCGCTCCCTGTTGTTGCCTGTTTCCCTGGCTCGAACTATGTCCGGCAAAAAACAGTATGTCCCAACCTGGTTCCCAAAGCTGTTCATTGAGTACGCTGGCGTTTGGCTCCACCAAAAACTTGATTTCGGCATTGGGCAATTGTTGCAACACCTGTCGATCTCTAGCAATGTCAATGCCCTCGTGGTTGCCTAAAATCGCCAAAATCCTGACCTTAAAGCGGGGTTTTGTCGCTACCGCTTTTGTCGAGCGGAGGTACTCTGGAACACTCAACGCTATTTCTGCATTGGGGTAATCATCCAGAAACGACCAGAGGCACCAGGGCAAGCGTAACAGGGTTGCGTCGTCGGCAACGATAATGAACCGGATGTGATCGGCAGGTTTAAGCTGCGTTCGTAACTGGCGATCGATGTGCCGAAACGTTTCCATGTTCAGCCATTGATTGAGGGCAGTCTGCAAGTCCTCGCAAAGCTGATGGAATTCGGTTTGAGAAATATGAGTCAGGTCATCTTCATCGACTTCAAAAGTCAGAGATCGGGTGCTAGAACGCCATCCTTTACTGGCATATAGCGCTTCATACAGGGTCTGCCAGCGTTGGTACAGTGCTTCTAGCTCCGGTGCAGCAGGCAAGCTTCCCGTGAACTGCATTGGGTTGGGACTGTCTTCATCCCACAGTTGAGCAATCACAGTGGGTAAGCCTTGTTGCCAGTCTCCGTTTCCCAAATTTAGAACAACGAGGTAGCGCATGGGGACAGGCAGGAGTGGGGAATGGGGAATAAAATTCAGTTGAATCGTTGCTATGGATGGATCTGATACCCGTTTCTAAACAATAAAGTCTTCAGCAATTACCGTGTTGTCGATCGCCACTTGTAACCTGAACTGAGTCTCAGGTGGACACTTGAATCGTTTTAACTGAATCAGATTGTCTCGATCGCGGGCTTGAACGGCTTGAATCGTTTCGCCAGTCGCAGATAGTAGGGTTAGGCTTAGCGTTTCGGGTAGGCAGACAGAGGGATCGAGCGGGCGAAGTTGAGATCGAATGCTTACTCGACCATCCGCTTCTGGTTCCACGACAATTAGCAACAGGGTGTCCTGGTCAGGAAGCCGCAACCGCTTTGCTCTACGGATGGATCGCTGCGTGCGGTCGTCCTTGCGGACGTTGAAGGCCTCGGTTACCATACCCAATTCTTCCAGTGTTTGCCAGCTTTCGTCAAAACGGTTTTGCAACCACTGACTAAAGTTTGCAAGGGTGCGAGTGATGGTGGCTGAAGACAGTTCGCCGCGACGCGATCGACCTAGCCGTTGTTGCCAATCATCCTTTGCGATCAAAGCAGCCCAAAGGTGAAAGGGAATTTCTAAGCGGGGTTGCAGCACAGCCGGATTTGACAGGCGTTGCAGCAGGTTTTCTGCCTGAGCAGCGGGCAACGGGGACAGGGGCGCAATTTCTGTCCTGGTCAGTTCGTTCGGAAACTGACGCACAACCCACAAGACGCTCAGATCTTGCACCAAATCATAGGCATCCAGAACATAGACGCGCTGGTCTGCATCATACGTGCCGAGAGTTTTGAGCTGTGCATGGGTGGTGTATGCCCAAAGGCAAAGGCACAAATCGTCCGGGTCTACCTGCACTGCCAGATAATAGTCGCCTGCCCAGGCAGGAAGATCGATCCACTCCTGTGGCACCTGGAGTTCGCTGGTGTCAATGGTTTTATCTGGAATGAGAATAAGCCGCTGGTCGCCGAGGTCGATCGCGGTGCCTCTCACCAGTTCTCCTAAAAGCGGTACGGCACCCGACCAGGCAGAAGCTTCTGGGGTGTGTTCTGCTTGCAGCCACGGCAAAACCGTGTTCAGGCAGACTTGATTTAAGTAGGTGTTCCATTGGGTTAAGGGATTTGAAGCAGCTTGGCTGTGCTGCCAGGACTCTTGGTGAATCGCTAGCGGAATCTCCAGCCTCAACTCAGTTAAGGTATCGGGAAAGAAGCTCATAGGTATTCCTGGGAGAAGTCGCGATCGGGCGAGGTTTTGCCTACAGGGGAATCATGCACCTGGTAATGAATCTGCAACCACTCCTCTAAAATGGCGCTCATAGACTTAACCACGGCGGAGGTTGGTGAAATATGCAGCGTTTCCTGGCTCCAGTGAGTCAAGGCGAAGAGTAGCGTTTCCCGCGCTTTGGTGAGTTTACGGGAGATGGTGTATTGCTGCACGGCGAACTGTTGAGCAATTTGCTGCTGAGTCAGTCCGGCTTGATAGTAGTGTTGCAGTAGCTCCTGCATAGTAGGATCGAGCTTCGCTAGAGATTCCTGAAGCACAGCGTTGATTTGATGTTGCTGGGCCTGACGAGCCTGCGTCTCTTCAGCATTGATTAGATCTGCCAACAACGAATCACGATCGTTCGTAGGTACATCATCCTGAAGTTCACCTGCATCCTGCCCTGGCTTGGGTGCGTTCAGAGACGTAACACGAGGGTACAGATATGCCCGCACTCGGCTCACACAAGACATTAGCCAACGCTCTAAAGTCTCAGGGGTACAGTCCGAACCCGGTGCCGTAAGCTGCTGGCGTTGTTGGTTGTAACGATCGGCGATCGCGTCCCAGGTTTGGCGATCAGGTGCAGCAAGCTGGCGCAGTCCCGGTGCTTTTCGAGGCAGATAAACGGCTTCAAAACACGTCCACGCCAACAGATAGCGATCGATGTCATCACTTCCCAGGCCAGCATTTTGCAGCGCTTCTGTCAGTTGTTTTCGGCTCAGCTTCAGTAGCAAGCCCCAATCGTTGCAGCGGTCTGCCTCCCGACGACGGCGCAAATCATCCCGAATTGTGTTGCTGAACGCTTGACTGGCGTAAGTTTTGAGGCTGGGCAGTTGGTCAGAATCGAACGCGTTGAGAATTTTGGGCACTGCCACGATCGCGACTTGGAAGCAGTCTGACAACCGCTGCTGGGACTGGTGCAACTGAGCCACTATCCTTTGTGCGCTCCAGTAGCAGGACTCTTGCAGGTAGGCGGAGAGGTGGCCAAGGGAAGGGGGTGAGGGGTGAGGAGTGAGGAGGGAAGGGTGTAGGGTATGGGGTGTAGGGTGTGGGGTGAATGTCCCCGCGTCTCTGTTTCTCCGTGTCCCCGCGTCCCCGGATCTCTGCGTCCCCGTATCTCTCTGTCTCCGTGTCTCCGTGTCCTCCCCTGCTTCTTGACGCCAGCGTTTGTGCCAATACGTGACCCAAACCTGCTCAGAGGCAGTTGCTTCATCAGGCTGCTCCAGGCGAGACTGCATACTGCGGCGTAAGCGAGCATCGGTCGCCCAGCCACGAAATGTATCTTCCTCAAATTGCAGGAAGGTGGTAAAGATCTCGAGAAGGGTTTGACGCGATCGCATAGGACAGGATGGGGAGAGGAGGCAGGGGAGTCGGCGGAGGTAGGGGAAGCGAGGGAGGCAGAGAGCGCAGGGGAAGCAAGGAAGGCAGGGGAAGCAGGAAAGTTTTGAGTTTTGCTTCCTACTCACCACTCCTCAAATCCTGGCTCCCAATCTTCTACCTTTTACCAGGGATTGCCAATCAACGTAAACGCTGCCCAATAATAGGGGTGGTCTAGGTTCGCTCCTGCAACTGTTACGTCTGGTGGTGGGGAACCAGCATCTCCAGTTCGCAGTGCCAGATTTTGATTCAAATTTGCCTGTTTTTTGAGCAAAGCAAGTTGCGCCTGCCGTAACGCCTCTGCTTTGATGGGTGCGGTTTTGAGATGACGGTAGAGTTCGGTCATCAGTACCAGAGTGCCTGCGTCGCTGACCGACCAGAGGCTGGCGATCGCCGCTCTGCTGCCCGACTGCACTGCAAGGCCAGCAAACCCCAGTTCGGCTTCAGGATTGCCCAACGCTGTCTGGCAGGCACTCAGTACCAGCAACTGCACGATTGGAATCCGCAATTCCAGATCTCTAAATTGAGTGAGATGCAGCCGCTGCCTCCAAAACTGAATGTAGGACTGATTCGCCGCTCCGGGCAAAAATTCGGCGTGGGTTGCTAGATGCACAATGCCATACGATGTTGCGGCACGTTGAGCTTTCAGGTTAGCAACGGTGAAGTCCTGATTCAGCAGCGATGTGCCCTGCCAGAGGGTGCGAGTAATTGCCGTTAGCTCAACTGGAACTGCTGGAAGCGGTGAATGATCCTGAAATTCGGACGCTCCCATTGCTAAGACTTTCGCTCCCTGGAGGCTTGCGGGATGTCGATCGACCAGGTTGAAGGCCGGAATCAGCCCCAAACTGTATTTCTCAACCAAGAACTGTTGTCCATCGTGGAGTGCTGCCATTGGCAAACTGCGTAACCCCGTTCCCAGGCAGAGGATGAGCGTATCGACTCTTTGTGCCTTTAACGCTGGCTCTAGTGGTGTAATCAGCCACTCATGCAACTGCTTTGCTGCGGGTAGATAGTCGTTTGGTTGGGATGCCGCATTCACTACTTCGGTTCTGAAAGTTTTGGCAACGCGAAGCAATTCCTCTCGATTTGCTGCTGCAATGCGGTGATGCACTGGTTTGGTTCCAGGCGTTACCAAAATTAGCTCCAGATGATTGGGTGTGGGAATGGCATAGATCAGGGCTGTTTTCTTGCCAGTAGAGCGGTGCAGTCTGTCGAGCGATCGCACGATCTGCTCAGGTTCCAAATACTGCAGCGTAAACTTTCCCCCGTAATATTGCTCAAACTGGTACTTCCACCCCAATTCCACCTGGCGAATCGCTCCTGAAACGTCGTTCTGATCAAGCATCTGTATCAGTTGATTAACATCCAGGCGTGATGCGGCAGACATTGCAGGTGCTGGTGTTGCACCGGAAGCAGCAGGCAAAGCAGATGGGGCAGGCATTTGGGCGATCGCCGCTCGGTCGATCGAAACGATTGCTCCTCCCGACGCAGCACCCACTACCAGTGAGATCAATAAAGACAGCCTCAAAAGATTCATGGCGTTTAATCTTGAACTCAGTTAAACAAGGGCGATCGCTCACACGCGTCCACTTCTCACATTAGAAGATTCTGCTGCATTAGAAAAACTATTCTGCTGTATCAGAAAGATTGCAAAGGGGTTTCTGAAAGAACCCATCACAAAAGCATTTCCATGTCTTGCTAGTGAGGCAATTGGGTCTTTCTCTTAAAGAAAGAATGTTGATGGAAGACAGCAATGAGGTGATGAGCATTTCTCTTCATACGCTTGTCATCCTGTCTTCGGATATAGATTCAGCACGCATTGGCTAATCCCGGATATTTCTCACCCTTCTACTCTCTCGTCATCCTGCTTTTTCTAGCACAACCAGTAATGGCGAACCATTTCAACAAATTTGGTTGCCCTTTGCATAAGGCGCAAAACTCCAACGTGTAATTGTGAGTTGGTCAATCATCTGGCGCGATGAGCCGATGAGCAAACCAATGGCACCAATCATTCATGCCGTTCAGCGAAACGTTTTACCGCTCAGCAACCCACATTTTCTCAGCTTTCCTGTCAATCAATTCTCACAACTTACAAGCTTACTCACAGAATTAAGGAGAAACGATCATGGCGATTTCTGCCATCTTTTCAGCAGCGCAGGGTATCTTAAGCATTTTTGGTGATTCACTGGATAACACTGTTACCGTCAGCCGCGATGCTGCTGGCACCATTCTGATTAACGGCGGTGCTGTAACGATTTTTGGCGGTACTCCGACGGTTGCTAACACCACTTTGCTACAGGGGTTTGGTCTGGCAGGCAACGACCAGCTCATACTTAACGAAGCTAATGGCGCTCTACCTAAAGTTAATTTGTTTGGCGCTATTGATAATGATGTGTTGGCGGGTAGTTCTGGAGCTGATCAACTTTTTGGAGAAGACGGTAATGATACGCTTCTCGGTCAGGGTGGAAATGATTTGCTGTTTGGTGGTGATGGAAACGACGTTCTGACAGGTGGCGATGCTGATGACCAGATGTTTGGTCAGGCGGGCAACGATCGTCTGATCTGGGATCCCGGTGATGACACTGATCTCTTTGAAGGCGGTGATGGCATTGATACTGCTGAGGTGAATGGGGGTAACGGCGCTGAAGCTTTTACCGTAAATGCAAATGGCACACGAGTGCGCTTTGATCGTGTCAATCCCGCACCCTTCAGCATCGACATCGGCACGACAGAAAGCTTAGTGATTAATGCCAATGGCGGCGATGACACCATCACCGCCGGAAATGGACTTGCCGCTTTAATCTCGATCGTGGCTGACGGTGGCGCAGGCAACGACACCATTCTGAGCGGCGATGGTGCGGACGTGTTATTCGGTGGCGATGGCAACGACATCATTGATGGTAATCGAGGAAATGACGTTGGTTTTTTGGGCGCAGGCGACGATGTGTTCATTTGGGACCCCGGTGATGGCAACGATGTCGTTGAAGGTCAGGCCGGTCTCGACACGATGCAGCTTAATGGCAACGCTGCCAACGAAAACATTGATATTTCTGCCAATGGTGGGCGTGTTCGCTTCTTCCGGGATATAGCCGCGGTAGTGATGGATCTAGATGACGTCGAGCGCATCAACTTTGAAGCGTTGGGTGGTACAGACAACATCATCGTCAACGACCTCAGTGGTACAGATACGCAGCAGATCAACCTCAATTTGGCAGGAGTGCTGGGCGGTGCTGCTGGCGATGCTCAGGTAGATACTGTGGTTCTCAATGGCACGAATGGCGCAAATGCGATCGACGTACTGGGACAAAACGGCAATATCAACGTGAGTGGTCTCCCTGCGCTTGTCAGCCTTCAGAAAGTGGAGGGGATCGATCACCTCGTGATCAATGGCAATGGCGGCAACGATACCATTTCTGCTGCCACTCTCGTTACTCCAGTCAATCTCACCATTGATGGGGGTGCTGGGAATGACATCCTCATCGGCAGCAACCTTGCAGATGTCTTCCTGGGTGGTGATGGTAATGACTTTGTGGATGGGCGTAGGGGGGATGACGTTGCTTTCCTGGGTACTGGGAATGATGTTTTCCTGTGGAATCCTGGTGATGGCAATGACACGATCGAGGGTCAAGCTGGCATCGATGAAATGCTGTTCAATGGTAATGGTGCCAATGAAACCATCGATATTTCTGCCAATGGTGGACGTGCCCGCTTCTTCCGAGATGTGGCGAATGTGGTGATGGATACGAATGATGTGGAACGCATCACTTTCAATGCCTTTGATGGACGCGATACCATCAATATCAATGACCTTAGTGGCATCGATGTTAACCTGATTCGGTTTGATGTGAGTGGTGGTCCTAACGTGCCATTTGAAACCAGTTCTGATCAAGTTACCGTCAACAGTACGGTTGGAAACGATACCATCGCGATCGCAACTGTAAATGGTGAAATAGTCATCTCAGGACTGTCCGCCCAGGTGCAAATTGCAGGAATACGTGCTGGATTCGACAACTTGACCATTAATGGCTTGGCGGGTAACGACGTGATTGATGCCAGCAAATTGGCTGCCAACTTGTTCCAGCAACGCTTTCCTGATGGTAGGCTCACGCTCGATGGTGGGGATGGCACCGATCTATTTGTCGGTAGCGCTGGAGAAGATGTTTTTCTGGGCGGCAGGGGCAATGATGTGGCGCTGATGGGTGCTGGAGACGATTTGTTTGTCTGGAATCCTGGTGACGACAACGACGTTCTTGAAGGACAGGCAGGCTTCGACACAATGTTTTTCAACGGTGCCAATGTTAATGAGAACATTGATATTGCTGCTAATGGCTCTCGCATCCGTTTTTTCCGTGACGTTGCCAATGTCACAATGGATCTGAATAATGTTGAAAACACTCTTTTTAAAGCATTGGGTGGAGCAGACAACATTGTTGTTAATGACCTTAGCGGTACTGATGCTAAGCAGGTCAACATTGATTTAGCGGGCTTAATCAACGGTGAAACGGGCGATGGTCAAACCGATACAATCACCATTCAAGGTACCAACGCACAAGACCTTATTCTGATTAGCAGTGTAGGCAGTTTTGTGAATGTGACTGGATTATCGGCTGTCACGAGAATCCGTCAGGCTGATAATGATGTTCTAGTGATTAACGGCAATGCGGGTGATGACGCGATCGATGCTAGCAGTTTAACCACCACAACCCTGCGGTTGACACTTAACGGTGATAACGGCAACGACACTATCTGGGGCGCAGCGGGTAACGACAGTGTCAACGGTGGTGCTGGTCATGATCTTCTGATTGGGGGGTTGGGCACCGATACCTTAAGCGGGGGGAATGGCACCGATCGCTATCGCTTCAACAACCTCAGCGAAGGCGGTGATATCCTTGCGGACTTTGAAGCGAATGACTTCATTCAACTCAGAGCCAGCAACTTTGGCGGTGGTTTGGTCGCGGGTCAGACAATCTCCAACGACCAGTTCCGAGTGGGTGATGCGGCTCAAGATGCTAACGATCGCCTCATCTTCAATGGCAGCACCCGTAGCCTATACTTTGATGCTGATGGCCTTGGCGGGGCAGGACAGACATTAGTTGCTACTCTGTCAGCCAATGTCCCAACAAATAGCGGCGTAAGCGCTACCAACATTCAGGTGATTTGAGCAGATCGTGGTTACGATTCTAGCGATCGCTCCCTGATCCCTCTCAATCCTCACATTTCCATCAATCAATTCATCAAAGGGATTATGCAATGCTTTCTACAATGTCCTCTGCTCAACTGGGGGTGGAACTAGCTTTTACCAGTCTCAATTCTGAGGTTGAAATTGATGATTTGCCCATAGAAGGTAACATTCCCCGCTGGCTTAAAGGAAGTCTGTTTCGCAATGGCCCGGCTAAATTTGAGACTGGTCAAGCGAGCTACAATCACTGGTTCGATGGTCTGGCGATGGTACACCGCTATTCGTTCCGAGACGGCCAAATCGCCTACCGCAACCGTTTTCTACGCACGTCTCCCTACACTCAAATGATGTCTACCGGGCAGCTTAGTTCCGGCTTTGAGACGGTTCAGCCAACCTCTTTAGGCAAACGTATCCTCAAGATGTCTTTAGAGATGCTCGGTCAGAAAACGGGACAGACTTACAACACCAATGTTAATGTGATTTGCTTAGCCGATCAATTTATGGCTCTGACTGAGCAACCTGTACCCACGGTTTTTGATCCCATCACGCTTGAAACCCGGGGAGCCTTTTACTTCGATGATACTCTCTTTGGGCATCTCTCATGTGGGCATCCGCAGTATGACGACCAACAGCAGGAATACATCAATTACGTCACTTGTTTTGGACCCATCAATACCTATAATCTTTATCGGGTTAAGGCAATGAGCCGCCAACGGAGCTTAATTGCAAGAATTCCGGTGCGATCGCCCTGCTATATGCATAGTTTTGCTGCCACTGAGAACTTCATCATCCTGGTCGAATTTCCGCTGGTGGTGAAATCGCTCCCAGCTATCTTTGGGGGAAAAGCGCCGATGCAATGCTTGAGTTGGGAACCTCGGCGTGGCACTAACTTTCGGGTCATTCACAAGCACAGTGGTGATCAGGTTGCTCGTTTTCAAAGCGAAGCATGTTTTGCGTTCCATCACATCAATGCCTATGAAGAAGGCAATGAAATTGTGGTTGATCTTGCCGCTTCTGACCAACCAGATTTGATGTACAAGTCGTATCTCAAACCATTAAAGTCTGCGACCCGGTCTAAGGATCATCCACTTGCAGAGTATCGACGCTACCGTTTACCGCTCCAAAAGCCTTCTTGCAAGGCTGAAGTTGGTTATGAATTGCTCTCTGAGCAGTTGATTGAAATGGTTTGCATCAACCAGGGTCGTTGTCGTTCACGAGACTACCGCTACGCGTATGCCGTTAGCCATAACCGCAACTGGCCAACTCTAGTCGGTCAACTAGTCAAAATTGATGTAAAAAATTGCAGCGATCAAGCATGGTTTGAGCCAAACACCTATCCTGGTGAACCCCTCTTCGTGGCTGCTCCTAATGGCACTGCTGAAGATGACGGGGTAATCCTTAGCGTCGTGCTGGATGCCGCCAAAAAGCGATCGTTTCTACTGGTACTTCACGCACAATCATTCAAAGAATTAGGACGTGCTTATTTACCCCATCACGTTCCACTTGAGTTTCATGGCTTGTTCGTGGAAGAAATTTGAACGTTTTACATCGAACAATACGGTCAGTTTGAGCGAGCTTGCACCGTTTAATCAATCGAACCCTTACTTACTATGATTCATCATCTTTCCATCACGGCTCATAATCCTCAGCATGTTGCCCAGATTCTAGCAGAACTGCTTCAGGGAGAAGCCTTTCCGTTTCCTGCTGCTAACGTTCCCAATAGTTACGTTGCCGTTCCCCTTGACTCCTACGGAACAACTGTTGATGTGCATCCGTTCAACACTGAACTTCTCCCTGGTTCTGGCGAGAATGGCTTTCAACTTAAACCAAACCCTGATGCATCAATTTATACGGCTACTCACGCTGCCATTTCAGTACCAACCAGTGAGGAGCAAATCTGCGAGATCGCGGCTCGTGAAGGTTGGCGAAGTGTCAAGCGGAGCGGCTTTTTTGATGTGATTGAAGTTTGGCTCGAAAACCGTGTTTTGATTGAATTATTACCCCCTACATTCGCCGATCAATATCTTGCTTTTATGGAACCACAGGCATTAAAGCGATTCTTGGCAGCCAAGGGTACTGTTAAGTGAATAGACACAGTTCATCACACAAACTCAAAAGGGTATTAATGATATCTAGCTACTGACCCCAACAGGATCTCAACTAATTTGATTTATCTCATGGCATATTTACTTCACACTGAACGATTAAACCTGTGTCCTTGCCAGATGAGCGATCTTGATGCTGTCTACCAATTATGGAGTGAGGCTGCTGTGAGACGATTTCTCTTCGACGATCGTCAGATTTCGCTAGAGGAAGCGAGATCATTCATTGATGCAAGTATAGTAAGCTTTGCCAAACACGGTTATGGAATCTGGCTCTTCTTTGAGCACCAGAACAGCCATCTGGCAGGCTTTTCAGGACTGCTGAATAACTCACAAGAGCTACCAGGTATTATCTTTGGCACCCAACCTCAATTTTGGAGGCGTGGCTATGCCAGAGAGGCTACGGTTTCAATATTTCGTTATGCATTTGATGTGCTTGGTTTGGAGAGCATAGTGGCAGATGTTGATGAATCTAACGAAGCTTCAATTCGAACACTTGAGGCATTGGGTATGTCGCGAACTCGAAAAGCGCTCGTCAATGGACACCCTTTGCTTTACTACGAAATGCAATCAAGCGCACTGTTAAACAGGAAATTTAATTAAGGAAGCTTTGTGATGAGTATCAAACAATTTGAGGATGTGCTGCGATTCTGGTTTCCTGAGCAATTGGATAGTGATCAAGCGACGCTAGTGCGACAGTGGAAACGATGGTTTCGTGGCGGCATGGATGCTGCCATTATCGAGCGTTTTCCATCACTGCTGGAGCAGGCAACGCGGGGCGAACTGGATAACTGGTCGCAAGAGCCACGATCGCGGCTGGCATTAATTCTCGTTCTTGACCAGTTCTCACGCACGATCCATCGGGGACTGGCTCAAGCATTCGCACAGGACGAGAAGGCTTGCTCACTAACGATCGAAGGGATCAACGGTAGTCATTATACGGCACTTGAAACTCCCTGTGAAAAGACCTTTTTCATCCTGCCACTGGGACATTCTGAGCAACTCAGTAACCTGAATCTAGTGGTCACGCTTGCGGATGAGTTGGTGCAGGAAGCACCCCAAGAGCAGCGTGCGTTGCTGGAGTTTTCTGCCGCGCAAGCATGCCGACATCGAGATATTATTTTTCAATTTGGACGACATCCTCACCGCAACGAGGTTCTAGGGCGAGAATCAACGCCAGAGGAACTAAAATACCTTGCAACTGGACAACTCGTCCATACCCGATCGATGCCACCCTACCTGTCGAAATTTCTCTCCAACCGCTGATACCGCTAAACTATTCTGCTTTTCAACCGCAAATCAGCTTATAGAGGGCAATCTCCCAGTACGCTTTCAACTAGAGTGTTTCACGTTTTCCATCTCAAAAGACCTTTGTTTAGTTACTGCTGTAGAAGTCCTAATCATTAGGAAACGACTGCAGTGGTTTAGCGCCTAGCCATCAGCCGCCAGCTTAGACGTGAGAGCTGAAAGCTGAGAGCTAACCGCTGAAAGCCAACCCAGCAGAACTTCCAAAAAGTAAATAGGGTCGCTTAGCTACTTCTTAAATCATCAACTTTAGGAGCGAAATGATACCATTTCAAGTACGAGAAATCCATCACATTGCCCTGGTCTGTAAAGACATTGATCGAACGATCGATTTTTACACCAACATTATGGGGTTTAACTTAACCAGAGTTCACACCTTATCAGATGGGGGCAAGCACTATTCATTTGAAATGAGTCACGGTATTGAAATAGCATTTTTCTGGTTTCCCAACGCGCCTCAAACCGCACCAGGCATTGCTTCTGTGAAACCGGATGCGTGGCAAACAGGGAATATTACCACTGCTCATGCATCGATGCATCATTTGGCGTTCACGGTGCCGTTAGAAGCACTCGAAGAGTACCGAAACCAGCTTGAGACAAAGGATATTTTTGTCACTCCAGTGCTGCATCAAAAAGCCGATCGCTTTGGTCAACAGTCTGAATCTGACAATCCCTCAGCGACCGCGTCATTCTATTTCTTTGACCCCAACGGAATCTTGCTGGAGTTTGCAGCCAATGTCTGTGAATCAAGTAATCTCATATCATAAATCTAGAAATTGGAGAGAAAAAATATGGCTCGTTTTCTACTTGGAACAATTCCGGTCATTGGGCATGTCAGTCCGGCTGTACCAGTGGTGCGTGAATTAATCAAACGGGGACATGAGGTGTGTTGGTACACTGGACAAGCGTTTCAAACCACCGTTGAGCAAACGGGAGCAAAATTTGCACCCATTCGGAGCTGGCTCGACTATTCAGATTTAAAGAATGTTCCTGAATCCGTAATGAAGCAACGTGACGGGATTGAAGGCGTGGAACGGCTAAAATTTGATCTAAAGAATTTTTTCATCGATCCGGCTGCGGGGCAAGTTAAGGATCTTTTAGACCTTCTGTATGAGTTTCCAGCCGATGTTTTGATTGCCGATTCCATGTTTCTAGGAATGGCATGGGTAGCAGAACAAAAACAGCTACCCTGGGCAGAGTTTGATTCATCGGCTTTAGCCTTGAGTAGCTGCGATACAGCTCCCTTTGGTTTGGGGTTGCAGCCTAGCAACACTTTATTTAGATGGCTGCGAAATCATGGTTTAAGGTGGTTCTTTCAACAAACAGTGCTGCGGCCACTAAGAGCTTACACCAACAATGTGCGATCGCAGGTAGGGCTGCCTCCTAGCCCCGTTTATTTCTTTGATCGCATGTCTCCTTTTCTCTACCTGTGTCCCTGCATTCCAGAGTTTGAATATCCCCGTAGTGATTTACCACCGCAAGTTCACTTCATTGGACCTTTGCTATCGCAACCAACCGCAGAGTTCACGCCTCCCCACTGGTGGGATGAACTGAACGGCAATCGACCTGTCATTCACGTCACTCAGGGCACGATCGCCACAAATTTAAACGATTTGCTGGTGCCAGCGTTACGTGCGCTAGAAACTGAGGATGTCCTTGTGGTTGCAACGACTGGTGGAGCCGCAACCGACACACTCAACCTTCCGTTACTGCCTGCCCATGTCAGAATTGAACCATTCATACCCCATGCTCAGTTGTTGCCGCATGTAGATGTGATGATAACGAATGGCGGCTACAATGGGGTGCAAATAGCCCTGGCGCATGGCGTTCCTCTCGTTGTAGCAGGGCAAACTGAAGAGAAACCAGAGATTGCTGCACGGGTGGAATGGGCGCAAGTAGGCATTAATTTGAGAACTGGAACGCCCACTCCTGCACAGATTCAGAAGGCTGTTAAAACACTGCTGGTAGATTCTAGCTATCGTACTCGCGTTAAGCAGTTGCAAACCCAAATGCAACAGTATAATGCGCCTGCGATCGCGGCAAATTTGATCGAGCGATTAGCAGAGATAAAGCGACCTGTACTGAATACATGATGAGTGAACTCATGCAGACTCAAATTCATCAGCAAAGAAAGAATTCGGGCCTTGCTGAATGGCAGGATGAATTAGGTTGGAACTGGGACATCCGAGAATTTGAGCTAGTGCAATAACAATCGAACCGCATGTCTCAGCATGTCCTCGGCTTTGGAATAACACAACGTCTTGCGCTGCAACCGCGCTAGATAGTGCCGCAGTCGTGTGTTTTCCCCCTCAACCCGCGTCATGTACGTCTTGCTGATCATCTGGTCTCCATCAGGAATGAACTCTGGGTAGACCGACCAACCATCAGTGACGTAGAAGTAATATTGCCACGTTGCCACGCTTGCCCATAAGGGTGCAAAAGTCTTGCTGCTGTGGTCTCCTAACTCCCACCCTGGAATTCCGGGTCGGAAGTGATCAACGGCTGTCCAGAGCCAGATTTTGTTTTTTCGAGCCGACAAACGTTTCGAGTGCATCGAGTGCTCTAACTTCAGGAACGGCATCTAGAGCATCACTGCCCGAGAAGTGTACTCCGACTTGCTTGAGCCAGGAGATGACCGTAATGTGATGACCCCTTTGACTTGGTCAATGGCTTGAAAGCCCATGCCATTGACCGACATCTTCAAGCACTCTCGCTTCACATCATCGCTAGAGTGGGGCAGTGGCGCATAGTGATCCAGGCATTGACGGCGGCAATCCACGCAGATGTGATTTTGCTTGCCTCTTCGCTTGCCATTTTTACGAATATGAGTCGAGTTGCATTCAGGACATTGCATCAGGATTAACCTCAGTTCATCCCTCTATTCTGCAACGCCAGAGTTCGTCTGATCATAGCGATGAACTATACACTCCCACCACCGAAGAAGTAGCCTTTGCTCAAGCTCAGGTTGCTAGCAAAGCTGGCTTATTCCGCTTACTGATCCTCTTCAAAGCCTTTCAACGTTTAGGTTATTTCCCACCTTCAGCATTCATTCCCGCTCCAGCGATTAGCCACCTCCGCCATTGGTTAAAGTTACCCGCTCAGGTTTCTCCGCTTGCTCCACTGCGCACTCTACACCGCTATCAGCAAGCCATTCGCGATTACTTCAGGTCAATGCTTATAATCAGACTGCCCAACAGGTCGCCACGGCAGCCATCACCAAAGCCACTCAGGTGATGGATCATCGATCGAGAAGCATACACTATGAGCAAAGCGGAGTACGTCGAGGCTGTCATGCAGAAAGCTTGGAGCCAAGCAGCCCGCTAAAGTACTCTAGCTCAGTAAGTCGGTAGTTCAGATTAATTGTAAGAAGGGGGAGTAGGGCTATGCTCCCAGACAGGGGATGGAACCCCCTCCACTTCCAAAACTATCTTTAATACACCCAGCTGCTTATGTCATCTCTAGGAAAGCCCAGCAAGTCTGTTTAAAGCAGACTTGCTCCTAAGTTAAAAGGTGGAAAGTCAGGCTTAGTAGAGGATTAAGGCGATTAAAATTTGTGCCACCAATTTGATAGCATTTTAACAGAGCAATTTCTGCGAATTATCAAAATTTGATGGAAACTTGCTTCAGGTTTAGAGTGTAGTAGTGTCAAATCTTCTCCCAGCAATGTTCTGAGTGATCGCAAATTTTGCGCCACTGATTTACGAACGCTTAAACATAAGATTTTTTGCCAAAAACGTTTTTCTTCTAAAAGGCAATAAATTTGTGCCACCAATTTGCAAAACCTGAGCAGTGAGAGGTAAAAGAGATAAAAACGCTGAAAGCTCTTTAGATAAATGGTTTCAGGCTTTGGAGGACTGTGCCACCCATTTGCGAATTGTGCCATATTTTTTAGCTATTCACAAATGTCGATTGCAATGGTCGAAACTGGTGGTGATCCAGGTCATGCGCCCGCCCGACATACCTATGAAAAACTCGGTTTCAGACTATTACCGATCGCCCGTTATTTCAAGAAGCTATAAGATGCAGGCTGATTACGCTTGGCTTTAAATCATTTTGTCAGCCACCACTGTAGATCAAACGATGGAAACTTCGATCGCTCCCAGTTGGAGAAATCGCTCCATCATCGTTTCTAAACGTTACGTCAAGTCATTGCTTGCCAAAGCAGTGCTTTTTGCTCCATTATTTTGACAAATTTATCTTTGCCATCCATATAGCCTTCCATATCGTGAGAATACTGCTTTGCTAACTGCCGTTTCAATTTACTGTATTGTTGAGCATCATTAGGATGGGCAATCATGTAGTCACGAAAAGCTAAATGGCGAATGATTTCAAACGAGCCCAATTCATACGTGTGAGCATTGTGGGTTCTAACCTCAGGTGAACAATTTTTCCGAAAGTAACGCCGACCAGCAAGCCCAAATTCGCCCATTGCTTCGTATCCAATTGTTGCCATTGCCTCGTTCTGTTCATCAGTCATGATAGTGCTTTTGACTTCAATTAAAAAATCAATGACAGGTTTGGCGTAAATGCCTGGAATTGCAGTGCTGCCTATGTGATGGATGGCAACAATGTTTTCTCCCATTACCCATGCGAGTTGCCTAGACTCTTTGTGAAACTCTTCCTGCCATGCAGGATCAGGCGGGACAACTTCTACATTCATAGTTTCGTTAACTCAACGAAACTATTATCCTAACCTTAGGACTGACTAGGCAGGATAAGTAAGCCATCTATAGCGATCCTATCTGGATTGTGAGAAATAATTCCACTGGAATCCTTTCTCACAAAGCTTCTCAATCTCACAACTGATTTAGAACTGCTATATTTTGGCTTAAGAAATGTTGGAGTTTTCCATAACCCGAAATCACCCAAAAGAGCAGCAATGATAGTTCCCTTAACACTCCAGCAGTTACCTGGACTCAATCGGTCACCGCACCTAAACTACTTGTAGAAACTAATCTGGCATATTTTGCCAGGACGCCTCGTGTATAACGCGGTACTGGTGGTTTCCAGGTAACACGACGCTGTTCAAGTTCCGTCTCCGACACGTGTAGGTGGAGCGATCGCCCCGGAGCATCAATAGTAATTTTGTCACCTTCCTGCACCAACGCGATCGTTCCACCGACAAAGGCCTCCGGTGCAATGTGACCAACAACCATGCCATACGTCCCACCCGAAAAACGCCCATCGGTAATCAGTCCAACGGTGTCACCTAGACCCGCACCAATGATTGCTGAAGTTGGAGCCAACATTTCTCGCATTCCGGGTCCCCCTTTAGGTCCTTCATAGCGAATCACAAGGATATCGCCTGCACTGATCTTGCGTGCAAGAATGGCGGCTAAACAGTCTTCCTCAGATTCAAATACTCGTGCGGTTCCTGTCATTTGGGGCTTTTTAACGCCCGTAATTTTCGCAACGGCTCCTTCTGTTGCCAGATTACCTTTAAGAATGGCCAGGTGTCCTTGAGCATAGATGGGATTACTCCAGGGACGAATGACATCCTGGTTGGCAGGGGGTGCTTCGGGAATGTCTTTCAGACGTTCTGCGATCGTGTCTCCTGTAATCGTTAAGCAATCACCATGCAATAAACCGTGTGTCAGCAGCATTTTCATCACTTGGGGCATTCCACCAGCGGCATGGAGATCAGTCGCCACATAACGCCCTGATGGTTTGAGGTCACACAGCACCGGCACTCGCTCGCGAATGGTTTCAAAATCATCAATCGTAAACGGTACTTCAGCAGTATGGGCGATCGCTAAAAAATGCAATACTGCATTGGTCGAGCCACCTACTGCCATTACAACTGAAATAGCATTCTCGATCGATTTCCGCGTAATAATGTCTCGCGGCAAAATCTGTTTACGAATCGCTTCGACTAAAACTTTCCCCGCCAGTGCTGTGTTTTCTGCCTTCTCTAGATCGATCGTGGACATCGTAGACGAATACATCAAACTCATGCCCATCGCTTCAAAAGCAGCCGACATCGTATTTGCCGTGAACATTCCGCCGCAAGAACCCGCGCCCGGACAGGCATTGCGTTCGACCGCATACAGCATCGCCTCATCAATTCTGCCTGCGCTGTACTGTCCAACGGCTTCAAAAGAACTCACTAAAGTTAAATCTTGCCCGTTTAGGTGTCCTGGTTTAATCGTGCCACCGTAGACAAAAATTGCTGGAATATTCATTCGTGCCATCGCAATCATCGCACCGGGCATATTTTTGTCACAACCGCCGATTGCCAGCACCCCATCCATACTTTGAGCATTGCAAGCCGTTTCGATCGAGTCTGCAATCACATCACGGGAGACCAGCGAGTATTTCATCCCCTCTGTGCCCATCGAAATACCATCGCTAACGGTGATGGTGCCAAACAATTGAGGCATTCCACCCGCTGCTCGAATGCCTGCTTCGGCTTCTGTGGCTAAGGGTGCAATGCCCATGTTGCAAGGGGTGATGGTACTGTGAGCACTGGCAATTCCCACAATGGGTTTAGTGAAGTCGGCATCTTTGAAGCCAACGGCACGGAGAAGTGCGCGGTTGGGCGATCGTTGCAAACCCTGTGTAATTTTCTGGCTTCTCAAATTCTTTGACATCTTTTCGCTCCCTTTGAAGGCTCATGCTTGATTATTCTTGGAGTATAGGAAGCGTTTTCAGGTATGTCCAATATATGATTTGAGAGATTTGAGACGAGAAACATATCAAAAATGGAACTACGTCACCTACGCTATTTTGTGGCAGTTGCTGAAGAATTGCACTTTAATCGGGCTGCCGAACGGTTGCATATCGCTCAACCGCCGCTCAGTCAACAGATTAAGCAACTAGAAGTAGAGTTAGGAGTCGAACTGTTTGACCGCCGCACAAAGCGACAGGTGCAGTTAACCGAAGCAGGACAAGTGTTGTTGCAGGCGACTTACCGCATTTTGGCGCAGGTAGAACAGGCAACCAGCGATACTCAAAGAGCAGGCAGAGGTGAAACTGGAACTCTCGTTGTTGGCTTTACCAGTACCGTTGTTTACGACATTCTGCCCGCCATTCTGTCTCAATATCAGCAACAATTCCCAAATGTGAACCTTGTATTGCGGGAATTAACCACAACCCAACAGGAAGAAGCATTACAAAATCATCAAATTGAAGTTGGTTTTTGTCATCCACCCCTCAAGAATGAAAACCTGGAATTGGAGTCAATTTTGCAGGAATCATTGGTGGTTGCGTTACCTGAGGTGCATCCACTTGCCTGTGAAACGACCATTCCCATTGACTCACTTGTCGATGAGTTTTTTATTCTGTTTCCACGCCATCTTGGTTCGGGTTTTTATGATCAAATTGTGAGTTTTTGTCAGCAGGCAAACTTTAGTCCAAAAGTGGTGCAAGAGGCAGTTCAAATGCAAACGATTATTGGCTTAGTTTCAGCGAACATGGGAGTTGCACTCGTTCCGGCTTCACTCCAAAATTTGCAACGAGCAGGGGTTGTCTACAAGCCACTAGCAGGGGCAACACCACAAGTTGAAATAGCGATCGCTTGGCGGTCGGACAACGTTACGCCCGTTCTACGCAAATTTTTGTTGGCTGTCAAACAGTACATGAAAGAGAGAAGTCCCCAGCCTGCTTAAAGGCTTTACGCCGATAGCGAAATAAACTCCTTTGTTTATCTCTATCATCTAGTCTGGCTTGACTTGAAGTAAATTAAGATCATCAACTCAATTGATGAATAGATGAGTGGATCTATTGCACAACCTCGAATGGCCTTTGGTGGAGAAGCACTATACCCAGGTTTGCTGGCGCAAGCAGCAGCATGAGAATGCTTCATCATCATGAATCATCCGTCATTTTGGGCTATACTGTAGGGTCATTGTTGGGATGCCGTTGGTGCTGCCTGGGGTTGCTTACAGACAAAGCGCAAGACGGCGGCTGCACTACTGCCTGGCTGCGGTTGTGTCAACTGACCAGTAGCACCATAGTTAAGGCGCTGAAGCGCCTGCTGACTCTTGTCGCGAACAATAATTTGCCGCAGCCGAGAAACACCGCCAGCACAATCGGCAGAGCGATACAACATGGCACTATAAACTGGTTGCTTCAGCTCAACCTCGATCAAGGCATTGTTCGGTTGCGGAAAATCGCGATGTTCCCAATACCAAACAGCGCCATCCTTAAATTTGATGGAGTTACGCTCTACCAGGAAACGATCGCCCACAGCATTGCGCGTCACCTCGACCCAGTCTGCTTGACTCGCTTGAGCTAACGCACCAGAAGCGCTGACAACAGGAATGATCGCGACCAAAGCAACAAGCAAAGTTTTCATAAGCTACTGAGGATTAGGCTGAGATTGACTACCAGAGGCATCTTTAGAAGTGCCCGTGCGGTACTGCTCAACATTTTTGATGGCTTGCTGAGCATAGGAACTAGTGGGGCGTTCGTCCAAGGCCCGCTGAAAATAGAGCAGTGCGGTTTCATAATCGCGTTTCTGGGTGGCTGCATACCCTGCTGTCATATAGCGATCGAACTCCGATGACTGGGACGATCGTTGTACCGAGGGTGGGGCGGCTTGAGGTGCTACCGCCGCTGTCCCTCGCTGCCCCTCATAGACAGTCACAACCTTCTGAATGTACTCTGCAATTGCAGCACTGTTGTACTGAGACGGGTCACCCCGCATCCACCAGGCAGCGGTTCGTCGCACCGCTAGCATTTCATTGTTACCGCTAGCGCTGTACGCCTCTTTCAGTACATCCCGTACCACGCACGTTACAACCGAACGCGCCACTGCTGGGCTAGCCTCAAATTCAGTCGGTGAAGACTCTCGACCAATGCATGACTTTGACCACCGGGGAATGTTGCCGGGCATAATCTGCCAGTCACTATAAAGACCGTCCTTGGCACGCTCCGTTTGAGGGGCTGCTTGACGAAGTGCTTCGACCAAGGCTGCTACTTGACGTTCTGAAACCTGTGCTTGGGCTGGTAGCGTTCCCACTGCTAGGATAGCGCCAAGGCTAACGATTAGTTTGCCGATGGGTACTCGCATAACTAGCATCGCTCCCAAACTAGTGCCTAAACCAAATTTTACATTTATTATGTGCGGCTTGCCATTGCTCGTTCGCTAGTTGTTTTTTATACAGGGTTGTAATTCTATCTGGTCAGGGTTGACCCAATCTTGCCCAACTTTCTTTAGAAGGGTTGGTTCGATTGTCAGCACCATAGATTGAGCCGAAGTATCCCAACCAGGAATAGGGCATCCCCACTAGAATCATTGCAATGTCTCCAGTGCCCCGTCTTTCACGCGATCGCTTGCCGTCGAGCGATCGTATCCCGGTGCCGTACTGTTAGATGAGCCAATCAGTCCAAAGGACGCTCACTGCAACCACCTTAAGGAAAACCCAGGCGCTTTCCTAGCCTCGTTATAACGATGAGTTCACCTCTAGCGTCATCCCAGCCCGACGTAAGCGTTCTGCTAGGACATTCCCCAATCCGGTTGCTGGTGTAAGAATACCTCCCCGTGCTTGCCCACCGGGCAACTCATTCGTTTGCAGAGCCAGACTCAAAGCAGCTTCACACACAAATTTGACCGTTGCCCGGTTGCCCGGATCGCCCTGATCTCGAACGAGTCCTCGTACCTGACGCCCGTCTATCGCAGTGCTAACCAAGGCACAGGCAAACCAACCTTCGTTCATCGTTTGCTCCGAAGGTCCCTCGCCCGGTTTCGGTAGGATGGGCTGTAGCAGCGATCGCGTCTGAGGCTGTTGTAGAACTCCCATGAACAGTGCCAGACCTGCTGTTACACCGGTTGCCTTTAGCCATGCCAGTGGCTCATCAAACTTGAGATATTCCTGATAGGTGAAGTCCGGTCCATAGGGTTCCTGCCATTCCGCATATAAAGCACTGCTGCGGCGGACAATGCGAGTGTTCACGACTCCCATGAAAAAGGGTGCAACCCAGGTATTGAGATTTGGATCAAAGGACGGCATTTGCGGGTCACGGTTGCGGTCAACTTCGGCTTGAGAGTGGGAGGCAGAGGGATTGAGGAAAAAGGGATGATTCATTTGGGTTGCCCTTGGCGAGTCGTAAAGATTGACTGCGGATGCCAGGGTGCCACCGTTGAACCCGCCGAACGCTTGAAAATAAGCATTGACCGCCTGGCAGGGCACACCCAATTCTCGTTGCAGGTGACGCACAACCAGATACGTTCCCAGATCCGATGGCACCGAATCAAAGCCACAACAGGGGATGATGCGGGTGCCATCAGTAGCTGCCTGAGCATGGTAGCGCTCGATCAAGGTTTTGACCCAGGGTGTTTCTCCGGTAATGTCAACGTAGTGGGTTCTCAACCGAACGCACGCATCGACCAGGGTATTGGCATATAGGGCAAAGGGTCCAGCCGTGTTCAGAATCACGCAGGTTTGAGAGACGAGCGCATCAATTGCCTGCTGATCCTGGCTATCCGCCACCAGCACCTCTACCTCAACCCCAATCTCATCTCGAACGGCTGTTAATTTCTGACGGTTACGCCCAGCGATCGCCCACCGCACGCCTTCAGGAGATGCATGAGTGGCAAAGTACTGCACCGTTTGCTTACCGACAAAGCCACTGGCACCGTAGAGGACAACATTATAAGGACGGGCAGAAGACCAATCAGACATAGCAACAGTACTCCTGCCAACGGCTATTGTCGAGAACGCATTTCTTGCTGACGCATGGGCATCGCATCAATTGTGCGGAACAGCAACTCTAAATCAACTGGAGTTTGACTCCGTTGCTTCTCCGTACCATCCTTACCCACAAGAATCACTGCAAACTCCTCAGGAGGAATCCCAAACTGTTGTCTCAGTCTGTCCGCCGATGCTGAACTGAGCGATTGCCCCAACAATGCGAGCAAATCAGCTTTCCTTAAGCAGTGAGGTGAACTGAAGCCGTGAAACTCATTACTCCAGTTCACCCCTGACAGATTGCCAATCTGGAACTGATTGTAACGGCTGCAAGCAAAGATCAAGGCTTTCTATCTATCTTCACTCGCTTATTCGGGTCTTGCTTGTGAACCCAGGCAAAGAATTTCTGTAGCTGTGGGTCTTGCTTCAGCTTCTCCAGAGTGTTCAAGTGCAGTACCAGATGAGAGTTGTCGTAGAGCGTATAGATTTGTCGGTGGCAGACAGGAAAGAACCTTCACTAAATTGTAGGAGGATGTCAACCACTGATTACCCAACGCGAACGAGCAGCTACGATGACCGAATTGTTCACCCGGAATGCAGCGATCGTGGCTCGTCCGACTGCGTCTGCCCCTCCACTCGTGTTGCATCTAGGCTCCAAGCGAAGTGTTCCGACCACTGCTGTGCCCTTGGATTAAACAAGAGCACGATTTTTCCAGTGAGCGGATCTTGAGCTTCGGTCAAGTCGGATTTGTACTTATTGCAGGAGCGACAAGCCAAGCAAACATTTTCAAAGGAAGTGTTCCCGCCTTTGGACTGGGGATGAATATGGTCAAAGCTCATCGGAAGTCCGCTATTAGCTTCGCTAGTCAAGCAGTAGCAGCAGCGATAACGATCGCACTCTCGGATTTGGGTCTTTAAAGATTCAGGAATATAGGCAGACACAAGCGATTAGAGATGAGGAACACAATGACCACGCCAATGTAAAAGAGCAGCAGCATGGGCTTTTCGTAACATGAAAAGATCCGCCTGCGATCGCAGTTCTGCCAACTCCACCTGTTCTGCTGAGGTAAGAGTGTGTTCTTTGTTACACTCCAACAACTCGAAATGCCGTGCCATCTCCTCCTTAGTCTTGTGGCCTGTGGCAACCTTCCATAAAGCCTCATCTTCCAACCGGTCAAGAGCAGCTAAATCTGCCTCAAACTCATTGGGTGCATTCTCCCAATCTGGAGGACTACCAACTTTCAGTGCATGGAGCATGACCTCTTCAAGCAATCGCCCGTTGCGATTGCCGTATTGACCAGTCGCTGATGGATAGGATCTGGAAGTTGCAGGGTGACAGTTGCAGTCATACGAGGACAACAAGTTTATCTCTCTATATTCTACCGAGAGCATCTTGAGGAGGATAGCCATTGTGCAGCTACACTGACCCCATAGGGGTTGCTTCTGGGAACACAGCAACCTCTTAATAGTCTCTAAGCGAATTTTTCCTGTAGTTGGTAAGCGATCGCAGCGTGAAGGAAAACGGCTCCAACGAAATGACACGTAATCCTTCGTTTAAGCCGGAAAACCCTGAAACTGCTGTTGTATATAGGTTCCAGTTTACAGTTTGACAAAGTGATACGAAATTCTTCGGCTATCGCAGAAAACGATAAAGCTCTTGCAGGACAAGAGTTTCAAGCAACAACCAACGAAATGACATTTATTTCTTCAGTAGTTCCACAAAATGACATTTATTTCTTATCGAAAGTAAACCTACTCCAACGAAATGATACGTAATCATTCAGTAGACTTGGTAAGGCTTGAAACTGTTGATAAGTATAGATTTTAGCTTCTAAACCAACGAAGTGACATGGAATCCTTCGGCGCTCGCCGAAGAACGATGAAATCGTTTTAGGGCAAAGGCTTCAAGCGATGACTAACGAATTGTCATTTATTCCTTCGCTAGCCCTACAAAGTGACACGTAGTTTTTCAGTTAGGTTTTCTCTAAAAATTGGCGACTAAAAACCTCAAAGCTTTACAGAATAGAACTTTGAGGCAAAAAGCGATTTTGACATTTATTTCTTCGGTTGTGACACTTGTTTCTTCGCTCTACACTTTTGGGGCAACATCTGAAACAACACTAGAAGAACGAGAAGCTTTGTGCCGCCAGTTTGAGTTGCGGGAACTGCTAGGACTGGTGGCAATTCGTTGTCTGAACGAGGGCGCTGGTATCCTAGCGATTGAGACGGCTATGATTCTAGCAAGCAGCGGCAACCCTCGGCAGTTTGTGCAGCGACGGAAACGGATTTTGAGACCGCACCCCTATAAGTAGCGATTCTTATAGATAAGGGGTTAATAGTTTTTGCCCTTGGGAGATATTACGGTCAGAGTTTCACCTTTGACTGTTTTTTAGTGTCTATTCTTCAGGAGTTCATGTATGCCTTACCAGGACATCAACATAGTTTTATTGGATGCTGACTTGAAAGAAGTACGTCAGGCAATTGCAACCATTCAGCAAAAGTTACCATTCCTCATCACATTGAATACAACCGAGCGTAAACGGTTGTTTAAGATGGAGACAAGCGACTCACATTTATGCAAACGAGTCTCAATGCAGCACACAGCAATCGGAATAATTTGCCCGCCAGTTTTGATCTAGATGCGTTCTCCAATGACTACCGCTTAGCGACATCGTTGATGGAAATTGAAATGTTGTTGAATCAGCTATCAGAACAAGTGGATGATACGCTCTTGGCAGTTGGCAGCGAGGCAATGACCAGTAGCCTGACCGTTTATGACTCGTGAAGACAGCAGCTAAGAAAACTCCCGGATTGAAAGGCATTGCAGAACAGCTGGGAAATTTGTTCCGGGCGATGAAAAGTAGAACGCCCAAAGCAATCCTTTGCTACCGGGTCCGAATCCAGGTGAGGTAATGAGCATTTTGACACTAAATTTTGCCAGCAGTTAAGCTTTCTGTTCAGTTTTGAACGTAAGCAAACAATCGCGTCACAGGACAGCTAGACACAGATATCATAAGGTTTTGTCTGGCTAAAGCCTGCCATTGCTTGATCTTGAGATACTAGTCTATTACTTTACGAAGTTTGCGCGATTGCAGGTTGATCGTGCTCATGGCATCGCACCTCATAAACCGATACTGCTCCTGTCAGTTATTGAACTTATCAAGCAAGTCATCAAGCAAGACTCGATCACGCAGAATCAGATTTATCTATCGGAAGAACTCGTTGCAACCTTTCTCAAGGTTTGAAGCTATCTAAGGTCAGAGAACCATTACCCGGGTATTTCCAGACCTTTTTTTCATTTGCGTGGCAATAAGTTCTGGCAGCTCGTCCCCAGTCGCGGCTGTCGAAAAACTACTACGTCTAAAGTTAAGCTAAAAACTTTTGCTGAAGTTAAACAAGCTGTTAGGTATGTCCAAGTGGATAATGGGTTGTTTGAGTTACTTCAAGATCCACTATCAAGAGCCAGTTTAACGGCTTTCTTGGTACAGAAATGGTTTAGTCATAAGCTCGATCAGTATAGACGGCTTTTAGAAGCGACATCATGTAATGAGTGCCAAGATCTTTTTAGCAAGGGCAATGAGCAGTACAGGTTAAATGAAAAAAGACTTGAACTACTACAGCACTTTCCACAACGTGATGGGACAATTATTACGAGAAGAGACATAGGGGTATACCATGACAGCCTACTCTACCGACCTTAGAGAACGAGTCGTTCGCGCCTATGAAAAAGAGGATGGCTTGATTCGCCAACTTGCCTATCGTTATGAAGTCAGCAAGAACACGGTGCAAGCATGGCTTGATCTCAAGCGCAGCACCGGAGCAGTCACAGCCTTGCCTGCAAGGGGGGGAAAGTCAGTCAATTAGTCGGGCTTGAAGAACGCCTCGAAGCGATGGTGCAGGTGCATACCGACTATACCCTCGCGCAATACTGTGAGGCATGGTTAGAGCATCAAGGGATGGTGGTGGCGGAAAGTACAATGTGCCGATAGCTCCAACAGCGAGAGTTGAGCCTTTAAAAAACACCCCGCAGCCAACAAGCCTAAACGGCTAAGGCTCAGCAACAGCGGTTCGACTACTGGCAGCAAGTGAGCGCCATTAAGCCGCATAACCTGGTTTTTCTCGATGAGATGGGAGTTCTGTTGGGTCTGATGCGTCTGATGGGACGTGCTCCTAAAGGAGAGCGGGTGTATGACATCAAACCGTTCTATCGTGGCACTCGGGTCAATGTCATCAATGCCCTCAGTGACTCGAAAGTGCTGGCACTCAAAGCGTTGAAACGCTCCCTGAGCGTTAAGCAGTTTAAGGTGTTCTTGCAAGAACACGTGGTGCCTCAACTATGGCCAGGAACCGTGGTAGTTATGGACAATCTGCCGGCTCACAAAGTGCAAGGGGTGCACGCTATCCTCGCCGCAGTGGGTGCGAAAGCCTTGTATTTGTCGCCGTATTCGCCAGAGTTCAATCCGATTGAGCATTGGTGGTGGGAGTTGAAAGCGTTCATCCGTCGCTTTGTGCCCAAGACGAAAGAAACACTGGTTAAACTGTTACACATGGGTTTGTGTTGAATGTTCGATCATTCTGGTAATTAAAATTTGAAAAGTAAATAGCCGTCCTCAATCATTCAGGAAAACTGCGTTGCTAGCGGATTGATAGAGAAAGCAATCCATGTCCTCACGCGCTAAAGTAGCTGACGGTGAGATGGCGGGGAGCGATCAATGTCGTCGATCGATCCAAATACAACTGCTTACCTTCATTTCAATGCGGTCTAACGGTGAAGTTCAGCAGCGGCAATTAACTTTAACTTAGCATCAGCGACTTTTATCCGTCCGCCTGCATTTGAATTGTTGGGTTGCTGCAAACATCATTGTTTTTCAATGCCCGACCCATGAATATTCTTGCTTAAGAATTCGTCTAATTTTGGCATCTAGGGTAGGGATTTTATTGACTAAGTAGGTCGCCATAGAAAGATATAAAATAGTTGGAGCATTCATCATCCTTGCTATCAAGCTGCCTGCTCCGTTGCGAATCGAGTTAACCATTGAAGAAGACACCACCTTAC
>NZ_JACJPI010000069.1 GCF_014695975.1 Leptolyngbya sp. FACHB-321
TTTCACCACGGTGACCGTATTGCTCAATTGATTGAAGTGGTTGGAGCACGAGTCGTCTATTTGCCACCGTATTCACCTGACCTCAATCGGATTGAAAAATGCTGGGCGTGGTTGAAAAGTCGTATTCGCAAACACTTACGTGCTGCCACTCCTTTGCGCGATGCGATGGAAACCGTGCTCAAGCAGGCTGCGTCCTAACTTCTATGGTGGTAGCTATACTTTTGCGATTGTCTAACTCTGGCACTTCAACGGAACGGGAAATGGTGAGTACCTCTCCACCGCGAACTTGCCCCACCACACGAGCCTCATTACCAGGTTGAGCTAGGATTGGTCCTCCCCCTCGCATTACGACAGAAGGACGTGCAGATAGATCAGGGTTGCCGATGAATCGGATGAACTGACCCATGACCCAACCTTCCTGACCGGAAGAACGTTGAACCAAATACCACATGCCTTGTTGCCTATCACGGGTAGAATCAACGACTTGAACAACTTCTTCTTTGCCAACTGAGACGACCGAACGAGCCTGAGCAGACGGTTCCGCCCGGACGATTACTGGATTGTTGGAGGTCTCATCGATCAAGTGAGCCGCTTCACCCGGAAACGAGGAAGTAGCCGTAGGAGTGTATCTCTCCTCTGGCACGCTCGGTAAAGTTTCAATACCACCTGTGCGTGAATTGCCTGCGGTACAACTTGTGAGAGCGATCGCCGCAACAATAAAAAGCGCTGAAATCGAGTAACGCATAACCAGAACCAAACAGGGCATGAAGGACTAGACGAATAGATCCTATCCGGTTGTGCCCCATTCCAGACGGAACATTCCTTATGCTGTGGCGTTTTAAGGAATAGAGCTTGGTATTGGGGAATAGTGCAGTGTTGGTCAACTGGATAGGGCAATTCATCTGTTTCCTTCGTATGGCGAAAAAATCAAAGCTACTTCTTCCCTTATCCCGCTCTCTGGCGATTGTTTCACTGCTGGCCTTGTCTGCGTGTAAAACCGTCGATCAAGTTGCACCTGCCAGTTCCCCTATTCGAACGACGCAATCTTCTCCAACCCGAATCACGCTAACGACGATCGCCCATTTCAACGGCAGCAATGGCAGTGATCCAATCGGGGTTGTGCAAGCCAAGGATGGCAATCTGTATGGTGTGACTGCTTCTGGCGGAAATCCTGGAGCCGGAACGGTTTTTCGACTGACCCCTGAAGGACAACTGAAGACACTGATAACCTTCGATGCCCAAATCAATGGCTATAACTCCGATTCTCCTCTAATTGTTGGGCAAGACGGGAATTTGTATGGCACAACCACTGGCGGTGGAGAGGCGGGTGGAGGAGGATTTGGAAGTGTTTTTCGCGTAACTCCAGAAGAACAATTCACCACCCTTGTCGTGTTCGATCGCACCAATGGCGCACGTCCTGAGCGTCCTCTAATTCAGGCAAAAGATGGCAATTTTTATGGCACCACGTACATGGGCGGAACAAAGCAGCAAGGAACTTTGTTTCGGCTCACTCCCAATGGTCAACTGACAACCCTGGTTCAATTTGACATCGATTTTGGTGAAGCTTCTCCTGTGAGAAATCGCCCCGGTGGCTTGGATGTCTTTGAAGATCAAAACGGCAATCTCTATGTGACGCACGGTAATTTTTATGGCACGCAATACATGGCTGATGGGGCAGCAACCATTTTTCGGCTCACCGCAGACAATAAATTAATTTCCCTAACGACATTTCAAGGGTTGAATCAAGGAGCGAATCGCGAGGCTTATCCAAGCCGCTTAATTCAAGGTAACGACGGTAACTTCTATGGAGTGACGTTGATGGGAACACTTTTTCGCCTTGCCCCTAATGGTCAGCGAACGACGATCGCTACCTTCGATCGTAGTCTTTTTCCAAACAGTTTGATTCAGGGACGTGATAGCAACTTCTACGGCACCGCAGTCGGACGGGAAACAACCATACCAGGTGTTGTCTTTCGCATTACCCCTCAAGGACAAATCACAATACTTGCTCGGTTCACAGGTATAAACGGCAAATTTCCCCGTAGCCTCATACAGGCGAGTGATGGCACGTTCTATGGCACGACTGGGCAGGGTGGGCAAGGCGATCGCGGTACTGTCTTTCGGCTAACAGTGAATTGATCACGAGAATAAGGCTTATACAACGGTTTGCAGTCAGATAGACGGCAATCAAGCATTATTGAGCGTTGCTGAATAGAGGGAGGAATCAAGCGAGGATCGGTACATCCCAAAATCTCAAGTAGTGCAGTCCCGAGCGGATTGAATGTCTCAGCATTACTTCCGCTTTGGAATAGCACAATGTTTTGCGATGTAAGTGGGCTAGACAGTGCCGCAAGCGTGTATTTTCACCTTCGACTCGGGTCATATAAGTTTTGCTCATAAGCGAGTCTCCCGCTGGCATAAAGCCTGGATAGACACTCCAACCATCAGTGACATAGAAACAACACTGTTAGGCTCTAACCACTGCCCATAAAGGTTCAAAGGTCTTTGCACTATGGTCACCTAACACCCAACCTAAGATGCCTGCTCTAAAGTGATCTACTGCTGTCCACAGCCAAATTTTGTTTTTTAGAGCCCACAAATGTTCCTAGTTCATCGAGTTATCCCACTTGTGGGGTTTGTTCTGGAGCATACGCAGCAGGTGAGTGTTCTCCAACTTGTTTGACCCAGCAAATGACAGTGGTATAGTAAACCCCTGTCACTCGTTCAATACCTCGAAAACCCATGCTATTGACATATAGCGGTCGTCATTAGGGTTGCGGTATCAACAGCAAGGGATTTGGCACTCTAGGACCGCAACGCAGCTGTCCTAGAGTGCCAAAAGCCTACAGTCAAGCTTTGCGAGAAAAAGCCGTTGCCGCTGTGGATCGTGGTGTGCCCAAAAGCGAGGTGATCACAATGTTCAACAGCAGTCGCGATAGTCTTGACCGATGGCTCCAACAGCGTCAAACGGGGAGTCTTGCTGCTGCCCAAGGGTGTCAACAGGGGCCCAGTCACTGCATTGTTGATTAGGACAAGTTTCAGGCATTTGTCCAAAAACATGGTGACAAGACCCAAGCAGAATTAGCTGAACGATGTCATGAGCTAGTCAGCACCCACACAATCTCCCGCGCCCTAGCAAAGATTGGATTCACGCGGGAAAAAAGACCGACGGCTACCGCGAACGCGATGCTGCAAAACGCGAGGAGTTTCTTTCACAACTCGCTGAGTTTGAGCCGTCGCGCCGCGTGTCTATTGATGAAGCCGGCATGGATGAACGCGATGACTATGGCTATGACTATGGCTATGGCTATGGCTGATGTGCGACGGGTCAGCGATTCGAAGCCCTCAAAGCTGGGCAACGTACCGGACACATCAACATAATGGCAGCGTACTGTGAGCGACAACGGCAAGCGCCCTTCACCGTCGCAGGCTCGTGTAGTCGTACTATAGCAGTGTGCAAGTTTGCTCAGTACACTGATAGGGAACAGAATAAACCGATTTTCTCTCTTTCGATGCGACCTTACTCCTGCGACTTGCGCCAAAAGATTGTCAGTCTTTACAATCAAGGTGAAGGCTCAATTCGTCAATTAGCCCACCGCTTTGCTGTCAGCCCAGACTTTGTAC
>NZ_JACJPI010000007.1 GCF_014695975.1 Leptolyngbya sp. FACHB-321
CAGCAAATACCTAAAATCCTGATTTTGACGTTAAAACTGACTGGGTTGGCTGGTCTCGTTTAATCCTGGAAAAGCCAGTACCAGAGGGGCATTAGGAGTTTTCGGAGATGTCTATTAGTCTTCGACCTCGTCAGGTCGAAGATATTCACGCAAGCGCACAGAGGAATTTTTGGGACGGTGTAATAATCTTTCCGTATTTTGGAGTTTTGTAGTTGTCTTAGGCATGGGCTGGCACCTATTCGCTCGTCTTGGCGTATCTTGCCATCTTTCCGTAAAATAGCTCTTTTATGGACTGTTTACTTCGGTGGGTAGTACTTGCGATCGCTCGACTCATAGCACCAGCCCGTTCGCTCCTCTAAATATTGTTGGCTGGTCTGCCCGGCTTCAGGAATTGCCACCTTATTCAATCCGGCTTAAATGGACACATAATTGTCGCTATGGGTTGTGTCAGGGCGTGGTTCGTTCTTTTGACTATTGAATCCTGTCGCCAGGAGCGAGTTACTAAATCATCTGCATCCCGGAATGGGATGGTGGCGAGTTGTATGTCAAAACTGAGAGTAATCCCTGGGACTTAGACATTTTCTAGCCCCTAAAGGTGCTGAAAACGTTTCGTAGCAAGGGAAAGACTTATTTCCCGCAGTAAGAAGTTATGAATGTTTTAAATATTTACACCTAGGAATAATCTCAGGAATCAAGAGAAAATTGCTACCGGAAATCGCGAAAGTAGTTGGATTAAGATCTGCCCAAGCGCTGCCTCACTTTATAGCGAAGTCACCTTGGTCAGTAAGCGAATTAAGAGAGCGAAGATTAGCACAAACATTAGCCGCGTTAAAGGGCAATGCCATCACAGTAGTAATTGATGAAACTGGAGACAGAAAGAAGGGGAAAAGAACGGATTATGTAGCTAGACAATGTTATTGGGAAATAACCCTTGACCCAGAAAGTCTGCCCGAAAATTCTACTGTTTTCGTGATGATCAATCTTTAGGGGAACATAAGGTTAAAACCTAATAGGCGAAAGGTTTCAGGCTGCCCTACCTTACATTAACCTGTTTTTGCGACACAGCCCGTTGTTGGTCAATCTGTACTGATTATAAATTTTCGTCAATTTGTGCAAAATCTGGTCTAAAAGTCTTTATATAAAGATATCGACTCTTCAGGGTTTGTGCCGCTGCTAGAGCAGTATGCCTACGTTGCAGATTAGACTGTTTGGGGAACTCTCCTTAACCTATGGCGATCGCCCGGTTGCCGGAATCACAACTGCGCGATCACAAGCCTTGCTGGCGTATCTGGTCTTGCATCGTCATGCTCCCCAAACGCGCCAGCGGCTTGCCTTTCAACTCTGGATGGACTCGACAGACACTCAGTCGCGTACCAATCTTCGCAAAGAGTTGACCTATTTGCGCCGTGACTTGCCTCAAGCAGACCAGTTTCTTCTAGTCGAATCTAAAACGTTGCAGTGGTCGCCGACGGCTCCATTCACCCTTGATGTGATGGAATTTGAGGAAGCCCTTAAAGCAGCAGAAGTGGCTGATGCTCAAATGGCACAATCTTTGCTCAAGCAGGCGATCGCCCTTTACAAGGGTGAGTTACTGCCAAGCTGCGAAGATGAGTGGATTCTCCCCGAACGGGAACGGCTTCAGCAGCGATACACTCATGCATTAGAGCAGTTAGTCGATTTTTTAGAGACCCAGCAGGATTACCGCTCTGCCTTGGGCTATGCTCAGCAGCTTCTGCGCCTGGATGCCCTGAATGAGGCAACCTACTGCACGCTAATGCGACTTTACAATGGGTGCGGCGATCGCGCCAATGCCCTTCAGATCTATCATCGCTGCCTGAGTGTGCTGCGTGAGGAATTAGGCGTTGATCCGAGTTCTACCACTCGTAAGCTGTATGAACAAGTGTTGCGAGAAGAGGAGCCATTGGTCGCTCGAACACCTGCTCAGCCTCCGGTCACTGTGCGATCGTCAGCATCGCCGCATCTAACCAACCGGAAGACATCAACCCTACCGCTAGTTGGACGCAAACGCGAATGGGGCTTGATTCAAGAGTGGTCAGCACAGACACTCGTGATGCCTCCCAATTGCTGCTGTTAATTGGCGAACCGGGCATTGGCAAAACTCGACTGCTCGAAGAACTCCGAGAAACCGTGCCAGTTGCCCTTTGGGGACGTGCATTCGCTGCTGAGATGGTGCGACCCTACGGCATCTGGATTGATGCCTTGCGTTCTGTGCCACTGCCTGCCACTGTTCCACCAGAACTGGGCTTTTTGCTGCCAGAGGTTGGGCAACCCGCCGTAGTTCCCCCCGATCGCAGTTATTTGTTCGATGCGGTCGTGCAACTGCTGGCAGCATGGGCAAGCCAAAGCCCGCTGGTAGTAATGCTTGATGACATTCAGTGGATGGATGAGGCATCATCTGCGCTGCTGAACTACGCGACTCGGTTGCTGAGTCATCTCCCCATTAAATTTGCCTGCACCGTTCGTTCTGGAGAGTTGTCACAGAAGTCGGCAATCTCGCAGGTGGTGCAACTGCTAAGACGAGAGCAGCGGTTAAAAACCATTGAGTTACAAGCCATTGATCGTGGTGGTATGGTTGAACTGATTCGCACCGTCAACGCAGATCATTCATTTAATTTATCCGTGGAAACGGTCGATCAAGTTTTTACTGACAGCGGCGGCAATCCGCTGTTTGTGCTGGAGATTGCCCGCGCTTTATCCCAGAGCCACTTGACTCATGCGAATCATGCGGACAATTTAGAAGCGTTAATTTGCGATCGCCTGGAGAAATTAGAGGATGCGGCTCGCGATCTGCTTCCCTGGGCAGCCGCCTTCGGACGCAGCTTTAAGCCCACGACGGTTGCTCAGGTGATAGACTTTCCGTTGCCGCAACTGCTAACGGCGATCGAACAGCTTGAGCAGCAGGCAATTATTCGTCCCAGCACCGCGACTGGAAATGAAATTGGATACGACTTTGCCCACGATATTGTGCGTCAGGTAGTCTATCGGCAAATCTCAGAACCACGCCGTCAGTTGGTGCATTTGCAAATAGCCCAAAGGCTCAATCAATCCTCGACCTCGGATCATGCCTTAGTTAGCGATGTTGCCCACCATGCAGCATTGGGTGGCGATCATAAACTTGCCGCTTCTGCGGCGCTGCTAGCTGCCGAACGTTGTCTCAAACTCTTTGCTTACACCGAAGCGGCTGCACTAGCAGAACGCGGTATCCAGCACTGCCAATCGCTCGATCAGCAAACTCAAATCCGGTTGCAGTTAGGGCTGTTGCGCGTCTGGGCACTTGCAGGGGTGACAAACGATCGCGCCATACAGTTAGAAACTGAAATTCAGCAGTGGATGACGCAAGCGAATCGATTGGGCTTGAAAGAAGACGAAGCGCTCGGGTTAGAAGCATTAACGATCCTGCACTTTAATCAAAACAAATTTGCAGATTTTCACCAGTATTCACTGCAAGCTGCCGAAATCAGTCTCAAAGCAAGTCCTACGACAGCAGCACGATTGTTAGCATTTAGCGGCTCCTATTTATTTGAACTGGGACGAGACATGGAACAGGCAGAAGCGTTACTGCTAGAAGCGCAATCGCTGGCTGCCAGAGTTGATCTACAGATTACTGATCTTTATGCTGGATTAGCATGGATTTATTACCACAAGGGTTGCTATGTTGAGGCACGAGCCTCAATGGAACGGGCATGGCAACAGTCGCAGGCTGAACAAGACCACTGGCGCGAATGTATTCAGGTGAGCTATCTGGCAATGCTGGAACTGGAGGTTGGTGATCCCACGGCGGCACTGCCTTACTGTCAGGAGATGGCGATCGTTGCTGCCAAGATACAAGGCGAAGGAAGTGAAGGCGCGATCGCTGCCGCCCTAAAAGCTCTGGCAAACTACAAGCTGCAAAAAGCCGGAGCTGAAGTGGATCTAAAACAGGCGATCTCGACGCTTCAACAGATCGATGCGAAGCGAATGCTGCCCTATGTGCTGAACGTGGCTGCTGAAGCAGATTTAGTTTCCCAACGGCTTGAATTGGCAGTCATTCGAGCCGAAGCTGCTCTAGAAGTAGCTCAAATCAAAAACCATGCCAGCGAAACGGCTTCAGCTTGGGCAATTCTGATTCATAGCCTTGTCGGATTGGGGAATTTGGAGTGGGCAACCGCACAGTTTGAATCACTCGCTCGCCACATCGATCGCCGCGAACTGAGTGCCCATGCCCAGGGATGGTTCGATCGAACAATGCAACTCATGCAAAAACAGAGCTAAACCATACTAAAAATGAAATGTTGCGCTGGAATGTAGAGCAAGCATTGCGTGGATTTGTTCTTACCTCTCCTGCGACCGCACCCAATTTATCACTGAATTAATCGCAGCAACTCAAAATTCTCGGCGATCATGTCTGGTCTGCTCAAGTTTTCAGTCTCACAAACCTGCCCTGGAGCTAGCTTTCAAGCAGAGAACGCACTGGGAACGCTTTGAGAACGATGTGGAAACGCTCAGATCGCTAACTTGATTTCAGATGCAAAAAGCACATCGAAAACAAGTTAGCAAAGGAGTCAGCCATGACCACGCACACCCTAGATACGACCAAGGCCGAAGCATTCGCAGAACGGATGCTGAACGTCCTTAACAGTGGAGCGATCACTCTGATGACTTCGATCGGGCATCGCACCGAACTGTTTGACACAATGGCAGAATTGCCGCCCTCGACGAGTGAGCAGATTGCCGACGCTGCCGGACTGAATGAACGCTACGTGCGCGAATGGCTTGGTGCAATGGTCACAGGTCGCGTTGTTGAGTATGACCCGATCACCAAAACTTACGCTCTGCCTGCCGAACACGCTGCCCTACTCACCCGTTCTGTTGCCTCTGACAATATTGCCGTCTTTGCCCAATACATTCCGCTACTGGGGTCAGTCGAAGAACAAATCATCGACTGCTTCTACAAAGGCGGTGGCGTGCCCTATTCCGAGTACAAACGCTTTCATGCGGTGATGGCAGAAGATAGCGGTCAAAGCACGGTGTCTGCCCTGTTCGATCACGTTTTGCCCCTGATTCCCGGACTGACCGAATCGCTACAGCAGGGCATTCACGTTCTCGATGTCGGCTGCGGCAGCGGACGAGCGTTGAACAAAATGGCAGAAGCCTTTCCTAACAGTCGCTTCACTGGCTACGACTTTTCGGGCGAAGCCGTTGCCAATGCCAATGCGGAAGCGCAACGGCGAAAACTCAGCAATGTCCAGTTTCATGTCCAAGATGCAGCCACGATCGAGGAGCGCGATCACTACGGCTTAATCACCACTTTCGATGCGATTCACGATCAGGCTAAACCCGACGTGGTGCTGCGAAATATTCACGATGCCCTGCGCTCGAATGGGGTTTACCTGATGCAGGACATCCACGCGGCGACAGATGTGAGCGGTAATCTTGATCATCCCATTGCTCCATTGCTCTACACCATCTCCTGTATGCATTGCATGACTGTTTCGCTAGCCTATGGTGGCATGGGGCTAGGGGCAATGTGGGGTAAAGAAAAAGCACTGCAAATGCTGGCGAATGCAGGCTTTAAGCAAGTTGAAATCAAGCAGTTGGCGCACGACTTCCAGAACGACTACTACATCATTCGCAAGCACTAATCTCCTCAACTTGCAATCAAGAGGAATCATTGACATGAACACTGCAACCAGAACGATGTTTCGATCGGCAACCCTTGACGACTGCGACACGATCGCTCAGCTGTTTAGAATTGCCTCTGATGGCGTGTCCGATTACATCTGGAGTACGCTGGTAGACGAATATCCAGGTTTGACCCCGAGCCAAATCGGCGCGAAGCGTTACGCCAATCCAGACGGCTTGTTTAGCTACAAAAACTGTGCGCTAGCAGAGCAAAACAGTGAAACGATCGGCATGATGCTGACGTTTCCGATTGCAGAACCAGAGGAACCAAAAACACCACAAATCAGCGTTCAATCAGAACCGTCCGAACCCGATGTATTAGCGCCTTATAATTTAGAAGTGCCGGGAACTTGGTATATCTGTGCGCTGGCTTTGTTTCCTAAGTTTCGCGGGCGAGGCATTGGCACTCAGTTTTTGCAACTAGCTCATCAGCAAGCGGCGGAACGAGGATTTGCAGAACTTAGCTTGATGTGCTTTGAGCAGAATGCAGGAGCATTAAAGCTCTATCAGCGCAATGGATTTGCAGAAATCGATCGCGCCCCAGTTGTTCCACATCCGCTGATCCATCACACGGGCGACAGTCTCCTCATGACCGCTCCCGTTCAAGTCTAATTCTCAAGAGTTATGTGCAAATTATGTGCATTCGCAGCACGGACTTCCCGTGTTCGTCAGGATTCACTTGTCTTAAATCTCAGTCAATTTACAGCTGCGATTAAAGCAAAGGCATCTACTGAGAATCCCTCAGCACCGCGCCAGCCATCAAACGAACACTAAATCAACTTATTGTTTTGTTCGATTACTGATTGCCATTGGCATAAATCTTGCAGTTGATTTCAACTTGAGATTACCAACCATGAAACACCAGTATTTCGCAATCCGTCTAGTCGCTGTTTCCGCAGACGACCTGTTATTCAGAGTCGCTAATCAAACCATTCCACTTTATCAACTAGGAGGCTAAAAATTATGAAACGCCAATTATTTGCGCTCACCCTACTGGCTGCATCAGCATTGACGGTTTGTGCAGAACAAATGCTTGCATCCGCGCAACAGTTCACCATCAGCCAAGCTGGAAACACTAATTCAACGAAAACGATTGAAGTCAAGGTTGATCGGGCTGATACATCACCGGGCTTTATTTTTGATCCCGGTAGCGCGCTCGAAGCTCGTCCGGAGATGATGCTCAGAGTGTTTGTGGATGGAGAGCGAATTGCTCAAGTGTTCGGACCTGAGAACCAGTCATCGGTTAGCTTCAACCTTAAAGCGAGTGGTAGAAGTACCAAATCTCTCGTTCCGGTTCGACTTGAACTGTATGACAAAGACAAGACAACCCAGGAGGTGATCGACATCAATCCCTTGCAAGGGTTAACCATTCTGAACCTGCGATACAACCCAGCCACAGGTGACATCCTCAACGAGCAAGGCACCAAGATTGCTCGAAGCGGTCAATTCTTCGACATGGAAGGTCTTGACCCTAAAAAGAACGCCACTATCCGGCTCAGCCTTACGCATCGGTAAGCGTTTACAAGCGGTAATTGAGTAGACAGCACTCACTCAATTACCGCATTGGGCGTGGTGAGTTACGCTCTGGAAACAACTTAGACTACTTAAACTTTTGAGTACGCAAAAATCTAACAACTCAAACTTTTAACTGGATAAATCCGCAAGTCCGTTATCAAGGAGAGTAATTATAGCCGTATTCAGCAAGGCTAGGACGTAAACTAGAGAAATACCGATGCGTCTTCCCCCTTCTATGGCTAAACCTTACAGCGACGACTTTCGGCAAAAAGTGATGCAGGCGATCGAGTTGGATGGACTCAAGAAAAGTGAGGCAAGCCAACTGTTCAACATTAGTCGCTCTTGCGTTTAACTTGTGGTGCCAGCGCAAAGCGGAAACCGGAGATATCAAACCTAAAGCCAGACAAGTTACCCAACAAGAGCTGAAGATCAACGATTTGGAGAAGTTTGGCGAGTTGAGCAAAAGGCATGGCGATAAAACCCAGAGTGAACTAGCACAACTGTGGGACAGCGAGGTGAGCCAACCCACGATTTCGAGAGCCTTAGCGAAGATTAAGCACAGCCGTAAAAAAAAACATGCGGCTATGTCCAAACAGACGAAGCCAAACGAGCGGCGTTCTTAGCGCAACTGGGCGACCCGAAAGCGCCGCATCTGGTGTATGTCGATGAGTCAGGCATGGATGAGCGAGACAACTATGGCTACGGCTACGCGCCGATGGGGGAACGCTTCTACGCCCTCAAATCGGGTCGGCGGCAGGGACGAGTGAATATGATTGCGGGCTATCGCGATGGTGAACTCATTGCCCCCTTCACCGTTGAAGGAGCGTGCAATCGGACAGTGTTTGAGGTTTGGCTAGAGAGCTGCTTGATTCCCCAACTCCGTCCCGGACAGTGGGTGATTATCGATAACGCCACGTTTCATCATGGCGGTCGCGTTGCCCAATTGATTGAAGCCGCAGAGTGTCGGGTCGTTTATCTACCGCCCTACTCGCCAGACTTCAATCGGATTGAAAAGTGCTGGGCCTGGTTGAAGAGCCGCATTCGCAAGCTGTTATCCGACTTTGCCAGTCTACGCGAGGCGATGGAAGCTGTTCTCAAGCAGGCGGCGTCCTAACATAGTTGAATACGGCTATATCAAGGCTTATCAAGCATGCGCTACTTTACATGGCCTAATCCCTGTAACTGGCGGTATTGGAATTACAAAATAGGCTGAAGTGACGATATAGCAATGGTGTGGCTAATTCCTAAAAATTATGGGAAATAACACCTTGAAAATGGGGTGTTATTGAGAATATACCTCTAGTTGTTGCAAGTGATTGATAAAGTCAGTTGATGGACTGATGTCCGTTTAAGTTTACTCGTGAGTTGCTCATTGGCAGCCCTTTCAATGCGTTCAAATGTACTACTGTTTTTTGCGAGTGGTTTGATGAGCCTCTAAAAGTCGTGCCGTTGAGACATGGCGATGTTTGCAGTCAACAATTAGGGGTTC
>NZ_JACJPI010000070.1 GCF_014695975.1 Leptolyngbya sp. FACHB-321
GCAAAAAAGTGCTTCTAGACTAAGCATGAGGGCAAACCAGGCATGAGATTTTGCATTTTCAGCCTATCGGGTTTGCCCCTTTCTTGTCCCAGTTCTTATCCCGAACTCAGGTTAGCTAGCAAGCTTTTAGCGATCGCTCCGACGCTTAACTTGTTCTGCTACCTTAATTCGTTGTTCACGGGCAGTTCAACGACTCACTGTTAGGCTGCCTAGCGCACGGTTTGAAGCACTAGTTTCGATCGCTCAATCTGATCCTGGCTGAAACCTGCTTCATCCAAATAGTTGAGGAAAGCAGCATCGCTATAACGTGGATCGACGCTGAGTGCTTGACGATATGCCTGTTGCGCCTGAGCGTTCTCACCATTGCCCCAATGCGCGATCGCCAGCGCTACAAAGGGGTGTGGATTTGTGGGTTCTAAGCGAGCGGCTGTTTTGGCAGTGGCGATCGCGAAGTTGTATTGTCTAACTCGCTCAAAGGCAAGACTGAGGTTGTAGGACGGAATTTCGTTTGTGGGTTGCAGTGTCGCTGCCCAGGCGTGAGCGGTGATTGCCGCTGTCAAGCGTCCCTCCACAAGGTAAACAATGCCTAGCGCATTCAGAGTTTGCACATTGAAAGGGTTTAGCTGCAAGGCTTGCAAGAGCGTTTTGGCAGCAGCCGCATTCTGCTTTGCCTTATGTTGCGTCCAGCCCAGTAAAACCTTGCCAGACAGATTTGTTGGTTCAAGGGCAACTGCTTGCTCAAAAGCAGCGATCGCCTCCGAGTAGCGCTCCTGCTCTCGATAGCTCAAGCCCTGTTGCCGATATTTGTCTGCCAATGTTGCTGATGCGGGAGTACCTAGTAGCAGACTAGCGCTCACCAATACCCCTGCAACTACTAATCCTTTCATCCCTCGTTCCTCAGCAGTTAGCAGTCAGCAGTCAGCAGTCAGCCATAGGCTTCCACTCAAAACTCAAGCTTTTATACTTTATCCTTCATCTTTTATCCTTTCTTCAGACTTTGACACGTTGGGCAAAAGTGCGCCGATCGCCCTGCCATTCTAAGACGCTCGATTTCGGTTGTACAATTGCGGCAAACATCGCCATCCCGCCCATACACCCAGGCAGAACCGCCATAGTTACCGTTGACTCCTGCCACACTACGAAACGTGCGAAACGTGGTGCCTTTTGCCTCAATGCTTGCTTCAAGGACTTGAATAATGTGCGATCGTAGTCGCTCAATTTGCGATGGCTGAAGATCAATGCAAAGCGTTTGGGGATGAACGCCGCTGAGAAAGAGCGCTTCATCCGCGTAGATATTACCAATGCCAGCAACGATCGACTGATCCAGCAGCGCATTTTTGATGGGACGGCGGCGCTGGAGTTTCTGAGTAAAATAGGGAACCGAAAACTCTTCTGAAAACGGTTCGGGTCCTAGCTGTTGCAAGCCCGTGATGATCTGTTCTGGCTCGTTCTCTGGCGGCACCCACCACATTTGTCCAAATGTGCGCTGATCCACAAAGCGTAATTCTTTCCCACCCCCAAAAAATAATCGAACTCTAGTGTGTTTTTCCAGCGGTTCAGTTTGGTCTACCCAAAGGAGTTGCCCTGTCATGCGAAGGTGGACACCGAGCCAGGAGAGGTGAGGAGTGAAGGATGGGGAGTGGGGAGTGGGAAGTGGGGAGTGAGAAACGGCTGAATAGGTAGCTGAGGGAGAGGCGGCGATCGGGCGATACGGTAGTGCAGAAATTTCAGATCGGCTGACGGTTGACGGCTGACGGCTGACCACTGACTGCTCTAATGACGGCTCTAATTCAGCTAACAAATACTTACCGCGTCGATGCCACTGCACGATCGCAGTTCCTTTCAATGCCGTTAAAAAATCTGGCACTGAAAAAGGGTGGGCGATGGTGCGATCGAGCAACACATCCCCACCCTGAATTGTTTGGGCCAGGGTTACGTCGTTTAACCCCCGCCGAACTGTTTCTACTTCAGGCAATTCAGGCACAGAACACGAAACCCTAAACTAAAGATGTGCAGCGCTGGACATTGAACTTTAGTCTAACGTCTACAGTCCCAAGTCCAGAGTTAGCGATCCCTAGCGAGCTTCTGTACCTTGGTTAGGATCGCCTTCAACAACGGTATTGCCGCCGGGCGTTTCTGCCTTGGTCGTAGGCTTGTTGACTGCTGAACCGTCTGGTGAAACGCCAGGTCTGCCGACCTCACCATCGCTGCTTGTTTTACGGATAGAAGCGTCGATCGGGGTTTGTCCACCGGTCGTTTTTGCTTTACCTGTTTTCTTCGATGGCGGTGCTACTTCAACTACTTCATTGGCAGCAAAGTTGTTGGTGTTCACGCCCGCGTAATTAACTTTATCAAACCGCACAATCACGGAGTATTTAATGCCGCTCTGATCGATCGATGCAACTGTTCCATAGTCCTGGAACCAGTAAGACTCTTTACGAAGAATTTTGACTTTAGAACCGCGCTGAACCATGAGTGTTTTTCCCTCTTGATTGTTAAGCTTCAACTCATACAGCTTTATTGCCCTTAACTCTACTACGAACCGAAGGCACATTCAGCGTGAGCATCAGTGGTTGAAACAATCTGAAATATTTGGAGGGTGAGAAGGCAAGGGAGGGAGGTGGTAAAGGCTAAAGGCTTAAATAACTCGAAGCTCCCTTCAGCTTAGCTTCGACGTTTAGCGCAGCCGAAACGAGCTTAGGTCGAAAGCAACACTCAAAACGGCTCCTTCCTCACCCCTTCCCATAGCTTCGACCTCTCCACTGGGTCGGCGTTTGCAACGAAGATAGAAAGAGCCGCAGAACGGCAATTGGGTCAGCGAGGGGAGACAGCCAGAAGAGCCAGGCAGAGCTAGCGTGGGTGCGATCGCAGGAAGGCGAGATCGCAAACGTCAGACCCACACGGATGAGTACCAGCAATACATTCAAGCTAAACGCCGCTAGCACCACAGGCGTACTGCCACCGCTGATTATGTCACTTAGCAGTAGCAGCACGATCAGGATCGGGAGTCCTTGTACTGCCAGCAGCAGCAACCAATCGCCCCAAACTTGACCAGGCGAAGCAGCATCTTTGAGGTCGAGCGATCGTCCCCATTCGCGCCAGGTTTCGGCGGCACCTTCATACATCCGCACTTTCAGCAGGTTTGCGCCATCCAAAAAAGCGACCTTAGCACCCTGAGCCGCGATCGCGCGTGCTAGCGTCACATCATCACAAAAGGAACGACGGGCAACCGTGTAGCCACCCACCTGAGCAAGCTGTGATCGACGGCAAAAAAAGCATTGCCCATTTGCCATCACGCGATCAGGACGATTTCCTGTTTCGCCAGCCGGACCAAAGCGGTAGACCAGCGTCAGCAGTAGCGCCGGATGCAGCAGCAATTCACCTGGATACTTCAGGAGAAACTGTGGTGCCAGCGAGATTAGGTCGTAGCCCTCACGTTGTGCGGTTTCAAGTAGGCTAGCGACCAATCCCGGCTGAGGCTGCGTGTCTGCATCAATGCCCAATACCCAATCACTCTTCTCGGCGCTCGACAAAAAGCCGTGCTGCAGCGCCCACGGACGACCCACCCAATCCTTGGGCAGTGGATCATCATTTAGGAGACGAAAGCGTGGATCAGCTTCCTGGGCTGTCTTTACCAGCTCTGGAGTGCGGTCAGTGGAGTAACTGTCTACAACCAGAATTTCCCGCACCTCGTAGCTTTGACGACTTAGCCCATCAAGACAGGGCGTAAGACGCTCTGCCTCATTTAACGTTGGCACAACGACGCTTACTGCGCCTAACTGCTCTGGCGTTGGTGTCTTAGGCTGCAAAGGCGGATAGCGACTAGGACCGCGCAGCAAACGGGATAGCAAAAGGGCTGTGGCTGGTAGTTGCGCTAGCAGCAGCACTAGCAATAATGCGTCTCTGATCACGAGGATGATTTTGATACAACCGCGATCGGCACTGTTGATACATCACTCTGTGAAGCAGCTGCCTTGCTTGCCTCACTGCGAGCAGTCGCATCGGATGGGATGATGAGGATTGTCGGCTCGGTCGCGGCAGCAGGCTTAGCTATCCACCAAAGCCCGATCGCAGGGAACACGCCCAACAGAGCACCGATCGCAGTGGGAATCCAAAACCGTATATCCAACTGGTTGAGCGTGATAACGGCTCCAAAGGCAAAATTCACCAGATAAATGACAAGCGGCACCGTTAATTGAGCGCGCGTAAGGGCGATTGTCGTCTTGCGCCAAAAGAACGCTCCAACAGACATAAACAGTGCCCCTGTGCCCAGCCAACCCGTCAAGTTGCGGTACGGCATCCCAAAAAACTGACCCGGATCACGGAACTCCCAAAAGGGATACGCTGTCTGGCTCATAGCAGGATCAAGCACGAAGTCCCAGGCGGTGAGAAGCAGAGAGCCAAGGGCGATCGCACCCACTTGCTTCACCCAACCTTTGAAACCGATCGCCTCTAGCCCAACCCATGCCAGCAGATAGGTAGATAAACCGACGTAGAACCAGGAAAGGGGAATCGTAAATGGCACCAACCCAGCAATCTTGTAGCCTAATCCATTGAGATAGCCATAGTGTCCAAACGGAAAACCTGTGCTGGTGCCTAGCAACTCGCTGCTTAGCGATAGCCCCATCGACGGCAGCATAAATAGTAAACAGGCACGCCATCCCAACGTGCGAGATGCATACAGAGCGACTGTCACCGCTCCTAAAAGAATATAGACAACGCCACCCCCTGCCATGCTCCAGCCAAAGAGACCTTGACCAAAAGCAGGCAAAGTAGCAATAAACTCAGGGTTTGGCAAAACCAACAACAGCCCTGCCAGCCCAAACACCAACGATAGAATATGACCCGTCAGGCAAAAACGCTCGATCGCAACCAGCTGTCTCATGGAGACTCCTCAAAACACAGGGTACTGAAAAACCGCTAGCTATAAGTTTACAAATGTTTATGTAAATAGTGCAGACTGCGATCACTTTTTCGATGAGATTAGTGAAAAAAAGCAAGAGTAGCAAGTAAGAAGATGACCAGGTACCTGGTAACTAGTAGCCTAATCAGTCTTAAAACCACGTCCCCCCATAATCCCCCAAATTTGGGTAGTGCGTTAGCTAGAGACATTGAGATCATCGATCGCCAATGCCGCTAATGATTCACGTTCGCGCTGAGCAGATATGATATCCTAAACTAGAGCAAAGCAGTAGAAGCTTTTTGCTTTCGCGGGATGTGGCGCAGCTTGGTAGCGCACTTCGTTCGGGACGAAGGGGCCGCTGGTTCGAATCCAGTCATCCCGATTTTCGTTAGGTGTATAAATAAATCCTTGAACTACCTCCGTTTCTATGCTGTTGTGTAGAGCCTGAGAAAACAATAGAGGATTTTGTCTTAATAGTCTCTCCCTACAATCTGTTGTAAGCGTTGCGTTAAATAAAGCGTTGAACAAACTATCTGATTACCAATAGAGCGTAATCGAGAAAATTGACCTAATTGGAGACTCAATGCCGTTGAGTGGCTTGAGCTAGTTTGGCTTCACACAGCAACTTTTCTTGTCAAAACAGGCTTACTAATGGCTTACCAATTAAAGCCTGAGCTTATACCTTGAGCAGTGTTTTAGGCTACAAGTTTTGTTGCTCCAGGATTGCTCTGTCGGCAGACTGATTGACTCTGCCATTAGTAAGAGCAATTAATGATCGGCTTTTCCTAAAGTGAAATCTCCCACCGCTGGTAGCGATTACCTGGCTGCAACGCTGAAAGGATTGCACCATAAAAGCGGTAAGACTCAGAAAAAGCATTTTACAAGCGATAGAAAGGAAGGATTAAAACGATGTCTCAAACACAAGAATTACAACCAGCGCAACAGCAGAATCCACCTGGCAGCGAAGCGGAAATGACACCAAAGCCTCAAGCGCAAGGCTCTTACTATCGGGGGAGCGGTAAGCTTGAAGGTAAGGTTGCGTTAATTACAGGCGGCGATAGCGGCATTGGTCGCTCTGTTGCCATTCTATATGCAAGAGAAGGGGCAGATGTGGCGATCGTTTACCTTAACGAGCAGCAAGATGCTGAAGAAACGAAACGTCTGGTAGAAGCCGAAGGCAAAAAGTGTCTGCTGCTGATGGGTGATGTGGGTAGTGAGGAGTTTTGCCAGCAGGCAGTGCAACAAACCACAAGTGAGTTAGGGCAGCTTGATATCTTGGTCAATAATGCGGCTGAACAACATCCTCAAGAGAGCATCGAAGATATTACGGCTGAACAGCTAGAACGCACGTTCCGTACTAATATTTTTGGTATGTTTTTTCTGACCAAAGCCGCACTGCCGCAGCTAAAAGAAGGTAGCGCCATCATTAACACAACCTCTGTTACAGCGTACAAAGGTAACCCTCAGTTGTTGGACTATTCATCAACAAAAGGGGCGATCGTATCGTTTACTCGATCGCTATCGCAATCGTTGGTAAAGAAAGGCATTCGTGTTAACGGAGTGGCTCCTGGCCCCATCTGGACACCGCTGATTCCATCAACCTTTCCAGAAGATAAAGTTGAAAGCTTTGGTGCCCAAGTGCCAATGCAACGAGCCGGACAGCCAGAAGAAGTTGCGCCTAGCTTTGTGTTTTTAGCAGCGAATGACTCCTCTTATATGTCAGGTCAAATCCTACATCCTAATGGAGGTGAAGTTGTCAATGCTTAGGCGTTGACACTATGAGAAAGCAAGTGGGTACATCAGGCGATCGTTAATGCTGGATGTTTATCCATAAATACTTTTTTCACTTCGATCGCCATGATTACGCTGTGTTCTCAATTGCCCTCATGAGGCTGCTCGAAACTCCGTAGTTCATGGCGATCATGGCGTTTGATGGAAAGCTGCTTAAGCGAATAAGCCAATATCAAAGCCTATTTATCAATCCGCGTGCTACCAGTTCACAACGGTGCCCCCACTCCATTAGCAATGGCTAACGGAATGGGGGCAGGTTTGCTCTTTACAGAGTATTTCGATGCTTTAGCGCAAGGCTACTATTGTGCTCTTGCAGGTACAGGACTAGCCTGCGGCAGTGAGGCACCTGAGCCGCCCTGGGTATTGTTATATTTGCGAGGCACTTGAGCAAACTTATAGTTAGTCAAAGTGCTTGCAGTTTCAAAGTGTTGCCGAATAGTAGGCAGTCCTTTGTTAACAAGTGTTAGCAGGTCTGGGTTTTGACCAAAGGCAGCTTCGCGTTGATAAATAGACGCATTTTCTAAGTGAGCATTAACGCCGCCTTCATCTAGATAGGCACGATCGAACTCTTGACCAGAAAGCTGGGATAACCGTGCTAAAGCAGCCTGATGACGAGGTGCAGGAGTGGTAGGAGGCGTAATGCCAATCTGTGGACCAATGCGCGCTAATTCGGTCTTCGCTTGTGTTTGTTCATTAATTTCAGCTTGAGCAAACTGCTTTACCTGAGGAGCAGAGGCTCGCTGTAGCGCCAGTTGACCCAATTGAATGTTACCAACCCCAGCTTGAGCTGCGTCCATCACAAAGGCTCGGTCAATAGCATTTGATTGAGCATTGCTGCGTGCAGGGGCAGTTTGGGCACCAGGGATAGTTTGCTGACCTGGCGCAGTTTGCTGGCCTGGTGCAGTTTGCTGACCCGGTGCAGTTTGCCGACCAGGGGCAGTTTGCTGACCCGGTGCAGTTTGTCTACCAGGCGACGTTTGTGCACCAGGGACAGTTTGCGTACCAGGGGCAGTTTGGGCATTGACAGCTTGATTTCCTTGAAAAATTGCGTTGACTCCTAAGGATGTCAACAACCCGATTGCAATAAAAGCGATCGTAAGGAGAAATCGTTTAATCATGATGAAAACGTTCCAATGCTACTGAGATTTGCTAACGTGCAATTTATAGTTAAGGCGGTCAGGAGCTAGCAGCACTACTCAGGCATCTTGAAAAACATTTTGCTCTCAACTCTCAATGCTGCTCTGCTGCTTATGTAACCGTTAGTCATGTTTTGGCTGAGCAGCGCTTGGCTCAGTGACCGCAATTACTATAAAAAGGTCACTTCTTCAATAGTGGTTTGCTTAAATGGGAATCCCTCTCTCTGGAGACGTGTTCGCTTATTAAATTGCGATGTAAAGATGTTGCTTCAAGGGACACGATCACCATCTTTAAACCGCTGGAACAAAATATAAAAGCTCTGCAAGACAGCGGTAATGTTCACAAGCGCAATCCATAGAGCAATATTATGGCGAGTGGAAGAAAAGCTACCCGTATTGAGAAGAGAGCTTCTTCCTTAGCTGATAAATTTTGGGCAGTTGCCACCAAGGAGCTTGAGGGTATTCATGATGTTCTTGGTGGTAGCCAAAGTGATAGCAGGTAAGAAACGACCAAAGGATAGAAAAATTGGTACTTTTAGCGCGGTGAGCATTGGTATACCCTCCCTCTGGCTCACGATGAGTTAAATACGTACCAAAATAAAACAGCTGCACCGAGCTTAAGATAGAAGGAAGAACCCAAAACAGCAGCATATTCAGTTCAGGAACATGGAGAAAAAAGTGAATTCCGTTAAATAGCAGTACTAATGCTGCCATCCTACGCCAGCTCCAGTAGTGCTTCATAAATTGCAGATACCAGATCAGGCTAAAGCTATTACCACGATGAAAATCGGGATCATGCTCTGTACTAGGGTGCTTATGGTGTAGCCAATGTTTTTTCAAAAGATCTTGGTAGGAAAATAGACCGTAACACATTACTGCTAAAGCACCAATAGCGTGATTGATTCTAATATTGGTAGGAAAAACGGTCCCATGCATTGCATCATGAGCAGTAATGAACAAGCCAGTATATAAAAAGGTTTGCCAGATAAAAGCAGCAGCAATCATCCAAAGGTTCATGGTAGAAACATTGATTGAAAGCAGCCATGAGAAGCTAACTAGCCACGTAGTTAAAATCACCCCTGAAATAACAAGCCCTTTCCATGGTTGAGGATTTAGCTCTCGAATGGGAGATTCTAACTGTTTAGCTCTAAACGATAGCGTTTGCTTTGCTTTTGTCTGAAAAGATGTTGACTGAACCACGCCTAATAATTCCTTAGTACCAGAGAATAAGCTTCTAACGATCGCAGAAAAAACAACCGATGGAACGCTTATTGGTTTTCTATTTGAATCCTAGCGGCTTATTTGTTAACTTTTGTATATCTTTTGTCTAGTTGTATCACTATAGCTAAAGTTCTAAATCTGTTTTTCCGCTTAATTAACTAACAAAATGCCTAAAACCTCTGCTTTTCCGTAGGTTGACATTGAGCAGAGCAAAATTAATGGAAGCTATAGCAGTCCTAAATCATTTGTGAGCAAGACTAAATCATTTAGCGGTCAGCGATCTATTTTTTTGCTGGCTGCTAACCGCTGACTGCTGATCGCTCATATCAGTGTAATTCTCATTATCTAAATAGGAGCGCTATGTGCCAGCGCTAGGTTTTACTAAGTTTGACCAAATTCCCTTCACAAGGTTTGCCGCTACAGCTTTTTTCTACAAACTTGGCTATCGTTCCATATGGCTTATTGTTTAATTGCTTTGCCGATATAGCAGACAGAAACGTCATTATTTAGTTGGATTGGAAACAAGCCGTCTCTTTGATACTCTTTCAGACCTTTGCTCAAGATCTTTTGAAACATCCTAAAATCAGCCTGATTGGTGACATCAAACCCTCTTATTTCAGTCTGACTAAAGCCATTTTTTGCCAACACTTCTGTCAGTTCCTGAGGTGGTATAAATTTATTCCAGTCATGAAATCCTTGAGGAAGCTGCTTAAGAATATTTTCTAGCAGCCAAATCATGATTACTTTCGATTTTAGAGTTCGATTAATAGTGTCAAAGAAGAAAAAGCTGCCTGGCTTTAAAACCCGATGAATCTGTGCAATCACCTTGCTGACATTAGAAAGATGCTCTAAGACATCAAAGCAAAGTACACAATCAAACGTATTATCTGGATAGGGTAAGTGCTCTGCGTTTCCTGCGCGATAGTCGATCGCTAAGTGATTCTGGTTTGCATGAGCTTGGGCAGCCGCGATCGATTGCGCTGATTGATCAAGCCCTGACATAATCGCGCCTGCACGAGCCAGTGTTTCACACGCCAGTCCGCCACCACAGCCAACATCCAGAACGTTCAAGTTTTTCCAGCTAGGAATATACGCTGCTGTAAATTCAAAACGAGTTTTATTAAAGTGGTTGGAAAGGTGCAAAACCTGACCTTCTTCCCACCAGGTACTAGCATGTCGGTCGTAGTATTCTAAATCATTTCTGATCATAATTCGCTGCCTGGCAATTTATTATTGCCATATAGCTTTAATTACTTTTTACGAGGCTTACTTTTACAAAGCGATTTGCTTGTTTAACGGATTATCTTAAGCTCGTTATTAAGCGATCGCTTATTCCATCTCTGGCTCATGCCATTGCATCTCTGTTTTATAGAGCAGAATAATTGTTTCTCAACCCTGCTATTTCTACTATCTCTTATAACTAGATGGACATTGTTGTTTCTCTACCTATGGTTTCACGCTGTGATTGAAACCGTATACCAAGAGAAACAGCTAATTGTCTTTAAACAGTGTGATCTAGTTTAATAAGAAACAGCTGTCCTAACTCGATCAACACTATTTTATGACGGCTTAAACTACAGCAAAAAAGATATAGTTTGCGGCTATGTTGAAGCTATGAAAACACTTTCTGGAGCCTTTAAAGTGAGGTGCGTCTACTTACATCAAGCCTTAATAGGCAGAAAACATAGAGCAACTTCAAAAAAGTCCTCTTTGTCAAGGCTTAATACCAATGCAAAAAGTGCTAGCTACACATTCTTTTATTAAGCACCCTCATGCCTCCTGATAAAAGGGAAGCGATAGGCAGAGAAGTTGTTGTTTGTAGCGTTTGAAGAGGAACTAGTATAACTGACAGTTGAAAGGAATCACTTTAGCGAGAATCAGTACCCTGATTGGGACCGCCAACAACTTTAACGTCGCCTCCAGCAGCTTCGGGTTCGGCACCGGAGCGTGTTTCGGTATCAGCTTCTTGACCCGTCATACGATAACGTTCATCAAGTGGGGTATTACCCTCCTCTATAGTTGGGGTATGAGTTTGAGTACCAGGGTTATCTTGAGGGTCATATTTCCCCTCTTCTGGTCGATCGTCTGGAGGACTATTTGTTGTCATTATTCTGTACTCATAAATAGGTTGTTCTATAACACTAGTTTTTAGCTTTTTGCGAGCTTTATACCCTTGGAGGTAACTGTTTGTGCAACTAAATCAAGAAGCAGTTAAAGCAAAAGTAATTGCAGCAGGTATACCTAAACACAATAGGCTTATCCTTGCCAGACTCGCCTATAGCACACGAACATGGAGCCAGATCTAGGGGCTTTAGTGCGCCATAAGTTTACCTGAGTAAGCTCTTTGGTTAGACTTAATTCGCCTGAACTGAAATTAAAGTTAAAAAGAGCAGTTAACTTTGGCTTTAGACCAACTTTGTATAAATCTGCTTAGAAATTTAAGCTGGCTTAAGCTAAATACAACAATCAGCGATACGTGTAGTGCTCCAAAGTCGAATTTATTTAAGCCTGCAATCTGTTGATCGCAGGCTTTCTCAGTCACAATTCAATTAACAGTTAGGCTGATGGCGATTGCTCCTGCTTTTCCTCAACCTTCTGCTCTGCTAGGATTTCGCTAGGAAACTTACCAGCGCGGCGTGCCGAGGCAGGCAGATCATGCGGATCCATCACCCCTTTTGGTAAGTAAACTAATTCTCGTAACGGTGTCACCATCGGGTCTTCAGTAACTTTGTAAGGCAGCCGACCGAGTGCCACGTTATCCATATTCAGTTCGTGGCGATCGTACACAGCCATTTCATACTCTTCTGTGAACGAGAGGCAGTTTGTGGGACAAAATTCAACGCAGTTGCCACAGAAAATGCAAACACCGAAGTCGATGCTGTAATGATTTAGCTGCTTCTTCTTTGTCTTTGCATTGTATTCCCAATCAACTACAGGCAAATTGATGGGGCAGACTCGCACACATACTTCACAAGCAATGCACTTATCATATTCGAAGTGAATTCGTCCTCGAAAACGTTCTGAGGGAATCAGCTTTTCGTAAGGATATTGAACTGTAACAGGACGCCGATTGAGATGATCGAATGTGACTGAAAGCCCTTGCCCAATATACCGAGCCGCTTGAATCGTTTCTTTAGTGTAATTGCTAACCTGTCTGAGAAAGTTGAACACGTCTTTAAGCTCCTGAGCCGTCACCAGTTTTTTGAGGCTCCCACTGTTGAAGAAGTTCTGGCAAAGGTATGCCAGTCTCTGCTGCTAACTCGGCGGGTGGTTTCTCACGAGTTGGCGATCGCAAATAGAGACTGTCATGAGCTTGGGCTAACGGCTTCATGTGGTGTGGAATGGTGTAATACCGATGGGTTTGCCGAGTCACGCCTCGTTCTTGTATCGACTCGTTAGCAATCTTTTTACGCAGCTTGATGATGGCGTTAAGGATGGCTTCGGGTCGTGGTGGGCAACCGGGAATATAGACATCGATCGGCAGAATTTTGTCAGCACCACGGATAGCGGTCGGAGAATCAGCACTGAACATACCACCTGAGATCATGCAGGCTCCCATCGCAATGACATACTTAGGCTCTGGCATTTGCTCATACAACCGCAGCGTTGGCGCTGACATCTTCATGTTGAGTGTGCCTGCCAGAATAATTAGGTCTGCTTGACGAGGACTGGCACGGGGAATCAACCCAAAGCGATCGAAATCAAACCGGGAGCCAATCAACGCTGCAAACTCAATGAAGCAGCAGGCGGTACCGTATAAAAGCGGCCATAGGCTGGAAAGCCGTGCCCAAGTATAAACATCATCAAGCGTTGTCAGAATCACGTTTTCGGACAATTGCTGTGTGATCGGGGGATAGCTAGCAGGGCTAATGATGTCGTCGGCAGAAACAAAATCGGACGGACGATCGCTGAGAGTCATAACAATTTCCGCACAGCTTACGATGGTTCTCAAACGCTAACGATTTGCTCTTAACTTAGCCTTCTATCACGAGAAGGAGTAGTAATTAAAGCTAACTGTGCAGATGAATACCAAGAAGCGCTTTAGAAAGCGATACTGATTTGCTTAGTGAACCTAGCACTTCTTTAATTAGTGGATGCAGTACATAGTAATCCCCAACTCCTGCCATCTTCCTTAAGTAAGGAGCGGTTGGAGCGCTCGGTTAGTTCCAAAGATCCATAGCACTTATAGTTTCGCTCGCCGGAAAATATACACTATGGCAGATTAGAATCTTTTAGAATCAGGTCAAAAGACAGAGGCTTTAATCTTGAAAATATGGGTTCTACTCTATGTTTGCTTTGTTCTTTTTTGAAGAACGTCATTAACTGGCTATAAAGCTTACAGGCATAAAAATGTGTAAGTGAGGCTACAGTTTTAAGCTGTGAAAAGCTACCTCTTTTGGCTACGTAAAAACCTCCCCCTAGCCAGTAAATTTGGCAGGAAGTATAGATCACTATGAGTATATGGGTAAAACCTGACTCTTGGACTTTTATACTTCGAGGACATTACATTGACTGGAATCTTACTACGTTCTGGGCAGGCAAGTGAGGCAGTGGCTCATGCTGGGCAAGCACGCGAGACAGTGGCTCAAAATGCTTTTACTCACAATGAGGTCTTTTCCTGCCCTGAAGAATCTCACTTTTATTCCCATTGTTTAGAACGTTTGGTTTTTAACCACTGCAAAAGCTCTGACGTTGTGATCGAGTTTGGCTCTGGTGATGGTAGCCCCATCATTAATTCTCTATTGAGAACGCAGTTTAACGGCATTATTCATGGCTATGAGTTAAACGCTTCAGCGCACAAAGTTGCTCACTCTCGGATCCAGCAGTGTGGACTTAACCACAAATATGTTGTTCATAATGAATCATTTTTTGATTCTAAAAAGCCAGAGGCAAACTACTTAGTTGCTAATCCTCCCTACTTGCCTGCGCCAGATAATGATATCTGTATGCCCTTGCTGCATGGGGGCGTTGATGGAGCCACTATTACGAACCATTTGTTAACGTTGGGTTATCCAAATGTGATGCAGTTGGTCTCTAGCTACTCTAACCCTGTAGGGACGATCGCCGCCGCTTCAGAAAATGGTTACGCTGTTGCCGATTTTATGATCACTTCCTTGCAATTCGGCTACTATAGCTCTGAACCAAAAGTGAAGAATTGCATTGCGGCTCTACGTCAAAAACGTCAAGCATTCTATTCCAACAAGATTTATCTTCTAGCAGGCGTTTTGTTTAGAAAACAAAGTCTTTCCAAGACAAATTTAGCACCTGAGCTAATGCAAGTAATAACGGCTTTGTAAAAGAGAAAAAAGTTGGAAAGCTTAGAGTCCGAGTCAGGTAGCCATTAAAGAAATCGTGCGTGGCTATAGCGATTCCTAAAGGAGTAGTTTAAGCAATTTAGGAAGTATCAAGAGTCAGTACTCAGCAGGTGGCAGCAGTGGATCAATTTCTGATTCCTGCTGCCTGAATACTTGCCAATATATACCGCAGTTGAGCAAGCACCGTTATCTTACTGCCTAGCGCCTATAAGTGCCTAACAGATAAAACTTCCATTTACAAACGTAAAACTAGCCTTGCCCAAGTATAAAACGTACTGAAGCAAGGCTAGTTTTTTGGCTGTAGGTGGGACAGGAGCGATCATGCTCCATCAATACTCTTGGTCGCGGCAGTCGATCGCTGATTCAGTCAAAGCAGTATAAGGATGAACAGTACATTTCAAGCTGTGGTTATACGTAAAGTATTGACACTGGGCGCACGGAATTTCGTGCAGGCGTTTAATTACGTAGAGGAATTCTGATAGAAAGGTCAACGTCAAAACCTAGCCGCTAAGTAGTGCTCAATTTAGCCCTCCTACATACACCAAAATAAGCAGGTAGGGCATCTAGCCCTACCTGCTTACTGTCACCTACTATTAATGTAATTAAAGGTCAGCGATTAACGGATGCCAGTGCGGGTGCTGGGATCGGGTTCGCGGTAAGCGGTAGGCTCATGCTGCTTACCACGCAACCCAGCCAGACCGGCCAGCCCTAACAAACCTAACCAACCCCAATCAAAACCATCATTGTCGTCTTCGGCATTCTGCACACCTTGATTAGTGGTAGCGCCAGAGTTTGTACCATAGGGGCTAGCGCTTGTGCCAGTCGTGCTATTAGGTGCGGTTGTGGTGCCAGTACCACCAGGAGCAGTATCCATGCCGCTAGCGCCAGGCGCAGTTGTCGTACCTGTGCCGCCAGGTGCAGTTGTGGTGCCAGTCGTGCCACCAGGTGAGGTTATGGTGCCAGTGTCACTTGGTGCAGTTGTGGTGCCAGTCGTGCCACCAGGTGAGGTTGTGGTACCAGTGCCAGTAGGATCAGTCGTTGTTGTGCCGCTGCCACCAGGTGTAGTTGTGGTGCCAGCACTGCCAGGTGAAGTACCACCTGATTGGGCAGAAGCAGAGAATGCAAGGGGAAGCGTACCCAGGCTAAGGGTTACAGCACCGACCAAAGCGGCTTTAGTTAAGTCTGAAAGTTTCATGATTTCGATTCCTTGTTATGCGTTTATTCGTGTGGACGGTCGACTCATACAAGCGATCGCATTATGAGCAAAAAGCTCTGGAACGCACGAGCGCTCAGCGAACTACCTTTAAGAGAATAGTGTTATGGAGTCGCGTCTACCTCTAGCAAAATAGGCAGATTAAACAGGTTGAAGTGTAGACTTCTGAGCAAGGCAGACTGTAGTTAGAAACACCTATCATTTAATGTCTGACTACAAAAGCCATTGCAACGATTGCCTATTTAACTAGATGCAAAACGTTGCGGACGACGCTATAGCCAGCCCAGTCCCAGAGCAGGTAAGCAGTGAAGCCAATCATCGCCAACCGTCCATTCCATAGTTCTTGCTGTGCATTCCAGCCAAAGAACCAGGCGTTACGATCGACCCCATTATATTCAGGCGACTCTAGGGGTAGGGTGCTGGGTTTGGTTGTATTAGGAGCTACCATTCTTTTTTCCTCAGTAAGTGGGCTTTAGTAATGAAATTCAGTTGTGGAAGTGAAATTGTGTGATGCAAGCGTTAAAAACGCAGTCAAACGAGCTAGTGCCTAACTATGCGGTAGGTGTTCCTGCACTTTTGTTCATTGCTGCTGGCTTAACGAACCCAAAGTAAGCTGCTGCTGCCGCAGTCAGAGCATTCAACCAGACGTTATTACCATAAATCGGCATCGTACCAAAGAGAGTATTTGCACCAGGGAAGAGACCCAAAAGCGCTTCTCCAAAATAAAGCACTGCAAAAATTTGGTTGAAAGTAATGGAGCCAACCAAGCTGGTAGAAGCAGCAATGCCCCAAAGACCAACCAAAATTCTGATAGCATTATGGAGGTAATTAGTGGGAAACAGCCCTAAGAGATAGCCGAAGCCCATTGTGGAGACCGCATCTTCAGGCACAGAAACAAAATTGGGTAGAAAGCCAATCACGCCCATGAGCAGAAACATAACGCCTAGGACGAGGGCAGTAGTACGGATTGGTCCTTCAGTAGAGGGGGTTTGCATAGTGTCTTTAACTCCTGACAGTAGTTCTTTCTAAGTATTGGCAAACGTTTAACCAGCAGCCATCAAGCCTAGATTGAAGGCATAGAACGAATGGTGCAGATGGGTTAAAGCGTTAATGGATTTCAATGGGTAAGCGATCGAGCGTTGTCTAAACATTCGCCTTGCTTCCATGCTCCTATTCAAGTGCAGGTTTAGTTTCTTAACGTCTTCCCTATAGTGAAGATCTGTTAAAAATAATTATGTCCTTGGTCGTAATTTGGTATAGAGCTTGTTGGTAAGCAAGGTTACAACGCTTGCAGTAGTCAGATTGGTAATAACAGAGTACGAGGGCTTCAGCACAAGCGCTTAACCGAATAATGGAACGTTTCAATCCAACGTCCTTATGCTTGTAGCAACTGTAATACACGCGATTGGTTACGGTTTAGGGCTGGAAACGCCTAGTTTGCTCCGTGACCGGATCAACCGTGACCAAGCTTGATGGCAACTGTGCTTCGTCTCACGGCTTATTTAGGCTTAATCACTCTTCAGAACTATTAAGCTATGAATATTAAGCTGTGAATACAGTGTATTTCTATCAACACAACTGAGCTTTTCTTCGTTAGTCTCTTTAATTTACAGAGCAATAATTTAAGAGGCAACGATCGTCATTAAATTCCTTTCCTACTATTTTTACTAAGAGATGTGCTTTTCGCTACTTTTACTCTTGTATAAACGTTCTGTCGCAAAACAGATGAAAGCGGCAGACACCTTTTTACACACTAAAAGATTGCTTCCTGTATAAATGTTACACAGAGATTTTTTATAGCTACTAATTCCTGATCTCTCAGGTAAGGAGTACTTTTGGTAGAGTAATGAATAGAGAAAGCTGTTTTTTCGTAGGTAAGTGAAAAAAATTCAGGGTAAAGCTGCTAAATTAAGCACGTTTTCTTTAACTGTCATTCAACTGCTAACTATTCGACTACATCAGGGAGACTTCCCTTCTTTATTAAGGGAGTGGAAGTAGAGACATGAGTGATGAAGGTATTTCTCTAAGCGATGTTTTGTTGACAGAGGCGTTGTCCTCACGATCGCCCCACGAACTAAACTTACAGGCTGAAATTCAAATACTGCGATCGCTGGGGCAACATCTTACACAGCCACCTCATATACTCCTGAATCACTTTGCTGAGATTGCAAAAGATCTGTGTCAAGCAGGAACAGCCGGAGTGAGCCTGCTAGAAGCAACCCTAGAGGGACAAGTCGTCCGCTGGGCTGCCCTTGCTGGAGCTTATAAGCAGTTTGAAAGATCTACCTTTCCCCTTGATGACAGCACTTGCGGTATTTGTCTAGAGCTAAGGAGCGCCCAACTATTTTCCCATCCAGAACGCTATTTCACTGCCAGACAAGCAATTACACCGTGGGCAGTTGAAGAGTTAGTAGTGCCACTTCTACTAGAAGAGAAACCAGTTGGCACGATCTGGATTGTGACCCACGATGGGCAGCGACAGTTCGATCATGAAGATGCGCAGGTCTTAACCAATCTGGCGGCGTTTCTTGCCGTGGCGTTGTCCAGCGCTCAGACCCGACAAATTGCTGAGGAGCGACAAAGAGCTTTACATGAAAGTGAATCGCGGGTGCAAACGCTAGTTAGAAATATGCCTGGAATGGTGTATCGCTATCACGGTGATACTGGCACCTTTAGCTATATTAGTTCTGCATCCCGTGAGCTTTTTGAATTAGAGCCAGAAGTGATCCTTCAAGATGCAAACGCTCTTTGGTCATTGTTTCACCCAGACGATGCACTGACTTTACGAACTTCTATTACTAGCGCCGTTCAAAATTCATTACCCTGGCAGTGGGAAGGACGGGTGACAACGCCATCAGGTCAGTTGAAGTGGATTCAGGGTAGTTCTCGCCCAGAAAGCAGCAATGAGGGGCTAGTTTGGGATGGCTTTGTGATTGATATTAGCGATCGCAAACGGGGTGAAGCCCATCGTCAACAGTCAGAAAACGCGCTGCGTGAGCAAAAAGCGCGTCTGCGTTTGATCATTGAGAGTGCTAAAGACTATGCCATCTTTACTCTCGATCTCCAAGGAAACATAACCAGTTGGAACTCAGGCGCACAACGCATACTGGGCTACGAAGAAGCCGAGATTGTAGGACAAACTGGACGCATTATCTTTACGCCTGAAGATGCCGCGCTAGGAGAGCATGAAAGAGAACTGCATATTGCCCTGACTCAAGGACGAAAAGAAAACGAGCGGTGGCATCTGCGACGCGATCGAAGTCGTTTTTGGGGTAGTGGGATTGTCATGCCCTTGAATGATGAAGACGGTGAAGTTCGAGGCTTCGTCAAAATTTTGCAGGACAAAACGACTCAGCGACAGGCGGCAGAAGACCTGCGCCAAAGTGAAGCTCGGCTCCAGCTTGCTCTTAGCGTTGGGCGCATGGGCAGTTGGGATTGGAATCTGCAAACCAACGTTGTTAGATGGTCAGAAGGGCACTTTACCCTACTAGGCTTACAGCCAGGTGAGGTTGAACCTAGCTACACCACCTGGCAGAACAGTATTCACCCAGAGGACTTAGCGGTAACCGAAGCAGCCTTGCACCAGACATTGGAGGCAAAGGTAGAGTATCACCACCAGTACCGCTGTAGGTGGCGCGATGGCTCAGTGCACTGGCTAGAAGCGAGAGGGCAATATTCCTACGCTAGTGATGGGCAGCCGACTCGTATGATCGGCATCATTATCGACATTTCCGATCGCAAGCAGGTAGAGCACGAACGAGAGCAATTACTTGTCAATGAGCAGGCAGCACGGGAGGCAGCCGAAACCGCTAATCGGATTAAGGATGAGTTTTTGGCAGTGTTATCGCATGAGCTACGATCGCCCCTCAATCCCATCTTGGGCTGGGTTGGCTTACTTCGTAATGGTAGGCTCGACGCAGTGCAGTCGTCTCAGGCATTAGAAACGATCGAGCGTAATGCCAGATTACAGGTGCAGCTCATTGAAGATTTGTTAGACATCTCTCGAATTCTGCGCGGCAAACTCACCTTAAATCAGGTTCCCATCAATCTAATCACCACTATTGAAGCGGCTATGGAAACCGTGCGGCTGGCAGCAGAGGCTAAAGGCGTTGCCTTGAACTTTGTACTTGCGACTGAGAGCGAAAGGAACCATGAATCGCAACCTGCTAGAGCGCACACGTCTTTCTCTTCTCGCTCCTCTAACCGTCCGTCCATCAGGGTTTTAGGAGATTCTGTACGCCTTCAGCAAGTAATGTGGAATTTGCTGTCTAACGGCGTTAAGTTCACGCCTGAGAGCGGTCAAGTAGAAATCCGGTTGGAGCAAGTTGGCGGTCAGAAAGCAGAAGCGCTGAGCGGCGATCGCTCGTCTCAAGTATCACTCTCTTCTGCATACTCCCCCGCCTTTGCTCAAATCACTGTCAGCGATACGGGTAGAGGCATTCCAGCCGCTTTCCTGCCGTATGTGTTTGAGTCGTTTCGGCAAGCCGACAGCACGACAACCCGTTCGTTCGGTGGGTTAGGGTTAGGGTTAGCGATCGTCCGTCAATTGGTCGAACTGCACGGCGGCTCAGTGTATGCAGATAGCTCCGGTGAAGAGCAGGGAGCCGTGTTTACAGTTAGGCTACCACTGCTAAGAGAGAATGACAGGACGAAAGTTGAAGACAATCCTGTGTGCTTTATGCCTCATGCCTCATGCCTGACCGGTATGCAAGTGCTGGTAGTTGATGATGAGCCAGACGCAAGAGACTTTATCACCTTCATGCTGGAGCAAAATGGTGCCATTGTCACCTCGGTGCCCTCTGCAAGCGATGCACTGCAAGCGATCGCCCAAACAAAACCGGACGTGCTAATTAGCGATATCGGTATGCCTGAAATGGATGGTTATGACCTCATCAGGCAAATTCGGTCAATGGTGAAAGGCAAGCAAGTGCTGGCGATCGCGCTGACTGCCTACGCTGGAGAAGTCGATCGCCAGCAGGCGATTGCGGCAGGGTTTCAGGAACACGTGACCAAGCCAGTCGAACCAGAAACCTTGATTCAGATTATTCAACAACAGTTAAATCAACCACTTGATGGCGACTAAAAAACACCCTTATACCGCTTCTGCCAAGGAATGAGAACTAAACGCCCTAAACAGGACATAGACGATACAGAAGTTCCATCAACTGGTCACCATGTTCAAGGTAGGTGATGTATTCATAGGCACCAAGCTGAACATCTTGACCTTCCAGATCTTCCCCATACTTTTCTGCCAGCACCACAATAAAGGCATTGATAGAATGTTCTGCACTCTGCTGACGAATTGCTCGACCGCCATCAAGCAACTGGTCGATCGACTGCCCTACCTGGTTAATCAAAATAAGCTCAATCTTTAGTGCCCCTTCTCTAACCCGCTCGATCGCATCTTTAACATCCAGCGACACAATGACACGGTAACCCCATCGCTGCACATTATGCACTAGGGCTGGTCGTACCTCGTCATCTGATTCAACAATCAGGATAACTGGAGGCTGTTGATCGGTACTCATTTTGTGCTAGCTCATCCTAAAGAATCATCAGCCAAGGATCTATAGCAGTCGAAGAAAACTTCAGGACAGATATCCACCTTGAATCTCCTTTAAGCAAGGGTTTCCATTCATCATGTTGCTATAGAGCCTGCTCCCAAGACGACTTTGTACTGTAGCAATTTAACACCAGATGTATGCACTCATATTCATATGTGCTTTCCCAAAGAGAAAAGGTTTGAGCTTTATTCTGGTTTAACTTTTACGATTAATCGATCGCTAGAGTAGAAGCGGCTAAAGAGCGTTTCACAAAGCTTACGCATCATCTACTTTAAACACTGAGCGTCATTTGCATATATATATATAATTGGGATATTGGGTAAGAAGGCTTTGAGCAGCAGACAGCAGTCTTATCCTTATGCAGAAAGGCTTGGTATTTCCCCAAGTAAGCGATCGTATTCGTCTTTAACCATCCTGAAACACTCACAGGCAGAAGCTTCTAACCCTGGCAAATCAAGGATTTCGACAGTACCACGATGGTAACGAATAAGACCAGCCTCCTGAAATCTTTGGGCTGTTTGGGTAACACCTGCACGACGTACACCAATCATTTCTGCAATAAATTCCTGGGTTAGCCTGAGAGTAGGCTGTTCCATACGGTCTTGAACCTCTAGCAACCAGCGTGCAAAACGTTGCTCCATACTATGGAGAGTGTTACAGGCCGTTGTCTGTGAAATCTGGGCAATGAATGCTTGAGTATAGAGCAGCATTACATCGCGCATTTCCTTATTGGTATCAAATTCATCCAGCAGCACCTTTGCATCTAGTCTTAGAGCGCTACCTGCAACCTGCACAATATAAGTAGTCTGGGTCGTCTCTCTACCACCCATAAAGGCATTGATGCCGAGTACTTCTCGCTTGCCGATAATACCCGTTTCAGCCGTATCCCCATTCAGCATACTCAGGGTGATCGAGAGCGCACAATCCAGAGGAAAGTAAAGGTCAATGATCGGCGCACCCGGTTCGTGGATACGCTGCCCCCGTTCCAGACGCACCAGCTTCAAATGAGGATCAAGCTTCTCGTATAGCGTACGGGGCAAGGCATTAAGTAAGTGGTTTTGAGGTGCCATATACAACCTTTCGATAAAGAGAGAAAATTACGGTAAGTTTTAGATAAGTAAGCTACAGCTTTGTGAAGCAATAAAGATGTAGTTTACGCAAATAAAAACGGCTGCAATCCAAGAAATGACTATTAGTGCAGTCACTACATATAAATGGCTAAGTAGCTGGGCGCAACTATCTACAAAACGCATCTCGATCGACTGAGCACTTGCGCCGAGGTCTCAATGCTCCTAGTTCCGTGTGGCAATGGGTTGAGCGCAGCCGAAACCCAGTCTCTCAGGAATGCTTAATTTAGCCCTCCTACTTAAGTATACAAAAGCTACCCTTGTACCTCTCTTATTTTCAGCGCAGCGACATAGTAGCGTGAGAACAGCAACCAGAACGACGCACTATGACTTTTAAGGTTCAGAACTTAGATTGAGCAATCGCCTGAAGTGAAGCGCTCGCTTTCAGAAACAGATCACTGAATCGGCTGAACCAGCAACATCGGTTCAGATCATGCAATAACAATTAAATTCTGAGTAATGAATCCTAAATAGCTGCGAAAATAGTATATGTGGGTGCCTAACAGGGCATCCTTAGCAGATGCAGTTTGGTTGAGTCCCTCATGAAAACCTTCGGTAAATGTCTCGAAGAACAATATCCGTGCGATCTGGCGAGCACAACCAGATTGCAGACCGATTTAGCGTATCCCCGCCCCCAACTTCAACGCTCTCAGTGGACTTCCCTTAACGGTACATGGAAGTTCACTTACGATGATGAAGGGCAGTATACGCGCCCCAGTAACATTCCGCTTTGGGATCAGTCTATAGAAGTTCCCTTCGCTCCCGAATCTATCCGTAGTGGTATTCACAACACTGGGTTTCATACTAATTGCTGGTATGAGCGCGAATTTGATGTAATGCCTGGGGACGATCGCGTTTTGCTGCACTTTGGTGCCGTCGATTACCGGGCGCGGGTTTGGGTCAATGGGCAGTTTATGGCTGACCACGAAGGCGGGCATACTCCTTTTTCAATGGATATTACGGCGGTTTTGCACCCAGAAGGACGCCAAACGGTGACGGTCTGGGCAGAAGACGACCCGCATGACCTGGCAAAACCCAGAGGCAAGCAAGACTGGCAGCGAGAACCGCATAGCATTTGGTATCCCCGCACCAGTGGCATTTGGCAAACAGTGTGGCTAGAGCAAGTACCACAGACCTACATCGATCGCCTCAAGTGGACACCCCACTTTGACCGTTGGGAGATTGGCTTTGAGGCATTTGTGGCGGGCAAAACTCAGAAAGAAATGCAGCTAAAGGTGCGGCTAACCGTGGGCAACCAACTGCTGGTTAACGATACCTATGAAGTGCTAAACGGTGAAATTCATCGCCGCATTGCCTTGTCTGACCCAGGCATTGACGACTACCGCAACGAGTTGCTGTGGAGTCCAGAAAAGCCAACCCTCATTGATGCTGACATTCAGCTTTGGTGTCAGGGGCAACTCGTGGACGTAGTGCAATCCTACACGGCAATGCGGACGGTTAGCATCCAGCGCGATCGCTTCATGCTGAACGGGCACCCGTACTATCTACGTCTAGTGCTAGATCAGGGCTATTGGGAAGAAACGCTGATGACCGCTCCCTCAGATGAGGCACTGCGGCGTGATGTCGAGCTTGCCAAGCAGATGGGCTTTAATGGCGTGCGGAAGCACCAGAAGATTGAAGATCCTCGCTTTCTCTATTGGGCAGATGTGCTAGGGCTGATGGTTTGGGAAGAAATGCCCAGTGCCTATCGCTTTACGCCTAAAGCGGTCGAACGGCTCATGAAAGAATGGACAGAGACGATCGAGCGAGATGCCAGCCATCCTTGTATTGTCGTCTGGGTGCCGTTTAACGAATCCTGGGGTGTGCCCGATCTAACGGCAACTCCGGCACACCAACACTGTGTACAGGCGCTCTACCATCTCACCAAAACGCTCGATCCCACTCGACCTGTCATTGGCAACGATGGTTGGGAAAGTACAGCTACCGATATCCTGGCAATTCACGACTACGACACCAAGCCGTTGCGCTTAGCTAAACGCTATGGTCCTGAAGTGAAGCTATCAGATTTGTTCGATCGCCAGCGTCCGGGTGGTCGCGTGCTCACGCTGGATGGCTACCCACATCAGGGGCAGCCGATTATGCTGACGGAGTTTGGTGGCATTGCCTTCACAAAGCCCGAAGAGAATCCTCACACTTGGGGCTACACTCGCTCCCACAATGCTCCAGAGCTGCAACTGCAATACACTGCGCTGTTACAAACGGTGAACAAAGTGGAAATGTTTAGTGGCTTCTGTTACACCCAGTTGACCGACACATTCCAGGAGGCCAATGGACTGCTTTATATCGATCGCACCCCTAAGTTTCCGTTAGAGGCGATCGCATCTGCCACTTTGGGAAGGGGCATTAACAACGAGGACGATACTATCCTTCTAGAATCTGTCAAAGTGGCATGGTCACAAATGGAAGATGTATTCTCAGACGCTCTTAAAGCCAGACGGACGCAACCTCATCCTGTACAGTCGCCAACCCATTGCGGCGGGGATTATTGCCCCTAGTCCAAGCAACGACCCCGTTCAAGCGAATCCTCACCTGCGCTGGCATCCCCTGCGCGGTGAGTGGGTTGCCTATGCTAGCCATCGACAGGGGCGGACGTTTATGCCGCCCCCTGAATATAATCCGCTGGCTCCAACCAAAGACCCTCAGTTCCCGACCGAACTGCCACAGGGAAACTATGACATTGCGGTTTTCCCTAATCGCTTTCCCTCGTTAACGCCCTTAGCGGCAGATGCACCCTCAACTATTGTGGAGACGCTGCCTGCAAACGGCGCTTGTGAAGTCGTTGTGTTTACCCAAGACCCAGAGGCATCATTGAGTTCTTTGCCGCTAGATCATCTGGAACTCCTGTTTCAGGTGTGGAGCGATCGTACTCGTGCCATTAGCGAGCATCCCCAAATTCAGTACGTCCTGCCGTTTGAAAACAAAGGCGTTGAAGTCGGTGTAACGCTACATCATCCTCACGGACAAATCTACGCTTATCCCTTTGTGCCACCAGTTCCGGCGCGGTTGGGCGAGTGCCAACTTGACTATTACCAGCAGCATCAACAGGGCTTATTGCAAGGCTTAATTCAAAACGAAATTTCTGATCAGCAACGGGTGCTGTATCAAGATGAGTGGGCGATCGCTTTCGTCCCCGTGTGCGCCCGTTATCCATACGAAGTCTGGATTGCGCCGATTAAACCCGTTGCTACGTTTATGGATTTGACCGCAGAGCAGCGATCGAGCCTTGCCAAAGCCCTCAAAACCGTGACGCTTAAATATGACGGCTTGTGGAATCGTCCCTTCCCTTATTTGATGGCATGGTTTCAGGCTCCACTCGATGGACAACCTCATCCCGAATGGCATCTACACGCGGAGTTTTACCCACCCTACCGCACGTCAGACAGACTCAAGTACCTGGCAGGAACAGAACTTGCTGCCGGAATGTTTGCGAACGATGCGTTGCCCGAGGCAAAAGCAAAAGAGTTACAAGCAGTAACTGTTGAGCTAGAACAGGTCGTGCCGGTTTGAAGGGGACGATCGCAAAAATATGCTCTCATCAGTTGTGTACCTGAGCACAACTTCATGTAACGCTGGATACCCATTTTGCTTGAGCAGAGTCAGCGTTAAGAATGAAGTGCAATGGCTAAAGGTGTTTTCTAATAAGGAAGTAACTCATACCAACTTCGGATGAAGCTACATAGAATAAAAACGGAGTGAAGCCGAATAGAACCCAGCAGAGCAAAGACTATTGTTGGTTTCATGTGCTTAACCCAATTAATCAACAATTCTATGTCTCTTCAAAAAGAACTGGTATGTACTAGAACAAAAATGGAGCAACCCTTATGAGCAGTGGTCATGCCAGTCATAAAGGTGGTGGAATCAAACAAAGTCACGACAATGGACAACTTGATTCTGCTGCTACAACGCCAGTCGCTAATCCAGAAGATCTACTAGGCGAAGGGGAAGGCTATCCTTTCAACGCGCAGGGTACAGAGGTTAATCCTGCTGCTACAGAACGTCCTCAAGAATCCTCGGCAGAGCCTCAGCAGAGCGGGCAATCCAACACGTGATTACTGGCGTAAACAGGTTGATTGGGTCTTCTTCATGCCGTCTGCTTTCACAATGTCAATAACAACATAAGACGGTAGTGAAGCAAGCAAGCAGTGAAGTAAGGAAATGATGGAAACAACTAACCCAGCAAGCGTCAGCAGCCAGGTTCAAGCACAGGAAAATCCTCTCAGCTACCGCCCCTTAATCCTAGCCGGACTTGTTCTGGGGCTAGGACAGGGCGGTTTTTTTGATGGCATTGTTTTTCATCAACTGCTGCAATGGCACCATATGTTTTCCAGCATTGAAACCGATATGACGATCGCTGGCATGGAACTAAACACCTTTGGCGATGGTTTATTCCACCTCTTTGATTGGTTGCTTACGTTGGTTGGCATTTTTCTACTTTGGCGTGCTGGACAGCAAGCAAAGGATGCCTGGTCGGGTCGGGTGTTTCTGGGTGCGTTACTGCTAGGTGCAGGGCTCTTTAACCTGGTTGAGGGCATTCTCGATCACCACCTTCTAGGCATTCATCACCTGAAACCAGGTGCCCATGAACTTTTATGGGATCTTGGCTTTCTTGGCTCTGGCGTTCTACTGATAAGCATTGGAGTACTCTTAATCCAGGCAACGATGAAAGAATCTGGTACTTTAACGCCATGAGCGCCAACACTATGAATGTATCTGACGAAATTGCCCGCAAGCTAGAGTTAATGCGGGACGCACTGCACGAAACTGGAGCCGCTGGCATCCGTCTGCGTGGAACAGATTGGTTTGCTTGGGCAACGGCGGGTGGTTCTAATACAGTGCTACTGGCGGCAGAAACAGGAGTCGCTGAAGTGCTGGTGACGGACGAAGCTGCCTGGATTCTTACTGATGAGATTGAAGCGCAACGGTTAAAAGATGAACAGGTTCCAGCTGATGCTGGCTATCAGTGTCACGTTAGCCCGTGGGCACAGAGTCGCGATCGCGAAGCCTTTGTGCGTGAGACTACCAGTAACGGCAAGGTTTTAAGCGATCGCCCCACTCAAGCAGAAGCAGCATTACCCCGATCGCTGCTGCACCATAGGCGCATCATGTTGCCCGGAGAACTGGAACGCTATCGGCAGGTTGGGCGGCTTGCTAGCGAAGCAATGACAGAGGTGCTAACGCAGGCTCAACCAACCTGGACAGAATATCAGCTTGCTGGAGCGGGTGCAGAAGCGCTATGGGCACGTGGTCTACACCCTGCCTTGACACTGGCAGCAGGCGATCGCCGCTTGCCGCTTTACCGCCATCCCTTACCCAGTGGAGAGACGATCGGACGGCAGGCAATGCTGGTCTTTTGCGCTCGCGGTAGTGGGTTGATCGTGAGCTTGACTCGCTTCGTTTGTTTTGGTGGCTTCACGGCAGAAGACAAGCAGTTGCATCGTACCATTGCGGAAATTGAGGCAGTGGCGCTCAAGCATTCTCAAGTAGAAGCGCCCTTAAATGAGGTGTATAACGCACTAGCGACAGCCTATGAACAGCAGGGCTATCCACACGCTATTCAAGAGCATCATCAGGGCGGTACGGCAGGCTATGGGGCACGCGAAATTGTCGCAACGCCGGAAACCAGCGATCGTTTGGCTGCAAACATGATCATTGCCTGGAATCCCAGCATTCCGGGTGCAAAGATTGAAGATACATTTGTCTTAAATGCGGATCACAGCCTGGAGAATTTAAGTTTTGACACTCACTTTCCTCATGTTGAAATTGAAGGTCGGCTGCGCCCTGTACCCCTTGAACGATGATGGACTTTCAACAAATCTTTCAGACAAAACCTGATATTGAAGCAAGTGCGCCGGGTCGCGTGAATTTGTTAGGCGAACACACTGACTACAACGATGGTTTTGTGCTGCCAACGGCAATTCCACAACAAACAAACGTTTCAATTGGATACAGCCCCGACGATCGCCATCATTTCTATTCTGCTGAATTAGAGGAACGGATTGATGTTGAGCCAACAGCAATGGCTCTCGAAGGCTTTGCCAGCTATGTCAACGGCTGCATTCAAGTATTGAAACAAGCAGGCTATGAAAGCCCTCCTGTTAATGTTTTTGTCACCTCATCAGTGCCGATCGGCTCAGGCTTGTCTAGCAGCGCGGCATTAGAAGTGGCAACGCTGCGAGCTTTGCGATCGCTCCTCAAGCTTGACCTTGATGATGTACAGATTGCTCAATTGGGGCAACAGGCAGAAATTCAATATGCAGGCGTAAGCTGTGGCATTCTTGATCAAATGGCATCCAGCCTTGCCGATACAGAGCATATGCTGTTTCTAGATACTCGCACACTCGATCGCCAAATTCTACCGTTTCCTGCTGGGGCAGAGATTGTAGTGATTGATAGTGGTGTAGCGCGATCGCTGGCGAGCAGTGGCTATAACCAACGTCGATCGGAGTGTGAAGCCGCCGCCCGTCAGTTGGGCGTGAAGGCATTACGAGACATTAGCGATCCTCAAGCAGTAGAAGCCTTACCTGAACCTATCCGTAAACGTGCCCGTCATGTAGTCACCGAAGACAACCGGGTTTTAAAGGCTTTAGACGGTGTTTCGGCTCCTGTATTTGGTGAATTAATGAATGCATCCCACGTTAGCCTGCGAGATGATTATGAAGTCTCTGTACCCGCGTTAGACACGCTAGTAGAGCTTTTGCAGGGCACTCCCGGTGTCTTTGGCGCACGTCTGACAGGAGCAGGCTTTGGAGGCGCATGTGTTGCATTAGTCACTCTGGGAGAGGCACACACAATCGCTCAAACGGTGCTCGATCGCTATAACGCCGCTGGGTATAACGGTCAGATTTTGGTTGACTGAAGACTGTTTACCTTAGTTTGTGTATGGAGCATCACAGGTAAACATTGCTGCATTCATTCCCAAGCCAGAGGCAATTGAAAAAGCAAGTTTATATGCTGAAACCATAACAAGGTTTTAGATTTGCATTTTACGTTTGCAAAATTGGCATCGCTGAATTGAGGTATGAGGGGCAGATCATGTTGCGTAGTGTGCAACCCTGGAACGTCTGTAAGGATGCCTTAACCCTAGCCCTCTCCGAATGGAAAAGGGGGTAGAAAGTCTGTTGAAGTGTTTCTCCCCAGAGGAAAGACTTCTTAGAAAAAAGGATGCAGCTTAAAGGATAGACCTTGTAGGAAGCAAGCCATACAAATGGATGCGGTTACCTTAATTGCGTCTTTGCCATACAGGTAATCAACCAGCTAACCAGTGATGTCCTAAAACCATTTTTTTAACAGCTATAAATGTGAGGGGTTATGAAACTTCAAATTGAATGCAACAAAAGTCTGCCTCAGCAGCAATCTTGTTGGTTATGTAAGCAATCGTTTGAGGTTGCACCCGCCAGAGTTATTGCCTGCGATGACCAAGGCAACGGGTATGGAGAAGTTTGTTCTCAATGCTTAGGCAAAGGGTTCGACTGGCTTAGCGATCGCTTTGACCATCTAAACCGACCGAAGAAACCAGTCTTGCTGCGACGACATCAGAAATTAGCTGTACCTGTTAGTGCTTGAAGCTGAAATTAATGATCAGTAAACAACCTATGAGCATTGACTCAGAACAACAGAGCAACGTCGCAATGATTCACCAATCAATTAACGAACTTCATCAACTGCTTTCTGACTTAGAAGTACAGAGCAAGTTAGGTCTTTTAATTGAGCCACTGAAATTAGAAACGATTGAAGTGGTCGCGCCAGAGGCTCAATTGCCCATTTTGGATGATGGCTACTTCCGGGTAGATGAGTTGAATGGATTTAGAGCGTGTGATTAGTGAGTGCAAAGCATAGCATCACAGTAGTTTTCTTTTTTTCAATCGTAACTTTCAATAGGGGAATAAATCATGGTTGCAACGTTAGATGATACAAAGCGAATGACACTTGGCGAACGGCTAGCAGATTTGAAAGCCCTCCAAAATTTGATTATCGCCAATGATCAAAAGCTTATAGAGGCTTGTCCTGATGCCGATATTCGCGATCGCCTTCAGAATATGCTTCAGGATGACCAAAAAAACCTGGGCATTATCGAAACAGTGATTGTCCAGTATGGCATTCCAGCAGAGCCAAGTGCCGCAACCAAAACCTTTACGCAGCAGTCTGAGCAGACGATGACAGGCGATGAGTTTACGTTCTATCAAAAACTGCTCCACCACGAATTGATGAAGCATGGTCAAACCATGAGTGGCATCATGATCCATAAGGCTGCTCAGGTGGTAGGGGCTGATATCGAAGTGGCAATTACTCCTTTAAACACCGTTAACTTCGAGAGCCGTGCTCACCAAGAACAGCTTAAAGGGATGCTGGAGCAAGCAGGCGTTCGAGAAATGACGGGTAAAGAAGCCAAACAGGGGCTGTGGGCACGAGTACAAGATGCAGTTGCGGCTTTATCGGGTATTGCTGGGAGCGTCATCACCCAAAACTCTGACAAGAAGGACATGAACATTCAGACGTTGATTCGGCTGGATCACAATAAGGTAAATACCATTTTCACTGAAATTGGAGCCACAAAAGATCCCCAAAAGCTGCAAGAGTATTTTGGGCAGCTCTACAAAGATCTTTTGACCCATGCACAAGCTGAAGAAGAAGTAGTCTACCCTAATGTGCGATCGTTCTACGGCGATGGCGACACGCAGGAACTATACGATGAGCAGGCTGAGATGAAGCGTATGCTGGATGAAATCAAAGCGAGTGATCCTCATGCAGCCGACGAGTTCCGCTCAAAGATTAAAACGTTAATGGATGCTGTCGGTGATCATATCCGCCAAGAAGAAAGCACTCTGTTTGCTGCCATTGATAAAAATTGCAGTAGTGAACAAAAAGAACAAATGGCAACTGAATTTAAGGCTGCCAAAAGCAAAATTCAACAGCAAATGGTAGCTATGTAATTGCTTTCAGCACATTACGTCCAGCAGATTGCTTGAATTAAAGAGCTTGTGGGGTGTAGCATTGCTGCGCCCCTTTCTGTTGCGCCATGTATTGTATGTACATTGTGAAGTTAGTTTAAGCTCTCCCCTGAGAAATGCAGTGCCCCTGATCTTTTTATAGAGGGTGGATTAAAGCGCAACGAATACGTTAGTAGAAGGACTTGCTTAAGCACAAGTTGAGACTTCTAATATCGCGCTTCATTCGCCCCATAGAACTCAGTAAGAAAAATGTATGATTCAGCATTTTGCAACAACGCTGCTAGCAGCTTAATACCGGCCTGAAGTAATGCATTAGCTGCATTATCTGCCGTTGGTTTAAGTAGCTAACAGCGATTAATTAGCACTGACATTTCTTGCAGGATCACTTTTTTTACTGCTTTGATTGCAGATATTGCTATGGCATTTGCCTTCCAGTTTTTACTTGGCAACCTTTCGATCGCAGTTGGTATCTCTGTTGGCATCAATCTAACAGGTACGAATGACCAAAGTGGAGTATTCAAAGAACACAAATTTTTAGGAGCTTAATCATGAAAGCAGGACAATACTTTGCTTTGACTATTGGCATCATTTTCGTGTTGATCGGTGTGGCAGGATTTATTCCAGACTTGGTTAAACCTCCGATCGCTGACCCAGATGCAGTGAACCTCAGCTATATAGAGGGGTACGGTTACTTGATGGGGCTATTCCCGATCAATGTGTTGCACAACATTGTTCACCTTACAGTGGGGCTGCTAGGTATTTTTGCTTCTCTCTCGTTGGGTAGTGCCCGCCTTTTTAGTGGAGTATTAGCGCTTTTCTACGGGCTGCTCACCATCTTAGGACTGTTTCCACCAACTCAGTCTATGTTAGGTTTAGTCCCTCTCTTTGGTAATGATCTCTGGCTACATGCAGGTACCGCTGTGATCGCAACCTACTTTGGCTTTCTCGCTAAACCCGACTTGCTGGAACTTCGTGAGCAGGGTCATGACGAGCAAGCTAATCCTTCAAGCTAAGGTAAAAACTCAAGAGCAGCTTAAGATAAGGCTTCAATTCTATTGACTTAAAGAAATTGAGTTTTTTGAAGAATTGCTGGTTAGATCGTCATTCTGCTTTTGCGATTGGGGACAATAAGGAATGTATAGAGGGTTACGTTTTCTCTACCAAAGAGATGAATTTAACCCTCGCATTCCCAATTGGAGCGGATAGTAAGTTGGTACAAAGTGTAGAGACTGTATTTACCGAGAGTGAGCTAGATCGGTTTGCAGAAGAGCTGAATCGAGATGGTATTTGTGTCATTCGTGGCTTATTCGATCGTGACCTGATTGATCGCTGGAAAGTCGCTTTCGATGCCTTATTTCAAGAGCGGCAACAGCGACCTGGTGGTTTGGCTCCCCGTGGTCAGGCGCGCTGTTATGCAACGTTGCCCTGGGTAGCACCGTTTGCGGACCCGGCTGTATATGCCAATCCAATCATCCGGGGAGTACTCAATCGCGTCTTTTTTCAAGAGTACAAGCTGGTGCAGCTAGCGGCTGACATCCCCTTGCAAGGTTCACAGTATCAGGAGATTCATCGCGATTTCCGTCCACTGTTTTCTGATCAAATTGTGACCCCACTGTATGCGCTGGCAGTGAATTTTTCGCTAGTTGAAGTAACAGAGGCAAATGGTCCGTTTGAGATGGCGCGTGGTACTCATGTGATGTCGCGTGAGGAAGGCTTAGTTAAGATCCATGCCGGTGAAATTCCGATGGAGCAATTTTATATGCAGCCAGGTGATGTCATGATTCGATCGCCCCTGGCACTGCATCGGGGTACGCCTAACTTAACGCCACAGCCCCGACCTATGATTGTGATGGGTTATGTTATGCACTGGCTTCATACTCAAAAAGTAGATCTCACACTGCCACGGGCTTATTACGAAAGCCTATCGCCAGAAATACAAGAGCTACTTCGATGCAGAGTTGTAGATCAGTTAGCAGACAGTGAAGTCGAAACTTATATCAACTTCGCGTATTAAGCAGATTCATGCAGCCACTAAGCATCTGAAAGGTGCTCTACAGTAGAACACCTTTCACAGATTTGTTTGGTAACGATAGACATGCTGGCGACCCTACTGTCACGATCGCTACACTATGACAGAGAGCACCAGCACACTTTATATCAGCCTCTATCTAGCGGTGAGAGAAGACAGGCTGAAGGACTGAAGTTGTTATCTCAGGCATTAATCATACTTAGCGTTGTGTAGCCCCAGACCATTTTTTTGAAAGCCTGAGTGAAGCTTAGGTTGAGTTTAATAAGACTCAAACAAGTTAAGGCTGGTGTTGAATTTAACGCTATTCAACCTAACTTGTAATTAATATTCTATAGCAGCCTTAAATCAGTTATGAGATTGAGACGCTTCGTGAGAAACGCTCCTACTGGAATCCATTCTTACAACCCAGATAGGAACGCTATTGTCTCTTTGAAAAGAGCTAATCTACTCAGAAAAACTCGTTAATTAACTGTGTAGAAAGCATAAACATTATGTTTGAAATTGGCGAGTACGTACTAGATTAAAAAGCAGGAAAGATTGGCAAAGTAATTGGCTACGGGCGTCGAATGCTAAACGATAGCTATACAACGACCCTAAAAGTATTGGTGGATCATGCGCTTGCTTCTAACAAGCGAGGGTTCATCCAAGAAAATTTGCATTCAGCCCGGGTGAAGTGGTGAGGCTTTTATACTTTTACTCTTTAAAGTGAGTAGGAAAGGCTGGTTCAGGTAGTCTTTTCTTAAATGTGCCGTTATAAGTCATTATGAACACCTATACCAATCCGGTTTATCAAGATTATTTCGCTGACCCCTTTGTTTGGAAGCATCAGGGTGTCTACTATGCGATCGGCACTGGTCCCGCAGAAGCAGCAGGGCAGGTGGAGGAGAAGTCTCAGCAGCGGGTCTTTCCACTGCTTCAGTCTGATGATTTGGTGAACTGGCACTCTGCTGGGAAAGCGTTGCTGCGACCCGATCCTACTTTGGGCAATAACTTCTGGGCACCCGAAGTTGCCTACTGTGATGGCACTTTTTACCTCTACTACTCCATTGGGCATGAGGATAAACACCATCAATTGCGAGTTGCCACCAGTACTGATCCGTTGGGACCATATGAGGATACAGGTGAGCCGTTATTAGACCCCAAAACCTGCCCATTTGCGATCGATCCCAGTCCCTTTCAAGATGATGATGGGCAATGGTATCTCTTTTACGCTCAAGACTTTCTAGATACTGACAATGGTGTTCGGGCGGGAACAGCTCTGATGGTCGATCGCCTCAACACGATGACGAAGCTAGAGGGCAAAGCAAACGTGGTTCTCCGCGCTCGTCACGATTGGCAGCGGTTTTTGGCAGATCGCCCTATGTATGATGATATCTACGATTGGCATACGTTAGAAGGTCCTTGTGTTCGTAAACATGGCGATCGCTATTATTGCTTTTACAGCGGTGGACGGTGGGAAACTGAAAGCTATGGCGTTGATTATGGTGTTGCCGATCAGGTGATGGGTCCCTATACCGATGCTGGTAATGAAGCGGGTGCGCGGGTGCTGCGCTCAGTGCCAGATTATGTGTTGGGTCCCGGTCATAACTCGATCGTGGCTAGTCCCGATGATCAAACCGAGTATTTGGTCTACCACGCTTGGGATACAGGAATGCAAGCCCGCCGTATGTGTATTGATTCGCTTCTTTGGACACCTGATGGTCCTCGTTCTAAGGGACCAACCTGGACGCCACAAACTATCTAAGTGGCTGAATTAGCTGCTGCTATAAATTGCTTAGTATCTATTTTGACACTGGCATAAAAAAGGAAAGAGAAGAAGTGTAGCGATCGCAGTAAAGATTTGCTTGACAGGAAGCAACTTTCTCTATGCAAAGGATTAGCGCTTCTTCTCTTTGTTTGTTTCCGTCTATACTAACTTTTGGTTAATAGATTAATCGCTTGAGAGACTGTTAGCAAAGGATTTAAGCTGTTTCACAGTTTTATAGCTTCAAATCTAGACTGGAGCCAAAACCTACGCCCAGAGCCATTTTTGAGGTTTGGATATCAATTCAGCTGCTTTATCTCAAAATTATTTTCATTCGTCTCTCTGTTGCTGGATAAACCTGAGAATATTTAAGTGTTTTGCCTTATAAAAGGCAATTAATTTCTCTTCTTCTCATGCAACCGTAGACTGATTAATTCAAACTTTAAGGACGTTAAAACGGTTATTAGTTAGAGCCATTTCGTTGCCATTTTCTTTTTGCCAATGCTCTCTGAGATAGTAATTCTAAAGAGCAGGTTTTGGCTTTTCAAAAAGTTGAATGAAAATTTGATTCAGGAGAATTAGAATGTTTTATCACGATAAGCGTTTGCAATACTACACAGCGCCTGAGCGACCTGATCCGCTTTACGCTAAAAAAGTTCAAGAACTGATTGGCGGCACCTTTGGCGAGATGACGGTAATGATGCAGTACCTCTTTCAGGGCTGGAATTGCCGGGGTCCCGCAAAGTATCGAGATATGCTGCTTGATATTGGGACTGAGGAAATTGGGCATATCGAGATGCTGGCGACCATGATTGCTCACTTGCTTGATGGTGCTCCCCTCAAAACCCAGGAGGAAGGTGCTAAAGATTCAGTTATCGGTGCTGTGATGGGTGGTTCAAATCCTCGGGATACGATCACCAATATCATCGCTAGTAGCATGAATCCACAGCATTCAATTGTGTCAGGTTTAGGGGCTACAGCATCTGACAGTGTTGGCTTCCCTTGGAACGGGCGATTCATTGTAGCAAGCGGTAATCTCTTAGCTGACTTCCGCTCTAACCTCCATGCAGAGTCACAGGGTCGCTTGCAAGCAGTGCGTCTGTATGAAATGACAGATGATCCTGGAGTACGAGACACGCTTAGTTTCATGATTGCCCGCGACACCATGCACCAAAACCAATGGCTGGCTGCGATCGAAGATCTGGAATCTTCTGGGCTTGAAACAACGCCTGTTCCGAGTTCATTCCCTCAAGACTTAGAGAAGTCGCAGCATGCTTATCAGTTCTGGAACCACTCTAAGGGTGAAGAAAGCGCCGAAGGTCGCTGGGCAAAAGGACCTTCAATGGATGGCAAAGGAGAATTTGAATACGTTGCAAACCCCGAACCCTTAGGTGAAGCGCCTGTCCCTCCATTAGGTGAGCCAAGGCTGTACACCACAAATGAGGCATCCAAACCGCCTATGTCAATCAAGAAAGATAGTTAGATGCTAGTGCTTTAGAGAGGTTGCTTTTGTTTCAAGAGACAGTATGTGTAACGTCCTGCAATGTGCAACCTTTCTTAAGTATCTGCTTAGGCTACCTATCCTTCGGGAAGCAAGCTATAAGCCTAGCCCTCTCTTAGTGGACAAGTGAACTGGAATGGTCTCAAAGCCCTTCTCCTTGCGGAGGAGGGTTTACCGCTAGCAAGCTACTTGCAGGAAGCAAGCACCAGAGAGGAGAAGGGTAGGTTAGTCACACCTCGCATAACCTACTGTTGAGTAGGGTTAGCAACTAACAGGGAATCTTTTTTAGCTACAGCTATCCCATAGATTCTCCTTTCTTTTCTAATTGCAAGTAGTAAATCACCAGCAGCTTTTGTATCAAGAGATACTGGTTTCTTTAACACAAGCTCTGTCTTACATAAAGATTGCGATCGTCCAGTGACAGAGGTTTGTGAGAACAGCGAGATTTATATTTTAAGTTTATAAGCACCAAAGAGTAGTAAAACCCCTGCCGAACCCAAAGAAGCAATTTCGGCTACTTTTTTTAGGCAAGTAGAGCAACTCTTTACCTCGGCTCATATCCAAGCAGCAGGGCAGTTTAATCAGCAAGCGATAAAACTACAGGTGCATTCTGGAATGGAACTGGGAAATGAACATCTTTCTACTGCGGCTGCCATCCAAACGTTGCTGGATTAAGAAATGGTTTATGCAGTAGAACCAGCAAAAGTGCCTGCGGCAGAGCTATTAATAGCTGTGCTTTGTTATCGATAAGTGAAAAGTAAACAGGAGAAAAATGGTGAATACTCAGCAGAAACGTGCACTTGGAATCCTTTCGGGTCACGAAAATACAGAAGGATCGCTCAAGGCATTGCATAGCTCTGGCTTTCCAATGGACAAAATCTCTGTCGTTGGTCGAGACTTAAACCCAGAAGCTGAAACACCAGGTAATGTTGAGATCAGCAATCAAGTTGGCGATACCAAAGTTGATGCGACCCAAAGCGCTGTTAGCAATACTGCAACGATAAGTGCAACTGGCTTTACGATGTTAGGGCTAACAAGTTTGGCATTACCTGGTCTTGGAGTTGTGCTTGCTGCGGGAAGCTTTGCAGCAGCATTAGCAGCAACGGTTGCCAGTACTGGGGTTGCAGCAGTAGCCGCAAATAACCTGGTTAAAGCATTATCTCAAATGGGTATTCCTGATGCTCAAGCTAGCTTATATAGCGATCAACTCCATCAAGGAAACTACCTTGTCATGATTGAAGGCTCAGAGGAAGAAATTCATCAGGCTGAGTCCATTCTCCGCGATTACAAAGTCGCAGATTGGAACGTTTACTAGATCATTATGTTCACTATCGATTTCTTTCTTGACCAAAAGCTACCCTTTTGCTGCTAGGGCTATACCACCATTTGAAAAACGTATTTTTGAATGCAGTTCAGATGTTGAAATGACAGGTGCTAGTAAAGCAAGCTAACTTCTGCAGCCAGCTCGACTGCAATAACTGGGGTTGCTGAAATGTGAGGAGACGATCGCTAAAAGGTTTGAAGCTTTTTTCAAAACTAGCGGAACGAACCCACTACGCAGCAACACCCAGTTCTTTAAAACCCTTACAAATAGAGCTTTTGAGCCTTTACCTCTAAAGAGATATAGTGAAAGCCGTATATATCGTTGTATCGTTGAGTACACCTATTTTTTACAATTTCAGCAAAATAGCCTTACTTAGGAATGAGCTAAGTTCTTCTCGCAGGAGGGACTTAAACTGAGCTAAAACTGTTATTTTTTAAGCAGTCAATACTTCAGCGAAAAACAATCTAGCAATTTAGCGCTTCTGCAACATAAATGAAATCTTTGGTTTCAGTTTATTGAGCATGGAACTTAGATTGCGGGATCTACAGGTTAACTTTTAAACCTGGCTCCTGGTTGAAAACTGCATAACTTTTTTGAAAGGTTTAGTTTCTGTGTGAGTCTCATCCGCTCACTAAGTTCGTGATTTATGAGGTAATCAATGTCCACATATCCCGCTTCGGATCAGCGCTTTGAAGAAAAGGACGCATCAGAAAAGCAGTCTTCAGATATTCCTTTTCAACTTGAACAAAACCTTATTTATCTGAAGTGGTCTGAAAAGACGGATTTAGAATCTTTAGAATCTAATACCAGCGTATCTGATCTAGTTTGTTTCTCTCATCTACGATGGGACTTTGTGTATCAACGCCCCCAACATTTACTTAGCCGTTGTGCACAAGCTCGCAGAGTATTTGTTGTGGAGGAGCCGCTCGATAGCCCAGATGATTCTTACTATTTAGACATCAGCAGGCGTGAGTGTGGTGTTTGGGTTGTAGTGCCACACTTGCCTCAAGGTTTGAGTGAAGACCAGGCGATCGCACTGCAACGGCTGTTAGTTGATGCCTTGATTGCAGAGGCTCAAATCCAAACCCCAATTCTCTGGTATTACAACCCGATGGCAGTGCCATTCACTCATCACTTAGATGCTTCAGCCATTGTTTATGACTGCATGGATGAGTTATCTGCCTTTCAAGGAGCGCATCCAGAGTTGCAAACCCGCGAAGCGCATCTCTTTGAGCTAGCTAATTTAGTTTTTACAGGCGGGCTTAGCCTCTACGAAGCTAAACAGCATCAGCATTCCAGCGTTCATGCGTTTCCCAGCAGTATTGATGCAGCCCACTTTGCTCAGGCAAGGGTAATTGGTGAAGAGCCATCAGACCAAGCAGCGATCCCCCATCCCCGTTTAGGGTTTTATGGTGTGGTTGATGAGCGGATGGATCTTGCTCTGCTAGAGGGTATAGCTCAAACACGACCCGATTGGCACTTGGTCATCATTGGTCCCGTTGTCAAAATTGACCCGGCGCTCTTACCCAAGTATCCCAATATTCATTATTTAGGCGGCAAATCTTATCAAGAATTACCTAGCTATTTGGCAGGGTGGGATGTAGCGCTGTTGCCCTTTGCCCGTAATGAATCAACCCGTTTTATTAGCCCAACTAAAACGCCAGAATACCTTGCAGCCGGTAAACCCGTTGTCTCTACGTCTATTCGGGATGTAGTACGACCTTATGGTGATGAGGAACTGGTTTATATAGCTGATACGGTACCAGAGTTTGTGACAGCGATCGAAAAAGCGTTAGCTCAAAGCCAAACCAATAATGATTGGTTGAACCGAGTGGATGCTTTCTTATCACAAATCTCTTGGGATTTGACCTGGCAAGCGATGAACGAGTTGATTGAAGCTGTGATCGCCGCCCCAAAGCAGGGAAAAAGCAGCATACAACAAGAAGAAACGTCTACGGCTACTGAACTTGTTTCATCACGCAAGTAGCCCATTGCGATCACTAACGTTAACCGATCGCCGATTTAAATTATTTACTACAAGGATATAGACCCATGTTCGACTATCTCATCGTCGGTGCAGGCTTTGCTGGCAGCATTTTAGCAGAGCGTCTAGCAAGCCAGAGCGACAAAAAAATCTTGATTGTCGATACTCGCAATCATATTGGTGGCAATGCCTATGACCATTACAACGAAGACGGCATTTTGGTGCATAAGTATGGTCCCCATATTTTCCACACCAATTCGCGTGATGTGTTTGAATATCTCTCTCGCTTTACCGAATGGCGACAGTATGAACATCGGGTGCTTGCCAGCGTAGATGGTCAACTGGTGCCAATGCCAATCAATTTGGATACGATTAATAAGCTCTATGGCTTGAATCTAACCGCTTTTGAGCTGACAGAATTTTTTGCCTCTGTTGCTGAACCAAAAGAGCAGATTCGCACCTCTGAAGATGTAGTAGTTAACAAAGTGGGACGCGAACTCTATGAAAAGTTCTTCCGCAACTACACAATCAAACAATGGGGTATTGATCCATCTGATCTAGACAAATCGGTGACCGCTCGTGTGCCTACTCGCACTAACCGGGACGATCGCTATTTCACCGATACCTATCAAGCGATGCCGCTACACGGTTATACGCGAATGTTTGAGAAACTGTTAGCGCATCCCAATATTAAAATCATGCTCAACACGGATTACCGTGAGATTCAAGGCGTCATTCCTTACAAGGAGATGATTTATACGGGACCTGTTGACGGGTATTTTGATTATCGGTATGGCAAACTACCCTATCGATCGCTTGAGTTCAAACACGAAACGTTGAACGAACAAGTGCATCAGCCCCAAGCAGTGATCAACTATCCCAATGAGCATCTCTATACTCGTGTCACAGAGTTCAAATATTTGACTGGGCAAGAGCATCAAAAGACCAGCCTTGTGTACGAATATCCTAGAGCAGAGGGCGACCCTTACTATCCCGTGCCTCGTCCTGAAAATGCTGAACTGTACAAGCAGTACAAAGCTTTGGCTGATGCCACACCCAACGTTCACTTTGTCGGACGGCTTGCCACTTACAAGTACTACAACATGGATCAAGTAGTGGCTCAGGCACTGTCTCTTTATGCTCAGTTAGCTGAACGCCCAAGCTGGCATCCCGAAGAAGAGAGCGTACCTGCTAAGAAAGCGATCGCGCCTGATACTGCCAGCAATCGTTCGTTCCAGCCCTCTCCAAGCAAGCTACCGCTGACAAACTTTCCTACCTCTAGCTCAGGCAAGTCAGAAAAGTTGAATGGTAATGGCAAGGCGCTTTCACCCACTCAAAATGGTTCAGCCTGACCGCGATTGATCAGTTTTTAACAAGGATATGAGGACGCTATGAGTTCAAAACAAGTGCCGCCGCTGGAACTGTGGGGCGGCATTGAATGTACTGTGAATCGCGTTGGTGAGCAGTACTTTGACCAACTCGATCGCAACGGACATAATACTCGGATTGAAGACCTCGATCAATTTTCAGCTCTGGGTATAACAACGATCCGCTATCCCATTTTGTGGGAGCGTATTGCCCCCAATGGGCTAGCGCAGGCAGATTGGAGTTGGGCAGATGAACGCCTGAGTTATCTAGATACGCTCGGACTTCGCCCGATCGTCGGTTTAGTGCATCACGGCAGCGGTCCTCGTCACACGAGTTTGATTGATCCTGCTTTCCCAGAAAAGCTCGCTGAATATGCAGGTGCAGTCGCTCAACGTTATCCCTGGGTTAGCCACTATACCCCGGTTAACGAACCTTTGACGACGGCACGGTTTAGCGGGCTGTATGGTCACTGGTATCCGCATGGTCAAGATGATGCCACGTTCGTGCGTACGCTGCTTAATCAGTGCCGTGCGACAGTGCTATCAATGCAAGCCATTCGGCAAATTAATCCTCAGGCTCAACTGGTGCAGACAGAGGATTTGGGTAAAACCTTTAGTACACCGTTGCTGGCATACCAGGCAGAATTTGAGAACGATCGCCATTGGCTTTCACTCGATTTACTGTGTGGTCATGTCAATCCCTCGCACCCTTTATGGAGCTATCTGCGTCAGTCAGGGGCTGAGGAAGCCGAGTTGCTATGGTTCCAAGCCAATCCCTGCCCACCAGACATTGTTGGTATTAATCGCTATGTTTGTGGCGATCGATTTATTGATGAGCGGATTGATCGCTATCCTGAGCGCACACGTGGTGGCAATGGGAAACACCAGTATGCTGATGTGGAAGCAGTCTGGGTCTGTGCCGATGGCATCTATGACCATGCCATACTGCTAAAGGAAGCATGGGAACGTTACCAGCGCCCTCTTGCTATCACGGAAGCACATCTAGGTTGCACCCGTGAAGAACAGTTGCGCTGGCTCAAAGAGATTTGGCAGGTCGCTCAAGGCTTGCAAGCTGAGGGTGTAGCGATGCGAGCCGTAACGGTTTGGTCGCTGCTGGGGACGTATGACTGGAATAGTTTGGTGACTCGCGCCGACGATTTCTATGAGCCGGGTGTGTTTGATGTGCGGTCTCCCGTGCCGCGTTCCACTGCCATTGCCACGATGCTGAAATCTCTTGCTCAAGGGCAGGAATACACCCATCCATTGCTTGATCTGCCCGGGTGGTGGCAGCGATCGCAACGGCTCCTTTACCCACCTGTAAGTTATGCCAAGAGCCTGGGGGGCTGGGCTGATACTGCTCCGGTAGAGACGCTTGCTACCCCCATGATGCGGCGCACAAAAGGTGCAAAGACCACGATCGCATCCACTCCGCCCCTAGTGATTACAGGTGCAACGGGCACTTTGGGTCAAGCCTTTGCTCGCATCTGCGAGATCCGTGGGATTCCCTACTACCTCCTGTCGCGTCAGGAGATGGATATCACGAAGCCAGCTACCGTTACAAGTGTGTTGGATGAGTTGCAGCCCTGGGCAGTCGTCAATGCCTCTGGCTATGTACGGGTAGATGATGCCGAGCGAGAACCTTATCTTTGCCGCCGCATCAATGCTGACGGAGCCGCCATTCTGGCGGATGCCTGTGCCCAACGCAGTCTTGGCTTAATCAACTTTTCGTCTGATTTAGTCTTTGATGGCGCTCATAAGCAACCATATTTAGAAAGTGATGGAGTCTCACCGCTGAATGTGTATGGTCATAGCAAAGCAGCGGCAGAACGGTGGGTGTTGCATCACCATCCCTGTGCGTTAGTCATTCGCACAAGCGCCTTTTTTGGTCCTTGGGATGAGCATAATTTTCTCACGATCGCCCTTCGCACCCTAAGGGCAGGCAATGTGTTTATGGCAGCAGAAGATGCAATCGTGTCACCAACGTATGTGCCCGATCTGGTTAATGCCAGCCTCGATTTATTGATTGATGGTGAGTGCGGTCTATGGCATCTGGCAAATCCTGGGGCAATTGCCTGGTCAGAGTTAGCCCGGTGGACGGCACAGCTTGCCGGACTCGATGTCTCCTCAGTTCAATCTTGCTCTACCAAAACCCTTGCTCTTGCTGCACCTCGCCCAGCTTACAGCGTGCTGGGAAGCGAACGCGGCATCTTATTGCCTGATCTCAGTCAGGCGATCGAGCGTTACCTGGAAGAGTGCCACCAACTCTAGCAACGGTGAAACGTTATGCATATCCATCATCTCAATTGTGGCTGTATGTGTCCCCTTGGCGGAGCATTGTGGGATGGTTTTAGCCGTGGTTTAACAGCACAGCTTGTCTGCCACTGCCTGCTCATTGAAACCGAGCAAGGGCTTGTTCTGGTCGATACGGGCTTTGGGCAGCAAGATGTTCAAGCGCCTTATGCACGGCTCAGCCCATTTTTTGTTCACGTCAACAATGTTCAGTTCAATTACAAAAACACCGCGATTGAGCAGGTTAAAAGCCTCGGCTTTGCTGCCAGCGATGTTCGCCATATTGTGTTGACGCATCTTGATTTTGACCATGCAGGTGGTCTAGAAGATTTCCCTAATGCAACAGTGCATGTGATGCAGGCTGAACGTGATGCTGCCCGCGAGCGACACGGGTTTATCAACCGTCGGCGCTATCGTCCCAAGCTGTGGGATGAAGTCAAACAGTGGCGTTACTATGCTGCCGGAGGCGAACCTTGGTTTGGCTTTGAGGCAGTCCGTGACCTGGATGGGTTACCGCCAGAAATTCTGCTGATTCCCCTGACTGGTCACACCCGTGGTCATGCAGGCGTAGCGATCAACACTCCCGATGGATGGCTGCTCAACGCGGGTGATGCCTACTTTTATCGACATGAAATGGATGCTACTAACCGCCACTGCACGCCAGGATTACTTGCCTATCAGCGAGTTATGGAAGTAGACCGTCAAGCACGGCTCCATAATCAAGACCGGCTGTATGAACTGGCGTGCGATCGCGCTAGCAATGTACGCCTCTTTTGTAGCCACGATGCGATCGAGTTCAAAACATTTTCTGAACAAGCGGCTCCAGCCTCTCAAGTCCAAGCTTAAAAGCCTTGCAATGTGTGAAAAGCCAGTGATTTATGACTTTTGCTTAGGCTTTTAATTCCTGATTAAACGTCTGGTGAAGTAGGAGCCTTTTTAGGCGATCAGCAGTTGACAGAAAAGGGTTCTGTCCAGCTACGGTACTGCTTCGATAGTCTTGCTTAATAACCCTGAAACCAATCTTCTAGATTAAGCTCCATTTTCAATATCACCTTGGACGGGTGCAGCAAAAGAGCTTTTGAGCGCTGTGTTATAGAGCGCGATCGCGTTAATGACAACATCACAAAATTTCCAAAATTTCGTTTAACAAGTTATCCATTGGTAAGAGATTATGACTATCGCAATTGTTGTACATGGCGGAGCAAAAACTGTCTCCCCAGATAAGGAGCAACCCAATAAAGAGGGGTGCTTAGCTGCTGTTCAAGCCGGCTGGCAAATTCTGGAACAGGGAGGCGATGCTAGAGCTGCAGTTGAAGCTGCCATTCGTGTGCTTGAATCTGACCAAACCTTTAATGCAGGGTTCGGCTCGACTCTTAACAGTGAAGGTGAGGTTGAGGTTGATGCCGCAATGATGGAAAGCAAAACATTGCGATGGGGAGCCGTGGCAGCGGTGCAGGGACTGCGTCATCCAATCTCTGCTGCTCGCAAGGTGATGGAAGAGAAACCACGGCTACTAGTCGCACGTAGTGGAGAACGCTTTGCCCGTGAACATGGACTGGAGTTGTGCCCTAAAGAAGACCTCGTCAGCCAGGAACAACGACAAGAGTGGGAAGAAGAGGTAGAGGTGATCGATCGTCCCAATACAGTTGGCTGCGTGGCATTGGATGTCAATGGCATTCTGGTTGCTGGCACCTCAACAGGAGGCACAACGGGTCAACCTCAAGGTCGAGTGGGTGATACAGCATTAGTTGGCAGTGGCTTGTATGCCGATCACCGGGGGGCTTGCTCCACCACAGGCGACGGCGAATCGATTATCCCAGTAGTGCTGGCAAAGACAGCGGTTGACTTTTTATCGGGTGACGCTGCCAGTATGGACGGTGTTCTTGCGGTTCATCCTGAACAAGCTGCTGAGAAGGCAATTGAAGTACTAAAGCAGCGAGTTTCTGGAGAGGCGGGCTGTATTTTGCTCGATCAAAATGGGCGCATCGGCTGGGCATACAACTCTCAAGACATGGCAGTTGCTTACATGCATGACGAGTTGCAACAGCCTGCGGTCTTTATCTCTAAGGAGGATGAAGCACCTGTAAATATGTAGGTACGGCTTCAATCCATTTATTTTTGGTGGGGGCACTGCTTTGTCTAAGGAGATTTCCGAGAAGGAATGTACTGCTTGTAGGGGGCAGGTTTTGCCAGAATCTTTGCTACCAGTCGAGCACTTTGGTATCAAATCTGCCCCTACGGGTATTTTGTTTGCTAGAAATCTCCTAAGCATAGCCATGCTAGAGGCTCTCGCCCCTATAGATTAAGAGGTTTAGACCGACTCCCTTTTCATAAGCTACCAAGCAAGATCCTCCTAATTAGCTTCCACTTAATTTCCACTTGATTAAGGGGACTAGAGGGGGATTAACTAGGGGAATTTGTTAGCTAGCATTGTTTGGATTGGTATTACGGGTCATTTAAGGCTCGCTCCTTAACTAGAATTTCTCATGATTCCGCAACGCAACTTTCAATTCTTTCAGGGCAATTCGCTTTCAGATTTATTCGCGCAGGATATTGGCGATCAACGCTGTGCGCTGCTTTTGAATTATCCTGCAACTGCTAGTTGGGCAGCCTACCCCAATACCCAACAATACTTTCTGCAAGACGGCAGCGGCGAAGCAACAAAAGTGTCTTTCGATAAGATCTGCCAGAAAGAACCCTGGAAAAACCTGGCGGTGTTGGGTAATACGTTGGCAGGAGTAGTCATTACTCAGCCGCCAAACCTTTTGCTACAATACTGGCGCGAACACTTTGGTCACGATACCCATTTAGAAAGAATGGATTGTGCCACCTATCTGGATGACTTGAACAAGAGTGATCGCGTTGAGCAAGTTGTTACTCTTTTTCCCTTCGATCACTTACTGCCCGAAAAGCATGCAGTACATCCAGATGTGCATTACCGCTTACTGAGTAAAGCAACGCTTGCCGAATTGGGGGTGTCTTGTCCTAACTACAAAACGTATCAACTGGATCAGGTTAAACTCGATCAGATTCAGCTTCCCCAACAGTTTCCTTACTTAATCAAAACATCGCACGGTCTCTCTGGCGAAGGCACCTATATTATTCGCAATCAAAGCGATCTCAACTACTGTCAGGAAGAACTGAATAAATATCTTAAGATCAACCTGCTGAAAACCATAATTGTTTCAGAGTTTGTCAAAGATGAAATCCACAATTACTGTGTCCAGTTTTATGTCAACAAACAAGGAGATATTACTCTCATTGGCGTGACTCAGCAGCTTGTTAGCTCTGCTGGCAGCTATCTAGGTGGGTTAATTGATTACACGGACGATTTAAGCCCGTTCTCGGAAATGATTGCAGCGGTTGGTCAATACGCGCATCAACAAGGCTATTTCGGTGTCATTGGTTTCGATGTGCTGGAAGATAAAAACAGGCAATTTTACGCGATCGATGCCAATTTTCGTATTAATGGTTCAACGCCCCTTTGCCTACAGCGCCACCAACTATTGAAGCAAAATAAGGCGATCGCAAAATACTCCAGCGATTACCGCATGAATGGAACCCTTGATTCTATTCTTGCTGCCCTCAAAACACACCTGGAGCGCAAAGACTTGTTGATCCTCTCGGCGTTAGAAAAAGTGAAATACGGCAAAATCTATACCGAAATCTATGGCATTGTTGCTGGAGAAACGCTGCAAGAAATGCAGCAGATTGAACAGACCTTGCACACCAAAGGTTTGCAGCTAACAAGTTAAATCAGCTTGTCTTAGGATTAAATAAGTTCGGTCTTTGGTAGGGGTGGGTTTTGCTGTCAAATTATTGCAGGATGCAGTTTGGTCTGCTAAACCCGCCCGTACAGTTTGCGGATTGATTAAATCCACGATCCTTAGGAAATTTCTAGCAAACAAAATACCCGTGGGGGTAGGTTTGATGCCAGCGTGATCAGCTATTAGCAAAGATTCCGACAAAACCCGCCCCCTACAAGCGGTACATTCTTTCTCAGCAATCTCCTTAAGGTCTACTAAATTTTTCTAGAAGTTGAAGCACATGGACTAGAAAGAACTCTGTGATCGTCTAACGGGTTCCCAAAGTGTTCACATCCCTTCACCCATGCGCTCAACGAATGCACCTTAGAGTACCCTGCCCCTTACCAACCACCAGGGATGCCACCGCCACCTTGTTGAGCAAGGTACTGTTGGTAACCGCTATTGTAGCCATTGGCATAAGCTCGTTGTTCTGCCGCCGTTACCAGACCCCGAAGGTTAATGCCTCTGTTAGCATCCTGGGAAGCGTTTAACCGAGCATCTGCATAACCGTCGTTATAGCCGTCTTGTCGTAGTTGAGCCAGCAAACCTGGAGAAACTGTTGGCGATGGGGAGGGGGAAGGAGATGGCTGTCGTTGATAGCCAGAGTTGTAGGCAGTGGTGTAAATCTGTCTCTCAGTAGGATTGGTTAACCCTAGAGCAGTAATCCCACTACCAGGATTGGCAGCAAAACCAGACTCAGCATCGTTTCTGCCATCTTGATAGCCCTGTCGCTGTAGTTCGGCTCTTCGTTGAGGTAAAACAGTGCTGGTAGGGGAAGGGGAAACAGTGGTAGTAGGTGAGGGTGACGATTGCTGTCCTTTGCCATCAGCATAGCCACGGTTATAAGCGTCTGTATAAATTTTCTGTTCAGTGGGATCGGTAAGGTTCTGATTTGCAACACCGACGTTGGGGCTAGCTGGAAAACCGCCTGCTCCGTCTTCGTAGCCATCGTTGTAGCCCTGAGTCGCAATCTGGTTTTGGCGATCGGAGTTGTAACGCTGCACCGGGGGCGATGACCGAGCCGAGGGTGACGTGTTTAGAGGTGCAACTTGTTGTTTAGAGGTTTGGGTTGACGGGGCTGAGCGTGAGGGCAAGAGTGTGCCGCAACCAGTAACCAGAAGCAGTGCCAGCGTCAAGATGGATGCTTTCATCCCCGATTGCCCCTGCAAGAGAAAAAACAAGCGATGTAGCAACGTTTCTCCATGGAAAGAAGGGTCTAGATTATCCTTCGATCGCAGGTTACGGTCTTCAAGCAAGGGATGACGACCCATGAGCAGCACATTACAATAAATTCCTAATGCTTTAATATGCCATCAAGCCAGCCCCTTTTGAACGTAGCCAGGGGAACTCTACAAAAATCTGGCAGACGGCATAGACTAAGACGTTAGCCGATGCGCGCCATGAGCACGACGGACGATCGCGCCTCAACAGCATACTTTTTCCGCCGGACTTGTGGAGCGGTTGTTGGTTCTGTAATGTCTTTGGGTGACGGCAGCGCTGTGTCAATAATTCTGTACCACCGTTCGCCTTTACCTAATGGCGGCAACTCAAACGTAAGCGTGTCCCAATAGGCGTTCAGCATGACATGAAAGTGCTCCGCCGCTTCTGGGTGGCGCAAGGTGAAGGCAAGACAGTGGGAATGTTCGCTCCAGTTCGGTTGACCAAGCTCAGTGCTATGCCAGACAACGTGTGGTTTTTGGCTAGCGTAGGAAACTTCTAACAGCCGCTCGTGCCGAAAACTTTCGAGCGATTGCGTGAAACGAATCAGCGTTTGCACAAAGCGCAATAGCCCTGCTTCTCGTTTAACGCTGCTCCAGTCAAACCAGCTCAGTTCATTATCTTGGCAGTAAGCATTGTTGTTACCCTGCTGCGATCGCCGTACCTCGTCGCCCATCCAGAGCATCGGCGTACCCTGCGAAAAGAAGAGAATGGTAAGGCAGTTTTTGATTTGCTTCAGGCGCAGTGCGTCGATCGCTGGATCATCTGTTGGACCTTCAACACCACAGTTCCAGCTATGGTTATCATTCGAGCCATCACGACTGTCTTCCTTATTGGCAGCGTTGTGCTTTTCGTTGTACGACACCAGGTCATTTAGTGTAAAGCCATCATGACAGGTGACAAAGTTAATGCTGCGGCTCGGTTCACGATCGGGATGGGGATAGATATCGGGGCTGCCCAGCAGTCGGTCTGCCAACGTGGAGACCATATTGCTGTCACCTTTGATAAAGCGCCGCACATCATCGCGAAAGGGTCCATTCCATTCGGCAAAGCGATCGCCAATAAACGACCCCACTTGATACAGTCCTGCGGCATCCCACGCTTCGGCAATAATTTTGGTGCCTGCCAGAATGGGATGCGATTCGATTGTCCACAGAATCGGCGGATCTTCGAGGGGTTGACCTGATCGACTGCGCGACAGCACGGATGCCAGATCAAAGCGAAAGCCATCAATGTGCATTTCTGCTACCCAGTATAGAAGGCTTTCCAAGATCATCCGTCCAACGATATCGTGGTTTGCCTTCAGCGTATTGCCGCAGCCGCTGTAGTTGCTGTAGTATTCCTGGTCTGGTTCCAGAATGTAGTACGCCGAGTTTTCCAAGCCTTTAAAGGAGAGTGTGGGTCCATCCTCATTACCTTCTGCGGTGTGGTTAAACACTACGTCAAGAATGACCTCAATCCCTTCTCGGTGCAGTGCTTTCACCATGTCTCGGAACTCGTCTACAGGTCCCATTGGGTCGCGTCGAGAGCTATAGCCCGTGTGTGGGGCAAAGAAGGCGATCGTGCTGTAGCCCCAATAGTTCGTCAAGCCAGGTTGCACATCTTGTTCGTCAAACTGATGCACAGGCAGCAATTCCACTGCCGTTACCCCTAGTTGCTTCAGATAGGGAATTTTCTCAATCAGCCCAGCATACGTGCCGCGCTTTTCTGGTGCCACGCCTGAGTTAGGGTTGCGCGTAAACCCGCCCACGTGCATTTCGTAAATCACACTGTCTTCGTGAGGAATACTCAGTGGCGCGTCGCCTTCCCAATCGTAGGCACTGGGATCAACCACTACGCCTCGTAATGCCTGGGCGCAGTTGTCGCCAGGATGCATCGCGGCTTCACGGCTGTAATGCTCCCAACCAACGACAGCTTTAGCGTACGGGTCTAACAAGACTTTGTTGAAATCAAACCGATGTCCCAGTTCTGGAGCAAACGGACCGTCGGCACGGTAGGCGTAAATTTGCCCAGCACCAATCCCTGAAACAAAAACGTGCCAATAGTAAAAGGTTTTATTTTGCTTGCGATCGAGTGTAATTACGCGGGCAGGCAGGGGATCGCCAGCGCGATCGAACAACAGCAATTCCAACGCCTTGGCACTTTTAGAAAAAATCGAAAAATTCACGCCATTTGGATAGACAGTCGCACCAATGGGAAAACTACGACCGGGCAAAACTTCAGACTGCATAACGTTGAGACGGTAGAAGAGGCTTAAGACGAAACAAACAGTCAGGTGAGCCTTTAGAAACCAGGAGCAGGGGCACACCAAGCACTCTACCCCTCTCCCTTCATGCCTCACCATCCAATTGGGCTAAATGCTAACCACTAACTACGTTGACTAGGCTCTCTGACAGGGAGCGGTTCTGGTTTTACCGCCACTGTTTGCGTTTGTCCATTACGGTTAACGGTGATTTGAAGTGTACCGCCGATCGTGGCTGCTTCTACCTGTTGCTGCACTTGCTGCGCCGTTTGAATGGGTGTGCCGTTGATACTGGCAACAACATCACCAGGGCGTATACCTCCACGCGCTGCGGGAGAATTGGAGGCTACACCAATAATCAACACACCCTGATCCTGATTAATCTTGAAGCCTGCATTGCTCTGATTAATCTCGTTACGAATTTCAGGGGTCAGCTCTGCCATCTTGACACCCAGGTAAGGATGCTCTGCCTTACCTGTAGTCACAATTTGCTGGGCAACCCGCGAAGCAGTCGCAATGGGAATCGCAAACCCCAATCCAGCCGCGCCCTGGATAATGGCAGAGTTAATGCCAATCACTTCGCCTTCGCCATTAATCAGCGGTCCACCTGAATTACCTGGATTGATAGCGGCATCGGTCTGAATGAAGTCTACTCGCTCGGCTGATACACCCACATCAGCCGCCGATCGCCCCGTCGCGCTAATGATGCCTTGTGTGACAGTGAAACTTAGACCAAGCGGATTGCCAATAGCGATCGCAGCTTGTCCCGGCAGCAAATTATCGGAATTGCCCATTTTAACGGTCGGTAGATTTTGGGCATCAATTTTGATCACTGCCACATCAGTAGTCGGATCAGCACCAACCACAGTGCCCTTAAACCGTCGTCCATCCTTAAGCACGACTGTCACACTATCAGCACCCTGTACGACATGGGCGTTAGTCAAGACGCGCCCATCAGCCGTTGTGATAAAGCCAGAACCAGTACCTCGCTGCACCCGTTGCGCGGGTGGCACCTGAGCGCCAAAAAACCGCTCAAAGCCAGTATCACCAAACGATTGCCCCACCGTGCGAGTCGAATCAATGCGTACAACAGCCGGTCCAACCCTCTGCACGATTTGCGCCACATAATCCAGGCTTGTTAGCTTGGGCGGTGGCAAGGGGGAAACAGCGATGGGGCTTTGCAATGGCGCAGCCGATTCTTGTGGAAGCGATCCGCCAATTTCGCCAATCTCACTACGAAGAACATTACAGCCGGCGCTACTGCCAAGCAGCAACAGCAACAGATAAAAGGATGGCTGTTGAAAGCGATGAAAGTATGGTGGCAGTATTTTCATGAAACCAATCTTATATAGCAACGATCTTACCCTTTAAGGTCGTCTGTGCGCGTGGATCATACTGCATCGCCCATACTGATGTTTCACGCGATCGCCCTTGAAGCAAACCTACGATGATCGTTGTCATACGCCTCACCGCGATCATCGTGTAGGGGCATGGAGAAGAATGTATATGTATGGGCGATACTGGATTCGAACCAGTGACCCCTTCCGTGTGAAGGAAGTGCGCTACCACTGTGCTAATCGCCCAAGGATTCTCAATCTATCATAGGCTGTGTAGGGCTACAACAAATCTTACTCATCTTGAGGACACTCGTTCCAGAGGCTAGTAGTCTGACGCAGGCTCAAGAAATTGCCGTTGCCTAAGATAAGGTGATCGAGCAAAGGAATACCTAGAAAATCGGCACCCGAAAGCAATTGGCGTGTGAGGATAATATCTTCGTTGCTGGGTTCCACGTTACCAGAGGGATGATTATGCGCCACGATGACTCGTGTTGCGCCCTGTTTGAGCACAGCGCGAAAAATGTCGCGCGGGTGGGCAAGGGTTTCTGTGGCAGTGCCGATCGTGATGACCTGCGTTCCCAGCAAGCGATGTTTGACATCCAGCATTAAGATGGCAAAGCGTTCTTGGGGCTGCCACATGAGATCTTGGCTTAGGGCAGCAGCGGCAATGGAAGGATCATCGACGATCGTGTATTCGGCGGGACGTGATTGAAACACACGCTTGCCCAACTCGATCGCCGCCAGGATGGTTGCTGCCTTAGCTTCACCAACGCCTGAGATGACAGTTAATTCTGGAATGCTGACCTCTCGTAAAGCCGAGAGTGGGTCGTGCTGATGCTTGCCAACTAATTGCAGGATGTATTGTCCTAAGCCAACTGCAGAGAGTTTGCCGGGTCCCTGCCCCGTAGCAAGAAGAATAGCCAACAGTTCAGCCGTAGCTAGATGTTTTGCTCCGTACGCAACCAGACGTTCGCGTGGACGCTCGCTCGCAGGCATATCTGCGACCTTCAAACTATAAGTCATGCACCCAGAATTCATTGCAAAGAGACGATTGTTTAGTTATGCCCACCCAACAGTCTGCATCTGACAAGGGCAGCAGGAAAGAATAGTCATGAAAAAATCGCCTCAGAGGTTAAGGTCTGAGGCGATCGCGGAATAATTTAGTTAATTAAACTGGTTAAGAAACTAAGTGCAACACACTAAGCTTCGTAGGTTGGTGTGCCGCTAAACTTCAGCTTGGCAGGTTCAGGATTGCTACCAATGTTGCGTGCATTGCTGTTAACCTGTGGGCGACCAGCGTTAACCTTCTCTGGGAAAACACCATCTTTGGGATGCAAATACTCAAGGTCACCATTAGGGTAAACCCGATAAATTTTGTAGTCTGAGATCTTAAACTTTGCACGCAGTTGCTGACCGCCAAGAGCCATGCACTGCTCTTTGCGAGCCATATAAAGCAGGTTTTCACCTTGCTTCATCACGGCTGCGCCGCCCGTTGGCATTTCAAAGACTTGCTCTTTAGGGCTTGTCCAGGTAATCGCGTATTTTTCTTCAACAAGGGCTTTTGTTAACAGTCCGCCTGTGCTACCGCCAAAGATAGGGGCTTGTCCAGAAAGAGTTTCTGCCATTTGGATGTCTCTCTCGATATTTTACAAAATCGTATCACTGAGTTTGTCACGCTCTGAAACGTCTGGCGGTAACTGTAACAGTTGTTAGCATTTGGAGAGGAGTTGAGGTCTCACTGAAGCAAGGAATCGTCAGCCTCATTCTGTCAGTTGCTTCTCACACGGGAGATTTTGCTTCTCCCCGTTTTAGTTTGGGTGCGCTTTTCGCCTGGTTCGCTACGGGCGATCGGAAGGGTGAAATGAAACTGGCTGCCCCGGTCTTTGCCTGCGGATTCCGCCCAGATACGTCCACCAAGCCCCGTTATGATTTGCCGACAGATGGCAAGCCCCAAGCCAGTGCCGCCTGTCGTGCGGCGTAAAGCACCTTCTTCTTGATAGAAGCGATCGAACACAGTTTCGAGGCGGTTGGGTTCGATGCCACGTCCGGTATCAGCGACCGTCACTTCGAGCATTTGCCTGCCATTGGCATGGGCTTGAATCATGATGCGCCCCTGCGGCCCTGTGAATTTACAGGCGTTGTCTAGCAGTTTGGAGAAAACTTCGACCAGCCATTCGCCATCAGTTTTCAAAAGCGGAAGGTCAGGTGGCACTTGCGCAGTAATTTCAGGCAGATCGCTTTGGCGTTGACGAGTGCGGATGCTGCTGAGGGCAAGGTCTACACATTCTTGTAGCGGTAGGGCTTCGAGATGCCACTGCACGCGCCCGCTTTCAAGCTGCGACAAGGTAAGAAAGTCTTGCACTAGCTTTCGCATCCGTTCTGTATCAGTTAGAGCAGACTGAAGCATCACCTGACGCAGCTCTGGAGGCATATCAGGTTCGGTAGAGAGGCTCTCCAGGCAAATCTGAATAGTGGATAGGGGGGTACGAAGTTCGTGCCCAGTAATGGCGATAAGGTTGCTACGGGTTAGGTCGAGTGCTTCAAGCTGTTGGTTCAGGTCTTCCAGGTTCGCATACGCTTCTGCCTGAATGAGGGCAACGCCAATTTGAGCCGCGATCGCGTCTACTAACCCCAGTTCTGCGTCTGTCCATTCATGGAGTGTGCCACCACAGGTATGCAGTTCAACCATGCCCAGCAGTCGATTTTGATGCATTACAGGCACCATCAACCAGGATTCAATTGTCCAGCGCTGCACGACTGATTCAGACTGAGAGCCTGTAGCGATCGATCGAGTTGGCAGTACAACACGCTCATCTTCTAACACCCAGGGATTTGCCTGAGCATCGGCAACGTACACTCGCTCCTTTCGCTGTACGACTTCTTGAAACAAAGGATTATCTTGCAAAGCCCAGCGTTGACCCAAAAGTGAACCAGACGCTGCACCTAAGTACTCGTGCTGGATCACAACATGAGTATCAGTCTCTTTGCAGCGGTAGATGAGGCAGCGACAGATTCGCAAAGCCTGCCCTAGTTCTCGCACAGCGACGGTGAAAATTTCTTCGGGATCGAGCGATCGTCGGATGGCAGTAGTGATGGAATTAACCAGACGCTCTTTACGTTCTTTGGCAGCGATCGAGCGATAAGCCTTCAGCAGCTTGTACTGTCCGGCTTGCAGGTACGTGACCAGACGCTCAGCAAACGGTTCCGGATCGGCATCGTTAGAACCAGTCTGTTGTTCAATCTGGAGCTGTGCCTTCGCCTGGGCAAGCTTTGCCCCTAGTTCTGGGCGATAGGGCAATATCCGATCAAGTAATAAATTTGCGGCGATACAAACGGTCTGGCGATCGAACGTCCAGATGCCTTCAAACCGTCTCGCTTGATCAGTGGCAACCGGCATCGTTGCATCAGCAGTGGCAACAGGAACCTGCTTTTCGCGACAAATCAGACAGGCAGCATAGCGAGGACCAACGACAACCAGATGCCATTCTTGCGCCAGGGCATCCGTAGGGACAAAGGCGATCGTTTCGTACTGGTCGGAACGGCTGGTAAAATCAGTTTCGGGTGCTGCCAGCACATAGACCTGCTCTGCCCGCTCTGAAATGCGTAAGTAGCGGTGCGCCTCTTGGCGGTAAAAGCGTTCGCGCTGGAAGCTAGCAATCACCAGTGAACAATCAACACCCGCCAGCACCTGATCTTCCATTGCATGAGAAAGGGCGGTCAGGGATGACTTGAAGTAAAGCTGGGGTCTGAGGTCAGGTAGGGCTTGCAGCAGATCTTCCAGGACGGAAGTAGGGTTGCTCATCGAGGTTAACTCTACTCGTTGATGCGGAGAACAGTCCCCAGCAATTGGAGGTCTTAACACTGATAGTACATTGCTTCAGGCTGACCAGGGTTGTTTCAACGCACCGATTGATCAGGTTTTAGCTAGATGCCTTTAGCTTATCAAGTAACTACGCTCACTATATCGTCTCATTACCTGCCAGCGATCGCCCAATTTTGACCAGGTGGTTCCGTCTGTTTATATCAGTTATTTCACAACCCTGTACTGGCTTTAATCGCCATAGGTCAAACCAGAAGCCTAAAACGCTATTCTAGCTAGGACGGAGAAAGGCTAAAACAGTGCGTCATCCTATTGATATTTTGATCTTGTCGAATGGACCGGGAGAGTTAGCAACCTGGGTCAAGCCGATAGTGCAGGCATTACGCCAGCAATTAGGTGACGATCGCGGCCAGGTCCGGCTTTCGGTTGTCCTCTCGCCCTGCGCGAATGCCAGTGGGCAAGAAGCCGCGATCGCCCGTCGCTATCCCGAAGTCGATCGGGTGCAGGAGGCAGAGCATTTCTTTCCTTTTCTGCTGTGGGGCAAAACGGCTGAAGCTTGGGACTGGCGCTCGCACGGTGTTGTCCTCTTTCTTGGCGGCGACCAGTTTTTTCCCGTTGTCATTAGCAGACGGCTGGGCTACCGTAGCGTTATTTATGCTGAGTGGGAAGCCCGCTGGTATCGCTGGATCGATCGTTTCGGTGTCATGCGCGAAGACATTCGCAGCCGCGTACCGCAGAAGTACGCCCATAAATTCACTGTGGTCGGTGATTTGATGGCAGAAGCGGGGCGATCAGAGGACGGGGAGAACAGAGCAGGAGAAGGTAGGGAGGCAGAGGAAGTGGGGGCGAAGAGCGAAGAGACTGCCTCACCCCACTGCCAAGCGGAAGCAAACTACATCCCTCATCCCTCCGCCTTGATAGGTCTTCTTCCTGGCTCCAAACCGACAAAGCTTGCGCTGGGAGTACCGCTTTGTCTGGCGGTTGCAGAACAGGTTGCTGCCGTTCGACCAGGTACGCGGTTTGTGATTCCCGTTGCGCCCAGCCTGACGCTAACCACTCTCGCAATGTATGCTAACTCTAAGGAGAATGCTGCGATCAATGAACTGGGCTGGGCTGCGGCTGAGTTAGTGTTGCCGACACTTCCTGACGAGCGTCCGTTTCTCAAAACTGCTGCTGGGCTGCGGGTCGAGCTATGGACAGAAGCTCCCGCTTATAAGTTGCTTTCGCAATGTAGCCTGTGCCTGACAACGGTCGGCGCAAACACCGCTGAATTAGGCGCGTTGGCAGTGCCAATGCTGGTGCTGATACCACTTCAGCAGATTGATCGCATTCGCACCTGGGACGGGATACCGGGTCTACTAGCAAACTTACCGGGCATAGGGGGACGAGTTGCTGCCATGATGACGCGTCTGGCGTTAAGACGGTTAGGGCGGTTGGCATGGCCTAACATTTGGGCAAACGCCGAAATTGTGCCAGAACTGGCTGGCGACTTACAAACAGACGCAATTACCGCGATCGTCCTGGACTTGCTTGATCACCCAGAAAAGCTGAAGGAGATGCAAACTAACCTCCGTCATGTTCGTGGTCAAGGAGGCGCAGCCGCAAAGTTGGCACGAGTCGTAGTAGAAACGTTAGCAAACGATGAGGCAATTGAAGCTTGACGCTTTTGGCTGGTGCTGTTTGAAGAAATCAAGCTTTACTTGAAACTTGAAAAACGTCTAAGCTTCGACTGCTCAAACCCCACTACTGCCGTACATACAACGTATAGTCTCGTCGTACGCCTGGTGTCCCAGAGCCAATCCAAACTTTGTACGTGCCCGCCTGCCAGTCAGTATCCGCAAGGCTGGCATCCTTCCCAGCTTTGGAATCATCACTGCAACGCACGCTCCCCTGCGGACCCTGAACGACCAGCGTAGTGTCGCTGCCGCCACTATTGACACGCAACCTCAAACTGGAGACGTTTTGTTGCAGAGTCAGAATGTGGTCTGGGGTTGGGTCGCCAAAGCCACGGCATCTGTTGTTGTTGCGATCGCGATTGCTAATAATTGCAGGCAGCGAAGTCGTTCCTCCCGTAGTACCCGTTAATGACCCTGACTGCTTCTCAGCGCTCAAGGTGAGACTGCCAAAATTGGCTTGTCCAAAGGCTGGTAATGCACTCAAAACTGCCAGTGAGACTAGCCAAACACTCCATTGCAAGCGACGTGCCATATCCTCTTCCCCTTTTCGTAATGGATGTTGTGTGTGACCTGATGCAGCACTTTCAATCTGCGATCGCTCATGCGACCCTATTACCATCATCGCTCGCGTATCGTGACGACGACGAATTGCTTTCACATCAGCATTCATGACAGCCGCCTCAACGCTGAGGTAAATGGTCGGCTCAATTAGATAGGGGGTTTAATCTAGACCAAAACTCACATTAGCTCAGACACGGCTGCTTGTTTCAATTGACTCTGCTTGGAGAGCGAAGTTCCCTCAGTTTTACATGGCGAGACTGGTAGCTAGTGCGGAATGAAAGTTTGCAGGAAGGAATGAGAGCAGGCGTTTTGGTAAAGGTATAGCAGTATAAATGCGATCGGCTTCATCCCGTCTTGTTGCATTTTTTAGAGTAGGCTCACTGGCGCTTCATCACTGCTTCAAAAGAAACGGAAAAGCCACAACATTACTTTAAGGTTTCCTCACTTTTATGGCTGTGTTGCGCTTGAAGGATGCCATAGAATGTAATTAACAAGCGTAAGCTGCTCTACTCTCAAAACGTCACGTTACCAGGTAATTAGTTGAAGGGTTGCTCCATTAAGGTCAACACCCCTATCTCTACCAGAGCGTGTTCAGCATCTATCATTGGTTCCGGCATACGCCACAAGCAATTACTTTGTGGCATAGGATTGAATTAAGAGAAAGGTCAATGATGGTAATGCCTGCGTTTTTTACGAGTGCGCCGTTGCTGGCTGCATTGATGCCAGTGCTTTCAGGGCTTCAGCAGTATGAGAGATGAAATCTTAGACCGACAGCCAGAACTCGTGGAGTATGTTGGCAGTCGTGATATTCTGACTCAACTGAACAGTGGTCAATTGTTAATGGTCAATAGCCGCAGACGTAACGGTTTGATCATTTACAAGCGGTTTCATGCTGAGTTTGCCGGACCGGGAGCAGCGATTGGCAGTTTCTTCGATATTGATTGCCAGCGTGCGGTTGCAGTCGGTGATCTCTCCCTTGTCTATCCAGAGACGCAGGAAGAACGTCAAAATGCTTATAAGATTCGACGGCAGTGGATTCGCTTAACTCAGCAATTGACTGATAACCCGGTGCCGTTGCAACGGGCGCAAATGATTTTGAACCAATTTGAGAACTACTTTGGTGCTGAGATGGTGGCGGAGTTGCCTGATGAGGCATTTGCCTTGCTAGTTGGTGTGCTGCCACAAACCATCAGGATGATGCGACGAAGCACTGACAATCTTGAGCTTAGAGTCAAGCTTTAACAAACATTGCTGCTTTTGATCTAAATATCAACTACAGTGAGCCGCTACCCAAGTAATAGAGCGAGCAGTCGAAGGTATCGTTTTTTTTCGCTAACGCAAAATTAATTTTTCGGGCTAGTTAACTTGCAATTACAGTTAGCTAGCCCTTATTGCCCTTCTGTCTCAAGTAAAGCGATCGCTCGTGCTTAGGCTGGATAAATTCGCAGACGGCGATTGGGTTCATCACCAAAACTGCGAGACTTCAGGTGGTAGTGTTCAACTAACTCATGCTGCATTTTGCGAACAATCGCAGAGCGGGGTAAAAGCTCCACAGGCTGCCCTTTAGGAATAACGATTTGTTCAACAGCGAGTCTTGCTTCTTCCAGTGCTTCGATTTCGTCGTCACTGCCACTGCTGGAGAATAGACTAAGGTCTGCAATCTCAGGCGTACCAGAGTCATCAATATCCAGCATTCGTCGCAAACCGTGAGCAATTTGAGGAATGGTGCTGGCTTTGATAGTGTGGATTGGCACCTGACGCGCCTTAGCAATATGACGCAGCTTGGAATGATTTTTGACATGCGATCGTAAGGCTAAAACAGCATCTGCATGGTCAATATCTTTGGTCAATACCACAGGTAGACTCAGCGTACGAATCACCTGGTCAAGCTGATGGCGACTGACTGCGTACGGGTATACATGCAGCATATCCTCACCATTCGGACCCACGCGCTGCCCCAGCCCTGTCTCACCAAAAGTTGCAGCAGCTTCGGTATCTAGCACCTCATGCAGAAAGGTAGCGTTGCTGCCAAAGTGATCTTGCAGCGATTCATCCAACATCTGTTCAAATTGCTGCTCATCTGGCGACAATTCTGACAGTGCCCTAGACGGCGGGCGCATCTGCCCAGACGATCGCCAGCCACGGCTTTGCACTCCACCTAGCCGCCCAGAGCTACTCATGAAAGCAGAGCGATCGCTAACATCACTTTGGCTACCCAGTGGATTAAGGGTAGTGCGAGCGGGTGTCAGACCACTACGGGTTGATCGCCGTCCCGGAGCATCTGACTCTGCACTCGACAGCTCATGGGTAATAATCACTTTCCCAGTTTCGCTTAGTGCACGCACCTGTGGATTGGGCTGGCGACCCCGCAGCAGGCTATCCACAGTTTCAGCTACCTGTTCATGCACAACCCAGCGCTGCCGCTCCAGCATTTCCACCGCGATGTCAAAGGTCGGTGGAGCTTTGCGCTCCAACACACTTTTTTGGCTACCACGGCGGCGGGCTTCTTCATCACCTAGCGTCACTGACTGGATGCCACCAACCAGATCTGAAAGCGTCGGGTTTTTGATCAAGTTCTCCAACCGATTACCGTGGGCAGTACCAACCAGTTGCACGCCACGTTCGGCAATTGTACGGGCTGCTAGTGCTTCCAACTCAGTACCGATTTCATCAATCACAATCACTTCCGGCATATGGTTTTCCACTGCCTCAATCATGACCTGATGTTGTAGTTCGGGACGCGCAACCTGCATCCGACGCGCTCGACCGATCGCAGGGTGGGGCACATCACCATCGCCAGCAATTTCGTTTGAGGTGTCAATAATGACAACGCGCTTCTCTAAATCATCTGCCAGTACACGGGCAATTTCTCTCAGCGCAGTAGTTTTACCCACACCTGGACGACCCAGCATGAGAATCGATCGCCCACTTTCAACCAGATCACGAATCATGCCGATCGTGCCAAAGATGGCACGCCCTACCCGGCAAGTCAAACCAATGACTTCACCTCGACGGTTGCGAATAGCGCTAATGCGATGCAATGTTCGTTCGATGCCTGCCCGATTATCGCCACCAAAGTCACCCACTTTAGTAATGCACTCATTCAGGTCTGCCTGCGAAACCAACGTTTCAGATAAATATTCTGCTAGACCGGGAAAGCGTGCTTCTGGACGGCGACCAATATCTAAAACGACTTCAACTAGCGTCTCTTTCTGAGGATGCTGCTCCAGGGAAAGGCGAATCGCGTCAGGCAAGATTTCTAGCAGCTTCGTTAAGTCATCTGTAATTTGCATACCAACACGGTTAGAAGCATCGGCAGAAGCGGATGTATCGGCAACGTTGTGCTGGTCCAACGAAGGTAGCGACGGTTGTAGCTTACTACCAGAACCGTCAGAAGACCCGTCAGAAGAATGAATGCCGTTAGGGTTTACCATTTGCTTACTAAAGGGAAAGAACAAGCGCAGCGGACAGAAGAGGTGGATAGTGGCTAACTCAGACGCGCTGTCAAAGGTTTAAGCGCATAAGCTGGCTGTCGTTAAAAGTTTTTAGTTGAGAGACAAGTGAGTGTGCCAATGTCACTGCCTGCCAGAGCAAAGCAGGCGCTTCCTCTAAATGCATCGGCAGTGTTCGTCCTTGATGCTTTATCAAAACGTTGCGGGACTCAGGAGAGTCTAACAACGGGGTGCCAACCATCGCAGCGCATTCTGAGTCATCCGCCTCTAGCCCGATCGCATCAAGCTGATTGAGGATCGGCGTGAGTAACGTACGAGCATAGCTACCATATGCAACTCCGGAGATATAGGAAGACCGCTGCTTGCTGGAGTGAGTCTCTAGCGGCTCCCTAGCAGCACCTACTGCTATTGCTGAAAGCCTGGGCGACGGTTGCAGCAATCCCAGCGCTTTAAGTTTCGGTACTGTATGGTGGTTAGTGCCTCCCGCTAACTGGATAGAACCCGGCAAGTTAGCCGCCAGAACTTTTTGACCCAGCTTGACTGCTGCCCTAGTAGTACCTATACCAATATCACCACTCATAGGACGACCATCCAACTGCCAAACCAACGGGCAGGGGAGCGGCGAAATCAAGTTGTACAGTGCTCGTAAATAGTCAATTAAACCGTCACCATCAGGACAACTAATGGCAATCAGCTTTAGATCACCCACCCAAGGCACGATCACCTCCCACAGCCGTCGAAACGCATCCAGCCGTCCGATTTGTGTATGAATCTCGATCGCATCTACACCTGCTTGCAGCACAAGAGGCACGATCACCGCTGGCGTAGAGCCATATGAATGCGTTGATATATGCTGTATGGGGCAAACTGGCAAACAGCGCCCACACCCATAGCACCGATCGCTCACCACGCCAGCGATCGGTTCAAGCACAGCAACACTTCCCTCAAAAGCATTGCCTTGTGCAGGACTTTCGCCTAGTGGGCTAGCACCTGTTGGTGCAGTATGGAACACGATTGCTTGCGCTGGGCAGATCGACTCACAGGGTCGTTTGCAGTCTGGTGGACAGGTAGCAGCATCAAAGTCAGCCTTGCGAAAATGAGGATCTTCGCCGTCATTCAGGCTCACCATAAGCCAAGGCAAACCACGCATGGGGAAGCGCTCATCACCCTTAGTAGCGGCGAGGTCAGCAGCAAGCTTTAAGGCCGTCTTTGCAGTCAAAATTACAGCCGGGTCAGCGGCGACATCAATACAATCCGCTCCGGCTAGCGTATACGCCAGTACCAGGCTTCGGATGGCTGGAAGGTGTTGAAAACTGGCTCCGCAAATGAGTTTAAACCAGTGCCCTTCTCTTAAAGATTGCAGAGGGTAGTACAGATCAGTCACCCCTACATCCTAGTACCCTGTACTAAAAAATACGAGGTATCTACAGAACTCTTTTCATCAACCGAGGTGATTCTACGCCGAAAGTAACGCCTTTGTCAGTGGTGCCCAACGGAATGCGCGATCACCGCCCAGTTCTACTACCACTTTCAAACGCGGTTCAACCTTAGGCAAGGCTACCAAGTATTCCAGCTCTTGGTTGGTCAAAATAGAACCCTCAATAATCCACAGCACTAAGCCTTTAGCAGTTGCTGGCAGTTGCTCAATTTGATAACTGACGAGCGGTGGAACGTAGTGCGTTTCGCCAACCGCTGGACCTGTACTAGTAGTTTTCTTGCCCAAGTGCGGCGGACGCACACCATGTACGCTTGTTAGATAAGCAGCCAGATCGCCTAAGCCACGAGCTGTAATGCTAAGCGACACATAACCTGTCGCCCGAATACGTCGTCGATATCGTCCCTCGAAGCCGCCTTCTAAAGGAACATACACACCTAAAGCGCCCTCTGTCTCTAAATCACGAATAAGCTGCTTGCCAGTTGTCAGTAGCGCCATCGATCTTCACTCCACCTAACTGATACGTGCTGAGACGTTGCCCTAACGGTATTTGATCGCCCAAGACCGTCCCTATCAAGAACTGTACCGGAACAGGAACTACTTTGAGCAAGCAAGATACTCACAATCTACAGCCTTAACTATAAAACTGAATGCCACTCTCGACTGCATACCAGTAAGAATGTTGAAAAATGGCAGCACAGTTATATAGTTGTAAGGCTATTGGGTGTTACTGAGAGATTCAGTTGATCGCGCTAGAGCGATCGCTGCCTCAGCAAAGAAGTTTCCAAGAGCACTAGACAATCAGGGAAGAATTGCCTTATAGTTAATAACTGCTGCCGAGTTATGCAAAAGCATTCCAGGCTAGAGTCTGAAACTGCAATAAGCAGCACTTTAGCACTAACTGGAAAATGACTTCCGCCTTATAGGGATACTGAGTAGCTTGCTACGCAAGTCCTGGCGGAACTAGCTAATAAATGTAGCGCTTGTTAGATGTCATCAGCTTTATCGGCTGATGAAGCGATTGGTGAGGTTTGTTCATCCTGGTGCTATCCAGACTTTTGGGTTGCATAGTTGATGACGTGACTGAGCTTTAAGAGCAGTTCAAACAAGGAAAGCAGCTTCGAGATTCTGAGCTGTAGAGCCTAAGTTTTAACGTGTAGAAATGGAGTCTAGTCACCGTGTCTGTTGGTATCCTTGGCACAAAACTCGGCATGACCCAAGTGTTTGACGAAGCAGGAAAAGCGATTCCTGTGACGGTCATTCAAGCGGGACCATGCACTATCACGCAAGTGAAAACAGTCCAAACAGATGGCTATTTTGCCGTTCAGGTTGGATACGGTGACGTGTCTCAAAAAGCGCTGACGAAGCCAGAGCTGGGGCATCTTGCAAAATCGGGTGCTTCTCCCGTACGACACCTTCATGAGTATCGTCTTAAGACTGCAGGCGAATTTGAGTTGGGTCAGCAGTTAAAGGCAGATGCCTTTGAGGTTGGGCAAGTTGTTGATGTCATTGGCACCAGCATCGGTCGTGGGTTTGCTGGGTATCAGAAGCGTCACAACTTTAAGCGCGGACCAATGGCACACGGTTCTAAGAACCATCGCGCTCCAGGTTCTACCGGAGCCGGTACAACACCTGGTCGTGTCTACCCCGGTAAGCGGATGGCTGGACGATTGGGCGGTGGGCAAGTAACCGTTCGCAAGTTGACGGTGGTGCGGGTTGACATTGAGCGCAATCTCCTGCTGATCAAAGGTGCGCTTCCTGGCAAGCCCGGTGCCTTGCTTAATATCGTCCCAGCGACGATCGTCGGTCGACAGTAGAGCGTTTCGGTTGGAATGCACCTCTACGCTGAATGAGAGACAAGGGTAAAACTATGGTTGATTGTGTCGTTAAGAATTGGCAGGGCGAAGAAGCGGGTACTGCTTCTTTGGACTTGAAGGTAGCAGACGAAGCGAATGCTGCTCACGTTGTCCATCGTGCTCTGACCCGACAGTTGGCAAATGTACGTCAAGGTACTGCCTCCACAAAGACCCGTGCTGAAGTACGCGGGGGTGGACGCAAACCTTGGCGACAAAAAGGGACAGGGCGTGCTCGTGCAGGTTCTAACCGTTCACCGTTATGGCGGGGCGGTGGCGTTATCTTTGGTCCAAAGCCAAGAGACTACACTCTTAAGATGAATCGCAAAGAGCGGCGTTTAGCGCTTCGCACCGCGCTTCATAGCCGACTTGAAGATCTGGTAGTTGTACAAGATTTTGCTGACCAGTTGACTCGTCCCAAGACTAAAGAAGTGGTAAAGGCTTTAGCCGGTTGGGGCATTGAGCCTAGATCAAAAGTGCTGTTGATTGTTGGAGAGCGAGATGAAAATGTCTATCTATCTGCTCGCAATATTGACAATCTACGACTGATCTCAGCAGGAAACCTGAACGTGTTCGATCTGCTTGCAGCCGAGCGCATTGTGGCAACGGCATCAGCTCTTACGAAAATTCAGGAGGTTTATGGTGACTGAGTATAACGCTGGGGCACTAGCTGATTTAGTACGTCGTCCGATCGTGACTGAGAAAGCTACTCTTTTGCTAGAGAACAATCAGTACACGTTTGAGGTTGATCCGAGAGCGAAGAAGCCAGAAATTAAGGCGGCGATCGAGACGCTCTTTGAAGTCAAGGTGGTTAACGTCAGTACCCAGAATCCTCCCCGTAAAGCACGTCGTGTCGGTAAGTTCGCTGGGCATCGACCACAGTACAAACGAGCTGTTGTCACTTTGGCGGCTGGAGACTCTATTACACTCTTCCCAGAAGTTTGACCCATCACAAAGGTTAGAGGCTCTGTCTCTAGCGGGCAACGTCTAACCTTCAATATTGCAAAAATCCCCAAGAGCTTAACGTTATGGGCATCCGTTTTTATCGACCGACTACTCCTGGTACACGCACCCGCTCAGTTTCTGCTTTTTCAGAAGTAACAAAGAGCGAGCCAGAGAAGTCTCTGACGCACTCAAAGCACCGACCCAAGGGGCGTAACAATCGTGGGGTCATTACGTGCCGTCATCGTGGTGGTGGACATAAGCGTCTTTATCGCATCATTGATTTCAAGCGCGACAAGCATAATATTCCTGCCAAGGTTGTTGCGATCGAGTACGACCCCAACCGGAATGCGCGAATTGCACTGCTCTTCTACCAGGATGGCGAGAAGCGATATATTATCCATCCAGCTAATCTAGCAGTTGGCACTATTATCCGCTCAGGTCCCGATTCTCCGTTTGAAATTGGCAATGCGTTGCCGCTTGGAAATGTTCCGCTTGGTACGACTGTCCATAATGTTGAGCTAGTACCTGGAAAAGGTGGACAGATTGTACGTGCTGCTGGTGCAGGCGCTCAGGTCGCAGCGAAAGAAGGAAACTTCGTCACACTGAAACTCCCGTCTGGAGAAGTACGTTTGATTCGTCGTGAGTGTTACGCAACGATTGGCTCAGTAGGCAATGGTGATATCCGCAACACCAGCTTCGGCAAGGCTGGTCGCAAGCGCTGGAAAGGTCGTCGCCCAGAAGTTCGAGGCAGTGTCATGAACCCAGTGGATCACCCCCATGGTGGTGGTGAAGGTCGAGCACCGATCGGTCGCTCGGGTCCTGTCACACCTTGGGGTAAACCAACATTGGGATACAAAACTCGCAAGAAGAAGAAACTCAGCAACGCCTTAATTGTGCGTCGTCGCCGGAAGTCTTCTAAGCGAGGCAGAGGCGGTCGGGATTCATAAATGACGGGTAAATGACGGAGGGGAGATAGACTATGGCTCGCTCACTAAAGAAAGGTCCGTTTGTTGCAGATCATCTGCTTAGTAAGATTGAAGCGCTGAACGTTAAGGGCGATAAGCAGGTAATTAAAACTTGGTCACGTGCGTCCACCATCCTGCCCCAGATGATTGGTCATACGATCGCAGTGCATAACGGGCGGCAACACGTTCCGGTTTATGTTACAGAGCAAATGGTTGGGCACAAACTGGGGGAATTTGCCCCTACCCGGACGTTTCGCAGTCACGCTGGTGGCGACAAGAAAGCACGTCGATAACGAATTGAGCGGATGCCGCTGACAGCTAAAGGAAAAATGTATGGCTATTGATACCACCACTGAAACTAAAGCGATCGCTCGGTACATTCGAATGTCACCGCACAAAGTTCGGCGAGTGCTTGACCAGATTCGGGGGCGCTCTTACCGAGAAGCGCTCATTATTCTAGAGTTCATGCCCTATCGTGCGTGTGAGCCTGTATTAAAAGTACTGCGCTCGGCTGCTGCCAACGCTGAACATAATGGGGGCCTAAGCCGGGCTGAGTTGTTGGTCAGCCAAGCCTTTGCTGATCAAGGACCATCTCTTAAGCGGTTCCGGCCTAGAGCGCAAGGGCGAGCTTACCAAATTCGGAAGCCCACTTGCCATATCACGATCGCGGTAGCTCCTGGTGCCGCAGCCGAGTAGATAAACGAACTCCTACTCAACATTTGATAGGCGGTTACAACCGTCATTGAGATTTAACTGCTTACTGGAGGACGCATTCGTGGGACAGAAAATTCATCCAACCGGGTTCCGCCTCGGCATTACCCAAGAGCACCGCTCTCGCTGGTTCGGCGACCATAAGCGGTATCCTGAACTCCTGCAAGAGGACTACAAAATCCGGCGCTTCGTTGAAAAAAATCTCAGCAGCGCTGGAATTTCAGAGGTTCGGATTGAACGCAAAGCGGATCAGATTGATCTAGAAGTTCGCACTGCGCGACCGGGTGTGGTAGTTGGTCGTGGTGGCACTGGTATTGAGTCCTTACGAGTGAGCTTACAAGCAGTGTTAGGCGGTGGTGATCGCCAGATTCGCATCAACGTTGTGGAAGTAGCAAGAGTTGATGCTGATGCTGCGCTGATTGGCGAATATATTGCCCAGCAGCTTGAGCGACGGGTTTCCTTCCGCCGAGTCGTACGTCAAGCAATTCAGCGTGCCCAACGCGCTGGCATTGAAGGTATCAAGGTTCAGGTTAGTGGTCGGCTCAATGGGGCAGAAATCGCTCGCCCAGAGTGGACTCGCGAGGGTAGAGTTCCCTTGCATACGCTTAGAGCTGACATTGATTACGCTTACTGTACTGCTCAAACAATCTTTGGCACATTAGGCATCAAAGTCTGGATCTTTAAGGGCGAAATCATCCCAGGGCAAGAGCAGGAACCTGCTCCAACTAATAATCAACCTCGCCGTCGTCAGCAACGTCGCCGCCAACAGTTTGAAGATCGATCGAATGAAGGGTAAGGGATAAAGGGTGAAGGGATGATTCAATCAATCTCTCTAGCTCCTGACTCCTGACTCCTGGCTCCTGAATTCTCAAGGTATGAGTCATGTTAAGTCCAAGAAGAACAAAATTTCGGAAACAGCAGCGCGGACGGATGAGCGGTCTGGCAACTCGTGGCAACGAACTTGACTTCGGTGAGTTTGGTTTGCAGGCGCAGGAGCCATCCTGGATTACGGCTCGACAAATTGAAGCTAGCCGTCGTGCGATGACTCGCTACATCCGTCGGGGTGGCAAGATCTGGATTCGGATTTTTCCCGATAAGCCTGTAACAATGCGTCCGGCTGAAACTCGGATGGGTTCTGGTAAAGGTGCCCCTGAGTTTTGGGTTGCTGTTGTTAAGCCTGGTCGGATTATGTTTGAGATCTCTGGCGTTACTGAAGAGATAGCAAGAGAAGCGATGCGCCTTGCCTCGTTCAAGCTACCGATCAAAACCAAGTTTATTAGCCGCGCAGCGGAGGAGTCCTAAGCTATGCCTCTTCCTAAAATTGATGAAGTCCGTGATTTGAGTGATCAAGAGCTTGACGAGCAAATTGTTGCAACAAAACGACAGCTCTTTGAATTGCGTTTCCAAAAAGGCACGCGCCAACTGGATAAATCTCATCGCTTTAAGCACACCCGTCATCGTCTTGCTCAATTGCTAACGATCGAACGAGAGCGGCAGTTGGCTTCAAAGGTCGAGGGCTAAGGGCTAAGGAATAAAAGCAGTTAGGGATTGTTAAGTAACCCGCTGTTGCTTCGCTCCCCTCAGTCTTTATCCTCCACCTTTTATCCTTTATCCTTCCTTTTACCCGGATACCTTCCATGGCAGCAAAAGAAAGAGTTGGCTTAGTTGTCAGCGACAAAATGGAGAAAACGATCGTCGTAGCAGTAGAAAGCCGTTCTGCTCACCCTAAGTACGGCAAGATCGTAGCTCGCACCAAGCGTTACAAAGCGCATGACGAAGAAAACAAATGCAAAGTGGGCGATCGCGTTCGCATTCAGGAGACGAGACCGCTAAGTGCTACAAAGCGCTGGACCGTAACTGACATTCTTACCACAGCGGCTCAAGCATAGTCGGAGGAACCAATGATCCAACAAGAGTCTTACCTGAATGTTGCAGATAACAGCGGCGCTCGCAAGCTGATGTGTATTCGTGTCATCGGTGGCGGCAACCGCCGCTACGGTGGTGTGGGTGACATCATTATTGCAGTCGTTAAAGATGCCATTCCCAATATGGCAGTCAAGAAGTCTGATGTTGTGCGTGCCGTAATCGTCCGCACTCGCAAAAGTCTTCGTCGCGACAGTGGTATGAGTATTCGTTTTGATGATAATGCGGCTGTACTGATCAACAATGACGGTAATCCCAGAGGTACCCGTGTTTTTGGTCCGGTTGCCCGTGAACTACGTGACAAAAACTTTACTAAAATTGTCTCCCTCGCTCCGGAGGTTCTGTAATGACAAAGGTTAAACCAGCTCCAGTTCGACACAAGCTGCACGTCAAAAAAGGGGATACCGTTCAGGTTATCGCTGGTAGTGATAAAGGCAAAGTAGGTGAAGTACTGCAAACCCTGCCAAAAACGAACAAGGTTGTTGTCAAAGGCGTTAACATCCGCACCAAGCACGTTAAGCCTCAGCAAGAAGGTGAGACGGGGCAGATCGTAACCAACGAAGCGCCGATTCATAGCTCTAATGTAATGCTTTATTCTGAAAAGCAAAAAGTTGCGAGTCGTGTTTGCTACACCTTTGATGCAGAAGGTCGCAAAGTGAGAATGCTTAAAAAGACAGGTGAAACGCTGGATTAGCACAAAGTTCTTAGAACTTTTCGTTAAGTCAGTGTAGGGGGAATAACACAGCCTCTCAGACTAGCGATTTCTATAGAAACTTTCATGCATAGCCAAGGCAGTTAGTTAACAACTACTTCCCTGACCAAGCCCAGGGGTGATTAAGGAACGAAGACAATGGCAGAACGACTCAAGACTTACTATCAAGAAAAAATTGTTCCTAAACTTATGGAGCAATTTAGCTACACCAATATCCATCAGGTGCCGAAAGTCATTAAGGTAACAGTGAACCGAGGGATGGGTGAAGCCGCTCAAAACGCAAAGGCATTGGAGGCTTCTCTGGCTGAGATTAGTCTTATTACCGGACAAAAGCCAGTTGTGACGCGCGCTAAGAAGGCGATCGCGGGCTTCAAGATTCGTCAAGGAATGCCTGTAGGTATTATGGTGACTCTGCGATCTGGGCGTATGTATGCGTTTCTTGATCGCCTCGTTAATCTTACGCTTCCACGCATCCGAGATTTTCGTGGGATCAGCCCCAAGAGCTTTGATGGGCGAGGAAACTATACATTGGGCTTGCGCGAACAGCTGATCTTCCCTGAAGTGGAATATGACAGCGTTGACCAAGTACGTGGTATGGACATCTCGATCATTACTACGGCACACACCGATGAGGAGGGTCGCGCCTTGCTGAAAGAACTGGGCATGCCCTTCCGGGATAACTAAGGCAGCTTTATCAAGGGAAAACTATGGCGGCACACGACACTATTTCAGATATGCTGACGCGCATTCGGAATGCCAACTTGGCGCGTCACCAAACAACCGAAGTTCCATCCACAAAGATGACCCGTAGTATCGCTAAGGTTCTGAAAGAAGAAGGCTTCATTGCCGACTTTGCAGAAGCTGGTGAGGGTATTAAGCGGAATTTGGTCATTGCGCTGAAATATAAGGGCAAAACGAAGCGACCCATTATTACAACGCTGCGGCGCGTTAGCAAGCCCGGTTACCGCGTCTACTCAAATCGGCGAGAGCTTCCTCGTGTCTTAGGTGGCATTGGCGTTGCCATTATTTCCACTTCTAGTGGAATTATGACTGATCGTGAGGCACGGCGCACTGGGTTGGGTGGAGAAGTGCTGTGCTACATCTGGTAAGCCAGTTCTTAGTTTTTGGCAATTAGTTTTTAGATCACTTGTTTACGATCGCTAAGTAACCAGCAACTAATAACTAATAACTATTTATGTAGGAGTAGTCAGTTATGTCTCGCATTGGTAAACGCCCTATTGATATTCCTGGCAAGGTGACCATAACGATTGACGGGCAATTTGTTACGGTTAAAGGTCCAAAGGGTGAGTTATCTAGAGTCTTGCCTGGAGAAGTTGCCGTTGCTCAAGATGGAGAAACCTTGCTGGTCACTCGTCAGGATGAGTCTCGTGCTGCACGACAACGCCACGGGCTTTGTCGCACTTTGGTTGCAAACATGGTTGAAGGGGTTTCGCAAGGATTCCAGCGTCGGTTAGAAATCCAAGGTGTGGGCTACCGTGCTCAAATCCAGGGTCGAAATCTGATACTTAACGTGGGTTACAGCAAGCCAGTTGAGCTAGAGCCTCCAGAGGGGATTCAGGTTGCTGTCGAAAACAACACGAATGTCGTAGTTAGTGGTATCGACAAAGAAATTGTCGGCAACACAGCTGCTCGCATTCGTGCTGTTCGTCCGCCAGAACCTTACAAGGGTAAAGGGATTCGCTATGCCGGTGAAGCGGTCAGACGCAAAGTTGGTAAGGCAGGGAAGAAGTAAGCATGAAATTAACTCGTAAAGAATCAACACGTCGTCGTCATAGCCGGGTGCGTCGTCGCATCACCGGGACCTCAGAACGTCCTCGTTTAGCTGTGTTTCGCTCAAATCAGCATATCTACGCTCAGGTGATTGATGACGTCGCGCAGCATACTTTAGTAGCTGCCTCCACACTTGACCCTGATTTGAAAGTTTCTTTAAGTTCGGGATCAAATTGTGATGCGTCGATCGAAGTTGGTCGGCTAGTAGCAGAGCGCTTACTGGCAAAGGGTATTAAACAGGTTGTCTTTGATCGCGGTGGTAGCCTTTATCACGGTCGCGTGAAAGCATTGGCAGATGCCGCTCGTGAAGCTGGACTCGTTTTCTAATGGCTGTTAGCTGCTAGCGACTAGCTGTCAGCGCAAATGAACAAACACTAGCAACTAACAACTAGCAACTAACAACTTGGAGCAGATATGGCAAAGGGTCGTAAAAGTCCTAAAAGTAAGGAAAAAGAGACAGATTGGCAAGAGCGGGTAGTGCAAATCCGCCGAGTCACTAAAGTTGTGAAGGGCGGTAAAAAGCTCAGCTTTCGAGCGATCGTTGTCATTGGTAACGAGAAAGGTCAGGTTGGTGTTGGCGTTGGCAAAGCAAGTGATGTTATTGGGGCTGTCAAAAAAGGCGTTGCCGATGGTAAGAAGCATTTAGTTGATGTGCCGCTTACCAAGTCCAACTCGATTCCCCACCCTGCCAACGGTACTGGTGGAGGTGCCAAAATTATGATGCGTCCAGCAGCACCAGGGACTGGTGTTATCGCTGGGGGCGCTGTTCGTACTGTGCTAGAGCTTGCAGGTGTCCGTAACGTACTGGCGAAACAGCTTGGTTCTGGTAACCCGTTGAACAATGCTAGAGCAACAGTAAATGCGCTCGAAACGTTACGTACGTTTGCTGACGTTGCTGAAGAGCGTGGTATTCCAATCGAAAATCTCTACGCTTGAGCAGCGATTCGTTTTTAGTTGTTGGCTTTTAGTGGTCAAGGCTAAAACTAATCACTAACCACTGGCGACTAACAACAATCAACCAGGAAAAACTATGAGACTTGATGACGTTACGCCACAAGATGGCTCTAAAAAGCGCTCTCGGCGAGTGGGTCGCGGTATTGCGGCTGGTCAGGGGGCGAGCTGCGGTTTCGGAATGCGGGGGCAAAAATCACGCTCAGGTCGTCCGACCCGTCCTGGCTTTGAAGGTGGACAAATCCCTCTTTATCGTCGTTTGCCGAAGTTAAAGCGCTTTCCAATCATAAATCGTACAGACTACACCATTATTAATATTGGTGCTTTGTCTACACTGCCTGCTAATACAGATGTCACTCTCACATCGCTGCTTGAGGCTGGCATTGTCACTCATGATGATGGTCCGCTTAAACTGCTAGGTGATGGTGAGGTAACAGTACCCTTGACAGTTCGTGCTGCTGCTTTTAGTGTTTCTGCTCGCGCTAAGATTGAGGCAGCGGGCGGCACATGGGAACTGCTTGGTGCTGACTAAGTCGTGTCACGTTGTGTCTATATCCCCTTGCTGATGTTTTGGTCAACGGTACTAAGCTCAAGCAAGTGAATGAGAGGCAGCTGTGAAACCCCTTTCCCAAAGGACATAAACGTAGAGGAACTGCTTCATGGATAGTAGTCGAGATAGAACACCAAGTGCTCAAGAAACGTTTGCCCAGATGGCTCAGGCGGCAGGACTACGCGGTCGCATACTCCTTACCATCGGTATGCTCATCCTGATACGGTTAGGTATGTTTCTACCTTTACCGGGAATTGATAGGGCTGCTTTTTCTCAAAGCATTCAAAATAGCCCATTAATTGGCTTCCTGGACGTGTTTTCTGGTGGCGGCATTGCTGCTTTGGGAATTTTTGCACTTGGCATTCTGCCTTACATTAATGCGTCTATTATCTTGCAGCTTCTAACCTCAGCGTTGCCAGCGCTCGAAAATTTGCAGAAAAATGAAGGTGAAGCAGGTCGCCGCAAGATTTCGCAGATTACACGCTATGTCTCACTCGGCTGGGCGATTGTTCAGAGTGCTGGTATTGCTGTTTGGGTTCGTCCTTATGCCGATAGCTGGGGACCAATTTTTGTTGTGCAGACAGTCTTAGCACTGACGGCTGGCTCCATGTTTGTCATGTGGGTGGGTGAATTAATCACCGAGCGAGGCATTGGTAATGGTGCCTCACTGCTGATCTTTGTCAACATTGTTTCCAGTTTGCCACGCTCAGTGGGTCAAACATTAGAGCTAGCACAGAGCGGCGATCGCAACGTGGTGGGTGGCGTTATCATGCTGCTCGTCGTTTTCCTCGTCATGATTGTGGGTATTGTCTTCGTTCAAGAAGGTAGCCGTCGTATTCCCATCATCTCAGCACGTCGTCAGGTTGGGCGGCGAACCTACATGGAGCGCAACAGCTATCTGCCACTGCGGCTCAATCAAGGTGGGGTTATGCCCATCATTTTTGCCTCTGCTGTGCTGGTTCTTCCTGTGACGCTAGCTCAATTTACAAAGAACGATATAGCGATCCAAATTGCTAATTACCTCAGCCCTAATGGAAGTATGCCGTGGGTTCATGCGGCCCTCTATCTGCTTTTGATTCTTTTCTTTAGCTACTTTTATGCTTCGCTGGTCGTTAACCCTGTCGATATGTCCCAAAACTTGAAGAAGATGGGGGCTAGTATCCCAGGCATTCGCCCGGGCAAAGCAACTAGTGACTACATTGAGCGTGTTTTGAACCGCCTTACGTTTTTAGGTGCTATTTTCCTTGGCTTAGTGGCAATCGTACCAACAGCCGTAGAGGGAGCAACTAACGTGAGAACGTTTCAGGGTATTGGTGCAACCTCTCTACTTATCCTGGTAGGCGTGGCAATCGATACGGCGAAGCAAGTGCAGACTTACGTAATTTCCCAGCGCTATGAAGGAATGGTGAAGCAATAGTGGCTCGTCTCATTTTTCTCGGTGCTCCAGGGGCAGGTAAGGGAACGCAGGCGAAAGCTTTAGCAGCGTTTAGTCATATTCCACACATTTCTACTGGGGATATTTTACGAACGGCGGTTGCTTCACAGACTCCACTAGGTTTAAAAGCACAGTCCTACATGGATCAGGGCAACCTTGTCCCTGATCTGCTTGTAATCGATCTAATCCGTGATCGATTAAGTCAGTCAGATGCTCATAGCGGCTGGATTTTAGACGGTTTTCCTCGCAATGTTGCTCAGGCTGTGTTTCTGGATGAATTGCTGGTAGATATTTCTCATGCATACGACTACGCAATTAATCTGGATGTCCCAGACGATGTTCTTGTGCAGCGATTGCTTGGGCGTGGACGACAAGATGACACTGAAGAGGTTATTCGGCGACGCTTACAGGTCTATCACGACCAGACTGCTCCGTTGATTGACTTTTATCAGAGTCAAGATAAGTTTCTGTCCATTAACGGCAATATTCCTCCAGAGGCTGTAACTGAGGAACTTAGAGGGCTGGTTCAGAAAGCGGTGGTTGACTCTTAACGGGTACTTAAAAGGCAGCATCCTCTTTACGCAGTTGCTATGACACTGGTTACATCCTGCTTGCTCGTACGCTATCGCTGCCATACTTAAAGTTAATAACTTAAACTTAGAGAAGAAACGTTACCCAACAATGATAAGAAATCAAGTTTGATCATTACTTAGTAGAGGAAAGCACATTGTCAAAGCAAGATCTAATTGAAATGGAAGGCACGGTCACCGAATCGCTGCCCAACGCTATGTTTCGAGTCAACCTTGATAACGGGTTTAATGTCCTGGCTCATATTTCTGGCAAGATTCGCCGCAATTACATCAAAATCCTTCCGGGCGATCGAGTCAAGGTCGAGTTGACACCTTACGACCTGACCAAAGGTCGTATTACGTATCGCTTACGTAATAAAAAGTAGTTTGTTAATGGGTTGCGTTTTATGGCTGAAGGTACTAAAGATTCAGAATCTTAGAACAAATATTTGACAATCACCCTTTGATTTTGATAGCATATAACGTTTGTAATACTGGCGAAAACGAGTCATGAAAGTCCGGGCATCTGTTCGTAAGATCTGTGAGAAATGCCGCGTTATTCGTCGTCGCGGCAGAGTGATGGTGATCTGTCTAAACCCGAAGCATAAGCAACGTCAAGGCTAAGGCATATACCAAGACAGGGATTGCCAGAGACGTTCTAGACGAGTGTAGGAACTTAGCAGGCAAGAGTCGAAAGTTTAGTAGTAGAAGACTGGGAGAGAATAGCGTGGCACGGATCGCTGGAGTAGACTTACCTCGCGACAAGCGGATTGAGATTGGTCTCACATATATATACGGAATTGGGCTGACCCGTTCCCAAGACGTTTTGAAAGCAACAGGTGTTAATCCAGATACTCGCGTCAAAGATCTGAGTGACGCTGATGTTTCTTTATTGCGTGAAGAAGTTGAAGAGAACTACCAAATTGAAGGTGATCTAAGACGCTTGGAGTCGATGAACATCAAGCGATTGATGGATATCGGCACCTATCGCGGTCGTCGTCATCGTCTTGGTCTTCCTGTTCGTGGTCAACGTACTCGTACAAATGCTCGTACCCGGCGAGGCGGTCGTCGCACAGTGGCTGGTAAGAAAAAGGCACCTAGTAAGAAATAGGTAAGTAGTAGTTGGCGCAAGCTTGTTGAAGTAATCGCTTCGCTTACTAGCAATAGGCTTGTGCTTTTAGTTAACGCTACAGCTACTTGTACATTTTTAGTCAAACACGTTACACACAAAATTAGAGAACTGACATGGCGCGACAACCAGCTCGAAAAACCGGAGCACGTAAGCAGAAGAAGAATGTACCGAGTGGCGTAGCCTACATTCAATCCACGTTTAACAACACGATCGTGACGATCTCAGATACCAACGGAGAGGTTATCTCTTGGGCGTCTGCTGGCTCTAGTGGCTTTAAGGGTGCTAAAAAAGGTACTCCCTTTGCGGCACAAACAGCGGCAGAAAGTGCCGCTCGACGTGCCGCCGATCAAGGTATGCGTCAACTTGAAGTAATGGTTAGTGGTCCTGGCGCAGGTAGGGAGACAGCAATCCGTGCACTTCAAGGCTCTGGATTAGAGATTACCCTCATTCGAGATGTAACACCAATTCCACATAATGGTTGCCGCCCTCCAAAACGCCGCCGAGTCTAGATAGACTTGCTTTCGTCATGTTGGTTTAGATATGTGTGAGGTTGTGAGCTTAGAGCATTACTCTCCATAGCGACTTCGTTATTCACTATCACATTGTTCGTACGTTCAGAGTTGAGTCAGTAAGGCGTTTGCCTTTCACTAAGAAGCGGGGAGGTTGCTACATGGCACAGTTTCAGGTCGAATGCGTTGAATCCAAAACAGAACGGGATCAAAGCCAGAATAGCCGCTTTGTCATTGAGCCGTTGGAGCGCGGACAGGGTATCACGTTAGGCAATGCTCTCAGGCGTGTTTTGCTATCAAATCTAGAGGGCGCAGCTGTCACTGCTGTACGCATTGCCGGTGTAAATCACGAGTTTGCTACTATTCCGGGAGTGCGCGAAGACGTTCTCGATATTCTGCTGAACATGAAGAAGGTTGTGCTTAAGAGCCATTCTTCTCAGCCACAAATTGGGCGTTTGCTAGCGCAGGGTCCCGCAACTGTCACAGTAGATCAGTTTGACTTGCCGTCTGAAGTAGAACTCGTTGACCCGAATCAGTATGTCGCTACATTGTCGGCAGGTTCCACTCTAGAGATGGAGTTTCGGATCGAGCGAGGGAAGGGCTACCGTACGGTTGAAAGAGGTCGAGATGAGACAGCCGCTTTAGACTTTCTGCAAATTGATTCACTCTTTATGCCAGTTCGCAAAGTGAATTACATTGTCGAAGATGCAAGAGCTGGCGGTTTGATCGAGCGCGATCGCCTAATCATGGAAATTTGGACGAACGGTAGCCTGACACCACAGGAAGCGTTAAGCCAAGCAGCAAACATCTTGGTTGATTTGTTTAACCCTCTTAAAGAAATCACTTTTGAGCCATCAGACGAAGAAGATGGGGATGAAGAAAATCCGGCTAATCAAATCCCGATTGAAGAACTTCAGCTTTCGGTACGTGCTTACAACTGTCTGAAGCGCGCTCAGATTAACTCAGTGGCAGACTTGCTGGACTACAGTCAAGAAGATTTGCTAGAAATCAAAAACTTTGGTCAGAAGTCTGCTGAAGAAGTAGTTGAAGCCTTACAGCAACGCTTAGGCATCACCCTACCGCAGGAAAAGTCTTCCAAATCTAGCTAGCATTCCGATTTTGCTTGCTAACGACTACTTGTTACTGACAAGCAATAGATTAACAACTACTCAATTTAACGTGAAGTCTTATGCGTCACCGCTGTCGTGTTCCTCTACTTAGTAAACCTGCTGATCAACGTCGTGCTTTGCTACGCTCGTTGACGACAGAATTAATTCGTAATGGTCGCATTAAAACGACCAAAACCCGCGCTCGTGCTGTACGTTCTGAGGCAGACCGTATGATTACGTTAGCTAAGGACGGTTCTCTGGCAGCACGTCGGCAAGCGATAGGTTACCTGTTTGATAAGCAGTTAGTCCATGCCTTGTTTGAGCAAGCAGCGTCTCGCTATGGCGATCGTCAAGGCGGCTACACTCGCATTATCCGTACTGTTCATCGTCGCGGCGATAATGCCGAGATGGCAATCATTGAGTTGACCTGATTTCATGCTGTCTTCTGCTTCTCCACTGACACAGCGAGTTGCCCTGGTAATCCAATACCTGGGTACTCGTTTTCATGGATGGCAGCGGCAACCCAAGCATCGAACGGTGCAGGAAGAAATCGAAACAACCTTAGAAGCAGTACTGGGATTCCCTGTTCGCATTTATGCGGCTGGCAGAACTGATTCTGGCGTTCATGCCGCTGCACAGGTTGCCCATTTTGATGCACCTGCACATATCCCAGCTCACCGTTGGGCAGCTATTCTTAATGCTCGGCTGCCAGACGACGTTTTAATTCGTGCCTCGGCGATCGTAGATTCTACTTGGCATGCTAGGTTTTCAGCGATTTGGCGACGTTATCGCTACACGCTTTATACTGATCCTCGCCCTAACTTATTTGTTCGTCCTTTTGCGTGGCACTATTACTACGAACCGTTGGATGAGTCGCTCATTCGGGCTGCATTATTGCCACTTATTGGACGACATCATCTGGCAGCTTTTCATCGTGCTGGGTCAGATCGTCCTCACTCCTGGGTTGATGTTCAGGCAGCAGAGTGTAAACGTGATGGGGCGCTGGTTTATATTGAAGTGCAGGCAAGCGGCTTTCTCTACGGCATGATGCGTCTGTTAGTAGGAATGTTAGTACAGGTTGGGCGTGGCGTACGATCGCCTGGCAACTTTACTGAGGTCTGGAAACAGGAGCACCGAGACCAGGTAAAGTATGCCGCGCCAGCACAAGGGCTTTGCTTACTGCGGGTTGGCTATGCAGAGTTTCCCTTCCCCCCTGAGGTCTGGTATGACACTCAGCCAGCGCTATCCTTAGCGGCATTTCCTGAGCGATCGCTGGTCATCTAAGACCTTAACCCTGTTTGCCGCCCGTCATGCCCATTCACATTTCAAGCACACGAGACTACTATGACTAAGACTTACCTTCCACCTATCGATTCCATTGAGCGCAATTGGTACATTGTTGACGCAGCGGATCAGCGACTTGGTCGCCTGGCTAGCGAAATTGCGACTGTATTACGCGGCAAAAACAAGCCAACATTTACGCCTCATATGGATACAGGCGATTTTGTCATTGTGATCAACGCTGAGAAAGTTGATGTGACTGGCAGGAAACGCAGCCAGAAACTGTACCGTCGTCACTCTGGTCGTCCTGGCGGGATGAAGACTGAAACCTTCGCAAAACTTCAGGCACGGATACCGGAGCGTATTATTGAGCAAGCCGTTAAAGGAATGCTGCCTAAGACTACTTTGGGACGGCAGCTTTTCACAAAGCTTAAAGTCTACGCAGGTGCCGACCATCCGCATCAGGCTCAAATGCCTCAAGTTCTAGCAATTCAGACTATTCCAGGAGAACAACACTAATGCAAGCTATTGACCAAGGACGAGTCGTTTATTTAGGAACGGGTCGCCGTAAAACAGCAGTAGCTCGGGTACGTTTAGTGCCTGGGACTGGTCAGTTAACTATCAATGGCAAGCCTGGTGATTTGTATCTCCAGTTCAATGCCGATTACTTAGCGGCTACCAAAGCACCCTTGGAAACGTTGGGGCTAGAAGGTGAATACGATATTTTAGTCAACGCTCATGGGGGCGGTTTGACTGGGCAAGCTGATGCAATGCGTCTGGGCGTTGCGCGAGCACTCTGTCAACTCGACCCTGACAATCGTAAGCCATTGAAAATTGAAGGCTATCTGACCCGTGATCCCCGTGCTAAAGAGCGCAAGAAGTACGGGTTACGCAAAGCGCGTAAAGCACCTCAATTCTCGAAGCGGTAGAAAACTGCTGGCATTCAGGTATCAACTACTGCTTTTAATAAGGTTAGAGGTTGAGCGCTAAGATTGATTAATGAGATGGAGACGTTGGAGAGTTAATAATGCCTAAGCCTGATATTCATCCCAAGTGGTATCCCGATGCAAAGGTTTTTTGCAATGGTGAAGTGGTTATGACCATTGGTTCCACCAAGCCTGAACTGCACGTTGATGTGTGGTCTGGCAATCACCCCTTTTACACGGGTACGCAAAAGATTATTGATACCGAAGGTCGGGTTGATCGCTTCTTACGTAAGTACGGCATGTTAGAGGGTGAAGAGGGAGCAGACGTACAGCCTCAGAAGAAGAAGAGACGGTAGAGCGGCTGGTTTTTAGATGAGACATACACGCTTGAGCGTTAAAACGTTCAGGCGTGTATCTGTGATCTCAAAATTTAAGTCGATATTTTACTCTATTGTTTTCGAGAGTTTTGTCCTATGGCTGAAGCATATCTACTAGATAAGCTGCGATCGGTTGAGCAAACATTTGATGAGTTGACTCGTCGCTTGGCAGACCCAGATGTAGCAAAAGATCCTGGTGAATTTCAGCGGGTGGCAAAGAGCCGATCGTCACTCGAAGAAGTCGTCAATACGTTTGCTGATTGGAAAACAACTCAACAATCGCTTGCCGAAGCAAAGCAAATAGTGAAGGAGTCAGGTGGCGATTTAGAACTGCATGAAATGGCAGCCGCAGAAGCTGACGAACTTGAAGCCAAAACTGCTGAACTAGAAAAACGCCTGAAGATTTTGCTGCTGCCAAGCGATCCAAATGATGACAAGAACATCATGTTGGAAATTCGTGCTGGAACAGGTGGCGACGAGGCAAGTATCTGGGCGGGAGATCTGGTGCGGATGTATTCGCGCTATGCCGAAACTCAAAACTGGCGAGTGAAACTGGTTAGTGAGTCGTTAGCTGATATGGGGGGCTGCAAGGAAGCCATTCTAGAGATTCAGGGCGATCGTGTTTATAGCAAGCTTAAGTTTGAGGCAGGCGTTCATCGGGTGCAGCGCGTACCTCTGACAGAAGCCTCTGGTCGTGTGCATACGTCTACGGCAACGGTGGCAATTATGCCAGAGGTGGATGAGGTAGAGATTCACATCGACCCCAAAGACATTGAACTAACCACAGCGCGATCGGGCGGTGCTGGTGGACAGAACGTTAACAAGGTGGAAACTGCTGTTGACTTGATGCACAAGCCGACCGGAATTCGCATTTTTTGCACAGAAGAACGCTCGCAGCTCCAGAACCGCGAGCGAGCCATGCAAATTCTGCGGGCAAAACTCTACGAATTAAAACTGCGTGAACAGCAAGAAGCGGTAACATCCATGCGGCGATCGCAGGTGGGTACTGGTTCTCGTTCCGAAAAGATTCGCACCTACAACTACAAAGACAATCGCATCACCGATCACCGCTTGGGGCAAAACTTTTCGTTAGCACCCATTTTGCAAGGTGATATTGAGGAAGTGATTCAAACTTGCATTTCCCAGGATCAACAAGAGCGGCTGGAGGCTTTGGCTGCTGAAACAAACGGACAACCATCACTGGTTTAACTAGCAACGGGTTAATGCTTACGCTCGCCGTACCAGTGAATCGCCTGATTGCACGTCAAACCAGTGGGTTTCGTTGGGTGGAATGGTGAAAGCGAGTTCTCGGTTAGACCAATGCTCTGGTGGCAGCAGCGTTCGCAGGATAATGGGATCACCCTGAGCGTTGGCTACTTTAATGCTGACCAGATTGTGCATCCCCAAGTTTTCGACAAGAAAGACTCCTCCTTTAACCGTGGCGGCAGCCTCGGTTTCAGCAAGCTGAAGGTGTTCCGGGCGAAGACCCAGCACGATCTGGGGTGGCACCGTTGGCAAATCGGGCAGTCGAATTTTAAAGTCTCCTAGCAAGGCGTAGTTGCCCTGGCAGGGAAGCGTAAGCAGATTCATTTGCGGGCTGCCGACAAAACCAGCGACAAACTGATTGGCTGGACGATCGTAAATCCGCTCTGGTGCATCTAACTGTTGCAGATAGCCATTGTTAAGTACGGCAACCCGCGTTGAGAGCGTCATGGCTTCTGTTTGGTCATGGGTGACATAAACCACAGGCGCTTTCTGCACCGAGAAAATCTGCTTCAGGTCAGCGCGGACATGTTCTCGCAGCAAGGCATCCAGGTTGCTAAGGGGTTCATCTAGCAAAAAGACATCCGATCGCCGCACTAAAGCACGTCCTACAGCGACTCGTTGCCGTTGACCACCCGAAAGCTGCCCCGGTTTGCGCTGCATCAGGTCATCCAATCCCAGAATCCCAGATACTTCGGTAATGCGCTTTTCGATTTCATCCGTCGGTACTTTCTTGAGTTTTAACCCAGCACGAAGGTTTTCGCGCACGTTCAAATGCGGGTAAAGCGCGTAGCTCTGAAACACCATTGCGATGTTGCGATCGCCCGGTCGTTTAAAGGTGACATCGCGATCGCCAATCAGCACTTGTCCTCGCGTCGGCTGCTCCAAACCAGCAATCATGCGTAAGATCGTTGATTTGCCACAGCCGGAGGGTCCCAGTAGACTCAGCACCTCTCCGTCTTCAACAGCCAGACTAATGTCTTTAACTGGAATCACTTTAGGGGTGAATGTTTTGTTGAGATTTTTAAGTTCGAGTCGAGACATGGGAGGGAAGTATAAAGGATAGAAAATGTAGCTTGCTTCTACGAAGTAGTAGGCTAAAAAGCTTTTAGCCTTTTACGGCTCCAGCGGTTAAGCCCTGCACAATCTGGCGTTGGAAGAAGAGGACGAGGATGACAAGGGGAATGGTGCCGATAACAGTCGCTGCTGCGATCGGGCCGTAAGGAATTTCAAAGACGGATGAGCCACCAATTTGGGCGGAGGCAACTGGAATGGTTTTCATGCTTTCTTCGGTGAGGAAGGTAAGAGCAAAAATGTATTCGTTCCAGGCAAAGATGAAGGTGAGAATGCCCGTTGTGACGAGGGCTGGTAAGGTCAACGGCATGACGATTTGAATCAACATTTGCCAGATGGAATAGCCATCTACTTTGGCAGCGTCTTCTAGATCTTTGGGTAACTGCTCAAAAAAGCTCTGCATGACCAGAATGGTCAGAGGTAGGTTAATTGCTGTGTATGGAATGATTAGCGCCAGGTAGTTGTTACCTAGATGGAAAAACTGCACGATTTCGAGTAATCCTTGAAGCAGCAAAATGCCAGGAAACAGGGTGATGAGTAAAACGGCTGCTTGAACGACTTTTCTGCCTAAAGGACGCAAACGGGCAAGTGCATAAGCGGCTGGAGAACCAATCGCCAAACACGCAATCGTCGAAATTAAAGACACGATCGCGCTGTTTAAGATGTAGCGCATAAACGGGCGACGGCTAAACAATTCAATGTAGTGATTGAGCGTCAGCCGAGTGGGGAAATAGACATTGGGCACTGCCGAAATATCTTCATTGACCTTAAAGGACGTTAGCACCTGCCAAAGCATAGGAGCCAAACAAAAGATAGCGATCGCAACCACTGCTAGCCAAAACAAGATTTTGCCTAGAGAAACGGACTGCCGCTTAGGAGGAGCAGGAGTATTAATTGATCGGTTGGAATCCAGTGCCGTTGCCATTTTTAAGAGTTGTTAGTGGTTAGTTTTTGGTTGTTAGACAAAGAGAGAGATGGTTGTAGTTATTAGTTGTTGGTTGTTAGACCGGAGAAAGCTAATAGTTTTGGTGGTTAGGCGGGAAAAAGTAGTTAGGTTTAATTTTTTAACTTCATATTTACTTCCTATTGCTCTAACAACCAAAAACTAACAACCAAAACTTTCTATGCCACTGTTCTTGATCGCGATCGTTGGATTAAGATACTGCCAATAATCACTGCAATTACAAGTAGCAAAAACGTGATGACGATGAGAGCGGATGCGTAACCAAAATCGAGATACCGCATCGCATTGGAGTAAATATAGAGCGATACTACTTCTGTTGAACCACCGGGACCGCCGCCCGTCATTACTTGAATGAGGTCGAAAATGCCAAACGCCTGGGCGAAGCGAAACAGCATGGCGATGATAATTTGCGGCAACAGCAGTGGCACCGTAATCTGCCAAAAACTTTGCCACGGCGTTGCCCCCTCCAACGAGTAGGCTTCATACAAATCGCCGGGAATGGATTGTAGTCCCGCCAGCAGCAGCAGACTGATAAAGGGTGTTGTCTTCCAAACGTCTGCGAAGATGACGGCGATCGTCGCCGTGAGCGGCTCACCCAACCAGTTAATACCCGTGGTAATCAGCCCTAAATTCCGCAAAATGTCATTGGCAATGCCGTACTGATCGTTAAAAATCCACGTCCAGCCCAGGCCAATCAGCGCTGTAGGCAACGCCCAGGGAATGATTGCCACTGTGCGAAGAATGTTACGACCACGAAACGGCTGATTCAGCACCAGCGCAATGCCCATGCCTAAGATTAGTTCCAGCAGAACCGAGATAGCGGTAAACCGGGTGGTCACGCCCAACGTTTGCCAAAAATGCCCGTCGCCGATAATGCGTGCATAGTTACTAAAACCCGCAAAGACTGGCTTTAGCTCCGTTCCCAGGTTTTGAGCAAACAGCCCCAACCAGATTGATCGCGCGATTGGGTAGGCAAACACTAACAAAAGCACCGCGATCGACGGCAGGAGTAAGTACAACCCGACGCGCTGTTCCCGTGACTGAATTGTTTTGCCGTTTGTCGCTTGCATGGGTGAAGGAAAGGCTAAAGGATGAAAGGCGGAGAGAAGGAGGCAGGGGACAGAGGTGGCAGGAGAAGCAGGGGAAGAAACTTCAAACTAACAACTAACAACCTTTCTGGTATGCCCGTAGGGCTTTACAGCTAACAACTGTTTCAACTCTTCTTCCCAGCTTCTAACAAGCGTCGTGTTTCACCAGCGGCGGCTTTCATGGCTTGTTCTGGCGGTTGTTGATTGGTCAGAGCTGCGCTGAGGTAGCGTTGGAGAATGTCGGATGCTTGCGCGTATTGGGCGATCGACGGACGCAGAACCGCTTGATCCACGACTTTGAGCAGTTGGGGATAGTGACTGTATTTGGCAACAATCTCTGGATCGTTAAATAGGACGCGGCGGCTAGGGACGTAGCCTGACTCTAGAATGTATGCTTTTTGAGGCGCTTGGCTGGTGAGAAATTTCACTGCCTTCAAGGCTTCTTTGGGATGTCGAGTGGTTTTGGCAATGCCAACCCCCCAGCCACCTAAGCAAGACCCGCCAACTGGTTGACCAGACGCTGGCACCATCGGCATAATACCTACCTTGCCTTTGATGCGCGAGTCCTCTTTGTTGACTAACTCCCACGCATAGGGCCAGTTACGCAGAAAAACAGCATCACCCGCTTGAAAGATGCGTCGCGTATCTTCTTCAACGTAGGTTGTCACACCAGGGGGTGAAACGCCTTGGGCGATTGTCTGCCGCAAAAATTCAGCCGCGCGTACAGCTTCGGGGCGATCAAGACCCACATCCAACGATTGCGGATCGATCCAGAAGCCACCATAGCCTTTCAGCACTTCCACAAACATGGTGATCAGCCCCTCATACTGGCGACCCTGCCAGAGGTAGCCCCAACGGGCTGCTTTCTTATCTTGCAGCGTCTTCGAGATGCTTATGAGATCATCGAGCGTTTTAGGAGGCTGTAATCCGGCATTCTCAATCAGGTCTTTGCGGTAGTAGAGGACACCGGCATCCGATCGCACCGGCATCCGATAAAGCCGCTTTTCGTAGCGTCCACTTTCCACAGCTTGTGGCGAAAACCCAGCGAGATCTTGCTGCGAAACTTCATCAGTGAGATCTAATAACCAGCCCGCTGCCGCAAATTTGGGCGTCCAGACCACATCCATATTGATGAGATCGTAGGGAGAGTTGCCCAACAGAAACGAGGTGGTGTAAAGGTCTTCGTTGATGTTCGCCGAGTTGGGACCTTCATCCAGTTGAATGCGAATGCCCGGATTCTCCGCTTCAAATGCTTTAACCAACACTCTGTAGGGCGGAATGTCGGGAGCCAACATTAGCAGCCGCAGCGTGACTGGCTGCTGTGACAACACAACCGGAACGGCAACCAGCAAGGCACTCAGCACCGTTAAGGCAATCCAGCCACCGATGCGAAAGCGTCGCGATTGGTGCCAACGTTGAGTGAAAAACTGTCTGAGTGATCGTACAAGGTTCATTGGAAAAGCCCAAGCTAAGACTGTAATACCATCAAAATCGTTTCAGTTTTGCAGTCATTTAATCATTTAGGAGCCTGAACCCAGTTACAAAGTTTTTTGCAAAAAGTTTTAACAAATACCCATCTTTGAATCTTAGGAACCCAGTAGTTAAACTATGCCTAGGCTCGAATTTATCAAGCGCTTAGTCTTAAAACTCACATTTTAATGAGCTTATGAAGTTCTTAGTTTCAGGTTACAAATGATCGCAGATTACAGGGTCTATCCAAAGAATTATTTAAGTGAGTACTCTATTAATTTTGTTAAAGATACCTGCAAATAGATTAAAGGATAGCTCTTGACGTATGTTTAGGCTTACCAAAAAACAAATTTTTGCAGGTTTCGGCAATTACTTACTGATAGATAGCAGTGCCTGAATAAGCAAAGTATAAGCAATTTAGAAAGCATGCAGGCGCTAATAGATAACGTTTTCAAGTAAGAACCGCTATATGTCATCCCCTGAAGCTATCGCGATCGTGTCCGTCGAAGAACCTTAACCTCAGGCTTATTTCAATCAAGTTACAAACCGTATTGAAATAAGCCTGAGAGCTGCAAATAAACCAAAGCTAATTGAAGCAACAAACGCTTTAGAAATAGAAAACAGTTCGCAACACGCCAATAAAGATATCGTCATTGCGAATGTCATGATTGGGTGCTGTTAGCCAGATTACACCGGGGGTGATAGCAATATTGTCGCTGATACGGAAGCGATAAAAGCCTTCCACATGAAGCGATGTATTGCGATCGGCTTGTCCACCATTCACGTTATTAGTCAGGCTAGTTAACTTTGGCTCCATCCCCACCAAAATGCCGCCCAAGTCACCTTTTCTACCCAAATCGGGAAACGCAAGCCCAATCATCCAGTTCCAGACATCACCATCGCCCTTGCCAACGTAGCGCTGTTGAGAGTAACCGACCCAACCAGCGAGAGCTAAGTTGGGGCTAAAGTTGATGTTGCCTGACAAGCCAAAAGCGTTAGTGCTTACAGCGGTACCAAAGTTACTGTTTGCCAAATTACTACCAGTCGCGCCCAAGCTAGAGGAGATATCCGGTTGCACCTTACTAGGAAACGGACTGTAGGCATTGACGTAGGTAAACCCAATCCGGCTAGATGGACTTAAGTTAACAATAAGCTGTGCCAGGGCACCATATTGACCATTGAATAAGCCATTTTTAACACTGGGATCGTTCGCATTCGGCACCAGATAGCCCAGATTTAATTCCAATGTGTCGTTAAAGAGATGACGGAGACCAAAGCCCGTACCGCCAGAGTAGTTGTAAATCGAGTTACGCAGACCAAACAGCGAAACGGCACCCCCATCAAAGTAAGGATTTAACTGCTGTGAGGCATCGATATCAACAAAGCCATTACCTGCGCCTGCAAGATAGATATTGGTGCGAGGACCGATCGGAAAGCGGTAGCGCAACAACCCAATACCCACTGAGCCACGACTATCGCCGTCAAATTCAACACGTCCTTCATTAGTGCGCAAGGCACCGAGACCAATACCTGTAACTGTGGTGCCCCCAAGAGGAGTAACATTGTTTGCTTGAAACCGAGTCGTGAGCTGATCCCTACCGCTAAAGCTCGTTTCTAGATTCAGTCGCACTCTGTAACCGAAAGTAGGAATGCGATCGGCTTCTGTGCCATCGGCACGATCGCCACCTAAAACACTGACGATGCCAAAGACGTTTTCACCCGTCAGCTTAGTAGTGGTAGAAAACTGCTGCCGTTCTAGTGTGGCAGTCTGCGCCTCTAGTGCCCCTACCTGCCCCCGAAGTGTAGCTAGTTCGGCAGCAAATTCTTCTTGCAAGCGTTGAAGCACTATTAAATCTTCTTTTTTCACCAGATCAGCAGTGCCAGCAGCAATCAATTCATTGATGCGATCCATGCAAGCATTTAATCCAGCCGCAAATTCGTAGCGAGTTAGCGCCCGGTTGCCACGAAACGTGCGATCCGGATAACCCACAATACAGCCGTAGCGCTCTACTAGCGACTGTAAGGCTTGAAAAGCCCATTCCGTTGGTTGAACATCCGACAATTGTGAAACCGAGGTCACTTGTAACATAGGTTCGTCATCGGTACTGTCTTGTATAGCAACGCTATCTGCCATTTGCTGACTTAACAGGCGAGGAGATGGGTCTGCTGCTTGACGATCCATCGTCCGAGTGGGAACCGCGCTCGCCGACTGGAATCCAAAATGGGAAACTATTAAAACGGTTGAACTTAGTAATAAGTTATGAAGCAAATAATTCATTGTTTAAACTCCTCAAACAACAACTTTGATGCATGAAGCAAAACTTCATGCACCACCTTTAAAGTCAGTAAATTATGTTGATTTAGCCCTTACTTTCATTAGCAAGGCAAAGCTTGCACTAAATGAAAACATTTAGTAGCGGGAACAGACACAACAGCTTGCCTATCCAAAGATAGCGATCGCGGCAAAGTCCTTAAATTAACAATCTCCACGCAGATATGAAGCTATTCGAGCCAGAAGTGTATGTCACCAAGAACAACCAATGCAGATTTGTTTCTTTACAATTCAAGCTTTGATTGCATCTGGATAAATCTGACTCAAACCTTGATTTGTCAAGGTTTTTCGCGGGATTAACTCTAACTTACTGCGGTAGAAAGATAGCTCACATCTTTCTCGAGAAGGACATTAAAGTTTTAGTTAGAAAGCTTTACACGTTTAAACCGTTGATAGTAATACTGTAAATTGATTTAAGTCTCAGCGTATTAACTGAGATTGTATTGCCAAACACGTTGCTTAGATTTCAAGAGAAATTTTTAGAGGTAAATAGCAGTGGAGAATGCTAACAAAAAACATAATTCCGTGTAAAAAGATGTTGTATGAGGACACTGGTATCTTGACGATCGTTTCCAATGTGCAACAGCAATTCGCAGCGTTGAATTATTTCCGTTGTGCCTTTCAATCTGCCAGTTCCATACCTTTATTGATTTTGATGAAGCAGCAGAGCCATCAAGTATAGCCAGCTGAGGCTCTCCAGCTACACTTTGGCTGAGACCACCACCACAATTGCCGAGCTGGTGCTAATTAAGTACCGCTATCTAAGCAAAGCCAGAAGCCTCACCGGGGTATAAGTTTTAAGTTTGGCAGCCTGCTCCCTTGCTTCCCCAGACTCCCTTGTTAAAAATGCCTTTATGCCAGTGGAAAGAACACCTGAAAATAGGTGGACAAAATAGCATCACCCAGAAACACCACGATCGCTGCACCCAGTGCTAGATAGGGACCAAATGGTACGGCTTGGCGACGATCGATCCAACCTAGTGCGATCGCGCCCCCACCTGCAAAGGCACCGATCGCACAGGCAAGAAAGCCTGCCAGCAGGAGATATTTCCAACCTAACCATGCGCCCATCATGGCAGCGAGTTTGGCATCGCCCGCGCCCATGGCGGCTTGTCCTAAAGCGATGGAACCAGCGATCGCAATTAGCTCTAGCAACCACAGACCAACAACAGCACCCAAAACGCCATGCATCAGTTGTGTAAGGGCATCGGACAGACTGGCACTGATGGAAAAACCAAGGAGTGCTTGAAAGACTAACCCGAGCGCCAAGCCCGATTGTGTCAACGGATTCGGCAGGGTCATTGTATCCAGGTCGATGAGCGACAGTGATAGCAGCCAGCTCAAAAAAGCCCAGTAGCCGATCGTTTGCCACGACCAGCCAAACGTCCAGAAGGTAATGACAAACAAAAATCCCGCCATCCCTTCGACCAAAGGATAACGGGCAGAAATTGCATTTTTGCAGTGCCGACAGCGACCCCTCAGCAACAGCCAGCCAAATACTGGAACATTCTCACGCTTGCCTAGCCGATGCAAACACTTAGGGCAACGCGACGGCGGATAAGCTAGTGATATCCCTGCAGGCAACCGATACACCACTACATTCAAGAAGCTACCAACAGAGGCTCCCAGAATGAAAACGACGATTGTCGTAAACAAATCAAAGAAGAAATCCATGCAGAACAGGGGCTAGGGAACGCATCGCAACAAGCGACTTACAACACTTAAGTTACCCTGTTAGCACAGAAAAAGTGTGGTTGAGCCATACGAAGCAGCAACTCAAATCCCCGACTTCTAGCCCAGGTTGTCAGTGCCTCCACCAGTAAAGAAGTTGGGAATTTAGCACTACACGATCGTCCCTCTTTACCCGACTCCCGACTCCCTATTCCCCCTAATACATCTCCGACTCAATCTGACTAAATGGTACAAAGCATTCTTGGGGCAGCAAAACGGGCTTACCAGAAAAAATCAGCTTGCCCCGATGCGTAAAACGATTGATAGCAACCCCAAGCGGACGCTGAATCAAACCGGGATGCACTTCGTAGTAGGTCGTGTAAATGAGCCGCGCTGAGCGAATCAGAGCGGGGTCCAGTAACGCCGTAAAGTCCGAGTCATCCACCCTGCTTTGAGTCTGTCTTTGCGAAGCGTATACCACCGTTTTGCCCCTTTGTTTTTGCTGACTTTAGTATATCTGTACGTTCTCGACAAGGGTAGCTCTCAACACTTCGCTTGAAAGTGCGCTTGCTGGTCTGATGCCTGAAGCTGCCGAAACCTCGTAAAAGTATACTCAGGTTCAACGGTTTGGAGTTGCTCGCGCTAATTCTTGATAAAACTACATAAAACTAAAACTACATAGTATGAAGTGCCTGGATAAGCGCGTCGCCCATTGCTCGACAGCCAAGCAACGTCATACCGTCCGACATAATATCGCCTGTGCGCTTGCCCTGATCCAGTACTGTTAGCACTGCCTGCTCAAGGCGATCGGCGGCTGTCGGTTGATGCAAGCCATAGCGCAACATCATTGCTGCGCTCAAAATCTGTGCCAGCGGATTCGCCTTATCCTGCCCAGCAATATCGGGGGCAGAACCATGGACTGGCTCAAAGACACCAGGACCCGATGCACCCAAACTGGCAGACGGCAGCATCCCGATGCTTCCAGTCAGCATTGCCGCTGCGTCAGAGAGGATATCGCCAAAGAGATTGCTGGTGACAATCGTGTCGAACTGCTTGGGATAACGCACAAGTTGCATGGCGGCATTATCCACGTACATATGTGAAAGCTCGACATCAGGGTATTCTGCGGCAAGGGCAGTGATGCGATCGCGCCATAGTTGCGACACTTCCAGCACATTTGCCTTATCCACTGAGCAAAGCTTCTTACCGCGCTTCTGGGCTGTCTCAAAGCCAACGCGACCAATGCGATCGATTTCCGACTCGGTGTACGCCATCGTATTGACGCCGCGCTTCTCACCTGTTTCGGTAGCAAAAATGCCTTTGGGTTGCCCAAAGTAAACGCCACCCGTTAGTTCCCGCACGACCAGGATATCTACCCCTTCCACGATTTCGCGCTTCAAGCTAGAGGCATCAACCAACTGAGGCAGAATTTTGGCAGGACGCAAATTGGCGAAGAGTCCTAACCCAGCACGCAACCCCAACAAACCTGTTTCAGGACGTAGATGACGAGGCAGTGAATCCCATTTATAGCCACCGATCGCCGCTAGCAAAACCGCGTCACTGTTTTTGCACAGCTCTAGTGTCTCGGCGGGAAGTGGTTCACCTTTGGCATCGATCGCCGCTCCACCCATCAGCGCTTCTTGAAAGGCAAACGTTAGATCCAGTTGCTTACCAATCACCTGCAACACGTCAACGGCAACTGCCATAATTTCGGGACCAATGCCATCGCCAGAAAGAAGCGTGATGCGGTAATGCTGAGTCATAGTGCGCTGTGAATTCAAATGCTAGTTTTTGTTGCTGCCGCGTTGCCGTGCCGCAACAAAGCAGCTGCAACGAGCGTGTTACAGGGTCACTATCATACCGCGAGAGGGGCTACCGGAAGGCAGACATCTGGTGAGCGGTGGCTAAGTTTTAAGGGTTTTTGCCTGACTCTTGCTGATCGATCGCCCGTTCGGTACGAGCATTTGGATTCGTCTTGGGTTTCCAAACAGTGAATGAATTCGTCATCCAGTTGTCGAGCGCAACACGAGTGTTGAAGCTGGCGCTACGCATCGGTTGAGGCAGAAATTGATCACCAAAACCAATGAAGACGAGAGCCAAAATCAGAAAAAGGGGAATTGCCGCTTTGGAGTTAAACATGGCTGGGATAGGCAAGCGCTTTGTGAAGTGAGTAAGGTCATTATTCCCATCGTGTGATGAGGCGATCACACCCTAAATGAAGCTGATGCATACAGGGCTAGCCCTGTTGCAAAGCAGAGGCGATTGCAAATTGCAAAGTAGATGCTGTTGCAAAGAAAACTGTTGTGAACCAGCGATCGTGCGAGGCGGAAACGTGAAGCGATTGACCAATTGCACCCAGCAGTAAACCTTACTGCTTTGCCAAGTCTATCGTTCATTCAACAGAACTGACAGTATGATGGGGCGCAATGGTGGACTGGATCTGCGGTGATCGTGCCTCAGCTTCCAGACTGACTCGGTTCATTGTTGGCGGAGAGTGCGTTATGGCGTGTCATGCAGGATGGTTAGGGCGATCGATCGGTGTTGCTCTCATGCTTTTAACACTGCAAGAGGGTGGAGGGCGATCAACCACGGCTGTAAAGGCAGCAGACGTATCTAACAGCGATACTGCGCTGTCACAGCTATCACCGCAAACCCTCGCGCAGACAACGGGTGATCCAAATGCTGCCCCCCTTTACCCCCCTGCTGCGCCGCCGCCCACAGTAGCACCCTTACCCGAGCAGAGGCAGCAGCTAGAAGAGTCAATCAATGCTGATTACCGGGTCAGCGCCTTGCAGCCAGGTAGTAAAGGCGCATTATGGGTTGGTTCGTGGCAGGGGTTAGCGCAGATTAATCCCGAAAGTGGCAAAGTTCGGGCAAAGATCAGCCTGCCGAATCGAACAGTCGGTGCTTTAGCGCTCGATCGCGTGGGGCGGCTCTGGGTTGGCACGTATGAGGGTTTAGCTCGAATTGATCCCCGTACGGGTGCAGTCACAGCACAAAATTTCGCGCTCCCGTCTAATCGTGTGCTGTCGTTACTGATTGATAAACGCGGCTATCTTTGGGTCGGCACTGATAACGGCTTGGCACTGATCAGCCCTGATCAAGGCTTACTGATGACAACAGTAAAAGATTTGCCTGGAGTAAGCGCGAATGCTCTGAGTCTGGATACAGACGGCAACCTGTGGGTAGGGACATTAGATGGCTTAGTGCAGATCAATACCGCCAGCGCCGAAGTTATCAAGCGAGTCAGCAATCTACCCGGTACAACGGTGCAAACGCTGGCGCTTAGTAAATGGGGAACCCTCTGGATTGGTACACCTAACGGCTTACTAGAACTTGATAAAGCTGGGCAGCAAGTGCGATCGGTTACCCCGCTCCGTGGACGTAACGTCACAGCGCTTCAGTTCGATAAGGTCAACAGTTTGTGGGTTGGCACAACAACCGGGTTACTGCGAATTAACCCGTTTAACGGTGCGTCTGCGGGCGCGATCGCAAGACTGCCGTCCAGTCGTATCCTTTCGCTTTCCCCCGATACTGGCAACAAGCTTTGGGTTGGCACCAGCGAAGGGCTTGCTTGGGTCAGCATGACAACGTTCCGCACGGGGGCACACAATACGTTCAGTCGAAGCGGGCAATGAAGATACGGGTATGGGTTGCAGGGTGTAGGGTGGAGGAAGACGAGATGTTGTACCTTGCTCCCTAGCAAAGAGAATGTGAGGACAACCATTTAGCAGCAGGGCATTCAGTTACCTGTATCGCTCTTACTGCTTTCCTCCTCTGTAACCTCTTTCCTACACCTTCTCCATCGCCTCCCAATGCCAGTGACAACCCATCAACTGATCCAATGGAAACAGCAGGAACGCTCGATCGTGGCGTTGACCGCCTGGGATTATGCGATCGCCCATGTGTTAGACGCAGCAGGCGTTGATCTAATTTTAGTGGGCGATTCGCTGGCAATGGTGGCATTAGGGTATGACACGACGCTACCAGTAACGTTGGATGAGATTCTCCATCATGCTAAAGCAGTACGACGCGGCGTAAAACGGGCGCTGCTAGTGGCTGACCTACCCTTCATGAGCTATCAAGAAAGCGTGCAGCAGGCGCTACATTCAGCCGGACGTGCGTTGAAAGAGACGGGCGTGCAGGCAGTCAAGCTGGAAGGTGGCAACCCAGCGATCGTCGCAACAGTAGCTCAACTGGTGCAGGCTGGCATTCCCGTGATGGGTCATGTCGGGTTAACGCCGCAAGCAGTGCATCATCTGGGCTATCGCCAGCAAGGGCAATCGCCTGAAACCGCAGACCATATCTTGGCAGAGGCGATCGCGCTAGAGCAGGCTGGAGCATTTTCAATTATTTTGGAGCATATTCCCAGTGACCTTGCTCAACAAATCACGCAAAAACTGACGATCCCCACAATTGGCATTGGTGCAGGTCCACATTGCGATGGGCAAGTTTTAGTGACGGCTGATTTACTAGGTCTTTCGGTGCGTCAGCCACCCTTTGCGAAGTCTTACGTCAATCTGAGGGAAGTGATTACTCAGGCAGTACAAGACTATGACGCTGAAGTTCGAGAGGGAAAGTTTCCCTCAAAGTGAGGGATAGAAGCCTGGAGACTATGTTCTACCGCAGCCCCAAGTCGAATTAGTCTAGGATTGAAACAGCGACAGAGAGGAACGCGATCGTGACGCTTACTAAAGTACGCCTGTGGACCGTCGATGAATATCACCACATGACTGCTGTTGGTATCCTTGCCCCTGAAGAGCAGGTTGAATTGATTGAGGGACAAATTATCCCGATGGCAGCTAAAAATCCTCCTCATGCAGCAACCAACCTCTGTGCGGCTGATCACTTCAGACAAGCCCTCATAGGGCAAGCTTTGGTAAGGATTCAAGATCCCATTCGACTGGGTGAGTATTCTGAACCCGAACCAGATATTGCGATTGTCCGGCTAGATTCTCGAAAATATATTGATCACCACCCCGCTCCAACAGAAATCTTCTTGCTGATCGAAGTTGCAGACACAACGCTAGCATTTGATCGCGGACAGAAAGCAAACCTCTATGCGAAAGCGGGGATCGCGGATTACTGGATTCTGGACGTGAACGATCGCCAGGTCTATGTCTTGCGTGCACCAACGCCTGAAGGTTATCAGCAGGAAACGGTGTTTGGCTCGGATGCAGTACTGGCTCCACTTGCCTTTCCAGGGGTAGACGTTTCGCTCCAGCAGCTCTTTCCTTAGCGATCGCTTCTCTTAGCGATCGGTCTTCTTGTATGTGACAAACCCATCACAGCAAAACACATTATCAGCGTTTGAATCGGTTAGCCAGTCAGTAATAATCTGCGTCATGATGAAGAGACGAATGCTTTTAGAAGCCAGTGCCGCGATCGTTGGCGTAACCTGGCTATCACACTATCTATCTGGACGCTACCTATTGGGGAAATCGCAGAGCATGACAGCTACAAATCACGACTTCGAAATTAAAAAAACAGATGACGAGTGGCGGGAAATTCTTACACCAGAGCAATTTCGAGTTTTGCGTCAGCACGGTACCGAACGTGCTCGCACCAGCCCCCTCGATAAACAATACGACAAAGGCACCTATGCTTGTGCAGGCTGTGGTTTGCCCCTATTTGTCTCAGACACAAAGTTCGATAGTGGTACGGGTTGGCCCAGTTTCTTTAAGCCAATCGATGGCGCGATCGAAACAACCGTTGATAAATCACTGTTTATGACCCGCGTTGAAACTCATTGCAGTCGCTGTGGTGGGCATTTGGGTCATGTGTTTAATGATGGACCGGCACCCACTGGCCAACGCTACTGCATGAATGGCGTTTCACTTAAATTCATTCCAGGCTAGCGTGCTATTAATTTTTGAGAAGTTGAAACCCCTCTCAAATAACTGCTTATACCTCTGATGCGCCCTACCGTTTGGCAGGGCGCATCAGTTTGTTTTGGTAAATATGTTGTCAGTTCGCGATCGCGTTTGGACACATCAGAGGCACAGAGGCTTGCCAACCTAGTATATTCGTGCAGTCAGCATCTCTTTGAACTTAGCGCCTTTTGAGAGTAGGAAAAGGTACTGCGTTCGTTACTGAGATACCGACCCAGCAAGCCCTTTCCAGCCGTGACGAGCCTACCCCTTCAGAGTTATAGCAGTTGAAGAGAACGGTAGGACAAACATAAGCCTTGAAACGTCCTTTAAGCAAGGCTTCTATTTATCCCTCATCCTTGATCATTTTGCTATAAGTCAAATCAAGTTGAGCAACAGTCCTCCTACCGTCCTCCTACACCTGTAGTGCCACCAGTACCTGTAGCGCCACCAGTAGGCGTAACAGATGGAGCCGTTGATGCTCCTGGTATTAATGCTCCTGGTGTAGTTGTTGGACGCGTATTAGTCGGTGCCGTGGTTGAGCCAGGTCGTAGGCTACCTGGAGTGACACCTGGCGTGTTTAACGTGCTGCCCGGTGCATTCAAGGTGCCATTGGTCGAATTGTTCGGTGTAATGATCACGGTTGAGGGCGTTGTTGCACCACCAGTTGTTGCACCGCCAGTTGAAAGACCAGAAGGAACTGTTCCTGCTGGCGTTGTTACCGACGTGCCATAGGATGGCGTTACAACCCCATAGGAGCCAGTTGGAGCCGTGACGTTGCCACCCGATGTACCTGTGGGAGACACAGTTCCCGAGGGTGCAGAGATTGTGCCATTGTTAGTGCCATTGATGCCGCCCGATGGAGAGGCATTGCGATCGGGAACTATGTCAGATGGCGTTCTTGTATTACCCGGAGGTACGGTAGGAGTTACTCCCGTTGTAGGAGCCGCTGGCGTGACTCCCGTTGTAGGGCTTGCTGGAGTTACGCCTGTTGTAGGGCTTGCTGGAGTGACTGCCGTCTGAGCCAACACTTGTGAAGCAGGCAGTGCAGCCAAAGAAACTGCACCCACTGCACCTGCTAGATAAATCAAAGACGTTAATCGTTGCATCTGGGTTAGTCCTGCGTATGCTCTACACCTTTTAGACTAAAAGCGATCGCATTTAAAACCACCCATCTTTGGTCGTACCAAAACTGTAATCGCGCTCTATCTATGCATAGATGTCCGTGAAGCAATGTAGTCCTCAAGCCGTATTGACTTTCTTACTGCTAGTACTAAAAGCGCCACGTTAGATAGAGGTTCCGCACTACGATCATGCGTATCGTCAAGATTATGAAACAATTGCAGCAGGAGAATCTTAATGGCTGATTCGTTCAAAAAAGGCGATCGGGTTGAATGGAAAAGCGCTCAGGGAAACGTTAAAGGAGTTGTGAAACGCAAGCTAACAGAGCCAACGGACATTAAAGGGCATCATGTCGCTGCCTCAGATGACAACCCTGAATATCTAGTTGAGAGCGATCGTACTGGAAAAGAAGCTGCCCATAAGCCCGAAGCTCTTAAGCTGATCGAATAACGCTGCTTTCGCTGCCATCAACGATTCCGTTCTCAGCATGAACTACAATTTCTTGTTGACGACAACTCTCAGGTGAAACTCTCTGGCTGAGGTCTCAATGGAAATTGGAGCGCAGTTAAAACGGCAGCGAATTAAGCACATTGTTAGCAGTTACCAGCTAGATGGCGACGAAACAGAGATGTTCGATCATGCCTTAGAACTGTTGCTTGATTGCTATCCCCTACCTTTAATCGAGCTGGCTCTCGTCGAAACCTTAGTCGATAGCTGGCTCCAAATACCGCTACTACGCGGCTGCAAATTTCTTGACAAGGCGCATGAGCAGCTTCAAGCCTGGGAAAACCAGACCTTGCAACAAGACTCAGTGGCACCACCCTGCACTAGCGCCATCTCACCCGAGCAATTTCAGCAGATTACCGGTCTTGACCCTGCGCCTATCTATGGTGCTGACCAGCCAGTATCCCCGCCACCCATCCACTCCTGAGGCAGCAACTTTGGCATGTATGTAGCGCCATGTGATAGAAGTCACTCAAAGCACTTAAATTGATCACCAAACGCAGCAAGATTTATCACATTTAACCCGCCTGTCTGTCACCAGAACGCGAAGAAAAACGCTTGATACTAAGAACATCGCGTTCTGTAGAGCCATCATGGTTAAGATTCTTCCACTGCCCTGCGCTATTTCTGAACTGTTTGCCCAAGTCAGCGCCTCTGGCAAAATCACGATCGCTGATCGCTATGGCATTTTGGCAGTGTTGCTGTATGAACCTACTTGCGAAGAAGACCTCTACTGTATTGATCGCATCCTGTATGCCCTACGTAAAGGGCGGGTGCAGTTGACTCATGAGCTTTCGGCCCTTCCCTAGTCGGTAGCCCGTAGTAATGACTGTGCAGAAGGTGCTTACCAGGGGAAACGATCCATAACGGTTGAGCGCTAGAGATACAGTCTTTTGACGACCTTCTAACGATAATGAAATTACTGCGAATCGCTTAGTAGCTAACCTGAGTTCGGGATAAGAACTGGGACAAGAAAGGGGCAAACCCGATAGGCTGAAAATGCAAAATCTCATGCCTGGTTTGCCCTCATGCTTAGTCTAGAAGCACTTTTTTGC
>NZ_JACJPI010000071.1 GCF_014695975.1 Leptolyngbya sp. FACHB-321
CACCGAACATCCTTCTGCTGTTCCAGCCGTCGCACGCGCCAGAGACCAACCCCATCGAGCGAGTCTGGCAGCATTTCAAGTTGGGGTTGCGATGGCAACTGCCGAAGAACTTGGATGAGTTGCGCTTGTCGATGCGCTCAAAGCTGGAAGAGATGACCCAAGCGGTGATTGCTTCGCTCGTAGGCTGGAACTTCATTCGGGAAGCACTATCCGTAGCCGATATTTAAAGAATTGGTATAAATTCACTCTCGGTTGGAATTGGATTCGCCTTGCCATCACCCACCAATGGAAGATACAGGTTTATCAGTGCCTCTCAGGTCTGCCTGACCCTCAACCTGCCATCGCCTCCAAACGACAACAGAATGATTCCTGCAAGCGTGAATTTACCGTCCTCAGTCGCTTTCCAGCTTCTTAGTTTTGTCAGCCACGCAGGTAAAAGGAGCCAAACAAGGGGACAGTTTGTCTCAAGCCAAGTTTATCGAAGCCATCTTTGGAATTACTGCCTAAGCGAATGCAAACGATCGGTATCGTTTGTTCTTAAAAAGTTTTTGCGACCCAACCAAGAAAAGCTGGTTTCCAAAGAACATTACTAACAGATGTGGCAACAATATAGTCAAGGTGTACAAGCTTGCACTCCAATCAAGTTAGACTACTTGGCTGGTCGAAGTGCCTTTGAGAACAGTTATAGCCGGAAAAATGTTACGTTGGTGCTGATTTTGGGTAGCCCATATGTGGCGCAGATTTACAGAGAGCAGAGTAAGGACAAAGTTAGAGCTTATGTTAGCTAAACAGCAAAAATAGTTTGCTGGAGAGAGCAAGAGCAGAAATGGAGCAGAGGAAAATAGGAAGAAAGCCAGTTGAAATTGTAAAACATCGCATTGGAAGATAGCCAAATTGGATGAGCAATTGTTCTACGATCAGTTCCATTGTTAGCGATCGCCACACCACAACCTCAAATTCAGCTTCAATCTGCCGCACTAGCTTGGCTGCCAAGTTACTTTTACCAATGCCATCGACGATAAAGACTGGAAGAATACCCTGAGTGATTGCTACCACTGAATGAGTGCGGTAAATTGCTAGATGCAAGGCATGAGTTTATGCAGAGGGTTCAAATGATGATTGCCCTACCTGGAGTCGCCGTCCACAGCAAAATCTATGAGAGTTCCGTGTCTCTAGTGTACCGCGGCATTAGAGCGCACGATAATCGTGCAGTCGTCGTCAAACTGCTCAAGCAGAATTATCCTTCTCCTCAAGAACTAACGCGCTACAAACAGGAATACCAGATTACTCGCTCCCTTAATTTAGAAGGCGTAATCAAGGCACATAGCCAACAGGAGTATCAACGCACACTCGTCATTTTTTTAGAGGATTTTGGTGGAGAATCTCTCGAAAAGTGGATGCAGCAACGTCCAGACTTTTCTCCAATGTCCTTATCTGCATTTCTGCAGCTAGCGATCGACCTCACTGACATTCTCGGCAGAATCCAGGCTGCTGGGGTTATTCATAAGGATATAAATCCTGGCAACATTGTCCTTAACTTAGAAACGGGCGTTGTTAAAATCATTGACTTTGGCATTGCCACCCGATTTAACCGCACCAATCCGTTATTCAAAAGTCCTCATGGTTTGGAAGGTACACTCGCCTATCTCTCTCCAGAGCAAACCGGACGCATGAACCGCTTGCTGGACTACCGCACCGATTTTTACTCGCTGGGTGTCACCTTCTACGAACTGCTGACTGGACAACTGCCGTTTCCTACCACAGACATCCTAGAGCTAGTTCATTGCCATATTGCTAAACAGCCTGTTCCAATGCATGAACTGAATGCAGCAATCCCTAAAGCTGTCTCAGACATTGTGATGAAATTGATGGCAAAAAATGCAGAAGATCGCTATCGAAGTGCTTGGGGCATCAAAGCAGATTTAGAACATTGTGCAGCACAACTGACAAAAACAAGTCAAATTGGCAGTATCCAACTGGGTTTACAAGATGTTTCTGATCAGTTTCACATTCCCCAAAAGTTGTATGGACGTGAAGCAGAAATTGCAGCATTGTTGGCAGCGTTCGACAGAATAGCTGGAATGAGGGATGCAGAAAACTCTTCTCTCAAAGTCGAGATGATGTTGATCTTTGGCTATGCTGGAGTTGGCAAATCAGCTTTAGTGCAGGAACTCTACAAGCCCATCACTGTTAAGTGTGGCTATTTCATCTCTGGTAAGTTTGACCAATTTGGGCGCAACATTCCCTACAGTGCAGTTGTGGATGCCCTACAAAAGTTGGTGCAGCAACTACTTGGAGAACCAGACGCGCAGTTGCAACAGTGGCGATCGCACCTACTTACTGCATTAGGTAGCAACGGACAACTGATCATTGATGTCATTCCGGAAGTAGAGTTAATTATTGGTAAGCAAACACCTGTGCCAGAGGTTGGGGCAACAGAAGCACAGAATCGCTTCAATCGCGTTTTTCAGCAGTTTATACGAGTATTCTGCTCTAAAGAACATCCGTTGGTAATCTTCCTGGATGATTTGCAGTGGATTGACTCTGCTACGTTGAAGTTAATCGAACTGATACTATTGGATGATCAAGCTCAACACCTACTTTTGATCGGAGCTTATCGAGATCATGAAGTAGATTTAACCCACCCACTCGCATTGATGTTGAAGCAATTACGGAAGCAAGGAGTAATATTTCAGAAAATTGCCTTAAACTCTTTAACGCTAGAGCCATTGAATCAGTTAATTGCTGATTCAATGCAACAGCATCTAGGCACGGTTCGTTCCTTAGCTCAGCTAGTGTTGTGTAAAACGGCAGGTAATCCCTTTTTTGTGGGCGAATTTTTACGATCGTTGCACAGCGAAAATTTGTTGCACTTTAATACCGAGCAACGAACCTGGCAGTGGGACATCACTCAGATTGAAGCTCAGAATATTACCGATAATGTTGTGGAGTTGTTGCTGAGTAAGTTAAAGAAACTACCAGAGGTGACACAGCAAATTCTGCAATTAGCCGCTTGCATCGGGGCTGAATTTGATTTGGAGACGTTGGCGATCGTATGTGGGCAGTCCCCTACAACCGTTTTTCAGAACTTATTAACAGCGATACAAGCGGGATTTATTCAACCTATCTCTGGATTAGACGAAGACTTGTTAGTTCAGGACTATAAGTTCTTGCACGATCGCGTTCAGCAAGCCGCTTATGCTCTACTCGATGAGTCGCAGAAACAAGGCGTACATCTGCAAATCGGTCGTAATTTACTTGAAAAGACGTTGCCAGAGCAGCGAGCAGAGCGGTTATTTGAAATTGTTGACCATCTGAATTGTGGAACTGAGTTAATCATTGAGCAAGCTAAACGGAATGAGATTGCCAAACTGAATTTGCAAGCAGGTCAGAAAGCGCTGGCAGCGACGGCTTATGAAGCAGCTTTCAAGTATTTCAATACAGGGCTTAAATTACTTGATGTGGACAGTTGGCAGTGTGAGTATGACCTAACTTTGGCGTTGCATTCAGAGGCAGCAGAGGCAGCATACCTCAGTGGTCACTTTGACGAGATGGAGCGGCTTGTAGAAGCAGTGCTTAACCGTGCGAAGACTGTGCTAGACACAGTGAAAGTTTACGATAGTAGGATTCAAGCATGGATGTCGCGGGGAAACTCTAAAGAAGCTCTGAAAACTGGCTTGGAAGTGCTGCAACTTTTAGGAATTCGTTTGGTGGAAGCTCCAAGTCAATTAGATGTTCAAGCAGAATTAGAGGAAACCGCGTCACAATTGGCTGGGTGGGAAATCGAAGATTTGATTGATCTGCCAGAGATGACTGAACCTGTACCACTGGCAGCAATCTACATTTTAGCCAGCACACTGGGTTCGGCTTATAGTGTGTCACCCGCTCTGCTAGTGCTGATTGTGTGTAAGATGGTGAATTTATCAATCGCCTATGGAAACGCGATGTGGTCGCTGCTTGGTTATGCTGCCTATGGCATGACGCTATGTGGAGTTGTACAAGACTTTGAATTGGGCTATCGATTTGGCAAATTATCCTTAAATTTAGCGAAACGATCAAATAACAAGAGAGGCAGCTTTAAAGCATTGCTGATGGTAAATTCTAGTATCATTTACCGGAAAGCCCACCTTAAAGAGACGCTTCCTAGTTTAGCTGAAGCTTATCAAAGCGGTATAGAAAGTGGAGAGTTTGAATATGCGAGTTATTGTGCAGTTAACGTATGTTACTACCCCTTTTTTGCAGGACAAGAACTGACAGAACTGGAACAAAAAACAGCAATTTATCGTAAAGCCACTCATCAAATTAGACGAGAGATTCCTGCCACCTATCTGGCAATGTTGCAACAAACAATCCTTAATCTGCGAGGTCAATCTGAAAATCCAAGTCGCTTAGTGGGTTGTCTCTATGACGAAGAGCAAGCACTATCATGGACGATCGCGGTCAAGGATGGAACTAGCCTTCACTGGTTTTACTTAAATAAGCTGATTCTATGCTATCTGTTCGGGGAGTATGAGCAAGCTGCAAAAACGGCTACTTTGGCAGAACCGTATTTAAGTGCAGCCACAGGATTAATCTCTGTTGCTATATTTTATTTCTATGACTCCCTAATAGTTCTGAGCTTGTTAGCAAATGCTTCAAACTCTGAAAAAGAAGTCTGGTTAAGTCGCGTCAACGCTAACCAGGAGAAGATGCAAAAATGGGCATACCACGCCCCCATGAACTTTTTGCATAAATTTCAGTTGGTTGAGGCAGAGAAAGCGCGAGTTTCGGGTCAGTTTTTTGAAGCAGAGGGGTTTTATGAACAAGCCATTCAACGTGCTAAAGAAAATGAGTATCTTCAAGAAGAAGCCTTGAGCTATGAGTTAGCTGCCAAACATTACCTGGCTCGTGGTCGAGAAAGGTTTGCTCAGCTCTATATGAAGGAGTCCCATTACTGCTATGAGCGGTGGGGAGCAACTGCAAAAGTCAAAGATTTAGAGACTCGCTATCCCCAGTTTTTTCCTCAATCATCGAGTGTTGCTGATACGTCAATTCGCACTACTGCTGGAACCACTTCAAATACCTCACATATTGCTTTGGATTTAGCAACGGTGATGAAAGCAGCTCAGGCAATTTCGAGTGAAATTGAACTGGAGCAGTTGCTCAGTTCTTTGATGCAGCTCCTAATCGAGAATGCGGGTGCACAAACTGGTTGTCTACTTTTGGAAAGTTTAGGCGAATGGAGAATCGAAGCGTCTTGTGAACTGGCTGATGGTGAGCAGGTCTGTATGACGCAAGTGCTGCAATCAGTTCCAATGGCAACTCGTGTACCCGAATCCGTTATTCAGTACGTGATCCGGACTCATGAAGCTGTAATTCTGAATGATGCAACTCGTGAGGGGAATTTCATCAATGATCCTTACATTCAACATAACCAAACTCAATCGCTTCTCTGTTTGTCGCTGCTGAATCAAAGTAAGCTCGTTGGTGTGTTGTATCTGGAGAATCAATTAGCAACTGGGGCGTTTACACCAGAGCGATTGCAACTCTTACATCTACTATCGACTCAAGCAGCCATTGCGATCGAGAATGCCAAACTCTACTCAAAGCTACGCGCCAGCGAAAGTCGAATCACTCAATTCCTCGAAGCAATTCCAGTGGGAATTAGCATATTAGATGCCGTAGGTCGCCCTTACTACATGAATCAGCGAGGGATTCAATTAGTGGGCAAAGGAAGTGATCCGTCTGTAGCTCTAGATCAGCTTACACAGGTTTATCAGGTTTATCTGGCAGGAACAAAGCAACCCTATCCTACTGAGAGGTTGCCATCTATTCGAGCATTGAGTGGCGAACGGACAACAGCTAACGATTTAGAAATTCATCAAAATAACGCAGTCATTCCCGTTGAGGTGTGGGGCACTCCCGTGTTTGACGAACAGGGTAATGTGGCTTATGCGATCGCAGCCTTTCAAGACATTACCGAGCGTAAACAGGCAGAAAAACTGTTAGCTGATTACAATCGCACCTTAGAGCAACAAGTCGCAGAACGAACGGCAGCGTTACAAGAAAGCGAAGCAGAACTGCGTGAGCGAGAACAGCAACTTCGATTGATTACCAACGCTCTACCCGTATGCATCAGCTACGTCGATGCCGATTTGCGCTATCGGTTTGTCAACCAGACCTATGAGGACTGGTTTGGCTGTAGCCGAGACGAAATTCTCAGTAGGCACATTCGTGAGATCATTGGAGAAGCCGCTTATCAAGTTGCTCAACCTTATATTGATCAAGTTCTAGCAGGACAGCTTACACTCTACGAAGCGGAATTGCCCTATCCTTTTGGCGATCGCTATGTCAGTGGTTCTCTCATTCCTGATTTTGATGCCAATCATCAAGTTCGAGGCTACTACGGTTTAGTCACAGATGTCACCCAACAGCGAAATGCGGCTCTGCGGGAGCGTCAGCAGGAACAGAAAGCATCCATCCTCAACGAGCGCAACCGCATGGCAAGAGAAATACACGATACGCTAGCCCAAGCCTTCACAAGTATCATCATGCACACAGCCGCCGTCGCAGAGAGCGTTACAGAACTTGCCCCGCAAAATCTAGAAACACTCCAAACCTATCTGCGAACGGTAGAAGAATTAGCCAGTAGTGGACTCACTGAAGCTCGTCGCTCGGTTACTGCTCTGCGACCGAAACTGCTAGAGGAGGGGGACTTGTATTGTGCCTTGAACCGTCTCACCGCCGATATAAAATCTTCTACCAATATTCAAGTAAGCTGTGAGGTCACTGGAGCAATCTATGTGTTGTCCTCAGATGTTGAAGATAACCTGTTGCGCGTTGGACAGGAAGCGCTCACGAACGCTGTTAAACACGCTCATGCTACAGCAATTCAGGTTGAGCTGGAGTACGAGGAGACACAGTGTTTATTGCGAATCAAAGACGATGGAAGGGGATTTGACGTTAGTCAAATTTCTCTCAGTCAAGGTTTTGGGTTACTGGGCATGAGTGAACGAGTTGAGCAAATGAGGGGTGAGTTAGTCATTCAAAGCCAACCGGGTCAAGGTACAGAAGTTGTTGTTGTCGTGAGTCGGGAGTAGGTAGTCTTGCGTCAGACAAATGTGGATCAGACAACTGCGATTCGAGTTCTAATTGTGGATGATCATGTCATCTTCCAGCAAGGACTGGTTAACATCATCAACAAAGAGGCGAATATGACGGTGGTGGGTAGAGCCAGCAATGGCATCGAAGGGATCAACCTCTTTCGTCAAATGCAGCCCGATGTCACTCTAATGGACTTGCGGATGCCTCAAATGGATGGAGTAGCAGCGATCTCATCCATTTGTGCAGAATTCAATACGGCTCGCATTATTGTCTTGACTACCTATGATGGCGATGAGGAAATTTATCGTGGCTTGCGGGCAGGTGCAAAGGGCTATCTGCTGAAGGATTGTAAACCGAGTGAGCTACGAACCGCCATTCGTACTGTTCACGATGGGCAGCAATATATTCCACCGAATGTGGCTGCTAAATTGATCCAGCGAATGAGCAGTCCGGAGTTGAGCGATCGTGAGTTAGAGATACTTCGATTGGTCGCTCAGGGCATGAATAATCTGGAAATCGGTACGACTTTAAACATTAGCGAAAGCACGGTCAAATCCAACATCAGCCGAATCCTAAGCAAGCTGGGAGCGAAAGACCGCGTCCAGGCAACAATTATTGCTCTTAAACGAGGAATTGCTAGCCTTTAAGCCCTTCGTACCAACTTAAGTTTGAGAAAAAACTGAACTTAAGTCTAGGTTATGCCGATACCACAGGCTATTTATTTATGGTCATTCTGCTACTTAAATGTAGACTCTGATTTGAAGACAGCTCTAGATTTGCCTGGTATGGTAAGCCATACAGACTAACAATAGGAGTTGAAGCAAAGGAATCGAACGGTACTTTCTACACAGGAACTTATTTTCCTTCAGAGGTTTAAGAATGAATCATAATGTTTCTGCTGAAGTAATCAGCAGTAGCAACCAATTAGCTGTACTACCGTGTGAACGAGATCATCGACAAGGAGCACTAGATGCCAAAGTTGTGCTGGTTACGTATGGAGATTATCAATGACCTTAATGTGGAGAACTTTATGCTTTAATTCAAACCATTCAGAAACAGCTTTGTACACAGCAGCGTCAGAGGCAGCGTCAGCACAAGGGCAGTTCTGGCAGATGCATGAGATGTTATTGAATCATGGGCAGAAACGAGGAGATGACTACCTGGCAGAGTACGCAGACAAGTTAGGACTGAATGTGACACAGTTTGTGAGAGAGATTGCCAGAAAAGTATATATCGACTGCATCAATCAGGATATTGCAAGCGGACCCACCTAATTTGTGAGATTAGCGGCACGCCGTATGCGTTACCTCCTGAAACTGAGAATATCCTGCTGAGAATTGGGCAAGAAGCATTTACAAATGCCATTAAGTACGCTCGAGCAAACGAGATCCGGATTGATCTAGTCTACGAGTCAACATTATGCTCTTTACGAGTTAAGGATAATGGACAAGGATTTGAAGCCAATGATACAACCCTAAAACAAGGGTTTGGTTTGTTGGGCATGACCAAACGTGCAAAACGGATTGGGGGAAAACTTTCAATTCAAAGCCACTTGGGGCAGGGAACGGAAATCATTGTATCTGTGCATCGAGAGATGACAGTATGAGCCAATCCGCAGCCATTCGCGTCCTGATTGTTGATGACCATGCCATTGTGCGGCAAGGACTTGTTGCAATGATTGAAAACGAGCCGGATATGACAGTAGTGGTCAAGCAGGCAATGGACAGGAAGCCATTGACCAATATCGGCACTACAACCTGATGTCACCTTGATAGTCAATCCTCATAAAGTTTTTGGCTCGCGAAACAACGACCTGATTTTGCAACTAGGGAATCGCTCCATTAGCAAAGTGATTCTCCTGGGAATGCTGGAAAATCTCTGTGTCGAATCTCACCTGCGCGACCTGGTTGAGTATAGAGTCGAGGTTCTCGTCGTCAAGGATGCAACGGCTGCTCCTCAATATCCAGATCTAGGCGACGCTATCAGGCGGCACTGATTAACTATGAATATATTGCCAATGCGGTTCTGTCTACAAACAAGGTTGTAGCAGCAATGGCATAACGCGAAATCTCACTGGTTGCAAATTTCACCAACTCTCAAGTTTATCATGCGAACAACAAAGCCCATTTTAGGGATTTCAGCAATGTATTAGGAATACAAAGGTGATCACAATGGTGATTTTTACATGGAAAAACATTCAACGATTATTGCTGTGGCTACTCGCATTTAGTGTTGTCGTTATCGTATCGATCGTGATGCACCCAGCATCAGCCACTTCAAAGGAAATAGCCCAAGCGTCTGGCTCTAAACCGTCGATCGTTCTGGTTCATGGCACCAACGCCGACGCCACATCCTGGCAGCACGTCATTCCGCTGTTGCAAAAGAATGGTTATACCGTGACTGCTGTGCAAAATCCGCTGACTTCCCTGTCAAACGATATTGCCATGACCAAGCGGGTAATTGATGTCCAGAAGGGACCCGTTGTGGTAGTCGGTCACTCCTACGGTGGAAACGTGATTACATCTGCGGCGGCTGGCAACCCACGAGTGAAAGCATTGGTGTATATCGCTGGTTTTGCACCAGAGCCAGGCGAAAGCACTAGCGAGTTAAATAGCAGATACGCCCCTCCTCCACTCGCCAAAGCACTGATAGCTGATACAGCAGGCTTTCTCTACATCGATCGCGAGAAGTTTCACGAGGTCTTTGCTCAAGATGTATCAACATCTGAGACGCAAGTGCTGGCAGTGACGCAAAAGCCGCCTGCCAAGACGATTTTTGACCAATCCGTGGACAAAGCAGCCTGGAAAACAATTCCCTCCTGGTATCTCGTGTCTCAGGAAGATCGATCCATTAATCCTGAGCTTGAGCGATTCATGGCAAAGCGAATTGGGGCTAAAACAACTGAGCTCAAAGCTAGCCATGTCGCCTACATCTCTCATCCAAAAGAAGTTGCCAACCTGATTATTGAAGCCGCAACCTCTGCTGTGAAGTAATCGCAATCTCTAATTCTTGCCAATTGATCGCGAGCTGAGCGAAGTAGGCTCTGCGATGACCTCATCAACCAAATCAAGGAGTAACTCTTATGTCTCAAGATAAACCTTCAATTGTTCTAGTTCACGGCAGCTGGGCTGATGGTACATCCTGGCAACATGTCATTCCGCTGTTGCTACAGGATGGCTATACCGTGACCGCTGTGCAAAACCCGCTGATTTCTCTACCAGATGACATTGCCACGACCAAGCGGGTGATCGATTCCCAACCCGGACCTGTTGTTGCAGTCGGTCATTCCTACGGTGGAGCCGTAATCACAGGCGCGGCGGTTGGCAATCCGCAGGTGAAAGCATTGGTTTATCTTGCGGGTTGGGCACCAGGACCAAATGAGAGCATTAGCCAGTTAATTGGCAATGCTCCCTCCCCTCTTGTCAAAGCCATTGCCCCGGATGCAGCAGGCTTCCTTTACATCGATCGCGAGAAGTTTCACGAGGTCTTTGCTCATGACGTGTCACCCGTCGAAGCGCAGGTGATGGCAGTGACGCAAAAGCCTGCCGCCAGCATAACTTTTGACCAATCAATGGAAAGCGCAGCTTGGCAAACCATTCCCTCCTGGTATCTCTTAGCTCAAGAAGATCGGGCAATTCCCCCTGAGCTTCAACGGTTCATGGCAAGCCGAATGGGTGCTAAAACAACTGAAATCAGAGCCAGCCATGTGCCCTATATTTCTCAGCCCAGAGAGGTTGCCAACCTAATCATTGAAGCAGCAAGCTCTGTTGTGACAGTAAGCTCTGCTGTGAAGTAATTCCATCTACCTAACAACATTAATCCTCTACAGACAACAGAGGAGGAGAACGTCATGACTCACTATGACTACATTGTGATTGGTGCAGGTTCAGCAGGCTGCGTGGTCGCTAACCGTTTAACAGAAGACAGCGATACAACGGTGTTACTTCTCGAAGCGGGTAACCCAGATACGAAACCAGAGATTTTTATCCCGGCGGAATGCGTCAATCTACTCGGCACTGAGGTGGACTGGGGCTATTTTAGTGAACCCGAACCCTATCTGAATAACCGCAAAAGTTTTTCTTCTCATGGCAAAGTCTTGGGTGGCAGCAGTTCGATTAATTTCATGTTTTATGTTCGGGGCAATCATCACGATTATGACCATTGGCAGTCGTTGGGAAATCCTGGTTGGAGTTATCAGGATGTCTTGCCTTATTTCAAGAAATCGGAACACCAGCAGCGAGGCGCATCCGAATTTCACGGGGTTGATGGGGAGTTGAGCGTGACCGATCCGATTTCCCCAAACGTCGTATCCCAACGCTTTATCGACGCAGCAGTGGCACGGGGCTATGATTACAATCCTGATTTCAACGGTACACAACAGGAAGGGGTGGGGCTCTTTCAGTACACTGTCAAGGATGGCAAGCGACACAGTACTGCGGCTGCTTTCCTTGTGCCCATTCTCCAGCGTCCCAATTTGACTGTAACCACTAGTGCATTGGTGACTCGCGTGTTGTTTGAGGGAACCCGCGCCCTTGGGGTGGAATATCTGCACGAGGGAATGCTGCACCAAGTCAGGGTCAACAGGGAAGTGATTTTAAGTGCAGGTGCATTTGATTCGCCCAAGCTGCTGATGCTCTCCGGCATTGGGGATGCTGCACAATTGCAAGCATTGGGGATTTCTGTCGTCGCTGATTTACCAGGTGTCGGTCAAAACCTGCAAGACCACCTTCTCATACCTGTAGCATACCAAGCAACTCAGGATTTACACCCAGCAAGCACCAGTAGTATTGCGGAAGCTGGATTCTTTTGGCATAGCGAGGGTGATACGGAGGTCGCACCCGATTTACAGTTTCTCTTCGGTCCCAATCTGTTTGTACCCCCTGGCTATGCCCGCTCTGATTGGGCATTCTCGGGTGCAATTTCTTTAAACCGTCTGCAAAACGTTGGTAGTATCAGCTTACGTTCTTCTGATCCTAAAGAGCCACCCATGTTTCGGATGAACTATCTGCAAAGTGAAACTGATGTGCAAAAGGCAGTGGCTGCAATTAAGTTAATGCGCCAATTGTTTCACACCAGCTTTTTTGATGAGTTTCGCGGTGCAGAAATTGCTCCGGGTGATGAGGTTCAGAGTGATGAAGCCCTCGTTGCTTACATCCGAAACGCGGCTAGCACGTCGTGGCATGTCGTCGGCACTTGCAAAATGGGCACTGATTCGATGGCAGTGGTAGACCCCGAACTCCGAGTACATGGGGTTGAGGGATTGCGAGTTGTGGATGCCTCTATCATGCCGACAATCACGGCAGGCAATACAAACGCACCGACCATCATGATTGGCGAGAAGGGAGCGGATTTGATTAAAGCGGAGAGGGGCAGACGCGGTAACGTGGAGCGATCGAAAGAAACCGCCTCCACATCCCTTTCGCATTGATTCCCCGCGTCTCCGTGTCTCCATATCTCTGCGTCTCCGCGTCCTTAAAACAAATCATTTACCAATAGGGGCACTCCCATGACACAACCTCTCTGGTTTTTTGGCACCCATCTCACCATTGTTGCTGATCACACCACGACTGGCGGCAAATACGACCTGATCGAGGGCTACTTTCCACCGGGCACACAGCCTCCTCCCCATCGCCACACGCGCTATTCCGAACAACTCTATGTGCTGGAAGGGGAGTTTACAGTTTGGGCGGGTGAAAACAAGGTGGTGCTAGGTCCCGGTGAAAGTTACCTGATTTCTCCAAGCACACCGCATGTGGTTGCCGTGCTCAGCGATAAACCTGCTCGTGGGTTGGTTGTTGCTGCGCCCAGTGCCTTTGCTCGGCTGATCGCAGCAGTGGGGACAGTGGATGAGACAGAACCACCGGACATGGCGCTGTTTGGACAGATTTCTGCTGAGATTGGCGATGAATTGCTGGGTGCGCCTGGAGATCTACCCCCTGCCTGAGACAACTATGACAAAAACCATTTTGATTACAGCATCCGAACATGCCACCCAATCGGGATCTGTTGAGATACTGCGAGTTTTGTCACTGGGCAAGCGATCGCAAAGACAACTGGATACTGGGTCGTCCCGATGGTCATCCCCGATTGTCCGACCTCAATCTTTGAGAAGCCGGATCTCCGCACGCTATCAAAATGCTATCCAAAACTTTGGAGCTAAAGATGAAACTCATCTCTGTCAATGTGGGACTTCCGCGTGAAGTCACCTGGAAAGGAAAAACCGTTAGCACTGGAATCTTTAAAGAGCCAGTCAGCGGACGAGTGATAGTGCGAGCGCTCAATTTGGACGGGGATGGGCAGGCAGATCTCACCGTTCATGGCGGAGCAGATAAAGCAATTTATGTCTATCCCTTTGAACATTATGACTACTGGCAGAATGAATTGCCTGATACAGAGTTAACACCGGGTATCTTTGGTGAAAACTTCACAACTATTGGACTGAAAGAAGAAGAACTGAACATCGGCGATCGCTTTCAAATTGGCGCTGTCAAGTTGATGGTGACCCAACCTCGCCTACCTTGCTACAAACTAGGAATTCGGTTTGGGCGACCCGATATGGTAAAGCGATTTCTCGCTAGTCGTCGTACTGGATTTTATTTCCGCATTTTGCAAGAGGGCGAAGTCAGTGCTGGGGACAATCTAGAGTTGGTGAACCGGGACAACAACAACGTCAAGGTTGCTGATATCACGCACCTTTATGTGCGTGAGCAAGACAATCCAGAGCTACTTCACCGTGCTGCTCAGTTAGAAGCGTTACCCGAGAGTTGGCGTGACTACTTCCAAGAGCAAAGCCGTCGCCAGGATAAATCTTAATAAAAACCCAATATTTGCAGGAGACCTAATGTTTATCAATTACATTTCACTTGTGCTGGCTAACCTAGCATCTGGAATTACTTTGTTAGCTGGCTATCTATACTTTTCTCTTGGTACTTCAAATCAGAAACGCTGGATTCCAGGGTTTGGTGTAGTTAGTGCGGTTGCCATAGCCACTGGTTTACACATGACGTTGACCTGGTCGATTGTTGGTAGTTTCGATATTGCCTTTGGTGAAATAACGGTTCTATTTGGCATTCTATTTGTCGGAACTTCACTAACCCTAACGGTGGGTTGGGAATTATTTTCCCTTGGCATTTATGGAATCTTTGCAGGGCTTGTATTACTTCTCATTGGCTTTCGCATCATCGATCTGGGACTAACGCAGCTTCCTCTGCTGTCAGGAATTGGTTTCATTCTCGTTGGCTTGGGCGGGATTTTTCTGCGCCAACCCTTTATTTCAAGGAGACTCATTTCCTGCGAACTATTGGAGGAGTTGTACTAATTGTGGCAGCCCTCATCTTTGCCTACATTGGATTGACTACCTACTGGATACATCTTGCCAACTTCTCGATATGGCAACCTCTACCGGGCTAGTCACGGTACAACGACCATCAGTTGTGGTGCAAATGAAAAGGAGTTTAATCATGCAAAACATTACTCTTGATACCATTACTCAAGCTGTCATTGATCATGGGGATCGTGGTAAATCTCACCCACGACTGTATGAAATTTACACAAGCCTGGTTCAACATTTGCACGAGTTTGTGCGTGAGGTAAATCTGACTGAGTCAGAATTGCAGCAAGGACGTGATTTTATCAACCAGGCAAGTCATCACACTCAGGAGATTCCCACCGGAGAAATTCATCTGTTAACGGATCTACTAGGGATCTCAGAGTTGGTAGAACTACTGCACGATGTCTATCGCGGAACAGAAGGCAATTTAGAAGGACCGTTGTATGTGCCGAATGTACCAGAACGGCAGATGGGCGATCGCTTGGGTATTGATGCAGAAGGAGATATACTTTTTCTGTCAGGCAGGGTTTTAGACTTAGATGGTCAGCCGATCGCCAATGCTGTGATGGATGTTTGGCAACCCAATTCCAAGGGATTGTATGACATTCAAGATCCATCTCAGCCACCAGGAAACTTTCGGGGACGTTTCACAACAGATGCCAGTGGCAAGTATACGTTTGAAACGGTGGTACCACTCGGTTACAAGGTGCCAGCCAGTGGTCCATCTGGTGAGTTGCTAAGATTGCTAGGACGACATCCCTGGCGATCGGCTCACATTCATTTCAAAGTCAATGCCCCGAAGTATACTTCGTTGACCACTCAAATTTTTATTGCTGGCGATCCACACCTAGATTCGGATACAACCTTTTCAGTTCGATCAGCGATCATTCAATTACACAAGCACGAAGCACCAGATGAAAAGGTGCACAATCAAAGTAAACCATTTTACACAAGTGAGTTTGATTTTGTGCTGAAACCCGTTACTCCAGCGACAGATCATCAAGCAATGGCTAAACATTATGACTACATCACCAACTGAGAACAACCCACTCATTGGTATGTGGAAGTTAATCTCTGCCGCTGCTATTCATGCTGATGGAACGGTAACTCCAGATGTATATGGTACTCATCCTGTTGGTTACATTACGTATACATCAGACGGTCACATGATGGTAATGTTTTCTAGGAGCGATCGCTCAGCGCTGAGTCAGGAGATCCGAGCGCCGCTGATGTCCCAGATGCAATCTCTACCTGTTGAAGAGCTAGCTCAAGCATTCACAACATTCAATGCATATGCTGGAACTTACACACTGAGCGGAAATACAGTGACGCACCAGATCGAGATTGCATCGATTCCTAATCGGGTTGGTACAGCGTTAGTTCGTACATTTACTTTGCGTGAGAGCCAAGTGACTTTGAGAACGTTACCAGTCTTAAGTGATGATGTTGAAACAGTTTTTGAGTTGGTGTGGGAACGCATTTAATTTTTCAATGTTCATTCACGCAAATACTTCAATTTCACCTCTTTAAACAAGGAGTAATCTCATGACTACCTATCGCACCGTTTCGATTGATGGTTTGGATATCTTTTATCGGGAAGCTGGCTCTCGTGATAATCCAACCATTCTGCTGCTGCACGGTTTTCCAACCTCCTCTCACATGTTCCGTAACCTGATTCCTGCGCTTGCTGATAAATTCCATCTCGTTGCACCAGATTACCCAGGTTATGGCAACAGTTCCATGCCAACTGTGGATGAATTTGATTACACATTTGATCATTTGGCTGAGATCGTGGAGAAATTTATTACTGCGATCGATCTTAAGAAATACAGCCTCTATGTGATGGATTATGGAGCACCCGTTGGTTATCGCATTGCGGCTAAATATCCAGAGCGAGTGCAAGCGCTCATTGTGCAAAACGGAAATGCCTATGAGGAAGGCTTGCGGGAGTTTTGGAACCCCATCAAGGCATATTGGCAAGATCGTTCGCCTGAGAATGCAGACAAGCTCAAATACCTTGTGACCCTGGAAGCCACGAAATGGCAATATACCAACGGCGTTCGTAATCCTGAAGCAATTAGCCCAGACACCTGGACAATGGATCAACATTTCCTCGATCGCCCTGGTAACGGTGAGATTCAACTGGCGCTGTTATATAGCTATGGCACCAATCCACCACTTTATCCCCAATGGCAGGAGTATTTCCGCCAATACCAGCCACCGACTCTAATTGTCTGGGGCAAGAACGATTATATTTTTCCGGCTGAAGGAGCCTATCCCTACCAGCGTGACTTAAAAGACGTTGAGTTTCATCTACTCGATACCGGACACTTTGCTTTAGAAGAGGATGGAGATACGATCGCAAACTATATTTCTCAATTCCTTGCGTCACGATTGCAACCCGTCCTTGTCTAAAGAGGATGCGGAGACATGGAGATGTGTAATTAGGTGAAAATTCCTTGTGTCCTAAAGTCTCCGTGTCCCTCCGTCTCCGCATCGATCGCCGGAATGGCTAGTTAAAACTGCCGTTGCTTAAGAGCCAAGGTAAGGAAATTGTTCATGAGAGTTGCTCAGTATAGAACCGCGATCGTAGTTCTTCATTCAATCGCACATGGACTGCATGGTTTAACTCACGTCCAAATTTCAATCTCCCTCTCTCTGCTTCAGCTTGTGTTTATTAGCATTGTGATCTGGTTAACTCCAACTATTGCTGCCATTTGTTCTTTTTGGAATTTACAAGCATTTCATCGTAATAAGCCCCGATCATGTTTCTCAAGTTTCTTTTGCAGGTTGGGGTTTACTCTTTCAACTCACAGCAATTCTCACCTTCATTATCGATGGACTTGAAAGTTGGATTGGCTATTGGGCAGTAAATCTCAATGTCTTGAATCAAGTGAGCGTTGAAGAAGGAGGACAACAGGACATCATGAAAACTCAAAATGTAACCATCCAAGCCTTCTCAGGAGGCAGTTTTAGCGCCTATCTAGCAGCACCGAGTACTCAGCCTCGCGCAGGAATTGTGTTGATTCAAGAAGTTCTTGGGGTCAACAATAATATGCGGCAGACTGCCGATGATTATGCTAAAGAAGGTTATTTGGTGCTCGTACCAGATCTGTATTGGCGACTGGAACCCAATGTACAACTTGATCCTGAAGATAAAAACCAGTGGACTAAAGCCTTTGAGCTGCTCAAAGCATTTGATCTGGATAGCGGTATAGAAGACCTAAAGGCAAGTCTATCTTTTTTGAGGCAGTATCTCAGTAGCACAGGCAAAGTTGGTAGTTTGGGCTTTTGTTTGGGCGGCAAACTGGCTTATTTCATGGCAACACGTACTGACGCAGATGCCAATGTGAGTTATTACGGTGTTGACATTGACAAGAATCTAGCAGAGGCGACAAAGATTCAGAAACCGCTGATCTTGCATATGGGTGGAAATGACGAGTACGTGTCTCCAAGTGCTCAAGCGGTCATTCAGCAAGGGCTGCAAGATAACCCCCTGGTCACAATCTATCGCTATGCAGGAGTGAGTCACGGATTTAGTCGCGTGAATAGTTCCGCTTATCGCAAAGAAGCCGCAGAACTAGCAAGCGATCGCACGTTAGCGTTCTTGAAACAGCATCTAGGCAATGGTAGCAAAATCTCAAATGAGGCGACTACCGCTAGATAATTCGCCCACTTTGCTCAAGCCATCCACGTTATTGAGGAAAACATCATGCTAGTCGCCAGCAGGAAACAATGTTGCCTCGGAAGCGATGTTGGTAGAAAGTGATTGTCATTTCACAATCATTACCCATCAATGAACACGATCAAGTCAATTGGCTTAACAGTGTCATTTCAACAAATTGTTCACCATTCATCAACAAAAGGAGAACGTCATGGTTTCTCAACTAAACTCACCAGCAGTAAAAATTTTGGAAGTTGCAGATGATCCACGCCTTTCCAGAGGAACGAAGGAATTCTTGAAAGTGTTGAATTCAGGTGGTGTGGGTTTAGAGACATTGTCCCCACTCGAAGCACGTCAAGTACTTGTGGATGGACAGGCTTCCGTTAAAGTCGATCTTTCAGGCATTGAGGAATCTGAAAAGACGATTACCGCTGATGGTTACACAATTACACTCAACATTGTGCGACCTGAGGGTGTCAAAGGCATACTGCCTGTTTTCGTGTTTATTCATGGTGGCGGTTGGGTGCTGGGTGATTATCCCACGCACAAGCGTATGGTTCGTGACCTTGTTGTGCTTTCAGGATTTGCAGCGGTCTTTGTCAACTACACCCGCACACCAGATGCTCAATATCCACAAGCGATCAATGAAATCTATGCTGCGACCAAATGGGTGGCTGAGCATGGTGAGGAGATTGGGGTGGATGGCAAAAATCTAGCCATTGTTGGAAACAGTGTCGGCGGCAACATGTCCACAGTGACTACGTTGAAGGCAAAAGAGAAGGGAGGACCGCACATCAAGCTGCAAATTCTATTTTGGCCGATCGTAGATGCTGATTTTGAAACGGATTCGTATCACCAGTTTGGCGACAAACGTTTCCTAACTGTACCAACGATGAAATGGATGTATGACATGTACATCGCTGACCCAGAAAAACGCAAAGACATCTACGCTTCTCCTCTACGGGCTACTATTGAGCAACTGAAAGGCTTGCCTCCAGCGCTAGTTGTGGTTGCAGAAAGTGACATCTTGCATGACGAAGGCGTCGCTTATGGACGTAAGCTCGATGAAGCTGGGGTAGACGTGACCCTTGTGCAGTACAACGGCATGATTCATGACTTCGGACTGCTTAATGGTTTAGCCGAGCTTCCAGCAGTTCGTTCTCTTTTCGTTCAAGCAGCCGCCGAATTGAAGAAATATCTGCAATAGGACGCGGAGAGAGGGGACGCGGAGAACCAAAAGAGTGATTAAAATCCCCATGTCTCCGTATTCCCGCGTTCCCTTCCCCCCACTCTTCGTGTTCCTGCGTCATCCTCAATGAGGTAATTCCAATGCAAGCTCAAATCATCAACCGGTTTGGTGATCCTACTGTTTTCGAGACGGCAGATATCCCAGTTCCCCAGATTTTGCCCAATCATGTGTTGATTTGGGTGAATGGCAACCAGCGTGAATCCTGTAGATCTCAAAATCCGTCAGGGCGTACCTGCATACGCGTCTGTTGCCCCTGATCTTCCTGCGGTGCTGCATGGGGATGTGGCTGGAGTGGTGGAAGCAGTTGGTGAGGGCGTAAGCACCTTTCAACCTGGAGACGAAGTGTATGCTGTCCAGACGGAGTCAAAGGGCTGGGGGGTGCCGTAGCTGAATATATGTTGGCAGATGCAGATTTGGTGGCTCGTAAGCCCCAGTCCCTCACTATGGTGGCCGCAGCCGCCCTGCCCCTGATTTCAATTACGGCATGGGAAGCCATCATCGATCGCGCTAAAGTCTAACCCGGACAACGGGTGTTAATTTATGGTGCAACGGGAGGTGTGGGGCATATTGGGTTGCAGCTGGCGAAGTGGGCGGGGGCAAAGGTTTATGCCCTGGTATCAAGTGAGGGGAAAGGGGCGATTGCCCGTAAATTGGGAGCCGATTTCACCATCAACTACTGCCAACAGACGGTCGAAGAATTCGTGGCAGACCACACGAATGGACAGGGGTTCGATGTGGTGTTTGACACGGTGGGAAATGACAATCTGCAAAATGCATTCAGAGCAGCAAAGCTGAATGGCACCGTAGTTTCGATTGTTTCGACGTCTCAGCAAGATCTAACCCTACTTCACACCAAAGGACTCACCCTACATTTAGTTTATCGACTCATTCCCATTCTTCATAACGTGGGACGATCGCACTAAGGAAAGATTCTGTCACAAGTGGCTCAACTGATGGATGCAGGGCATATGCATCCTCTATTGGATACCAGAGTATTTAATTTTTCTGAAGTGACTCAGGCATACCAACGGGCTGAATCAGGACAGGCGTTGGGCAAAGTGGTACTCCAACAGGGATAACTGAAAAACGCGCTCTAAATACCTGAATGAGGTTTCTAGACTTATGACAACAATTCACATTGATCCCAATGAGTTATCGAACAAGAGAGTGCTGGTAACAGGCGGAACTAAGGGCATGGGCGCAGCGATCGTCAACCGTTTGAGGCAAGCTGGTGCAAAAGTCATCACAACTGCCCGGTCAAAGCCTGATGAACTTCAATTTCCAGATTTGTTTATTCAATCTGACATCAGCACATCTGATGGTGTGGAAAAAGTGACCGAGGAAGTGTTCGCTCGTCTTGGCAGTGTGGACATCTTAATTAATAATGTAGGTGGTTCTTCAGCACCCATTGGTGGCGCACTTGTCCTCAGTGACGAGGATTGGCAGCAGACGTTTAATGCAAATTTGTTCGCTGCTGTTCGCTTAGATCGAGCGTTTCTACCTCAGATGCTGGAACAAGGTTCGGGGGTCATCGTCCATATTTCATCTATCCAACGCACGCTCCCACTTTATGCAACCTTGCCATTAGCTGCGGCGAAAGCGGCGCTGACGAATTACAGCAAAGGGCTCTCCAAAGAAGTTGCACCAAAAGGAGTGCGGGTAAATACCGTTGCTCCTGGTTTCATCGAGACGTCAGCCACCACAAGACGGATCGAGAGAATTGCTGCTAATGCAGGAACAGACTTTAATACTGCAAGACTTAAACTGATGGATTCCCTTGGCGGAATTCCAATGGGTCGTCCGGGTGTCCCTGAGGAAGTCGCTGAACTGGTTGCTTTCCTGGTATCCGATCGCGCTTCTTACATCAACGGAACTGAGCTTGTAATTGATGGTGGAACCATTCCTACCGTGTGAGACATCAGAGTTAGGTTCTGTAAACATAACAGCAAACAACGTCAAAAAAATTGCGAACCTTTGCAAAGACTTTTGGAATACTCTTTTGTGGTTGACCTAGCGTTTCCACCCACCCAAACTTGCTTGCTGCGTCCGTCTGCTGACTAAAGCGATCGTCTTTTTAGCGCGGCAACCTGGCTCTTGTTTGAACTGTACCCAACCAGTGGCAGCTAGTTCGATTTAGACAAAGGTGGTGGACTTTACGTCTCTCGGTTGCGACTGGTGCTGCAGGAGTCACCCTGTTATCAAGGTAAACTTTACTGTTAGAGCTTGCTAGCAGGTCTGTAAGTGCGCGTTTAGCCTTAAGTTGGACTGTCCTAAATCAACCTGCAGCTGTTCGTCCAACAGCTGCGCTCGCTGCAGAAATTCTGTGAGCACCTCAGCGAGCGCTGCTTCTAGCGGTCGCAGTTGGTCACTTAACCAATAGTGCGTCTCGGCGGCTTCCGGCACTAACACCAAGTATCTTCCTAGGTGTAGCGGCGAAACTGGCGGACGCGGCGAAACAAACCGACCAGGTGCGCCGGACACTCGCAAGCAATCACCTCGGCGGCTTCACAGATCCCTTGCGGTTGCTCGTCCGAAAAATCTGATACCAACTTAAATGAGCTATAGGGCAGATGAACTAGACTGAGAGAGCTGTTTCCAGCCTTCTACTGATGGTGGGCGTGACCTCAATTGACGTGAAAGAAAGTTTAGCTGATCTGGCAGAACCGTTGCGCCAAGTCGAAATGCCAACAGCTAAAGAACGCTTGCAAGTCCTTTACTAGTACTGGCTCAAACAGGACAAGGCACCGAGTATCAGTGCCATTGCCAAAGCGGTCGGAAAACATCGAAACACGGTGCAAACCTGGTGATGGCATTACCGAGCAGGTGGTGTGCCAGCGATGTTGGCGGTCAAGAAACCACAGGGGGGCGTGCGAGTGATTCCGCAGTGAGCCGAAACGGCTTTGGCAAAGCGGTTGCAAGAGAGTCATGGCTTCCAAAGCTATGGAGCGGTGCAACAGTGGTTAACCGAAACGCTAGGGGTCGAAGCGGAGTATCACGCGGTCGATCCGATGACCCGCTACTGACTCAAAGCCAAGCTCAAGGTCGCACGTCCTCAAAATGACAAGCAAGACAGTGTGCAGCGCGCTGCTTTTAAGCAAACCTTGCAGACAACCTTGAATTGCTAAGACAGTACGACCGCCAGATACGACAGGATAAGCGAGCGATCCGCTACTTTACACAGGATGAGAGCCGCTTTGGCCTCAAAACCATCATCAGACGCTTGAGCACCGCGTGTGGTGTCAAACCGATTGGCGTTTGGCAGCGGTTATTCAAAGCGTTTTAACTTTACGGTGCGGTTGAACCGGCGACAGGCGCATCCTTCTTCTTGCAATTTTCTCATGTCGATACCGAATGCTACCAGCGGTTTTTGGACGAGTTCGCCCAAGCGTATCCCGATAGTCTCAATATTCTTCAAGTGGACAAGGGGCGCTTTCACAAGGGCAAAGACTTGGTTGTACCAGAGGACATCGTCTTGTTGTTCCAACCGCCTTACTGTCCAGAGTTAAACCCAAGTGAGCGGTTGTGGAAACACCTCAAGGCAGAGCTCAAGTGGGCTTCGTTCAAAACCCTGACGCAACTGCAAACCAAAGTTGATCAACTCCTCGCTGAGTTAACACCAGCAGTGATTGCTTCCATCACGGCTTACCCCTTCATCTTGGATGCCTTATCTGCCTTGAAAGCCGTTTAAATTGGTATGACATTGTAAAATTGACACCACTTTGTACAAGGTCACTCCCTCTAGCGTGCCCACCGCCTTTGCCTGTCAGCCAGCGAGATGGCTGAAGTTTGCCTAGTGACTGTGCTGATCACTGCCGCTGCTAGACTCGTTCAGCACTGCCACAACCCTTGGAAGCCTTGCATAGTAACAGTTCTACTTTTTTAGTCACTTGGTGGTCCGCAGCCACCCGCAACTAACTAACAGCAGAAGCGGCAACCTCGCTTCTGCATCAGAGCTAATAGGAACGAGAACAGCGGTGTTGCAGACTATAACCGAATGGTGATACAGACCAATTTCGGTCCAGCTAGCTGTGAGAGAAAGACCGAAACTTTCCGCCTCTTAGTAGTTAGCCCACAGGATTTCTGTAAAGAAGTAACTCGAACGTTATGTGCTAGCAGCACGTTAATCCAGCCGTTTAGCTGGATTAACGTGCTGCCGGAGAGGAATCCGAATGACGAACTCAGTTCCTTCACCAGAGATTGAGAAGCACTCCAATTTGCCGCCATGTTTCTCTGTGATGATTTGGTAGCTGATGGACATCCCCATTCCTGTGCCTTTCCCAAGCGGTTTAGTCGTAAAGAAGGGATTAAATATTTGTTGTTGAACCTCTTTAGGAATACCGACTCCGTTATCGGCAATCCCTACTTCGACCCATTCTGCGTTCACAATCGACGTGCGAATTGTAATTTGATTGGGATGATCCTTGAGCGTTTGAGCGGTGCGCTTAGTATGACTCTCTTCGATCGCATCAATCGAATTCACCAAGATATTCATAAATACTTGGTTCAGCTGTCCAGGATAGCACTCGACGAGCGGTAGTACAGAGTAGTCTTTGACCAGCGCAATCTCTGGTCGCTCGGATGTAGCTTTGAGGCGGTGTTGCAGAATCATCAGGGTGCTATCAATCCCTTCGTGAATATCAACCGCTTTGAATTCAGCTTCATCCATGCGGGAGAAGTTTCGCAACGAGAGGACAATCTGACGAATGCGATCGGTTCCCAGTTTCATAGAAGCCAGCATCTTTGGTAGATCTTCCTGTAAAAACTCGAGATCGATAGCTTCAGCAATCGATTGAATTTCAGGGGAAGGGTTAGAATCATGCTGCTGCAGCACCTGCACAAACTCTAGTAGATTCTCGGTGTATTCCTGCACATGGGCGAGATTCCCATGAATGAAGTTAACTGGATTATTAATTTCGTGGGCAATTCCGGCAACAAGCTGTCCTAAACTCGACATTTTTTCGCTTTGAATCACTTGCGATTGAGTGCGCTGTAATTCCTTTAATGTATTTTTGAGTTCGGCTGTGCGCTCTTCCACCCGGTCTTCCAATTCCTCTTTGCTGTTCTCTAAGGCAGCAAACGAGCCGCGCACTTGCCCTGCCATATGATTGAAGGAATTGGACAGTGTGTTGAGTTCTCGAATACTGCTCGTTTCTACCGTCTGATCTAAATTGCCAGATGCTATTGACTCACTTGCCCAGTTGAGGCGAAGAATTGGACGCGCAATCCAACGAGATGTAAGGACACCCATGAGAGAAGCAATCACCAATGCGCCGAAACAAAGTGCGATTGTGGTGTATGTATTGGCATTAATTTGCGCCATAAATGTGTTTTCTGGCACACTCACTACAACCAGCCAATCTAAGCCATATTCGTCGCGCCAGGGTACAACATTAATGAAATTCCTTTCTCCCTGCACCTCAAGCTGAAAGTCTGTACTTCGGGTGATGGACTGAAGCTTGTTAGAGGTAAGGAGATGTTTGGCGATCGCCTGGATAGTTAAATTCGGGCTGTCGAGCGCCCGCAAGCGCTGTGTTTTCTCGTCAATGAGCACGAAGGGCTTCTCTGTACTCGAATTAGCGATCAGGACACCATCCCGCTCTACAATAAACACTTCCCCAGATTGGCTGATATCCAAATTGCGTAAGAAATCGCTAAGTTTCAGCAGGTGGATATCGACTGCAATCATTCCCAGCAGGCGATTTTGCGAATCATAGATCGGGCGGCTGGCAGAGGCAGCAATGTAGGGTCCCGTTGGAAGATTTGAAGTAGTAACCTTTGCCCAAATCGGTTTGCCAGCAGCAATGGGTTCGGTATACCAAGGTTCAGTGAGATTATCCCAATCCCACGTAGCGTTAACCCGAGTGCGATTGCCTTGTACATCCGTAGCGTAGTTAGTATTGATTTTAGACGGCTCAGTCGTCCAATCATCAATAGTGATAGTTTTGCCGTCGTAACTAGCAGCTGCGATTCCCCCACCTGTGGCTAAACCAATACCAATGTATGTTACGTCGTACGCCTGAATTTGATCCCAGAGGTATTTGCCCACTGTTTCGCGATCGCCTACCTCTAAAATTCCCCGGCGGATAGCATCTGCATTGATTTGGTTAAGGGTTTGAGGAATTTCAAGATAGGACTTCAGGTGTTCATCCACAACATCGCTAGTACGAGCTATCAACTGTTCTGCCAAGTCATTGACTGCTCTCTGTCCATTCTTAAAGGACAAGTAGCCGACTAAACTAACGGCTCCAAGAATTTGAAGAATGAAGGGAACAATAAGAACAATTTGTAATGGAAACGCGCCCACCTTGCGAGGCTGATGAATTTTCATTGTAGGGAAAACGACACTAATCCTCGTATAGGATTCCCATAATGCCCATGTAGCTAACTTTCGATGAGCTTTGCTTCAAGCAGTGCACTATTTGATGGACAGGTTGAGCAAGTTGCTGTGAAAGCGTTGGGGGCGATTACTCAAAGGGTGCACGCTAAAAACTCCAAAGCAGCGGACCGAAAACGCGAGTTTAGTTTCTGGCGTCTGAACGCTGCGGGTGCCCATTGATAAACGTGGGTAATGATGAGCTTGTGCTACCGATGCTGCACCAGCGGTCAACTGGCACAATAGCTAATACCAACTCTTTAAATACCGGCTACAGATAGTGCATTCCGAATGGAGTCCCACCCTCCAAACGAAGCAATGACTGCTGGAGTCATCGCTTCCAGCCTTGAGCGCATCAACAACCGCAACTCATCCAAACTCTTGGGTAACTGCCATCGCAACCCCAACTTAAAATGCTGCCATACTCGCTCAATTGGATTAGTTTCTGGCGCATGTGATGGCTGAAACATCAGGATGATGTTGCTTGGAATCTGCAAGCCCTTGGCTCTATGTGCCCCGGCTGTCCAGTTGGCTGATGAGGATACTGTCGTTGTATCCCTTTTCTGTCACTCTAGTCGGATAGAAATCCACAAGCTACGCTGCACAGCGGTTTCGCTTCTCGGATGAGTTTTGGCAGTCTTATTGAGAAATTGAGGCTAGATAAGGCTTCCAGAATTCACTCCTACGAAAGTGAAAGCTGGCATTATAGCTATTGCCAGGACAATTAGGACATAGGCTAAGAGCTATGCTGACTCTAGGAGCCACACTGTGTCTATGGCACAAGCCTACAGTTAGGACTTGCGACAAAAGGTGCTCAACGCCATTCCGTTAGACGGTCTGAAGAAGAGTGAAGCGGCACAAGTCTGCCAACTCAGTCGCCACACAATCGACCGATGGTTGCAACGGCAAGAGGAGACTGGAGACTACCAAGCCAAAACTACTCGACCGCATCGTACCAGCAGCAAAAGCACCGATTGGGACAAGTTTGCCGAGTTTGCCAAACAGCATGGGGATAAAACCCAAGCTCAGATGGCAGAGCGCTGGGAAGAGCCGGTCAGTGCTCGCACCATTTCCAAAGCACTGCACCAACTTGGATTGAGTCGAAAAAAAGACGTATGGCGATCGGGAACGGGATGAGGGCAAACGGGCTGCTTTTCTGGAACCACTAGCTAAGGTTCCCTGGTCCGACCGAGTCTACCGCGATGAATCGGGGATGGATGAACGGGAGGAGGATGGTTACGGTTGGTGCGAACCTGGAGTGCGCTTTGAAGCGCTCAAGTCAGGGCGGCAAAGTGGGCGAGTCAACATGATTGCCGCTTACTGTGAGCAGCAGTTGAGCGCTGCTTTTACCGTAGACGGTGCTTGCAACCGAGTGGTGTTTGAAACCTGGCTAGAAACTTGTTTACTGCCAACGCTCCAACCTGGAAAGGTGTTGATTTTAGATAACGCCACGTTCCGCTATGGTGGACGCATGACTCAACTGGTTGAGTCAGTCGGTTGTCGTTTGTTCTATTTACCTGCTTATTCTCCAGATTTCAATTGCATTGAAAAGTGTTAGGCTTGGCTCGAAAATCGCATTCGCAAACGCTTGTCTCATGTCGATTCTTTAAGTCAAGCGATGGAGTCTGTTCTGAAAGATGCTGTGTCCTAATACTCTTGTCTATAGCTATGGAGACTGAAAACCGCTTTTTGAAACGTCTGCTGAGTTAGTGTTTCGACCTTAGCGTACGTTTCTGTTCCGATCCTATGCAATCCCCGTAGATAAACATCTGAAAACAAACCACGCGATTCATAAGCTCTACTAACCAAGGGATTGCGATCCTCACTTTGGATGACTGCAAACTGGCACAAGGTTCCAAACCTCAATTTCACCTTTGCCCGTCTGCAGAATCCGCAGCTAACCAGTCCACCGGCGCACTTGCACAGCTGCTCCGGGGGGCAACTAACCTAGGCGATCGCTCGATGTAGCTGAAAGCGGTGCCGTCGGTGTCAGCAGTTGTACGTTTTCACGAAAGATAGCGCGGTTTTCAAATTCGTAGCGTATAGCTCCTATCTTCTTTGCGTCATGGCTCGCGGTAATGTGCTGCGTGACTTTAAAAGGGGAAGCAGCTTTGCATCACGCATCCGCCCGTTTCCTTCATCGGCAGCCGTTGTTGCAATAAACCTGCCGCATAAATTTGAGCAGATAGAACTTTTGTGCCATGCCTTTGCTCGTGAGACCTGATAAAGCTGAGGTAAAAAATAAAGTGCTTGTTCTGCAGAGGTTGGACGCTTTATGGTGCCGCGCCACGAATTTGAAAACCGCGCCTTTTTTTATCAAAACGTACAATTAGCGCTCTAGAGACGAGTTGAGATGGAAACGTTTACAGACTTGATCGCGCCAATCATGCCTGACGCATGCGGCGGAGAAACGTGTGGAGTCGATCGCTCTGCGGATTCGTCAGTACCTCACGCGCTGGACCCTCTTCCACAATCAAGCCCTGATCCAAAAACAGCACGCGATTGGCAACGTCGCGGGCAAACTGAATTTCGTGAGTGACGACCACCATCGTCATGCCCTTATCGGCAAGCTGCTGCATCACCTCCAGCACCTCACCGACCAGTTCCGGGTCTAAAGCACTTGTTGGTTCATCAAACAGCATAATCTGCGGCTCCATGCACAAACTACGCGCGATCGCCACGCGCTGCTTTTGCCCCCCAGATAACTGATCCGGGTAGGCATCTATTTTGTCTGCTAGCCCTACTTGCTCCAGATAAAAGCGCGCCCGCTCCTGGCTTTCCTGCTTCGATCGGTTTAGCACCTGCTGCGGAGCCAGCGTCAAATTATCCAGCACGCTTAAATGGGGAAACAGATTGAACTGCTGGAACACCATGCCAATTTGTGATCGCACATCGCGGAGTTGTTTTCGCGTCAGCGCTGGTTGCGACAGCTCGATACCTGTGACAACAATACGTCCCTGGTCGATCGTTTCCAACCGATTGAGGCAGCGCAGTAGCGTACTTTTGCCGCAGCCTGACGAACCAATCACTGCCAGCACTTCAGCGCGATCGACGTGACCGCTAATCCCCTTCAGCACATGCAGGGGTCCGTAGTATTTCTCGATATGCTCAAACAGAACTGGGGGCGTGCTCATAAGCTCAAAAAACCAAAAATGGAACTCCAGACAGATTCAGAGTTCAATGAATTAATCCAGTTATAGATAAAATCTGTTTTACGCATCTCTCCTTTTTAGAAGAGATTGTCCTCTAGCCAATCTAAATCATGACAACTGTGCGCCGACTGCTGCGATCATTGCTGTTGAGTTTAAGCTGTTTGCTGCTCATTGTAAGCATGGGGCGAACGGAGAGTACCGAACTGAGGGTCGCGGTAGAGCCAGTGTATCCACCGTTCGAGTTCCGCGCTGCAAACGGCGAAATTCAGGGCTTTGACATCGACGTGATTCGGGCGGTCGGTAAAGCAGCAGGCTTTACGGTCCAGTTTCAAAGCATTGCGTTCGACGGCATGATTCCCGCATTGCAAGCGCAGACTGTTGATGCAGCGATTAGCGCCATGACGATCACGCCTGCGCGATCGAACGTCGTCACCTTCTCGCGTCCTTATTTCAAAGCGGGCTTGGCGATTGCGGTGCGCGAAGGAACTCAGAACATTAACCGACTCGAAGACTTAAGCGGCAAGTCGATCGCCGTCCAGATTGGCACCACTGGTGCCGATGCGGCTAAGCAAATTCCAGGGGCAACCATTCGCACGTTTAACGCCGCTGTGCTGACGCTTCAGGAACTCAGCAACGGCAATGTTGATGCCATCATCAACGACGCGCCCGTAATGCTGTATGCGATCAAAACAGGCAACCTCAAGGGCATTCGCGTTGTCAATCAACTACTGACCGAAGACTTCTACGGCATTCCCACGCCGCGCAACTCTCCCAACTTACAGCGAATTAACCAGGGGCTTGGCACTATTTTAAGCAATGGCACTTACGCGCAGCTTTATCAGAAGTGGTTTGATGCTCAACCACCGGAACTGCCTGTCACCGCGCCTGCCTCTGCGACAGGGAATACGACCGCAATTCCCAGTTCCACTCAGGTGATTCTCGCGTCGCTGCCGCCACTGCTAGCCGGAACGCTGATCACGCTACAGCTTGCAGCGATCGCGGTCATCCTTGGCTTGGTCGGCGGCTCTCTCATTGGCATTGTCCGCTTGTCCAAAGTACGACTCCTGCGCTGGGCGGCGGCAGCGTATATTGACTTCTTCCGAGGAACACCGCTGCTGGTGCAGCTTTTTATGATTTACTTCGGCATTCCCGCCGCGTTTCAAGCGTTGGGACTCACGTTTAGCTTTGACCGCTTCCTAGCAGCGATTATCGCTCTGAGCCTCAATTGCGCAGCATATGTTGCAGAAATTGTTCGGGCGGGCATTCAGTCGATTGAAACGGGACAGTCCGAAGCCGCTGCATCCCTGGGACTGGATGCGATTCAAACCCTGCGATTCGTCATCTTTCCGCAAGCGTTGCGCCGGATGCTGCCGCCATTGGGCAACCAGTTCATCAGCTTGCTCAAGGACACCAGCTTGGTTGCTGTCATTGGCTTCGAGGAGCTATTTCGACGTGGGCAGCTCATTGTGGCAGAGAACTATCGCCCGTTTGAACTCTATTTCGCGATCGCGCTGATCTATCTGGCATTAACGCTGCTTTCGTCCCAAGGCTTCAGCTATCTAGAACGCTGGATGGACCCTGCTCAGCGGGGGCGAAAGCAGTTCACCAAAGAGAAGGTGCAGCTCTAGCAGTCGCCTTAGAAGTTAGGACGTAGACGAGAAGGCTCGATTCGCCGCTGCAACCGCGGTAGTGGGTCAGGTACAAGCTTTGTTGTGCTGTGGTTAGTGACCCTGCTAAAGCACAGTTGCTTGAGTCTATGGTTGTAGCGCAAAAACTGTTAAAGGTCAAACGATCAGTAACGCTTGCAGCACGTTTCAGAGTGGGCGGCTGTGCGCTCCAGGGTTGTCTAGCCACCCAACCACGACCAGCTCTTGGGCTCACTCCCCTCAGACGGCACCGACTTGTGCTCTTCCCTGCTTTTGTCCGAGTGGAGGACCAGCAGCTGTAGCGACAGCGTTTCAGCGTTTCTGTAGCCGTAGCGTTAAAACCAACGTGAAGCCTGAAAGCACTGCTGAGCTTGGTTAACGCTCTGTGGTCTCTCAGCTAAATCAAAGTCAGAAACAGAGGCACTGCTCACTTGATGCAGTCCCCCGGCGTACTTGCCCAATTGCTCCGGGGTGCAACTCACCAAGGCGATCACGATTGCCGCTGAGAGCTTGAGTAAGGCGTTGCTGTGCTTGTGCGGTCAGTGGTCTAGACCACTGTCTCGACACATTTAACACGATTTCGTCCCGCCGCTTTAGCGACATAAAGAGCTTGATCAACTACTTGCATGAGCGACTGACTGGTGTCCCCATGTTCAGGAAATAAACCGACCCCCAGCGAAAGTGTCGTGCGGATCGTTGCAGCACCAAACTGCACGCGCATGGCTTGAAAGGAGCGTCGAAGCTGTTCGGCGCGCTGACAAACATCCTTCAACGTGATCGCCGGCAGCAGCAGTACGAATTCTTCACCACCGTAACGACACGCGATATCGCCTCGTCGACTGTGAGCGCGCAGCAAACGACCAAAAGCCTGTAAGACGCAATCACCACCTTGATGCCCGTAGGTATCATTGACTTGTTTAAAAAAATCGATGTCCATCAGGATCACAGCGACCGGATAAGCTGCCCGCGCCGCGCGTGCCAAATCTCGAGGGAGCGTCTCCTCAAAATAACGTCGATTGAATAAGCCCGTCAGAGCATCGCGGATCGCCTGTTCACGTAGCTGCGTTTGGAGTGCGTTGATTTCGCACAACTGGGCTTGTAAGCGTTCGTTTACCTGACGCAGTTCCAGGTCAGCTTGTTGCCGTTGAGTGACATCGCGCAAGACAAGCAAATGCCCAGTGAGACAGTTACAGTGATCGCGTAAAGGTATGACGTGTAATTCCACATAGCAGCCTGTGCTCAGCTCCAGTAGCAATTCACTCGGCACTGTTTCAGACGCTTGACAAAGCTGAGCGAGCGCTGGTCAGCTTGAGCCTAATTGCCTAAGCGGTTGCCCCAAGCAAGTGACGCTGATCCCAGTGAGCTGCTGGGCGGCTGGATTGATATCAAGCAACCGCTGGTGTAGATCTGGCACGAGGACACCATCCGACATACTCTCGCTCAACATGTCTCGTGCCACTGGTACCAGATCAAACAGACGAAAGCGAAAGAGGGTGACGAAATAGATGAGACCAGCCAGCAAAAAGCTCATCGGCGTGAGGTTGAGACCGGCAGGCGTGAGCTTGAGCATATACGCACTACCACCGAGCAACGGGACGAGCGCTCCTGCTAACGCCAGCCGCGATTGTTGCTGCTGGAGTCGCACGGGGCGCCGCTTGCACCAGTAGCCATGAACCAGCAAGCGTATAAAGATAAACGCAGGTCATGACCCAATAAAAGCCTGGACCATGCTGGTAAACAATTTGGTTAGTGCCCTGGGAAGATGGCACAAAGCCACGCCAAACCAACTGATGCTGTTCGTTAGTCGCCACTAAAACCACATTGAGACTGGGGATTAGCCAGAACAAGACGGTGTTTTTGAGTGTGAGCCACTGCCTTTTGTGCGTGAAGTAGAGCGCAAAGATGAGAAAGAACGTCATCACGCTGCCAGAGCCAACATATTCCCACTTAGACCAAAAGATTTTGTCCGGTAGAGCGATTGCTGCCGCTTCGAGCGCGGCAACAGTGGCATAAACAGCAGTCGAAAGCAACAATAAAATAAACGGTCTGCTGGCAGAGGCGGCAGCACGCCGGTGCCAAGCCGCAACCGCAAGCGCAACCGCGAGCAGCGCTGTGAGGCTGAGGATGGCAAAAGAGGGATTATGGTTGAAAAGCATAGTGACGCTGAGTTCTGAGACAGGCTCTTACCGCAAGAGCCGCCAGCGAGTGCTGGCGGCTTAGCGCTCTTTGGCTAGTCAACCAAAAGCCTTAGAAGCCTCAGCGACGGTGTCAAAAGGCTGCCTGAGGAACGGCACAGCAGGGGTTTGAGGCTCTTAAGTGCCAGAGGGTTCAACTTGTACACGCGGCTTGAGCAGCTTAACGTACTTTCGGTTCGGATGAGACTCAAACCGCCTCTATGCGGCGAAAAAAACTAGGACAGGAAGGACAGGAGCCAGTCTTGCCTGCTTAGAGCCTACGCTGGATGCTGCTGCACCTCAGACGAGGGCCCCAACCGCAAGCATGGCGTTGATGCTCAGCCTGAAGGCTGAAAGCTGCAAGGCGCTCAGGCGTGGCAGGAAACTAGTCGAAAGAAAAGCTAAAGGGTCCGAGCGAAATCGTTGTGGACTTGACACTGTCTTTAAGCGTTTCTTCAAGCAGGGGCATATCAACAAACCGCACTGCCATCGGGGAGCTAAAGGTGATCTCACCGAGGCGTTGGTTCGGTTGAGCGGTGATGCTTAACAAGCGCAAGGTGTAAGTATCGTCTCGGTTAAACGGTTGCAAGCTTAAGTCAACCTTGGCTTGAGGCTGGCTAAAGGTGGATGGCTTAAGTTGGGTCACCCGATGGTGGCGATCCGCGGTCTGGACTTCGAGCTGAATGACCACGTCTTGAGCCGCTAGAGTAAGGCCGAACTCAAAGCGGTCAAAATCCTGCTTGGATTGATTCTGCACTTGCACCTGCGCTAGCTGCAAGTGGTTATAGCTGTAAGTCGTCTCACCATCAGAAATTTCAAGCTGCGCGCGCGGCAAAGCGGTGCCACCGAGGCTTTCAAACAGTGGTGCCCGCTCAACCCGACACCCAACTCTCGGTTTGCGCTGCCGGTAAGCCGCAATGAAGGCGTACGCCAAAGCACCAATGGCACTGCCACACAGGAAGAGGAGCGTTGCGAAGAGGAGTGTGTACCCGGAAAGAGAAGCCATGTGAAGCAAGTGGCAGGCTCAGACCGGCCTGAGGTGAATTAATCGGTTAGTGTGTATGAGCGCGCCGCCGTCGGGAAAGCGTGCCGCCGCGTTCCAGTATTACAAAGGATCGTGCAGCCTGCTGACATCACCCCAAAGTCAAAGCGCCGCTCCCAGGTAACAACCAAAAGATGGCTGCCATCCGCAGCTAACTAGATCACCGACGCACTGGCACTGCTGCTCCGGGGTGCAACTAACCACGAAGAAAGTGAGCATTAGTAGAAGTTAGCGAATTGACTTCATTTTAATCAAATGGCTCACTTTCACACGAATCATTGCCAGACCCCAATATAATGTCTTACTGGGAAACGGCCTTGAAGCCAGTTTCGTTGAGGATGACCTGGTCCTCTTGGCGAACCGTTAGCTGAGTGCCCGTACCCCATGGGGTAGGATTATCTGGGCTACTAATCGGCATTTCTACAATATGAACGTACTCGCCGTTGCGCCAACCCATCGAGTTCCTACCATTGCGGCTGGTGAGTTTTCCGTTGCTCAGGCTTAGACATTCTCCCCTAGAATCACACCCCCGATAGCTTAAATTGCCGGTGCCATTGACGCCCGACCATGACCTGAAATTGCTGATGGTTGATCGTCCATTCCCCGTTAGTGTAGGTTTCGCTATCGCTCGTAGGTGTCGAAGATGCAGGTGCCGAAGAGTTGAGTACCTGTAGCTTTGTAATAATCCATGCCCGCCGGGTTTTGCCACACGGTTCGGTACTTGGACAATCAGCTAGATTGCCTTGTTCATAGGTTGCTCGCAACCGCTGACGCAAATACGCCTTCTCTTGAGAACAAATCTCAAAACGTGCAAACAGTCCTTTATACTTGACGTTGTTGTCATCGACTAAGATGACATAGCACGTCAAATCGCCATTTTGCAGCTCCTCTACGGTGCCGATCGTGGGTCTATTGTTCGATTGATTATTTTGTACGGCGGGATTGGCAGGTGCAGAATTGCCAGACTCAGCAGCCTAAGCCACTGAAGATGCCGTAGCCGCTGGAGTGCTGGCAGAACTCCCTAGCGTTACTTGAGTCGATTGTTGCGGCGACTGGCAACCATAGGCACTTATTGCTATTCCAGTGACCAAGACCATGATCTGCGCCAAGCGTAACTTTGCAAGCACCGCAAATTGTTGAAGCGTTATAAGGTCTGATGCGAAGCATCATGATTCTCCTTGGTGAACAAAGTAGAAATAGCAATCGAAAAGATTGAAAGATTAGAGGACTGGGAAAGCACCTATCAGAAGTCGAGGAATAGCACTCGTGACGCGTTGCTGTACTGGCGTTGTGCTTTCCCGAAATCGCGAGAACTGATTAACAGCCAACGGGTTCGACTCAAACACCTGGACTGCGAACGAGGTCATAGAGTCGCTGGCGCACGCGCAGGCTCGCAAACCCCTTGGCGATCGCGTTGTAATTGGGGTCTGGCAACGATTCGTGTGAAAGTGAGCCCTTGTATCACAATGAAGTCCATGCGATGACTTCTACGAATGCTCACTTTCTTCGTGGTTAGCTGCCGGACGCGCAGAAGGTCCACGCAAAAACGGGGGTTTCGCTCGACTCAAAGAGCTCAAACTCTATAAAAAAGCCGCTTTTTACGTGTCATTTAGTCCAATAGTGGTCCAGCCGTCAGAAGCAGTGGTTCTAGTGTCATAAAAGAAACTCATCGATTGCTTTGCTTGAAACCCATATGCTGCAAGGGTTTCAAGCAAATGGCTTGTTTTTACACGAATCGTTACCACAGGCCTTTTTTGCCAGCTTAGTACAGGTGTAGAAATCTAATCTGCAAGAGGTCTATACTCTTCAGCTGATGCTGTGACTGAGCAAAAGATTTTGCGCAATTTGCAAATAGGTAGCACAAGCTTATAAAGTTGAAACCTGTGCGCGTTGCAGGGTTTGATTCACTTCCAATTGCTGTTCCTTCAATGCAGTTGGATGTCAACTTATCAGAAGCTAGAACACTAGACTGGAGCTGCTCTCACTCGTTGCGCAACTCATTTGCAAATTGCGCTATATTTTCTGCTCATTCACAATCGTTGCTCTTGAAAATTGTGTTGTGCGTAAAGAATTTCGTACTGCTCAAGCGCTTTTGTGTGCCAGTGACGAGGTACTCCAGATTCTATGGGAGTACACCGAGAAACACACGCTGCTCGTAAATGAGCTATTTATTGAAGTTCCTAAGCACTTAAAGTTTGAGCAGTGGAAACAGAAGGGAACCGTTGCTAGAGAAGCTATAGAGAAAGAGATTCTTCCCCTTAAGCAGTCTGTTCGTTTTGCTGGTTTGCCAAGTCGTCTTTATGTTTCTGCCGTTTTTATCACAATTCAAGCCTATCGAGCTTGGTTAAAGCAGCAGTCAATATGGCTCTGGCAGTTGCTAGGTCACCAAAAATGGTTCGATACAATTTCATCAGGTTCTAAGTTAGCTGCCGAAACAGACTTTAGCTTTAAGCAAATCCAGGCAAGAGCACACGAGGTTTTGGAGCAAACCTAGCAAGAAATGTTTGCTTCACAAGAGCAAACACTCCAACAAGCTAATCAGCCTCAAGACGAATCAACTGTGATGGATGAGAGAGACTTACTGGGTGAGCTGCTCGATGCTTATGACGAAACCAGTGACCTCCAAACCCAACTTGCCATTGTGCACCTGCTTCTGAGTAATCTTCAAGTCGCGGAAGAGGAGCACACCCCAGAGGCAATAGCTAAAAGACTGGATGCGAAGAAGATTGAAATTGAGCGACTTCAAAAAAAGTTAAAAGCTCGGCATCCGAAAGGGCGTGATCCACTAGGCGATCGCTTCCTTCAAGATATTGACATCGCGATTTCTGCCCCATTGCCTCGGGCTGATGCACCGGAGGAATTTGCTGCGGAATTTGATCAATGGCTTGATCAAAAGCAAATTCGCTTATTCAACCCAGCGCACTACCCGCTCCGATTTGAAACGCAAGACGACTTAATTGGGTTTCAAGTCGTGCGGGAGAAGCCTGTTGAAGCAAAGAGTTCGCAGCCCGATCAGACGTTGAAGTCTGGAACATCAAGAAAAAAGAAACGGCGCTCTATGAAGCGACGGCGAAAAATTCCCCAAACGAGGATCTGCGTTTGTTTTCATACAATGCGTAACCTGAGGTTTGAGGTTTATTGCGATCGTCGTCAACTTCAGTACTTCAAGCAATTTTTATCGGACTACGAAGCCTACACCAAGTCGGAGGATGAAGAATTTAGCGCACGGTCATTTCTCTTTCGCTCTGCAACAGTGTTTTGGGTTGAGGATGAGAAGTTACGTCGTGAGATGAAAAAACAGCAATGGAAGCAAGCCGGAAAGACTGACAATTTACCAGAGCTACCACCTTGGAAAACCCACCGACTTTATCTTCATGTCGCGATTGATGATAAGCAGCTAACTGCTGAAGGGACGGAACAGGTTCGGCAAGAAAGTCTAAAAGAATATCAACAACGGCTCCAACGGAGTGAGGACAAGCTGAACAAACTTGAAGAGCAATATCAGGTAATTCAGCAGCAGCGCCCTCTGACAACAGCCGAATCTAAAAAAATAAAGAACTAACGAAGTTCAGTTAAAAGCACTAGAACGACAATCGAACGTTTGACTAACACTACACTCAAACGTCCAAGCAAACCTCCCTATCAAGGGCAGAAAAACAGAGTTATGGCAGTCAGCTTTGATCGCAAAGACCCAGTGACAATCGCGGTGGTCGATCAACTGCACCCATCAGATCCATTTCACTGCTCAACAGAGGAATTGCTGATTTACCATCGTACTCAGGTTCAAGCGGTAAACCGAAATGTTCGCCTATTTAAGCTAAAGCGCAGGATAAGATTGCTGACGTTACAGTATAAGCTGATCCGTTGCTTGGGAGATCTTGAAGCAGCCAGATTTCTGCTCTGGATGAATTATCAGGTAGAGAGAACAGGACACACCATTTTGTGGACTGAGTTCCAGTACCGGATGTTGAGAGTTGCGCTGGTTATTGCTGGCATTCCAGTTCTGCTACTGCTCAACCTGGACGCAAAGGATGTGGCGAGCGACTATCAAACCGTCACAAAGCTTCACGAGCACCATAAAGAGCGAGTTAATAAACGTGCTCAGGATCAGAAACTGAAACACCGCTATCGCAGGAACTCTACAGAATCCAATACCCGGGAGTATTTAGCACGAGTCATCGCGGCTGCAATTGTCAAGTTAGCGATCGAGTTTCAAATAGGCGCTATTGTCATTCCTGATTTGAGTGACATTCGAGAAAAAGTAGAAGCACAAATTCGTGCTGAAGCTAAACGAGGGCATCCAAACAACTATGGAACGCAGGACAATTATGCCAAAGATACCCGAGATAGCTTTCACTGCTGGAACTATAGTCAACTGGCAACTTTCATTCAGGAACGGGCAAGGAAAGATGGAGTTGCGATCGCAATCATGCCGCAGACTATTGAAGGGACGCTAACCGAAAAAGCTACCAAAATGGCAACCGAGTTCCGACCTGAGCATCTGCTTCAAGCGTCGGATTGATGTTTTTGAACTATGACAATTCAATAACAGTAGCGACTAATCCGCACGTAATGTGGTAGATCAAAAACACTGGGTTGTTTAAGTGCTTTCCGTCCCAGTCAAACCAGGATTGCTTCGCAAACTGGGGCTACTTGCATCCGCTCTAGAACTTACCCCTCCAGAGTTAAGATACGGGAGAAATCCTATATTAAGGTTGCAGTTCTCTATGCTTTCAAGCATTGAGGATAGGGTCATATACCCTCTGTAGCTGAGAAACGCCCCTAAAGGGTTGAACCCACACCACAATAATATCTGACAAACCGAAGCAAGGGAGAAATCTCTGGGAGGTTTGCCAAAACGCTTGAAACTTCTTTAGCGAGTGAGCTTTTCAACTTTTTTGAATCAAGCTTATTGCTTGCTCAAGCGAGTTCAAGCTTATCTTTCGGGACACTTTACGAACTTCGCCAAATTTCTATACTGAGCTAAGTGTATGTAAGTGTTTTGGCTGCGGGAGTCGCAATCGCCCTTCCGATAGCGGATGGGTTGAAGGGAATAATTAACGTGAGTTCGGGATAAGGAATCGCTAGAAGCCCTGATTTTCTGCGGCTTGCCACCACGCTCTCGGTCAAGTTCTTGTCAATAAGTCTCACAGTTGCAAATACTTGCAGTAGCAGGTCTTATTGAGAAAGGGTGACTGGCTGGCTACTTAACTCAAGCTATTCATAGTAGGGGTTTTAGCCTTCGGCTTAACCCGAACTCACGTTAATTAATTTCTTCAGCCATTTTCCAAAAACAGATCGTACCTGCCCTCCCTATAGCGGGTAAACTGTGATCGCTCTCTCGACAGCAAGTAGCTGAAAGTTTTAACGCCTTGGTCCCACCTAGCCTAAGTCATTGATATCATGAGTACCCTCTCAATAGCAGGTAGAGCGCAAACCCATAATCAGCGAGGGTAGAAAGAACTTCTAAAGAAAAACGTGCTGTGAATGAATAATGTGGGTTGAAAGGACTGCCTGACCCTGGAAATATTCTGCGAAAAAGGTTTTAGAGGTAGTGCATAAAAAGGTGTCATCGGCACCTTTACCTTTTGTTGAAGAAAAGTCTTCCCGTTTAATCTGCTGCTTAAAGGCTGCCACCAAGTTTGATGCGGTTCATTTTTGGACAAAATCGCTTTAAAACCGATCTAAAAATTTAAGTGGCTGCTCTATTCCCTGAAATGCCCATATTCCGTCTTTCTGGACAAGATCGCTTTAAGAGCGGACAAAATCGATTTAATGGACAACAGCCGAAAATTGCCAAAAAAATTGCCTGACCCTAATAAGCCCCCAGGGTCAGGCAGTCTGTCTGTAAGTACGCTCTCCTAGTTGCAAAAGCTAAACGAACATAGTTGCCCCCTATACCTGTCTAGCCTTTCCGAGTGCGTTCCTCAGACTCTGTATCCATTCTGCTGCCTTTCCTTGCTAGAACCATCCGATATAGTACTCAAAGACTTCTAAAGATTGGCCAGTTCTACTCTACCTAAGTCCGTAAATTCACTCTTTTTGTAACTGAAGCTCGGTAAAAGGAAGTTTCAGGGCAACAAGAAGCACTATTTAGTAAGAGCATAGAGGACATGGATGAGTTGATCAGTCGATAGGCAAAGACGGCGTCCTATGCACCAACATCAATAACAGGATCAAACTATTGTTAAAAGAGATAACTACAGACGCAACACCTATCAGTGGGCTGAGTCCTTCGTCTAATGTTAGGCTCGTAGCAATTCATCTGTTTGCGATCGCATTCATCAGCCATAGCTATGCTCATTCCATTAACCCGTAAAACCTTTGAAACGTTGGTTCCGGCAGTGGCTACTGGACCGCAGTACATCTACTGTTGGGGAAAATTTCCTGCCTTGCTCTTGCGTCTGCTAATTTCGATCGGTGGCGTGACGGTCATTCTACTGTTAGGCAGTCTTTTAGGTGAGGGCTTTGGCTTTATCCGGTTTCTACTGGGTATTATGACGGGGTTGTATTGGCTATGGGGACCTGTTTTTTGGGCGAGCTTAAAGAATATTGAGTTTCGTAAGTACGCCTATAGCGGTTTTTGGCAGGGGGATGTCATTGATGCTTTTGTTACCGAGGAGCTGATTGGTAAAGAAGAAACGGTGAATGAACGGGGTGAATTAGTAATTGTCGAAAACAGAGAGCGGCGTTTCAACCTGGTTGTAGGCGATGAGACAGGCTTTACGAGCCGACTCCAAGTGCCGCTTAAGCGAAATTATCAGGCGATCGCAATTGGTGATGCAGCAGAAATGGTAGTGATGTCTAACCGGGGCGATCTGGGTCGAATTAACAAGACATCTGACATTTACGTCCCTAACCACAACCTTTGGGTAAGTGATTATCCCTTGCTACTGCGTGAGACGTTTGTTGAGGTGAGCCACCAGTTAAATGGGCAAGATCGGGACGCGCAGGATCGGGATGAACGTTATCGCAGCGATCGATTTGAGTCAGAACGCGATCTGCAATCACGAGAGCGATATGAGGATAGGGATCGTGGTGGGGCAATTGAGCTGAGTCGTCGCTCACGTCGTCGATCTCGCAACAGACCCTCAACCAACTGGTAACTGAAGCATCACGGCAACAGTTCTAAATGCTCGCTGCTGTGATGAGCAGATGCCCCATTGGCTTATTCACCCTTTCACATCATGCCGTTCTGCTCTCGCCCGTAAGCTTGCCATGCCAGATCGACTAACCCATTCATGATCGCTGCTGCCACAACTGCATTGCCCTTGCGACCTTCGATCCGAATATGGGGGATGAGTGAATCAGCCAAGCGCTTTTTCGCAATTTCTGCATCAACAAAACCAGAAGGTGTCGCAACAATGAGTGCCGGACGAATCTCTTCCGCCTCAATTAAATCGACTAACGCTGTGAGTGCTGTCTGCGCCTGACCAACAACAAAAATGCCTTCTGGATAGCGTCGAGCAAGTGTTTCAATGCCCCAAGCCGCACGAGTCTTTTCCTTTTGAGGACGAGTGAGCGCCTCCATGCTGCAATAGACGGGGTTTGCAAACGTATTCTGAATGTTAGTTGTGATGCCCACCTGCACCATCGGCACATCGACGACGATCGTACTTCGCGCAGCAAGAGCGGCGGCTCCAGACTGTAGTGCTGCGTCTGCAAAGCGAATCAACGCTTTGTACTCGAAATCAGCCGTTGCATAAATGACGCGACGAACCAGCTCATATTCGGCAGGTGAGAAAATGTGTTCGCCAATCTCTCGATCAATAATCGCTAGACTTTGAGCATCTGTTGAGTGCCATTCCATCGCGACCCTTTACAAAATAATTGCTTGTGGTAAACAGCCTACACTTGCCAGCCCCAAATGGCGACCCTTTGCGATCGCCATGCTGCGAGACTCAAGCGAATGCTAAAAAACTGAACTCAAACAGACTTATACTTCATCAGAAGAAGGGTTACGGCTAAGTACAGGCACTAAAAAGGCAGCTAGAGCACCGACCATAAAACCAGCAATATTGCGAAACAGCGGTAGCCAATCAGAGGTGCGAGTAACAACAGGACCAATGCCGAAGGCAATAAAGAGAATGCCCCATAGTGGAGAGAAGATCAGTGCCCACTGCCACGCAATAACCTGCCCTTCTTTGCGAGGTTTAGCAGCAAAACCACAGACAACGCCACCCACAATAGAGGTGATTAGCGTTAGAGCCCACTGTTCGGGAGGCAGCCCAGGCACAACCAAGCAACCACCTCGACGCAGACACAGTTTAATTGATTCCAGCGCTTCTAGAATCGACTGATCTTCACCATGTTCGCGCACAAAGAATTGATTGCCAAAACGGGTCTGTAGTTCAATCCAGAACGTGCGAGACATCAACGGGTAAAAATCATCACCCACGCTGAAATTAAGTAGATTGCCGCCACGCGGATCAGCTACCAGCAAAACGCTGTGTTTATCCAGTCCCCAATAGTCTTTTACTGCAAGACCAGGTGTACGCTCAAACTGAGTGAGTACCCGCAGTTTCCAACCAGTTTCTTGTTCAAAGTCTTCCAAATCCTTTGCCAGGTTTGCTTCCTGTTGACCAGTCAAGGCATTTGCCAAGTCAATCACGGGCGTTTGTATGTCTGGCAACAATTCAGGATTGTTGTAGGCGTACGCAGTTGAATGAGCTAAACCATTAATTGGACTAAGCCAAAGTGCCAAGGCAAAAAGGAGAACAGCTGTATGGCGCAGAAGTTGCTCGAACCGCGATCGTACCGATCGCCCTGTAACAAAAGCTGGAGGAGTGGACATGGGGAATAGCGGCTTTATCGTAGAACTATGCTGATACAGAAGCGTGATTTATCTTTACACTCTTTAATCTTACTCTCATCTTAGGAAGCTAAGGGATCATCGTCAATCATTATGTGGTGTCAACCTGTTGCTGCTCGTACTAGGGCTAACAGTATGATCGCGTTCCGGTAACCAATCTCAAGTAAGCAATCATCTAGACTATGAAGAGGTGCCACTGTAAGCACCTGTAGCTTTTGCTGAGAGATGTGCATGGTTCAACGCCCAATTTATCTGGATTGTCATGCCACGACACCTGTAGACCCTCGTGTCTTGGCAGCCATGCTCCCTTACTTTACAGAGCACTTTGGCAATGCGGCGAGTGTTAGCCACCTGTATGGCTGGGAGGCAGAAGCAGGCGTGCAGCAGGCAAGAGCAACAGTAGCGACCACGATTGGTGCGACACCAGAAGAAATCGTCTTTACTAGCGGAGCTACAGAAGCAAATAACCTGGCAATTAAAGGCGTTGCCGAAGCGTACCTTAGTAAAGGTCGTCATATTGTGACGATCGCCACTGAGCATAGCGCGGTGCTTGATCCCTGCCGTTACTTGCAGACGTTGGGCTTTGAAGTAACTGTGCTGCCTGTACAGCAGGATGGGCTGGTAGCGTTGGCAGACTTAGAGCAAGCACTACGAGCAGATACAATTCTCGTGTCTGTAATGGCAGCAAATAACGAAATTGGTGTCTTGCAGCCGCTAGCGGCGATCGGTGCGCTGTGCCACACACGGCAGGTTTTGTTTCACACGGATGCAGCGCAGGCGATCGGCAAAATTCTCCTTAATGTCGAAGCAATGCAGATTGACCTCATGTCTCTCACTGCTCACAAGGTGTATGGTCCGAAAGGGATCGGGGCACTTTATGTACGACGACGCAATCCTAAAGTGCGACTAGCACCCCAACTGCATGGAGGCGGACATGAACGCGGACTACGATCGGGCACACTGTATCCACCGCAAATTGTTGGTTTTGCTAAGGCAGTGGAGTTAGCGATCGCCGCTATGCCAGAGGAAACCGAGCGGCTACGGGCACTACGCGATCGTCTTTGGCAGCAACTTACAGTACTAGACGGACTGCACTTAAATGGTCATCCGACTCAGCGGCTAGCCGGAAACTTAAATATTAGCGTTGCAGGTGTTGACGGACAGGCATTGCTTCTAGGCTTACAACCGATGTTGGCGGTTTCGTCTGGTTCTGCTTGCTCATCGGCTCAGATTGCCCCATCGCATGTATTGCAGGCTTTAGGACTGACAGAGGCTTTAGCCTTTGCGTCCGTGCGGTTTGGCATTGGGCGATTTAATACTGAGCAAGATATCGATCAGGCAGCAGCTTGCACAATTGCAACCGTGCGATCGCTACGTCAGGTTGCTCATGTCTAAGCACATAGATGAGACACAACAAAAGCGGGCGTAATCCAACTGAGATTACGCCCGCTTTCTAAGTTTTAAGTACATTGAGCAGACAGCTACTCTAGCTCATGCCAGCACCGCGGGGTTGGTTCCGCACAGCCGTTTCGCCAGATACACCAATTTCAGCAGCCATCCGACTCAGCGCAGACTGCTCACGGTTCTTAACAGTGTGCTGATGACGGTTTGCTAACGCACGTGCTTGATCTTGGGTAGACATGATTGACACTTCCTTATTTATCGTTTTTTGTTCTTACTAGCTAATATAACAGAAAATTCTGTATCTAAAGCTACAAAAGCATCTTTTAATAAAAATTCACTCTTTGGATGCACAAGCCGATTGGACTAAAGCGTTCTTGAAGGATTAGGGTGCCTCTTCACTATAGAGATGTGTCTGTGATCGCCCCACCAGCTAAGCAAGTCTTTTTCTAGCCTAGAGGGTGAGGTCAGATCATTATAGATATGTCAAGATTCATCTGGGCTTGAGACAGAAGGGAACCTATAGCAGCAATCTACTAGTCTTGTTTCAAGACACGTAACCACCGCGTCAAATCGTCTCGTGTTTTCTATCCTAAAGTCATGCAGTCTCCAGCCAAGTTGCCAAACTCCACGTCGGTTGAAACGTTGCCACTGCTCAATCAGCCCGATCCATCTCAGTTGGACAATATAAAAGCTCAACTCGATTTGGTCTTGCTAGCGTTAGAAGCACTCGCTGGGATTGGTTCAGAAGCCATGCTTCAGGCGGCGAACGAGTTAAAGCTAGAGTCTCTGGTTGCTGATCGCGTTGCCCTATGGCGGTTGCGGCAAGCCAGTCCACTACGGAAAGGGCAGGGTGGTCGCAAAAAACTTGATGTTGAGGAGGCACGAGCGCTAGTACTAATTAGCTGTCATCTTGCTAAGCAGCAAGCAGAAAAAATTAGACGTGCTGTTGCCCTCCTAGAGCAAATGGCAGAACAGCAACGTGAACCACATCAAACAGCATTGTTGGGAGATTACCTAGACACGTTTAACAATACCTATCAGGAGCGCATGAATGATGGCGATCGTGTGCCGCCCGTAGCACTAAACAATCTTGCGCTCAAACTTTTGATTGATCTACTGTTTTACAGTGCTGCAAACGGTTCTCGACGGCTGTGGTTAGCGCTGATGGATCGCTCAAGTAATGGCAACCAGCAAACGGTAAGCAACCGTTAGCGATCGGGGTAGCAATTACCTGAAGACGGGTTTCAAGATCAATTTAGTCTGATTGACCTGTCTGCTTCTGTCTCGTCTCCTCTAATGCTCCATCTCTCAGCCTCTTAGCCCTTCTACATACTCGTTGAATTCTTGCTTCATGTCTCACTCTATTTTGCGACGCTACACTCCTCCAACCTGCACATTAGAGATCCTAGCGAAAAACTCGCCGCTGTCTCGGTGGGTTGGTCAGCCAGTGTTGAAGCACCTCCGGTTTCAGCTTAGTTTGGACGATCCAAAGCTACCGAAAGAGGAGTGGATTGTTTTACGAGGCGATCGCGTTCAGCTTGAAGCGCTCCATGAGGCAGTATCAAACTATGTGCAGCACTTTCTCGAGCAATCGTACGACCTCGATACCATGCATCGTTTTCACTCGTATGTAAGCACTACGTCAGCGGCAGAAGGGGCGGTTGCCGTGTTACCAACCGCAACACAAGATGAACTACGGGCGATCGCAGCATCGCCGCCGAATGCCATTTCGTTACAGCCAAGTGGTCTGCTGACTCACACGTTGGCACTCGGCTCACTGGCAACGCCGGATACTGCTAACAAAGTTTCTTTGAGTGCTTTGCAGCTCTTTGATTTAGCAAATGCGTTGGATGAGTATGCCTCGGAACTAGTTGCTCTGCCAGATGTGCAGCGATCGCGTCAATTAGCACCATCCTCTCTTCGTTGGGGGCAACTAGCCGCTACAGGTCTGCTAGTAGTTGGACTCTCAGCCTCAGTTGCCAAAATTATTGAAAGCAGCTCGAGACCTGCATCTCCCACAGCTAGCCAAGGGGACAGCAGCGATCAAAACATTGCTATGCAAGTGCCTCCAACAGCAATTCAAAGTCCGATACCGCCGATCACATCAGGGCAAAAGCTACCATCGCCACCACCGATTGGTTCAACAGTGCCCGCAAGTCCGGGACTGCCCACCTTTCCCGTTGCCGCACCACTGCCTCGCATTTCAAGTGCTGACACTCCAGCAGGGGCAGTTACGCTCACCCCAAACACTCGTAGTGCCCAGAGTAAAGAGACTGGGAATCAAATTACAGTATCGCCGTCAACGAGCCAACCATCAGCTACTGCACCAACGCAACCAGCTCAGCCGATGCCAAAACCGCTTGCTCTTAACCGGGAGTTTGCTAAGACTTCACCAAGTCAATCTGCAAGTGAGTCAACTTTGCGTGCTGCGACGGGCGATCAAGGTGCTCCAGCAGAGCAAATGGACACTGCCTTTGACACCATCCCCCAAATCGCTGAAGCACGACAATACTTTCAACAACGGTGGACTCCACCACAAGGGTTGACCCAAACGCTGGAATATACCCTTTTAGTAAATGCCGATGGCTCGATTCAACGCATAGTGCCCCTAGGACAGGCAGCAGGTAACTATATTGATCGAACTGGGGGACCACTTGCGGGAGAACCGTTTGTTTCGGCGATCAGCGGTGGGCGTAATGCTAAGGTTCGACTAGTACTTAGCCCTGACGGCAGCGTGAAAACTTTTTTGGAAGGGTTTTACTAACAATAAGCGCTCGGACTGCAACAAAAAGCGCCTGCCGTTAAGGCTCTAGAATATCTAGCGCTAAAACTGCGACTATTTCAACAAAGTCCGCCGCTGATTAGGAAATGCGACGGACTTATAACTTCTACAGGTATGTTTTACTATGTGGCTGTATAAAGCCTCTGGCATTGAAGAAACGCGTAGCGTCTCCGTTAGCAAAGCCGTCTCTGTAGCAAACTGCCGTAATTCCTCTAGGAACAGGAGTACTCAGTCGCTAGAGCAACAAAAGCGTTGCTCGAACGTCGAACCTCATTTAATAGCAAGATGCATTAAGACTGACGTTTGCGTGCCTTCAGCTTTTGGCGACGGCGGTTCGTAGCAACAACAGCACTATCAACTGGAAAGCCTGGAATCGGCATCACTTGGTAAACACGCTCTTCTTCCAGGTGTTTTAGCTCGGTATAGTCAACCCAATGGATACAATCAACAGGACAGGTATCGATCGCCTCTTGAAGCAGTTCCTCAGAATCGCCGTCCTGACGCACAACCCGCGATCGCCCGTAATCTGGTTCAATGTAGAACGTATTACGAGCGACATGGGCACAGTGCTTGCAACCAATGCAGGTAATCTCATCAACATAGACACCTTTTTGTCTGAAAGCGCCACCAAGCTCCGGTTCCAAACCCGATCGCTCTGGTGCATCTCGCAAAAAGCCACCCAGTTCTGGTTCTAGACCTGTCCGAGGGTTTAACGTGTCTCCAAACTCTGATCCAGCAAAAGCATCTGCCGAATTGGATGAAGCGGCATCAGACATTACGCACTCCAGCGCTGTAAGACCAATCGGATCGAACCGTCTTTGTTTTGCTGCTGCTCTGTAACCTGGAAACCCTTTTGGGTTGTTTCGTTTAGAACGGTGTGGTAGGCATAGCGCTGTGTTACACGGCTCAGAAAGCGGTCTACAGTCCAATCTTGACGCCAAAACTGTAAATCAGCGACTAGTTCATACTCACTGCCATTCCACCGGAAGCCAATACCATAACCGTTATCTTGTTCGATCGCGATCTCGGCAGTTTGAGTCAGACCACGATAGCCTTGCACTGCTTCAGGACCATCTTTCCAAACGATTCCTAAGTCTGTCAAAGCTGCTTTCAGAGCGGGGAGGTGACGAATTTGGGTTTTAATCTGACTGAAGTGTGACATGGTGATTCTTAAAAGTTGAATAAAGGAGACTGAACAAAAAAGAACGTTACCACTCGCTAAATGTTATCTGATTAGACGCATCTAACAACTGATTAATTGGTTGAGTAAAATATTCAGACGTTTGCTCTTGACTGACAACCTGACCTAATTGTGCTTCGATAGCCGCAGTAACCTCAGCGCAAGAAGCACCCACGATACCTGTTACTTTTTCCTGTACTCTGCCGTCAGGGTAGATGATAAATTCTAACGTTTCCATGCTTTTAGTAAAGATTTAACGATTTGATTCAGCTCACACCAAATCCTCTAGTTCTGACACTAGCGCTAATGAAACAACAGAGGTGGGAAGGATACAGCTAACCCTGACGCGTACAGACTTACGAGCCTGTGAGACAAAATAATAAAAACAGTGTCTCAGTATTGCTAAGTAAATCTTAACATTTATTCAGGAAAGTTAAGCTTACTTAGAGTGATAACTCAGATATATGACAGTTTCGCTTAACTTCTTATTGCCGTCAAGCTGAAAATGCTTTGTAACGCGATGTTTAAGCCGCAAAGTGATGCCATAACATCAAAGATCTTTCTGTAGTATGGTCTTAGCCTAACCCTGAGGGGTGAGACACCGCAGAACGAGCAGCGTATTACAAGCCACAATAGAATTCACAGGGAATGTATCCCTTTTGCGGTTTAGTTCTCAACACAATATGGTGCCTCCTCTTCCATCAGGAACAGTGCTGCGCCAGCGGTACCTGATTCAGCAAGTTCTCGGTCAGGGCGGTTTCGGTCGCACTTATTTGGCTCTCGATCAAGAGCGCTTCAATGAACCCTGCGTTTTGAAGGAATTTATTGTTCCTTATCATGATGGGACATTGATCGAAAAGTCGAAAACGCTCTTTCACCGCGAAGCTAGTACACTCTATCAAATTCAACACCCTCAAATTCCACGTTTTTGGGCTGCTTTTGAGGATGAGAAGCGTTTTTTTCTAGTACAAGATTTTGTAGATGGGCAAACTTATCGCCAGTTGTTGAGCGATCGCAAGCAAAAAGGGCAAACCTTTTCAGATGCTGAAGTACTGTATTTTCTTAGCCATTTGTTGCCAGTTCTTGCCTGCATTCATAGCCAGGGCATTATTCATCGGGACATTTCTCCAGAAAACGTTATTTTGCAGACTCAGGCAACGACGCAGCTAGAGCCAACTCAGACTCTTCCTGAAGCGGGTTTACCTGTATTAATTGATTTTGGTGCGGTGAAAGAGGCAACTAGCCACTGGCCGCTGATGTCAACACCAACACGAGTCGGTAAAGTGGGCTATGCACCACCCGAACAGTTACAAACAGGCAGAGTTTACCCTAACAGCGATTTGTATGCTCTAGCAGCAACAGCGCTGGTGCTGCTGACAGGACGAGAGCCGCAAACGTTGCTGGACAGCCGGACGCTTACCTGGAACTGGGAGCCGTATGCCTACGTTAGTGACGAACTAGCAATGGTGTTGCGGCGAATGCTAGCGGTTTATCCAGGCGATCGCTATCAGACGGCGACTGAGGTTTTACAAGACCTCCAATCGTTTGGAGCCATACCGTTAGAAAGTACACTGTTACGATCGCCAGACCCTGCTGCTCCGTCGCCTGACCAGCCAGCGATCGTCAATTTTTTGTCGCCTCAAAGCGATCGTTTAACCCAGACAGCTAAAACGCCTCAACCCATCAGTCAACAGACCTCAACACCTGCTCCGGTAAGAGCGCCATCGCGTCGCTCGCCCCATACGTCCGATCTTGGATGGCGACGCTGGGACAATATCGGCGGCAAAGTGCGCGCTGGGATTGCTGCAACGCTGCTGGCGAGCTTGGGTATCGCACTGCCGATCGTGTGGCAACTGGGGATAAAAGCACCGGATACCAACGGAGAGGTTTGGGTTTCGGGCGCTAAACTGCCTCAGTCAGAAGCGTCTCGCATCATTGATGCACCAGATGCTTCTGGCTCGAACTTAGCCATCAAACCGCCCTTTGAACCTAATCAAGCTGAACCTAACCAGACTGAAACCACACGCACAGATGGTGCGGTAGTCAAAACCAGTAAACCCTTACAACGCCTGCAGTTTGCCCGTGGCAAGGTTACAACTGCTGTTCAGGGTCATTTGCAGGCAACAGAGATGCAGCCCTACATGCTACAAGCATCACAAGGTCAGATTATGTCTGTCACCTTGCAAGGTCAGGGGGCAGTCATGAACTTGCTGCGATCGAACCAGGAAGCGATCGACGCTGCATCACACCAAACTCGTAGCTGGACAGGCCAATTGCCTGCGGATGATCGCTACATGATTCAGGTTTCTGGTACGGGTGCCTACACGCTGGATGTGGCGATTACGCCATTAGCACGACCGACACAAGAGCAAATTCAACAAGTTGCGTTTGCGCCTGGTAACTCTGGCACTACTGTAACAGGGCAGATAGCACCGAACCAGCTTCAACGCTATCTGTTGAAAGCAAAGCAGGGGCAAATACTGGTTGTAAAAGTGCTACAAGGTAGCGTGAGCTTTAGTGCGATCGCTCCGAATGGTCAGCGTATCGGCAGTAACGCTACCAATACCAAAAGCTGGCAGGGACGCCTACCCCAGGATGGTGCTTATATGATTGAAGTGTCTGGCAACGAGCCAGAGGGCTATGCGATCGCGCTTGAGGTTCTTTAAGCTTAGGATTCTTTAAGCTTAGGTGCTGCTTGAGGATGCACTACGTCAGAACTAACGCTAAGATCTCGCTTTAGTCAATGCTTCAGTTCTAACCACATGGCTTCTGAAATAGCTTCTCGAGCGGTACTTAAGGAGTTGGTTGAGCGGCTAGCAGTAGGAGAGTCCTTAACGCAAAAAGAGTGGCGGCAGCTAGAAGCAGCGACGTTGCAAGATACAAGGCGCGCGATCGCATTTGGCATCACAGCCGAGACTATCCACACTACTTTGCAGGCACGATCGCGCTTACTTCAGGCTGTTTATCCAAGCATCGAGCAGTTTTGCCAACGTCATGCGAGTCTCTCTGCCAACGTGATTGAAACTCTGTGGCATTTGTGGCTACCGCTGGCAGTGTGGCTAAAAACTCGGCGGCAAGCAGTTGATCGCCCCTGGGTACAGGGCATTTTAGGTGGGCAGGGCACTGGCAAAACAACACTTGGAGCAATCCTGGTGCTGATACTGCAATTATGCGGCTATAAGACCGTTAGCCTGTCTCTGGATGATTTCTACAAGACGTATGACGAGCGTTTGCGCCTACGAGAGCATGACCCTCGCTTGCTCTGGCGTGGTCCACCAGGAACCCATGATCTTGAGTTAGGGCTACAGACATTGGATGCCTTGCGCCAATTAGCGCCTGAGCAACCGATCTCGCTCCCCCGTTTCGATAAAGCGCTGCACGATGGCGCAGGCGACAGAATCGCACCGACCCTGGTTTCGGGTGCGGATGTCATCTTGTTTGAAGGCTGGTTTGTGGGCGTTCATCCAGTTGATCCAGCCGTTTTTGAGCAGGCGATCGCACCCATCATAACGACGTCCGATCGTGCCTTTGCCCGTGACATGAATACAAAACTCACTGACTATCTACCTCTGTGGCAACGGCTAGACAGCCTCATTGTGCTGCATCCTGTCGATTATCGCCTTAGCAAACAGTGGCGTAAGCAGGCAGAACAGCAAATGCGAGCCAGTGGTAAACCGGGTATGAGCGATGCCGAGATTGATGTTTTCGTTGAGTATTTTTGGAAAGCCTTGCATCCTGAGTTGCTCATCAAACCGCTAGTGGTTAAACCTGGGTGGGCAGACCTCGTTATCGACATCCAGGCAGATCACACAGCAGGCGCAGTGTATCGGGGCGGTGAAACCAATACGTGATCACTGTGGAATCACTTGAATTAGCAAAAGGATGAAGGATGAATCGAAGCCTTCGTTCAAAGGAAGTTTCAAGGTTTATAGGTGTCCTCACGTTCACTTCGACTGCTATAGCACCATCAGAAGTGGTTTGTAGCGGCAGTGTCCAAGAAAAACTGGGCGCTTGCTAGTGACGAAAATTGTAGTGATGCAAGTTTTTGTGGCATTACTGTTTTGTTTTTGATAGCCCATTAAATCTTCTGCAAAACCCCGGGCGATCGCAGGTCTTCAAGCCGTTTGCAGCCCGTACAAAACATGGCTGTAGTTAGTTCTGCAACAAGAATCTCTACTAGCTCATACAAAGCTGCTTCGGAGTCATTTGCGGCTTGGAGAAAGGGAAACGCCATGCCTGCGAGATCGGCACCCAGCGCGATCGCTTTTGCAGCTTCCAGTCCATCCCGCAAGCCACCAGAGGCGATAAGAGGAATCTGAGGGGCGATCGCTCGTACAGCAGTGACGCACTCAGCAGTGGGTAAGCCCCAATCGGCAAAGGTTCTACCTAAACGACGCTGACGGGCATCGGTGGCGCGTTCACTTTCGACCAGTGACCAGGAGGTGCCGCCTGCACCTGCCACGTCGATCGCCGCGACCCCCGTTTCCAGCAGCCTTTTTGCGCTTGTGGCAGAAATACCGTTACCAACTTCTTTCGCAATTACAGGTACTGACAGCGCAGCGCAGAGCGATGCAATTTGTGAGAGCAAGCCTCGAAAATTTGTGTCGCCGCTGGTCTGCACACATTCTTGAAGTGGATTGAGGTGCAGAATCAGGGCATCGGCTTCGAGTGCATCCACTACCCGGCGGCACTCATCCAGCCCATAGTGGTAATTGAGCTGTACAGCGCCTAAATTAGCAAAGAGGGGAATATCAGGCGCGATCGCGCGCACAGAAAAGGTGGTTGCAACGGACGGATTTTCAACCGCTACGCGCTGAGAGCCAACGCCCATTGCCAGACGGTACTGCTGTGCCACAGCTGCCAGCCTAGAGTTGATTGTTTTTGCCAGTTCAGTGCCGCCTGTCATCGACGAAATAAGCAGTGGTGCGCCCAGGCTTTTACCCAGGAAGGTCGTTGTAAGGTTGATGTCGTCGCGATCGATCTCAGGCAAACAGCAGTGGGTAAACCGATAGTGCTCCAGCCCATTCGTAATCTGACGGCATTGCACATTTTCATCCAGACAGATGCGGAGATGATCGGCTTTGCGAGTCTGGGTTTCCATATTGATGAGGGATTGGGTACGGGATGTAGGCAATAGAGCAAGGCGATAATGTTTATTATCGTGCTTAGCCTTAATTCTTTGTGCTTAAGCCTCTCTTCTAAACCCGTATCAACTCCACTCCATCGCGCCCATCAATGTCCTGAAGGTAGACCTTGACTTGTTCTTCTTTAGCAGTTGGGAGTTGCTTGCCGGTGAAGTCAGGGTGGATCGGTACTTCTCGATGTCCGCGATCAACCAGCACAACGAGCCGAATAACGGCTGGTCTGCCATAGTCATTCACAGCATTGAGAGCCGCACGAATGGTACGCCCTTTAAAGATCACATCATCGACCAAAACAACGGTTTTGCCAGAAAGGTCAAAAGGTATTTCCGTTTTTGCCGGGGTGCGAATGCCGATCGTGTCCAAGTCATCGCGGTAGAAGGTAATGTCGATCGCGCCCATTGGCACCGTTACTTGTTCTAGCGCCTCAATTTGCCGCGCTAGCATGGCTGCCAGATGAACCCCCCGTGTATAGATACCAAGCAACACCAGCTTGGAAAGATCTGATCGCTCTACTACCTGTGACGCTAGCCGCGTCACTGTCCGCCGCACTTCTTCTGCTGACAGAATTTCGACCACTTCTGTAGACATAGAAAATCAAGTTTTGAGTTAAGAGTGTTGAGTTAAAGCCTTTTTGAACAATTTTCTACAATCTGTGGTTTTGTAGCCTGATTAACTGAAAGAAACTTTTTGCTGTGCGGTTAGTTGCGTAGGGTTCTTGAAGAGTCAGTGCAGCTACGAAGGTATTAACGCAACCACACTCAAAGGGGTATAACCCGCTGATGCGAGTTGTCTTAATCTTTAGCGTCTTAGAACTACAGAAATAGACTTTTCGCTTGCTTCAAAGCTAAAAATTACCTCAAAGTTAGAAGCTAAGAAATTCTATCCTAAACTTCATCTTTTGGCTGTACAGCTTTGATAATACGCGACAGTTCGCTTTTTTCATCTACAGCAATGCGAGTCGGCGAGCCACTGATGATGCCTTCAAAGTTACGGAAGGACTCTTTGATTTGAGGACCACGTTCGCTGATAGTATATTCGCGAATACCTTTATCATGCCAGGAGCCACGCATCTTGAAAACGTTAATAGCCCGCGCCATCTCACCCCGAATCTCGACATATTGCAGCATTAAAATGGTGTCTGTAATGGTGGAAATATGAGAATCGGTAATGGAATTTGATCCCATAAATTGATCAGACGTGTTGGTAAAAAAGCCTGTGATTTCTTCTTGTTTAGCAAAGCCAGTTACACCAATTACAAATTGGCGAAACGCATTGTTGCTTACCCCTCGTGCGAGGGCGGAGAGGGAATCGATCGCAATTCGAGAGGGCTTAAACTCAGCGATTTCCGTTTTAATAATTTGTAGATGATCTTCTAGACCAGCAGACTCAGGATAGGCACAAATGATTCTCAGTACACCTTTCTGTTCAAGTTCTTCAAAGTCAATGCCCCAGGAAGAGGCATTCCGAGACAACTGGGCACGGGATTCTTCATAGGCAAACAAAATAGCACGATCGCCTCGCTGACAGGCATCTTGCAAAAATTTGCTGACCATCATCGTTTTGCCTGTACCCGTTGCTCCAGTCGCTAGAATAATCGAGTCCTTAAAAAAGCCACCACCGCACATTTCATCCAGCGTTTTAACTCCGGAGGAAACGCGTACATTGGACGATCGTTGCGTTAGACGCATGGCTCCCAACGGAAAGATATTAATACCATTATTTGTAATGGTGAAAGGGTATTCACCTTTCATGTGCGTCGTACCCCGCAGTTTGAGAATTTCGATCGTACGACGGCGGCGTTCCCCTTCTAGCACGTTGCGAATAATGACCACGTTATCCGATACAAATTCTTCGACGCCAAACCGTGCTACGGGACCATATTCTTCGACCCGTTCAGTGGTCATTAACGTCGTTGCGCCAACTTGCTTTAAGCGTGCCACTAGACGAAATATTTCGCGTCTTACAACTCCAGCGGAGTCATATTGCTGAAAGACAGCCGTCACCGAATCAATCGAAACTCGTCGTGCTTTGTATTTACGAATCGCGTATTGAATGCGCTCAATTAAAGCAGAGAGATCAAAGTTCCCTGCCACATCTTGCCCTTCAGGATCAGGTGACGCATCGAGAATAAAGAGCTTACCTTCATTAATAAATTTCTGCAAATCCCAACCAAAGCTAAACGCATTTTTGATGACATCCGCTGGAGATTCCTCAAAGGTGACAAAAACACCTGATTCGTCAAAATCAACAATACCTTGATACAAAAATTGCACAGCTAGCAACGTTTTACCTGTGCCAGATGTGCCGCTAATAAGAGTAGTACGTCCTGTTGGTACACCACCATGGCTAATGTCATCAAAGCCCTCGATCATGGTGCGAATTTTTTTCACACCAGGGACAGAATATTCACCGTTTAGCGGATTTTGATTGAGTTGGTTCATGAGGAGGGCTTGTTGAAGAAGGCGCAGACGATCGCTAGAAATTCGCTGTTTTTCGCACCAGAATTTTTTTTTGCGCTAAATCTGGCTCTGAATTTAATTTACAGTTGTTTTTACTCTGAGGCTTTTTATTCTAACAATTTAGATGCATCGTCCTGCAACTCTTCGTAAAGTAGATCAAGACCAATCAGGACTTTTTCACGATCGGATAAGTCACCAATAATTTTACGTACGGGCGGGGGCAAGATTTTAGACAACGTGGGTGTTGCTAAAATTTTGTCCTCTTCAGCAAGCTGAGGATTTTTCATGACATCAATGACCTTAAGCGCATAAACACCCTGAAAATCTTTTTCTAAGATTTCATTTAGCACTTTAAGAGCACGAATGGAACTTGGTGTATTTCCAGCCACGTAGAGCTTCAGGACATAAGTTTTTTTGAAGGGGCTCATAGCTTAAGGTGTATTAATCATGCAACTATAGCGGAACCTGAAGTCAGTTTAAGACGACCTCTTTCAGCGAAGAAACTCTATGGTGTAAGGCAATTCACTAACAGCCAGTGCTAGTTTTCTCTGGGCTAGTTTTCTCTAGGTACGGAGCGCCGATACATCTCACATAAGTGGGCGATCGTATCAATCAATGTCAACCGATAATCTAGCAGAATATCATCACTGCGTCCCTCTAATTTTAACTGTTTTGCAAACTCATCCATCAAATCCATATGGATTTCCACCACTTGTGAGGTTGCAATATCGGTGAAAAAAGCAGCATTGACAAATTCATCAATACGCTGATTGAGAGTATCATCTTCGCTGAAGTAATACAGTATGATCTCCCGATAGTGATCGCGGAGTTGTTCTAGCGTTTCTTGCTGCTGTTCTAACGCCATGTAACGAAAAAAGTTACGTGGGTTGCGCTTGTAGTAAACACCGAGATAACCCAAACGCTCTTTTAGTTTTTCTGTCAGTCGTCGCTGTTGTAGCATCAGAAAGTTTTGAGCGGTGATATCGGTTGATAGATCGACGGTTGACAGTGCGTTGCTTAAGCGGCAGGTCGGCGACAGGTGGAGAAATTGCTCGATCGCCTGCTCAATATAGTCACTAATGGCATCACATTGAGCGATTGTGATCCAAACTTCTGCTGTGTGATAGACAAAAGCGAGATTAAGAACGGGGGACGTGTCCTCACTTGCTTCGATCGCATTGGCTGCGTCCGCCGTCTGAATTGCATTCGTACCAGGTATAGCTGGATCAGCGGTGGTCGTGTCGGATTTAACCGTGCCAGAGGTTGTCGGCAGCGTCTCTAAAGCGATGTCAGGCGAGACAATGATGGCTGGAAGTAATGTTGCCTGCCCATGTAGCTGCTTGGCAAGCTGCGGTAGGGCAGAGCCACCCTGTAAGATGAGGCAATCCAGGTGCTGCTTTTCGTGTTCGACAACCGAGAAAAAGTCACTGCTGGTTTTTGGCATGGTCACACTGTAGCGATCGTGATCCAGGCGCTGCAAAACTGCCTGAGCAAGTGACTCAGGGGCAAGAAAAATGCCAACTGAGAGCTTAGATCGTTGTGAATGAGGTAATGGATGGTTCAAAACAGTCTGAAATCGGGACATTATTAGCGCACGTTTTATCGATGCAATTAACTTAAAAGGCTTACTGTGAACATTCTCAAAAAAGCTTTATTTTTTCTTAAGATTTTAGCACTCAATTAATTATAGTAACAAAGCAATCTTGTACTGGAAAAGCTACTTATAACAGACGCATAATTGAATGTAATAAGCAATCGTGTATTGGAAATTACTTTAAAGTCCTTTAAGTATCTCTACGGAGACTAATGCTTTAGTTTTGAGTGATGAACTCCATCATCTAGCAAGTCTGTTTCATCCAGTAACTTGCTGCCCTCCTGACTCCTCAAATGCGTTTTTGCTCAATCATTGCGCCTAGAGGCAACTGCCCCGCTGTAGCGTTGGTAGCTCACATCACTCCTCTCTTGGGCAGGCATTCTATGGTTTTAAGCATTCCCTCTCTCCAAGCTTTTGTTGATCCTGTACCATGCTGTGCAGTAACTGCCCGCTTGACAACTGCGTTAGCAGTGCTTGGGCAAGCAGCCAGCGCTAAAACAACGGCTGTCAATCGGCTAGTGTTGGTTGACGAGCGACAGCACCCGATCGGGTGGGTGAGTGCACAGCAGCTTTTGCATTATTTAGCAGCGGCTGGTCTGTTCAGTCAGGAGGCTGACGTGTCGGACGATCGCCCGCTTGTGACGAACCAACGTACGGCTGATCTACTTGTCTTGGACGTGATGCCCTCGATTGTAGAGCCGCTGCTGACGATCGCAGCAAATTGGACAATTGATGCCTTCCTACCGCATTTACAGGCTCAGCCTCATGCCTGTTACGCTTTGGTTGACGCTGAAGGCTGCTTCTTAGGGTTGCTGGACAGTGCTCGGTTGCTACAGTTTTTGATGACACGTGTGATGCCGCCAGCGCCTTACCTGGAGGCGGCATCTGTGACAGCACTACTGGAACCATCACACCCAAAGTTGAGTCCGCTACTGCGTGAGCTGGTAGAGCGACTGCCCCTGCCTGTCATGGTGCAAACCTGCCATGGGCAAGTGCTGGCACAAAACTCCATCTGGCGCACCCAAATTAGCGAACTGCTCGATCCCGGCTGGCTGCGGCATGAAGTTGCTACGCTGCTAGAAATGCCGTTGCTCGAATCGGTTGTGCTGCCGTCCGATCGCGAGATCTGGTCGGCTTTAGGATCACGATCGACTAGCCAGGGTACAAACTCAGCGCAATCGCTTCCTCTAGCGCTTAAAACTCGCACTGGTACGGCAACGCCCGAAGCGTATGATTTGGGGGATGACAGCGCTGGTATTCCTGCGGCTCTCCCTACTGCAAGTTCGTGCCAACTGGGTACAAAGCCAGGGACTTGTATCTGTGTTTGCCCCTTGAAAGACGGGCAGGAACAGGTTTTGCAATTTGTGAGAGTTCCACTGGGTTCCCTCTCGGCGCAGACGGCTCTGGATTGGGGCGATCGAGCGCAAACGCTGGTAGCAGCCGTTGAAGCACCCTTTAGTGAAACGCCTTTCAGCGACGAGTCAGCATCTCCCTCTCAGCTTTTTCGGCTTGCTGCGCTGCTGTCCACGATTCATGACCCTGCTGATACTGTTTCGTCTTTCAGTCGCAAGAGCTGCACTGATGACAGTGTTGTGCCAGCAGCCGAAGAACTTTGGCTTATCTTGGCGCAGGATGTAACAGAGCAACAGCAGCTTGCCAGAGAACTTACGGCTAAAAATGCTGACCTCATTCAGCTCAATCGACTCAAAGATGAATTCTTGGCGTGTATTAGCCATGAACTGCGGACGCCTCTGACATCTGTTTTGGGGTTGTCGAGTTTGCTTAAAGATCAGACGCTTGGTGCGTTAAACCCTCGACAGGTGCATTATGCACGGCTCATTCACCAAAGCGGTCGTCACCTGATGGCAGTGGTCAACGATATTCTCGATTTGACCCGTATAGAAACTGGTCAGCTAGAGCTAGTCTTAGCGCCAGTCAATCTGGAAACGGTTTGTCGTCGTGCGTTTGAGCAGGCACAGCAATTGCAACTACAAGAGGGCAATCAAACAGAAACGGAGCCGGAGCCGGAGCAGCCAATGTTTTCGCTGACACTGGAGCCAGATCTAGGACTGCTGATTGCTGATGAACAACGTCTGCGCCAGATGCTTTCGCATTTGCTGGCTAATGCGCTTAAGTTTACAGAGTCCCATGACCCGATCGGTCTAAAAGTGGGGCACTGGGGCGGCTGGATTGCCTTCACCGTTTGGGATACAGGCATTGGCATTCCATCTGAAAAGCAGCATTTAATTTTTCAAAAGTTTCAGCAGCTTGAAAATCCGTTGACACGGCGGTTTGAAGGTACAGGTTTGGGCTTAGTGCTCACGCAACGGTTGGCGCGGCTACATGGCGGTGATATTACGTTTGTCTCTAAAGAAGGCGAGGGTAGCCAGTTTACGATTTTGCTGCCGCCGCATCCTCCCGGCACTGACGCGGCTTCTACCTTTACGGCTGTGCCTAAAACGGTAGCGGCAAGTGAAGTGGGTCGATCGTATCCGCCTCGAAGCAAAAGTCAGGTAGTGCAGGATGATGTTCCTGGGGCAGCAGGTGCTTATGCGGTGGATGTGGCTGCCCTACAGCGTAGCCAGCTAGTGCTTATTGTGGAAGCCTCTCGCCAATGCTTAGAAGCGCTTTCCGATCAGCTGACAGGGTTAGGTTATCGCGTGGTGATTGCGCGATCGGGCACGGAAGCGCTGGAAAAAGCGCGCCGCTTGCAACCCTGCATTATTTTTCTGAATCCAGTGTTGCCGTTACTGTCTGGTTGGGATGTGCTGACTCTATTGAAGTCAAACGCTGAAACCCAACAGATTCCAGTGGTGATGATGGCAACGAAAGTTGATGAAGGGCAAGCCCGTCAGCGACAGTCGGATAGCTTACTAAGTGTGCCGATTCAACCGAAGTCGCTCCAAAAATGCCTTCAAACACTGGTCGTTGATCGCCAAAAGGCAACGCTTAACCCTCGACCTCCAGCCGTGTTGACTATTCTGCGGCTCAACCCTGGCGTTTGGTCACACGCCCACCAGCCTCTGCCAACGGCGGAACTGAATGCGTTGCTGCACTCTTACCCATGCCGCATCCTGGAGGCAGACGACCTGGAACAGGCAGAACTCCTAGCGCGGGTGTGGAAGCCAAATGTTATCTTGCTTGACGGTGCTTTAGCCGATGCCGAGGCTTATTTTCAGCAGTATCGTCGGCATATTGTGCTTGCGTCCCTGCCGCTTGTGACGATCGACCAGGCAACCTCGCAAGCCGCAAATCAGATATCGGGTTTGCTGGTCTTTCCCTGCTTGTCTCCCCCAGAAACGTTACTATCAGCCAACGCGTCACCACATACAACAATTGAAGCATCTACCCTCTTGCAAGTGATTCAGGTTGCGGCGGGGTATGCGTGGCGACCATCAATTCTGGCGTTAGATACTGTAACGCTACCCTTGAGGTTAACTATGCAAAACCTTCAAGATCAATCAGCACGAGGTCTGGATAGTTTTCCTCAAGAAACAGAGTGGCTGCAAGCCTTGACGCACTATTTAAACACGGCTGGTTTGTCGAGTGTCATTGGGCGTTGCTGGCAAGAAGTACTTCAGCAGCTTGAGTTGGGTAGTGTGGATGTGTTGGTGCTTTGCTGGACGAATGCGATCGCTCAGCCCTTTACGCTATCAATGCTCTTTGCGCTTCAGCAGTTACCAAAGCGCCCTCCCATTCTGGTTTTGGATCATCGCCATCATGGCTCAACGGCTGGTGCAGCACCGCTCGCCCCCCTGCCAGAGGCACTGAAACAGATTGCTGCACACATTCTGCCTGCGTCTCTACCGATGACGGAACTGTTGCAGCATATGCATCAAGCGATAAAGGTTAAACGATAAGAATACGTTCTGCTGTCAAGGCTATTGCCGTAAGGAAACAGCACGGGTGACAACTAGCTTACTTACCCTTATCCCGACTCTATTTCCCCTAAGAAACGAACTTAGAGCCAAACAACTTGCGATCGCTCGTGCAGCACGCGCCCATAGACTGCTTCTGTTTGCAGTGCCAGCTTGTACCAATCAAAGCGATGTTTCAAATCTGCATAAGCGTTATCTACTAGCCATTGTGCGTAACCAGGATGCCGCAGAACTTCTAAAATGCCCCAGGCAAGTGAATCAGGATTGTTTGTCCAGGTGACAATGCCTGTTTTTGTATGGCGCACCACTTCTGGTAAGCCGCCTGTATCAGAAACAACCACAGGAACGCGAGCAGCAAAGCTTTCTAGCGCCACAATACCAAACGGTTCGTACAGGCTAGGAAACACGGCGCAGTCAGCCACGGTTTGAAACTTATCCAGGTCAGCGTCAGACATAAAGCCTGTGAAATAGCATTGGTTCCAAATGCCCAACTCCCAGGCTTGGCGCTTCAGGTACTCGGTATTGCCACCGCCAATCAGCACAAATTTCACCGCCTGCCCGATCGCTTGCAGCACCTTAGGCGCGGCATCAAGCAGCACCGAAACTCCTTTCTCGTAGGTCATACGACCCACATAGTACGTAATTTTCTCTTCGTCAGCCGCAAAACGTCGGCGAAACGTCCAGTAATCAAAGTCTGGATTACGCTGTTTTTTTTCGGGACGAATGCCGTTGTAGACGACATCAATTTTGTCCCAGGGTGCTTCCAGGGTGCGCTCAACCTCTAGCCGCATGTAGTTGGTACAAACGATGACACGCCAAGCATTATGTACAAGCTGTCGCTCTTTCGTGTGGACATAGCGCTGGACATCCGTGTAAATGCCGTTATGGCGACCAGATTCAGTCGCATGAATGGTTGCAACGAGAGGGATTTTGAAGGTGTGCTTGAGGGCGATCGCAGCATCGCTCACCAGCCAATCGTGAGCATGAATCAAATCGAAGGGTCCCTCTTCCAGCAATAGTTTTCCACCGTGCTGTCCGAGGCTGTCATTCATATTGCAAACCCAGTGGAGAAAATCAGCGCTATCGCCAACCCTAACGCGATGGATCGATACGCCATCGACCACTTCATAGTGAGGCGCTTGCCCAAACTCAACGGTGATCAGGTGAATCTCGTGCCCCTGTTTGGCAATTTCAGGGTATAGCTCTGCTACGTGTCGAGCGATTCCACCCACAATACGAGGCGGGAATTCCCAAGCCAGTACCAGAATCTTCATCGGCGCTTATCTCGACAGTGAGATTAGTTTAACTTTACACAGCCCTTTCCATTAGCCTAGCTTAGGCAGCACAGCTATTTTGCGTAACTTAGTCGTAAAAGTTACCGTAATCTAGTAGGATGCACTACGGCAAGGAACTGTGATGGCGAGGAGTCGTCTTGATGCAATGATGGAGGTAAGAGACCAAAGTAATGACTCAGACAACAACTCCAGTCCTTTTTCCTCCTTTCCTTCTGGCAACCGATGGTTCGCCTAGCGCTCAGGTCGCGCAAAAACTGCTGGCTGCGATCGCCCAAACCCTACAGGCGCAGCAAAATGGTAATGGGCGATCGCTAGTGACGGTGCTAACAGTAGAGCCACGTCGCTCCAGTCGCTCTAAACGGTTACCCACCAAGCAAGCACCTGTTGCTAGCCAGGCAACCGAGTCTACACCAGTTGCGCCTGCTGCTGACGCTTCTTCAGAGATGCTAGTGGAGCTTACTGCGCTTCCTAGTAGCGATGAGCTGGCGACAACTCTGCGCCCACACTTTCCAGTAGATGTGCCGATCGCCGTTCAGGTAAAGCAAGGTCGTCCCGCGATCGAGATTTTGCGTTGTGCCCGTACGATCCAGGCAGGTTTGATTGGTGTTGGGTCGCGGGGTCCAAGCAGCCGTCTGGGACGATTAATGGGCAGTGTTTCTGTGATTATTGCTCGCTATGCACCCTGTAGCGTTTTAGTAGCTCGTGGTGCTGCATCTACAGCAGAGCCAAGCCTGCATCACCTTTTGCTGGTTGTCAACGACTCTTCCACCACCCAACAGGCGATCGCTACCGCTTATCAGCTTTTGCCAGCGGGTGTACAGCAAATTACGATCCTCTACGCCCAACCACCGCTGAATGCTGACTATTTGTTTGGACCCTTTGCCACGCCGACCCCAAGCTGGCAGCTAAACCAGTCGCTACAAGAGGCACAGAGAGAGCAGAGTGAGCAAGTGCTGGCACACGCAAAGGATGCACTGAACCGCCCAGGCGTCACCGTTCATACGCTGCGGCAAACGGGCGATCCGGGACCACTAATCTGCCAAATTGCCCAACAGCGGCAGGCAGACTTGATTGTGTTGGGCGGTAATGCGACACGACGCTGGCTCCGTTTTCCTGCTGGCGAAGCACTCTTGACCTTACAGTCGTTCCGGCGATCGAAACCAGACGAGCCAAAACCAGACAGCTTAAAGCCAGAAGACAAGTTACTGGTCAAGCCACCGCCCGCGTTGCGAAATACACGCCTTAGCGCTACTGAAGACTACACGCTGCACCATGCTCCCTGTCCTGTCTTGCTCTGCCGGACAACAGCCGTTGCTGCTAACTAAAGCAACGTCTCAAGCGTCAGGCAAAGATACTTAGGCAAAGATACGGCAATAACCAATGCAGCCATCTACAAGTAATTACCTGCCTAGAATGTATGGCTTTTTAATTTGCATTGGTGTAATTTTCGGTTAAAGTACCTTTTTTGATCCTGGTTCTCTTTTTAGAAAGGTGTGAATAACAGTGATAACGATCGATCGTTTGTTGCCTTACTGGACTATTTGAAGCGATCGCAGGGCTTTGATTTTTCGGGCTACAAGCGATCGAGCTTGCAGCGGCGCGTCCAAAAACAGATGAACGTTAGAGGCATTGCCACGTTGGAGGACTATACAACCTACCTGGAAACGCATCCAGACGAGTTTGCTAGCCTTCTCAGTACTATTTTGATCAACGTCACTGGATTTTTTAGGGATGCGGCTGCATGGAGCTATTTGCAAGAACAAGTACTGCCCTCGCTGCTAGCATTAAAGTCTGCCGATGCACCCATTCGCGTGTGGAGTGCTGGCTGTGCGTCAGGAGAAGAAGCCTATACGCTAGTCATGCTCCTCACTGAAATACTGGGAGCAAGTGCGTTTCGGCAGCGTGTCAAAATTTACGCCACTGATGTGGATGAAGCGGCATTGCATCAGGCTCGTCATGCCAGCTACAGCCTGCAAGCTCTGCAAGCAGTGTCGCCAGAGTTAAGAAACCGCTATTTTGAGCCGATCGGCGATCGCTTTACCCTTCGGGCAGACTTGCGCCGTGTAGTAATCTTTGGTCGTCATAATTTGGTACAGGATGCCCCCATCTCGCGGCTAGATTTGCTGGTTTGCCGCAATACCCTGATGTATTTCAACGCCGAAATGCAAGCGCGCATTCTGTCACGGCTACATTTCGCACTCAGCAACACAGGTATTTTGTTTTTGGGCAAGGCAGAAATGCTGCTGACCCATACCGATCTGTTTACGCCCATTAACCGATCGCATCGCCTCTTTGCTAAGGTGCCAAGGCGCATGTGCGCGATCGGCTGAATCAAAACCAATTGGCAGAATCTAGAGCGGCTGATTCCCCTTCTGTTGTTAACCACTTATAGACGTTGGCATGCAACGGAGCGCCTGTCTCACAGAACATCACAGATCTTTGATCACTTAACGTGAGTTCGGGTTAAGCCGAAGGCTAAAACCCCTACTATGAATAGCTTGAGTTAAGTAGCCAGCCAGTCACCCTTTCTCAATAAGACCTGCTACTGCAAGTATTTGCAACTGTGAGACTTATTGACAAGAACTTGACCGAGAGCGTGGTGGCAAGCCGCAGAAAATCAGGGCTTCTAGCGATTCCTTATCCCGAACTCACGTCACTTACTGTCTAATGCTCTGAAATACTTGCTACCCAAGACCTTCACCCCTTTACCTCTTCACCGCTCTCCCCTTCTCCTGTTTCCCTCTTCGCCCCTTCACTCTTCACCCCTTCCCTCACCGTCGCCCTTGCAGCCAGTATTCCAAGCTTGCTAAAAGCCAGAGCTTGACACCATAGCGTCCCCACGTGTCGCCCTCGTAATCTAGCCAGTCGCGAATTAATGCTTGATTGAGGTAAGGGGCGATTGCTGCCTAACGACTGAGCAACAGCGATCGTGCTTGCCGCTGCCAATGTTCTCGAAAGCCAAGTTGCACTGGCACCATCATGCCGCTCTTGGGACGTTGAATGATGGCGGCTGGCAGTAAATCAGCAACGGCTTGCTTCAGCACAGCTTTTTCATGAACGCCTGAGAGTTTGTAAGCGGGTGGAATGGTCATGCTCAGGTCGATGACACGTGGGTCAAAGAGGGGCGATCGCCCGTAAACACCAGCAGCATGCATCAGGTTATGCACTTTAGTTAAAATCTGATCAGCACCCTTGAACTGAATATTGAGCGCCATCAGTCGATTCAGGTAGCGATCGTTTGAATGCAACGTTGCCTCAAAGACAGAAGCTTCCGATTGCACGACTGACCAGACATCGTGCTTAAGCAATTGCGGTAAATCCGTCGCGCATTTTTGAAACGAAGTCAAATACGCTTGCAGTGATTCCTGTTGCGTCGTGCTGTTCGGCTTGTGATTGGGGGACTTGCGATCGATTGTGTACTTACTAAGAGCGTTGTTATAAAGAGCATTAATAAGCATCGGCTGATTTTTGGGACCGCCGAAGCACGGATCGCCACCTTCTCCATTCAGCACAGTGTGCACTGAACCTGCTGCCAATCGACCCAGCAGTAAGTTTGGCACCGTGAGCGGATCACCGATCGGGTCATCCAGCGCTGCCATTGTTTCAGGTAAGTAAGCCCACAGCTCCTTAAAAGTAATTTCTAACGCGTGGTGCTGAGTCTGACAGTGCTGAGCAACCAGGCTAGAAAACTCCAGCTCGTTAGGGCAAGCCGCACCAAAATGAATGGAATAGGTGTGCAGCGGTGCATCATGAAATTTTGCTGCTAGGGCGGTGATGCAGCTAGAATCCAACCCACCAGACAAAAAAGCACCCACAGGCTCTCCGGATGGCAGATACTCCTGCACCACTTGCTCAAGCAAGGCACGGAGGCGATCGCCATGCCATTCTAAAGGTCGATCGGGATGAGTAATCTGTTCCTGTAGCTGCCAATATGCCGTTACGTCGCCATTGGGCAATTGCAGAGTTGTGCCAGGACGCAGTTCTCGTATCTGTTGCCATAGGGTACGCGCACCAGGCACAAAGGCACAGCACAGGTAATCGCGCAACGCCACCAAATCGAGGTCACTAGAACAGAAGGGCGCGATCGCACTCAATTGAGGCGCGATCCAGCAGATTGCACTGTCAGTTGTATAGTACAGGGTATTAATGCCAGCCCGATCGCGCCCCAGGTAAAGCTGCTGTTGTTCGCGATCCCAGACTGCTAGCGCAAATGCTCCGGTCAGTTTTTCCCAGGTGGCTGTGCCGTATTGCTCCCACAGTTGGGCGACTAGCAAGCGATCGTCACTGGGTTGTGATTGCTTCTCTACAAGAGGGGACGCAATGCCTAATCGCTGCATCAGCGTCAGACGATCAGGCAACCAAACATCCCCCATGACCACAAAGCGCTGGCTCTCGCTGATCGTGACAGGGGCATTGCTATCAGCAAAGGACATGAGAGCAAGCCGCTCATCCTGCCAAACAATTGGCTGCGCGATCACACCAATGACTCTGTTCACTGCACCGTATGCCAGTTGCCATCGAGAAGGCAAGATGGCTGGCTGCGATCGCTGTGGCAACCAGCGCTTCCACCATTGTTCAGAACGTTTCACAACCGCTTACAACGTGCAATAGAGCGATCTTAAAGGAGTTGGGATCATAACTGCTCAATAGTCAGTTAGTCTCCATCCATCAGCACGGGTTAAAAGGTTTATCAATGCTAACCACGGTTAAACACCGGCTCCTGGAAGTCGATCGTGTCTAACCATACCCCCGTTTCTTAGATCGCTACACTAACTAGCACGCTTTGATTCTGGTACTTTCAAGCATCAATCCTTGCGGCTGTTAGACTTTTGGATGTCCCGCGCCATTATCCGAAACATATCCAGGTTAGTGTCATTGCGGCGACGCTCTTTGGGGTCTTTGACCTTAGGTACACTATCAGCCTTCGGTGCTGTCCAGCCACTGACAGGTGTTTTCTGCGGCGCAAAGGTCGCCTGCTGCGATGATATTAGACCGGCCTGAATGCTTTTTGCAGCAATCCCTTGTCCTTTCTGCGCTAGCGATCGCTGCAAAGAAGACACGAGCGTGGTTGACTTTGGCACCTCACCATTGAGGGTCTTGGGAAACGATCGCTTAATTTCCCGCGCTGCTTGCATATAGTCAAGGTCGCCTAAAGTTCTGGCATCACCAGAGTCGAGGTAAAAAGCTTGGGGTCTTGGCTTAGGCTGTTTTGGCGCAGCTTCTGGTGGTGGAGTCGATTCTGTCTCCGCCGTTTGCTTGGCTCCAAAGAGACCTTTAATGAATCCAACCATGATGGCGTCGTCCTGATTCTGTAACTTTATGTAAAGTATTATAAGTATTTATGATTGATCCTTGCAACGCTTCTGGGAAAAGGATTCACGCGAACGAGGAGCGATCAGCGATTGGTAACACCAACTCACTTTAGACACTCTACAAATTACGATCCCTCTGCCTACTACCCTTGATAAAAGGGATTGAGGAGGATCGATCGAGAAAAGCTGTAGCCAATACGTTGTTGAATTGGTGTAACGGGGTAAACGTAAACACAGCTCAAGGGGTATTAGCTTCTTTAACAGGTTTATCCTTGCGCCAGCAAAGGGTTCTGGGAAAGCGGGCGGAATGCCAGCTTTAGGGCGCTAGAATTGGGCGATGCTTTCCAAGCTAATTCAAAGACCTCAGTAGGCGATCGATGGTCTACTTTGCGTCGTCTGGGTGACACTTCTTTTTAGTGATGGTAGAGCGTTTAAGGATGGTTGTAGGCAAGGCATCCTGGTACAAGGCGATCACCAGAGGTGACAAAGATCACTGAACGTACTGCGACTGATCGCACTACAGAGCATTGATCCTAGTTATCCTAAATGCTACCAGCGCAGAATATCTAGCTTTCTTGTTGCCTTAGCTCCCTTTCAAATCAAGATGCATAGGGTTTAGCCCCAGTCGTGTCTGATTCTCCGTAGATTTGCCTTACATAACTTATGATGTCTCCTCTCCGTGTTGTTCAGCTTACTGATATGCATCTGTTTGCAGACGAGCGTCGTCAACTGTTAGGGCTGCCAACGCAAGAGTCATTTCAGACCATTGTGCGGCAAGTAGCGCAGCTGCAACCACAGCCCGATCTACTTTTGCTAACAGGGGATTTGTCGCAAGATGGCAAGCCAGAGTCGTATGCCTTGCTACAGTCGATGTTGGCTCCGTTGGGGATTCCAACCTACTGGCTACCGGGCAATCATGATCGCCTACCAGAGATGGAGCAGGTTTTGACCAAGGGCTTGATGTCTGCCCAAAAGTCGTTTCGAGCCGGTGGTTGGCATTTCTTGCTGCTAAATTCTCAGGTAACAGGCTGTGTTCATGGTCATCTGTCAGCCACCAGCTTAGAGTGGTTAGATGAGCAGCTAGAGACTGTTGGAGCTGTGCCAACGCTCATTGGGTTACACCATCCACCGTTTGTGGTCGGGTCTGATTGGCTAGATAGCAGCACGCTGCGAAACCCTGAGGCGTTGTTTGCGGTGCTCGACCGCCATCCGCAGGTAAAGCTAGTGCTCTTTGGGCACATTCATCAAGACTATAGCCAGGCCCGGCATGGTGTGCAATATCTTGGTACGCCCTCAACTTGCATTCAATTTGAGCCAGGTAGCGCCGAATTTGCCCTGGATGAAGAAAAACCAGGCTTTAGAATTTTGCATCTGTATGACGATGCAGACTGGTGGACGACTGTAAAGCGATCGAGTTACGTACCGCAGCTTGATCTGGCAGCAACGGGATACTAAGTAGAAAGGATAAGGGCTAAAGAAAGGATAAGGGCTAAAGGCTAAAAAGTAGTAGCGCTCTTTAGCTTTTAGCCTTCATCCTTGAGCCTTAAGCCTTTCTCTACCATGGACTGCCAATCATGGTAAAGGCTGCCCAGTAGTAGGGATGAGAGAGCTGGCGATCGCGGATAGCAAGGCTAGCAGGTGGGAGTGCAATGCCTTCGCCTGTTTCGATGCCCTGCAAGCGCCCGTTTTGCAGAAAGACTTTGCCAGTTGCCATCGCTAGCTGTGCCTGTCGGAGTGCGTCCGCTTTGATGCGAGCCGTGCGTAAGTCTTTGTAAAAGCCAGCCATGAGAGCAGTAGTAGCGGCATCGCTGACGTACCATAGGCTGGCAACAGCCGTTTTAACACCTGTTTGCACAGCTAACCCGCCAAAGCCAAGTTCGGCTTCGCGATCGCCCAGCGCGGTAGCACAGGCACTCAGCACGAGTAGTTCGATTTGCGGATCGTTCCAGCCCAGTTCACGGACTTGATCGAGCCGTAGTTTGGCATTCCAAAGCTGGATATAAGAGTTGTTGATCGTGCCAGGGTAAAAATCTGCATGGGTTGCCAGGTGAAGGATGCCAAAGGGTTGCTCTTGGCGAAAGGCTTTGAGATTTTCGAGGGTGACATTCTTGTTAAAAGCCAGTCGTCCTGACCAGAGTTGATTCACCAGAATAGAGACCTCAACAGGAACGGCTGGCAACGGGGTTTGCTCTTGAGTGCTTTCTGAAATCCCTAGCCCTAGAACCTTCACGTCTCGAATGTTACGGTAGCGAGTGTCAGTGAGGCTCACGCTAGGCATTACGCCGATGCTGTATTTTTCGATGAGAAAGCCCTTCCCGTCGTGGAGGGCTGCTATAGGGAGCGATCGCAGCCCGGTATCCATCAAAAACACTAAGTTGTTGATCCCTCTGACTTCTAAATCGGCGGCGATCGGTGCAATCAGCCACTGGTAAAGCTGTCGGCTGGTGCTGAGGTATGTTGTAGCGCGTGTCTTGCGCGGATCTGAGATTTCATGAAGGAACTGCTGCGCCAGAGGCAGTACTTTGGCGCGGTTTGCTTCTGGGATGCGTTTACGAATGGCTTCGCCCTTCGCCGTAATGACGACCAGTTCCAGTTGGTCGGTACTGTGTTGACCTGCCTGAGCAGAGCTTGTATCGGCAGTTTCATTTACCCCAGGTTTGGGCTGGGTCACATCAGCCATCTGAAGCGAGGTGGGTACAAAGCTGACATAAATGAAAGCTGGCTTAGCACCCGTATCTTTCTCAATGCGCTGGACGATCTCTCTTGGCTCTTCGCGAGATCTGGCAGTAGTTTCACCGAGACCGAGATATGACTCAAACGCACGGGTGAAGCGATCGTCTGGGGTATCGGGAGCCAACCTGAATTCGGGAAGAGGATTAGCAACCTCTGGTTTAATACTTGTTTGCCCACAGGCTGCCAGTGTGCAGAGATCAGGTGTTGGCAGAGGTGTTGGCTCAGGGATCGGCTCAGGGATCGGCTCAGGGATGGGATCGAGTGGTGGAATAGTTACTACTTCCTGGACATTCACCTGCACGAGCACGGAGTCGCTTGAGACACCATCGCTGGCATTCAGCGTAAAGGCACTGAGTAGCCCCGTTGCGTCGGTTGGCGGCGTGTAGACCAGCACATCTCCTGGCGCAAGAGTAACGCTACCAGGAGTAACTGAATTGCCGTTGAGAGTCAATGTGGCTCCAGGGGCGATCGAAGCGATCGTGAGCGTGGTCACATCCTGGTTTGCATCCGTCACGACAGGAGCAAGGTCAGCGTAACCGATCGTAAATGGGACATTTTTGGTTGCCCCAGACAGCGATGAAGTCGCATTGAGAACTGGTGGTGTGTTAAGAGCGGTGATAGTTATGCCTGTCGCTGGTTCGACCAAAGTGTCGATTGCTTGCACTGGGAAGCTACCGGAAGCAACGATGTTAGTGCCGTCCCGGACGATTGCACCTGCGGTGCCATTAGGGCTGGCACCACCGACGATAAACGGGATGTTGGTTGGTCCACCATCATGCTGAATGGCGACTGTCCCGCTTGTGTCAGTGCCTTGAGTATTGATCGTGGTCATTGGGAATGTCCCTTGCACAAGTCCATTCGCAATGACCTGTACATTACCGCCATTGCCTGTATCAGTGGTAGCAAGGCTTCCACCGCCACGGGTATCGATGCTGCTGAAGGTAATGTTGGTGCCAGGTGCTGCACCAGCAGTCAAATTGACTGTGCCACCCTGGTAAGTGCTAAAAAGAGAGCTGTCATTATTGGTAATTGCAGAAGCATTAATGGCACCCGTAGCAATGCTATTGCCTGCTTGCAGTGTGACATTGCCGCCCTGCGCACCAGAGATAGCACCACCCGCATAAAACGAACTGATGTCGGCTGTGGTAATGCTACCGCCCGCTGTCAAGCTAACGGCACCACCACTAAGAACCGGACCGAAGGCAATATCTGTTGTGGACGATGAGTTAATTGCGCCCGTAGTGATGATACCGCCAGCTGTTAAGGTAATCGCTCCTCCATTAAAGCTTCCGTAACCAGCACCTACGAACGATGCATCGATCGCGCCTGTCGTGATGTTCCCAGGAGCTGAAAGAATGACGGGACCGCCATCGACACCCTCACCACTGGTAGTAATGTCGCCAGTCGTGATGTTGCCTGCGCTCGTACGCAAAATGAGAGCGTTGCTAGTCGTTAACAAGCCAGAATCTGGATCACCAGTGGCAGTAGTATCCGGTCCCGTAATGACGATCGGTCCTGTGAAGGTAATATCTCCACCAGCCTGAACCTTGAGCGCCACACCTTCGTAGGCACCGAACGTAAAGGCACCCGCAACAGTAAAAATCGGGTCATAAAAGCTGACAAAAGTGCCTGCACCACCAGAGAGGTTCTGCACAAAAAGATTGCCGCCACTAGTGAAATGCGAATCGCCAGAAATCGCGCCATTGCTGAGTAGGCTTAAATCACCACCGCTTTGAAAGGGTGCCGTTTGAAGGTGATTGAGCGCCAGGATATCAATACCCCGATCGCCCTGAATTGTCAGTTTGCCGCCTGCTTTTGCTGCAAACGGAGTGGCAACACTATCACGAACAAACACCGTATCTCGTGCCAGCAAGCTCAAATCACCCGTTGTTTGCAGTTGGCTTTCGACTAACGTCAGATTGCGATTTGCAGAGAAGGTTGCTGTCTGAGCTGTGGCTGTACGAACGACAACATCACCTGTGGCGATCCGCGTTGCTGATCCACTTAATACCACTGCGCCATCAGGGTTGACGCTGACTTCAGTAGCATTGCCAAAAATTCCCCCAGTCAACAGTTGAGGCAGGGAGGCGATCGGCAAACTCCAGCTCTGCGGCAACGTCGTTGGTTGTGTAGGCACGATCGGCTGAATTTCTAGACCCAGCAGACTTCCCGGTTGGCTGAGTTTGACCAGGCTTTGACCCGGAACGGCTGCGGCGATAATCTGCCCGCCTGGAGCTGTAAGGGTGCCTGTACTGACGATCGTCCCGCCCAAGAGTCCTAGTGTTTGACCAGACGTAACGGCAAGATTGCCAAAATTGACGATACTGCCTGGTTGGGTAGTCGTAAAGGCGAAGGCTCCCGGTGCTCCTATCAGCACCCCATAGTCATTCGTACCAGAGGCGCTAAACCAACCGTTGCCAAAGCTAATGCCATTTGCCGTTGTGGCTGTAAAGGAACCGGGGACATTCAGGCTAGCGTTAGCACCAAAGATAATGCCCGCTGGGTTCAGTAAAAACAGGTTAGCGTTACTGCCTGTCACCTGAATTTGTCCATTAATGACCGATGCCTCGCCGCCCACCACTCGTCCTAGAATGTTTTGAATCTGAGGATTAGCGAGGAAATTAGCGGTTTCGCTGGCGCTGAGTCCAAACCGTTGGAAGCTCTGAAACAGGTTACTGCCTGCCTGTGTGCCGCCACTAATGTCATAACGATCGCCGTTGAGAATAACGTTGGTGTTGGTGTTGTCGGGTGCAGCAGTAATCGACTGAGCATAGGCAGGCACTCCTGTAATTGCTCCTAGTAAGGGCAAGGATGCCAGCAGTGAACTCATTTTTGCCACAAAAGATGGCGTGGCTGGAGTCGGTGCAGTCTTGCGACGTAGAAAAAAGTGTCCTTCAGGAAGCTGAACTTCAATGGCAAGCTGATCAGCCAGTCCTCGGCGTTTGAGTGCTTGAGCGATCGCCGCCTTTGATCGCAACACCTGCTCAAGACGGCACTGCTGGGAGGTACTGTCCGCGTGGTTGCGGTAGTAATAGAGTGGTTCTCTGACCCGATGAATCTCCGTGACTTCTGACAGCCGCAGGCACAGGTCATAATCTTCCGCATAGTCTGAAGCACCATTGATGCCGCCCACCTGATCAAAGATCGATCGCCGCATCAAGCGAAACTGGAAGGTCATGAAATCCAGCAGCAGCCGATCTTTGGAGTAAGGAATGCCGCAGCGCTGCCCATACCGGAACACTACGCCCTGCTCGTCCATATCCAGATAATCGGTGTAAACGACCCCCGCTTGCGGCTGCTCGTTCAGCGTTCGTACCGTCTGCTCAAGCGCTGTTGGAGCTAGCAGATCATCGCTATCAACCCAACCAAGATATCCGCCGGTGGTATGGGCGATCGCCGCCTGTAGTGCTGCCACTCGTCCGCGATGCGCTGCGGCAACGACACGCACCCGTTGATCGCGTTGAGCAAAACTATCGGCAATGGTGGCTGAGCGATCGTCAGAACCGTCATCCCACAGCAGCAGTTCAAAATCGGTAAACGTCTGTTGCAGTACACTCTCGATCGCGGCACCCACATACCGTTCCCGGTTATATGTTGTCATCACAAGCGAAATCAGAGGTGCCATATGTGTGCCTTAACGCCTAAAGATTGGTTGCTTACCGTAGTGCTTTCTTGCCTAATCCCTCGAAATTTAGCGTGGAATTAAGTCCTCAAAGATTAAATCTAAGCGGCAAGACGCTCATCCTGAAGGATAGAATAAATCTTGACAAAAGTATTTTGTTTTAACGATTGTAGCGATCGCGAGTGCAGTACTCGATCGTGCGCTTAAAGCAGCAGGGCTACCGCTGAAAGCATTGCTATACTTGCACTCCCACCAGCGAAGCTCATTTTAAGGCAACTGCAAACCCACGATGACCAAATCGTGAGGAATCTTGTCAAACTCTGCGACTCCCGGCAAATAGCCCCAGCGTTGAAAGCCAAACCGTTCAAATAAGTATAGGCTCGGCTGATTATGAGCAAAGATAAAGCCCAGCAACGTTTTGATGCCAAAGGACGGGCTTTGAGCGATCGAGCGCTTGAGTAACGCCTGCCCAATGCCTTGCTGACGATAAGCCAGCGAAACATAGATGCTTAACTCTGCGGCACTGGCATATGCCGCCCGTCCGTAATAAAACGATTGAAACCCTAGCCAACCAGCCACCGTTCCTTCCACATCCATTACCCACAGCGGTCGTTTGTCGGGGTGATGCTCTCGAAACCAATTCAGGCGGCTCTCAACCGTAACAGGCTGTAGATCTGCTGTCACTAGATGGGATTCGATCGTTGTATTGTAAATCGCTACGATCGCAGCCAAATCCCCTTCTACTGCATCCCGAATGTACATTGCCATTCCCCACCCTCCAGGTTGGCTGGAACTTATCACAAAGTTAGTTTTGCAGCCGCTCCTCAAAATCGTTTGAGAAAAGCTAAAAAACGTTTGACAAAAGTGCGCTCAATCATCACAATAGAGATTGCCTCTTAAAGGGCATAAGGGACTGTAGTTCAATTGGTTAGAGCACCGCCCTGTCACGGCGGAAGTTGCGGGTTCGAGCCCCGTCAGTCCCGTAGAGAGTTTTAATATCTAGCGCGGTGCTTGTTGTTAGACACAAGCTGCATTATTATGACCGCTTTCAACTGGTTCGAGCAAATGAATGTTCGTCTAAGTTCCGTGGAAATGCTGAGTTGCGTGTGCGTAAATGTGCTTTCAGCGGAAAAGCAATTGTGACAGCGATGGCGTGATTGGTCGCACTAACGCTTGAGTTTAAAAGATTGTGAGTGGCGGTCGCGAAGAATCGCTACTAAGTAATGTAAGATTCTAAAGGTTATGTTTCAGCCCTACCAGCATTACGTCTGGGTAAGTGGGGTTGGTTTTTGGGCGATAGGGGACTGTAGTTCAATTGGTTAGAGCACCGCCCTGTCACGGCGGAAGTTGCGGGTTCGAGCCCCGTCAGTCCCGTAAATCATCGAACGCTTATAGTTGATGCTTCCAGATAGGTGCTGTTTTACATCACACCTGCCTTTTCTAGACACAAAAGCAGCACTAGCAGGCTTACTTACGATCGTTCGTTCGCAAGCTAATGCATCATTTCACCCTTAAATAAGCTAGTGTATTTACCTCAAGCCCTTTCTCGCTAGCACTTGGGCTCATCCATTACCAAAAAAAACAACCAATATGGCGTTTATCTACTTCCCGTTTGCCCAAGCAACATTGAATACAGAGCACATTACCCGAATCGTGTGGTCACCCGCTGACACGCTCAAAGGGTTTGTCCATTTAGCAGCAACAGATGCATCGAATAAAAACAGCGTTGTGACTTTATCAGACGAGGACGCTGAGAAACTTTGGAATGCCATGCACCCTGACGAGCCACAGCCAGCGAACAGTTTGTAGACTTTAGTTTCAGTCTGCCAACCGTTTGTAGTGTGAGCATCTCACGCTTTTGACAGTTCTCTACCGTAAGCATTCAGGTTGCATTAGAGCGATCGCTTCTTGAGCGATCGCCCTAAAAGATTGGCACTCTCAGACTAACGCTGGGAGTGCCAGAGGTTGGTTACAAGTTTTAAGCCCTTGAAGCATTAGCCTTAACAGGATAGTAACGTTGCTCAAGCCAGGCACGCATTTCAGCTTCAGGTACGTTGTAGAGCGATCGGCTGGTTGCAGGATCATGAGCATTCCACCAGCGCTTACCATTTGCATCAGTGGTCTGCCAAACTTGCGGTTCTGCATCTGCCATCAAGCGCTGCACGAACCTTTGTGCCGCTTGCTCTAACCAAGTTAAAATTGACTGCTTTAAGTGAGTCGCTACGCCTTGTGTGGGTTTTATTTCCCACTGTTCTTCAAACCAACGTAATGTCAGTCTCATTTCGATACCTCTGCTGTTAAATAAATTTTTTGCTGGTTAGAGCGGTGCTTCGCTAGGTTGCTTTGCGTCTTCCGTTACTTCTTCCAGTGCTTCAGAGCGTGCTGCTCCACCCAGCCATTGGGTAATAAACGGTTGACTTTGGCTTAGCACCATTGCCGTTAAGATCAGTCCGGCTCCTGCCAGTCCGCGTCCACTTAATTGTTCTCCTAAGAGCCAGAACGAAAAGACAGCGGCAAAAACGGGTTCAAGCGTGTAGATTAGAGCCGTTTCGTGAGCTGAAACCCAGCGTTGAGCGATCGCCTGGGCAATTGTTGTCGTCGCAGTAACAACAAGACCCAAGTACATGAGTTGCCCCCAGTGGGCCGCGATTGCAGGCAATTGCGTCATGATTTCGGGAACTGCCCACAGAACGCTAGCTTCAGCCACAACAGCAAGCTGTATGGCAGTCAAGGCAAGTGGGGGATGCTTCGGCGTGGCTGTTTCTAACAGCAGAATGTAAACGGCATAGCTCACTGCACTGCCCAACACCCACAGATCGCCAAGGCTTAACCCACCGCCTTCCCAAGACATAATGCCAATGCCTGCGATCGCCACTCCTGCTGCAACTACTGCAATTGCCTGCAAGCGTTGTCCCAGAAACAGCCCAAACAGTGGCACTAAAATAATGTTGAGGCTTAGGACAAAGGCTGCCCGATCCGCTGAAATCGTCTCCATGCCGATGGTGAGAGTAACAAAGGATGCCAAGTAGGCTATGCCTAGCAGCACCCCATCACGCAACAGTGGCAGATTGACCTGGCGCAACCAGGGCGTAAAGACAAGCGCTGCCAGCAAAAAGCGAACTGCAACCAGCGCCATTGGCGAAACGCTGACCATGATTTGCTTGATCACTGGAAACGTAGTGCCCCAAATCAATGTGATGACAAGGAGCAGTAAGATGCCTCTAGTATGAAGATTTTTGGTATTTGTTAGAGACATAGCACAAAGCAAACTTTTGTTAGAGACATAGCAGAAAGCAAACTCGGACTGTGTTCACTTTAGTCAATTGCCTTTACATAAATCAAAAGACAGCTCTCATCACATCTATGAATAGAATTGATGGAACGAGCAGTGAGAAGTAAGAGGTAAAGAGTTGACCTTGACTTAGATCGAAAAAGTGATGCATCGACCATGAATTCTACTCGTCAGGGTCAGATTAAACTTTCGCAACTGCGTGCTTTAATTGCAGTGGCGGAACGGGGCAACTTTGGTGAAGCGGCGTTGCAGTTGGGGCTTTCTCAATCGGCAGTTAGCCACGCGATCGCCACTTTAGAAGCAATGCTGGGTGTGGTGCTCATCTCACGCGGTCGTCATGGGGCATACCTGACTCCTGTTGGCGATCGGGTCTTGACCTATGCTCGCCAGATGATGCAGTCGCTTGATGGCATGCTTAAAGAAGCAAACTTAGCCAAAGGCTTGCAGGGTGGGCAGGTGCGGATTGCATCGTTTCGTAGTGTGGCAACGCATATTTTGCCAGAGGCGATCGCGCAGTTTCGGCAGCGGTTTCCTGACATTACTGTACAATTGACCGATCACGAAGACCTCCCTGAAGTGGAACAAACGTTGCGAGAAGGGCGAGCGGATATTGGCTTTACCTATCTGCCAACTAGCGAAGACTTCGAGGTGTGGGAATTGCTGCAAGATGAGTTTGTTGCACTTTTTCCACCTACATTCAAGCTCAAAGGTGTGCGCTTAAGCTGGGATGACTTGGCACACCACCCAATCATTATGCCACCCGAAACAGATGCAACCATGCTGCAATTTTACGAGCACTGTCTTGCCTTTCATTGCACCTTAAATGTTGCTTATCGGGTGAATACGGATTCGACGATCGTCAGCATGGTTGCGCGTGGGCTAGGGGCAGCAGTGCTGCCTCGACTGGCGGCTGAACCTATCCCCACAGGTGTTCAAGTCCTTAGCTTGCCAGTGCCAATCTATCGAGTAATTGGTATTGCTGTGCTGGCAGATGCTCTACAGGTGCCAGCCGTTTTTGCGTTTCTAGATATCTTAAAGTGTAAGGATTTGTTGATGCCAAAACTGCTTGCGTAAGTCGCGCTAATTGATTGAATTTTCACTTTTCTCACATCTCTCACCATTAGAGAATGGCGATATGCACCCTTAATTAAACCGAATTAACCAATCCCAATTTGCTTGAGTGCAGTTACACGCGCTCGTTCAGAAAGCTTATCCAAGATGATGTATTCTGAGTCATCAATCAGTGACTCTTTTTGCATCAGCTCGATCATTGTTTGGTGGAGCAACATTTCTGCTTGCTCTGCACGCTCTGCTAGCCAAAGGTGAGTTTCAGCGTCCTCAGGAAACTGTTCAATACAGTTAGTGGTGTAGTTACGAAAAGTCCTGACTTGGCGCAAAATTCGAGCCAGATAGCCGGGGCATTCACACGCAACAACTTCTGCGGCTCGACAAATTTCGATCAGCGCTTCGTCAGATATATCGGAGACTTTAATCGTGCGCTTCGTGTCTGACATCATTGAGCTTTGTACTTCGTAAAGGGTTATTGTTTATTCAACCTGTAGCAGTGTTTTAATTACGACTACCGTACGGAGGATCTTTAATATAGATACAACGTAAGAAGGGCGACAACAGGATGATTGCTCAACATGCGGAAGACGATCGGTAAAAGGAGAGAGAACCTGTGAAAGCTGTCCTGATGACTACCCCTGGAGCACCAGATGTTTTGCAGCTTTGTGACGTGCCAGCGCCAACCCTACAGCAAGATACGGAATTGTTAGTGCGTCTGAAAGCAGCGGGCGTGAATCCAATTGACACTAAGCTACGCAAACGTGGCACCTTTTTTCCTGATCGCCTGCCTGCCATTTTGGGGTGCGATGGTGCTGGGATCGTAGAAGCAGTGGGTGCAGGGGTGCAGCAGTTTCAACCTGGCGACGAGGTGTATTTCTGTAATGGGGGGCTGGGTGGACATCCCGGCAACTATGCCGAGTGGGCGATCGTTGATGCCCGGTTTGCAGCCCGCAAGCCCACTACCATCAGTTTTGCTGAGGCTGCCGCTGCGCCGTTAGTCTTGATTACCGCCTGGGAAGCACTCTATGACCGCGCGAGGCTTCAGGCAGGGCAGCGCGTTTTGATTCATGCTGGCACGGGTGGCGTTGGGCACATTGCCATCCAGCTAGCGAACTTACGCGGTGCTGAGGTTTGCACTACGGTCAGCACAGAAGCTAAAGCGGTTTTTGCTAGAGATTTAGGTGCGAGTCAAGTTCTGTTTTACAAGGATGTAGACGTGGCGCAGGCGGTAGTGAATTGGACGCACGGACAGGGTGTCGATGTTACCTTTGATACGGTGGGTGGTGCTGTGCTGGGTCAATCGTTTGCTGCTACGAAATTCTATGGCGATGTTGTGACGATTCTAGAAGCTGACCCAACAACCGATTGGAAGACAGCCCGGACTCGCAACCAGCGCGTAAGCTTTGAACTCATGCTGCTGCCCATGTTGAAAGGCTTAGTGGCACAGCAGCAGGCACAGGCGAACATTTTGCAGCAATGTGCACAGTTGATTGATGCAGGGCAGCTTCGGCTTCACGTTAGTCAAACCTTTGCGCTGGCTGAAGCGGCGGCGGCACATCGATCGCTTGAAGCAGGCTCTACAACAGGCAAGTTTGTGTTGCTTATTGACCCGTAGTGATCGTCAAAACAGAATGCGTCAGGGCGATCGTCAAAACAGAACGCGTCAGGCTCAATGCAACCGTTCGTCCTGATAGGTGGGCAAAGTGCTGTATTCGGTAGTAGCGCGTCTAGATTCAACTTCTTAGTGAAAAAAGACGGAACATCAGCGCTTCCCGACCCATTCGCGATCGAACTTTATGCGTATCACTGTGCCGAAAGTGCTTATTTACAGCACCTTGACGACATTAGCGTGCTATCAGGGCTACGTTACCTTTTTTACTAATGCTGATAAACCGGATGATGAGTCAGCTTCTAAGGCAGCAAAAGATGGGGCAAAGTCAGAACAGCCCAATACGAACATACCTGACACGATCGCCGTTCCTGAAACCATTATGACAGACGGGTTGAAGCTTCGCCTTAACGTGCCTGCTACATCACCGCGACAACTAGCAGCTAACCGCAGCGCTGCCGCTAGAGGTGGCTTACCCACAGTGAATGTGCCACCGAAGATGCGATCACTGCCGACTCGATCAGCGGCTCGCCCAGTAGTTGACAGCACCGCGATGCAGAATGTTCCTGAGATGACGCTACCAGAGACGATTGCCACTGAGCAAAGTAAACCAGACGCCATTGATCAAAATAGACCGAACGCTAGTGTCACTCAGTCTCTACCGTTCACCTCTGTAAACACATCGCTCTCGGATGTCCAAGGGCATTGGGCAGAAAGTTATATTGAGTCACTAGCGGCAAAGGGCATTGTACGGGGCTTTCGCGATGGCAGCTTTCGTCCAAATGAGCGTGTCACAGCACGTCAGTTTGACTTGATGGCGCAGAAGGCATTCACAGCATCGCCTGTTTCCTATGGCGATTTACAGCAACTTCACTCCGATCGCCTGCCCACTCGCGCCGACGCTGCCGCTTTGATTTATCAAACGCTGGCTAAGGAAACCTCAGCACCCCTTACGATGGCAGTGCAAGTGAAAGGTGCAGTGCCTCGTCCTGGCATTTATGCCATTGCTAACGGCAGCAGAATTGATGCGCCTTCTGATGCTGGATTACCCACTGTGTCACGGGCAATCCAACGCGCAGGCGGTACATTAGACGGTGCTGATCTACGTCAAGTCGAGATCCATCGCATTGATGAGTCATCGGCAAGACAGGTCATTAATGTCAATGTGCAGCAGTTGCTTCAGTCGGGCGATCGCAGCCGCGATATCGTTCTGCAACAAGGTGACAAGCTCGTTATTCCAACTGCGGCTACCGCTGCTAGCAATCAAACTCCTAGTCTGTTAGCACCTCCAGAGCGTTCAGCCAGGATCATGGAAAGCACAAAGTAACAGGTTTAGCGATCAACATTTGGCTGACAGCTGATCGCTAAGAGCTGACCGCTTAGGAGATTTCTGAGAAAGAATGTACCGCTTGTAGGGGTCAGGTTTTGCCAGATTCTTTGCGAATAGCCGAGCACGTTGGTAGCAAACCTGCCCCTGCAGGTCTTTTGCTTGCTAAAAATCTTATGATTGTATCGAACTGTCAGGATCTTGACTTTCAGGTAAGTACGGCAAGACACGATCGCAGCAAAACAGTGTTCCAGCGGCAACACAGATGGGTACTGCCAGCAAACTCACAAACGGAATGCTGACCAGCACCAGGCAACTCCAGCTAAAGGTGGCGCTGGCAGGCAGCGATCGCCCAAACACCCCCAACTTACGACGAAAACTTAAGCGACGACGTTCTAACGGCGCATCTAGAAAATCCAAACCCACTAACAACGCTGCCAGTGCTACACCACCAACGCTAGCGATCGCCGTTCCTATAGGAGGCAGAAAGTTGAGCACCAGTAGCGGTAGCCCCAGCACGAGCAGCAGCAGCAGCTTTTTAAGCTGAAACGTAATGGCACGCCAAACATCTTGCACAGCACGGCTTAGACTGGGCGACCCGATTGGCAACTGTCCCATACGTAACCGTTCTGTTTGTTCTGCCAGGTTGCCATACCAGGGAGCACCCAGGATGGCTCCGAACTGTACGAGCAGTAGCCCCGTGAGCACGAAGAGCGCGATCGCAAGTAAAAAGCGCAACACGTCATCTAGAAACGTAGCCCCTGTTGGCACCCAAGTTAAAAGCCGGGATGCCCAGGACGGCAATCCAGCGACCCATTGCGCCAGCCATAGCGGAATGCCAGAAGCCCATTGACCAATCCCTCGCCAAGCGGGAAGCAGTAACCCAGCATAGAGCGCTGCCCCGATCGCAACATTCACCATAATCGGGATTGCCACACAACCCCATAGCTGAGGCGTTTTTTGAAGCAGCAGCAGCGCTTGTAACGGGTAGGTTGGTCCCGCAACGAAGCCAACAGGCAACAACCCGACACGATGAAGGAGCTTAAAATCGGACTCTTCAGTCATGGTGTTTTTTGCAAAAGGCATGAAAAGGTTACCAGAATATGGCAATAAAAAAGAAATGTTTCTACTATATCTATAAGACCTGCATAAGTAGGCTGACTCGTCAATAACTTTTAACCGTTGTTTATATTATTGGGTAGATGAAAACTAAACCGATCAACGATCAGCAAGTGACGCAACCTTATCCCTTGGGAGGAGATCTTAAGCAGAGAATTTGGCTGCTTGGTGTTTCTTTCTGGGTATTTGGCATTATCGATCGCAGCATCGCTATCTTCTCTGATGGCTCCTTGTCTACCCTTGACCTGACCCAATTGCTTACAGCCTCCTTCTTTTTCGTTTGCTGGCTCTTTCTCAAACCGGCTCGCAAATTGGAACCTAGCGAAAGCAACGAGTAATTGGTGTCTTCTCCCATGCGGTTTCAGGTGCAGAACGTCTCTCGTACGTCCCTACTATCCCAATCCTGCTCAAAGACTTAATCCTGCTCAAAGACCCGACCCAGTGCGGCGGGTGGCGTACTGTGAATCGTTTGAGCCGCTGCACGTCCTAAAGTCGGGGGCAACAGTTTTAAGGCGCGTTCTAACCACTCGCTGGATGTCAGTACTAGAAACAAGATCATCAATACAAAGGGCGCAACGGTAAAGACCTGCGTAGGAATAGCGGGGATCACGCTCTGAGCGACGCTTGCCATTGATTGCAAAATGCCAAAAAAGTAGCAACTCAACGCGACTCGAAGCGGATTCCAGCCGCCAAAGATGACGATCGCCAGCGCAATCCAGCCATAGCCGCCCGTATGACGATGGCTCCAGCCTGCTTTGAAATCCAGCGCAAACGCAGCGCCCGCAATACCCATCAAAGCGCCACCAAACAGGGTGTAAACGTAGCGCATCAGAATAACATTTGTACCTCTAGCAAACGCGGCAGCGGGTTGTTCGCCGATCGCTCGCAGCATGAGTCCAGCGCGAGTGCGGTAGAAGTAAACCCAAATCAGCGCAATGAGTCCGTAACTGGCGTATACCAGCAGATCGCTTTGAAACAGCAACTTGCCGACCAGCGGTAGATCCTGCAAAAACGGCACATTGAAGCTGGGAACCGTTGGTCCAGGGATACGGACGAAAGCATTGCCCAAAAAGGATGATAGATCGGCACATAGCAACGCCAGCACAAAACCGATCGCCACCTGAGACTGTTTTAAGGTCAGCGCACCAAAGGCAACGATGAGGGCGATCGCAGCTCCTACCAGTGCTGCACTGCCAAAGCCCAACAGCAGACTCGGCGTGTTGCCCAAGCTCTCTGTCGTTTTTGCCACCGCAAACCCAGTCATTGCCGCGAGCATAGTCGTCCCCTCAGCAGAAAGGTTAATGACACCGGCTCGTTCTGTAATGGTTTCGCCAATGCAGGCAAAAACAAGGGGTGTAGCCGTGGCGATCGCGGTAGCAAGAATGGCAATGATTTGATCCGTATCCATAAGAGTGGAAAAAGATGAGGTTTGAATTTTGAATGCTAAGTGCCAGGCGTCGCTGCTAGAACGCTTCGCTGGCTTTAGTTTGAATACACGCAGCAGGCGTTGTCACTATGATCCCTCTAACGGCTCTGGAATGCGCGATCGCTCCAAAATTTCTCGGTCCAGCCAACCGTTGCAAGTCACCTGATACAGTGCCTGAAAGCGGGTCTTGGCTTTGAGCTTTGCCAGAATATTGTTGATGTGGAATTTGACCGTGCGATCGCTGATATAGAGAGCGTTGGCAATATCGCGATCGCGCAAACCTTGAGCCAACAGCGCCATAATTTCCTGTTCGCGTTCAGAAAGGCGCTGTGCGTCTAGCTTTGGTTTAGATACCAAGCCCCAGCTATAACCGTTGGCTAACGTTTCTACAGCCGCCCGTAGTTGAATCGGGGTAATTGTCAAATCCAGCCTGCCTTTTGCTTGTTTTGGCGTTGCTTGCTCGCGCGTTGCTACCCACAGTAGCGGATTCAGTGCATCCACCTGAGCCGGATCGTCGGTAAGCAGGGGGACTGTGCGATCGTCTGCTGTCGTGCAGACAGTCAAACCAGCCAGATACGCTAGATGCGTAAATGCCATTTGTAAGACAGGTAACCGACATTGAATGCACACACGCGAACCCAACACACAGCCAGGATAGGGCACAGTCAGCAACACCTGCACTGCACGCTGATCAGCACCCATGTAGCTTTGTAAACTACCGCCCAGACAGGAGGCGGCAAATAAAAGTTCATCAAACGGTGACGTTCTCTCTTGGTTTTTGACTGGTTGCGTTTTGGTTGGTTGCGTTTTGATGGGCAGAGACGAAGCCATGACTTCTAGAGAAATTTGGGTCGTGCCGTAGGTCAGGCGGCAGTACAAGCATTGCATTGCACTCAGGATTTCTGCCGTTCGTAAAAATAGGTACATCAACGGTGCCGAAAGGGGTACTTCGGTGCCGACTAGCGTTGGACGCACGCTAGCTAAAATATTTGCCAGTTGCTCAGAGAGAGGGCTGTGATTCGTAGCGTCAAGTTTAGGCGCGTTCCAGGCTTGTTTTTCCTGCTGCCAGGTTTGTTTCTCTTGCTGATGGTGCAGTGCCAGTTCAAGAGCGATCGCTACCGTTGCACAGAGACTCTGCAAAACTTCCAGAAATTCGGGTGCCATTGTCTGTTGGCTAAAGACTGCCAGCACCCCAACTACTTCACCACCAGCCGTTAAGGGATAGCCTGCAAAACCACGAATCCCCTTGGCGATCGCCCATTCGCGATCGCGCACCCAGGTCTCATCCGCTAACGCATTGCTCAAAAAGGGGATGCCGTTCTGAGCAATTTTGCCAACCTTAAAAGCACCCATCGGCACTCTGGCAAAGGAGCCATCCCTTTGGGTATACATCCCAGAGGATGCCACCAGCTTTAGTTCTGTACGGTCTGGCTCAACCAACCAAATGCGGGCAAAGGCACAACCAAAGCCTGCCACCATACCCTCTGTGACACGGTGTGCGATTGTCTCTGGGTCGAGGCAACCGCTCAGGCTACGCGCAATTTCATTGCCTCGCTGTAGGTCAAAGAGCAGTTGCGTTGAATCGAGGAATCTAGGAGTTGGCTCAGACACAAGCGCCATCCACCAACGGTAGCCCTCTTATTGAGCCGCAATTAGGCAATTGGCTCTGTATCTGTAAATACCGTTCATACCGCTGTCGCCACAAAGACGCTACAAAGAGCGGCTATCAGGAACCGCCCTGCAACCGTTTTGCATAGATCGTTAGGCAACAATCAACCCATCCTTCACATGAATGATGCGGTTTGTTTGTGCGGCAATATCTGGTTCATGCGTCACGATGACGATCGTAATGCCCTGCCGATTCAAATCCGTCATTAAATCCATCACTTCCTGGGAAGTTGTGCTGTCAAGCGCTCCCGTTGGTTCGTCTGCCAGTACCAGTGCGGGGCGGTTCACTAGGGCACGGGCGATTGCCACACGCTGCTGTTGCCCACCCGATAGCTGGTTTGGACGATTTGACAACCGTTCTGCTAGCCCCACTCTAGTCAGCGCTTCCCTGGCTCGTTTTTGACGCTGCGGCTTTGAGATGCTGGCATAGATCATCGGTAACATCACATTATCAAGCGCCGTCGATCGCGCTAGCAAATTGAATTGCTGAAACACAAAACCAATCCGCTGGTTGCGAATAAACGCCAGTTCATCATTATTTAGCGTCGTCAGGTTTCTACCTTCCAGGATGTAATCGCCTCCGCTGGGGCGATCAAGGCACCCGATGATATTCATCAGCGTTGATTTACCCGAACCAGAAACTCCCATGATGGCAACATATTCCCCCTCTTCGATCGCCAAATCAATGCCTTTTAGCACAGGTACATCCACTTCACCTAAACGGTAAGTCTTGGTGATATTTTCCATCCAAATCATGTTTGCCATAGGGGAGAAGCGGGGCGAGGGTAAGAGTAATGAGTCGGTAAAAGGCAAAGCGAATCATACAGATTCCCAACTTCTTTGTTTCGCCTTGATTGTTAGCTGAAACTGGTACAGAAGTTGGGGATCTAGTAGATGTTGCTTACTCGCTTCTCAACGCCGCGATCGGGTCAAGCTGTGCCGCATTTCGGGCAGGGATTACGCCTGCTATGAGTCCAATGACGAACGATAGACCGAAGCCTGCGACGATCGACCAGATAGAGAGGACGAAGGGAAATTTGAAGAGGGTTGCGGCACCAAACGCAATGCCAACGCCCAAGCCGATTCCCAGTGCGCCGCCTGCGATCGAGACGATGACAGCTTCAGTCAAAAATTGGCTTAAGACAGCGCTGTTGGTAGCTCCGACTGCTTTACGAACACCAATTTCTCGTGTGCGCTCCACCACAGAAACCAGCATGATATTGGCAATACCGATGCCGCCGACAACGAGAGAAATGCCCGCGATCGCGCTTACCATTACGGTAAACAGCCCCACAATATTGCTGAACGCATTAATGATATCTGCCTGATTGGTAATCCGAAAATCATCGGGTTGCGGCGGGTAAATGTTGTGCCGAATCCGCAGTAGGTTTGTCACCTGAAACTGTGCCGCATCAAGCTCTGCCGCATCTTTTGCCTGCACCCAAAAGCCACTGACGGCAATACCATTAATGGCATTGTTGCCGACAATACGAGCAGACATATTGGTCAGGGGAACGTAAATGCGATCGTCTTGGTCTTGTCCTCCAACGGAACCTTTCGTCTCCATGACCCCAATCACGCTATAAAGCTCGCTCTGAACACGAATCTGAGCACCGATCGCGGTTCCATTGGTGCCAAAAAGTTCATGGCGGATGCTACTGCCCAGCACCGCTACAGGTCTAGCAGCATCTAGATCTGCCTGGCTAAAAAATTGTCCTTCTTGGGGATGGATATTCTTGACATCGGGATAGCTTAAATCGGTGCCTAGCAGTAATGTCGAAGCGTTTTCGCCTTCATAAACAACCTGTACGCCACGTTGCAAGTAAGCAGTGACACCTTGAGCGGCTGGAGCCTGTCTAGCGATCGCCTGAGCATCTTCCCAAGTGACGGTCGAGGCAGTTCCCGATCCCTGGCTGATTCCACCCGTGCGGGCAGCCCCAGTTAACACCAAAATGACGTTCGTTCCCAGCGCCTGAATTTGCTGCTCGGTTGCTTTTTGCACGCCTTGTCCCACCGACGTAACGGTAATCACCGAAGCAATGCCAATAATCACCCCCAGCATTGTCAGCCCGGTGCGGAGTCGGTTGCTCCACAGCGCCTCGATCGACATAGAGAGGACTTCTAGCAGCGAAACACGGGTTGGGCGAATGCGAGTAAACTGTCCCATAAGATGATCCTAACGCTGCCGTGAGCCACCGCCATCACGACCGCCACCACCCATACCTGGTAGAAGGGAAGGTGTTCTTCCAGCAGGACGACCGCCTTGTGGGAAGCTAATTAGTACCCGGTCTTTTTCTTGAAGCCCAGAAAGCACAACTGTTTTACCATCATCGGTTGATACGCCTGTAGTAATAGGACGAAACGTCGGACGACGACCCTCGCCTCTTTGTCCACCCATAACTTGTACGCCGCTGACCCCATCCTGACGAACGATCGCCACCGTAGGCACCACCAGCACATTGTTCAACGTACCCACGTTGAATTCCACATTGGCACTCATGCCAGACCGCAGCAGATTGCCGGGATCGGAAACAGACGTTTTCACTTCAAAGCTAGTGACGTTTTGCGTCAGGGTTGACTGTGCAGCTACCTGGATCACCCGTCCCTCAAACGTTTTGCCTGGAAACGCGTCCACTGTAATCTTGACCGACTGCCTCACTTTGATTTGAGCGATGTTTGCTTCAGCCACATTTGCCGAAATTTGATTGGTGGAAGCTAGCGCCAATATCGAAGCCGATGCCGAAGAAGCCGAGCTACCCGCTGTTGATGGTGTGACGAACGCGCCCGGATCAGCAAACTTTTTGGTGACGATGCCGCTAAACGGAGCGCGAATCACCGTATCGTCCAGATCGGCTTGAATCGTTTCCAAAGCTCCTTGCGCTGTCACAACTTGAGCACGGGCGGTTGCGATATCTTCTGGACGAGAACCCATCTGCTGCAAACTTAAAGCCTGCTGCGATTTCTGTACCTGAGCGGCGGCTTGATCGCGGGTTGCACGAGCAGTGATGAGGTCTCGTTGGGCGAGTGCGCCAGCACTAAACAGTTGTTGGTTTTGCTGAAACGTGGACTCGGCAGAACCTAAGGCTGCTCTATCATTCGCTAGCTGAGCGGCTGCCTGAGAAATCTCTTGAGGGCGGTTACCAGCAACGACCTTAGCCAAATTTGCTTGTGCCTGAGCTAACTGTCCTTTTGCCTGGGTGTACTGCCCCTGAAGGTTAGACGCGTCCATATACGCCAGAATCTGTCCTTCCTTGACCCGATCGCCCTCCTTCACCAACAGTTGTTTGAGAATGCCCGACGATTTTGGACTCACATTAGCCGATCGCTCAGGTAGCACGGAGCCATTGGCTGAAATCTTCACTGGCAAGCTTTGACGTTCCACTGTGGCACTTTGAATCTGCCGTCGCGCTTCTTGCCGTCGTGCTGTCATCACCTGACTGTAGGCAACGTATCCCCCGCCCAAGACTAGCGCTAGAACCAGCAGCCCTATCGCCCATTTTGGTATCCCACGTTTAACAAGGTCTTTCACTTTGCTCTCCGCCTAGCCATTGTGCGTGTGGCTCAAATTGATTACACCAGTCTCTCGTCAGCCAAAGGATAAAAAAACCTTGCTGGAAAAGCGATCCTTATGTTTGCGTTTTCCATATCTAAGCAATTGGGCGATCGTCTTACTAAGAGGCTATAGCAACGAAGCGACGTTCTGGCTTTCAAACAATCAACTGTTCTCTTAGACTCTACGATTGAACTCAAGGTTCAAACGGTAACTTTATCCCGAATTGTAATTCTCGCTAACGTACTCTGAATCTGGGATGCGATCCCGATTTAAGGGGACTGTTCAAAAAGAAAACTAGGAGCCTGAGTTCTCCAACGTTTAACCTGCCGCTGCGGGAAGGTTGAGCGCAGCCGCAAGCAGGTTGCCTAATACATTCTTGAGCCGCAGCGTTAACCGTAGATGCTTAAAAACTGCTCTAAAAGCGTTCTGGAACGGTTAGTTTTAATGGCTGTAACGCTCTAGGAATGACGCGGAGCATCGATCGTCACAGAGCCATCAGGCAATAACTCAGCCAAGCGAATGGGCATACCTGTAAATCTCACTCTTACACAGTTCGGATGGGTTGCCGGTCTGTCTAAAACTTTGGCGTAGAGATCATCTACTGCAACAGCATCCCGAGAGGGCTCAAGCAAATTGAGTTTGAGGTTACTAAGGGGGGTGAGAAAGTGATCCGATCGTAGTTCGGCGCTCTTCTCTGACAGGCTGACTAACGTGCCCTCAAAAATTGTGCCAACTGCATGTTTGCCTTCCAGAACGGTGTATTGCACGGGTATTTCGGGCGTAAGCGCGATGAATAACTCTTTGTCTGCGGGCAAAGAGAGATTATGCTTGCCGCCAATGCCATTCACGTTGTAGAGGGTTATTGGCTCTTTGATACCTTTAGGCTCTACCCGGATCTGCCTATCAACTTTGATGATGTCTCCAACATTGCGAAATGTGTCGTCCGATATCAGAATTTGCCCGCCGACTGTATAAGATTCAATCCGTGCTGCCAGGTTGACGTGGTTGCCAATAACGGTATATTTAGCGCGACGTTGGGAGCCAATATTACCAACTACCACTTCGCCCGTATTGATGCCGATGCCCATTTCGATCGTCGGTAGCCCAAGCTGTTGATTTTGCCGATTCACGTCTACCATTGCCGTCTGCATGGCGATCGCGCAGGCAACTGCTCGTTCTGAATCATCCTCTTGATAAATCGGTGCACCAAACATGACAAAAACGCCATCGCCAATAAAATCATTAATAGTGCCGCTATAACGGGTCACCGTGTCGGACATCGCGCCTAAATAGAGGTTGAGAATCATGACGACCTGTTCGGGCGGCAAGCGTTCTGAAATTGCCGAAAAGCCGCGTAAGTCAGAAATTAAGATTGTCACCTTACGGCGTTCGCCCCCTAGCGTCAAGCCTCCGGGTGTTTCGAGCAAACTCGCAACCACTTCGTCAGTGAGATAACGCCCAAACGTGCGGCGCATCTCCGCAGCCGATTGCGCGAGGTAACCCGTAATGACGATCGAGGCACCAAATAACGACAGGATCGGTGGCACGACAGGAATCCACCAGCCCTGCAAAAACATGACGTAGCTGCCGCTAACTAAACAACTAGCTGCAAATATAATGCTGACTATATTCCAGGGACGAAATCCCGGTTTGCCGCTATAGCGCTGCCGCCAGCTTAAGCTAGCTCCGATCGTTGCCCAGACAAGAACCCACAGCCCTTCCAGTGGCTCATTCCATGTTTTCAGCGTCGGCATTCGTCCATCTAACGTCGCGCTAAGAATTTGGCTAATAAAGTTAGCGTGGATGGTGACACCTGCCATGCGCGTAGGAGCCGTTAAACTACTGCTGTACGGCACATAAAACAGATCTTTTAAGCTTTCAGCCGTGGTACCAATGAGGACAATGCGATCGCGCATCAGATCTGTCGACAGCCTGCGTTCCAACACATCCGTGAGCGTTACTGTTTGAAAGCGTTGCAGGGTGCCACGATAGGTCAGCATCACCTGATAGCCACCTGCCTGCGCGCCCACATAGCTGCCCGCATGAGCGTCCAGCGCTGGAAAGACTGCCGTGCCTAGCTTGATGGTTTGGTCAGCAGTTAACTCTGGCTCAATGCCTTGGTTTTTCAAATAATGGGCTGCCAGCAGAAACCCAAAGTTGAAGACGTTCTCGCCTTTACTGTCTTCTAGATAGAACAAGCCACGACGCACTTTGCCATCAGCATCCAGCACGAAGTCGTTTGCGCCGACCTGATCTCGCTGCTTCAAAATGGGAGGTGGATTGACTGGAGAACTATCGCTGCTGCTGCCAACCTTCTGAACACCAATCAGGTTCGGAGTTGTTTCAAAGAGCTTCGTCAAGGTCTGATTACCCGGCTCTACAGGCAAGTCGCGGTACAAGTCAAGCCCGATCGCAGCTGGTTTCTGTTGCTTGATTGTTTGCAGTACATTAGCAAGTTCGGCATCCGTCAATGGCCAATGCCCTACCTTTTGTAAATCGGCTTCATTAGCTTCAATAATGACAATGCGAGGGTCAATCGCTTCCTGTGGGCGCATGAGAAAAAACTGATCCAGCACCGGAAACTCTAGTGCTTGCAGCAAGCCCAACGATCGCAGACCCAAAACGGCGATCGTCACGCTCGGCACAGCGATGATGACACCGCGCCATTGCCAGACCTTTTGTTTGAGCGCTTTCCACATAGGGCAGTTCCGGGGCATTTGTGAATCTTGCGTTATTAGCTTTTAGCCTTTAGCCAATCCTATGGGCAGCAAGCTACAGACCCCACTGACCGCTACTATGGCTTCATAGTGTTAGCAGTAATCAACGGTGCTGCTGCCACTGCATCTAACCCGACTGATTGCAGTACCTCGCGCCAGTCTTGAAGAAGCCTTGTGTTTTGTGGGTATTGCTGCTGAAGATCTGCCAGGGTCGTCAGGGTTTCGTGCCAGATGCCCGCTTCTGCGTAAAGATTGGGGCGATTGCCTGGTAGCGTTTTCTGAAGAGCTTTTGTTAGTGTCACATCGGGAACTATGCGCTCGACCCACCCTTCAACAGTAGGGCTGCCACTCAAGCCAGCCGTCGTATTGCAGACGGTTGTGATGTACCAGTGGTATTGCTTACCCACTTGCAGGCTTGGAGCATTATTTGGTAGGTCAAAGCGCACGACACCTGCTGTTGAGGGCAGTGCGAAGGTAGCTTCGTACACAACTTCAGTATCATCATCACTTAAGAGCAAAAAGACTGCTGTCCGTGCGAGCGACTGAGGCACGTAAACAAAAAAGCTGGGACGCTCGGCAACCGTCAAGCCTAACCGAGTACTAGGCTTGAGTGCCGTTAGTGCTGGCTTACTAGGCGGCTTGTTTGCTGTCACGCAAGAGCCACGGCTTGCTCCACCGGCTGTAGAAGTCGGTGCGCCACGCTTTGGTACTTTAAATTTAAGGCTAATTTTAGAGGGAGGCGCGATCGTCGCCTGGTTGGCTGCTGGTGTTGCTTGAGCAGATAGCCCAAACAGCGTTAGGCATGGCATAAGCAGCGTCAGGGAAAGGATGGTTTGATAGCGCGAACTCTTTTTGCAGGTCATTGTGACCGTTCCTCAATACTTTCGGTAAGTGATTAATAAAACTAGCTGTGTTTGAATTCACCGTTCAGCGCAGGACTTTGAGACGTTTTCCGATAAAACGTTCTGACAGCAGACTTTTGCATTTAAGAAAGTGGCACTGCTGACCAATACTCTAAAATTACCATTGCGCTGTAGAAAATCTCGCTAGATCTATTGCAAGACTTCTTCGAGCTTGTGTTGGTTCCACAAGGTTTGATATAGCCCTGGTTGTCCGATCAAACCACTATGAGTACCAGACTGGACGATCGTGCCCTGCTCCATCACAAAGATGCGATCGGCACTCGCTGCCGCCGACAACTGGTGTGAGATAAAGAGGACGGTTTTGCGATGGGTGCCTTCCGAGAGGTTTCGCAAAATCTGGGTAGCGGTCTGGTTATCCACACTAGAAAGGGCATCGTCCAGGATAAGAATCGGTGCATCGACTAGAAGTGCCCGTGCAAGTGCTGTTCGTTGGCGTTGACCACCAGACAGGGTAATGCCGCGTTCGCCAACGATCGTCTCATACTGATGTGGAAAATTGAGAATTTCACTGTGAATTTGTGCCTGTTTAGCAGCTTCAATCACCCTGGCTTCGTCTGCGCCCGGCTCACCATAGCGAATGTTGTTTTTAATTGTCGTGCTGAACAGAAAGCTGTCTTGAGGAACGTAGGCGATCGCGCCACGGAGATCTGCAAGGCGCACCTGGGTAATGTCGAAGCCGTCTAAAAACAGTTGACCGGGAGCAATATCTAGTAGCCGGGGCAGTGCATTCGCCAGCGTCGATTTGCCAGAACCGATCGATCCCACAATGGCAACGGTTTCCTGCGGTTGAATGGTAAAACTTACGGCTTGCAAGGCAGGTTTGCTGTTGCTACCATTTGCTGTTGGAAACGCAAACGTGAGATGGTCGGCAGTCAACTCGCCCCGAACCTGCGATCGTGACAGGGCGATCGCGTCGGGCTGATCGCGAATGCGGGGTTGCACCGTAAGAATGGCTTCGATGCGATCGACACTCACCTCGCCTCTTTGGTATGCCGTAATAGTAAAACCCAGTAAGGCTGCCGGAAACGCTAGTTGCCCCACATACAGCAAGAGTGCCACAAAGTCTCCGACGGTAATAGCACCTTCGTTGATGGCGCTGACTCCAAACCGCAACACGACCAGCAGCCCAACGCTTGCTAAACCGGGCAGCAGCGGCAGTAGCGTACTCCGCGTTAATGCAAGCGACAGATTTGCCTCCAAAAGCTCCTGGTTGCGACGCTGAAACGCCTCTCGCTCGTTTTCTTCCTGGGCGTAGATCTTCACCAGGGAAATGCCGCTCATGTCTTCTTGGATCAACTCGCTGAGGTCAGACAACTGCTCCTGCACGACAATCTGCTCGCTTCGAAGCCGTGTGCTAAAGACCTGCACCAAGATCAGCATGACGGGATAGACTGCCAGCGACAGCAACGTCACCTTGACGTTGATCCTTAGCATGGCAGGTAAGGTTAGCCCATAGGCAAACAGCGTGTTTGCCAGGCTCAGCACCGCAAACCCCAGCAGACGACGGATATTATCCACGTCACTCGTCGATCGATTAATGAGATCACCCACCGTATTCGCTGCAAAGTAAGACGGTTCCAGCGTCAGCAAATGAGCAAACACTTTCTGTTTCAGATCAAACTCGACCTGGCGACCAACTCCAAAGAGCAGCGTACGCGATGCCATGCGCACAATCCACATTACTGATGCCATGCCCAGCACCAGGACGACATAGTAGAAAACTTGACTGAAGCTAAACGTAATCTGAAGTCGATCGATCGCATCCCGAATCAGTAATGGAATGCGAACGCCCAAAAGATTGACCACTAAAAGCGCTAAAACGCCTGAGCCTGCTGCTTTCCAATGGGGAAGAAGGTACTGCCCCAGTTTACGCAGTCGAGATTGAGCCATGATTTGGTGTAGTACGAGATATCAATGCGTTGGATCGACGCAGAAGCTTTCTCATCCTAAACGAATCAGAGTGGCGATCGAGGTCAGAGCACGACGACTCGGTGACGGAAGCATAGCCGCAGGTGGCGCTAGCACTCGTGGCGATGCACCGCCAAACCTGATCCAGCCACGCAGAAAATAGTAAATAGCATTGAGGTATTCTTCGATCGCCTGGCTGCTTAACCAGAGTGCATCCACATTAGGCAGCACATCAGTTGCGAGAAGCTGACGCTCAATCAAGTCACGCCCCTGTACACGCCGCGCAAGGTGAGTACCAGGCGGTATCGTAAAAAAGTCAGTTGGGCGGATGACAATAGTACTCTCGTTAAACACACGGACAAAGGTGAGTGCCGCCCGATTCATATTGAGCGCAGTGCCAACCAGCGTCAGTTGATTGCCAAAATTAACCCGTTGAGCCTCTGTAAGCAACCTGTATACGTTTTCAGCACTGCGACGTACACTGGTACCCTCGTGATCCAGACGAATATCTGCTTCCGGCACACCTAATGTCCGGGTTAGCAAAATCTGGACATCGCGTGCTTCCGAAATTTGCTCTCTCGATTCGCCTTCCTTTTGTGCGCGATCCGGGCGTGGTCCAGCACTGACGACGATCAAAGGGCGTGTCCCTGCACGAGCTTCTTCCTGATACAGTTGAGCGGCATAAATGATGCGATCGCCATGCTCAGTCATTTGAATCGGTTGCGTAGAAATGGCTTGAAACGCTTCAGGGCTGACAGGGCGTTCCACTCGGGGCGCATTTGCAGGTGTGGTGGCTGGCGGCGTGGGTACATTCCCTAGTCGTGGTCTAAGCTGTAGGCGCGTCGTATTCTGACCCAGCAACACAATGACTCGACGGGCATCGCCTGCAAGCGGTGGTTGTGCACCAATTAGCTCGATCGCCTCCATCTCTAGTTCTTGCGCCAGGTAATAAGCCACAAGCGGGAAACAGCCCAGCGCCAGCAAGATCAGCGCGGCAGTAATCACATTTTTGATGACCTTGCCGAGTTTAACGCCAGACAGCAGGATCAAAACCAGTATTAGTCCCAGCCCTAACGGGCTAAACGGAAACGAAATAATCCGCCACAGCACTTCCAGGACGCCTGTATTTGGGGCAGGGGGTCCTCCAAAAAAAGATACCGCCAGGATAAGCAAAATCAGCAGCAGCACCAACATTCCTAAAAAGGCTTTGGGCAATGCTTTGAGCAGCACAAACCAGGTGACTAGCCCAATCACAATCCACAGCAAAACCTGGGTAAGCAACAGAAAGACATCTGTAAGCAGTAAAACCATGCCGAGCGTTCCTACCTGCTTGCTACAACTGAATTTGCTTGATAACCATGCCAACGCGATCGCATACTCATATTGACTGCTGCCCAGACCCTTTTACAGACATCCTTTTACAGACACCATGATGCAACCAAATTGTGAATTGGCAACAATTCATCGGCGATCGACTGTAAGGGTTGAATTGATCGCCAGCGTCAAGTAGCAAGCACAGCAACAATCTACCTGAATCATACGCCGTTTTAGTACAAACGTTTTTTAGAAACAGCCGTTGATTCAGTACGTTTGCGTTAAGCCAATTCAGGCGATCGCACGTCGCTCCCGAACGATTTAAGCATGGCAAACTAAGCTGATGTTGCTTGCTCAGTCAATGTTTTCGATTGGAGTCCGTTCAAGAGGTTCTAGCAGTGCCAGTAAGGCTTCAGTGATGCTTGCCTTGATTGTCTTTAACTCACCCTTTTTTGCTTTTGCTAACGGGATAGTGAGCTAGTCGTTGATCTAGTCTTAGCACTGATGCAACAAAGCAAAAAGGGCGCTGGATGCGCCCTTCAGTTATTTAACATATAGTTTTTGTGCAAACGCTTACAGCCAGCAAAGCGGCTTAAAAAGCACCAACCTTAGCCACAATGACGTAGACAGTCCGCACAATCAACGTCAAATCATAAAGCGGATGCCATTGCTCTTGATAGTGCAGATCAAGCTTAACAATGTCCTCGAAGTCTTTGACCATCGATCGACCGTTGACCTGCCATTCTCCAGTCATACCGGGCTTGACGTTTAGCCGCTGCCAGTGGTGGCTGTCATACCGCGAAACCTCATCAGCCGTAGGTGGGCGCGTTCCAACCAAGCTCATTTCCCCCAGCAACACATTCCAAAATTGGGGAAACTCATCCAGGCTGCTACGACGCAGAAACCGACCAATTCTTGTCACGCGAGGATCATCCTGATTTTTAAAAATCAGCCCACTCGCTTCATTCTTTACCTGCGACTTTAGAGCATCCGCATTTTGCACCATCGAGCGAAACTTGTAGATGCGAAATGTCTGCCCTAGTAGACCATAACGTTCTTGAGCATAAAAAATTGGACCAGGGCTATCTAGCTTGATAGCAAGCGCTAGTGGAATAAAGAGTATTGCTAGTAGTAGCAAGCCCACTAGACTACCCACTATATCGATAGCGCGCTTGAAGAGGGAGCGAGCCGATCGATGGGGTGTTTGGCTCTCTGTAAGAGTCGATAGCGATGGGTCAACCATTGCAGTAAAAAATATGGATTGCATAGTCGCTCCAGCTTTTAAGAATAAAACCGTATAAATACGTATAAAGCCTAGCTAAACTATAAGCCCTACTTCATAGCACCTGATTGTCTACGCTGATCTACTGACCTAATCTTTTCGGCAACTTCACAAACTAACTTTTTTATAAAGTTATTGTAAATTTCGGTTAGAATCTCCGTTTAGAAAAGGCGTGCCCAGACCTGCTAAACCATTTTGGGTAGTGGTGCTTCTAACACAATGCGGCACCACCACTTGCCTGAGACATGAGAATTCAAGCACAGGAAATTGGGAAGCATAGCGTTGTCTTACCGCTACGGCTGCACACTCGTTCAAGTACTTTAATCGACAGTCTTAAAACAATAGCCTTACAACGATCGCAGTTGTGGCAGTAAGGCTTGGAGCGCTTTACCACGATGGCTTAGGGTTTGCTTTTGCTCGCGTGACATTTCGGCAAACGTGAGCCGTTGTTCGGCAACGTAAAAGATCGGATCATAGCCAAAGCCACCGCTACCACGTGGGGCGTGAAGAATACTGCCAGCGCAGATACCCTCCGCTTGCCGAACGATCGTGCCATCGGGTTGGGCGATTGCAATCACGCATACAAAGCGGGCTTCACGATTCAGCTCATTGCCTAGCTCACTCAGCAGTCGCTCAATGCGTTCTGCATCTGTCTTGCCATAACGGGCGGAATAAACACCGGGCGCACCATCCAGCGCATCCACTTCCAAGCCAGAATCATCCGCGATCGCCCATTCTCCCGTCGTTAGCGCTACCTGAGAGGCTTTAAGGCAAGCATTCTCGGCAAATGTTTCTCCTGTCTCCTCAATCTCTATGGCTTCAGGCTTGAGCAGCAGCTCCCAATCTAATCCCGTTAGAAAAGCCTGCATTTCTTTTAGCTTACCTGGGTTTCCCGTAGCCACTACCAGCGCTGTCATGTGCGTCTAAATCCCACGATCTCAATGCTCAACTTTATACCAGGCATCCGACAACAGTCACAAATGCTAACGGACATCGGTCTGCTCTAGACCAAGCACTCCAGGTTCGTTGTCGTTCCCCAGACATAATCAGTAAAGGGCTGCCAGTGCAGCACATCTTCTAATAAGGACTGATAGCCAGAGACATTTGGGTGTAGCCCGTCGTCACTTAGCTGCGATCGATACCAGTCTGTACCCCGTTCTAACCACTGAGAAAAAACATCAAGGTAGGGAATCTGGTAATGCTGACAGGCTAAGCGTGTGACCTCTTTATAGCGAAACTGATCTGCATGGTTGTAATAGAAGCATTTCTGAAAGGGCATCTTGGCTTCATCAACAGGCACCATCCCGACAAAGAGAGTCGGGCATAACCGCTGTGCTTGCTCCAACAAGGCAATCATTTCAGCCTCGAACATTGCAAGATCTGTGAAATTCCGTCCTTGCGATCGCCCTAAACGAGCCGAATCATTCACACCAACCGACAGAATCATCAAATCTGGTACACGATTGCGTAGCTCACCACGCTGGCGAAATTCGCTCTCTAAGCGCTGAGCAACTTGCTTCACCCCATCACCCCGAATGCCCAGGTTATAAAGCGCATAATCGGGACCACTCGACTGCATCCAATTCCGGCGCAGACGCTCAATCCACCCACCCCCAACCGGGTCGCCAAAGCCATAAATCAGGCTATCTCCCAGTGCGACCACTTTTAGAGAGGTCACTGCTACAGCAGAGCGGGCATAGGTTGGCTGGTACATTGAAGTGAGCGTCACTGGTTCCATGAGATCCTGCTTTTGGTAAGCAACACGTTGAAAGGGGGTTTCTACCATTCTGTTAAATGCTTTGCAAAGCTTAATACTGTCTAATCAGGCTTAATCATTACTTTATATAGCGTTACCAATATAAACTGCCGTGTGACCAAGTACGAGCGATCGAGTGCAGTAGGCAGTATTACTGGTTGTTCAGTGCGTCTTTTCCGGAGCATCAGGGCATTGTCAAGGTCTAAGCAATTTAGGAAAACTGCAACAGAAGTCTGTAACTCTTGATAGACTGGGGGCTACAGTTCTCCTTTGTTATTCGCAATTACAGGCAACCTTTATGCAGAAGCGTACCGCGTTCGATAGCACTCAGTTGATGCGTCGAGCTGATGAATTGATTTCAGCCGCATCCAATCGTTATCGGATTACGGTTCAGGTCGCAAATCGGGCGAAGCGTCGTCGGTTTGAAGATTTTGACAGTGTGGATGATCCAACCATGAAGCCGGTCATGCGGGCAATCATTGAAATGTCAGATGAGCTAACTCAGCCAGAAATCATTGGTGAGTAGGTTGCTCAATTAGCTGACTCTCTGCAATTGGATGGGCGATCGTAATGCCAAAGAAAAAGACAGCACTTCGACTGACTGTAAAAACCCTGATCACTTTTATGAGCGGGTGGTTTTTTCTAACGACTCTGGCAATCGTTTGCCCTGAGCCGTTCGGTCCGTTGCCTGCGATCGCCCAACGAGTGCGCCCAGAAACAGCATGGCAATCTGTCTACGAACGGTTGCCTGACTTTCCCAAAGAAAACCAGTATGTAAATAAAGAAACTGGTAAAGTTGAGACAGACAATACCCTGGTCGGTCGCTTCATCCGCTATCACCTCTACGTTGCAGGGCGATCGCCGTCCTATCGTTTTGACTGGAAGCTGACACTGGCAGATTACTTGGGCTTGGGCTTGGATGGAGGGTTTGATGAAACTAGCTATCCTAGCCGCGCCACGTTGCGAACCAGTCCAGCCGAAGGTGACCGAGCAGCAATTAATCGTCTGAATCGCTCACAGCGCGAAGCATTGGTACAAGCGTTGGTAGATACCTTTGTACCCCAGTCCACCCGTTCCTCCAAGCCAAAACCTGCGCCCGCTTCACCACAACTTCCGAAGTAGGAACTTTCGCAGTAGAACCCTAGGTAAGACCGCTAGAACCAACGTCAGCAGCACGTTTTTTTGTTGATTGACTGCTGTAGACCCGATTGCCCATGGCATTACTGGCGATCGTATGTTTATCGCTGTCACTAATCCCTAAAGACTTACAACGCCTCTTGCCTGCGTTCAGCTCAAACCTTTTCCTAAGCTACTTCCCAAGCCCTGGAACATAAACCACGAAAGAAAGAAATTAGAAATAAAAATGGCAAGCAGCGAGGTGACAACAGCAGTCGTTGTCGATTGCCCTACACCTTTCGCGCCCCCAGTTGTCGTCAGCCCCCAACTTGTTCCAATGATGGCAATCACGGCACCAAAGAAACTGCCTTTTATTGGCGCACTACATAAATCCCATAGGCTAACAAAGTTGCGAGCAGAATCGAAAAAAACGCTCTGTGGAATGCCGTAAAGAGTCTTGGCGATCACCATGCCACCGATCATGCCAGTTAGCAGTGAGAGAATAGTCAGAATCGGTAGCATCAGGCAGCAGGCAATCACTCTGGGAATGACTAGGTAGTCGATCGGGTCAGTTTTGAGCATATAAAGCGCGTCAATCTGCTCTGTTACGCGCATCGTCCCAAGCTCGGCTGCAAACGCTGAACCGACACGACCTGCCAAAACCACCGCCGTTAAGACAGGAGCCATTTCGCGCGTGAGAGAGACTGCCAGCACACCCCCCACAGCATTACTCGCCCCAAAGTTGATAAATTCGCGCGATACCTGAATCGTAAACACCATACCAATAAAGGTAGATGTCAGCAGAGCAATCATTAGCGATGCTGGACCCACGATCGCCATTTGATCGAGGGTGTTGCGGCGGTGAATTTTGCCTGCTAATAGATGCACCATTACCTGTCCCCCTAAAAGGATGGCTGCCAGCAAACGCTGACTCCACAAACTTAAGCCAGTAGCAAACTGCTGTTCACTCACAATCACACAACTCAAACGCTAACTTAGCCACAATAGCGGATACGCTTAAAAATTGGAAACCGCTGCCCTTCCTTGTTGTTGATCGCATAATGGGTCGATCGATGATTTGCGAATCATTCACCCTTCCATTCCTTTACTGATTAATGAAAAGAAAGAGGCAATGGAACACATCTGCTCCATTGCCTCTTTGTGTCCTTTAAAGGTGGCTCCTGTCTCTACGGAGTGGTAGTTGTTCCACTGGGAGTCGTCGATTCGATCGGAGTTGTGGTGCCTGCGGGAGCACTACTGGGGGTAGTCGTAGTTGCCGGGGCTGTAGTTGCCGGAGCCGTTGTTGCTGGAGTAGTAGTTGCTGGAGCTGTCGGAGTGGTAGTTGCCGGAGCTGTTGTTGTCGGAGTAGCTGCCGGAGTGGTAGTTGCTGGAGTTGTTGTTGTCGGAGTGGTAGTGGATTGTGCTTGTGTGGCTGAAATTTGCCGCAATCCAACTAACCCTGGGAAGACACGGCTGGATAACCCAATGACCTGGTAAGCGGAAACAACTCGCCCACGTTTTGCTTGACCGGGGGGCAGTTGACGGTCAGAACGATCGCGCTCCACCAGCAAAATACGATCTTCCGAATCACGTTCTACAACCACTTCAACGGAACCACGCTGCCGATAAATGGTGTAGGTCGTATTGCTATTGTCATCGTTGTCATCGTCATCGTTATCACTACGTCTATCATCATCATCACGGCTGTCATCATCGTCATCGCCGTCAGTGCTATTCACTACAAAGAGCGATGGGTTAAACAGTCTGATGTAGGTGGTATTTGCGACAAAGTTGGTGAAAACGATCGTATTTGTACTAGTCGTACTGGTGTTCGTGCTGGTATTCGTACTGGTGTTCGTGCTGGTATTCGTGCTGGTGTTTGTGCTGGTATTCGTGCTGCTGTTGAACGCCGTACCGTTGTTGTTTACACCCACTGCTGGAGAAAAGCTTGTGAAATTACCACTGCCAGTCTTTAACGCAAATGAAACATCACCGTTACTTCTACCGTCTAGCTTGCCACTGGATTGCTCAAACTTGAATTGGGTATCGTTACGAGCAGAACCCGCAAACGTCGCAGTACTATTACCAAAAGCAACATAGCCTGGGCCTTCGCCCTTGACTTCATAGTTTGTTCTGGCGGCTGAAGACAGTGTACCGTTCAGCGTTCCACTGAATGGAGCCGTGAGTTTCAGATCCAAGTTGGCAACAGTGCCTTCGAGCTTAAACTCACTGGTGCCCGGAGTTTCGACACTTTGAACCTGAAACTTGGTTGTCGGTCCATTAAAAGTGATTACACCGTCGCTCGGATTAAGATCGGTTCCCGCTGTCGGTAAAACATCCTTGCCTTCAAACTCAAACTTGATGCGTCGTCCTAATACCGTTGACACATCATTGCTGACGTTGGTAGACCGTAATTGCAAATCAGACGGCAGTTTGATCGAATCACCAGTCAGAGCAGCATCAAAGGCACCTACGCTTAACAAACCCTCCTTTGAGGTAAACGAGGTGCTGGAATCGCCTGACAGAGTAACATTTTGCACAGGCAAGAAGACAAGCGGAGCAGTACCAACCTGCTGGGGGCTAATCAGTGTGCCACCTTGAATGAAGCTAGGTGAAAAAGCACTGAGTGTAAAGTTGATTGCAGTCGGTACGCCTTGAAAGAAGACTGGATTACCGCTAGCCGAAAAAGCTACACCTGACAGAGTGCCTTCTAGCCTGCCTTTGTCTCCACTATCGGGTACGTTATTGCCGTTGGTGTCTGTAAATTGACTGGCATTGGGAAGAAAGCGTGATGTCGTTGTCGTGCCATTTGGCGTGACGAGCCTCAAGGTTTGAATTGCTGTATCAAAGAGAACTGGAGTACCCGCAGGAGTAGTGGCAGTCGGTGCGGTACCTGGCAAGAAGAAGGCAGCATCACCAGTTGCTTGACCGCTAGTAATGGGAATATCAGCATGGGCGGCGGTAGCGATCGCCAAACTGCCTGCTAATAGTCCTAGACAAACGGCGAAACGAGTGGATTGATCAATCACAGTAATAATCCTCTAAATGTTTGGTGAATGAAAAGTCAACCAAGTGTTAAGTAAATGACACGCAACTAACGGGGCTTGTTAGTAGTAGAGACAACGAGATTACTGAAACCAATTGCTACTAGTAACTTGCCAGAACTTTAGTTTGGACGGAAAGTTCCTGATTACAGCCAGGTTCTTGAAAACCTCATAAAACCCTTTGAAATTAGGAGTTTTCACGATCGACTTCGGTCATTAAGGTACTTAGGCAAGGGCGATAGCTTGTCGTTCTCAATATGTCTTGTCTGGGTTTATACCGAGACAAGACAAAACAACTAGCAACTCACTTTCTGTTTTATGTTGTCTCCAAGCGCTTAAAACGTGAAGGTTGTCCGAAGTACGCCGATCGTGATGGTGTCGTTCGCTGAATTTTGCCGAGGGTTGAAAACAAAAATGACACCGGGCGTAATACTGATGTTGTCAGAGACTCTGAAGCGGTAGAACGCTTCAACATGAGTCGTTGTCCCTGGTTGGTCACCCTCACCAGCAAGTAAATTTCCTTCACTAATAAAGCTGGGGACATTGCGACCAGCAGGCAGATCGCTACTGATAATGCGTGGTGGCTGACCTACGTAAATTGCACCCAGATTACCGCGTGCACCTAAATCAGGGAAGTTGAGAAACGCCATCCAGTTAATCGTTTCTACATTGCCAGAGAAACCTTTCAGGTCAGAGGTTGTAAAGCCAGCCCAACCGCCGAGTGTAATCCTGGGTGTAATGCGCCAAGCCGCAGTACCACCGATCGCGTTAGTCTTGATAGGGGCACGAAAGGAGAACGGGTTAGGCAGGGCAAGTTGGTCATCGCCTACGCTCGTACCCAAAAAGCCACTAGGCGAATAGGCATTTACATAATGAAGAGCAATATCAATGTTGCGAGTTGGTGCAAAAGTTAACTGTGCGCCCGCTGTCGTTGCGCCGTTACTGCCGCCAAAAAGCCCACCATTGATTGGGTCTTCCGGTCGGTTGGACGAGTAAACCCCTTGCAACGAGAGGCTAGGCGTAATTTGCCAGTCGAAGCCTGCACCACCACCATCACCACCAATGTTAAGAATCGGGTTGCGCTGTGCAAAACGAGAGAGCGGTCCTTGTCCGGCGCTTTCAATCCTATTAGCACCCCGAAAGACGTTCACCATGTTGACACCAACAGGTCCCGCAATGACAGCAAAGTTGTTGCCAAACAGTTGACGGAAGGTTAGGTCGCTAAGTCTTACAGAGTTACGAGAATCGCCTTCATAGCCCAACAGCACATCATTTGTCAGCAGTTGGTTGCCGAAGGATCTGCCTGCGCCTGCCTGGAGACCAACCAGCAAGATGCTGCGTTCGCTAAACTGAGTAAAAAGACTTAGTTGAGCGTTTGAGATAACATTTACCTGGTCATCATTGCCATTAAAGTTAAAGCCTGCTAACGAAATATCGGGGCTGTTGCGCCCTTGCACTCCGAAAATGACCTGACCAAACAGCTTGGTGGTGGTGGAGAACTGCTGTTTTTCTAGCGTTGCTGTGCGGGCTTCTAATGTGCCTAACCGTCCCCGCAGAGTTGCAAGTTCAGCCGCAAACTCTTCCTGAAGCTTTTGCACGGCTAACAAATCTTCTTTTTTAACCAGATCACCTGTGCCCGCTGCAATCAGTTCATTGACACGATCGAGGCAGGCGTTCAAGCCAGCGGCAAATTCATAGCGGGTAAGCGCACGGTTGCCACGAAAGGTTTGATCAGGATAGCCAACAATGCAGCCATAGCGCTCTACAAGTGACTGTAGGGACTGAAACGCCCAATCAGTAGGTTTAACATCAGTTAGCTGAGAAACCGATGTCACCTGAGCCATGCCGTCGGTTGGCTGGGTCGCAGCGTCTAAATTAACGACATCATTACTCTGATCTACCGCTTCAGGTAGCGCTTGTTCAGATGGCAACGCTTGAGCAAGCGTGGGAGCAGTCGAAAGTGCTGGGGAAACATCTGGCGAGGGCACGATCGCAGGCTGCTGACTTACTGCTGTTGCTGCTGTGCCTGTACCCTCTTCTTCTAAAACGGCTCCCAAGGCGGGACTAACCATAAAAAGCCCCAGTACTGCCGAAGCTAGCACTGGGGATAACAACGTCTCCGACATAAATAAACGGTCTCTCATAACCTACAACTCCTCTAATTAGCGACAGTATTCCCCAGGAGATGCTTTATGACACACCCTGCACCTCCAACGTCACATAAAGTAACGGTCGATACAGCTTTCAAGAATTTAACTCTTACAGTGCGCGATCGCACTGGCGCTGTGCTTCAAATTAATCAAACCTTCATAGATGCAAAAGCTTCCAAGGAAGAAAAATAGTAGCGTTAAACCTTCATTACATTAACGTTTTAGCTAGCTGATCAGTCCCGACCAGAAGCAATTAGTGAACTGGCACAGAGACCGCAACTACGTTTTCGGGCGACGTTAGAGCGAGGCACTGCGGCCAAACCTTGAGGCAACACAAAACTTATGTCTAGATTTTCTCGAAATTGTTCACAGAGCTTCAACAAGATATTTAAGCTTGATTTAAGATTTCTCACACACACGCTAATTGTGGGCGATCGCTCCTACTGTAGAGAGAACACATTGCCTCAGCACCGTTTAACTCTGACCAGCATGTTATTGGCTTTATGCTCATGTCACCAGCTTTCGTCCGTTCACTGCTGCTAACGAGCACGTTTAGCTTTGCTGCCCCTATAGCGCTTATTGGCATAATCTTGGCGCTATTATCGACACTCGAACAGGTTCCTTTTGCAGAGGCGATCGGTCGAGCCGGAGCCGAAAAACTCCTGCAATTTCTAGCCGTCTTTGGCAGCGGCGACCCGTTTCAGGGCGCTTTAGTCATTGGTTTAACCTGTAGTTTAGTAGGCGTGCTGTTTGATGCGTACGCTTTTTACCGTCACCAAAATTTGCACGACGGTTAGTGCCAACTCAGTTAAAATACAACTCAAATTAAAGTCAGCTTCTTCATGTAGGGGCACACCACTGCTTGAGCGTAGCCATATTGAAGGGCTTTTGCCCCTACGACAAATTGCGAGGTCTACAGGTTATTTAAGTCACGATCCAGAGCAAGTGGTAAGAGCGGCACTGCCTAAATCAGCTCACGGACATCAGTAACTTGACCTGTAATCGCTGCGGCGACTACCATTGCTGGGCTCATAAGCAGCGTGCGACCAGACGATGAGCCTTGCCGACCTTTGAAGTTGCGGTTCGAGGACGACGCACTGAGTTGCCGACCCTGGAGCTTGTCGGGGTTCATCGCGAGGCACATAGAGCAGCCCGGTTCGCGCCATTCAAAGCCCGCTTCTACAAAGATGTTGTGTAGTCCTTCAGCTTCAGCTTGTTTTTTCACCCGCTCGGAACCAGGGACAACAAAAGCTTTGATACCGTTTGCGACGTGCCGTCCCTGAGCAAATTTGGCGGCTTCACGCAGGTCACTAATTCTGCCGTTGGTGCAACTACCAATGAAGCAAACATCTACTTTAATGCCCTCCATCGGTTTTCCTGGTTGCAAGTCCATATATTGATAAGCTTCTTCCGCGATCGCCCGCTCATCCGCTGGCATCTCGTCGGGCGTGGGAACAGTTTCATTGACCGCAATACCCTGACCGGGCGTAATGCCCCAGGTGACAGTAGGAGCGATCGTTGCGGCATCAAAGATAACAACATCATCGTAGACGGCATCGGCATCGCTGCGAATGTTGTTCCACCACTCAACTGCCTTCTCCCAATCAGCGCCCTTGGGTGCAAAATCGCGCCCTTTGAGATAGTCAAAGGTAACTTGATCAGGGTTTACGTAGCCGCAACGAGCACCACCTTCAATCGCCATGTTGCAGACAGTCATCCGTTCTTCCATGCTCATCTGCTCAAACGTGCTGCCCGCAAATTCGTAAGCGTAGCCTACACCACCTTTCACGCCTAACTTACGGATGATGTGCAGAATGACATCTTTAGCATAGACACCCGGTTTCAGGCTGCCGTTGACTTCAATCTTACGCACCTTAAGCTTTGCCAACGCCAACGTTTGCGATGCCAATACATCACGTACCTGGCTGGTGCCAATGCCAAAAGCGATCGCGCCAAAGGCTCCATGTGTGGCGGTATGACTGTCACCGCAGGCGATCGTCATGCCAGGTTGGGTCAAGCCTTGCTCTGGTGCAATGACGTGAACGATACCTTGATTGCCCGAACCAACCTTATGAAAGGTGATGCCATTTTCTTGACAGTTTTGCTCTAGCGCCTGCATCATTTCCTCAGCGATCGAGTCGGCAAGGGGACGCGCTAGATTGTCTGTGGGCACGATGTGATCGACTGTAGCGACGGTGCGATCGGGAAACAACACCTTCAGTTTGCGTTCGCGCAGCATCGCAAAGGCTTGAGGACTAGTGACTTCGTGAATCAGGTGCAACCCAATAAAAAGCTGCGTCTGTCCAGAAGGCAAAACGCTAACGGTGTGTGCATCCCAAACTTTATCAAACAGCGTCCCTGTGCTCATATTTCTTGCGTTGCTCGCCTGCAATCATTGGTGGGTCTCTATTCTATCAAGCGACGCAGCCGTTCATGTACTCAACTTTTTCCGAGCTGTCAGAACTTGCTGTCAAAATACTGTCAAAATAGCTACCTACAGCAAGTCAAAAAAAGCATCATCCAGTTCGTAACCAAACATTTGAGTCATGGCTTTCAGCCTTGCTTTGCCCTCTAAACCCTGCGACTGCATCCAGCCCGCCAGCACAAAAATCTTGTGCATCACGAAAATTTCTAACGCTTCTGGATTGTATTGAATGCCATCTTTGGGGTGAAATTGATGGGGCACCAGCATGGCAGTGTAGCGCGTCAATTCACCGGCTTTCCAGTCCAGCAGAAAGGGCAACCACGGGTAACGCGCATCGAGCCGAATGAACCAGAGCCGTATTTCCGGAATCTCGGGTAGTTCCCTGGGGTCGGTTGGTTCCTGAGGGTAGTCGATCGTAAATTGAAGCTGCTGCTCGTAGGTCATAAGTTTACCCTCTTGCAACAGTGGGTCAATGACAGTCTGAAGCGGAGACAGATCTAGCGCATTGATAAGGTCTGCATTGAGGGCGATCGTCGTTGTTGCCATGAAGTCCAGAAACCAAAGCAGTTGCTTCTTTATCTTCCTCTAAATTTGCGGCAGCAGTTCTCAAGTCTTTGTGAAAGAACGGTTAGGTTCAGATCCCTGGCTTCTCAAAGCATTTAGGGATCTGGCGCTCCTGTAATTTCCCTCAAATCAAACAGTCACTTTCGTTTAAAAGTGCTAAATTCACAAGGAGATTTCACCCAGATTGGGAGGCTTCATGCTGAAGCGACGAAAGATCCAGATATTGTTAGGTACTGCGGGGCTGGTTGCTTTGATTGTAGGAGCAACGGTTCCCGTTCTCAAGTGGCGTGGACAGCAAGAGCAGCCTTGGTCGATCGCAGGTTCGCCAGGGGGAGGCAACACTTCCAAAAAGCAAGTGACTGCATTCAAAGCGTTGCCACCCGCCCAACGAACGAAAGCGCTAGAGGCGATCGTCAAAGACAAAGAATCGCCCGAACGCAGTCGTGCCCGCTATCTGTTGGCAGCGGAACTCATTGAGCAAGGGCAGGGCAAAAAAGCACTGGAGTCTTTAAAGGACTTAGAGGACAGCTATCCGCTTCTGGGAGCCTACGTGCTGAGGCAGCGTGCCCAGGCGTATGAGGCGATCGGCGATCGGGCTAACGTCCAGGCAACGCAACAGCAATTGGTTAAGGCTTACCCCAAAAGTCCCGTTACGGCAGAAGCGCTGGTAGCACTGGAGCGCGAAAATCCGCGCTATGGGGATCAGGCGATCGCTCAGTTCCCGTCTCATCCCAGCACGATCGCGCTGGTACAGCAACGGCTCAAGGAAAACCCAAAACAGCCACAACTGTTGCTGTTGATTGCAAAACATGCGCTCTATGCCCAAAACTATCTGACTGTCTTGGATACTTTAACCAAGCAATACGCTGCGCAGCTTAAGCCTGAGGACTGGGAGGCGATCGCCTTTGGCTATTGGGAAAAACAGCTCTACGGCAAAGCTGGAGCCGCCTATACGCAGGCACCCTATACCCCACTCAATGCTTATCGCATTGGACGCGGTTTTCAACTGGGCGAAAAAGGTGGTGCGATTCAGGCCTACCAGCGCGTGGTTCAGGATTTTCCCACTGCCGACGAGTCTGCTCTAGCCTTGCTCCGGCTTGCCAAACTATCAGACTCAGGACGGGCGATTGCCTACCTGGATCAGGTCGTGCAGCGGTTTCCAGCGAAAGCAGGCGAGGCATTGCTTGAAAAAGCCAAACTGTTGGAGCAGCAAAATAGCCTCAAGTATGCCGTGCAGGTACGGCAGATTCTACTGACGCGCTATGCCAAATCGGATGCAGCGGCAGAACTGCGATGGAGCCTGGCTCAAGAGCGTGGGGCTGCCAATGATGCCCAATCGGCATATGTCTGGGCATCATCAGTCCTTTTACATAACCCTACCAGCGAACAAGCGCCCGAAGCTGCTTATTGGAGCGGCAAATGGGCAGAACAGCTTGGTAAACAGCAAGAAGCTAAAGCGGCGTATCAACAGGCGTTGTCAAAGTATCCGCATTCATACTATGCATGGCGATCGGCATCCCGTTTAGGCTGGGAGGTTGGTGATTTTAACAGCGTGCGCCAAATCAACCCAGAGGTCGTTCGCCCTGCCGCTCGTCCAGATTTACCAGTCGGCTCAGCCACCCTCAAAGAACTGTTTCAGCTTGGGCAAGACCACGATGCCTGGAAGCTATGGCAGGTTGAGTTTAGCAACCCCAAACAGCCAACGGTCGCTGAACAGTTTACCGATGGCGTGATGCGGTTGGGAGTGGGCGACTATCTAGACGGCATTTTTATGGTTTCGTTCTTGAGCGAACGGGATAAGCCAGAAGAAAAATCTCAGTACCAGGCACTTAAACAGCAAGCATCTTACTGGCAGGCGCTCTACCCATTCCCTTTCTTAGAGCCGATCGAAACCTGGTCGCAAGAGCGGCAGCTTAACCCGCTATTAGTCACGGCACTAATCCGGCAAGAATCGCGCTTTATGCCCGGAATCCGCTCTGGTGTAGGCGCAACTGGGCTAATGCAAGTCATGCCCGATACGGGAGCCTGGATTGCCAAGCAAATCAAGTTGAAGGAGTACAAGCTCAATGATCCTGACGACAACATTAAGCTAGGCACTTGGTATCTCGATTACACGCACCAGGAATACAGCGGCAATTCAATGCTGGCGATCGCCAGCTACAACGCTGGTCCCGGAGCTGTTGGTGGCTGGGTCGCAAAAGCAGGACAACAAGATCCTGATGTGTTTGTCGAGAACATTCCTTACAACGAGACCAAAGGCTACGTCAAATCGGTTTTTGAAAACTACTGGAATTATCTACGGCTGTACAACCCAGATGTCGCTCAGAAGGTCGCTCAAGTTTCAAAAGAGCAACCTGATGGCATTACACCTGAGTCGTAGAACGATCGCCTTGCATCTTAAGTGCATTAAGGCGTCCATAATGTTGACCCCTAGCATTACTCGTTTAGCAACGCTGCCCAAATGAGGCTTGTTTAGCCCTTCAATTTTGGCAATTCTATGCTTCAGAACCTACCAGAGCAATTTGAGCGTCTAGCTAAACGATCGCCTGGTTGTATTGCCGTTTGGACAAGAGCGAAATGCCGCTAAACTGCCGGTGCAATCGACCTAGTAATGCTGAAGCCTGTAGCAGATCGATCGTGGGCTACTGAACAACCGTTAGCATCTTGCTTCATGACCAGACCACCTGATCGACAACGAGAGCATCAGGCAAATGAACGTACGTTCTTGGCTTGGCTTCGTACCTCTATTACCTTAATCGGGTTCGGACTTGCCATTGCTCGCTTTGGCTTATTTTTACGTCAGTTAAGAGTAGCTATTACTGACCAAGAGGTGCCTAGCAACCCTGTTTTTAATTCAGAGAACCTGGGTATCAGTTTGGTCATTTTTGGCATTGTGCTTATTGCTTTAGCTGCTTGGCGCTACAACCAGGTGCTGTGGCAGATTGAGCGAGGAGATTACCGACCGAATCGACTAATCATTTGGGTCATTACTGGCATCACGATCGTGTTAGGAGCGTTGAGCATTCCTCTACTGTTGCAACAGGAGCCACCTCCATCCCCTTCAATGCCCAAAAAGCCCTAACTGTAATGCTCATTATCCTTGATGCTGTCACCCTATCAGCTATAGACCGCCACAACCGCTACCATCAAAAACCCTCTGCTCTTTTTGTGTAATGGGCTGTGTACTATGATTAGGGGCAATCGCCACCAGATTTTTAGTTGCAGTAGGTATCTGAAGCATGACCGCAGTTAGTCCTAATCCCCAGTCCGTTAGCACGCCCGCCTTCTGTGATGGCATTCAGTATTACAGCGATGCAGTGCCAGGTTTTGATGTCTATGGTGCTGTGCCAGCGATTGGAGAAGGTCAAACCGCGATCGCCGATCTTACTGATCCTGCTGCTGCGTATCAAACGCTTTTGTATGCTGATGCCTTGCGCTATCTAATCTTACAGGTGACAGCCAGTAAGGCTTCTGGGCACCCCGGCGGCTTTGCCAGTCAGGCAGAAGCGTATGCCGCACTAGTCATGTTGGGCTACAAAAATATCATTACTGAGGTCGGGCACCATGCACCTGGCTTCTACAGCGCTATGTTCCTGGATCGATCACTGGAAGACATGGGCATCACCACCGTGCAGCAGTTGCGCGATCGTTTCCGCGAGCAGCACGGCTTGCTGGGTCATCTCTCTGGCTTTATCCCTGGCATTCTTGCACCTGCCGGACCTTTAGGGCAAGGGCAACACTTTGCGATGGCAGCAGCACTCTTGCACCCTGACAAGCTCTTTCCTTTCACAGTCGGTGATGGCGGCTTGGGCGAACCCTACATTGTGAGCGCGATGGCTCATTTCCACACAGCTTACCCCACTGCAACAAACTTTCTACCCGTGCTGGTCTGGAACGGCTACTCCCAGGAACACCACAGCATGGTGTCACTAAAAACGAATGAGCAGATGGAGTCATACTGGCGCGGCAACGGCTTTGAGCAAGTGGTACTTATTGATGCCAAAGACTTTGATGACCAAAACCAGCCCGGAGCCTACGTTGATAGCACTATCTTCGCCCCCGAGCAGCGCCTCGCATTCGGCAAAGCGGTGCTGGCAAAAATGGATGAAGCGGCTCGCTCTGCCCTTGGTGGTAAGCTAACCGTCCTGATTATTAAGCAGCTTAAAGGTGCAGGTGTGCATGCACGTGGCGCAAAATCTCACAACCTTTATGCCCAGCACACGTTAGAAAATCCTGACATTGTAGCGGCATTGAAAGCTCGTGCGCTTTCGCCTAATGCCTGGGCACTAGTACGCACCAACTGTGAGCGGGCAGGTGGCGGTCCTGCTAGCAAAACGGTGGTAACAGAATTTGAGCGATCGCTCCCCTCGCTTGGTCAACTGCCCCTAGAAGAATTTACGGTTGGTGGCGAGCCAAAGGTTTCCACCACTGCAATGGGTAAGCTAGTTGCAGCAGTTGGGCAAGCCGATGCTGCCTATGTAGTAACTAATGCTGATGGCAACGAGGCATCAGGTATTGCCAACATTAATCAGGCGCTCAAAATCATTCATCCAACTGAAGATCCACTGTATTATCAGGCTCCGGGTGGACAGGTCTATGAACCGTTGAGCGAAGATGCTTGTGCAGGGCTGGCAGCCGGATTAGCGTTAATGGGATCGCGATCGCTCTGGTGTTCGTATGAATCGTTCGCGATCAACGGTTTACCTATCTGGCAAACGGTGACGCAGGCAATGGCAGAACTTCGTCGTCCTACGCCTGCTACGGTGACGCTTTTTACGGCAGGGGCACTAGAGCAAGGACGTAACGGTTGGACGCATCAACGCCCCGAAATTGAAGCCTACTTCGCTGCCATGATGCGCAACGGCAACGTTTTCCCGCTCTTTCCGCCCGATGCTAACAGCATTCAGGTCTGCTACGACTGGGCGCTGACTCAAAAAAATAAAGGGGTAGTGATTACAGCTAGTAAGTCGCCCTTACCCGTTCGGACGACGTTTGACCAGACGCAGCAGGCGATCGCTAATGGTGCCATCACCCTGCACGAAACTAGCGGCAGTACAACCGTTGTGTTTGCCGTCATCGGCGATATGCCCCTGATCCCCGTCTTTGAAGCAGCTACCCAGTTAACCGCAGAGGGCATAGGTGTCCGCATCGTCTCAGTGATTAATCCACGTCGCCTTTACCGCGCATCCGATGTGGGCTGGGATCTGTGTTCCGAACCCGATAGTGCCTTTCTTAACGATGCTGAGTTTGAGTCGCTGTTTGGTGGTGATGTCCTAATTGGTGTGACGGGTGGTGCCAGCGGCATGCTAGAACCAATCATGCTAAGAAGTTTGGCGAAGCGCGATACCTTTGCCTGGAAGCGCGGTGAAACAACGGCTAGCCCCACTGCTTTGATGGCAGTTAATGGCATTACAGCCGATGCTCTGGCAAACCGGGCGATCGCCTTGTCCCTCTAAGGAGTATTCCAGCAGTAGCTGCCCACCCTACCACCTCTAACGCGAAAGCAAAATTTGCTTTTAAGAAATTGTGGTATTTAAAAGTACACAAGTTGTGTTAACGTTCATGAGGCTTGACTAGCGGATTGATGGATCACTTAAGCTCTAGTTGGGAACTATAGTTGAGAAGTCCGTTAGTTGTGTCAGACGATCAGCATACGATTTGTGCGTCGATCGCCTGAGATAAACCCATCACTAAAAAATCACTGAGGAGAATCTTGCTATGTTGAAAAAGCTTGCTGTCGCAGCCATTGTTACACTTTCAGTCGGTCATGCTGTCGCAGCATCAGCAGCCCCACTAGCGGTAACGACTTCGCCTGATGAAGAAACCATTGTGGGTGGTCGCTCGGTCGATCTACCGACTCCACCTGTAGCGCCTATCTACTTCACATTGCCAATTGAACTGTCGATCGTGAAAAATGCAGAAATTTCTACCAACACTCCCATTACTGACAAACTGGGCAGTGATTATGCCGCTTGGGGTGCAGCGATCAGAGAATGTTCCCTGCAAAAACCAACCTTCGTCAGAACGGTTGGAGAAGAACAGTATCCTTTCGTCGTTGGTGGCACCGAAGGCACAATCAAGCTTAATGCCAACGATAAGCCTGTTTGCAGCATCTAATACCCATACCCTCTGATTAACTCAGGCAAGCGTAGTGAAGCCCAACGTCGTGAACTCAAGTTGTTTCGGTTAGCTTTACTACGCTTTCGATTAGCTACCTAGCCTTCACCTTGCTAAGCTACTCGTTCTACAGCAATAACTTTATTTAAAATTTATTAATAGCGGTTATCCCGGTGACGCTCGCTCCACTGCTCTAAATGTCTAAATAGTTGAGGCTTGCCATAGCAGTTGAAGAGAGAGTTAGGACAGATTAGGGTTTCCAGTTCTGCTTCTAGTAAAGGTTCTACTTAGTCCTTTAGCCTTTTGCTATACCACTGAGAGAACAGCTATGCTTCACATCTACTTAGCGCTTGTCTGCTAGCTTGGCATCTGCTCTAGTTAATCTTTACCATTGCAATGGCGTTTAATGAAGATTGCCTCAAGCGCTTGAGCCTTCATTAAGCAACGCGTTATAACGCTTACAGTTGGCAAAACTTGCAGTGAAAATTGGTTTAGACTTCTCGTGGGTTACTCTGAGCCTTTAGATTAAAAGGAAGTGTTGTGAGGAAATTCCAATGAACGTCTTGCCTACTGAAATTCCTGATGTCTTGATTTTTGAACCTCGCGTTTTTGAAGACGATCGCGGCTTCTTTTTTGAAAGCTTCAACGAACAGGTTTTTACAGACAAGACGGGAGTAGCTGCTCAGTTCGTCCAGGATAATCACTCCCGCTCCTGCCAAAACGTCTTGCGTGGACTGCATTATCAAATTCAGCAGCCCCAAGGCAAACTAGTGCGAGCGATCACAGGCACCATATTGGACGTAGCCGTTGATATTCGTCGGCAATCTCCCACCTTTGGGCAATGGGTAAGTTGCTACCTCAGTGCAGAAAACAAGCGAATGCTTTGGGTACCTGCTGGGTTTGCTCATGGTTTTGCAGTCATCTCAGAAGTTGCTGAAGTTCTATACAAAGCAACCGATTACTATGCGCCGCAGTTTGAGCGGTGCCTTCTCTGGAATGATCCCGATTTGGCGATCGATTGGACTTTAAAGGCAGAGCCGCTTTTATCAGCAAAAGATCAAGCTGGGAAGCCACTCAAGTTAGCTGAAGTTTACCCGTGACACAACCCTTCTCGAAGAGACTCGTTTTATGAAAGCAATCATTCTCAGTGGTGGCAAAGGCACGCGACTACGACCGCTGACATACACTGGTGCCAAACAACTGGTGCCAGTCGCTAACAAACCGATTCTTTGGTACGGCATTGAGGCTATTGCGGCAACGGGTATTACAGACATTGGCATTATTATCAGCCCAGAAACAGGCGCAGAAGTTAAAGCAAAAACGGGCGATGGCGATCGCTTTGGTGCCAACATCACTTATATTTTGCAAGAGTCCCCTGCGGGTTTGGCTCACGCCGTGAAGATTGCACGCCCCTTTCTTGGCGACTCACCCTTCGTGATGTATTTGGGCGATAACTTGATTCAGAACGAACTCGGTGAATTCTTGAATCACTTTAAGACAGAACAGATGGACTCCCTCATTCTGCTGCGTCCTGTAGCCAATCCCAGTGCTTTTGGTGTTGCACAGGTCGATGATCAAGGACGGGTTGTTCAGTTAGTAGAAAAGCCCAAAGTACCAGCGTCAAATCTAGCGTTGGTTGGTATCTATTTCTTCGCAAATACGATTCATGCGTCGATCGATCGCATCCAGCCATCAGCTAGAGGTGAACTTGAAATTACTGATGCGATTCAAGATCTGATCAACCAGCAAAAACACATCGAAGCCCGCCAAATTGAAGGCTGGTGGCTTGATACTGGCAAAAAAGATGACCTGCTCGAAGCCAATCAGATCATTCTGGATACCTGCCTTAAAACAGAAATCAGTGGTGAACTGGATGCTAAGAGCCAAACCTTTGGACGGGTACAAATCGGTACGGGTTCTAAGCTCATTAACTGCACTGTGCGCGGTCCAGTAGTCATCGGCAATGATTGTCACTTGGAAAATTGTTTTATTGGTCCCTACAGTAGTATTGCTGACCAAGTCACGCTGGTTGATGTAGACCTAGAGCACAGCGTTATTCTCAAAGGCGCACAGGTTATTGGCATTCATCAGCGCATCGTAGACAGCGTAATTGGGCAGCGAGCTCACCTTAAAACGGCGCCCCAGCGACCTAAAGCGCTTCGGTTCATGATTGGGGATGATAGTCAAATTGAGCTTGCCTAGCGGTTGCTTCGTCTAAGATGGGCCTGGAACCTTCCGAGCCACTTAGAGAATAGCTGGTGAGTGAGCTTCATTCTCCTATAAATGGATGCAGGGGGAGCTGAATAAAGGATTCAAGCAAAAATGTCGATAATATAAAATTTTCTCAGCGAGCAATAAGCAAGAAACAATGAGAAGAAGTTCTCAACAAGCATCAGCAGTGCCTTGGTTCTTTGCAAGTCTATGAGTGTCCAACCAGCGTTGAAGCGTTTGATATGACCAGCAATGAACCCCGCGTCCTAATTGTGGCAGAACACGCCTCAGCAAATTTCGGTGGTGAGGCAACGCTGCCTTTTCACTACTTTCGTATCTTGCGTCAACGTCAGATCGAAGTTTGGATGGTTGTGCATGATCGCACTCGTGATGAACTAAAGCAATTACTGGGAGCCGATTTCGATCGCATTCACTTCATCACTGATACATCTTTGCATCGATTTTTGGATTGGCTCTGTCAATTCTTGCCGCATCGGTTGGCTTACTTTACGCTTGGGTTTGTGGTGCGCTTGATGACTCAGGCTGCTCAACGCTGTCTTGCAAAGCAGCTGGTGCAGCGCCATCAAATTACGGTTGTGCATCAGCCGATACCGGTCTCACCCAAAGAACCGTCTTTAATTTTTGCTGTGGACGCGCCGGTGCTCATTGGTCCCATGAACGGTGGGATGAACTATCCGCCTGCCTTTCAAAAGATGCAAAGCCGCTTTGTTCATGTGTCATTGGCAGCAGGTAGGCTCCTTTCTAAGTGGCTAAATTGGCTGATTCCAGGCAAGCGCCAAGCCGCAATGCTATTAGTTGCCAATGCCCGCACACGCGCCGCGTTGCCGAAGGGTGTATGTAGCAATATTGTTGAATTGTGTGAAAATGGCGTTGATTTATCGGTGTGGCAACAAAAGCCTGAAAGCGTTACTGCGGAAGCGGTGCAGCCCATAGCTATGACCACAGCTCTAGCCGTAACGCAGGCGACTAAGTTCGTGTTTGTCGGGCGTTTGCTGGATTGGAAGGCAGTTGATTTACTGCTGCTTGCCTTTGAGCGTGTCGCTAAACAGATGCCTGTTGTACTAGAAATTATTGGCGATGGACCCGAAGGTCTTGCCTTGAAGCAGCAGGCAGTGGCATTAGGATTACGGTCGTTGGATGAGCCTCAAGCAATGGATCAAAGACAAGTGGGAAACGAGCTTCAGGCAGTAGAACACGCTGTAAACATGCATCCTGACAGCGCTGTGCATTTTCTGGGCTGGCTATCTCAAGCTGACTGTGCTCAACGGCTGTGCCAGTCGGATGTGATGGTACTGCCAAGCTTATTGGAGTGCGGTGGAGCCGCCGTTCTAGAGTCAATGTCAATTGGTCTTCCGGTCATTGCTACCAACTGGGGTGGACCAACTGACTATCTTGATGAATCGTGTGGCATTTTAGTTGAGCCTCAATCGCGTGAATCATTTATTGACGGTTTAGCCGCCGCTATGCTCCGTTTAGCATCATCCCCGTCCCTACGGCGATCGATGGGTGAAGCAGGTCGCCAGCGTGTATTAAGCCATTTTGATTGGGAAGTAAAAGTGGATACTATCCTCAAACTTTATCGGGAGGTAATGCCCATGCCATTACTAAAACAGCCAGTGATAAGCCAAAAAACTGCTGGTCAGGCGGTTCATTCACCATAATTTTTAAACCTTAATGGTAAAGTAACAGTTTTTTATAATACCGAACGAACATTTCTTTCCTAATCTGGCTTGATCTTGACACAAAGACTCGAAATTATGACACTTGCAGATCACGGACAAACACGAATCAGACCACGGACGCTTCTCGTCACAGGGGGGGCTGGCTTTATTGGCGCAAATTTTGTTTATCATTGGTGCGAAACTTATCCAGGCGATCGCGTAGTGGTGCTAGATGCGCTAACCTATGCAGGAAACCGCCAGACACTTGCACCACTAGAGGAAAAAGCAAATCTGCGGTTTGTGCAAGGTGACATTTGCGCTCGTGCAGTCGTATCAGCGCTGCTGGAAGAAGAGGCAATTGACACAGTGGCACATTTTGCGGCTGAGTCTCATGTCGATCGCTCAATTCTAGGTCCTGATGCTTTTGTGCGAACCAACGTGAACGGCACTTTTACGCTGGTCGAAGCCTTTCGGCAATACTGGAACGCTTGCAATCAGCCAACCCATTTTCGGTTTCACCACGTTTCTACAGATGAAGTCTATGGCAGCCTGGGTGCCGATGATCCAGCATTTTCTGAAACGACACCCTATGCGCCCAACAGCCCTTACTCTGCATCAAAAGCAGGTAGCGATCATTTAGTGCGTGCCTACTATCACACCTATGGGCTGCCAACGCTGATTACCAATTGCTCCAACAATTACGGTCCGTATCACTTTCCTGAAAAGCTGATCCCGCTGATGTGTATCAATATTCTGATGGGCAAGCCGCTGCCTGTCTATGGCGATGGGCAAAACATTCGCGACTGGCTGTATGTAGGCGATCATTGCAGCGCCTTAGATGCGGTGATTCATCGCGGCACACCGGGCGAAACGTATAATATTGGCGGCAATAACGAGGTTAAAAATATTGATCTCGTCCATATGCTGTGTGCACTGATGGACGAGCTGGCACCAGAACTGCCTGTCCGCCCCTCTAGCAAACTCATTACGTTTGTGAAGGATCGCGCTGGACATGATCGCCGCTATGCCATTGATGCAACCAAGATCACAACCGAATTGGGTTGGCAACCAGCACAGACGATCGAGAGCGGCTTGCGTCATACCGTTTCATGGTTTTTGACCAACCGTGAGTGGTGGCAACCGCTGCTCTCAGACGAGTATCAGGCATATTACGCGCAAGTTTACACAAATGCATAGGGGGCGATCGTTGCCAATCGCCCAGCGCGATCGCTTACGGGGTTGGCTTCTTGGCGCGGTTTACAATGCGTAGCCGCTGAGTCACCATCGTCATGCCGTTCTGGCGGACTAGAACGGCTGAAATCCAGTGGCTATTAGCTGTGAGTGGAGCGCGCCCGACTTTAAAGATGCCGCCAGCGGAGAGCAGTTCTAGATCGACCGTAGTGGGGTTGATCAAGCCATCTGCTTTCACGGGTTCTTCTAGCGCTGTGCCAAGTAGCAGGTCATTGCCCAGCGGTTCTTGTACAACGGCGTCAAAGCTAAACTGCTGACCCGCATTGACCTGTGCGGGTAAATTCAGTTTGACGGTCGGTGGATTGGTGCCAGAGGTAATCTGGCTCCGTTCAGCAAGAACATCTTGCCGTACGATTTTTTGATTTTCAAACTGCTGCTGCGCCTGTAACGTAGAGTCGATTTTCAATTCGCGCTCGCCCACTTTTTGCGCGCCAGTGACATACGTTACCGTTTCTGCTGTAATACCTTTGCCTTGAGATTTCCAGGACTTCAGTTCAGTGCGGTAGGTCAAATTTGGGTAGCGCTTCCAAAGCTGAGCCAACGCCTGCTCCAACGTTTGACGTGTCAAGCCATCAGAGTGCGTAAACGTTGGACCATAAAACGCGAGTACGCTTTGGATGTTGTGGCTACTAGCAGCTTTATCGATCGCTGTCAAAGTTTCCTTGAGCGCTGCGGGAGCCGTTTCTGGTGGTTCTGCACTCACGGGGCTAGCGTACGATGCGCTCCCCAACGTGATTGCCACGCCTACAGCCATTAAAAAAGCCTGCCAGTGCTTTTGTGGTGCCTGGATGGGTCGTAAAATGGGTTGAGTCGCAGTAGTGAAGGAGTGCAAAGGCTTAGGCATAAGGATCAGGATTGGGTGAGTGACGGCTAACAATTTGGCGTACAATCTGCAACTTAACATCTTAAGGTGAGTAAAGGCGGTTTAACTGGAGCAGCATTGCTTGATAGATCTCCAAGACGTTAATGCCATATTTTGAAGCTTTGAAGCGGCTCTTTAAAGTAAAGTGAACAATTCTCCCGATTCTACTCTGCCAGCAGCTATCAGTGGTGTAACTGCGGTAACGCCCTCAACACGCTTGTTGGTTGCCGCCAGCGGTACTGGTGGACACGTCTTTCCAGCGATCGCCGTAGCAGAGAGCCTGTCAGATTACCAAATTGAGTGGCTAGGTGTGCCCGATCGCTTGGAAAGCCAGTTGATTGCTGGTCGCTATCCGGTGCATACTGTGGCGGCTGAAGGCTTTCAAAAACGTGGTTTGGATAGCCTTCGCGTTGGCTTTAAGCTGATTGCGTCTATCTGGCAAGCACGACGCTTACTGCAAAGAGGTCGCTTTCAGGGCGTGTTTACGACGGGTGGTTACATTGCTGCACCTGCTGTTCTTGCAGCGCGATCGCTCGGGTTACCAGTCATCTTGCATGAATCGAATGCACTGCCAGGTAAAGTGACTCGTTTTCTGGGTCCGTGGTGTAGCGCAGTGGCTGTTGGCTTTGAGGAGGCAGCAACCTACCTTCCCCGCACAAAGGCAATTCACACTGGGACACCCGTGCGATCGCAGTTTCAGGCTGGAACCTCTTACGCATTCGATCTCCCCATCCCCAATGACGCACCGCTGATTGTTGTAATTGGCGGTAGCCAGGGTGCTGTAGGCGTAAATCGATTGGTGCGGCAGTGCGCCTCTGCCTGGTTTGATGCTGGTTGCTGGGTTGTGCATCTTACAGGCGAGAATGATCCAGACGCAAAGAGCCTCCAGCATCCCCAGTACTTGGCGCTACCGTTCTACAACAACATGGCGGGTTTGCTGCAACGAGCGGATCTGGCAATTAGCCGATCGGGGGCAGGTACGCTCACAGAACTCGCCATTACCCACACGCCTTCGCTGCTCATTCCCTATCCCTACGCGGCTGAGGACCACCAGACCTACAATGCAGCCGTATTTACGAAAGTTGGAGCTGCCAAACTGTTTCAGCAGGCTGATCTAACGCCGGACGTGCTGAATGCTGAAGTATTAAGCCTGCTGGGTAGGGGGCACACTCATACCCATCCTTCCGCAACACTGCAAACAATGGCGCAGCAGGCAGGCAGTTTAGCAGTGCCAGACAGCGCTGAACAACTAGCTCAACTCGTGCGTCATTGGCTCGCACCTGGACGATCTGTGAAAAGGTAAGAGTTCTATTACTTCGCAGTCTAGCCCTAAGGCGGTTTGCACCTGAATGACAGTCAATGGTCGCTTGAATGCAAAGTAGTACATTTGTATTGCGTGTTACCGACAAAACGCTACTTATAGCAGACAATGAATAGCGTTCTAATGCTTTGCAAGGAGCACACTGTGCAGAACGCAATCAACTGGTTTGAAATTCCTGCTGCTGACTTTGATCGGGCAGTCCACTTTTACAGCACTGTTCTGGGTCAAGACATTCAGAAAAGCGAGTTTATGGGCGAACCACAAGCCTTTTTTGCAGGAAGCGATACAGGTGTAGGAGGCGCGATCGTGAAGAGTGAACGCCTAACGCCAGCAGCAACAGGTTCTCTCGTTTATCTAAATGTAGAAACAGTTGATCAGCTAGAACAATCGCTAGAGCGAGTAGAGCCAAACGGTGGCAAAATGCTAATGCCAAAAACGGCGATCGGTGATCCTGGTTTCATCGGGATCATCCTGGATACCGAAGGCAACTGCGTCGGCTTGCACGCACCCAAACCACCTGCTTAAGCCTTAAGTAAACCGCAGTTACGGTGCGACAACTTGACTGCTATGACTACGGGGATCACTATCAGCATTAGCTTTGGTAGTGACGGGGGCAGAGAAGGCAGACGTTTGTCCGCTGGTCTTCGCGTAGGGTAGCGAGTCGCCACCAGCAAGCGCAACAAGGTTTGCTTCCATAATTGAGCGGGGCTGCTCGCCGATCGATTGGGCGATCGCGTTACCATCCTGCCCCAAAAAGACAAAGTGTGGAATGCCATCCACCCGATAGGACAGCACTTCGGGGAGCCACTTGCTGTTGTCCACGTTTAGCATGACAAAATTGACCCGATCGCCGTACTCCTGCTCTAACGCTGCCATGTCAGGTGCCATTGCCTGACAACTCGTGCACCAATTGGCATAAAACTCCATTAGCGTTGGCTTACCGTTGCTAAGTGCAATTTCCAACGGCACCGACTCCTCTGCCATTGCAGACAGTAGCCCTGTCCCCGTTTCTGTCTTCAACCCTAAGAACACAGACGCAGTAAGGACGATCGCCACCAACACAATAATAAAGTTTCGGACTCGCTTGCCGATAATGGTTTGCGCGCTGCTAGCTTCAGCGATCGAAGTCTGAGCCGCATCTGATGGTGACTTTTTTGAGTCGGGTGAGTTAGCAGTCATAGGGATACGGGCTGACGGTACGAACGTTAAGTATCTCAATTGTAGCGATCGTGGTTAGCACTTTAGAACGGTTGTAGCTGACCTCTGAGCATTACCTGATTTTCCAGATTTGATTTTCCAGATTGTTGCAATTGACGTAGCTGAACGCGGTAAGCTCCTCTACACTGCATATGGTCTGTTTTGATGCTGCTGCTATGTCTAACGAGAGTGAATATATCCGCAAAGCGGAAGCGACAAGAGTCCGTGTTTTAAGCGAAGCGCTGCCTTACATTCAGCAGTTTGCTGGTAGGACGGTTGTGGTCAAATATGGCGGTGCTGCGATGAAGGACAGCAATCTGAAAGACAAAGTGATTCGTGATGTTGTCTTCATGGCGTGTGTGGGTCTACGCCCGATCGTCGTGCATGGTGGCGGACCAGAAATCAACACTTGGCTTGACAAGTTGGGCATTGAGCCACAGTTTAAAAATGGGCTGCGGGTGACCGATGCCGCCACGATGGATGTCGTGGAGATGGTTTTAGTTGGTCGAGTAAACAAAGAGCTAGTTGCTTTGATTAACCAAGCAGGTGGTTCGGCAGTCGGGCTTTGCGGCATGGATGCCAACTTGATTAAAGCCCGTCCTGTAGATGCTGTAGACGTCGGTTTTGTCGGTGAAGTAACCAGCGTTGATATCCGAATTCTAGAGACGCTGGTGAATGCGGGACATATTCCGGTTGTTTCCAGCGTGGCGGCAGACGAGACGGGACAAACTTACAACATTAATGCTGACACGGTAGCGGGTGAGATCGCCGCTGCTTTGGGTGCCGAAAAAATGATCCTGCTGACCGATACCGCAGGCATTCTGCGCGACTACAAAGATATGGCAACGCTGATTCCGAAAATAGATATTCAGGAAGCCCGGAAGCTCATTGAGGAGGGGATCGTCTCAGGGGGCATGATACCAAAAGTAAATTGCTGTGTGCGATCGCTCGCTCAAGGTGTCCGTGCTGCCCACATCATCGACGGACGCATCCCCCACGCACTGCTATTGGAAATCTTTACTGATGCTGGTATTGGCTCGATGATCGTGGCATCAGAGTTTATGGGCTAGAGAGGAAGGGTCAAAAAAGGGAACAGTAAAGTAGAAGGATCAAACGTACGGCGATCGGAGACTATTAACGTCGCTGTGTTTACGGTCTTCAGCTTCACATTCTTCAGCATCTACTTGAGTGGAATCCCCTATGCCTAGCTATTCTGAAACAACGGCAGCGATCGTGCAGCAGGCAAAAGCCCGTGAAAACGCACTGCCTTTGCTAAACGAGTCCTGTCGCTCTCGGTTTTTCTTTCAGCCCAAGCCAACTAAGCGCGTTTGTCTTTTTCTACATGGGTTTACAGCCGGACCTTACCAGTTTGTGCCGATGGCAGAGATCTTTTTTAAGGCAGGCTATAACGTGCTAGTGCCGTTGCTTCCGGGTCACGGACAGGCAGGCAACTGGAGCCGCCAGAACCCACCACCGCTACCAACTGATCCTAAGGTTTATCAGCAGTTTGCGCTGCACTGGCTAGAGCAGGCACAGGCATTAGGGGAAACGGTTACTGTGTGCGGGCTATCGGCAGGGGGCACGCTTACTGCCTGGTTAGCACTGGAACGTCCGAAAGCCATCAACCGCGCTATCCTGTTCGCTGCCTATTTAAGCAGCAGTAGCCGAGTCCTCGATCTATTTGTCAAGAAGATTGACACTTACTTTGAATGGACGGTCAGCAACATTAATCCATCTAAGGGTAGCGGTTACAACGGCTTCTCAGTATCGGCTTTGCGGGTTTTTCTACATTTGGGGCAAGACATTCTCAAGCGTTCCGAAAAACAACCTGCGGCACCCATGTTTATCGTTTCTAGTGATAGCGATATTGCTACAGGCAGCTTTGATCACAAGACGCTGTTTGAGAATGCCCGATCGCATCAGCCCATTACTTGGTACAACACCTTTAGCCGAGAGTTGGCAGTTCCGCACACGATGATGACGGTGCAGGAAGGCAATCGGTGGGCAAGTTTGCTGCCTGTGATGGCAAAAGCTTTTGTAGAAAGCAATCTAACCTGGACAGATGTGCAGGAAATTGGCTATCGCATGACGCAAGGTAAAACATTTCCTAGCGTCGTAGCGGAATTAGGTTTGGTGGCGAAGGCTTCACCAGATATGCCTGCCATGATGACAATGGTAGATAAACGAGCGATCGTCCTGGCACGAAATCCGAGTCTATCTGAGGAAATTTGACAGGAGAAGCCGTAGGCTGTCAGTGGTTAAAAGCTGAACGCTGACGGCTGAACGCTTAAACTCAAAGCTGCTTTGATCCAGTCCTAACCATTCCTTACCTTGGACGAGTGAGCATGAGGCAGCAGAGCATGAACTAAGATAAGGCAGCAATTTACCTTCTGCTAACGTTTATCCTCTGCTTCCCCTGATCCATGCCTAACTATTCCGACTTAACCACCACGATCGCAGCTCAGGCAAAAGCCCGTGAGAATGTCCTGCCTGTTCGCAACGAGTCTTGTCGCTCAAAATTTCTCTTTCACCGTGCGCCCACCCAAAAGGTTTGCCTGTTTTTTCACGGGTTTACTGGCTACCCAAATCAGTTTTTGCCGCTGGGTAAAGCGTTGTTTGAGCAGGGCTACAACGTGCTGATTCCGTTGATGCCAGGGCACGGACAAGCAGGAAATTGGAACCGCGATCGTCCCACCCCACTTCCTACCGATCCAAAGGTCTATCAGGATTTTGCGTTGCACTGGATTCAGCAGGCAAAGGCACTGGGGCAACAGGTTGTCATCGGTGGACTCTCAGGGGGAGGCACCCTTTGCGCTTGGGTCGCGCTGGAACACCGAACGTTAATCGATCGCGCCTTACTCTTTGCTCCCTACCTGAGCGGCAATAGTATCACCGATAAACTATTCATTAAGCTCTCTAATTCTTACTATGGCTGGGGTGGCAATCCTGAGTTGGCGATCGGCTACACCAGCTTTCAAGTGCCAGCACTGCGATTGTTTCTCGATTTAGGTACTCAACTGCTGAAACGCGCACGCAAAACGCCTGCGGCTCCAATGTTTCTTTTCTCCACTGAAATTGACGATTCAGTTGATACAAACGACCACAAAGCCTTTTTTGCCGATGCACTTAAGTTACAGCCTAAGTGCTGGTATCACTGCTTCGATCGCTCCTATAAGGTGCCACACACCATGATGACGATCGGTGAAGGCAACCGCTGGGAAGGCATTCTCAACCTTATGGTAAAAGCGTATGTCGGGAGTGATCTCACCTGGACAGAAGTCGAAGAAATTGGCTTTCGCCTCACTCAAGGCAAAACCTTTCCCGCCATTGTGGCAGAACTGGGTCTTAGCAAGCGCGTTAGTCCTGACTTGCCCGCCATGATAACGATGATGGACAAAGCGGCAATCGTCCAGTCGCGCAATCCTTCCAGCCTTGATGCGTAGCCTTATTGGTCGGGACGTTACGTGCAACGTCCCTATAAATTCGTGGAAATCGCTTGCACTGGACAGGTAGGAATGCACTGCTCACAGACAATGCAGCGCGATCGCGTAAACGTCAGCCGAAAGGACTGTGGATCAAGCGTCAGAGCCTCAGTTGGACAGACACCTGTGCAAAGACCACAATGCACGCAAGCGTCTTCATCAATCATGATCTCGCGATTGGAGAAGGAAACGTTGATGTCTTGCGATCGCATCCAGTCCATTGCTGCATCCAGTTGGTCTATATCGCCTGCTAGCTCGACGACAAGTGTGCCAACTTGATTTGGCGCGACCTGGGCACGAATAATATTGGCTGCCACGTTAAAGTCTTTTGCCAGACGATAGGTGACTGGCATTTGCACTGAGCGTTTGGGAAATGTGAGCGTCACCCGTTTTTTCACACGTTTAGGGGAAAAGCCTGCGTAAGGGTACAAATTGCAGCACTAATGCTTCTATCCTAATACCCACCGCCGGATGACGCATTCACAAATCTATTCGTTTATAAAGCAGTGAGGTGTAAAGCTACCATGTAGACCATAGGGAACATGATGCTTTAGGCGCAACCGTGCCACTGGCTGCTGGTGTAGATTGCGTGCATCGAGGATGACGACCTCCGATCGCTCGTGAGCTGCATTGTAAACCAGTGTCAGCAGCCAACCGTCATCTTCAGCGCCGACTAGAGTGTCAGTAGGCAGTCCATCTTTGAACGCAGCCGACGATCTTGGCACAAAAATAGGCTCGCTGACATACCCCTGCGGTGCCGCACTCCAAAGCTGACGTTCACCTGACTCAACATCCACTTTAAGGATCGCTTGTAACGGTGCATTGCCTTCCGCCATATCCGCTGCTCCCATGTAAATATAGCGGTGCGATCGTCCTGCTTTTGCCGGATGTACGTAAGGAAACTCACAGCACTGACTTTCTAGCAACTCACGCTGCACCTGTTGCGTTGTAAGGTTGAGTCGAAACCGCCAAAGCTGCCCTGGTGCCAACCTCTCAAACGCCGTCTCGCGAAAATCCGCGCCTGCCTCTACACTTGGCAGTGACCCATAGCACACCGAATCAATGACAATCTCATCGCCGTCCTGAAACGCATTCGCGTGATGGAACACAAAGCCAGCATGAGTTTCAAAGGCTAAATCTGGCTTTTTATCCTTCTTTGATCCTACCGCTCTTGGAATGACAGCAATCCGCGTTGGCTTTTCAGGATTAAAAGTAATGCATTCACCTGGACCGCTTTTGCCAAAAAGAAACGGCAGTGGGTTAAAACTAACGGGGTTTTGAAAAAAGATGGCGTAGTCTGGCGTGATCACAAAATCGTGGATAAAAGCAAAACCAGGAACAGAATGGGCGTGTTTCCGCAACAGCTTACCCGCAGGATTAAACTCAAACAGCGTGATAGTTGAGGATAAACCCGGCTTGATCGAAAAATTGACGAGGCATGGAGCGCCATCATCCTGGTTGCACGCAGGGTCAATCCACGGATGGGCGGCAAAAGCATCACCTGGCTTTAGCACCCCGTCCAGGCGATCGAGTCCGATTGTTTCCAGTGTTGCAGGGTCAAGGCGATGCGGCTCGGCTGCTTCCCACAGTGCAAGCAGCTTGTCGCCCCAGTAGAGAATGTTGGTATTAGCAATATTTTTCAGCCGGAAGTCGAAGGCATTTGCCAACCAACCTCCGGGTTTCTGGGTGCCAAAGACACCTCTATAGAGAATGCGTCCTGCGGCTTGCTCTGCAAGGTATCCCTCCGATCGAACGAAGCGATTGCGAAAATGAGCACGACCGCTATCAAAGGTGATCGCGCAAATCATGCCGTCTCCATCAAAGGGATGGTGAATCATCTGACCGTTGATGTCCAGTAATCCAGGACCATTACGGAACAACGTGCCATGAAGCTCTGGCGGGATTTCGCCCTCAATATCCTCAATCCAGTAGTCGAATTCTTCTTTCAGGGAGTTGTAGCCTTTCTGCCAATCCTCGCGAGTATAGGAAAGCACTGTCGGCACTGTAGAAGCACGTTCATTAAGCTGGAAGCTTTGCATAAACAAGAGAGTAGTTAGTTAGTGACGGTTTACTTAAGCCAGGAAACTGCTCATGCAAAAGCAAATGAAATAGTTCAAGCAAGGAGCGTGATAACGGTTGCTCTAAGTAACTAGACACAACGAAAGACAAAGGCTGTAGTCTCCCTGGGTTCTAAAGCAACAACGCGGCAGCACGGGAATACCGACCGGAGGCTGCACAAGATGATTTTTCATGCCCAAGAACTTATAACGGTTGTCTCACACAAACCCCAAAGCTGTGAACTTCAAAAGACCTGCACTGCTGCTTACCCGGCAAGAGCCGGTAAAAATCAATGGTAACGAAATATTGCGAAAGAGGGCAAAGAGACAGCATTCTGGTGCCCTTCTCAGCAAAAACTTATGCTTCGCCTCAAAGGCTTTGCAAGCTTCCGAGCCGGCGATCGAGCAACCCACTGACGAAAATGGCACCCACTTATAGCCTCCACTTTTGCACCTAAGTGAGTGGGCTTTAAGCTATGCTTGACCACACTCCAAGCAGACTCTTGAAAGCGATCGCATTGGTAGTAATCGCACCACCCGGCTAGGGTGAAACAAAACGCAACGAAATTGTAATCAGCGTCAAGAAAAGGATAAACCCGATCGTATCTAGCATCGTGGTCACAAGCGGACCACTGACCAACGCTGGGTCAAGCTTGAGCCGCTTCATTGCCATGGGTAACAGAGTTCCCAGCGTGACAGCAACCACTGTATTAATTGCCATTACAAAGCCTGCCACCAGTGCAACCCAGCGCTCCTGTGGGGGTGTCCAGATCAGTGCTAGCAGCACCATCGTTGTCCCTAGCGCAAAGGCGGCTCCCACCCCTGCCAGTAGTTCTTTGCGTAAAATTTTGAGTGTGTCGTGAGGTGTGACTTCGCCAACACCCAGCGAGCGAATGGTTACCGTCAATGCCTGAATGCCAACTGTACCGCCTGTGTTGGAGAACAGAGGCATGATTACTGCCAGAACAGGCACCATTGCGATCGTTTTCTGAAAAGGCGCGATCGCGCTGGAGGCACCAATGTACAACGCCATAATGCCCAACAGCCAGGGCAAGCGATTCCGCAGCTTCTCCAACGGGCGAGAGAGGGATGATTCATCACCGTTGCCAACTCCTGCCAACCGTTGAATATCTTCAGTCGCTTCCTCTTCCAAAATGTCGATCACATCATCGATCGTAATGATGCCAACCAGTCGATCCTCACGATCCACTACAGGAAGCGCCAGGAGGTCATAGCGCTTCATTAGTTGTGCCACTTCTTCTTGAGGCGTGTCTGTACGGACTTTAAGGACACGATCGCTCGCAATATCGCCAATCAACGCGGCTGGAAGCGAGAAAAGCAATTGCCGCAGTGATACGACCTGTACTAGCTTGCGGTTGTCATCCGTGACATAGGCATAGTAGACCGTTTCCTTATCCTGGTCGTTGAGGCGAATCTTGCTGAGAGCCTGTTCGACTGTCAGCCCTTGCCGCAGTCGCACGTACTCTGTTGTCATGACCCGTCCAGCCGTGCCTTCTGGGTAGCCCAAGATGGTAGCAGTCGCTTGCCGTTCGACCGGACTAAGCTGCTGGATCAAGCGTCTAACGACACCCGCAGGCAGTTCGTCAAACAACTCTGCGCGATCGTCCGGTCGCATCGCTTCAACCAACTGACAAACCTGTACGTCGTGCAGGTAGCCAATCAATTCCTCCCGGACATCGTGATCCAGGTACTCGAACACCTCTGTCGCCTGACCTTTGTTCAGCAAGCGAAAGGCGATCGCACGCTGCTCTGGCGGCAAATCCTCAATATAATCCCCAATATCTACTGGCTGAAGCTGATTTAGCTCTAGCTTCAGACGATTCAAGTCGGCAATATCCGACAGTGAAGTACGACCTTCCTGAGTTAGCATAACGTCTCCTAAGTCTCCCCCGCGCTGGGAGACTTAAACTCACCAGGTCAGAGGAGGGTATTACTGTAAGGGGATGGACTAGAGTCCATGAAGTTCACAAAATGCGACATCGATGCCCACTAGAGGTATCGCTGAACCTATGCTAACCGTTATCAGCCCCGTACACAATGTAAAGAAGGACACTTCTTAAAATTTTCTATAAAATTATGCTTTTCAGTCCATTCTGAACAATGCTGAGAAGAATTATTTTGTCAGAAATAAAAACAGCGCAATCAATGAGCGTTGCCTGACTAACATTCAGTTGGATAGTCTGGTATCCATCCTGGTGCAAGTTGTAGCGATCACTCGCCGATGCAATTATGCCCGCCTGCTTACCTTTGTCAAGCTTCTGCTTCAGTTTTAGTGAGGCTTCTGGGTCATAACAGACGATCGTCCATAACATATGGCAGACGACCGCAAGAAAACCTACAACTCTTTGCAAAACAGCAGCTTGTTTAGAACTGGCTTATCCACGTTGACTCGCTCAATAGCACTATCTTTGGCTGCTAAAGCTCTTGAGAATCTACTACATCTCGTTCCGTGCGTACCCACTTTGTCTGCGGTTTAACCAAAAACCTCAGGTAGAGCGGTATTTTCCAAAGAATATACCCTGGCACCGATAAGAGGGCTGCTAGCGGTAGGGTGTCTCTTGCAAATTTTGCCCAAGCTGTAATAACTGAAACTAAGATCAGAAGCCCTTCCAATGCCGACACAAGCACTGGTGCATAGAGCTTCAGCGTTAGACTTGTCACGATCGCGGCGACTGTAAGGAGCAGCCACAGCATTACCAAGAGCGAGAGTGGAGGAACGCATAGATCAAGCGCGATCGCCAGAACATCAAATCGCTTCTGGTTAACCCATTCTTTAAGTAGCCGCGGCACTTGGGTGCGTAGCGTTTGCAGGTGTCCATGCTCCCATCGGGTGCGCTGGCTTTTGGCAGCATGCTGTTGCTGGGGCAATAAGCCAGTGACTTCAGCATCAGCACAAAATATTGCAGGAGAGCCAGCGATTAAGAGATCAACAGAAAGCTGCATATCCTCTACTATATTGCTGCTAGCGAGGGAAGCATTCCTGATAACCGACCAGGGAAACGCCATACCAGTCCCAGTCAAAAGGCAGGGCAGACCCAGTTGCGCCAGCCCTAAGGGGCGCACTAAATTCTTCACTGTAAAAGCAAGGAGCGAAACCGCTGCTCCAGGACTAGCATTCGCGGGGGGAGTAAGCAGATAACGCGCTTGCACTGGGCGTTGTTTCGTTGCTGCCAGATGCGAGATTTTTGCGATCGCGCCCTCTGCAACGAAACAATCAGCATCCACCACCACCACTACATCAGGCGGATCGGAGGCAAGAAATTTTAGCCCAAAGTCTAACGCATAGCCTTTGCCTCGTTTTTCCAGATCGTGCCGTTCAAGAACTGCAACATCAAACGCTCGCGCAACGGCAGCAGTTTCATCGCAACAGTTGTCAGCTACCACAAGCAGGCGATCGTGACTCGTCAACTGTGGCAGTAATTCCTTCAGTGTTGTACTAATACCTATTGCCTCGTTGTGCGCTGGCACCAAAACAGCAACGCGTGGTCGCTCCGGTAACAGCTCTGTAGTAGTTTTTTGTCTGCCTGTAACGGCGGCGGCAAGACATTCAACAAACAGGACAACGATTGGAATAAACAGGAAGAGAGAAACCGTCAACAATAAAAAATTGAGCAGTTGATACATCACAAAGATTTTGGTGCTCCCACCCGTGCTAAATAGCGCTTCGATCGACAGCTCTAGCCTAAGACAAATGGTGAATCAAGTCACGAATTGCCTAGCGGGAAGTGTCACCTGATCGTTCAGCGGCTGATTCACTCGGCTTGAGAATTTTAAGGTTTTCTAGCAAGGTTGGCTTTTCTCCATAGCTCTGTCCGTACTGATTTGACTGGCTGTAGGCATTAGCTGTGCTTTTACCAGGATGGTTCGGAACAAGACCCAGGATAGGGAGTCGAAATTTGTTCATCTCTGCTAAGACTTGGGTCAATCTAGAGCGCTTTGTCTTGGAAACGCCAGCCACAAAGATAAACCCGTTGGACTGATCAGCCAGGAAATTAGCGTCAGGAAACTCTGAAAGTGCAGGCGTATCATAAATCACAAGGTCGAAGCGATCACGCAGCTTTTGCATCAAGTTCTGCATTTCTTTGGAAGCAAGCAAACGACCTGAGTCCATCAAGGATTGACCAGACGTTAAGACAGAGAGATTGCTGTCTGCGGGCGCTCGTTGAGTGACCTGCTCAATCTCAGTTTTGCCTGTCAGCACTTCATTCAAACCCGCCGAGTTTGGCAAGCTAAGAAGCGCATGAATCTGAGGTGAACGTAAATTTGCATCAACCAGTAACACACGCTGTCCCATTGAAGCTGCTTCGAGAGCCAGGTTTAAAGCAGTAGTTGTTTTACCATCACCAGACTCTGCAGAACTAATAATTAAGGAGCGCGCTGATGGCTTGGAACCGAGAAAGCGGATGTTGGTATAAAGGGAGCTGAATGCTTTTGAAAACGCACTTGATCGCGGAGCCGACAGAGAGCCAGTACCCTGACCTAAGCCTTTATGGAAAGGGATCCTACCAAGAAGCGGTAGTTTTAAGGCACCTTCCATATCCTCAGGGCTGAAGAAGCGATTCTGATACTTCTCCTTGAGTAAAGCGACGGCTAGCCCAAGCACTAAGCAGGCTCCTAGCGCTACAATCAAAAACTTTGGTTCAACGTTAGCAGAGGGAATCGGATTGTTTGCACCGTCTCGCTCGATCGTAGGAGCCGAAACAATTTCCCATGGCACCTCTTTCTGAGCCGCTTCAATCCGCAGCGTTTCACGCTGAGTCAAAAACTGATTTAATGTTGTTCTGGCAAGCTCCAGTCGTTGGCTGAGGCCAGTATACTGACGCACCACAACGGGAAATTCTTGAAGCTTTTGATTGAGGAAAACCTGCGATTGTGCGATCGCCTGCCTCCGTACTTGTAATTGTTGCGCTGTATTCGAGGCAGCCACAAGCTGTTTGATCAAGTCCACACGCAACGCATTTTGAAACGATAGAACGCGAGGATCAATAGACGCACCAGAACCACTTAAGCCCAGGTTCTTACGCGCTTCAGTTGCCAAAAGCTGCTCTAGTTTCCTTTGACGCTCTTTAATTGCCTGAATCACCGGACTTGCATCATTGTACCGAGCTGATTTAGCCGCAAGCTCGGCTTCCACCTTTTTCAATTCGGCAACGAGGCTCTGATAACTTGTGTTTTCACTCAAGGAAGCGGCAGCCAAAGCAACTTCTGGTGTCGCACCGAGTTGCGCCTGCAAGCGCTGATAAAGTGCTTGCTGCTCTACTAAATTACGCTGCGTTTCTAATTGCTGGGACTGAACCTCTTGAGCCTGCTTAGAGAGTTCCGCGCCTTCTGTCGTTGGGTCAGTAATCCGATAGCGCTGCTTCAGTGCCTGTAGTTCCGCTTCTAAATCGTTAACGCGAAGCTGTAAGCTGGGAAGTTGATCTTCGATGAATTGGACACCGCCACCGATGCGGGTTTTTCGATCTTCAAGGCTATATCTCAGATACCCCTTAGCCAGCTCCTGCAAGATAAACTCTACTTTTTGAGGATCGGTACCCTTGTAGGAAACTTGTATAAGCTTCGTTGGCTCAGAGGACTGAGAACCAAAACGCTGTGACTCCACTTCATGCCGTCGGATCTCCAGGTTTTTGGTGCTTACAGCCGTTGCTAGTGAGTTAGCTGAAACATCAGGGTAACGGCGTTGAATTTCTGTAGCAATTTTGGCTAATAATTCAGGGCTTTGTAGCACTTGTAACAGCGTTGGGTAGTCAACACCATCGCCCTGTTGTGCCAGTGGTCGTGAGATAGCAGCCGGGTCAGAGAGACGTGCTTGTGACGTGATTGGCTCGACCAAAACCTGAAAATTACCTTTGAAGGTTCGCGGACCATTCAGCATTGAAGAAGCAACCAAAGCTGCAGAAATGGTTGTTACCCCTGCAATGAGGAAAGCATTGCGCTGAACCATCCTTACTACGGGTGACAAGTCTAGACCTTTCTGCCCGGCATTAGAGTCTACTGTCTCATCACCTAATGTGCCGTTCTCACTAAAACGCTCTTGATTGTTAAACGACAAATCTTGAGTGGATTGTTCAGCTTTCATGGTTTTTCTCTCTTCCTCATTAACTCTCAATGCCGATTTTTTGGAACTTTACCAGGGCGGACTAGCCAACCCTACCGCCCAAAGATAGTAAAAAGTCCTAATACACCGGTAAGCGGACCTAAGAAGGTTCCTACCGTATCGCCAATCTGAGCGATCGCATTACGATTAACAACCACTACATCGTTGTTGCGTAAGGGCGGATTGCTTTTCTCATCCAGGTTCTGGGAAAGATTAACGGCGATCGTACGCCGAGAAACCGTGCCATCAGGATTAAGACGAATTAGTTCGACAGCCTTCTTTGCCCGTCCTCCTTTAAATCCACCCGCCGCTAAAATCGCCTGGTTCAATGTTGTATTAGGTTTAACAGCGACAGCACCAGGAGTAGACACTTCACCCACAACATTAACCTTGATTGCGTCTGGTGAAAAATTACTGCTGGCAACTTGAAGTGCCTCCGCCGTATCAACGGAGGTTGCTTTCGGAATGACGATCGTATCGCCATCTCTCACTTGAACGTCCTGGGTTAAGTCACCTGCACTCAAAAACGCCCAAAGATTAACCGTTAACGGTTCGGTTTCAAGAGAGCCTTGACGACGGATTTGAATCTGGCGAATATCCGCCTGCTCAGTAATGCCTCCAGCAGCTTGAATCGCTTTACTCACTGTTGGCCACTGGCTACCACTTTCATTGCCTCCCTGCTGCCCAGTCAAAATATTTTGAGTTGTGCCTGTAGTGCTAACGGCAGAACTGCTAACAAGATTGCTGGCAATAATGTAGGAGCCTGGACGAGTAACTTCGCCAATGACCCCAATTTTCAAAGTGCGGGCAGCAATTAAGCCTACGGTAACAGTAGGGTTCTTAATAAATTTGCCATATGCTGTTTTAAGACGATCAGAGGCTTGCTTAAGCGTCAATCCTGCGACAGGAAGACTGCCAACCCAGGGTAAATTGACTGACCCATCCGGTAAAACAGAATAACGCGTTTCTAAAACGAGATCTGGAGTGTCATAGCTATCGATCTTAAGCAAATCGCCTGCGCCAAGGATATAAGCACTTTCTGGCTGCCTGGCACCGCTCGATTGCGGAGGGCTAGCATCCTGCTGCTCCACAGTTGGTGGCAGCGGCGATGTCTGAGCAAATGCTGGCAGAGAATAGCATTCTGCGATCAGCACGAGCAGCAAAAGTCTTGCGGTTAAGCGATTGGTTCCCTTCATCATGATGTTTATATATTTGCAGAAAAAATTCAACTTTGAACTGTAAGCGAGGCGAGTTAGGAAGAACTAAAACCTTAGACTGCTGCTTTGCACAAAAACTCTTTCACTATAAGCCTCATCATTTTGGCTAGTACGGTAGCGTCGTGGATACAACAAGGAAGACTAAGAACGACTAAATGTTTCAGACTTTCTCAAGACTGTGATGGTTTTAGAAGGTTCTAGGATATTTGACGGATGAGCTGGCGAGCATGGGCTGCGGCATTACTATCACAAGATTCTAGATAGCTCAAAGACTAAATATCTGTATGGCTGTCGGAGCAGCTCTTAAGATTGCAGGTAGTACTGGAAAATCAGGTCATACTGCTTGCACAAGTAACTCCTGGTGCTACCATCGGACGGCTCATACCTTTCCACAAGCCCTTTATCTAGCTACCATTCGATCAACACCAAGCCTTTCAACCAGTCATTCATAAGTAGATTCCCTGAGCTCACGATAGTTCAAGTTATGCCGACAGGCAACACATACTAGGTACAAACCATTATGAAAGCCCGTCTGTACTTTCTCTATAGCTTGCCTGTCACTTTATATAAGATTCATAACCAGGCTCAATAAAGGTACTTAGATCAAAGAAGAAATAAAGTTTGGGTGAGAAGACCATCGCATGTCTCCTGGTTCTATACATATTATTAGTGGGCAAGACGAATGCGGTGACCTACTTGAGCCAGAATTTCTTGAAAATTGCTTACTTAGTCAATCAGTATCCTAAAGTCAGTCATAGCTTTATTCGACGCGAGATCCTTGGTTTAGAGGCTTGCGGGTTGGAGGTTGTTCGCTTCTCGATTCGGTCTTGCAGCACTGAGTTGGTCGATGCAGCAGATAAAGCTGAGTTGAAGAAGACTCAAGTGGTTTTAGAGGCTGGAGTGCTTGCGCTGCTCTCAGGACTGCTTCAAGCGGTTCTGACAAGACCAGTTCGACTTCTGTTAACCATACAGCTAGCAATTAAGCTAGGTTGGCACTCAGAGCGGGGCACGCTACGGCATCTAATCTATTTGGTTGAAGCGTGCCTTTTGTTGAAGTGGTTCCGTAAAGCGGATGTCAGCCATGTCCATGCTCATTTTGGTACTAATTCAACAACAGTGGCGCTGTTGTGCCGTGCGCTCGGAGGTCCACCCTACAGCTTCACAGTGCATGGTCCTGAAGAGTTTGATAAGGTGACGGCGATCGCTCTGCCGCAAAAAGTGGAGCGGGCGGCTTTTGTTGTTGCAATTAGCAACTTTGGCAGAAGCCAACTCTATCGCTGGTGCTCAGTAGCGCAGTGGTCAAAAGTTCATGTTGTTCACTGCGGTGTGGATTCAGCGTTTTTCAACTCGACACCAACTCCCATACCGTCAGACCCAAAGCTGGTTTGTGTGGGTCGCCTTTGTGCTGAAAAAGGTCAGCTGCTACTACTTAAAGCTGCTGGTCAGCTTATGCGACGCGGGCTAGCTTTTAAATTGGTACTGGTTGGAGATGGACCCTTACGGAGTGAACTGGAAGCGACGATCGCTCGACTCGGACTGCACGATCACGTTGAAATTACAGGTTGGGCTGATAGTGACCAGGTTCGTCAGGCAATTTTGAATTCGCGTGTGCTGGTACTACCTAGCTTTGCGGAGGGTCTGCCAGTCGTGATTATGGAAGCACTCGCTCTAGGTCGTCCAGTCATTAGCACCTATGTAGCGGGCATTCCTGAACTTGTAGAGCCAGGGGTTTGCGGTTGGCTGGTGCCGCCTGGTTCAGTTGAGGCGTTGATGACAGCAATTCAATCAGCGATGGAGGCTTCGCCAGCAGCCTTAGAGCAATGGGGCAGCGCCGGATCTAAGCGAGTTGCTGAACAGCATAATGTTGCGATCGAAGTGGGTAAACTAAAAACGCTGTTTCAGTCTGCGCTACAAAGCGAACCAGCTTTTAAAGAGGAACTAGTTCCTGGCAGTTCCCTTCTTAGCGTAAGTAGAACTACGAAATTTCAGCCTCAAAAACATATTAGTCTGGACTAGAAAAGTGCTTCATGACTAACCCTGCTCCTTCTCATAAAGTAATGCCTTCACTGAAAAAAACTGCTATTCGTGCAACTGTATGGACGATCGCAGGCTTTGGAGCTAGCCAAATTCTACGTTTCGGCAGCAATCTCATCTTGACCCGATTGCTCTTCCCTGAATTGTTTGGCTTAATGGCACTGGTGGGTACATTCCTAACCGGGTTGCACCTGTTTTCCGACCTAGGTCTTAACGCCAGCATCGTGCAGAGTAAACGTGGAGATGATCCCGTTTTCCTTAATACCGCCTGGACGTTGCAAATTATTAGAGGAGCCTTTCTGTGGCTGTGTTGTATCGGCATTGCGTATCCAGCTGCCCAATATTACAGCGAACCCAGGCTACTATGGCTGCTTCCTCTAGTGGGGATCGACACATTAATTGGAGGCTTTAACTCAACCTCTCTAGCTACGTTAAACCGCCATTTATCCTTAAAATCTCTATCTTTATTTGAACTGTCTGGGCAACTTGTAAGCCTTACTGTAACACTCTTGTGGGCATGGCTTCACCCATCCATTTTGGCATTGATAGCAGGCGGGCTAGCTTCGTCAGTCTTTCGCTTAGTGCAGAGCCATCGGCTAAACGATGGCAAGCGCAACCATCTTGCCTGGGATCGTGGCGCAATCAAAGAACTTATTTCGTTTGGCAAATGGATTTTCCTCTCTACTGCCATTTATTTCTTATCCTCATCGACTGATCGGCTGATTCTTGGAAAGCTTGTTTCCTTTCAACTCTTGGGCGTTTACACCATTGCACTGACACTATCGGAGGTTCCACGTCAGATCGTTTTTGCAGTCGCCACTAAGGTTATTTACCCTGCATACTCAAAGCTGGTCGAGCTGCCTCGCTCTGAATTTCGTGCCAAAATCATCCAGCATCGCCAACCAATGTTAATTGTGTCGGCACTCGCTACTGCCTCCATTGTTGGACTAGGAGATTTAGTTATAGAGTTTCTTTATGACGATCGCTATCTCGCAGCAACCTGGATGTTCCCTATGTTGGCTATAGGAATGTGGCCTTTGATTCTCATCCAAACTATTGATCAAGGCTTGTGGGCATTGGGGAAACCAAACTATTGGACATTCGGTTCATTCTTGAGTTTTCTATGCTATGCCATCGGGATTCCATTGGGCTATAACTCCCCGTTACGCGAAGTGGGAGCAGTTCTGGCAGTAGCAGTCAGCAATATTCCCGTTTGGTTTGTAGTGATGTACGGTCTCTGGCACGAAAAATTGCTGGCGCTCCGGCAAGACCTTTTGATGACGGCATTATTTCTAGCAATTTTAAGCCTGGTGATTGCAATTCGTATAAGTACAGGTTTAGGAACACCATTTGATGCACTGTTTGCTTCATCTCAATAGCAAGCTGTAGGACTACAAGCTTTCTCTAGAAATTTCAATTTGAGCCTCTGAGAGTTATATGCAAGAACACGCAGTTAATAGCAAAATAGATACCCACACATTCTCCCAGACGCATCATCGTGATCCACTCTCTGTTGGTTATTTTTCGCCCGATTGGCCACCTGAAGTTTCATCGAATGGGATTGTTACTTACGTAGCATCAATGCTTAAAGGAATAGAAGGGCTAGGTCATCAATCTTATGTTGTGACACCTCCCTTTGATGACTCAACGGAGTTAAAACACGATAGTCAAAATGTTTTTCAACTTCCCCGCCGTCCTCCCGGAGGGATGGTTGGTTATTTGATTAATGCTGTTACTAGGCGGATTCGACCAGGTATGCCCTTTAAATCTGGCTTTGCCCGTGCCGCACATGAAAGCATCAACACCATCATGTCTGGAAGTAGATTAGATATATTTGAAATGGAGGAGAGCTTTGGCTCGGTTGGCTTTTTAAGCGATCGCCTCCCTATACCAGTGGTTGTACGCCTTCACGGTCCCTGGTTTCTCAATGGCAAGGCGATGGGTGTCCAGCAAGATCAAGGTTTTTTGCAACGGGTGCAAGACGAAAGGCAGGCGATCGCTAAGGCCTTTGCCATTACTGCACCTTCACGTGATGTTCTAGACCAAACTCGCCAGTACTACAGTCTCCCCTTGGAGCGGGCGGTCGTTATCCCCTGCCCGATTTCAAGTACGCCTAGAGAGCAGCGTTGGCGATCAGATGATTGTGAGCCGAATACTATTGCCTTTATTGGTCGCTTTGACCGTCATAAAGGGGGCGATCTTGTCATTGATGCGTTTGCCCAAGTATTACGAGAATGCCCAAAAACCCGACTACTTTTTGCAGGACCCGATCGTGGTTGCATTGACGACGATGGCCGTGTTTGGCATCTTGAAGAGTACATACGTGACCGTATACCAGGAGCTTTAGAAGCAGGGCAGGTTAGCTGTTTGGGGCAACAGCCTCCTTCAAAGTTGCGCGAATTGCGGCGGCGAGCGCAAGTAACTATCGTGGCATCACGTTACGATAACTTCCCCTATACTGCACTGGAAGCTTTGAGCCTGGGCTGCCCCATTGTTGGAGCTTGTGCTGGGGGGATTCCAGAAATCGTAGCTGATGGCGTTTCTGGGCTACTGTTTCAAGCTGGCAACGCGGATGATCTTGCTGCTAAGGTTATCCGATTGCTAAAAAACCCAGACCTTGCTGCTCAACTTGGTCATCAGGCTGGTGAAAGTTGCGCCGAACAGTTTTCACCTGAAGTCGTTGCGAAGCAATCGATCGACTTTTATCGAGAAACGCTAGAACGCTGGTCGCAAAGTAGAAACGGCTCATTAAAAGCTACAACAAGGTTATGAGACATTAAATTTCTCTACTCATGTGATGTCTGCCAAAGACAACTTCACTACACGAGTACAAAATACCTGCATAGAACAGAGCCTTCAAACTATTTCTGTCCCACGTCTTTTTATTGCACTGAAGTCAACCCTCTAACTAAAAAACTCTGGAGAACGCCATGAATTCAACTCTCTCAATGTTTCGCCTGGATGTAGATTATCTAAAAGCTTTAGCACTAGAGCATCGTGAGGCATATGCTACAGCTAGTCCCTTTCCTCACATTGTTATTGATAATTTTCTACCCGAAGCTCTTTTAGAGGAAGTTCTAAAAGAATTTCCTAACCCCAAGCAGATTGATTGGCAGACGTTTCAGACTCCGGCTGAGAAAAAGCTTGCTTCAAGGCATGAACAGCAAATGGGTGATGCAACGCGTCTTCTGCTGTATAGTCTCAACTCTTCCACATTTATCACTTTCTTAGAGATTCTGACGGGCATTGATGGCATCCTGCCCGATCCTCACTTTGAAGGGGGAGGACTTCATCAAATTGAAAGAGGTGGCTTTTTGAAGATGCACGTGGACTTCAATCACCACAAAAAACTGCGACTCGATCGCCGCTTAAACTTCCTTCTCTATCTTAATCAAGACTGGAAGGAGGAATACGGCGGACACCTTGAGCTATGGGATACAAAGATGACTCAATGTCAAAAGAAAATCCTCCCCGTGTTTAACCGATGTGTTGTTTTTAGTACAACTGATTTTTCTTATCATGGTCATCCTGAACCATTAACTTGCCCAGACGATCGAACAAGAAAATCGCTGGCACTTTACTATTACACTAATGGAAGACCTGCGGAAGAAGTTACAGGAAAGCCACACACGACCATATTTCAAGCGCGCACACAAGATGACTTCAAATTAGACGAGTCTCCACTGACTGTTAAAGCTGTTTTAAAGAAATTAGTACCGCCGATTTTGATTGATGTTAGAGATGCATTAAGAAACAAATAGCTAAAATAGAAAGTTTCTCTTGATAGGTGCGTTCTATTTACAGCATTGCTAAACCATAAGGACGAGAAAGTCATAAGCTATTCTTCAGTATTTACTACGTCTTATGTTTCTCGTCCTGCTTCTCTTTCCTGGATCGAATTCATAAAGGTGGGCTATGAATAGTCTTGTTCTGTACTCTTGGTTTCCAATCGTCCTTTACTTGTTCAGACGCTTTCCACCTCAAAGGGCGCTGATCATTAGCTTTGTTTCAGCATGGCTATTTTTACCGCTAGCAGGATTCAAGCTGCCTGGAATTCCGTTCGAGTACAACAGAATGTCAGCAACGTGTTTAGCAATCTTGCTTGCAACGTGTCTTTACGACGTTGAGCGTCTTAAGTCATTTCGATTTCATTGGTTCGATCTTCCTATAGTAGTTTGGTGCCTCTGTTCCTTCGCTTCATCAGTTACGAACGGGCTTGGCGCTTATGATGGGTTTTCAAGCACTTTGGGACGGACTGTAGAATGGGGAGGACCTTACTTCTTAGGTCGGATCTATCTCAACAACTTTGCTGGGCTTCGGCAACTAGCGATTGGAATTTTTTTGGGTGGACTGGCTTACATCCCGTTCTGTCTCTTTGAGGTTGCTACTCACATTAATACACACGGTCTGATCTACCGTTTCACGGTTGGGGCAGCCGATCTGCGCTACGGCAGCTATAGACCATCAGTTTTTCAGCGGAACGGATTGGTTTTAGGTACATGGATGATGTTCGCTTCGCTAATGGGCGTTGTTCTATGGAAAACCAAAACGATTAAGCAAGTTAAAAATATTCCTATTACTTGGCTTATTACCGCCTTACTAATCACGTTTATTTTAGTAAAAGCAACTGGCGCAACATTTTTACTGCTTGTAGCGATCGCTATTGTGCTTACGGCACTATGGTATGGCACAGGCTCTTTGCTATGGCTTTTCCTTGGAGCAACGTTTGTCTATCTTTATCTTGGTGTGGTTGGTGATTTTCCAGGTCAGGAAATTATTGACTTTCTAGGGCAGTTCGTTCCTCCCGATCGCCTTCAATCGCTTGGATTTAGGTTTATGAATGAGGAAATGCTTTCAGCTAAAGCGCGTGAACAAATACTGTTTGGCTGGGGCGGTTTTGGCAGAAACATGCTGTATAAGGAGGGCGGTTATGCTATTACCGTCACCGACAGCCTTTGGATTATCGCTTTTGGGCAGAATGGTTTGGTTGGCTTGATCAGCGTTTTCGCAACGTTGCTTACGCCTGTCTTTAGCTTCTGGTTCTTCTATCCACCGGCTTCCTGGTCTCATCCTACGATCGTGATCATCGCTGCCTTTGCTGTCGGTCTCGCTATGCACGCATTTGATAACGTCTTAAATGCTTTTTACAACCCAGTTTTCATCTTAGGTAGTGGTGGTTTAACTGGAATATTACTGAATCAGAAACTTCAGAGCTTTCCAGCTAGGCAATCGGTTCTTAGATGAGCCATATCATTCTGTAGCTTATCGATCACGGGCGGTAGAGCTTAACGTAACAATGTATCTTATAAGAGTGTCTAACCCTTAGCAAAACTAAGGGTCAAGTACACTATGTTCTACATTTCTCCTTTCGGAATGGAAAAAAGCTTTTAAGATATCTTTAAGACGAGGTACTATCACTGCACTTTTTCAGGCTCGCGTACGTATCCATATCTATTGATGCTGAGCGAAAAATTACAGCTCTATCTAACTTGAAGGTTGCTTTTATGAAGACGATTCAGTTAAATCAACCAATAACCCTACTTGTTGTTGTTCTTAACTATAAGACAGCGGCTTTAACTATCGATTGTTTACGATCGCTGGTAGATGAAATCGATGCGATACCCGGTAGCCGTGTTGTGGTAACTGATAATGCTTCTGGTGACGGCTCAGTCGAAAAAATCGCGTCAGCGATTAGCGAAAACCATTGGCATGATTGGGTTGAGCTGATGCCTCTGGAGAAAAATGGCGGTTTTGCTTTTGGCAATAATGCTGCCATTCGTCCTGTTCTAGCATCAGCCGTTTCCTGTCCTTATGTGCTTTTGCTGAACCCAGATACAGTAGTGCGATCGGGTGCGCTGAAATCATTACTCACTTTTATGAATGAGCATCCAGAGGCTGGTATTGCGGGTAGCCGTTTGGAAGATTTGGACGGCTCTCCCCAGCACTCAGCGTTTCGCTTTCCTAGCGTGATCAGCGAATTAGACTTTGGGTTGCGTTTGGGGTTTGTGTCAAAGTTGCTTTCGCGCTGGATTGGTGTGCCGCCGATTGCTGATTGTCCACATGAGACTAATTGGGTGGCAGGTGCAAGCATGATCATTCGTCGTGAAGTGTTTGACGCGATCGGTCTACTGGATGAGAACTACTTCATGTATTTTGAGGAAGTTGATTTTTGCTTGAGAGCACATCGGGCGGGCTGGTCTTGCTGGTACGTGCCGCAGAGCCACGTGGTTCATTTTGTTGGTCAGAGTTCCGGTGTGACTGACTCGAAGCGTCCACCGAAACGGATGCCGACCTATTGGTTTGACTCTAGACGACGGTACTTTTTGAAGAATCATGGCTGGCTGTTTACGGCATGTGCAGATGCCGCTTGGCTTTCAGGCTTTACGCTGTGGCGCTGGCGACGAGCTATTCAACGTAAGCCGGACACCGATCGCCCCAATTTATGGAGTGATTTTTTGCTTAACAGCATTTTTGTTAGAGGGGTACAGCTTTGAACAACAACGAGGCTGAATCACTAGGACTGTTGCAACAATTGAAGGAAGACTGGGAGGCACACGGACGAGACTGGACAAAGCCAGGGTTTCGGGCAGTCGCAGTCTATCGCTTTGGAGTGTGGCGCATGACTATTGAACCGAGGCTGCTACGAGCACCCTTGAGCTTGCTGTATCGATCGCTCTATCGAAAAGTTCGCAATGGGTATGGTATTGAATTGCCTTATACCGTCCAATTGGGTCGGCGTGTGGTCATTGAACATCAAGGGGCGATCGTCATTCATGGCTATTGCCATATCGGCGATGACAGCATCATTCGACAAGGTGTAACGCTTGGCTTACGTTATCTCGATCGCTTGTTTGATGCACCAAAACTTGGTAAGCGAGTAAATATCGGCGCTGGTGCAGTGATTCTTGGCAATATTACCATTGGCGATGATGCCAATATTGGAGCGAATGCTGTCGTACTGTCAGATGTGCCACCTGGTGCTACAGCTGTTGGTATACCCGCTAAAGTAATTAGCTCTCAAAAAACTGGGATTACCTCTTAGCATCTGTTTCAAAAGTCCAGCATGGCAAATAATTGCTCAAGTCTAACTGCGTTGTCTAATCAGCCAGTAGATTTTTGCGGAGGTGTCCATCGTATTGTCTGTGAGTTACCTCATGATGACTGCATATATAGCGATCCTATCTGGTTTGTGAGAAAGGACTCCACTGGAATCCTTTCTCACAAAGCCTCTCAACCTTACAACTGATTTAGGACTGCTATATGTAGAAGACTGGTTACAAACTTATGCCGTTTTTTACTATCCCCTGAACTTAGAAACTGAAAAAGTATGTTATTTTGTTGCAAAGGTATTACTTTGTAGCAAATTGCAGCAAACTTCTGTACAGACGCCTTAATTGATGTAGTTTACTCTTTAATATAGTTGCCGAAATAGTTGTTTATTGGCTAACCATCGAGCTATGCACCTATTTGTATTGTCAGAAATTTATCTTAAGAATAATCGAGTTGGTTGGGCAGTAAACCATACGCTTGAAACGATACTGGCAGATGTTTGTGAGACAACGTTCTTATATCCTTCAAGCAATAAGAAGATAGGCTTGTTCAAGCGTTATCGGCATCGCCTTTTTAAGTCATGGTATGAACTAAAGGATCTGCCCACTTTAGGCAATGGACCAAACGTGCTGTTGGCTGTAGGTATGACGCCCTTTTTTTTGTTGTCTATGCACACGCTTAGACCGTTGCTAAAACAGTTTGATCTTCGAGTTGCTTATTTGTTAGATAGTTTTGAACCCAATCACATCGATCGCTCCATTGTTGCTGACCTAGATCATTTATTTGTCATTGATGCTGAGGCGGCGGCTGAAATTAATAGCACATTCCCGATTGCAACTACTTTTCTGCCCCTAGCAACTGATGCCTTAAGATTAGGTTCAAACGCAAGGCAGCGACCCATTGATATTATTAACTACGGTAGAACAAATCTTGAGCTACATAAATGCTTGCAATCGTACTACTCGCAACCTTGTAGTGAGCGCTTGTATTATCACTCTACATTTAACAGCTCTATCGTTCATGATTTGGGAGAGCATATTACTTTACACTCAAAGCTATTAAGTCGATCGCGTATCAGTCTCTGCTTTGAACCAAGTCAGATTGATCGCTTTTGCGGTCGTTCACCCATTTTGTTCCGGTGGTTTGAAGGTTGGGCTGGTGGCTGTACTATCGTGGGTAAAAGACCATTAAGCAAAGGTGTAGCCTCACTGATGGATTGGGAAGATAGCACCATCGAACTGCCAGACGAGGCATCAGAATGGGTTCCCTTTCTAGAAGGGTTATTAAATGATGATCAGTTCCTCACTGCTAACTCACAGAGAAATTCGCTTGAATGTTTGTTGCGACATGACTGGCGCTATCGCTTAAAAGATATGTTCAATGTTTTAGCTTTACCGCTCTCAGAGCAGCTAAAAGCTGAACTGTTAGCTTTACAGCAAAAGATTGAGCAGCAAAAAAAAGATTGTTGAGTCAGTGACCCTATCAATGAGGTGCTGCTTCAACCTGAAGTTTGAGCCGGAACGCCTCTTTAGGGACGAGCTTGATTCCAAGGAATCATAACGTCGATCGCCAGCCTGCGTGCAACTTCGTAAGCTCCGTAGCGATTTAAATGGCTGGGGTCGGAAAAGTAGGCGGGTTGGTTTGCCAAAGACTGATTCAAATCGCGATAGACAAACCCTAACTGGGTAGAAAGACGCAGCATGTGTTGCTGAAAAGCCTCTTCGTGTCGCTTGCGCGTTGGATCGAGGTAATCTCCTGTCAGCGGCAAATTGACAAAGACCAGTGGAATTTGATGCGTTTGACTGAACTGAACTAAGTTTGTCAAAGCTTGAGCTTGGCTGCCTTCAAGGTTAAAGGACTCATAGTCAGAGTCGTAGTCGCCATTCACGCGGGCATACTTCTGGTAATACGTAGCGGGGTTGAACTGATTCGGCAACGGTAAAAAGCCATCTATGTCGATCGCGCTCTGTCCGTCAGAAAGTACAGAGCCTGGAGAGTTTGCAGCAACAGCGCCTGGACTGGTTGCCTCACTAAGATTATTGGGCGTAATCACGTCATTCAAGGCGATCGCAGTAGGGCTTTTGGGTACTAAGCTGACCAGCCCGTCACGCAAGAAACGTTTGAGGTTGTCACGCTGAGAGTAAAGGGCAGAAAGTCCCTCAAGACCTTGATTCAGTTTCTGGTTAACCGTTCGGTAACCGCCCGTTAGCGACGTGGCTGGCGCTCCTGCAACTGAGCTTGCTGCTGCCATCTCTGTCTTGTTGGTTTCCAACTCTTGAGGGATCGGCACTTCGGCTGTAGCTGTGCCAGGAATGGGCGATCGACCTGCTGCCAGCGTCTGATAGCCATCAGAGGCGATAATGCCATCATACGTTACGTCACTGCGACCGCTATTAAAGGCACGGGCACCATCCGCCCACAAAATCAATTTGGGCAATTTGTCTTGGGGTAGCAACTGTCGCACGATCACATCAACAACCTGAGCGGTTGCGCCATTCACACCAAAGTTGAAGATTTTTGCGCCGCTATAACCCTGTTCAGCCAACGTTTTTTGAAGTGCAATTGGATCAACACCACGTAAGGCTCTTGAGCTGCCAATGATTAAGATATCCGGCGTACCGTAGTCTGTAAGGTATGCCTGGTAAAGGGCAAGCTTTTCGTCGAGCTGACGACTGTTGAAGGTGGGATACGACTCTAACCCGCGCAAGAGATTGCCTGCTTTGGGTCGCAGTGGTGAAGCGGGCAGTGCAGCGGCAACCAAACCACTAGAGTCTGCTGCTGGGGAAGACGCGATCGCACCTGGTTGCGTGAAGCCAGACTTGTTGAAAACAGTTGGATCCCCAGGCTTGCTTTTCTTCAACGATAGGGTCGGAAAGGGTTGGGCTGGGGCTGGAGCCGAGGAGGCTGGGGGTTCTATCTCTTTAGCGATCGGTGCCGGTGGAGGTGTTTTTACCCATTGGCTCAGCAGCCAGTCGGCTTGAACAACAAGCAATAAGCCGAGCGTACCCCAAACTACTGCTACAGAGGCGCTGCGCTGCGTCGTTAACCCAGAGCGGTAGGAGCGTTGCAGTTGTGGGCTAGGGGGTACCGTTTCTAGAGGCACGAAAAGCTGTGACCAGAGGAGCGATCGCTGCACACGCTGGATAGAGTTGTCCCACAGAGTGCCTAACCATGACTGTGATGCTTCAGATGCTTGCTCTGTACGAAGCACCAAGGCTCCAGGTGGTGACAGCAAATCGCCGACATATGCATCAGACACTGCGAATTCGGGAGCTGCTTCAGGCACCAGGCGATCGCGCGAAGCAAAATCGACACCGTAGCTCCACAGGGGCTGTTTTTGCCCTGCGCGGCGACCATAAATCCGTACTCCTGCAATCGCCGGAAGTTGCAACGGTTTGAGAAACCGCGCGATCGCTCCACCCATCTGGCTTTGTGACGGGCATAGAGGCGCCTCACCCATCACATGCAGCAAATCTGCTTTTTGCCGAACCTGTAGCTGAATACCACCAGTGGCGAGCTTGGTGTCTAAGTCAGGGTTTAGCATCCGAGTTAACAGGAAGGCAATTGCGTCCAAATTGCCCTCTTGAGCCAGATTAAGCGCCGTTTTGGGTTGGGGATCGGTAGACAGATCGAGCCAATGTACCCATAGAGGCGCAGGTGTAGTGCCATTCTGGTGCCCAGTGCTGCTAGCTGCCTCAACAAGGTCACTGCTTGCATCTTGAGCAAAGCCGTAGAGTGTGGCAGCACGAATGCCCTGAGGCGAGAGCGCTTCTAGCAAGGGGACGATCGCCGCGATCATGGTCAGCTTATCCGGCTTAGCTGACTGCATACCTCGACACGTTAAGTGAAGGGTTGCATCCTTCAGCAAGGCAGAGGTCTCCACCTGGTAGGGCAGCAGAATGCGGTTAAGTAAGCGGGTAATGGACTGCACATCGCCCCAACGCGCCCATGCCTTCAAAATGTCGTTGGGCGGCGTTAAATCAACTCTTAACAACCACTCTGGCTTCGTTTCACCAATGACCTGCCCAAAGATCACGGCATCCTGAAACCCTTTGAGTTCGAGTGCGCGCAGCCGTTGGGCGATCGGTTCTGCTAACAGCAGCGGGTCAGGACTGTAGGCAGACTCGCAGACGATGAAGAGGCGTTGGGGAGACGGGGGCATGGCGAGTGGCGAGTGCGTTTCGACCTGAGCGCTCAGCCCAATGGGAGTGGAAGAAGCGTCTGGCTGAGAGGGCTTGGGGCTTCCTTGTCGAATACGGACGGCAATGCCAAGCGAACCAAAGACATCGCTCAAATGACGGGCGATTGCCTCTGGCTGACCTTGACGTGCTGCATGAAGCATCGAAACACCCGTTGCTTCAATGTTGCATTCTTGAGAGGCAGAGCCAGCAAGCTCTGAGAGCGATCGTGGTTTTGTTTGTTCTGGTGATCGCGTTGTTTCAAGCGATCCTGGCTCTAAGGCGGGGCGATCGGCTGCATGAGGCACAAATGATTCTGTCCACTCTGGCTTGGAGCATTGCGGTAGCCGCCCATAGACAATCACACGATAGACTGGAGGAGCCTCCGGTGGTAGCTGATCAGCTAGTGCTGTCACAGAGAGTGCCTGTCTTAGTTTTGGTATGACCACAGCACCAGACGGACAAGGACTTCCTTCTAATAAGAGATGAAGGTTGTTGCCACGCAGTCTGCTCTTTACCCGCACGTATGGCAGATCTACTTGCTGTTGTATCCAACCGTTCAGCAAAGTGCCGTCCACTCTTGGAGAGCGTTTTTCACGAGCCGAGGAAGGATTCTGTCCATGTACATCCAGCATGAGCGCCTTATACAGTTGCGGTTAAATCAGTTGCGGTTAGATGCGGTTGCGAGCAAACCTATGACTAAAGTATGAGATTCAGTCATTTTGCCCCATATGAATAACACATACCTGGGGATCTGACACAGTTTGTATGTAACTCTAGATCTAAACATATAGACCTGAGTATCAGACTTTCAGTGCTACTCACTTCATCAAGCAAGTTTGCACCATCATAACGGCTACGTTGCCGTAAAGCTGACAGAGACACTGAATCCATCTCTCCTTAGAGCGAATGGTCAGAGCAAATGATCGGTGCCATTACCGTTGGCATACAGTCCCAACGCAGTTACTAATAAACCTTACGAGCTTTAACTATGTCATTAGAAGAATCCGAAAAAGCGCTTCAAGCTAGCGATATTCAAGCTGGCGCGGATGCTGTACCCTTTGTACCGCCAACCTTTTTGTTAAGTCTTGCTACTGCACCCGTGTTGTTCGCCCTTGTAGGTGGTAAAGCCTTGACTAAAGCTGTCTATGAACTGAGTGTGTTTAGTGAAGAAATTTTTCGGGGCGATCGCCTCCCTGTGCTTCACTTCCCCAGCAATACTGCCTCCAATCCGGATGACAGCGCCGCTCCTTAACATTTCCTTGACTCAAAAAGTAAATTGGTGGCTCTCGCAGCCACAAAACTGAGGATTACCCCATAGAATTATTGAAATATCTTTGACAAGAGCAGCCTCATGAGTTCGACACGACCTTCGTCAGATGATGGATTGAACTCTGGAACAGCGATCGAGTCCATAGTTCCCGAGGCTATGACTGTGACCTCTACTTCTGATTTGTTTTTGCGGCATCGGCTCAAGATTGTTGAAGATCTATGGGCTTGTGTGCTGCAAGAGGAATGTGGTCAGGAACTAGTCGATCTGCTGAATCAGTTGCGGGAGCTATGTTCACCGGACGGACAAGCGCCCAGTTTTTTAGAGTCAGAAGTGTTACGGGTGGTAGAGCGGTTAGACCTTAACGAGGCAATCCGGGCAGCGCGTGCTTTTGCGCTCTACTTCCAACTCATCAACATTGTGGAGCAGCATTACGAGCAGCGCGATCAGCAGCAGCAATACCGAGCCTCACGCGATACTGCGTCATCGGCTGCGGTAGAGCAAAGTAAGACGATCGCAGGTTATCCCGGCTCACATGGCGAATCGTCAACGCCACTGGGCAGGCTCGAAGCAGATCTGCTGGAAAAAAGCCTGCAAGATCCAGAAGCGCGTAGAGAGATGGGTACGTTTCACTGGCTCTTTCCCAAGCTTCGTAGCCTCAATGTGCCGCCGCAGCACGTCCAAAATTTAATCAAGCAGTTGGATATTCGGTTGGTTTTTACAGCCCATCCGACTGAAATTGTGCGGCATACTATTCGCGACAAGCAGCGTCGGATTGCGCGCATTTTACGCCAGCTTGACCAGGTAGAAGATCGGCTCACTGCTCAGGGGCTTCCGGCTGCCTCTTGGGAAGCAGAGGTCTTGCGCGAACAATTGACAGAAGAAATTCGCCTTTGGTGGCGCACTGACGAGTTGCATCAATTCAAACCAACGGTGCTGGATGAAGTGGACTACACGCTGCACTACTTTCAAGAAGTGCTGTTTGATGCAATTCCGCAGCTTTACCAACGCTTTAAGCAAGCGTTGCATGCGTCCTTTCCAACGATGGAACCACCCAGCAACAACTTCTGTAAATTTGGCTCGTGGGTGGGGTCCGATCGCGATGGCAATCCTTCAGTCACACCGCAAATCACCTGGCAGACTGCGTGTTATCAGCGTGGCATGGTCATCGAAAAATACATTCAATCAGTGCATCGGCTCAAGGACTTGCTAAGTTTGTCGCTGCATTGGAGTGATGTCCTGCCTGAACTGCTGGAATCATTGGAGCAAGACCAACTCCAAATGCCTGTGGTCTATGATCAGCTTGCCATTCGCTATCGCCAAGAACCCTATCGACTCAAGCTGTCGTATATTCAAAAGCGTCTGGAGAATACGCGCGATCGCAATGCCATCATCAACAACAGCGATTGCTTACGCGGTGATGCCCCAGACTCTAACCCCAACACTATCTATGCCTCTGGCGCAGCTTTTCTAGCAGAACTACGCTTGATCGAGCGGAGCTTGACCGAAACAGGCTTAAGCTGCCGTGATCTGGAAACGTTGATCTGCCAGGTCGAAATCTACGGCTTTACGCTGGCGCATCTAGACGTACGCCAGGAAAGTACGCGCCACTCTGACACTATTGGCGAAATTGTTGACTACCTTCAACTGCTGGCTAAGCCATACAACGAGCTAACAGAATATGAGCGGACGCTCTGGCTAACAACCGAGCTACAGACACGCCGACCACTGATTCCTACTGAGTTGAACTTCTCAGCTAAAACGCGCGAAGCCGTCGAAACCTTTCGTATGGTGCGGCGGCTCCAGCAGGAGTTTGGTACCGACATTTGCAACACCTACGTGATTAGCATGAGTCATGAGGTGAGCGACCTGCTGGAGGTGCTGCTTTTAGCGAAGGAAGCCGGACTATATGATCCTGCGACTGGCACGAGTGCCCTTCATGTAGTGCCCCTCTTTGAGACGGTGGAGGATCTGCTTAAAGCGCCATCCGTGCTGAAACACTTGTTTGAGTTGCCCCTCTATCGAGCCGTGCTAGCGGGTGGCTATGCCCAGCTAGAAGCGCAAGCACCATCGCTCCAGGAGGTCATGCTGGGCTACTCCGACAGCAATAAAGACTCCGGCTTCCTAAGCAGTAGTTGGGAAATTCACAAGGCACAACAAGCATTGCAGACAGTGGCGGAGCAGTACGATGTGTCACTACGCATCTTTCATGGTCGAGGTGGCTCAGTCGGTCGAGGCGGCGGACCTGCCTACGAAGCAATCTTGGCGCAGCCTGGTCGGAGCGTGAATGGACGCATCAAAATTACAGAGCAGGGCGAGGTGCTGGCATCAAAATATTCGTTGCCGGAACTGGCGCTGTATAACCTGGAAACCGTCACGACGGCAGTGATTCAGGGCAGCCTACTGCGTACTGGGTTTGATGACATCCAGCCCTGGCACGAAATTATGGAAGAACTGGCAGCACGATCGCGCAGCCATTATCGTGCCCTTATCTATGAACAACCAGATTTTCTGGACTTCTTTTTGCAGGTCACGCCGATCGAAGAAATCAGCCAGCTTCAAATTAGCTCTCGTCCAGCACGGCGCGGTGGCGGCAAAAAAGATCTTAGTGGTCTACGGGCAATTCCGTGGGTATTTAGCTGGACACAAAGCCGCTTTCTCCTGCCTGCCTGGTATGGCATGGGCACGGCACTAAACGACTTTTTAGTTGAAGAACCTGAAGAACATTTGAAGCTCTTGCGCTATTTCTACTTCAAGTGGCAGTTCTTTAAGATGGCAATTTCCAAAGTCGAAATGACTCTCTCTAAAGTCGATCTGCAAATTGCTGGACACTACGTTCACGAACTTGCTAAGCCAGAAGACAAAGCGCGACTGGAGCCAGTGTTCGAGCAAATTTCCAATGAATACCATCTGACACGCGAGATGGTGCTTGCCATTACGGGGCACAAGCGTTTGCTGGATGGTGATCCCGATTTGCAGCGATCGGTGCAGTTGCGTAACGGCACGATCGTGCCCCTTGGCTTCCTGCAAGTATCGCTGCTGAAACGGCTGCGACAGCACAATACAGAAGCCGTGACAGGGGTGGTGCGATCGCGCTATAGCAAAGGTGAACTGCTGCGGGGTGCCCTGCTGACCATCAACGGCATTGCCGCTGGAATGCGGAATACAGGCTGATTTGAACACAGTTATGAATCATCGTTGGCAATCTCGCTGGTTAAATGGTGCGCTGATCCTACTGATCGGCTTCACTGTTCTGCTTGGAGGTTGCCAAGCCTCGCCTGCAACGATTACGACCAGTGCTGATGTCGTTTACCAACAGCGATCGCCTAGCCGGGATGGCACTGGTAAATTTTACATGGGTAGAGAAATCGCGCAAGCCATAGGTCATGAGCGCATCGAAGCGTGCGGTAATACCTGACGGTAGTGTTTCCTTTTCTAATAAGTCAACGACTGCCTGTTGAATGCGTGCTCTCGCTTCTGCTTGCTGTTGCTGGTTCCAACTGGGTTCGGATGCGACCGGTTAAGCAGGACTTAACTCAACGGGTCGTTTGTCGATGCCGTAGTGGAGGTAGTGGCTCTGCTCAATCGCTAGCCTCCAGTCTTGAGCCCGTTTCTCCACTTCCTGCTGATGCTGGCACCAGTCGTGATAGCCAAGGAGGTTCTGAGCGATCGTGACGATAGCGTGGACTAAGGCATGGCCTTCTAACGGCTTATCTGTATACAGGACATGCCCAAAGATGTAAGAACGTATGGCAATGCGTCCGAGTAACCGATTGGTTTGTTCGAGCCCCGTCCAACCCTGCTCAATTTCGGCATTCAGATCGTTCAAGAACTTATCGGCTTTGCTAGTCACGCGGAACTGTCGCCGTCGCGCTGCTTTGAGAATACGGTCCAGTGCTTTGGTGTCGAGGCTGTTGCGACCTTGAGCAAAGTGCCAGTGCTGCACAAAGGTGGCTTGATTGCCCCAGAGCATCTGCAGGTCGGCATTCAAGAGATACGATCCCGCTTGCATCGGTAGACGCGATTTAATTGAGAAAACAACGTAGGAGTGCTTCTGAGAAGATGTTCTACGTTGTTCTAGTAGTAAAACAACGTAGACTCTTGACAGTAGGCTTGAGGAGCTTCCAGGCGTGTGTTGGGATGAGACGCTCAATGCTGGGAGTAATCAAAATGTTTAATTACCTCACCTTTTTTTGCTTTCATGTTCTCTTGCTTCGCATAAATGTTGATGAAAGTAAGAGTAGATGGATGTAATGACGACTAAAAAGAGAGGCTAGAAATTAGCAGGCTACATCTAAAATTAGCAGGTGCTTGTTTACCTTCTAGAATTAAAAACTAAGACTAAGGAAGGTCATTTAGGTTCAACCTTCAATCGGACTAAATTAGCTGCTCACCGCGGTGAAAGCATGCCGATCGCAACACTATGGGGAGTGGTTGGGAGCGATGAGGCTGCTTGAAAAAAGATGTGTGGTCTCTATCGACACTATAGACACGCTGCTTAAAGCAGCGATCAATCGCACTGATGCCTGTTTGCTAAGAACATATCACGGCCCTTGGCACTGGTTCTTATTGCCCTGCCGCCATGAGACTTTATAGCTGTGAATGAGCAAAAGATATGGCACAATTTGCAAATGAGTGGCACAATTTTTCGAAACCAGAGTCCACAAATGTTTCAAGCTTCTAACCCACTTTCAGTCACTGCTGCTTAGACACAGCTCATCCCACGGCCGTTAGAAGCTAAAACGCTTATTTAGAGCTGCGTTGACCGATTGCGCCATCGATTGACGAATTGCGGCCTATTTGGGCTCTTCCCAAGTTTTGATACTGCTGGCGAAACATTGCTTAATACAAGACTCTGCTCGCTAAAGAGTGACTAGGATGACAGAGTAGCGTTGATATCAGGGGCTTTGTCCATGTCACTGCACCCCCAAA